>CAVVJO010000032.1:0-140883 GCA_963748545.1 uncultured Alphaproteobacteria bacterium
TCAGCCGTCCTAGAGCCTATCGCAGGCAATAAGCTCGCGCTTTTCAAGGACATCATCATTCACGATGGTTCTTCGTTGGCCATCAAGGCGTCTCTGAAAAAGGAATTTCCTGGGCGGTTCACCAAGACTTCGCCGGCTGCGGTGGAATTACACGTCAGCGTGAGTGGGTTTCGGGGAGCACCCACCTGGATCACTTTGGCAGCAGACAAGGAGGCAGAACGGCACTTTCGAACTGAGCCACATTGCGCTCGCGGCTGCTTACTTCTCTTGGACCGAGGATACCAAGACCAGAAGTATTTCCAGCAGATCCAGACCGCACAAGGATTTTCCATCATTCGCGGCACCAAGAACATCCGCCCCATCATTGTTGAGGCCCGCGACCTGCATGGACGGCGTCTCAAAAAGCTGCAAGGAAAATACCTCTCACACCGGCGGCTGCCCCGTCATGACGTTGACTTACAAATTCGAATGGGCAAAGGCAAGGGCGCTTGGTGGTTCTGTACCGGCCCGGTCGTCGCAACCAGAAACTGTACATGTATCTACACACCAATTTGGGTCCGCAATTCACCCTCACCGACGTTGGAAACCTGTACCGATTCCGCTGGCAGGTGGAACTTCTGTTCAAGGAATGGAAATCCTATGCCAATCTGCACCGCTTCAACACTGGGAAAAAGGCGATTGTGGAAGGACTGATTCGGGCCAGCATTCTGGCCGCTGTTGTAAAGCGATACATCACGCATGCGGCAGCTTTAGCGACAAAGTCAGACCTGTCGAACGCAGCGAGCAGCAGCATCAACATTTCAGTACCTGCCCGATATCATCCGTGCTCTAGCTCAATCCTGTAGAGCGGCCTTGCTTGAGGCAATCCGTGATGCCCTGGCATTCTTGATGAACAATACAAGACGCGCTCATCCCGATCGCGATCGCGCCAGGGGACGACTGCGAGCGGGACTTCGGCCGGTTGCTACGCATTTCAGCGCAGCCGCTCGCTAAGTACCTACCTATGAGTAACTAGTACCCCGAATCTTCAGTCCTAGCGACCCATGAAAACCCGGCGCACGGCGTGCCGGCATTTCAAATCGAAATGGCAAACATAGCCTCACCGGGTGGGGGAGTCTCCGTTAGGAACATTTCGCCAAAAAAAGCAAACATACAGCCATCAAAGTACGGATGCGACATTTGCCTAGATTTTGTGCGGCCGAGCGCCAACAAACCTGATAGCGGGCGGTTATGATGTTTGCTCGACGCCCCCGGATGTTCCTTTTGTTCGCATTGGCGATGGTCGGTTGTGTGCGAAGTCACTTCCGACCGCAAAATACGTCACCATCTGCACCACCGACATCGGCGAGCATCGATACAACGGCTCCGCCGCCACCGCATGTTGATCAATGGATCGTGTCTGCCGAGCAACCGCAAGACCTGGTTGGCCGTCGGCTTCGTGCACAGCCAGGGTGAGCGGTTTGCTTTCAAGAATGTCAATAGCCGAGAAGATTGGGCAGATGACACAACCCGATCGTGGCCAGATGACGCGGCCCAGCGAGGTCGGTCAATTTGGATTAGGGTCAGTTCTTAGCGGCGGCGGTTCGAGCCCGCCGCGCAATGAACCCGGTGCCTGGCTGTCGATGGTGAATGAATATGCTGCATTTGCCAACAATACTCGCCTGCAGATCCCTCTAATCTACGGGATCGACGCGGTACACGGTCACAACAATGTGCAAGGTGCGGTAATCTACCCACACAACGTTGGACTCGGTTGCACCAGGGACCCAGGCCTCGTCGAACGAATTGCGCGCGCAACGGCTGAGGAGATGGCGGCAACCGGCATTGATTGGACATTTTCACCCGTGGTTGCGGCGGCCAGGGACGAACGCTGGGGGCGCACCTGCGAAGCGTTCGGTGAAACCGCCGAACTGGCTGAAACCCTGGGCGCAGCTGCCATTCGCGGGTATCAGGGAAAGCGGCTCGGGCAAGCAACCCCTTCGGTCTTGGCGTGTGCCAAGCATTTCGTGGCAGACGGCGGCACCTGGTCCGGCCATGATCGCGGCGATAGTCTCGTTGATGCTCAGACCATGTTGGACGTCCATTTACGCCAATATCAAGCTGCAATAAGCGCTGGAGTCGGCAGTATCATGGTATCTTACAGCAGCGTCAATGGCGTCAAGATGCATGCGCGACGCGACTTGTTGACAGACACTTTGAAAGGGCGTTTGGGATTTTCCGGCTTTCTCGTATCGGATTACGCAGCGCTCGAACAGTTACCGGGCAATTACGCGGAGCAAGTGGAAACCGCTATAAATGCAGGCATTGACATGGTTATGGGGCCGAGGCGCTTTCAGAACTTCATTTCAACGCTAACATCGCTGGTGCCGGGGCGCGTGCCGCTCGACCGCATCAATGACGCGGTCAAGCGTATACTTACCGTGAAATGTGAACTTGGCCTTTTTGAAGTGGCGCGCCAGCGGCCGCCGTTGTCAGTCATCGGTTCAGATGCGCATCGGATTTTGGCAAGGCAAGCCGTAAGCCAAACGCTAGTGCTCCTCAAGAATCAAGGAAATGTGCTCCCGCTCGACCCGAACACGCCACTGATTCACGTAGCTGGAAAAAGCGCTGACGATATCGGCAACCAATGCGGCGGCTGGACGATATCATGGCAAGGTGCATCGGGGCCCATTACCACGGGCACGACGATTCGCCGCGGCATCGAATTGGGTGCGGCACGCGGCGCACGGGTGACGTACTCACGGGACGCAAGCGGCGCAAACGGGGCAAGCGTAGTGATTGCCGTCATTGGGGAACGCCCTTACGCCGAGGGCAACGGCGATCGACGAAATTTGGAGCTGGATGATGAAGACAAATTGGTTGTGCGCAGGGCCAAGCTTACGGGCGCGAAAGTAGTGGTTGTTTTGGTTACCGGGCGTCCGGTAATTCTCGGCGAAGTTCTCGATTCAGCGGATGCAATCGTCGCGGCTTGGCTGCCCGGGAGCGAAGGCGCGGGCGTTGCCGACGTACTTTTTGGTGCGGTTAGACCCAGCGGCAAATTGTCCCATTCATGGCCGCGAACGTTGGCTCAGATCCCAATAAATGTTGGCGATTCGCAATACTCTCCATTGTACCCTTATGGTTATGGGCTCACTTTTCCGTAGTTAGTTATCGCGAACAATGCGCCGTCGGCAGGGGCCCGGCCCCGCGTGCGGCAATTCTAGCCAGTATCGTCGATTCCGTGCCGTCTAGTCAGCAAGTCTTGCCGAGAAATCAAGGATTATTTGGGCGTCCGACCGATTTCATCGGCCCTTAAATGACGGTGCTGATCGTGAATCAAGTGCTTGGCGGTGCCTCGCTTAGTAAAGCAAAATGGTCAAAGGCCCAATGGGGGACTGTTCAGGATGCGACTAGGAATCGATTTTGGTACCACACGTACTGTTGTAGCGGCCGTAGACAATGGTCGTTATCCGGTTGCAATTTTCGACACTCCGAAGGGGCTCGCTGATTTTCTGCCTGGCCTTGCATTTGCAACCAGTAAAGGTATCGACTTTGGATTTGATCCTGGCGCCGATGCAGCGAGCTCCCAGGCACTGCGATCGATAAAGCGCGTGGTGGGCTCCTTGGCTCCGGATGATCCAGTGCCAGGCCTTCTATCGCAGACTGCTGCCAAAGCACTGGCTACCGACTATCTTCGATTCGTTCGCCGAATGTTGCTCGAACAATCCAATTTACAAATTGACCCAGAGGAGCCGCTGGAAGCAATGGTCGCGGTCCCGGCCAATTCAAATACGGGGCAACGATTCGTCACAGTCGAAGCATTCACACGCGCGGGCTTCAAAGTAATCGGCATGCTAAACGAACCCACTGCCGCAGCCATAGAATTTGCACATAGAAACCTGGGCGCACTCGGCAAGCGCACTCCTAAACGCTACGTAGTCGTTTACGATCTCGGAGGAGGAACGTTCGACACTTCGGCCGTGTCGTTGGCGGAACGTCGATTTGAGTTGTTACGCAGCGAAGGCATCGGGCAGCTCGGGGGCGACGACTTTGACGAGGTAATCTTCAACTATGCGCTGGAGATGGCAAGAATCGACCCGCAAAGCATCGGCTTTTCGAATCGATCACGAATGTTGGAACTTTGTCGGGAAGCCAAGGAATCGCTCACTTCGGCAAGTCGCAAGCTCCTGATCGACTTTGGCCGCCTATCTTCGCAGGAATTCTCGATAGTATTAGAGGCTGATGAGATTTACCGGCGCTGTCAGCCCCTGATTGATCGCACGCTTGCCCTGCTCGACCGAGTACTTTGCAGCCTTACAACATTTGGCATCGATCCCAACAATCAGCGAGAGCTTGGCGCGATTTACTTGGTAGGTGGGGCCACTTCGTTTCCACCGGTGAGTCGGGCCTTGCGCAAAATGTACAAGCGGAAGATCCTGCTCGCGCCGCAACCGCACGCGGCCACAGCCGTCGGGTTAGCAATTGCCTGCGACCCGGACGCAGGGATTTCCGTACGCGAGTCGGTTACGCGCCACTTCGGCGTATGGCGGGAAGGCGAGGGTGGGCGAGCCAAAATCTTTGATCCAATACTGCTCAAAGACACCGCAGCAACCGATCAGGATCGGATTAGAATTGAGCGCAGCTATCGGCCCGCGCATCGAGTGGGTCACTTGCGGTATCTAGAATGCACGGACATCGACGTTCATGGGCAGCCCGCAGGCGACCTGACACCTTGGGGCGACCTTTACTTTCCTTATGATCCCGCGCTAGCCAACAGTAATGATCTGGACCGTTTGCCCGCCGCACGCTGCGATGGTCTCACGGGTGAAGAGATCGTGGAAATTTACGAGTACGGGGCGGACGGCGGCGTCAGTATTTCAATTGAGAATAAGACCCACGGATATCGACGGCGCTACACAGTGCCATGGGGCGCCAGCAGCGAGTGACTCTCTCGCTAGCCCCGAATCGTCGGCATGCCCTTTTCCCAGTTACATGGGCATAGCTCGCCACTCTGTAGTCCGTCCAGAACTCGTAGCACTTCCCCGGTGTTGCGGCCTACGGATAGGTCATTTACGTTCACCCAACGGATGATGCCCTCGGGGTGGACGGCGAATGTCGCCCGAAGCGCAACGCCGCTCGAGTGCAGTATCCCCAAAGCCGAAGTGAACTCGCGTTTCGTGTCCGACAGCATGGGATACGGCAAATTCCGTAATTCTGGACTCGCGGTTCTCCACGCCAAATGCACGTAATGCGTGTTGACACTCACGCCGAGCACTTGGACGTCGCGATCTTCGAAGTCGTTGATTCGCTTGCCAAAATCGGCGATTTCTGTCGGGCAGATAAACGTGAAGTCCATTGGCCAGAAGAAAATTACCAACCACTTGCCCCGATATGTATCCTGGCTGATTTCTTGAAACTCTCGACCTTTCTCAAGGCTTACCACTGCTGTCAGCCGAAATTCGGGCAATTTATGTCCCACTGTGAGCATGATTAATTATTCCTTTAGTTTGCCGTTGGCTGGGCCGGGAGCCAGACAACCGACTGAACAAAAACGGGTGCGGACAAGCGATTCACCCATCATAACCAAACGCACGGCGTGCCGGCATTTCAAATAGAAATACAAACCGGGCTGTGCCGGCTGGGAGCGAGTCCCGTTTAGTGCTTGTCGGTGGTAGCTCAAACTCAGCCGCTGGACCCGAAGGTCCGCCGGTTAGTAAAGCACGGGTAGGCCGAGGCCCACAAATGGCACTTGCCGTGGCGGCATTTGCAAGGGGATTATCGTGGCGGGGCTTTTCTGCTGTCGCTGTTCGCTACAAGGCGATACTCTGCAATAGCAATCGCCGAACCGCCAACGCCCACAACTTACCAATGTTTTGTCCCAATTCCTTCGGTGGTAGGTTGATTGATTGAACGACCATTGCTACTTTTTCTCGAGGTACATGTCATCGCTTGCTCCAGGGTTACTCGTCGCCGCGCCGCCGCTAGGTGATCCCAATTTTGATCGGTCTGTGGTGTTGCTGGCGGCTCACGGACCTGAAGGTGCCTTCGGATGGGTCATCAACGGCCGAGAATTGATGACGCTGTCGGAGCTGCTCGTTCGAGCCGACGTTACGCAGACTCCACCGGACGTCCGAGGCGTCGTGCGTGTTGGCGGCCCTGTATCGCAGGAACAGATTTGGTTAGTGTACCGAATTGAAGATCGATTCGATGAAATTGATGGTCAGTTCGACGTCGGCTCTCAAATTCTTGCTACAGCTTCCCGGCGGGTTCTCGAAGCGTTAGGCGAAGGGCGGCAACACGGAAATGTTGTCGGCCTGGCTGGGTACGCCGGTTGGGCGCCGTCACAATTGGAAAACGAGATTCGACAAGGAGCTTGGCTGCCCACGGAAATTGCTCCCGAGGTCGTGTTTGACATTCCCTCCGAAGAGGTATGGCAACGCTCGTATGGCTTAGTAGGCGCCACGCCAATGTCATTTACTACTCGTACCGTGGGGCTAGCCTAAATCCCTGTAAGCTAAATCGGGCTGGAGCACACCGTTGAAGGCTAGGTCCCATTTAATTGCACTTGGTATTTGTGTTCTATGGGGAATCGTGTGGTTTGGAAGGTCCGCCAAAGGACAGGCGAGTGCCGCCAATGAAAATTCACATTCCACTAACTCGAAGCACTCCGGTTGTCCCGCTGAGATGGTGCGGGTTGATAAAATCTGTGTCGATCGTTGGGAAATCGCGACGGTAGATCGTCAAACGCATCGCGAGCTGTCCCCATATTTTCCACCGCTTCCGTTTCTGCTCAAGAGAGTCTTCGATAGTTGGCAAATCGAGCGACTAAAGACCGGCGATGCTTGGGCCAGAGCTTTGCCTTTGCCCGAATTGCCCGCTTGGCAATTGACCGATGACTTCGAGCCGATGGCCGTGAGCCGCGCAGGTGTAATTCCGCAAGCGTATCTCTCGCGTGACGCCGCGCGACGCGCATGTGCAAACGCGGGCAAGCGATTGTGCCGATTGGACGAATGGCAACACGCTTGTCGCGGCAAGGCACAGCGTGAATTTCCTTACGGCAATGCTTACGCGTCGGGCGCTTGCAACGTGGGTCGCATGATTCACTCGGCTGCAGTGTTGCACGGCAACGCATCCGTCGGACACCTCGACCCAAGGTTGAATCTAGTCTGGGAGCGCGGTTTTGACCCTTTGCTACGGCCCACGGGCGCAACAAAGTCTTGCGTTAGCCGCTGGGGGGATGACGGCATCTACGACATGGTGGGAAATCTTGACGAATGGGTTGACGATGAGTCAGGCGGATTTGTGGGAGGGTTTTACGCAAGGTCAACAACTAAGGGCTGTGAGGCACGTGTCAGGGTACACCCCGCCAGCTATTTCGACTACTCAACCGGAGCCCGCTGTTGTCAGGATGCCACGTGAAATTTACCGGGGACCCTCGCGACTCGACCCGAACACCAACCGCATTCTGGAAGGTTCGATTAGTCCAACACTAATGCAGATTCCGGGCAAACATCAACGCAAGCGGCACAATCGGAACAATCGTCATCGCTCACGTGAACTTTTCCGTCCTCCACCTTAAGCGCTTCACTTGGACAGGCCTCAACGCAATCACCACAACCTGTGCATTTTGCTTCTGTGACTTTCACGGCCATCTTCTAGCTCCTTTGGGATAGATCGAATTTGAGACAACTGGCGCGCTTGGCAAGCCAATTTTGAGTTGGCGACGAAACGTTGATCGCAACCTCGGCTTTATACGGAGAAGGCCTATGCGCTACCCATGCGGCTCAATACTCGGCTCAAGCGCTCGATTGCCCCCTGCAATCCTTGCGCAGTTAATTCCAAGAAATCAGGGTTTCCGTATTGGGACCACGACAAGGCCAACAATCGCTCATTCGATGATCGCGGCGACGGAAACGTTCGGAACACCAAACACGAATCTGCCTTTTCACTCCACGTCAATGCGATGTCTCGTTCGGCAGTATTTGCAAGCACACGACCGGTCAAGGATTCGCCCCAGGCAAACATGAGCTGGCAGTTGCCGCCATCGGAAGGCACGCTACCCGAAACAGTCAGCCATTGAGCCAATGCGGCGGCGTCCGTGAAAGATACGTGCGCGAATCCGGGTGTCGTTGGCACGGGTTGTAGAAACCAGCGCACGTGCCGCGCCGCATCCGGGTGGCAACTAAGCCCATGGTCCAGTACCCCGAGGGCTGTGCGCCAGGCGGACACCATTCCGTCTTCCTCGTCTTCACTGCGCAGCCCCTCATGAGTTAGTGCAACTTCCCCGTCTGCCACTTCAATAGTCAGACGGGAAGAACCGACTTCATAAACTACGCACTTGTCCGGAACCGACTGAGCCACGTGCACGCGCACGCTTAGCCCCATGGCGGGCCAAGACAAAGTGAGAACGCTTCCTTGTGTTGCGTCGCCAACAACAGCGTCGGCTTGCCAGCGCGTAAGACCACGAGCCGTCGCGCACTCACGCCAGAGCCGGTTACAGCTAGCGGACACCGAACGGCGTACAGTGATGCAACGGCTCACGGCGCGAATACCGAGAATAGCGAACAGTCGGTTGTAACCGAAAGTTTAGTGGCGGGTGGAGCCGTGGGGGATCGAACCCCAGACCTCCGCATTGCGAACGCGGCGCTCTCCCAGCTGAGCTACGACCCCAACGAGGGAGCCGGAAGCTAGTCTTTAGTTTCTTTGTGTCAACCGAAAAACGGCCGAGGCATAATTCTCGGCAAACAATGCGTTTGCTCTGGAATTTGCGCCACTTTTGCCGTGCGCTATCGGCTTGATTTTGGGTCTTGCACTCACTTCTGGCGTCCTATGCTCGGCGGTTCCGCCGCGAAGAAGCCCGAGTTCTTGGTCGGAAACCATCGAGCCGATGTCGCGCCGCGGCGCGACGGGCGAGTGCCGCTGCGGCATCCGGCGGCACATCGGATTTGCCGATGAAAACCGCACCAGATTGGGGATTGACCTCTAATGACCAGTGGTTACGTTGATAACTGGTTCGTGGCTGACCAGCAGGTCGGTCGCGTAGGCACGAGGCCCACGCACCGGTCAACGGTGCTTTGGAGGAGCCGGTGGCTGAAGCTGCCTGTGACTCGACTGAGCCATTAGGAGAAACTGCATCATGGGCAAGATAATTGGCATCGATCTCGGAACGACGAACAGCGTCGTGGCGGTAATGGAAGGCAAGGAGCCTAAGGTTATCGTCAACGAAGAAGGCTCCCGCATAACGCCGTCAGTCGTTGCTTGGGATGATAAGGGCGAAATTCTGGTGGGCCAAATTGCCAAGCGGCAGGCCGTTACCAATCCCGAAAATACGGTTTACTCATCCAAGCGATTCATCGGGCGCCGTTTCGACGAGATTCAAGCGGACATTAAGCGCGTACCGTACAAGGTTGTAACGGGCAAAACTGGTGACGCGTGGTTTGGGGTGCGCGGCCACGAAATGGCACCGCCCGAGGTTGCGGCCAAGGTGCTGCAGAAGCTCAAGAAAGCCGCGGAGGATTACTTGGGTGAAAAGGTGACGGAAGCCGTGATTACGGTTCCGGCCTATTTCAATGATTCGCAGCGCCAGGCTACCAAAGATGCGGGTCGCATTGCGGGCCTGGAAGTGCGCCGCATCATCAACGAGCCTACGGCCGCAGCCCTTGCCTACGGTTTGGATCGCAAGAAGAACGAAGTTATTGCGGTTTATGATTTTGGAGGCGGCACCTTCGATATTTCGATTCTGGAAGTGGGCGACAATGTTGTGCAGGTGATCGCCACGAACGGTGATACTCATCTGGGCGGCGACGACATTGACGATGCCATCATGGAGTGGCTGATTGCCGAATTCCGCAAGGATACCGGCATCGACGTGTCCAAGGACAAGATGGTCATTCAGCGGCTGAAGGATGCCGCTGAACAAGCCAAGATTGAGCTCTCAAATAAGCAAGAATCGTCGATCAACTTGCCCTTCTTGACCGCGGACGGAAGTGGTCCAAAGCATCTTCAAAAATCACTGACGCGCTCAAAGTTCGAGCAAATGATGCAGCCACTGGTTGATCGCACCATGGAACCTGTACGACGAGCCTTGGAGGATTCCAAGAAACGTCCCAATGAAATCGACGAGGTCGTGCTGGTTGGTGGCTCGACCAGAATACCGCTAGTGCAGGAAACGGTCACCGAAATTCTTCGGCAAGGAGCCTCACAAGGGTGTCAATCCGGACGAAGTCGTGGCGATCGGGGCCGCGGTGCAGGGCGGTGTACTGACAGGAGACGTGCAAGATGTAGTGTTGCTCGACGTTACCCCGCTGTCGTTGGGAGTTGAAACTTTGGGCGGCGTCATGACAGTGATGATTTCGCGCAACACCACGATTCCAACGCAGAAGAAGGAAATTTACTCCACGGCGGCGGACAGTCAGACCTCGGTTGAAATTCACGTTCTGCAGGGTGAGCGCGCCGAGGCTCGCTACAACCGAACTCTGGGGCGGTTTCATCTCGAGGGTTTGCCACCCGCCCCGCGTGGCGTTCCCAAGGTTGAAGTAACTTTCGACATTGATGCGAACGGCATTCTGAGCGTTGCGGCCAAGGACATGGCAACCGGCAAGGATCAGCGCATCACGATTACGGCCAGCAGTGGCCTGTCCTCGAACGACGTGGATCGCATGGTGAAAGATGCGTCCGAGCACGAGGCAGAGGACCGCCGACGTCGAGAAGAAGTGGAGCGCCGTAACAAGCTCGATAACCTTTGCTACACGCTTGAGCGCCAAATCTCCGAGAACAAGGCAAACTTGCCGGAACTGACGTGGCTGGAATCGAGTCGCTCATCAAAGAGGGGCGCGAAGCGGTCGAAAAGCAAGACGATACCAAAGTTCAGGACGTGTTGGAACGTCTCGAGAAAGCCGCCCACCAAATGGCGACCAAGCTTTACGAGTCGGCCGGTGGTGCGCCGGAGCCGGGCCGAACCCGGTGAATTCGGACAGCAAGGCAGAAAACAAGGGTGACGGTAAGAAGAACAACGTCATCGACGCCGAATTCGAAGAGTCGAACTAAGCCCTCTGCGGTTATGTTTTTCGCGTCACTGGTAAGTTTGTATCGCTTGCGCGCCGGGCTTGTCCTGCGCATAAGTGGCAAGGTCGGGGTCTATCGAACCCCGGGCGAATTGTGTTAGTGTAGTTGTTGACTATGCGGATGCAATCTTGGGCAGGGGGCGTTTGGATTTGTGCAACTATTCTCATCGCGTCGGTAGAGCAAGCTTGGGCTGTCGGCAGCGTCACCTTATCGAGTCCAACCAATGGCGGTTGGGTCGCTGCTACCCCCACGTTGCGTTGGACCGCGGCGACCTCAGCTACGTCGTACACTCTCACCATCACGCCTGCGGTCGGGTCCCCGTTGGTCAAGACTGGGCTCACGGCAACTTCCTACACGATTGCGGCTGGTGAAGCGCTCTCGACGAGTGCGGGGCCCTATACCTGGCACGTGACGGCCTACGACGCGGCGAATGCGTCGTCAGATAGTGGCACTTGGTCGTTGTTCGTGGACACTACGCCTCCGGACACATTTGCGATCACCAGCCCAGTCGCCAACGCCTGGACCAACTCCGCTAACGCAAGTGTAACTTGGAACGCTGCCACGGACAGCGGCAGCGGCATTGGCGTTTACCATGTCTACGTCGATGGGGTCTTGTGTAACAGTCCGCCTGCGGGTTCCATTGGTGACGCCCTAATCAGACGTCCTGCACACCGGGCGAGGGGGCTCACTATTGGTCAGTCTCGGTCGAAGATGCGGTCGGGAACCTCACTTGGTGCTCCGAGTGCGGCACCGGTTTAACTGGCAGGGCATTTCAGATCGACGACACGGCTCCAGCCGATCCGGCAGTCACCGGCGGTACATTTCAGATCGCGAGTTACAACGAGCCAACCTTCTACGGCAGCTCCGGCGACCACATGGTGGATACGGGGTTCACGGTCACGGCAGGCCAGCCCTTGAGCATCTCCGCGGCTGGGAACTGGTGCACGCTCGGCTGCTCCATGAGCATCGGCTGCTACTCGGTCACTGGCTCGTCCAGTGCAAGCGACGTGGTGCCCGCAACGAGCTGCACTGCCTTCTCGCTCATCGCGCGCATTGGCGGCACGTTTTACTGCATTGGCAGTGCGGCGAACCTCAACCCCACCACGAGCGGCAAGCTTTACCTCGGAATCAACTCCGAATATACGGGCTGCACGACTCCGACCGTCACGGCCACGGTCAGAAAATTGACGACGAATCATCCTGAATCAGCGAATACATGAACCGCCAACCCACGACCCTTGAGCCGGGGTCCATATTCGCCTGCTGGGGATCAGGGAAGTTCGGAGCGCCCTGCCTTAATAACTCCGCCGCCGTGTTCTGGGAAGTCTTTTTGCCGAACGCATCTGAAGAAAGTATCCATGCTTTGAGCTTCTGGTTTCCGTTAAGTGATTCAATCACTTGCCCAAGTTCAATCTCGCTCGTGTCTGTATCCGCTAAATTTGCAATATGTTCCCTTATAGTAAACACGCAGCGGCGAGGTGCTTCCCAGGTCCTTCCCAGCAACTTAGCCTGTTCGGGGCTAACGAAGCCTACCGCGTGCCAATGAAGCGGGCTGGCGTGCTTGAATCCCCAATCTTGGCTAATCCAATGATTCCACCACGACTGCACGATCTGCATGACAATCGCGTGCGGAACCTTGCGCTCGGACTCTTCAAAGTTGATGAAGTACTGACCTTCGGGAATCGTCCAGTCGCCGTCAAGCAATGCCCTGCGCTTCTTCTCCGGCAAGCCTTTTAGCGATTCTCTGTACTCAGGCCCGATGTGTGGATTGTGCTCTAACAGCGCCTGAACGAAGTGGAACTCGTGCTTGATGTGCTGCAATTCCTTGGGGAATTTCCTGTCGATCCATAGAGACTTAACCCACTGAAGACCTTTCCCAGTCGGGTTTGTAGCTGCCAGAAAGACGGGCCGCGCGATGCCTGGAGTTCTCAGCCGGAACAGCACCAAGTCTTCAAAGACGCTGCGATCGTTCTCGGTCAATTCCTCAATCGCAATGTCGCAGAACTCGGCTGACTTGTAGGAGTTGGGGTCTTGTAGGTTCCTGAGAGCGATTCTTCCGCCGCCGTACTCCTGCTTGACAAAGAAGCAAAGCCCCTCTTTTTCAGTGCGTTTCGTCTCGCCCAGCCATTCGGGAAACTCGCGCTCGATCTTCGATATTTGCCGATCCTGAAGTGTCGGATAATCGACTGAGAATAGACCAACCATCAGCCCTTGTATGCCCGTCTCAGCAAACCTCTTGAGGAGCCCAACGCCGGCAGGCGTCGTCGTCGCGGAGGTCTGGTTCTACACTTCTTGACCGTGATCTTGAGCATCGAGAGCGCGTAGGGCGAGGTCATCGGATCACCCTATGGATGTTTTCTCTTTTTGCAACAGATTGTTCAAATAATATCGAAAAATCAAATATCGTCGCGAAACCCGCCGACCGCGATCTCGCGAGTCTCCCCCGGCGCGCAATGCGGCAATGCGGTCAGTCGGATCACGGCGCCGAGCCCAGCGTCCCGGTCGAAAGCGCCAGGGTCGCCGCGGCCGCAGCGCGGTGCTGTAGGCGTCGGAGGAGGCGTTCTTCGCCTGCAGGAGCTGGGTCTCGGCCAGAATGGCGTCGGTTATGGAAACGACGCCATTGCGATAGCCGGCCAAGGCCGCGTCGAACGTCGTCTGGCCGGCGGAGACCAGCGCTTGCGAGGCGCTGACCGCGGCGAGGCTCGTGCGGAGCGCATTGTCGGCCAGCACGATGGTGCGCACCGCCTCGTCGCGCACCCGCGCCATCCGCGCGTCCGCGCTGTCCGTTTCGGCCTGGGCCTGGGCGAGCAGCGCGGCGCGGGATCGCCGTCGTAGACGGCATGCTGATCCCGGCGAGCAAAGTCCCGCCGAAGTGGCTTCCGCTGATGTTGACGGTCGGAGCCTGCTCACCGACCGAAGGAATGGCGCTGAGGTTCAGTCGCCATTGTTGTGCGTGCCGGTTGCGGAAACGAAGAGCTTCGGCATGAATTCGGCCTCGGCGGCCTGAACGCCCGCCAGGCTCGCTTTCTGAGCGGCGTAAGCGGTTTGCACGTCGGGGCGGCGGGCGATCAATTCGGAGATGACGCTCGCCGCCGGCGCGGCCATCGAAGGCGAGAGCCTGCGGCCCGAAACATCGGCGATCCTGATCTTCGTGAGCGGCGAGACGCCCATGGCCCCGAGCAGCGCGAGATAGGCGTTCTGGGCGCCGCCGGTCGCCTCGACGACCGCGAGTCTGACCTGGGCGACGCCCTGACGGGCCTGGGCGACCTCGATGACCGTCCCGATCCCATGGGTGCGGCGATCCTCGGCCGCGGCCTGAACGGCCTCGGCGTTCTTCAGCGACTGCGTCGCGGTGGCGAGACGAGCCCGAGCCGCGGCATTCTTATAGAACGCAAGGGAAACCGCGTAGATCAGCTCCTGATGGGCCGCTGTGAACGCGATGTTGGAAATCACCGAGGCCTGTTTGGCCGCGTCCACCAAAGCGCCGCGTTCGCCGAAATCGAACAGCAGCCACTCCATCGAGGCGGCGGCCACGCTGCCGCTCGCCGAACCGCTCGTCCCGGCCCCGAGGCCCGCCGTCGAAATCTTGACCGCTGTTGGCCTGATATCCACGAACGGCGCTGACCACGATTTTCGGCAGGAAGGCGCTTTGCGCGATGCCGGCTGCGAGCGCGGCGCGACGCGCGTCGTTCCAGGCGATGCGCGTCGTCGGATTGTTCGATTCCGCCAGATCGATCAGGTCGGCGAGCGAATAGACCTTGGCGGGATCGACGGCGGGCGGCGGCGGCACGCCCGCAAGCTCGGGATTGGCGGGCAGAACATAGCCTTTGGCCGAGTCGGAGGCGCCGGGCACGCCCGCAACGATCTCGCCGCTTGCGGTCGTGGCCGGCGTCCAGGGCCGATCGGCTCTCTCCGGCGCCAGATCCAGAGCCGACGTCGCGCAGCCCGCGAGCGCAAGCGACGACGCGACGACCGCAACCGCTCGTCGGAAACTAGGCCTCTGCATAACCGGCCGGCCTTTCGCCATGCAACGCGTCAGGTTCTGCGGCCAGCCGCTCGAGCGTCGCGAGGGGCGCTTCGAGCAAGGCTTCGCAGCGGCTCGTCGCCTTCGCCCCGCCTTCGGCCTCTGGCGCCAGCGGCGCGCCGACGGTCGCGGAGGCGGCGCCCGACGGGCTAAAGTCCCCTTCGTATTGCTCGGCCAACCGTTCCAGGCGATGCGCAACGCGGGCGGCGCCTTCGGGGTCTTGATCGAATCCGATCATGAGCGGTCCCTGCAGCGAGGAGAGCGCGTCGGCCGCCTCGCGTCGGCGATCGAACCAGCTCTGCGACGGACGCATCGCCCAGGGTTCGTAGCGGGTGAGGTCGAGGTCCTGCTCGATCGCGCCGAGCGCCGCCTGCGACTCCGGGACGAGCGCCCAGCGTTTCGCCCGGCTCCCGGCCCCCGCCATCGCGGCGAGGAGACGAAGAACGGAGGTCAAAGCGGGGTCGACGCGGTCCGCCACGCTGACCGGCCAGATCAGGGTGAAGACCAGCGCGACGACGAGGTTGCCGAAGAGAATGCCGATGACCCGGTCGCGCGCGACCGCCATATCGAACGCCGGGGCCGCGCCCTGGATCACGCAGAGAAAGAAGGCGAAGGCGACCTGGAAGCCGACATAGGCAATGCGCGGGCTGCCGGCGGCGATCCAGCCTGAGACGAGCGCCGCCAGAAAGACGATCGCCATCAGCGCGCCGATCGAGGTTACGTACGGCATCAGGAACACGATCGCCGCGACGCCTGCGGCCGCGCCGAGGAGGCAGCCGGCGATCCGCAACGTGAGCTTTTCGATCGTCTCGGCGGTGGTGCCAAGCGAGACGATGTAGACCGTGATCAGGCAAGTGTGGATGCCCGGCCAGTCGAGCAGGGAATAGACCAGGTAGCAGAACATCGCCGCTCCCGTGGTCTTGAGGGCGTAATGAACATAGGCCGGGTTGGTGAAGGCGTCGGGCAGAAAGAAACCTCCCGGGGGCTTGGCTCGGGTGGGCGGCGGCGGCTCCGGCGGGGCCAGCTTGGCGAAGCCGGTCAGCGCAGCGTCCCACTCCTCAAGCGCCGCAGCGGCGAGCGGCGAGTCCAGCGGCGGATCGCGCCGAGGCGCCGGCGCAATGTCGACGGGATAGCCGCCATCCTCGAGTATGGACGCCATTTCGTCGAGCGTGTCGGCGATGCGCTCGCGAACGGGCGCCGGTAGAAGCGGCTCCCCGTCGCCCGCGACGAGTTCGGCCAACGCCATGATCGCCGCGGTGGACTGGGAGGCCTGCTGGAGCGCGGCGATGTCCTGTGCGGACGATGTCTTCTCGGCGCCGGCCAGTTTCAGCCAGGCGGGGATTTCGCCGGCCCCCTCGCGCAGGACGTCCTCGAACGCCAGCCGCGCTTTGGCGTCGGACCCGCGCAGCATCTGGGCGGCGAGACCCAGACGATGGGCCATCGCGCGCTGGGCGAGCCGTCGCGGCGACGGACCGAGGAGGAGATTGACCACGACGCAGACCCCTACGGGAATGCCGACGAACAGCCAGGCGTAAAGCAGCCCGCGGGTCGCGAGTTCGCCGATCTGGGCCTCGCCGAGAAGATCCAGCGCATAGGCCGTGATCAGGGCGACGATCGCCGCGATCGGCTTGAGCTTGCTTGCCGACGCCGCGAAGAGCAGGCCGAACGAAATCAGCGCCATGCTGGTGACGCGCCAGAACGGCTGATCGATCACCTGGATCGAGATCAGGAACACGGCGCCGATGATCAGAGAGACCAGCGCCAGCATGATAACGCTGACGACGATGCTCGCCATGCGGTCCGGCTTGATCACGAAAAAGGCGACATAAGCGGTGAGCGCAGGCTCCGGCGTCTGATAGATTTCGGCAACGAGCGTGGTCAGCGCGCACATCAGCGCGAGCCGCGCCGCGAACTCGAGCCGGCCCGGAAACGGGGCCAGGAGTTCAGCAAGCGCGCCGAGGCGCGAGGGCGTTTCGCTACTTGCAGGCGTCGCCATGATTCACCTCGATGACGGCTGTGGCGCCCAGCCTCATCAATTCGGGCGGCGGATTGTCCAGATGGACGCGAACGGGAAAGCGCTGGGCGACCGTCACCCAATTGAGCGATCGTTCGACATAAGGGACCGAGCGCGGAACATTGATCCGGTCGGTGCCGAGCACGCCGTAGCCGATCCCCTGCACGCGGCCACGGATCGGGCGAGTCCGGTCGATCATCGAATAGGCGGTTGCGCAATCGCCGACCGCAATCGCATGGAGATCGGTCTCGCGGAAGTTCCCGACCGCGAACCACTCGTCATCATTGACCAGAGTGAACAGGCTCTGCGACGGCGCCGCCATCTCCCCGCTGAGGACCGTGAGACCGACGACGCGCCCGTCATGGGGCGCACGGACGGACGTATCCTCGAGCGCGCGCTCGGCGATGGCGAGCGCCGCCTGACGGGCGCGCACCGTCGCCGCGGCGGCGGCCTCCGTATCGATCGCCTTGATGGCGGCGGCCTCCTGTTCCCGGGCCTGGCTGAGCGAAGTGGCGGCGTCGCGCTCGGCCGTCACCGCGGTGTCGAGTTGCTGGGTCGGCACATAGCCCTTCGCCGCCAGCGGCCGCAGTCTCTCGGCGGTCCGTGTCGCGAGTTCGAGATTGGTCAAGGCGCGGCGGACCTGATCGGCCGCGACGGTCGCCGCGGATTGCTGGGTGGACAGCACTCGCCGCTGCGTCTCGAGCGCGGCCTCGGCGAATTCGAGCTCGGCGCGCGCCTGCTCCGCCGCGAAGCGATAGGGCGCGGGATCGATCTGGAACAGGAGGTCCCCTTTAAGGACCCGACCGTTCTCCTCGACCGGGAGGTCGATGATCCGGCCGCCGACCGCCGCGGCGACATGAACGACATCGGCGTCGATCGACCCGTCGTCGGTCGAGGGCAGGTTCGAAGTCCGGCGCAGCACGGAGAGTCCGAAAACGATCGCCCCGGCGACGATCGCCAGCGAGATCAGCGTGGCTACGATCGAGCGGCGCCGTTTGCCTGCGGCCTTCATCGGCTACCGCTCGAACCAGCGCGACCACGCCAGAAGCGCGGCTGAAGCCCCGACCGCCGCACAGACGAAGAGCTGGAAGGGTAGAATGCGGGCGAGGCCGGTCGCGACGAAGACGGCGCGCGCGACGATGGCCGCGACGATGGCGAGGAGCGCCAGAAACATCCAGGCCGGAAAATAGGCGCCGAACAGGACGTAAGAGGGCGCGCCGCGAACATCGCATCCGCCAAGGGGCAACGCGATCATCGACGTCAAAAGCACGCCGGTCGAGGCCGCGAGCGCGCCGGAGCCGCCGGCTCCCGCCGCCCGAAGCGGCGACGCCGGCGCCCGGCGAGCGCCTCGTCGGCTCGCCGTCGAGGAAATTTGCAAACCCATCCTGTCCCAATCACAGTCTTGCAAGCGATCCATCTCTGGGCGTTTTCGGGCGGCCCGCGCAGTCGGACTCTGTCGTGGGCGCCCTGGTCACGGGGACCCAGGGTCTTCCGCCCATTCTCGACTTTTCGCCTATTTGGAGTTTTTAGACAAACAATCGCCGAGAACCCGCCACCTTTCGCGCCTGTCCGGTTTAGCGTTGACGCCCACCCCTAGTGAATACCACTGGTGCAGAACGCTGGAGCAGGCTCCAGGAGCGCCATTCCCGGAATGCAATATTCGTGCTGCCCATCGCGCGGCCTGGCGTCGCGTCGTCGACCGCATCGAAAGCGTTGCCGCCGGGCGGGAAATCGATCACGATCGAGTGCGCCGCATGGCTTCTCTGAGGGGTCCCAAATGAAGGAAACGCGCTCAGAGAGCCTCTCTTTCCCCAAGACTTTTCGGCAGCGGCGGATCGCAACGAACGGGACGAAGCTTCATACTCGCGTTGGCGGCTCGGGATCGGCCGTGGTTCTGCTGCACGGTTATGGCGAGACGGGAGATATGTGGGGCCCCCTCGCCAGAGCGTTGGAGGGCGATCACACGATCGTCGCTCCAGACTTGCGCGGAATGGGACTCTCCGACAAGCCGGCGGGCGGCTACGACAAGAAAACGCAGGGCGGCGACATTGCCGGCGTACTGGACGCGCTTGACATCGAAACCGCAGCGCTGGTGACCCACGACATCGGCAACATGGTGGGTTACGCCTTCGCCGCGCAACATCGCGACCGCGTGTCGCGCTTTGTCCTCATCGACGCCCCGTTGCCGGGCGTGGGCCCGTGGGAGGAAATCCTCAAGAACCCGCTGCTGTGGCATTTCCGTTTCGGCGGCCCAGACATGGAGCGTCTGGTCGCTGGCCGGGAGCGGATATACCTCGATCGAATTCTGGAACGAGTTCTCCGCCGATCCCAGCCGCTTTAGCGAGAAGGCGCGCAGACATTACGCGAAGCTCTACGCGCGGCCCGGCGCCATGCATGCCGGGTTCGCGCAATTCGCGGCCTTCGATCAGGACGCCGCCGACAACAAGGTCTTCGTGGCCGCAGGGAAGCTTGGCATGCCGGTTCTGGCGCTCGGCGGCGAACGATCGTTCGGCGCCACCATGGCGGCGGTCATGCGCTTTGCGGCGAGCGACGTTGAGGAAGGCATCGTTCCGGACTCCGGGCACTGGATCATGGAAGAGAATCCGCAAGCCACCATCTCGCTTGTCCGGGCTTTCCTCGACAAGGGATGATCGCCGATATCGGCGCGAGCGATCCGCCCCGGCTGGGTAGAGATCGCGCCCGATCCGAAGTCCGCTCGGCCGCGGGCCCGGCCTAGTCGGCTTCGCCCGGCTGCGCCGCCGGCGCCGGAGACAAGGCAGCGTTCGTCACGTTCGGCCAGAGTTTCAGGCGCTTGATCCGGCGCGGATCGGCGTCGAGAATCTCGTATTCGAAGTCGCCCGGCCCTTTCAGAATCTCGCCCCGGCTCGGTACGCGGCCGGCGGACGCCGTCACCAGCCCGCCGATCGTGTCGACCTCCTCCGCGTCGGCGAGCGAGGCGAAATCGAAGCCGACCGCATCGGACACCTTGTCGAGCGGGGCTCGCGCCTCGACGATGAACGCGCCGCCACCCGCGTCATGCACCGGGATTTCGGCTTCGTCGTGCTCGTCCTCGATGTCGCCGACGATCGATTCGACCACGTCCTCGATCGAAACCAGCCCGTCGGTCCCGCCGTATTCGTCGATCACCAGCGCCATGTGGGTGCGCGACATCTGCATGCGCAAGAGAAGATCGAGCGCCGGCATCGACGGCGGAGCATAGAGCACGGGACGCACGATGCCCGCCTCCGACAGCGGCGTGTCGAGCCCAGCGGCCGCTCCGCCCATGTGCGACGCCGCATCCGGTCCGGCGACCATGCCAAACCGCGGATCGGACGCAAAAAAAACCAGAAGATCGCGAATGTGGATCATGCCGCGGGGATCGTCGAGCGTCTCCTCGTAGACAGGCAGTCGCGAGTGCCCGGCGGTGCGAAACAGATCCAAAACCTCTCGCAAAGTGGCGTCGATCGCGATCGCGACGATGTCGGCGCGCGGCAGCATGACGTCGGCGACCCGGACGTCGTGCAGCGCGAGCACGTTCTTGAGGATTGCGCGCTCCTGTGGGGAGAATTCCGCCGCCGCGCTCTCGTCGATCGCGTCCTCGATGTCGTCGCGGACCGAACCTGCGGCGAGGCCGAAGAGCCCTCTCAGCCGCTCGAACAGGCCAGGCGGCCGGTCGCGTGGAGACAGGGGACGCGGCGTCGCCTCGCCGCGTTCGTCGTGTGTCGCTTCGCTCATTCCGTCAGCGTTCCGTCGGCATACGGGTCCGCGACCCCGAACCGGGCCAGGACCCGCCTCTCGAGCGCCTCCATCCGTTCGGCCTCTTCATCCGTCTGGTGATCATAGCCGATCAGGTGCAGGAAGCCATGCGCGACGAGATGACGGTAATGGTCGGCGAGCGAAACGCCGGAGTCGCCGGCCTCCCGCGCCAGCGTCTCGAAGGCCAGCGCAATGTCGCCGAGCGTCGCGCTGTCGGCGAGCCGCCCGGAGGCCGCCGCGGGGAAGGACAGCACGTTGGTCGGCTTGTCCTGGCCGCGCCAGCGGGCGTTCAGCGCCTGCACCTCCGCGTCGGTGGTCAGAAGGAGGCTGACCTCGGCGCGCTCGCGCTCGGAAAAACCGCTCTCGGCCGCGCAAGCCGCGACCGTCTCGCGCGCCATCGCCCGGGCGCGGGGCAGTTTCCGCCATAAAGGTGAGGGCGCGCTGATATCGACCGAGAGCTTCATCGCGCGGGCGGGGACTGCCCTCCGTGTCCGTCGCGCTCGTACGCCTCGACGATCTGGCGGACGAGATCGTGCCGCACCACGTCCATATGGGCGAAGCGCACGTGGCCGATGCGCGCATTGGTCGAAAGCAGACGAATCGCCTCGCTGAGGCCCGATTTCTGCCCCGCGGGCAGGTCGGTCTGAGTCGGATCGCCGTTGATCATCATCCGCGACCCCTCGCCGAGGCGGGTGAGGAACATCTTCATCTGCATGGCGGTCGCGTTCTGAGCCTCGTCGAGCAGCACCGCGGCCTTCGACAGGGTCCGGCCGCGCATGAACGCGAGCGGCGCGATCTCAATCATGCCGGTCTGGATGCCGCGCTCGACCATGCGACCGTCCATGAAGTCGTAGAGCGCGTCGTAGATCGGCCGGAGATAAGGATCGACCTTCTCCTTCATGTCGCCCGGCAGGAAGCCGAGCCGCTCGCCCGCCTCGACCGCGGGGCGCGACAGGATCAGCCGTTCGACCAGGCCCTGCTCGAGCAGCGACACGGCGTGCCCGACCGCAAGCCAGGTCTTGCCGGTCCCGGCCGGCCCCTCCGCGAAGACCAGCTCGAACTTGCGAAGCGCGGCGAGGTAGCGGTCCTGCGCGGCGTTGCGCGCCCGCACCACCCCGCGCTTTCGCGTCTTGACGACGCCGAACGTGTCTTTCGACGCCTCGTCGCCGGGGAACAGGAGGCCCGTATAGGCGCTCTCGGCGATCGCGCCCTCGACGTCGCCCTCGCCGGCCGGCTGACCCATCTTCACCCGCTCGTAGAGCAGCTCGAACACGCGGCGCGCCTGCTCGCTCGGACCCTTGGGGCCCTTGATGACGACCTGATTGCCGTTGGCGTAGGCCGACACGCCGAGCGACCGCTCAATACGCGCGATGTTCTGGTCGTAGTGGCCGAAGACGACAGAGGCGGCGGCGTTGTCGGGGAAGGCGATCGAGATTTCACCCGGTTTGGATTCACTCGGTTTGGACTCACGAAGCGTTGGATTTGGCGGGACGGGGGCGGCGGCGATGCGCGACGGCGACGAATCCTGTGGCTTCAAATCGACACTCTCCCTGAGTTCTCGTTCCCGGCTCGAATCATCCTGCACGTGCGATCAAATCCTGTTTTTGCGACGTTGGCGAGACAAGTCGCCCCTCGAGCGAGTTCGGCCGCAGGCCCACGATCTCGACCTCGGCGATCGCGCCGATCAGCGAAGGCGGCCCTTCCGCGAACACCGCCTGCATGTAGGGTGAACGGCCGATCGCCTGCCCCTCGTGCCGCCCGGGCTTTTCGAACAGGACCGCGAGGCGCCGTCCCACGCAGGCGCGGTTGAAGGCCTGCCGCTGGTCCTCGAGCAGAGCCTGGAGCGTATGGAGGCGCTGGACTTTGACGTCCTCCGCGACCTGACCGTCCATCTCCGCGGCCGGCGTCCCCGGCCGTGCCGAATACTTGAAGGTGTAGGACGAGGCGAAGCCGACCGCGCGGACGAGCGCGAGCGTCGCCTCGAAATCGGCGTCGGTCTCGCCGGGATAGCCGACGATGAAGTCCGACGACAGCGCGATGTCCGGCCGGGCGGCGCGCACCCGGGCGATCACGCCAAGGTAGTCTTCGGCGCGATGGCGGCGATTCATCGAGGCGAGCATGCGGTCCGAGCCCGATTGGACCGGCAGATGGAGATAGGGCGCAAGCGCCGCGTTGTCCGCATGCGCCGCGATCAGGTCGTCCCGCATGTCGTTGGGGTGCGAGGTCATGTAGCGCACCCGCGCCACGCCCGGAACGGCGGCCACAGCCGCGATCAGGTCGGCGAGGCCGACGGGTCGGCCGGCCGCGTCGAGCCCGTGATAGGCGTTGACGTTCTGGCCGAGCAGCATGACCTCGCGAACGCCGGCGCGGGCGAGGCGCCCGATCTCGGCCAGGATCGCGTCGACCGGACGCGAGGCCTCGGCGCCCCGGGTATAGGGCACGACGCAGAACGAGCAGAACTTGTCGCAGCCCTCCTGGACCGTCACGAAGGCGGCGACGCCGCGCCGGGCGACAGCGTCCGGGGCGCTGGCGGGCAGATGGGCGAACTTGTCCTCGGCGGGAAAGTCGGTGTCGACCACGCCGGCGCGCGCCTCGGCGGCGCGCAAGAGCTCCGGCAGGCGATGGTAGCTCTGCGGTCCGACCACGACGTCGACCGCCGGCTGGCGGCGCAGGATCTCACCGCCCTCCGCCTGGGCGAGGCAGCCGGCCACGACCAGGGTCGTCCGGCGGCCGTCGCGCTGGCGCGCCTCCTTCAGCTCGCGCAGCTTGCCGAGCTCCGAATAGATCTTCTCGGACGCCCTTTCGCGGATATGGCAGGTGTTGAGGACGATCAGCTCCGCGTCCTCAGGCGCCGCGGTCTCGCCGTACCCTTCTCCCGCGGCCAGATCGGCCATGCGCTGGGAGTCGTAGACGTTCATCTGGCAGCCGAACGACTTGATGAACGCGCGAGGGGCTTCCTTCGATCGGGTCACGGCCGGACGGCGCGCGTCGTCAAACAAAATCGATTCGGACAATGAGGGCTCCAGAGACAGGACCCTATGTAAGCCTTTTCGCCGCCCGTTCAAAGTGCGGCGCGCGCTTCGCTTGCGAGGCGCCGCACCGCGGCCTCGGTCGCGCGCGCGGCGGCTTTGCGGTCGAGCCCCGGCGCGACGAGGATGGGGGGGCCGCAATAGACGTCGCAGGTCACGCCGCCGCCCCCGGCGTAGCGCAGGAAATGCGGCAGGAACGTCATGTCGCCGTACCAGGCGACCCGCGGCCGCTCGAACCGAGCCATGGGCAGGCCGCAGCGGCGCGAATAGGCAAGGTAGACCGGCTGGATGACCGCCGGGATGTCCGGCGCCGCGATCGCCGCCTGGCGGATCGCCTCGAAATGGGAGGAGCGGAAGCGCAGCAACCGGTTGCCGTCGCCGGTCGTCGCCTCGGCGAACAGGACGACGGGCGCGCCCGACCGCATGGCTTCGACCATTTTCGCGTTGACGCCGGGGATGCAGCTCCGCCGGCGGCGATCGACATACACGACGCCCTGCATCGCCACGATCTCGCGCCCTAACGGATGTTCGCCGACCTCCTTCTTGGCGAGAAAGCTCATCGGCGCGAGCGAGCCCAGCACGGGAACGTCGAGCCACGAGACGTGGTTGGCCACAATCAGCCGGCTGCCCTGCCCGCTCAGCGCGCCGTGGCGGCGGACCTTGACGCCGAGGCCGGCGCACAAAAGGCGATGGAAACGGACCGGCGCGCGCTCGCCGAGGCGCAAGCCCATGCGCTGGGCGAGCCGTCGCGGCGGCGCAAACGCAAGGATGAACGCCGTGAGCGCCAGGACGAGGCCGGCAAGGCGCACGGCGGTGGTGGGGGCGACCGAGGCCGCGCCGGCTTTGGCGGTCGCGGCCAGGCTCAAGGCGGACGGCCTCATGACAAGGTCTTGCGCATCACCACGGCAAGCGCCCGCGACCCGTCCGCGCGGCGATAGTAGCCGCGACGTTCGCCGACCTTGACGAAGCCCAGACGACGGTAGAGCGCCAGCGCCGAGGCGTTGTCCTCATCGACCTCGAGAAACATCGCCCGCGCGCGGGCGTTCGCCGCCTGCCGGAGGATCTCTCGCATCAAGGCGCGCCCCACGCCCCGCCCCCGCCATGCGGAATCGACGGCGATGGTGAGGATTTCCGCTTCGTCGGCCGCTCGCCGGGCGATCGCAAAGCCGCGCAGGCTTCCGCGGGCGCCCGGGTCGAGCGCGGCGGCGGAGAGCGTCGAGGGGTCGGCGATCAGCCGCTCGATCTCCTCGACCGACCAGGGATGGGCGAAAGCGGCCCCATGCAGGCGCGCGCAAGGCCCGGCCTTGTCGCCGCGCAGCGGCCGGATCGCGGGCTGGGAGGATCTGCCGCCGAAGCCGAAAATCATCGCCCCCTCAAAGGAAGGTTCGGGCGATCGGCTCGGCCGGATTGGGGCGCGCGTCCGGCGGCTTCACGTAGAGGGGCCGCGCCGGATTCTGGACCGGATCGAGCGCCAGTCCAAGCCGCGCGACCGCGACGATATCGGGCGCGTCGGTCGCCACCGCGAGGTCGTAAGGGAGCCCCGCGCGGTGCGCCTCCGCGGCCACGAGGTCCGCCGCGTTCCCCGCGAGCCGAGCGGGACCGGCGCCGATGCCGCGCACGCACTCCCGCAAAGTGTCGCAGCGCGGCGGCCCAAGGGGCCGGCCGGTCGAACTCGAACAACTGGAAATAGACCGAGCCGTGGCGGGCGTCGATCGAAGCCGCGATGATCCCGGGCCGCGGCTCGCTGAGCAGCGGCGCCGCGAAAGCGACCAGGGTCGGGACCCCGACGACGGGAACGCCGAGCGCAAGGCCCATCGCGCGGGCGAGCGCCACGCCGACACGGATGCCAGTGAACGAGCCGGGGCCGATCGTCACCGCGATCCGGTCGAGCGAAGCAAAGCCGCCATCGAGCGCGCGTCCGACCTCCTCGACCATCGGCGCCAGCGCCTCGGCGTGACCGCGCGCCATCGGACGGCTGATCGCCGACAGCGGCTCGAGCCGTAGAGCCTCCGCCGCCGCGACCGAAGCCGCGCCGCATGAGGTGTCTATCGCCAGGATGCGCATGATCTCGCTCTTCGTCTCAGCGCGCGGCGCGTCCCTTCTCCCCGCTCACGGAGAGAAGGTTTGGGAGAGGGGCCCGGCAATCGGCAAGCGCGGCCCGTCGCCGACGCCTCAGCTCCCGCAAGCCGGGCGAGAGGCCTTGTCGACCGCAGAGAGAAGACAGAAGCGACATGCTTTACCGCGTGATCAGCGTTCCCGCGCCGTGGTCGGTCAGGAGCTCGATCAGCACCGCATGCGGGATCTTGCCGTCGAGGATGACCACGCCCTCGACGCCCCGCTCGATGGCGTAGATGCAGGTCTCGACCTTGGGGATCATGCCGCCGGTGATCGTGCCGTCAGCGATCAGGCTACGGATGTCGTCGACCTTCAGCGCTTTGATCAGCGTCTTGTTTTTGTCGAGCACGCCGGGAACGTCGGTCAGGAACAGGAGCCGTTTGGCGCCCAGCGCGCCGGCGATCGCGCCGGCGAAGGTGTCGGCGTTGACGTTGTAGGTCTGGCCGTCGCCGCCCGCCGCCACCGGCGCGAGCACGGGGATCAGATCGCGGCCCAGAATCTGCTCGAGCACCGTCATGTCGACCTTGTCGGGCTCGCCGACGAAGCCGAGGTCGACGACGTCCTCGTCCGGGGCATGCGGGCGATGGACCTTGCGCGCGAGAACCATGTTTCCGTCCTTGCCGCAAAGGCCGACTGCGCGGCCGCCCTCGGCGTTGATCGCGCCGACGATTCCCTTGTTGATCGAGCCGGCGAGAACCATCTCGACGATCTCGATGGTCGGCTTGTCGGTCACCCGGAGGCCGTCGGAAAACCGCAATTCGATGCCGAGCTTCTTCAGCATCGAGCCGATCTGCGGTCCGCCGCCGTGGACGACCACCGGATTGATGCCCGCCTGCTCCAACAGCACCATGTCCTTGGCGAAGTCGCGCGCCTTCTGCTCGTCGCCCATGGCGTGGCCGCCGTATTTGACCACCACGATCGCGTCGTCGTAGCGCAGCATGTGCGGCAACGCCTGCATCAGAATTTCGGACTTCTGCTGCGGCGTGGCGTTGAGAGCGTCGGTCATGGGGGCTCCGGAGGCGTCGCGCCCGCTTGTAGCGGCTTGCGCGGTCGACCTCAACGTCTCCCGCGAGTCGCGGCTTGCGCTGCGCGGGAAGTCGAGCGTCACTGAACTGCGCCGGGGTTGCAAAACTCATGGTCGTCGCAAACGCCCCTGCAAACCGTATGGCTCGTGTTGCATTTGCAGGGTGTGTTCGCCGGCTTTCCCTTGCAATCTTCGAGGAATTTGGGAGTCGCGTTTCCCTGCGGAGGCGCGGCGTCGGACTTTTGCTCGGTCGCCCATCCGTTGGGAGCGCCCGCCAGGACAAAGAGAAGGGAGAGCAAAAGGAGGCGGCCCATGTCGAATATTCCCTTGCTTCGGTAAGTCTCCAACACGTCGCTACTGGGGCTGGCTCTGCCCCTGCAACGATGTCGCGATAGCGGCGGCTTGGACTTGCGCGTTGTGCTGCAGCTGGGCGCTCGTGCTGAGCGCCGGGGCGGCATACTGGGTCGGAAATGTGCCGATCGGCCCTTCGGTCACGACCAGCGTGTTCGTGTAGGTCGCCTGCGCCATGAGCAACGGATTGGTGTTGGCTGCGGTCACGTTCCAAAGTTTCCACGTCGGCGTGAGGTTGCCTCCAAGTATCGCGATGAACGTAAGATTCTCAGTAAATGTGTTGTAGATGGGCCAATCCGCGGGCGTATACGACGCCAAGGGGCCAAAAGCGGCGATCATAACTTTGTCATTGATAAAATTACGAATTTTGAGATCTCCGTCGATCATGACGCCATCTGCTAGATCGGAACATTCTGTGTAGGTCTGCGCTTTTCTTTCCGCGTATTGGATAAGGGCTGTATTCAGCATCGTGAATTGTATTGTCTCGGTACGCGTGGTGTTGGCCGACGCGTTGCCGCCAACCGGCATGGAAAACGACTGGCTCGCCGTGACGACGCCGGTCGAGAAGTGACGCAGAACGTTTCCGAACGGCTCAGTGAATGACACGCTCGGGTTGAAGCTGCTCTGATTCTCCGCGCTGATGGTCAGGGTTACGGAAGTCCCCCAGCCGACCAGCCAGGGAAGTCCCGAATGCTCGACGCCTTCGTAAACCGCGTTCGCCAGTTCGCAGACGATGTGCTTCACCAGTTTGTGTTCGTACAGCCCTTGCTGAGAAAAGTATTGGACGGCCGGATCCGGCGCTTCGGCACGAAAGACGCTTTTCTCCGGAACAGTTAATCCGCAGCCGCCGAGAACGAGTAGGGATGCGACGAGCGCACAGGCCACACGAATATTCATGTCGCGAACCGCCGTTCGAATCAGGCGCTCGGCGCCGACGCGAGGAGCGTTTTCGACGCTAGGTTGAACCACGCCCACCGGCAACCATGGCCCGGCGCGATTCTGTCGTTATCAACAGCGTCTCCGTCCGGTGATCCGGGCAACCGATACGGACGCGCAACGGCCTCCCGAGGCCCGCAAGCGGTCGCTCGCGGACGCCCGGTGGAACGGCTCATGGCCGACGCTCCGCCACGACTGCCGAGCGGCTACGCGATGAAACGAGCGCAGGACCGGCAGCCATGCGAAGCAAAAACGCCGCCCAAAATGGACGGCGTTGTCTGTAGCTACGGAGAATCTGGAAGCGTTACGCCGCGGCTGCAGCGGCCTTTCGAGACGTCTGTAACCGGCGAAACCGAGTCCGGCAAACCCAAGCACGAACATCGCCCAGGTCGACGGCTCCGGAACAGCGTTATAGGCGCCCTGAGTGCCGAAGTCCGATATTCCGTGAGATTTTGTGTCGACTTGCCAGTCTCCGTCCTTATAACTGGTGAAGGAGTAATACCGGTCGGAAATAGAGATATGCGCAGGACCTGGGAGATCGTCAGGGAGCCGACCGCTAATGTGCAGGCCGCGCGACCACTTCGTGATCTCAAATTCATCGACCAAATTGCTGCCATAATAGGTGAAAGACACGAAGTCCCGCCGATTGATCTTCTCTCCCGGGGTGTAGTCCTTTAGGACGAGCTCCGCTTCGACAGTGCCCTCACAGTCGGTGCAAAGCCCTGAAAAATCGAAGATTTCGTCCGTAGAAACGGTATGAATAGAAGCAGAGGCTGGAACGACCCCCATACAGAAAGCGGCCGCGAAAACAGATCCAATGAGCAGTGTTAATTTCACGATTGCACCTCCCCTAAAATGCGTATGAGCCCCATACGCGATCATCGTGGATCAAATTTATAACATTGTCAATTTGTCGGGTCGGGATTGATCTAGCCCTTGAACGCGCTCGCCCCTTCCTGCCAAGGAACCAGTCCGGCGGTGGAGGCAATCCCTGCCCCAGCGTCGACCAGACTCGCGAAGCGGCCTCGCTGAACATCAGAGGGCAGTCGTTGAGCAACGTTGGCGCTGAGGTTGGCGGAGGAGGGCGTGGCCAGGCGGCGCGCGCGCCCCCAGCGTCCGTTGCGCCCCCAGCGAGAAGCCGTCATAACCGAGAAGCCGTCATCACACGGTGCACGGGCGGGCCCTGGCGGGCCTGGTGTGCGCGCAGCCTCCGCGACGGCGGTCGCCGCGCCACGAGGGGAGAGAGACATGTCCGACGCGTTCCAGGATCGCGAGAACAACTTTGAAAAACAGTTCGCGAACGACGAGGCGCTGCGGTTCAGGGCCACCGCGCGCCGGAACAAGGCGCTGGCGCTGTGGGTCGCCGAGCTCAAGGGCGTGACCGGAGACAGCGCCGAAAAATTCGCCGATGACTTCGTCGGCAACCACGTCGGCGCAAGCGACGATACGGTCATCGCCGCGCTCAAGGACAATCTCGCCAGCGCCAATGTGGACATGTCCGAGCACCGCCTGCACAAGCGGATGGGCGAGGAAATGATCGCGGCCATGGCGTCGGTGCGGGCTGGGAAGTAGGGGCGCGCTCTTCCGGAAGGCGCGCGTCTCGCGCGCCTCATGGCCTCTTTCACGGGCGGCGTGACGCCGCCCCTCCTCGAAAAACGGACAGCGAGACGCCTCAAAAGACGGGCGGCGAGACGCCGCCCCTCCGCGCTCAGCTTTTCGCGCGCGGCGCGAAGGCCTCGACGACCGCTTCATACACGGCGCGCTTGAACGGAACGACCACGTCGGGCAACCTTTCGAACCGCTCCCAACGCCAGTCGTCGAATTCAGCGCCGTGTTTGCCGCCGGCGGGATGATGGACGTCGATCTCGGTGTCCGGCCCGACAAAGCGGAACAAAAACCACTTCTGCGTCTGGCCGCGGTAGCGGCCGGCCCAGCGGCCGCGGGCCTCCTCCGGCAGGTCGTAGCTCAGCCATTGCGGCAGTTCGCTGATCAGTTCGACCGAGCGGACGTTGGTCTCTTCCCAGAGTTCGCGCTTGGCCGCTTCGAGGGGCGCCTCGCCGTCGTCGACGCCGCCCTGCGGCATTTGCCAGGCGCGCGCGTCGAGATGCTCTCCGCCGCGCTTGCGCTTGCGGTGGCCGATAAAGACGTCGCCGTCGCGGTTGACCAGCGCAACGCCAACGCAGGGCCTATAGGGAAGATCGTCGGTCATAAGTCCGCTTCGATGAAAGGATCTGCGGAAGACTCTTACCCGATGCGGCGGCTTGACGCGACCTGCAGGGGTCGCCTCGCCGCTGCGCCCTGCCGTATTGGGAGGGATGGGCGCTGAACCGCCAAGAGATGAATTTGCTTTACGATGATCCTGATTGTTGGTTGGCTCGGAATGTGTGGAGCAGCAGTTTGAAGACGCCTGACTTGTCGTGCGGGGGCCGGCCAGCCCGGGCCGCGGCACGAAGCGCCCCCTCCGCCATGCGCGGCAGGGTCTTCCCTCCCCGCGGCGACGTCTGGGGACGCCTCCACGGCAGCGCGGCGGGAGCGCGGCGATGACCGCCAATCTCCTCACCGATATCGCCGGCGTGCGGGTCGGATCGGCGCACGACGCGCGGCTCGCGTCCGGCGTCACGGCGGTGATCTTCGACGAGCCGGTCGTCGCCTCGATCGCGGTTCACGGCGGCAGCGCCGCGTCGCGCGACACCGAGCTGCTTCAGCCGCACATGACGGTCGAGCGTATCGACGGCTTGGTCCTGTCGGGCGGCTCCGCCTTCGGGCTCGACGCGGCGGGCGGCGCGATGGCCTTTCTCGCGTCGCGCGGGCGCGGCTATCCGGTGGGCCTGGCGCGCGTGCCGATCGTTCCGGGGGCAAGCCTGTTCGATCTCAACAACGGCGGCGTCAAGGACTGGGGACGCATGCCGCCCTATTGGGAGATGGGCTTCGCCGCCGCCGCCGAGGCGAGCGCCCGCTTCGATCTCGGGACGGCGGGAGTTGGCTTCGGCGCCACGACCTTCGACCTCAAGGGGGGGCTCGGATCCGCGAGCGCCTTGACCTCGACGGGCTGCCGGGTGGCGGCGCTCGTCGCCTGCAACGCCGTCGGACGGGCGACCCGGGGCGAGGGCCCGCATTTCTGGGCCGCGCCCTACGAGCGCGACGGCGAGTTCGGCGGGCGTGGTTTCGGACCCGAGGACGCGGGGGCGCGCGGCATGGACATGAAGGCCCCCGCCCACGGACCGGCGGCCTTAGGCGACGCCCTGAGCCTTGCGCTCAAGAACGACGAGCCCGCGAACACGAACCTCGTCATCGTGGTCACCGACGCCGCCCTCACCAAGTCGCAAGCCAAGCATTTCGCCATCATGGCGCACGACGGCCTGGCGCTGGCTCTGCGCCCTGCCCACGCGCCCACCGACGGCGACACCGTGTTCGCGGCTGCGACCGGCGCGCTGAAGCGGCGGCCCGGACTGCGCGACCTGACCGAGATCGGCATGCTCGGCGCCGAATGCGTCGCCCGCTCCGTCGCGCGCGCCGTCTACGAGGCGACCGCGCTCGCGGTCGCGGGCGCGCAACCGAGCTGGCGCGATCGTTACGGCCGCTGAGGCCGCGGGCGGCGGCTATTGGCCGCCGACGGTCGCGATCCGCAGGTTGTTGGTGCCGCCGGGCGTCCCGAACGGCACGCCGGCGACGACGATGATCCGCTCGCCCGGGCCGGCGAAGCCTTCGATATAGGCGTGGCGGCAGGCGCGCTCGGCCATGTCGCGTTCGTCGCGCGCGTCGTCGGTCACGATCGGGTGGACGCCCCAGACAACCGCGAGCCGGCGCGCGACTTGGTCGTTGGGCGTGAGCGCAAGAATGGCGGACCGCGGGCGCTCGCGGGCGATGCGCAGACCCGTCGAGCCTGAGTTCGTCCAGGCGCAAATGACCTTGAGCCCCAGGGTCTCGGCGACGTCGCGCGTCGCCTCCGCGATCGCGTCCGCCCCGGTCTGCTCGGGCGTCGCGCGCTGCGATTCGATGATCGAGGGATAGATGCCCTCCGATTCCACCGCGACCGCGATCCGGTTCATGGTTGCGACCGATTCGCGCGAATATTGGCCCGAGGCGCTCTCTGCCGACAGCATGATCGCGTCGGCGCCCTCGAACACCGCAGTGGCGACGTCGGAGACTTCGGCGCGGGTCGGGACGGGCGAGGTGATCATCGATTCCAGCATCTGGGTCGCCACGACCACGGGCTTGCCGAGCCTGCGCGCGGTGCGGGTCAGCGTCTTCTGGATGCCGGGCACCCGTTCCAGCGGCATTTCGACGCCGAGGTCGCCGCGCGCCACCATGAAGGCGTCGGCCACCTCCATGATCTCGTCGAGCCGCGCAACCGCCTGCGGCTTCTCGATCTTGGCCATGACGAGCGCGCGCCCGTTGGCGATCGCCTTGACCTCGACCACGTCCTCCGGCCTCTGAACGAAGGACAGCGCGATCCAGTCAATGTTCTCCTCGAGCGCGGCCTTGAGGTCGGCGCGATCCTTCTCGGTCATCGCGGAGGTCGGGATGGTCGTGTCGGGCAGGCTGACGCCCTTCCGATTGGAAACCCGCCCAGCCACCTCGACCACCGTCACCGCGCGCTTGGGCTCCGCCTCCTCGACCCTGAGCATGACCTTGCCGTCGTCAATGAGGATGCGGTGGCCGGGCGCGAGCGAGCTCAGGATCTCCGGATGCGGCAGCTGAACGCGCGTCGCGCCGCCGGGGGCCGGATCGGCGTCGAGCGTGAAAGCCTCCCCCTTGTGCAGGTCCACGCCAACGTCGGCGAACAGGCCGAGTTTGAGTTTCGGACCCTGCAGATCGACAAGAATCCCGATCGGCCGGCCCGCCTCCTCCTCGAGCGCCCGGATCATCGCGACCCGCGCGCGCATGTCGTCATGCGAGGCATGGCTCATGTTGATGCGGAAGACGTCCGCGCCCGCATGAAAAAGGGCGGCGAGGGCCTCTGGGGTCGCGGAGGCGGGACCGAGGGTCGCGATGATCTTCACACGGCGGCTGCGACGGGAATGCACGGCGTTCCTCCTTGGAAAGCGGGGACTGAGCTTCTTCTAACGGAAGCCGGGCTCGATTCGATGACGAAATCAAGGGGTCGACGGATTGGCCTGGTCGGTCAACTGAACCGTCCAGCTCTTGGAGTCCTTTCCGGTGTCCACCTCGAAAAATCCGGTGCGGTCGTAGCCGCGGACGAAGCAGTCCTGCCGCCCCTGGATCTTGAACTCGCGATCGGACGTGCACATGAACGCCTTGCCCTTCCACTCGCCGCCGCGCTCATCCATCGCATAGACGTAATAGTATTGCGCGGCCAGCGCCCCCCGAAGCAGGGTGACGCAATCGAGCGACTTGAGATTCCACCAGCCCTCGCTCACCCACGCCTGGCCGTCGGTGTAGGCGAGCGCGACGCTGACGCGGCTGCTGGTGTTGTTGCACATGCGCAAATCGGCCGCCGCCGGGGTCGCCGCCAGCAGCGCGGCGGTCAACGCCAAACACGATAGGAGCCTGCCGAAGGTCGCCAAAAATAGGTCTCGCTTTTTCCGGCGGCCATATTCGCCGCGCGCCCCTTGCTGTCAACACGCCAGCGGGCTCGCCCGCTCGACGGACCCCGCCGAATTGAGGATGATCGCGCCCATGACTCGCGCCCTCGATCGCTTCGCCCCGTTCTGCCTTGCGGCCCTCGCCGCGGTCGCGGTGTCCGCGCCCGCGCGCGCCGACTTCGCCTCCTGCGCGGCGTCGCTCCGAGAAGACGGCGCGCGCGCGGGCGTCTCGCACGAAACCCTCGATCGCGCGTTCAACGGCCTGCAGCCGGACATGAAGGTGCTCGAGTTCGAGAAGTCGCAACCGGAGTTCAAGACGCCGATCTGGGACTATGTCGACGGACTGGTCGACGAGGAGCGCGTTTCCGACGGCAAGGCGGCGATGGCGCGCGAAGCGCGTGCGCTGGCGCGCGCCGAGGAGACCTATGGGGTCAGCCGCTACATGCTGGCGGCGATCTGGGGCGTGGAATTGAACTTCGGCACGGAGATGGGCGGGCGCCCGCTGGTGCAGTCGCTGGCCACCCTCGCCTGCTTCGGCCTGCGGCCATCCTATTTCCGCTCCGAGCTGATGGCGGCCTTGAAGATTCTCGATCGCGGCGACATCCCGGCCGACAAGCTCGCTGGCTCGTGGGCCGGGGCGTTCGGGCAGACGCAGTTCATGCCCTCGAGCTACCTGCGCCTCGCCGCGCCCGGGTCCGACGGCGGGCGCGACATCGTCGATTCGGCGGACGACGCCCTCGCCTCGACCGCCCACTACTTCGCCAAGTCTGGCTGGCGCTCGGGCGTCCCCTGGGGCTTCGAGGTCAAGCTGCCGGCGGGCTACTCCGGCCCCTCGGGGCGCAGGGCGAAGGCGCCGATGGCGTCCTGGGCGGCCCGCGGGATCGCGCCGGATCGACGGGCGCCCGCTCGGCGAGGGCGAAGCGGGCCTCCTCCTCCCGGCGGGCGCCGACGGCCCCGCCTTCCTGGTGACGCGCAACTTCGACGTCGTCTATTCGTACAATGCTGCGGAGTCCTATTCGCTGGCCGCCTGCGTGCTCGCCGACCGGCTCGCCGGCGGTCAGGGCATCGTCACCCCGTGGCCGACCGACGATCCCGGCCTCTCGCGGGTCGAGCGGCGCGAGTTGCAGACGCTGCTCGCGCGGAAGGGATACGACGTCGGCCAGCCCGACGGCGCGATCGGCAACAAGACCAAAGAGGCGATCGCCGATTTCCAGGGCAAGGCGGGGCTGCCGGTGAACGGGCGCGCCTCGCAGAAGGTGCTCCAGGCGCTGCGCCAGTAGGGGCTTGGAGAGAGACTGCGCCCACTGGCGGCGGGACGCCGCCGCTCCGCCGGTCAGATCCCCTCCGGCCGCCCCGCCTCCTACCTCGGCGCGTCCGTCAGCGGCTCGAACGGCTGCGCGAGCGTCCCGCGGGCGACATCCGCCGCGAAGCGGCGCAGGCCTTCGGGCTCGTTGCCGTTGGGGTGGACGAGCACGATCGAACCCGGCCCGGGCTTCTGGCCGATCGCGAGCCAGGCGTCGGCGCCGAGCGTCACCAGATGGAAGCGCCGCACCGTCTCCATCAATGGATCCGACGAGACGAGGCCCGGGAAGCGGAAGAACAGCGACGGCGTTTCGCCGTTGGCGATCAGGAGCCGCTCGGTGTCGAGAATCTCGCGCGTCGGGTCGATGCGCGCGCTCAACAGATAGTTCACGGCGTCGCCAAGCTTGCGGCGATAGGGGTGGGTGAAGGTGTGATTGACCCAGACGATGTCGAGCTTGCCCGAATCGCGCAAGTCCGTCAGCCAGCGGAAGTCCTGGCCATGGTGGGCGAGCCATAGGCCGGAGATCGACAGCGCGACCGGCGCGCGCGGGCCGGCCGCTGCCAGCTCCGCGAAGAACCCGCGATCGAGCGGCCGCTTGCTCGGGCAGAGGTCGCCGGTCACGAACACGCCCGGCTGCGCGCCGCGGGTCAGGCCGGCGTTCTCCAGAAAGCCGCGATGCGCGACGCCGGGCGCCTCGGCCGAGGCGGCGATCGCGCGGCCCATGCGGGTTTGGCCGAGTTCGTCCTCGCTCGCCTCGCGGCACGTCCAGCAGGCCGCGCGCTCGAGCCGGGTCGTGAGACGCTCCGGGTCGGCGAGAAGGGCGACCCTTTCTCCGCCGATGGTCAAGGTCCGGATGGCGAACGCATGGGCGCCGTCCGGACCTGTGCAGGCTTGCAGCGTCGGCTGATAGTCGGCGACGGAGGCGATCCCGACGGACGCGCCCGGCGCGGCCTTCGGCTGGAAAGCGCAATCGGCGGCGAGCGCCGGAGCCATGAGTTCGGCGAGCGCCGCGAGCGCGACGAGAGAGCGAAGACAGGAAAACAAGACGATCGACCCCAGCCGGGGTCGTCATAGCGGAACCGGGCCGAGAGGGCCAGCCCATGGCGTTTCTGGGGCCGAAAGACGGTAAACATCGGGCGCCTTGTCGCGCGAGCTCCATATCAGGGACGCCCCAGGGAGCGGCCGCTGGGGTCGGCGACCCCAGCTGCGCCCCTCAATGGTTTCCTCTTTCCGGGAACGGAAATGGGTGTGAGCGCGTTGTGCTCTCGATGTCTATCGGTGTCTCCCAATGACCGTCGACGCGATCCCGAGCGTCAAACAGCCCACCTGGCCGCATTTGCGGGACGTCATGGGGCCGGGCCTGATTACCGGCGCCTCGGACGACGACCCGAGCGGCATCGCCACCTATTCCCAGGCCGGGGCGCAGTTCGGCTATGCGCTCGGATGGACGCTGCTTCTGACCTATCCGCTGATGTGCGCGATCCAGTTGATCAGCGCGCAGGTGGGGCGGGTCACCGGTCGGGGACTCGCCGGCAATCTTCGCCGCCACTACCCGACCGCGCTCCTCTATCCGCTGGTCGGCCTGCTCGTCGTCGCCAACACGATCAATCTCGGCGCCGATCTCGGCGCGATGGCCGCGGCGCTCCACCTGTTGATCGCCGGCCCGATGGTCCTCTACATCGCGGCGTTTGCGATCGTCACCGTCGGCGCCGAAGTGTTCATGAGATACACCCGATACGCCGCGGTCTTGCGGTGGCTGACGCTGTCGCTTTTCGCCTATGTCGGCACGGTCTTCGTCGTCGGGGTCCCCTGGGGGGTGGTGGCGAGGAACCTGGTCCTGCCGCACATCAGCCTCGATGGCGGCTATCTGACCGTTGTGGTCGCAGTGTTCGGCACGACCATCAGCCCTTACCTCTTCTTCTGGCAAGCCGGCGAGGAAGTCGAAAACGAGAAAGAAGACCCGGCCGCGAAGCCCCTGATCCGGGCCCCCGAGCAGGCGCCGGTCGAAATGGCCCGAATGCGGATCGACACGCTGGTTGGAATGGGGTTTTCGAACCTGATCGCGCTTTTCATCATGCTGACGACCGCCGCGACGCTGAACGCGCATGGCGTGACCGACATTCAAACGTCCTCGCAGGCCGCCGAGGCGCTGCGGCCGATCGCCGGTCCTTTCGCCTTCACGATCTTTGCGCTCGGAATCATCGGCACCGGACTGCTCGCGGTTCCGGTGCTGGCGGGGAGCGCCGCTTACGCCGTCGGGGAAGCCTTGGGGTGGCGGGTAGGCTTGTCGAAACGTCCGGAACGCGCGCCGGCTTTCTACGGAGTGATCGCCTGTGCGACCCTGGTCGGCGCGGCTCTCAACTTCACCCCGCTCGACCCGATCAAGGCGTTGTTCTGGAGCGCCGTCATCAACGGCGTGGCCGCGGTTCCGATCATGGTCATGATTATGCTGATGGCCTCGCGGGAACAGGTCATGGGGGCGTTCGCCCTTCCGCCCGTTCTCAAGACTTTCGGCTGGCTCGCGACCGCCGTGATGGCCGTCGCCGCCGTGGGCATGTTCGCGACCTGGGGCGCGTAGGTTACGGCACCGCCGCGAGCAGCAAAAACACTCCGAAAATGACGAGGTGCACCGCGCCCTGCAGAATGGTGCCGCGGCCGGTGGCGAGGGTCAGCGAGCTGACGAACAGGGTCAGCAGCAGGATCGCCGTCCCCTCGGCGTCGAGGCCGAGAGTCAGCTCCCGCCCAAGATAAAGCGAGACGCCGGCGACCACCGGGATCGTCAGGCCGATGCAGGCGAGCGCCGAACCGATCGCGAGATTTCAGGCTGGTCTGGAGGCGATTGGCCTGGGCGGCCTTCACCGCCGCGACGCTCTCCGGCAACAACACCAGGGCTGCGATCATGACGCCGAGGAAAGACGGCGGCAGATGCGCCGCGTGAATCCAGCGCTCGAGCGATTCCGACAGCGTTTCGGCAAGCAGCACCACGGCGAGCAGGGACACGATGAGCATCACGACGCCGACAGCCGTCTCGGTGGTTGAAGGGCGGGTCGGCTCCTCGCCGATGTCGCTCATGTCCTCGGCCAAAAAATATTCGCGGTGGCGCACCGACTGGACGAACACGAACACGAAATAGAGGATCAGCGCGAGGCCGCTGACAAAGACGAGTTGGGTCGGCGAATATTGGGGGCCAAGCTTCGCCAGCGTATAGTTCGGCATCACTAGCGTCAGCACGGCGAGCGTCGCAAGGACGCTGAGCGCGGAGGCGGTGCCCTCGACCCGAAATCCCTGCTCGCCGTAGCGCGCGCCGCCGATCAGCAGGCATAGACCCACCACGCCGTTGAGGACGATCGCGACCGCGGCGAACACCGAATCGCGAGCCAGCGCGTTCTCGGTCGGGCCGCCCGACAGCATGGCGGTGACGATCAGCGAGGCTTCGATCACCGTGACCGAGAGCGCCAGCAGCACCGAGCCGAACGGTTCGCCGACCTTGAGCGCGACAACCTCGGCGTGATGGACCGCGGCGAACACCGAGCCGAGCAGCAGCACGGCGGATAGGCCGGCGACCCAGAGCGTTTCGGCATGGAGGAGGCCGGCCTGCTCGAGCCCGAAGACCGCCAGCGCGGCCAGCGGCGGCGCGTAGGTGCGCGCGATCGCGCCGAGGGATCCGGAGGGGCTGGTCACGCGTGCGTCTCCCGGCGCGAGGCGTTCGCCCCTGAAGCAGAATGCGGAAAAGCGCCCGTCTCGCCGGCGGGATGCGCGAGATGCGCACCCTCCGTTAGCGAGGGCCAATCCGCGCGATGGTGATTAGCCGAATTGCGCCGTCGACGCCAGAGGACGCGGCGTCAGAGGCTCGAGACGACGGCAAGCTTGCGAATCTGGCCGTTCTCGTAAGCGCGCAGGAAGGCGTCGTAGTCCTTGACCGAAACGCAGCCGTTGGAGTCGCCGTTGGGTCCGAGCATGTAGGGATGCGCCAGGAGACCGGCCCGACCGTAGAGGCCGCCGTCGCCGACCGGATTGAGGCGCAACGCCTGCACGCCGTGGAACAGCGATTCGCGCATCGTCAGCTCGTAGAGATGCGGCGGGGTCGGTCCGACCGCGCGCTCGCTGACGTAACGCAAGTCGTCCAGCGCGGCGCCGAGCCCGGAGTGGGCTTCGAGCCGCGTGCCGTCAGGCATATAGACCGCGCGGGCCGAGATCACATAGATCGCCGTCTGGCGGTCGTAGCCAAGCCGATCCAGATTCGGCGCCGAAGACGAGAAGCCGCCGAACAGCGACGCGAAGCCGCCGCCTCGGCTTTCGCCCGGAACGGATCGGACGACCGCGGTGGCCGGGGGCGCCGCAGCGGGCGCCGGGGCAGGCGGACTGGCGGGTCGAGCCGGCGTCGGCAGAACCGGCGGCTCCACGGGTCGGGATGCGACGGTCGCGCCGGGCTGTTGGGCGCCAGGCTGGCCGATGCCGAGCAGTTTCTGAAAGATGTTGCGGTCGTCGGACGGCGCGCCCGGCTGGGCGACGCGGCGCTCCGGCGCGCTGGGAATTTCCGTGGGCTCGGCAAACTCGGCCGGTCGCGACGGCGGCAAGGGCGCGCTGTCGTCGATCCGGGGCACATCCCGGACGGGCGGCAACGGAATGATGTCCGGCAGGCTCGCCGTCATCGGCGCCGGGGCCTGCGGAACGACCGAGGACGCGGCCGGCGACGCGGTTGGGGGCGAGGGCGGCGCGACGGGCGCGGGAACCGCAGGGGGGGTCTCGCGATTAAGGCTAGCGAGCGTCGTAGCCGGCTCGGTCGTTTGCGGCTCGGGTTTTTGCGCCAGCGCGTCGCGCCATTCCGGCTCGACAATGATGGCGCCGAAAAGCTTGGCCGGATCTTCGAGGCTCGAGGCTGCGACCTTAGGCGGCGGCGCGGCGACCGGTGCGGCGGCATAACGGTGGTGCAACGCGTAGGCTGCGACGCAGCCGACTGCGGCGGCGACGAACGCGCCGATTATCAAAGGGCGAGGGCCCCCGCCCAGACCGCCGCCCCGCTCGAAAGGAATGTCGCCGATAGTCGGGTTGGACCCCTGCATGTTTCCCTACGCTGAACGCCTCGCTACGGATGGAGTTAAGGTTAAGCGGATTTCGTTTAGGGCCGATTAACGCAGATTGATGCGAAACGCCAGACGGCGACTTGTCGCGTCGGCGTCCGGACAGGCAGGTTTCCCTGCAAAGTTCGCGATCTCTTTCGATAATCCCTAGTCCGACGGGGTTCTCTGGGCCAGCCTTTCGATAAAATGGAACCGACGCCGCCGCATTGCGGCGTGATTCCTTTGGCGAAGCCCTGCCCTACTGCGGCGCCTTGCCGAGGGGGATGCCGTTGATCTTGATCGAACGGTCGTCGCCGATTTCGACCAGCCAGCTCAACGCGCCGTCGCTCTCGGTCTTGGCGAGGCCCTTGGCCATCGCGATCACCGGCACCGCGCGGGTTGCCAGATCAGGCCCCATGCCCTTGACGGCGTTCATCGTCTTGTCGAAGTCGCGGATCTTGACGGTGACCGCGCCTGCGGTCTTGCCGGTCGCGTAGCGGATTTCCCCCTCGATCTCGGCGTCGAGCGCAGGCGCGACGACGTGCGACGGCGCGAGCTCGATTTTTAACGGGCCAGCCCCAAGCAGAGCCGCCGAAACCTTGCGCGAATTGGCCTCCGAGATCGCCGGTCCCGGGCCGCCAAGGTGCATGGCGTCGATCGCCGCTCCCGCGGCGGCGGCGATGTCGATTCCCTTGACGGTCAGGACCAGATCGACTTTCGAGGGCGTGAGGTCGGCCGCGCCCTGGGGGACGAGTCCGACAGGCAGGCTGAGGCCTTCGGCGTCGATTTGGGCGTCGACCGCGCTGTCCGGGCCGGCGTTCGTCACGCCGACCGCGAACTTCGCGCCGGCGAGCGCGATCGCTCCGATCGGCGAGCCGACCATGACCTTGGACGCCTCGCCGCCTTCGACAAACTTGACTCCCGGCGCCGCGAGCGGCCGCAGCAGGTCCTTCACCTCGGCTTCGTGCGGGGCGAGATCGGCGCGGTGCACCGAAAGCAGCGAGAGCAGGTCGAACAGCTTGCGCGACTTCAGTCCGTCAACCCCGACGTTGAACACCGCCTTGTCGATCCGCCCGCTCGAACTGACGGATTTGCCGTCCTTGTCGGTCGATGCGACCTTGAAGGCGATCTCGTCGATGTCGTCCTTCGCCGTGCTCGACACCGAGCCGTCGGCGTTGACGGTTGTCGTGAAGACGCCCTTGAGCGGACCGAAGTCGAAGGACTGGCTGACATTGGGCGCCACGCTGGTCAGGTTTCCCCGATCGGCGCTCGCCTCCCCGCCCGTGAACCAGGCGAGCGCCGGGTCGATGATCATCGTCTGATGATAATTGTCGATCGCCAGCGTGCTGGTCACGTCCTTGGCGTGCGTGACAATTTTCGGCAATGCGTCCTGGACGACGCGCCACTTGCCGTCGGTCTGCTCGAACAGTCGGTAGACGAGTGGCGCGGGGTCGTAGGAAGCGTTCGTGCCGGCGCCCCTGAAGGCGCTCATGGCGCCGCTCATCGCGGAGAGGTCGGTCGACACCCGATAGCTCTGTCCGTCCGGCTGCACCGAGACGAGGGGAGGGCTTCCAGCCGGCGCCGGCAGGAAGCGGTCGAAGAAAGCCTGAAGGGTTTCGGCGCCTTGCGGCGTGGCGGGCCTGTCATCGGCCAGCGCCGGCCCGCTCATCGCCACGGCGGCGGCGAGCAGCGCCGCAGGCGCCGCGCAGCGGCGAAGGACAGTCGAAAACATCAGGGAACCTGCTTAAGGATAGGAGAGGCGACGCGCCGCACTCTATCTCAATTGCGGCTCGAGCGCGCGCCCGTCCGGACGACGAGCCAATCGCCTCTCGCTCGGGCTGGACTCAAGGCGCCGGCAGGGCTGGGGCGGCGTGCCTCGGCGCCAGCGCCTTGGCGACGCCCGCCTTCACGGCGGCCTGGACCTTCTCGAAGGCGCGGACCTCGATCTGCCGCACCCGCTCGCGCGATACGCCAAACTCCGCCGAGAGCTCCTCGAGCGTGATCGGCTCCTCGGCCAGCCGACGGGCCTCGAAGATCCGGCGCTCGCGGGGATTGAGCACCGACAGAGCGCCTCTCAGCGCGGTGAGCCGGGTGTCCGATTCCTCGCGGTCGGCGAGCAGCGACTCCTGGTCGGGGTTCTCGTCGACGAGCCAGTCCTGCCACTCGCCTTCGCCCTCCTCGCGCAAAGGCGCGTTGAGCGACGCGTCGCCGCCGAGGCGGCGGTTCATGTCGATCACGTCCTGCTTGGCGACGCCGAGGCGCTTGGAGATGGTCTCGACCTGATCGTCGCGCAGGTCGCCCTCGTCGAGCGCGGAGATGCGGCTCTTGGCCTTGCGCAGGTTGAAGAACAGCTTCTTCTGGCTGGCGGTGGTGCCCATCTTGACGAGCGACCACGAGCGCAGGATGTACTCCTGGATGGAGGCGCGGATCCACCACATCGCATAGGTCGCGAGCTTGAACCCCTTCTCCGGCTCGAAACGCTTGACCGCCTGCATCAGGCCGACATTGCCTTCCGAGATGACCTCGCCGATCGGCAAGCCGTAGCCGCGGTAGCCCATGGCGATCTTGGCGACGAGCCGCAGATGCGAGGTCACGAGCTTGTGCGCCGCCTCGCGGTCGCCGTGCTCACGCCAGCGTTTGGCGAGCATATACTCTTCCTGCGGCTCCAGCATCGGGAACCGCTTGATCTCCTGCAAGTACCGGGCGAGGCCCGATTCGCCGGCGATGATAGGAAGCGACGCGGCCATTTAATCCTCCTGGTCGGAGCCCGGCGAACCGCCGACTCCGTCGGCGCTATGACCGAACGGGTATCTTGGTCGGTTAAGGATGGCCGAATAAAGGCCAGCCCACGACAGCAAAACGAAACTCCAGCGGCTTTAGATCACGCTGTGATCTCGCTCACACTTCGAGCGCGTCGGTGCGTAGAGCGTCGATCAGCCGCTGAAGATCCACGGGCGGCGGGCTATCGAACCGCAGCGGCTCGCCGGTGATCGGGTGCTCGAAGCCGAGCGCGGCCGCGTGCAGCGCCTGCCGGTTCAGCGCCGCAAGGCTTGAGCGCGCGCCTTCGGAGAGGTGCGCGGCCTTGGTCTTGAAACCGGCGCCGTACACCGAATCGCCAAGCAGCGGATGGCCGATCGAGGCCATGTGAACGCGGATCTGGTGGGTGCGCCCGGTCTCGAGCCGGCAGGTTATCAGGCTCGCCGGTCCGAACGCCTCTTCCACCGTCCAGTGGGTGACCGCGTGACGGCCGCGCGCCTCGGAGGCGACCGTCATCTTCTCGCGGTGATGGCGATGGCGCGCGATGGCCGCGTCGACCCGGCCGCTCGAGACGTCGAAGCCGCCCCAGACCAGCGCCAGATATTCGCGGATCAAGGAGCCGGTGCGCCCGTGGTCGGCGAAAAGGTCGGCGAGGCCTTGGTGGGCGGCGTCGGTCTTGGCGACCACGAGAAGCCCGGACGTGTCCTTGTCGAGCCGATGGACGATCCCGGGGCGGCGCACCCCGCCGATCCCCGAGAGGCTCGCTCCGCAATGGCTGATCAGCGCATTGACCAGCGTGCCCTCGGCGTGGCCAGGAGCGGGATGGACGACGAGGCCGGCCGGCTTGTCGATCACAATCAGGTGCTCGTCCTCGAACACCACGGCGAGCGCCACGTCCTCGCCCTTGAGCGCGGTCTCCTCGGGCGGGGGCGCCTCGAATCGGATCTCGGCGCCGGCGACCAGCTTCAGCGCGGGGTCGCGCTGGGTCGCGCCGTCCACCGTCACTTCGCCCGCCTCGATCAGCGCCTTGATGCGGGTGCGCGACAGCGCCAGACGCCGCTCGGACGCCGAGCGGCCGAGAAAGCGGTCGAGCCGTTCCCCGGCCGCGGCGGCGTCCACGTCGAAGGCCTGCGGGCCAGAGGGCGCGGCGAGCGGCTGACGCGGCTCGGGCGCGGCGGCCTCGCGCTCGGGTTCGTCGACTCCGCCCCAGGCGCGGCGCTTGGCTTTGGCGTTCATGCTCGGGCGTTCATGACCGCTCGCGGCGTCGGCTGCGCGCCGCGGGCTCGAACGCCGGCGGCGCGACCAGCGGCCCGAGCGCCGCAACGATTTGCTCGACCGCCGGCCGCGGCCCGATCTGATGGCCGTCGAGCCCGCGCCGGATCGCCGCGACATGCTCCGGAGTGTTGCCGCAGCAGCCGCCGACGATGCGCGCGCCGCAATCGACCGCAAGGCCGGCGTAAAGCTGCATCAACTCCGGCGTGCCGGAATAATGGATTTCCGCCCCATGCCAGTGCGGCACGCCGGCGTTGGCCTTGGCGATCAGCGCCGCGTCCGGATCGGCCTCGCTCATGGCGAGGATCGAGACCAGGAGGTCGGAGGCGCCGACGCCGCAATTCGCGCCGAAGGCCAGCGGCTTCGGCTCGAAGGCGGCCGCGAGCGCACCGAACGCCGCCGGCGCGACCCCCATCATCGTCCGCCCGGCGGTGTCGAAGCTCGCGGTGACGGCATAAGGCATGCCGACCCGAGCCGCGGCCACGGACGCGGCGCGGATTTCCTCGACCGCCGACATGGTCTCGATCCAGACGACGTCCGCCCCGCCGTCGCCGAGGCCCTCGATCTGCTCGGCGAAGATTTCGACCGCTTCGTCCTCGGTCAGCGCGCCGAGGGGCGCGAAAATGTCGCCCGTCGGCCCGACCGATCCGGCGACGACGATGGGGCGGCCGGCCTTGTCCGCGACCGCGCGCGCAGCCTGCGCCGCGAGCTGGTTCAGCTCGCGAGCGCGACCCTCGGCGCCGTGCAGCGCGAGGCGGCGGCGGTTGCCGCCAAAGCTGTTGGTGAGGATGATGTCGGAGCCAGCGTCGACGAAGGCCTGGTGCAGCGCCCGGATGCGGTCGGGATGGGTCTCATTCCACAGTTCCGGGCTATCGCCGGAGGCGAGGCCCATGGCGAACAGGTTCGTTCCGGTCGCGCCGTCCGCCAGCAGCGGCCGGCCTTCGGCGAGGAGCGTCTGGAGCAGCATCGGGTCCTCGTGAACGGGCGTCGCCAGGCGAAAACAGCCGTGGTCAGTTAAGCCCCCGTTTCCGGCGGCGCAAGGTTCAGCCGGAAAGCCCGCTGGACCCGCCGCCGCGCCCCTCGTTGTGCGGAGGCGCGCAGCCTGCTAGGAGGCGCGTAGTCAGTTCGTTAGCCCATGCTTTTCCCGAGTCCCGACCGAGCCGTCTTTAGGAGACGACCGCCATGCCGGACATCGCCGAACCGCGCAGGTTTTTACTGTTTCTGATCAAACCGTCGCATTACGACGACGACGGCTACGTGATTCAGTGGCGCAAGTCCGCCCTGCCGTCAAACTCGCTCGCCTGCCTCTACGGCATCGCCCGCGACGCCATCGATTCGGGGGCGCTCGGGCCCGAGGTCGATCCGGAAATCATCGTCATCGACGAGACCAATACCCGCGTCCAGGCGCAGGCGATCGTCCGGCAGATCGCCGCAGCCGGCGGGCGCGGGCTGGTCGGGTTCGTGGGCGTGCAGTCGAACCAGTTCCCGCGGGTGATGGACGTCGCCCGTCCCCTGCGCGCGGCCGGCGTGCAGGTCTGCATCGGCGGCTTCCACGTCTCCGGCTGCCTTGCGATGCTGCCGGAGAAGCCCGATTCGCTGAAGGAGGCGCTCGACCTCGGGATTTCGCTCTTTGCCGGCGAAGCGGAAGGACGCTTCGCCGACGTGCTCTGCGACGCCGCCGCCGGAACGCTGAAGCCGCTTTACAATTATCTCGACAATCTCCCCGGTCTCGAAGGCGCGACCGCGCCCTACCTGCCGAAAGAGAAGGTCAGCCGCTCGATCGGCATGATCTCGAGCTTCGACGCCGGCCGCGGCTGTCCCTTCCTGTGCTCGTTCTGCACCATCATCAATGTCCAGGGCCGCAAGTCGCGCTATCGCACCGCAGACGACGTCGAGCAGATCGTGCGCGCCAATCACGCCAATGGCGTCCGTTACATCTTCATCACCGACGACAATCTCGCCCGCAACCGCAATTGGGAGGATATTTTCGACCGGCTGATCCGGTTGCGGCAGGAGGGGATCAATTGCCGCTTCGTGATCCAGGTCGACACGATGTGCCACAAGATCCCGCGCTTCGTCGAAAAGGCGGCGGCGGCCGGGGTCAAGCGGGTGTTCATCGGCCTCGAGAACATCAACCCCGACAGTCTGAGCGGCGCCAAGAAGAAGCAGAACCACATCGCCGACTATCGCGAGATGATGCTGGCGTGGCGCAGCGTCCGCTGCATCACCTATTGCGGCTACATCATCGGCTTCCCGAACGACACGCCGGAGTCGATCGTCCGCGACATCAAGGTCATCCAGCGCGAGCTGCCGCTCGACATCCTTCAATTCTCCTGCCTGACCCCCCTGCCCGGCAGCGAGGATCACGCCAAGATGACGGCGCGGGGCGCTTCCATCGACCCGGACCTGAACAAGTTCGATCTCGAGCACGTCGTCTGCGACCATCCCCGCATGAGCCGGACGGAATGGCAGCACGCCTATCATCTGGCGTGGAGCACCTATTACACCGACGAGCACATGAAGACGGTCATCCGGCGAGCCGCCGCCGGAGGCCCGCGCGTCGACACCGTCGCGTTCCTGATGGTCGCGTTCTGGGCGGCGAGCACGCTCTACAACATCTATCCTCTCGAGGCCGGACTCGTGCGCCGCAAGTACCGGCTCGACCGCCGGCCCGACCTGCCGATCGAGAACCCGCTCGTGTTCTATCCGCGGGAAGCGGCGACGTTCGCCCTGAACCACGCCAAGATCGCAGCCAAGTTCCTGAAGATCTGGTGGTTCATGCGCGGCGTGCTCGCGGATCCCAACGCGAAGGCCTACACCGACGAGGCGCTGCGGACGGCCGACGACTACGACCATCAGGAGCTCTTCCAGCTCTCCGACTCCGCCCGCGCCGCCGGCGCCCGGGCGAAGCGGATCGAAGAGCGCAGTCAGGCGGCGCCGGCGGACGCCGCCGAGTAGCCCGGAGACGCGAGGCGATGTCCCCGGCTCCTGCAGCGGACTGGCCTGAATTGCCCTACGCGGCGTGGTCTGACACGCGCGACACCTTGCACCTGTGGACGCAGATCGTCGGCAAGATCCGGCTGAGCCAGACGCCCTGGCTGAACCATTCCTGGCACGTGGCGCTATATCTGACGGCGCGCGGCCTCACGACCTCGCTGATCCCCCATCCGGATCGCGCTTTTGAGATCGATTTCGACTTCGTCGATCACGCTCTGTGGGTCCGAACGATCGATGGCGGCGAGCGGCGGATTTCGCTCGCGCCGATGACGGTCGCGCAATTCTACGCCGCGGTGTTCGCCGCCATGGCCGAACTCGGAATCGACGTGCGGATCACGACGACGCCCTGCGAGATCGTCGATCCCATCGCCTTCGATCAGGACGAGCGGCACGCGGCCTACGATCGCGACGCTGTCCATCGCTTCTGGCGGGTCCTGGCGTCGACGCACGCCGTTCTCGCCCGCTTCCGGACGGGTTTTCTCGGCAAAGCCAGTCCGGTCCACTTCTTCTGGGGCAGCTTCGACCTCGCGGTCACCCGCTTCTCCGGTCGGCCCGCGCCTCGGCATCCCGGCGGCGTGCCGCATCTGCCGGACGCGGTCGCGGCCGAGGCCTATTCGCACGAAGTGTCGAGCGCCGGCTTCTGGCCGGGAGGGGGCGGACCGGTCGATTACCCCGCCTTCTATTCTTACGCCTATCCGGCGCCCCAGGGTTTCGCCGAAGCGCAGGTGCGGCCGTCTGAGGCGTTCTTCTCAAAGGACCTGGGCGAGTTCCTGCTCCCCTACGACGCTGTGCGGAGCGCTCAGAACCCGCGCGGCGCGCTTATGGACTTCCTGCAATCGACTTACGATGCGGCGGCTGGGCTTGGACAATGGGATCGCGCCGCCCTGGACTGTGCATTGGGCGAGCCCGGACGACCACGGCCCTGGCGCTGACCCCCGGCCTCGGTCGCCGCATTTGGGGCTTCCGCGCGGATTTCGGACATCCATCGCCTCAACGCAGCCAAATTCCCTTGGAACTCTTGGTGTCGCTCCGCGTTGACAGCGGCCGCGAAACGTCGCGATGCTTTTACAGGGTGACGGGATGGTCAGGGCCAAGGCAACGGGCGTAGTCGGGGCAATCCTTGTCGCATGGGCAACCGCCGCCGCCGCCGAGGGGTCCGACCCCGCGCTGGTGCAACGGGGCGCCTATCTCGCCCGCGCCGGCGATTGCGAGGCCTGCCATACGACGCCCGGTGGCGCGCCCTACGCCGGCGGCGCGGCGCTCCATTCGCCCTACGGGCCGATCTATCCGCCCAACATCACGCCGGACAAGAAGAACGGGATCGGCGCCTGGAGCGACGATCAATTCTATCGCGCATTGCATGAGGGGATCGACGACCAGGGTCATAACCTTTACCCCGCATTCCCCTATCAGTGGTTCACCAAAGTCACCCGCGACGACGTGCTGGCGATCCGCGCCTTTCTCAACACCGTGCCGCCGTCGAGCGAGCCCTCGAAAAAGCAGGGCCTCATGTTCCCGTTCGACATCAGGGCCGGCCTCGCCCCATGGAACGCGCTCTTTTTTCACCCTGGCGCGTTCAAGCCGGATCCCTCGAAGGGAGATCAGTGGAACCGCGGCGCGTACCTGGTCGAGGGGCTCGGCCATTGCGGCGATTGCCACACGCCCAAGGGCGTCGCGATGGAGCCCGAGACCTCGAAGCGGTTCTCCGGCGGCGAGATCGACGATTGGTATGCGCCTAATATTACCTCAGACCCGGTTCACGGAATCGGCGGCTGGTCGGAAGACGACCTTGTCCAGTATCTCAAGACGGGCGCGACCGCACGCGGCCGAGTTGCAGGCGGCCCCATGGGGCAAGTCGTCCACGACAGTCTTGCCTATCTAAACGACGGCGACCTGCACGCGATCGCCATCTACCTAAAGGGCCTGCCGGCGATCGCGGAGGCCGCCTCGCCCCGGCCCTCCGGAGAAGCCGGCCCGCATGCGGCGGGCGAGGTGGTCTATCTGAACCGATGCGCCTCCTGCCACCAGCCTGACGGAATGGGCCAGCCCGGCCGCATCTCCCCGCTGGTCGGCAATGAGATCGTCACCGCCAAGGGCCCCGAAGACGTGATCCGGCAAATCCTTGAAGGCCATCTCGCCGAGGGAAGCTATGCGCCCATGCCCGCAATCGGGGCGAGCATGACGGACCAGGAGATCGCCGACGTCACGGATTACGTGCGCAACGCCTGGTCCAACAGGGCGCCGGTCATCTCGCAAACCGGACTCGTGGGCAAGATTCGGGAAAGGACCATCAGCACCCTCGCGGGTCCCGGAGCGATCGAAGAGCACAACGACCCTTGCATGATCGGACCGGACTCTCCGCCGGTGCCGGCGATCAACGATCCGCAAATCGACCAGAGCTTGGCCGCCATCACCCCGGCGACAATGCTGCAAACAATTCCCTCGCTGATCCAGCGCGTCCGCCAGATCGCGCCGGACAAGAAGCAGGCCGACATCGTCAATGGCCTGACGCTCGCCTACTGCCGGCTCGAAGCGCAAAAGGCCGCGTTCCGCAAGCCGAGCGGGCGCGATCAGCTCAACCAGTTCAGCCTGCTCGTCTACAGCGAACTTGTGTCCAACGAGCACGAGTGATGGCGTCCAACGAGGACAGCCAACAGGGGCCCTTCGAGGGCTCGCACGCGCTCGACGAGACGGAAAAGAGCCAGGCGGCCGAGCATTCCGCGCCGCAGGCGGTGGTCATCCATGAAATCTTGCGCAAGGAGGGCGAGACGGAGCTCTCGCGCCGAGCGGGCGCGATTTTCTGGTCCGGCCTCGCGGCCGGATTGTCGATGGGCTTCTCGTTTCTGGCGCTGGCGCTGATCCAGAGCGCGCTGCCCGATGAACCGTGGCGGCGCCTGGCGGCGAGCCCCGGCTATTCGCTCGGCTTCGTGATCGTCGTTCTCGGACGACAGGAGCTCTTTACCGAGAGCACGCTGACCGCCGTGCTGCCCCTGCTCGTCCGGCGCGACCGGGAGACTTGGTTCGCGCTGCTGAGATTCTGGGCGATCGTGCTCGGCGCGAATATTCTCGGCACCTTCGTTTTCGCCGGCCTCCTGACGTTCAACGGACTCTTTCCCGAGCCCGTTCGTGCGGCGATGGTCGAGATCGGCCGCACCGCGGTCAGCGGCCCGTTCTGGTCCACGGCAATCGGGGCGGTGTTCGCCGGCTGGCTGATCGCGCTGATGATCTGGCTTCTGCCGAGCGCCCGCTCCGCCCGCCTCTTGGTCATTATGCTCCTGACCTATGTCGTTGCGCTTGGCGGCTTCTCTCATGTGATCGCCGGCTCAGTCGAGTTGGCTTACGCCGTTTTCACCGGCCACGCCTCGGTCTGGGACTACCTTGCGGGATTTTTCCTTCCCACCATTCTGGGCAACACGATCGGCGGGGTCGCGCTCGTGGCGCTGCTCAATCATGCGCCGCTCGCGCCCGAATTGCAGGATTGAGCCGCGCCGACCGGGCTCGCAGGCGTCGCAGCTCACATCGGCCCAGACCTCTTGACGGGGGCCCGGGCGAATGCAGGCAAGGCCGATCGCGATCAAGGCGTAGCCAGGGAATTGCCTCGTCAGCAGGCGAACGGACGGCTGCCGCGGAGGCTTGCGGGCCGGCCGTCCGACCGCGGCGCGACCGTCGTTTCCCGACTCCTCACGCGCCGGAATCCGCGCTAACGTCACACGATGGCACGGGAAACCAGGAGACCGGGCGATGTCGCCGAGCGGGCCGCCGACCGGCGCGACCGGCGGAACGTTGCGGCGGAGGGCGCCTGGCGGCGAGAGACCTTCCGTCTGCCGCGAACGGAGGCGCGGGCCAAGGCGCGCGAATGGTTCGAGCGCTTTCCTAAAGCCGCCTACATGACCGAGATCGAGTCGTGGCGGGAGCTCGCCGACGACGAGATCGAGTTCGTCATGCGCCGCCTGCCGACCGCCGACTGAGACGGCCCCTCGTGACTCTTGGCGCGAACCGCCAAGGCGGGTCTCGGTCTCCGCCCCTCCCGAGCACGGGCGATTCCGCTCAGCGTCTGCTGGACTGGCGCTCCGGTAGGGCAGCGTAATGTTTACAACAGACACGGGCCTCGTTACGTTATCCCTATGTACCAGAAGTGATATTGCTCAAACAAACGCGGCGCCGCGCGGTTCTTTCTGCTTCGTGCATTTCGATAATGACGATATCCTCTCATAACCTCATTCGTCGCATTGTTTTTTATTTCACAATATATTCATTTCACTTGCGCGCGCATGTCACCTGAAGCCGCTATTGCCTACGGCCCCGCGGAGACTCCTCCGCGGCCCCCCAAAAGCGGAGCGAGCCTAGATGTCAAAGACAATCGGCGTTTCTCTCGTTGCACTTCTCGCAGCCAGTTCGGCGCAGGCCCAGCAGATTGGAGACGTTTTCTACATTGCGCTGGAGAACCACAACTTCACCCAGCCGTCGTCGGTGACGAGCCCGGAACAGATTTTTGGCAATTCCGCCGCGCCGTTCATCAACAGCCTGGTGACGCCGGGCAATCCGAACGCGGCGGATGTGTCCTACGCCGGCAACTACCAAAACGTGTCGCCGGGGCTTCACCCGTCCGAACCGAACTATGTTTGGCAGGTTTCGGGCGCCCACGGACCGTTGAATGACAGCGACCCGTATCCCAACAACATCGTCAGCGCGCCCAACCTCGGTCAGCTCCTCGCGGCGAAGGGGCTGAGCTGGCGGTCGTATCAAGAGGATACCGACCTCCTCAACACTTCCGGCCAAAACTTCAATTCGGCGGGCGGGACGCTGACCAACACCGTCGCCTCTGCCGGCCAATATGAAGTTCCGCTCACGAGCTTCTCCGGCACGTCGGCTGATTACACCAACCCCTACAACGGCAGTCATCAATATAACTATGCGGCGAAGCACAATCCATTCGTCTTCTTCAATGCGACCAACGGCGGGGATAACCCGACCTCGACCAATCCGCAGGCGGCGAACTACGCGCCGCTGCAGCAGCTCTCGAGTGATCTCGCAAACAACACCGTCGCGAATTTCAACTGGATCACGCCGGACCAGTATAACGACATGCATTCGGCGCTAAGCACAAACTTCACCTACGATGGGGTGACCTATCAGGCAGGAACGGACGCCGAGCAGATCGCGCTTGGGGACAATTTCCTGTCCCAGATCGTGCCGGAGATCGAAGCCTCGCAGGCGTTCAAGGACAACGGCGAGATCGTCATCTGGAACGACGAGACCGAAGGCGACGAGGATTCAGGGTCGACAGCGGGCTTCGACGGCACGGAGATCATCATATCCCCGCTCGCCAAGGGCAACGCCTACACCAACGACATCGCCTATACGCACTCCTCCGATTTGGCGACGCTGCAGCAGATCTTCGACGTGTCCGGGCCGGACGGCTACCTGGGCGGCGCCGCCGGCGCGACGCCCCTGACCGATCTCTATAAGCCCGGAGCGATTCCCAATGCGATTCCGGAGACGGGAACCTGGGCGATGATGCTGCTTGGCTTCGCCGGGCTCGGCGTCGCGGCCCGCCGCGCGTCGCGCAAAGCGGTCGCCGCGACGGCGTAAGGCCACCCTGCCTTGATGCGAAGGGGAAGGCCGGCGCGCCCGGCCTTCCCGCACGGCCTTGCAACTTGCCGACGACGCGACGGCGCCGGCGACCGGCGTCCATTCAGCAGGACGTCCTTCAGAAGCCGCCGATCTTCAGCGTCGCGGCGACGTTGCGGGCGGTGTTGCGAAGATTGACGGCGCCTTCCGCCAGCGCCTCCGCAAGGCTGCAGGGCTTCGGCAGCACTCCGAAGACGGCGGCGATCCCGTGGTCGTAGACCGCCTCGAAGCCCTGTCCGAGGCTGCCGGCAATCGCGATGACGGGTTTCCCATGCCGCTGCGCGACGGAGGCCACGCCGATCGGCGTCTTGCCGTGGGTCGTCTGGCCGTCGAGGCGCCCCTCTCCGGTGACGACGAGATCGGCGTCCGCGACGACGCGATCCATCTCGACCGCAGCCATTACGATCTCGAATTCCGGGCCTGAGGCGCGCACCGAGAAAAGCATGGAGCGCGGCGCCAAGCCCGCCCGCGGCGCCCGCGCCAGGCGTCTGAGCGACCGACTTGCCGATCGTCCTCTCGATGAGCGCCGCATAATGCGCGAGGTTCGAGTCGAGCGCGCGGATCATTTCGGGCGTCGCGCCTTTCTGCGGTCCGAAAATCGCGGAAGCGCCGTGCGGGCCGACGAGCGGGTTGTCGACGTCGCAGGCGACCTCGATCGAAGCCTGGGCGAGACGGGGATCAATCCCGGAAACGTCGATCCGCGCGAGATCCGCGAGCGCGCCGCCGCCGTGAGCCAATTCCCGCCCGCTTGCGTCGAGAAGCCTGACGCCAAGCGCCTGCAGCATTCCGGCGCCGCCGTCGTTGGTCGCGCTTCCGCCGATGCCGACGATGAAGCGACGCGCGCCTTCGTCGAGCGCGGCTCGGATGAGTTCGCCGACGCCAAAGGTTGTGGTGACAAGCGGATTGCGTTTTGCAGGCGGGGTGAGCTCGAGTTCCGCGGCCGCCGCCATCTCGATCACCGCGACGCCGCCGTCGCCAGTCACACCGTAGAAGGCTTCGACCGGGTCGCCGAGCGGTCCGGTCACGCGGCGCACAAGACGTCGACCTCCTGTCGCCGCCACGAGCGCATCGACCGTTCCCTCCCCGCCATCGGCGACGGGAAGGACGACATAGTCGGCGTCGGGGTAGACCTCGCGAAATCCGTCTCGGATCTGGATGGCGACGTCGAGCGCGGGCAGGCTTTCCTTAAAGGAGTCCGGCGCGATGACGATCTTCATCGTCGGCTCCTAGAAGGAATAAACACGGCGCGGCGTTGCTGTAATCGAGGTTTCCCCGCGCCTTGCGGGGCCGAACCCCAGGCAGCGCCGTCGGCGGGATGTCGGTTTCACCCCTGAAACCGCGTCGCCTCGAAGCTCGGCGTCGCGGCGGAAAAGAGATCGAGCCAGGCGACGAGGCCCGGGTGGCCGGCGCGCCAGGCGCCTTCGAACCGAAGATCGAGATAGCCGAGCGCGGAAGCAAGCGCGATCGTGCCGATGTCGCTCAGCTCCTCCGGCGGGGCGCGCTCGAAGGCCGAGAGCGCGCGGGAGATCTTGTCGCTCTGATGGGCAAGCCATTTTTCGGAGCGCAAGGCCGGCTCGCGCCAGAGCGATTCGTAACGCATGAGCACGGCGGCGTCACAAATTCCGTCCGCCAGCGCCTGCTGCGTCAGCGAACGGAAGCGCCGCACCGGATCGGCGGGGATGATCCTCCCGCCCCCGGCGAGGGCGTCGAGATATTCGACGATGACGCGGCTGTCGAACAGGACGTCGCCGTTCTCGAGAATCAGCGCGGGAATTTTCCCCAGGGGATTCTGCCCCCTGATCGAATCCTCGGGATCGCCTGTATCGGCGGCGGAGATTTCGATTCGGTCGTCGAGTTCGAGCACGGAAGCGGCGATCCGCACCTTGCGGGCGAATGGCGAAGGCGCTGCGGCTCTCAGAACAAGCATGACCGAACTCCCCAATTTCCCGGCGCTTTGGCCCCGCCGCCGTTGTAGCGCAATCGCGCCCCCCATATAAGGGCGTCAATCTCGCCGCCCTCAGAGGGTCCAAACCCGTGAGGCGCCAATCTTTCGAAAGGGGTCTTTCTTGACTTCTCCGCAGCAACTCGCGCGCGAGCGCGTCGTGATCATCGGGTCGGGGCCGGCCGGCTACACCGCCGCGATCTACGCCGCGCGCGCCATGCTGAAGCCTCTGCTGCTGTCGGGCTTCGAAGCCGGCGGCCAGCTGATGATCACCACCGACGTCGAGAATTATCCGGGCTTCGCCGAGCCGATCCAGGGACCCTGGCTCATGGAGCAGATGCGCGCGCAGGCCGAACATGTCGGGGCGCGGGTCGAGGGCGAGACCGTGACCGAGCTCGATCTCAAGGGCCGGCCGTTCGTCATCCGCTGCGACAGCGGCCGCACGATCCTGGCGGACGCGATCATTCTGGCGACCGGCGCCAAGGCCAAGTGGCTCGACCTGCCGAGCGAGCACGCGTTCCGAGGCTTCGGCGTGTCGGCCTGCGCGACCTGCGACGGCTTCTTCTTCCGCGGCAAGTCGGTCGTCGTGGTCGGAGGCGGCAATTCCGCGGTCGAGGAAGCGCTCTATCTCTCGCACCTCGCCAAGAGCGTCACGGTCGTCCACCGGCGCAACTCGTTCCGCGCCGAGAAGGTGATGATCGAGCGCCTTCTGGCGCGTCCCAATGTCGCGTTGCGCTGGAACTCTGTTGTCGACGACATTGTCGGCGATCACGAGCCGCGCGGCGTCACCCATGTCAGGCTGAAGAACCTCTTGACCGGCGTATTCGAAGACCTTGCGACCGACGGCGTGTTCGTCGCGATCGGCCACGCGCCGGCGACCGAGCTTGTGCGCGGACAGGTCGAGTTGAAGCCCAACGGCTATGTCAGGACGACGCCGGGGTCGACGGCGACCAGCGTCGAGGGGGTCTTCGCGGCAGGCGACGTCGCCGACGACGTGTTTCGCCAGGCGGTGACCGCGGCGGGGATGGGCTGCATGGCGGCGCTGGAGGCGGACCGCTGGCTCGCGGCTCAGGCGCCGGCCCAGGAAGCGGCAGAATAAGAAAAATGGGCCCGAGCGCTGGACGCCGCCGCTCTCCGGCGGCGCGGCGGAACCGGCGGGGCCATCAGGAAACGTCATGGACTGGGACAAGTTGCGTATCTTTCAGGCCGCCGCCGACGCGGGGTCGTTCACGCATGCGGGCGAGACGCTGGGATTGAGCCAGTCGGCGGTCAGCCGTCAGGTCGGCGCGCTCGAGGCCGATCTCGGCGCGCCGCTGTTTCACCGCCATGCGCGCGGCCTCATCCTCACCGAGCAGGGCGAAATGCTGCTCGGCGCGGTGCGCGACGTGGTTCTCAAGCTTGACGCCGTGCGAAGCCGGCTGATCGACAGCCGCGAGAAGCCGACGGGCGAACTGCGCATCACCACCACCCTCGGGCTCGGGGCCAACTGGCTGGCGCCGCGGCTCGGCGAATTCGTCGAGCTCTATCCGGAGGTGAAGCTTCAACTCCTCCTCTCCGACGAGGAGCTCGATCTGGGCATGCGCGAGGCCGACGTCGCTCTGCGCCTGCGGGAGCCCAGCCAGCCGGACCTCATCCGGCGGCGGCTGTTCACCGTGCATTTCCACGCCTACGCGTCGGCCGAATACCTGAAGAAGCATCAGCAGCCGCGCAGGGTCGAGGATCTCGACCACCATCACCTCGTCGCCTTCGGGGCTGCGACGGCGACGCATCTCCTTTACGATCTCAACGCGCTGCTGGGGGTTGGACGCGATCCCAAGAATCCGCGCGCGCCGCAAATCGCGGTCAACAATCTCGGCGCCATGGTGCGGGCGGTCGAGAACGGAGTCGGCATCGCCGTGCTGCCGGACTATGTCGTGCAGCCGGGATCGAATCTGGTGCGGCTCCTGCCCCACACCGACATGCCGGAAATGGACTGCTTTCTGGTCTATGCCGAGGAGATGAAGAACGTCGCGCGCGTCCAGGCGTTTCGCGACTTCCTGGTCGCGGCGGCGCAAAGGTGGCGTTACTGACGGGCGCGTTTCGCGCGAGCGACGGGGTTTAGTAGCCCTTGAGCCACGTCTCCCGTTCGGCCCACATTGTCAGCCAATCGTTGTTCCGGACGCTGCGATGAGACATCCTGTTGAGCGTTGCGGCGGCGAGGGCGCGGGTGGCGCAGGCGAGCCAGAGCTCGAAGAGCCCGACAGGGACGAGCAGCTTTGGCCAGTGTCCGCGGATCAGCGTCGCTTTTGCTCGCCAGTTCTGCAGCATTCTGTCGCCCTTGGGGGCCGAGGCGCCGCCAAAGTGCATGATCTCGGCGTCCGGCGTGATCATCGGACGATAGCCGAGCGCCCTTGCGCGCAGGCAAAGGTCCGCTTCCTCGCCATACATGAAGAAGCGGAGATCGAACCCATCGAGCTTCCTCCACAGCGCCGTGGGAATCATGAAGAAACTGCCCTGCACGACATCGACCTGTCGGACAGTGTCGCGTTTCCATCCCCCGATCGCTTCCGGGTTGAAAAATTCCAAGTGCGCGAAAGCCCGGTTCAAGCCCGTGAGGTAGCAGAAGAGACTCCAGGGGGTGATCTTGTTCCACGCGGAACCGGGATTGAGCGCGCCGTTGGCGAACACCGTTCGGCCGCCTGTAATGCCCGCTTCCGGATGCTGTTTGGAGAAGGCGAGCAGATTGTTGATCGCGTTCGGATGGACCTCCGTGTCAGAGTTCAGCAGAAGCATCCATTCGCTGTCGATCGTTTCAACGGCCTCGTTATTCGCGCGGGCGAAACCGAGGTTTGTCGAATTCCTGATCAGGCGGGCCTGGGGGAACCGCTCGGCGATGGCGTCGGCCGATCCATCCTCGGAACCGTTGTCGGCGACGATCACGCGCATGTTCAGGTTCGGCGTATTGGCGAACACGGTTTCGAGGCAGCGCAACGTCAATTCGCGCGTGTTCCAGTTCACCACGATGACAGCGAGCTCGGCTGGCCCCTGGGCCGGCTCGACCGGCCGGCTATCCGCTCTCGCTGCTGCAACCCCAAATTCGGTCATGCTCGCAAGTCCCCTTTCGCCTCATTCGGCGGTCGCGCGGTCGGTCGCGGCGGCGGGGCGCCGGGATCGCAGTCGGACGATCCCCTTTACGTGTTGCGGCCCTCGCCCTTCGCGATTGATCGACGGCTGTGGACCGAGACCGCCCAACCACAGAGCGGCGCCTGCTGTCCGCAGAGTTCGTTAGATAAGAAATTTCCTTACATAAGGATGTTTCGACATCAAGTCTCGACCGCTCGTCCGGACGCCGCGGGGGCCTTGACTCGACCCGTTTTGAGCGCCCTCACATGAACAGCAACTCTTTCTCCAACCCCTTGTAAAGCGACGCCACCTGATCGCCGTAGCCGTTGTAAATCAGCGTCGGGCGCAACTGTCCGTCGTTCAGGAAGGTCTCCTGGGCCTGACTCCAGCGGGGATGCGCCACAGCCGGATTGACATTGGCCCAGAACCCGTATTCGTCGGGACCCAGCGTCTCCCAGAATGTGTCCGGCCGCTTGTCGGTAAACGACACCCGCACGATCGACTTGATCGACTTGAAGCCGTATTTCCAGGGGGTCGCCAACCGGATCGGCGCGCCCTGCTGCTTGGAGATCGGCTTGCCGTAGGCGCCGGTCGCGATGAAGGCGAGATCGTTGGTCGCTTCCGCCATGGTCAGGCCTTCGACATAGGGCCAGGGCGAGAACGTTCGCTGTCCCGGCGCCATCTTCTTGTCGAGGAAGGTCTCGAACCGCACGTAGGTCGCCGACGAAAGCGGCTTGGCGAAGGCGACCAGCTTCTTCAAGGGAAACCCGGTCCACGGAATCGCCATCGACCACGCCTCGACGCAGCGGTGCCGGTAGAGCCGCTCTTCGAGCCCCATCGCCTTGATCAGCGAATCGATGTCGACGGTCTGCTCCTTCTCGACCATGCCGTCCAGTTTGACGGTCCAGGGACGGATTTTCAGGGCGCTCGCGTCGAGGTGCTTGCTGGTGCTGAACTCGTAAAAATTGTTGTAGTTGAGGTTGTACTTCTCCGGCGTCACGTCGCGGTCGAGCGTGTAGGCCGGATTGCGCTGCGCAGGGTAGAGCGAGGCGGAAGGATCGGCGTCATCCGCCAGCGCGCGGCGGCCGGATACGGCAAGCGCCCCGGCGACGCCGAGACCCGCCAGGAAGCCGCGCCGGTCGAGAAACATCGCTTCGGGCGTGGCGAGCCTCTCGGGAATCTCCCAGCCCTTTCGGCGGACGACGTGCATAGGGTCAACTCCTCGCGCAGGCCTGAATACGGAAGCGACGCAGGCCCGGACCTCCATCAATGCTCCCTTTTCGGCGCGAGCGAGGCGATTGTTACGCGAGGGCGCGACCCTTCAGCGAAGCGGCCGACGAAATCGGCCGCCCCCGCTCACTCCTTGTACCAGGTGATCTGGACGCCGTTGGCGATCAGGCGGCCGTCGGGCGTCCAGAGCGCGCAGGTCTGGTCGGCGAAGCCGTTGTGGAAGATCGCGGCGTCCGCTTCGCCGATCAGCGGCGTCGCCCCGATCGCGGCGAGTTCCTCCGCGTCGGCGTGGAAATAGCTCGTGAGCGACACGGTCGCCATCGGCTGGAACGTCCCGCGCGCATGCATGATCCGCACGAAGAACGCGTCCGACAGCGCGGCGAGCGAGACGAAGTCGAGCGGCCGCTCCGGCGCGTCCTGGATATAGGCGAGCGAGCGCGGGCTCAGGATTCGCCCGTCGTCGCGCGGAAATTCATCGAGGCCACCCTCGGCGAAGCGGAACGAATAGCGGCGCGTCCATTCCGGCCGCCCGGTCTTGGTCATTTCCGTCAGCCCGTCGCGCGGCGGCGCGGACGGGCCCTTGACCGGATAGTGCGACCAGACGGGCTTGCGCGCCCCGCAGACGGCGGTCGCGGTGGCGCAGACGACGCCCTTCTGCTTCAGCTCCATCGACCAGTGCTGGGTGGTCCTGCCGCCGCGCTGAAGCTTCGCCTCGACCTCGAATTCGCCGTCGGCGATCGGCCCGCAGAAATTGACGGTCAGCGCAATCGGGTCGGCGGTACGGCGCGGATCGATCAAGACCGCGTTGAGGAGCGCCGCGGCGGTCACGCCGCCGAACGGCCCGGCCATATTGGCGTAGGCCGGATGGGTCGCGCCGGTAAGCCAGCCTTCGCCCAAGGGCACGAGCCGGGTCGCCTCATCAAGCGTATGGGCTTGGGACGGCATCGATTCTCACGCCCCCCGGACGGCTCCTCGCGCGCCGAAGCTTCAGGTGACCTTCTCGACCTGTCCGAATTCGAGATCGACTGGCGTGGCGCGGCCAAAGATCGACACCGCCACCTTGACGCGGGAGCGCGACTCGTCGACCTCCTCGACCACGCCGTTGAACGAGGCGAACGGCCCGTCGGCGACCCGCACGTTCTCGCCGATCTCGAAGCGGATCGCCGCCTTCGGACGCTCGACGCCCTCGGCGACCTGACCCTTGATCCGCTCGGCCTCGTGGTCGGGAATCGGCATCGGCTTGTTGTCGGCGCCGAGGAAGCCGGTGACCTTCGGCGTGTTCTTGATCAGGTGATAGACCTCGTCGGTCAGGTCGCACTTCACCAGCACGTAGCCGGGGAAGAATTTCCGCTCCGCGCTGATCTTGCGGCCGCGGCGCACTTCGACGACGTTTTCGGTCGGGACCAGGATTTCCTCGAACTTCCCTTCGAGGCCGCGCTGGGCCGCCTGCTCGCGAATGGAGTCTTTGACCTTCTTTTCAAAGTTCGAATAAGCGTGGACGATATACCAGCGCATGCTCATAGGTCTGTGTTCCACAATAGGTCGCGTCGCCTCGACGATCATCCGGCGCGTCCGAAGCCGAGCGCGAGGCCGACCAGCACCCGCAGCGCCTCGTCAACCAGCGTGAAGAAAATGCTGGCGAAGGCGACGAGCAGCAGCACGAGGCCGGTCGTGATCAGGGTCTCGCGCCGCGTCGGCCAGACGACTTTCGAGGCTTCCGAGCGGACCTGCTGGATGAATTCGAACGGGTTGGTCATTCCGCCGGTTTCCGGTGACGTTGGGGCGCCGGCGAGAAGCCGCCGGCCCAAAAAACTCGCGGCGCGGGGCCTCTCGGCGCCGCGCCACCGGATGCTCATACAGGAAAACCAACCCGGACGCCAAGCGAAATGTGACATTCCGGTCGTCAAACCGTCATGAGCGGAGGCCGGCGCGCAAGCCCGAGACGGTCAGTCGCCGCCGTATAGGCCGTCTTTTCCTGGCGTTCCGGCCGAGCCCGTCGCGGGCGACCCGTTGGGGACAGCGGGGTTGATCAGGATTTTGTACGACGCGCACGCCTTGGCCGGATCGGACACGCTCGGCCGGCCGAGGACAAAATCAGATTGGGGCGCGCCGTGCTCGTCGAGGGTCAAAAGTCCATTCTCGGCCTGGAGCGTCTGGGACAGCCAGTTCGGCTGGCTCGTCCCGATCGAGGCGTTCAGTTCGTTGAGCCAGCGGTTGATCGAGGAAAGGGTCGACGCGTAGGGCGCAAGCACATTGGGCGTCACGATCGCGGTGCGGAACAGATCGTCGCGCTGGCCGCTCGAAGTCCGCCGATCGCAGCGCCGCCCTTGACATAGGCCGTTTGCACGCCGGCGTCGGCTTTCCCTGCGCCCTGGCCGTTCATCCACATCCGCGTCAAAAGCGAGGGACCGAAGAAGTCCACATGAGGCGCAAGCGCGAGTTCTGACGACCGCGCCGGTCGGCAGGTTCGTCAGTGTGAAACTGCAGGCGTAGGTCGGCGCCCCGCCGAATTTTTCGAGCCTCACCGCCGTCGAGTTGCGGACGGAGTAGCCATTCACAGGCTCCCAATCCGGCTCGATTCGGCTTTGCGGCAAGCCATGGATTTGGGCGATCCGCGACCCTCTGTACCGCGTGACGATCAGGTTCGCCTTGAGCAGGTCTTGGCACGGCTTGCCGACCGCGTCGGCGTTGACGGCGACCGTGCCGCCGCCCTGCGGAACCGTCCCGGGAGCCGGCGCAGGCCCCGGGGAATAGGAGACCATGTCGTAGGGGATAGACGGTCCCGGCACGCCCCCGGTGTGCGGCATGTCCCGGACGTCGTAGTTGCACACCGTCTGCGGGAGGAGGAGCGTCGCAGCCAGCGATCCCTTGCTGTCCTGAGGCCCGGGCATCACGAGTAGGAACGCGCTCGACAGTTCCTGGCTCGGCGAGGGGTAAGAGGTGTTCGTCCCGGCGTCGAACCATTCGATCTGTCCGTCGAAGAGCTGGGTCGCCCATTCGATCCGGGGAGAGCCATTTGGAAAGACGGTGGACGTATAGCTCTTCTGAACGGCGGCGAGGAGCGACTGGGCGATCAGCGCGTCCTTGTTGAAGCTGTCAATCGTCGCATAATTCTTCCGGACGTAGTCTTCTATCGTCGTCTTGAGATCGTCCTTGGCGGTTGCGATCGCTTCGTTGATCGCCGGCTTGACCGCATTATTGATCAGGTCGTCGGCTTTGGAGTGGAAGGAGATCGCGTCGGTTCCAAGCACGGCGACGCCGATCGGCCCCCCGAGCGCCCCGACGACCGGGGCAAGGTCGGCGTAGAGATCGGTTAGCGTCTGCGACAGGATCTGGTCAATTCCGCCGAGGTCATAATTGACCGTGACGGTGTAGCCGACGTGACTGGGATTGAGGCCGTCCTTGGTCACGAGTTGGTCGGCGTCAATCGGATCGAGCGAAATATCGCTGACGTGAGCTTGGCCGCGGACGGTCGCCTGGACCTTTCCGCTGGGCGACTGATTCGGCCAGGGATCGGGAGGATAGATGTCGAACTGGAGGGTCGCGTCCGCCGTCAAGGCGTTGTCGAAGTCGACCGACAGGCTTTGCGCGCCTGGCTTTCCGCTCAGCGCGATTTTCGGGTATCCGCGATTGCCTGCCGACCACGACGTCGTGAGACCAATTCGAATTCCGATCGACAGCAGACCGCCGTACTGAGGCGTGGTGCAGCCCACCCCGCCCGCCGGCTCCGCGGCGTAGCCGGTCAGCGTGCCCGAGGCGCAGATCCCGGAATCATAGAGCGCGTCGTAAATCTTCTGCGTCGCGGTCGCGAGCGCGAGCGTATCGAGCGCGCCATAGGGAATCATCGCGCCGCCGTATCGCTTGCCCGCGAGCGGCCTCTGGCTGTCGATGTTGTACAGGTCGATCAGCGCGCCCAACGCGCCGGTCGCGGCGTCAACCGACTGCAAAGCGCTCTGCACCTGGCCCTGCAGATCGCCCGCAAGCTGTACGCGCGATGGGATCGTCATCGCGGTCGCAAGGTTGGAGTCGAGCGCCTGAAGCTGCGAGGCCGCCTGAGCAAAGCTGTTCTGGACGGTGTTCAGGGTCGCTTCCAGCTTGGAGAGGTCGACATCGGCGAAGATCGGCGCGATCACGCGCGGCATGAAAGCCGGCATATAGACGAGCGCAACGTCGCTACACCCCGCGGCGGGAGGGTTGCCTTCGATCGCGTCGATGCAGGCGTTGATGGTCGCCTTCGCGTTGGCGATTTGGGAGTCGAAATAGCTGTCCTGCGGCCGAGCGCCGGCTGAGGCCGACCCCGGCGCAGCGCAGAATGCGGCTGCCGTCAGCGCCGCCGCGCGCAGCACGACCCCAAGAGGTCTGGCGCTCGAAACATCGCGCTTCCGCATCCCCCACCCCTTTCAGGCGCGCGAGGCGCCTGCCTGCGAAAGCGATGTTAACCTCGGATGTCGGGCGAGCGTCAAGGCCTGCTCTATCCGCGAAAATGCTTCGACAGCTTCAGTCCCTGGTGCTGGTAGTTCGACGTCTCGCCGGCGCCGTAGAGCTCGTCCGTGGCGTCGGCCAGCTCCTCGAACACGAGCCGCCCGACCGGCTGGCCGTCCTCGAGCAGGAACGGCACGTCGCGGGAGCGCACCTCGAGCACCGCGCGGGCGGCGGGGCGCCCGTCCGCGCCCTGCCCGAAGCCGGGATCGAAGAAGCCGGCATAGTGGACCCGGAACTCGCCGATCGCCGGATCGATCGGCGCCATTTCGGCCGCGAGATCGGCGGGAATTTGCATCTTTTCGCGCGAAGCGAGGATGTAGAAGGCCTCGGGGTCGAGCACCAGCCGCCGGTCCTCGCGGGAGAAAATCGGCTCCCAGAAATCCGCCGCCCGATAGCCGCCGACGCGGTCGACGTCGATGACGTCGCTGTTCTTGATCGCCCGGTAGCCGACCACTTCGCCAGGCTCTGCGGCGAGCCCGACATGGACGATCAATCCGTCGCGGATCGCGAGCGGGCTGTCGACCAGCGGCGAGGCCTGGTGCCGGGCGCGCAGCGCCTCGGCGTCGAGGAGGAGCGGCGCCCCGCCGTCGCGCAGGCGCAACTGGTTCAGCCGCGCGCCCTCCCGCACCCGTACGCTGAAACTGCGCGGGGAAATCTCGGCGTAGAGGGGCCCCGCGTAGCTTTCCGGCACGGCGTCGAAGGCGTCGGAACCGTCGACAATCAGGCGGGTGAAGATGTCGAGCCGTCCGGTCGAGCTTTTCGGATTGGCGGCGCCGGAGACGCCGGCCGGCAGCGCGAGGCGCTCCATCAGCGGCGCGAGATAGACGATGCCCTTCTCCAGGACCGCGCCGTCGCCTTCGAGCGACACGCGCTCCGGGTTCAGGCTCTTCAGCCGTTCGAGGACGCTCGTCCCTTTCCCCGGCAGGAAGCTGGCGCGGACGCGAAAGGCTTCGGGCCCAAGGCGAAGGTCGAGGCTCGCCGGCTGCAATTGAGTGGGCTCGATCGGCGCCGTGGCGGCGAGCGCCCCCGACTTCACCAGCGCCAGAATGCGCTGGCGCGCCATGAGGCCCGCCGGACGGGTTCCGCGCTCGTTCTCGCTTCGCATCGTCGGAAAGCCATACAGACAAACCGGCTCAGGCGAAAGACGAGCGCCCTCCGTCGAAGCGCTGAGCGGCCGCCCCCGCAATCTTGGCGCAAGCCGTCGACGACAGGATCGCGCGTGCGGTCTCTCCACGCCCCGCCCAGGACTTTTCGGTTCGCCGATGCCAGACGACAGCGACGCAGGCGTTCGAATCGCGCGCATCATTGCGGGACTTCTGTCCCTGCAACTGTCGCGCATCCAGCGCCGAGCCCCGCACCCTCCGGCGACGATCTTCGACGATTTCTCGGTCGGCTACATCTTCGGCTTCATCGACGTGATGGCTGCAGCGGGTCGGCATCGTCGACGAAGACGACGCGATGCGGATCTTCGTCATCCTGGCCAAGGCGCTGTTCGGCCGCGAGAGGGGAGCGTTGGTCTGCGCGCGTTTCGTCGATCGGCAAGACGCCCCCGATGCGGTCCAAGGGGCCTCGACCGGGCGCAACGATTCGCGATCCTGGCTCTTGGACCCGACCGTCCCGCCGCTCGGCTGGTGTGAGTACTGCCGCAGCGAGCCGCGGGCGATCGGCGGGCCAAGCCCGGTCAAGGCCGGGACGCGTCCGGCGCCGCCCTTCTAATCGTCAGCCGCGAGCGCCTTCGCGCCCGAACCGGAGCGTTCGCCGGAGCGTCGCCGCTCAGTCGGCGGCAAACGGGACGGCGCGCCGCGACCGAAGCCCGGCAAAACAGAGGCCGACAAAGCCGACCAGCATCATCGCCCAGCTGGCCGGTTCCGGCACAGCGGTGGACTGGACCAGCGGAACAATCGTGCCTTGTCCCATCGTTACGTAATGACCGACGGTGTGATTGTCGGACTCGTATCCGCCGCCGTAGTTGACTTCGTCGAACTCGACCTTGCTGAAAGATCCCGCGCTGTCAAAGAAGTTGATGAAAACGAAGGGCTCGCCAGCATCTTTCCCGTATTGCGGATCTGGGTTTCCGTAGTACTCGCTGGGATCCCCTGACGCCTGGATCGCATCGATCACATCCTGCGGGTCAAAGGTAAAAATCTTCTGGCCCCCGTTGCCGTAGAAAGTCACGACATTGCCCGGGTCGAGCGCCGATAGCCAATAGCCAAAATAATTGACCCCACCTGTGATCGTGGACGTGAGCGTCAGCGAATACGGCGTGTTGGGGAACGCGACAATGTAATTGCCGGCGCCCCCGCGCCGCCGTACTGGTCCGCCCGATTGATCTGAATGCCATTGGCGCTATCGGCCGAGTAGGTCCCGGTGATCGCCCCGCCGGTGCCGAAATCGGTGGTAAAGGACTTGAGATAGGCCGGAGCCGTCAGCTCGTTGAAAGTCTCGACGCCCGACACGTCGAACGTCGCCGTGGTGTTCTCCACCCCAGGCGCTTCCGCCTCATAGGAGACCACGAACGTTGCGCCTGAGGCGGCGCTCGCCGCCAACGCAATCCCGATGGCGCCAACCGCAGCGCCGATGATCTGAATACCCCTCATTGGAACAATCCCCTGAACGTGTATTTGCCTGTAAACCCCTTTTGAGATGGTTCACATACAGACGGTTCAGTGATAATTCAAGCGGAATTAATATTATTCTTTCGCCTAATTTCTTGCTGGCGCCATCCACTGTTCCCCGGGCCCGATCCCGTAGAGCCGCGATCAGGGTTCCGTGCGGCTTTGCTCAAGCGCGCGTCGCCAGCGCGCGCGCAAGTCCGTCGGACGCAGGCCATGGCGCTCGTCGAGAAATTCGGCCGCGGCGATCCGATCCGCCCGGAAGTGCCGGAACCCCTCCCGGAGCTCGCACCAGGCCGCAAGAAGCCGAACCGTCTCGACGTAGCCGATCATCGTCGGCCAGATCGTGCGCTCGCTCTCTTGCGCGTGCTCATCGCGATAGCGGATCCGGATTTTTCTTCCCGCTCGGATCCACGCGCGCGTCCGGCCGATGTCGAGGCCGTCCGCGGTCGTCGCCCGCGGCGGCGGCGCGCCGACGGTCGCCTCGAGGATGAAGGGGCGCAGCCGCTCGGGCACGGCCGCGGCGATCTTGGCGGCGAGATCGCGCGCCGCGGCGGCGAGCGCCGGATCGCCATTGTCGGCGACCCATTGCGCGCCTAGCGCGGCCGCCTCCAGTTCGCTCGGCGTCAGCATCAGCGGGGGCATGTCGAAGTCGCGGTCCAGGACATAGCCGACGCCGGCTTCGCCGCGAATCGGCGCTCTCTGCCCCATCAAGGCGGCGACGTCGCGATAAACCGAGCGCTTCGAGACCTCCAACTCTTCCGCAATCCGGCCCGCCGTAACGGGGCGGGTCGAGCGCCGCAGGATCTGGATGATCTGAAACAATCGTTCGGCGCGGCGCATCCGGATCTCCTGCTGACAGGATGGTGTCAGCAGGAGGGGGTTACAAGCCGGGGCCAACGCCCAGTCCGGCGCCGGAGAAACTCTATGAATTTTGTCTCGATTCGCATCGTCACCGAGAACATCAAACGTCTCGTCGGTTTCTACGAAACCATAACCGGGCTCGCGGCGCGCTGGTCCACGGACGACTTCGCCGAGGTGGAGACGCAAGCCTGCACACTGGCCATCAGCAGCACGCGCGCCATGGCGCGGTTTCAGCCCGGAGCCGCGGCCCGCGCGGCCGAAAACCGCAGCGTGATCCTCGAATTCCGGGTCGGCGACGTCGATGCGGAATACCGGAGGCTGGGAGACGCGGTCGGCGAGGTCGTCCAGGCGCCCACGACCATGCCCTGGGGCAACCGTTCGCTGCTGTTCCGCGATCCCGACGGCAACCTGATCAATTTCTTCACGCCGGCGACCGCTGAAGCGATCAAGAGGTACGGCGGGTGAAGGGGCGGCGGCGAACAGGGCGCGCGGCTCAGGAGAAGAGGCCGCCGCGGGCGCCGGCGACCGCGCCGACAATGGTCAACGCCGCCGCCGCAAGCAGCACGCAATGGACGCGAAAGAGACGCCGCAGGAGCCCCGCCGGATCGCGCGCCGCCGCTTCGGCCAGGCGTTTTTCGGCGACCGGCTCGACGACGAACACGACGATCATGAAAAGCGCCCAGACGAGCACCATCGCGTCCATCCACCAGAAGTCCGGATAGGCGAAGCGGGCCCAGAGCGCCTGCCGCCAGGTCATCCAGAGGCCGGTCAAGCCTGCAAGCGGGATCGTCCAGCGCACCTGGGCGGCGAAGCGGTTCTCGATCAATTCGAACAGCGCCCAGCCCTTCCGCGGGTCGGCCGCGGCGCGCGCAAGCGGCAGGGCGACAAGGGTCACGAACCCGACGCCGCCAATCCAGTGGACCACGAACAGCACATGCAGCGCGCGTGCGAGCTCCACATCGTCAATCATGCCGGTTCGATCCTTTTCCCGCCGCTCGCGGCCGGGCTCGGCCAGCTCAACCGCGAGGGGTCGTCGGTCTTAGACCGCCCCGGCGACAAAAGGAAAATCGTTTCAGCCCGGTTGCCCGACGGCTTCGGCGAAGAAGCCGTCCAGCAGCTTTGCAAATCGCGCCGCGTGCTCGATCTGAACCCAGTGGCCGCAGCGGGCGAAGACGTGAAGTTGCGAGCGCTCGATCCACTTGAGCAGGGTCAACGAATTGGACAGCGGAATAACCTGATCATCGCGGCCGTGGATGATCAGCGTCTCATGCGGGACGGCGCGGATATCCGCCTCCTGGACTCGCCAACGCCTCGACCCACCGCTGGCGCGGCGCCGGAAACATCGCGGCGAAAAACTCCTGAAAGCCCGGACGCACGCTGGCGCGGTAGCGCAGCAGCGCGAGTTCGTCGTTCACAAGGCTTCGATCAAAGGCGAAAATGTCGAGGAGCCTGCGCATCGCCTCGAACGACGGTTGGTAGCCCCAAACCGCGTCGAGGCCAGGCGTGATCGAGAAAGTGACGCCGGCCGAGCCCATCATGACGAGACGGTCCACCCGCTCCGGGTGTCGGATGGCCATGGCCAGCGCGATCGCGCCCCCGAACGAATTGCCGACCACATGCGCCTTTTCAATCCTCAGCGCATCCAGAAGGCCGATCGCCTGCTTGATCCACGCGTCCTTGCGGTATTCGAATCCCTCCGGCCGGTCCGAGAAGCCGAACCCGACCATATCCGGCGCAATGACGCGGTAGGCGTTCGACAACGCGGGGATCGTCAGCGCCAATTCGCCCACGCGCTCACCCCTGGCCCCGAGCCGTGGATGAACAGCACCGGCGGCCCGCGGCCGACGTCGTGATAATTCGTCTCAATTCCGCCTGCGCTTACGCGGTTGGCGATTTCGGGGTCAGCCGCACTCATGGCAATTCCTCGCGGGTTTCACGTGGCCGCTCGGGCGCGTCGCCGCCCCGGTCGGAGTTCGATGGCGGAATTAATAGCGCTATTATTGCATAATGTCGATAATTTATTGCCTCCGCTCCGATCTCACCCGCGCCCTTTCTATCCAGCGGTGATCCGGGCTCGCGCGGCGCGCGTAGCTACTGGCGTCGAGCAACTCGGAGGCTCCTATGCGCAAGTCCATCGCTGCGGCCCTGCTCTCTCTCGTCGTCCTTGCTGCCACCGGCGCCGCCTATGCGAACTGCGGCCCGGCCCATCCCTGCGAAGGCGCCTACTGCACCCGATAGGTCGCTGGCGCGGCCTCGCAGGGGAGGCCGCAGCGGCAAATGACATGGCGGCGGCGTGACGACGCCGGAAAGGCGTTGTTGAGCCGCAGACTTTCAAAGTCCCGGCGGAGCGGGCGAGAATCGCCACCCCGGAACCGCGGGTCGATCATGTCGCGCCTGGAGAAACTGGACAAGTCGCTCTGGCTCGCCGAAGGCGAGGCGGTCAGCTTCTACGGGATCGCGTACCCGACCCGCAGCGTCGCAGCGCGTCTTTCCGACGGGACGCTCTGGGTGTGGTCGCCCATCGGACTCCGCGACGATCTCCGGCTCGAAATGGATCGGCTGGGTCGCGTCGCTCATCTCGTCAGCCCGAACAAGCTCCACCACCTCCATCTTGCCGAATGGAAGGCGGCTTATCCGTCAGCCAAGCTTTGGGGTCCGCAATCGACCATCCGGCGGTTCCCGTCCTTGACGTTCGCCGCGGCGCTCGGCGACGCGCCGCCGTTGGACTGGCGTCTGGAGATCGATCAGGCCTGGTTTCGCGGATCGTTCGTGATGGACGAGATCGTGTTTTTTCATCGCCCGTCGCGAACCGCCATCGTCGCCGACTTAATTCAGGCGTTCGATGACGCGTTTATCCGACGCAACTGGCCGTGGTGGATTCGTCCGGCGGCGCGCATAGACGGAATCGCCGCCGACCGGCCCGGCGCGCCGCGGGAGTGGCGGCTGTCGTTTCTCAGGCGCGCCGCCGCCCGCGCAGCCCGCGCGAAGACGCTGGGTTGGAACGCCGAGAAAGTCGTGATCGCCCACGGAAATTGGGTTCGATCCGGCGGAGAGGGCTTTTTGAGGCGCGCTCTTGCGTGGCTCGGACCCGAAACGGATGGGCGTTAGCAAAGTCTTCACCGTTTTCTCCGCCAAGTTTCCGCCACGTTAGCCGCGCCTTTGCGTGGTGGACGCCGATTGTCTTCCTCGAGTTTGCGGTGCACGGATCCCCTGGCCGGGCGGCGCGTTGATGTCTGGTGACCCTATGACTGACGCAACATCCCAACCCGAAACGCTCGCCGGCCCTGTTGTCCGCTCGCCTGCGCGCGACGAGCGTCGGGTCGGGCTTCTGGTGCTGTGCCTGCTCGCGCTTGCCGTCGGGATCGTCACCGGAATCGGCGCCGTGGCCCTGCGCGGCCTGATTGCGATCTTCCACAACGCCTCGTTCTACGGCGTCTTCAACTTCCGCTACGACGCCAACATCCTCGAGGGGCCGAGCCCGTTCGGGGATTTCCTCATTCTGTCGCCGATCATCGGCGGCCTGATCGTCGTCTGGGTCGTCGAGAATTTCGCCCCGGAAGCCAAGGGCCATGGCGTTCCCGAGGTGATGGACTTCGTCTTCTACAAGGAGGGCAACATCCGCTGGCAGGTGGCGGTGGTGAAGTCGCTCGCCTCCGCCCTGTCGATCGGCACCGGCGCCGCGGTCGGTCGCGAAGGCCCGATCATCCAGATCGGGGCGGCGCTCGGCTCCGCCTTCTCGCAGACGATCCGGCTCGCGCGGTGGCAGAAGGTCACCCTGCTCTCGGCCGGCGCCGGCGCCGGCATCGCTGCAACCTTCAACACCCCGCTCGGCGGCGTGCTCTTCGCCCTCGAAATCCTGCTGCCGGAGGTCTCGAACCGCACCTTCCTGCCGGTGGTCGTGGCGACCGGCGCGGCGACCCAGGTCGGCCGGATGCTGATCGGCCCGGACCCGGCGTTCAAGGTTCCCGAGATTCAGTTCGCCCCAACCCATGCGATCAACATCGAGGAGGGGCTCGCCTTCGTGGCTCTAGGCGTGCTCTGCGGACTGGCGTCCTGGGCCTTCATCCGCCTCCTGGTGGTGATGGAGGACGGGTTTCCCAAGCTGCCCGGCGGCGTCTACATTCAAAACATCATAGGCATGACGATCATCGGCGCGATGATGGTCGGCCTCACGCGCACTTTCGGACATTCCTATGTGGACGGCGTCGGCTACGGCGTGATTCAGGCGGTGCTGGACAACCAGATGACCGCCGTGGCGCTGCTCGCGCTTCTGTTCGCCCTGAAACTGATCGCCACGACGGTGAGCCTCGGCTGCGGCGCCTCGGGCGGAATTTTCTCGCCCTCGCTCTACCTCGGAGCGACGCTTGGGCGGCCTTCGCGGCGACGGTCGGGTTCGCGCTGCCGCATGCGGGCCTCACGGTTCCGTCGGCGGCGATCGTGGGCATGGCGGCGATGGTCGGCGCCTGCACGGGCGGCGTCATGACCGCCATCGTGATGATCTTCGAGATGACCCGCGACTACGCCATCATCGTCCCGGTGATCGTCGCGGTCGCGGTCGCGGCCGGGGTGCGGCGCGCCCTGATCGGCGAGACGATCTACACCGTCAAGCTGCGCCATCGCGGCCATCGCATCCCCAAGGAGCGGCACATCAATCTCTATCTGGTGCAACAGGCGCAGGACGTGATGGAGCGCCGTTTCCATCTCGTCAAAGCCGGGACGTCGCTGAGAGACGCGCTCGTCAACGACGCCGACGGCGACCTGCGCGCGATCGTGGTCGAGCGCGAAGGCCGGCTCGTCGGCCTCGTGCCGCCGCGCTCCGGATTGTGGCGCGACGCGAGACTGCATCCGGACGCGCTGATCGACCGCTTCGTCGAGCGCCCGCCGGCGATTTGTCGCGACACCGATCTGTTGAGCCTCGTTCTGGCGCGGCTCAAGCGTCATGGCGCGGGCGCCGCGATCGTCTTTCAGGGCGCGGGGCGCCCGCATGCGCGCGATGTCGTCGGGGTCGTCACCAAGCGGGCGATCGCCGATGCGGTGATCGACAACTTTGAGGACTGAGGCGACGGAGGGTCTGCCGCCCCTTTGGGCGTCAATTTCGACTTACGGACCGAAATTTTGGCGTAAAGGCGGCTTGACAGTCGAGTAGGAAGATTCAAAACTTGGTGCTGCGAATGTGTCGCGCCCGAGTAAACGCGAAGCTTAGATGGAGTTCAGCGCGGCGCGAGCCGAGCTGAGGCCGCTTCCTCAGCCAGGAGCGGCAAGCTTAGCCCCCCGCATACCGGGGTTGACGATAACAGGAAGAGCGGATCAAGGCAGCGTCCCGCGAGCCAGCAAAGCTGCTGCAGCATAGAGCTCCACGGACGGGGTCGCCCGGCAAGAAACGAGCGCGTTTTGGAACCTCTCTTTGTTCCACAGCGCCCTAGCTTGTCCTTCGGACGCCTCGACGGGTAAAATGGGTGGGAACGTACGATGTCTCAGGCAAGGCCTTTTACTTCGTTCGATCATTCTGAATCCAACGCCGCGGCTTACGTCAAGACTAGTCCTCTATCGACGCTGGTGTATCGAAGCCGCGCCGCTCAACCCATGTCTTCGCCCGACCTGCATAAGCTCGCGCTCGCGGCGCAGGCGCGCAACCGGGCCGAATCGGTCACCGGGCTCGTGCTTTACGACGAGGGCAGTTTCTTCCAGTGGCTGGAAGGCCCGACCGAGGGATTGGAGCGGGTGTTCGGTTCGATCACCAACGACTCGCGTCATACCGACATCAAGGTTCTCGACGACCGTTCGGCCGAGACGCGCGCGTTCGACGATTGCAGCATGAAGCTCGCCACGACGTCTCATGCCGGCGCCGTATGGCGGCAGGATGCCATGGAACCGCCGCGCTCGATCATCGCCGAGCTTCGCCAGAATCCCGGACTCCGCGCCTCGCCTGCTGCCGAAGCTGAAGCCCGCCCCCTCCCCCGCAGCCGTCGGCAGCGTCACGGCGTTCCGCGAATTGTCCCGGACGCCGCTCAATCCCCGCGCCGCAGCGATCCTCAAGACGGTCGTTGTCGAGACCCTCATCCCGGCTCTCGCCCGCCAGAACGGAATTCCGGCGGCCGTTTCGCGTTCTCTGCCGGTCAGCAAACGGGTTTGGGAGCTTGCGGACCTGCTGATCTCCGACGACCAGGATGCGGCGCACGGGCTGATTCTGGCGGTGCAGGCGGAAACCCCCAATTCGCTCCTGCCCTTCGCCACCTTGTTCGAGCCGGCCGCGCGCCGATTGGGCGATCTCTGGAGCGAGGACGTGTGCACCGAGTTCGACGTGGCGCTGAGCCTCTCGCGGATCCAGACCGCGGCCCGGCTGCTCGGCTCGAACGTCCTGCCGCGCTCCGACCGGGGCGCGTCGTCGCCCGACGTGCTGGTCGCGCCGGAGCCGGGAGAGCTTCATGGCCTCGGCGCTGCGCTCGAACTCGGAGGTGTTGTGGAACGCCGGCTGGACTCCGCATTGCGAGTACCCGCGAGACGACCATGCGCTCGAGGCGCTGGTTGAGGCGACCTGGTTCGACGTTCTCGATCTCTCGCTCAGCGCCGCCTTCCGGCGCGAACAGTGGCTGCCCCGGTTGCAGAAGACGATTTCCGCCGCGCGGGAGGCCTCTCAAAACCCCGCGCTCGTCGTCGTGGTCGGCGGCCGGCTGTTCGCCGAGCATCTGGCGGTCGGGGCCGAGGTCGGGGCCGATGCGGCCAGCACGACGGCCGTCGAGGTCGCCAAGGCGATCATGGGTCGCCTGCGCAAGGCGTCCTGAGCCGGGCAGTCGAAACAAACCACGCTACGCGAGCCGCCAGACCGTGACCCGCTCGGCGTAGCCGCGGACGGAGACGGGGCCGAGCGGCAGCGCTTCGCCGATCGCGTCTTTCGCGGCTTCGCGCACCGCGTCGGAGACCAGCAGTTGCGAGCCGACCTCCTTGTTGAGGCTCTCGAGGCGCGAGGCGAGGTTCACTGTGTCGCCGATCACCGTATATTCCTTGCGGCGCGGCGTGCCGACGGTTCCGGCGACCGCCTGGCCGATGTGGATGCCGACCCCAAGACGAATCGGCCAGGCGTTGCCGGCGTTGCTGGCTTCGACCGCGCCGATCATCTCACGCCCAGCCGCAACGGCGTTGACGGCGGCGAGCGGATCGTCGATCGGCGCGCCGAAGATGGCGAGCAGGCCGTCGCCCAAGAATTTGTTTACGACGCCGTTCCGCCGATCGACGATGTCGACCAGGATCTCGAAAAAGGCGTCGAGGCGGGAGACGACTTCGGCCGGCGTGCGGCCGCGCGAGGCTTCTGTGAAGCCGCGAATGTCGACGAACATCACGCACACCTGCCTCGTTTCGCTGAACTCGGCCGCGCCGATCGCGAGAAGCCGCTCGACCACGCGCGGCGAGACGTGCTGACCGAACAGATTGGTCACGCGATCGCGCGCCGACGCGGCCGCGAGCGCCCGTTCGAAGTGGCTCCTGATCGTGGTCCCGACCGACCCCGCCAGGACGCCCGCTCCCAGAAGGACAGCGCTGCGCGCCAAGTGATAGGCGATGCTGAAGTTGGGATCGTCGGTGCGCCAGACGAGGTGCAGCGTGAAGTAGGCGAGGACGAACAGTTCGACCGCGGCGACCGCTCCGGTGAAGGCCGAAAGGGCGAAATCGAGCCGCAGCGTCGAAAGAATGATGAAGATAAAATAGAGCAGCGCCGGCCAGGTGTTGAAGACGATCGGCGCGGACAAGTATCCGGTGAGGAGATAGAGCAGCAAAGTGGGAAAACTGGTCTCGATGAAGGCGTTCATATAGCGGCCGAGGATTGGAAATCTTCGACCGCGGCGGATGAGCGCCGTGAGCAGGGTGGCCGCCAGGAGTTCGTAGGCGAGGAAAGCGGAGAAGGCGGCCAGCGCGGCGCGCAGCGGCAGCCGGTCATGATAGATCGAGCGGACGAAGCCGGGCGCAAGCGTGGTCGAGAGCAGGATCAGCGCGAGAATAACGGTTGCCACTACGGCGAGGCTCAGCATCCGCCGCCGCTCGCTGGCGAGGATCTCCCGGTCGAGGAGGTCCCGGAACGTTGCGTCGACAGAGGCGGGCCGTTCGTCCATCGCCGTCCTTCCGGGCCACGCGACGCGCCTGATAAATCCCGCGCTCGTCGTTGTCGTCGCCGTCCGCCGAGCCTTCGGCGGAGGCGCACGAACGGCCGTCCGGGTCGATAAAGCGATCAGAGGCCGGTTTGCGCAAGGGGTCCTGCGCGGGTTGATCGTCGCGAGGACGCCGCGACCCCGCTTCAAGGCGCCGGCCGACCGCCGGCGCGTCCTATCCGATCGACGCTCGCCGGGTCTCTCGTTTCGTCACTGAAGCGGAGAGCTTTCGGACGGGATGAGGATCGTCAAGTCCACGCTCAGAATGTCGGCGACATCAAAGCCTCTGGCGTCCTCGGCGGCCTCCGGGCTTTGGATGTAGCGCTGCGCGACCTCGGCGGGATCGTCGCCCTCCGCGTAGGAAACCAAGACAAAGATCCGGTGCGCGCCATCGTCCTTCTGGGTCCACAAGCCGTGGGCCTCGACGCCGAACAGCCCAAAATTGTCGAGGTGGCGCGGATAGACCGTGGAGGCGTAAAAATCGAGCGCCTCTTTGGTGCGCAGCGCATACACGCGCATCTCATAGGTTCGCATGGCGGTCTCCTTTTGAGAATCCTCGGTCAGGCGCCCCAGCCGCGACGACGATCCTCGTCGCCGCCGGGCTCAGCGGGCGTGGAGGTCTCCTGGGTTGCTCGGGCGCGCCGGGTCATGACGGTTGGCGAGGCGGAGAGACGGCGCCCATCTGAATGAAGACGTCCAGCGTGTTGAGTTCGTCCCAGTGCTCCACGAAGCGGCCGTCCTCGACCCGCCAGATATCAATCGAGCGCATGGCGAAGGCGTTGCCCGTGCCGGCGTAGCCGAGGAGGTTTCCGGTGTGCGTGCCGTCGTAACGGTAACGGCCGACCACGCGGGTTCCATCGGCCGAGACGAAGACGTCCTCCGCCGTCACCTTGAGGTCGGGCACACCGGCGATGATGGCCCCGAGGACCTTTTTCGACCCCTCCAGGCCGGGTTCGGCGAAGGCGTTGTGGTTGACATAATGGGGCGCCTTGATCTCGTCGAAGCGCGAGACATCGTGGCTGGACATGATCTCCGCGAAGAGATAGCCGAGCTTGGCCAGATCCGTTGAGTTTTGAGTCGTCATCGCTCGTCCTTTCCGGTTTTGAATATTTGGGTATTACTTGGCGCCCGCGATGAGGCACGCGCCCGTCGCGAGAATGACCAGCCCCGTGAGGCCGTGCATGCCGAAGGCGAGGCCTCTGCTTCCGCCGGACCGCAGCACGGTCGCCATGTCGCCGAAGGCGATGAGGCTCGCCACGAGCAGGAATTCGCCGAGCAGGCGCGGCGACCCATTGGCCATCAGCAGGATGACAAAAAGGCCCGCCGCCATGTCTCGCGTGCCCTTCACCGACAGCCACGCCGTCAATCCGGTCGACTGCGGGGGCGAACCGGCGATGCCGAAGGCGGCGGACGCGGTCGCCGGCGCCAACCAGAAGCGCGCACCGAGAAACAGAATGGCGGCCGCAATCAGGCCGGAGAGGGTGTATCCGATTTGGATCATGAGAGGCTCCTGTCGACTACAGATAACCTAGCGTCGCTAGTATCGGCCGTCAAGGAAAATCTAGCGTTGACAGAAAGACGCGCGTTGGTAGGATCGCTGCATGTCGATCGTGGAGCGCAAAGAGCGTCAGCGTGCGGAGCGCTATGAGCTCATTCTGGCGACGGCGCGCCAACTGGCCGAAGCCGAAGGCTGGGACGCCGTCACCACGCGACGGCTCGCGGCGCTGATCGATTACAGCCAGCCGGTTCTCTACAGCCACTTCAAGGGCAAAGTCGACATCATGGCGGCCGTGGCCACCCGAGGGTTCGAGGACCTTGCCGCGCGACTGGGAAGCCAAGCCGCTAACGCTGCCGGCGCTCCGGATGTCCTGCGCAACGTCTGCGCCGCGTATCTGGATTTCGCCCGCACGCGGCCGGTCGTCTACGAGGCGATGTTCGTCCTGCCGACAAAGATCAAATTCGCCAGCGAGGACACGCCCCCCGCTCTCCGCGCCGCCTTCGACGCGTTTGTCGCCGCCCTAGGGCGGGATCGGCCCGAGTCGGTCTTTTTGGCCGAAGTGCTGTGGAGCGCTCTGCATGGCATGGTCGTCCTCGCGCAATCCGAACGCATCCCCGCTCTCGGGGCCGAGGACCGACTGAACATCCTCGTCCAGAGATTCGGTCGCGATTAGGATAATGGCGCGACTAGGTTGATGGGAGGACGGCGCTGGACGAGCGCCGGCTTCGACTGCGCCCGTCAGCGCGGGCGCCGGATCGACCGTGTTGACCGATGCTGATACGTTGCCGAACTTGAACGCCTACGGGATGGAACCGCATTTACTTTTCAGAATCGCAATGGGGGGCGCGGATGTTTGACCTCGACCGGTTCATCGAAGACGTGCGTCGCGCCCGTTGCGAGGCCGAGCCGGAACGCGCCATTCGCGAGGTGATGAGCCAGGCCATCGCAAACCCGGGCGCCGTGTTGGGCGCGCTTGGAGAACCTAGCCGGGCCGGCATCGGTAAGCTCTATGCGGGGCCAGACCTCACCATCCTGAACGCCGTCTGGGGTCCAAAGATGACCATCATGCCTCATAATCACAGGATGCACGCAGTCATAGGCGTGTACACTGGGCGCGAGGACAACATCTTCTGGCGTCGCATTCCAGGCTCGCTCGAGGCGGCGGGGGCGCGCTCGATTGGCCGCGGCGAAGTGACCCCGCTGGGCGTGGACATCATCCACAGCGTGACCAATCCCACCAGCAAGCTGACTGGGGCCGTTCACGTCTACCTCGGAGACTTCTTGAAGACCGAACGCAGCGAATGGGAGCCAGAATCGCTAGAGGAGAAACCCTACGATCTGCAAAAGGCCTTGCAGATGTTCGAGGACAGCAATCGCATGCTGGCGACTTAGGGCCCAAACGGAACCCGCTTGGAAGGTCTCCGCCCTCTGACACGTCTCCGCCTGATGGGTTGCACTCCTCGGGGGCGGCTGCCTGCTTTTCGATCTCGCACACCGATGACCGCTTCGGACGTGACTCGACCCGCTCGCCGACCCGGCCAGGAACAGACAGGTCCTGCGCAATCTCTGCGCAATCTTGTCGTTTGACCTCGCCCTCGCTGCGCGCTAAGGATGCCGCTCATCCGTGGTCATTTGAGCCGGTCGGCTTGCCGCCACGTTAAACAAGGGGCTAAAAGATCGGGGCTCCCTATCCGTTAGCCTCGTCTTCGAGCCCGCGGGCGCTTCGCAGCCCGGAGAGGACATGAGAACATGACGAGCCCGCGCAAATCCCGCGACCCCAAAACGCTCCGCCCGGCCACTCAGCTCATCCACGGCGGCAGCTTGCGCTCCCGTTTCGAGGAGACCTCTGAAGCCTTGTTCCTGACCCAAGGCTATCTCTACGACACGATGGAGATCGCCGAGGCGCGGTTCAAGGGCGAAGACCCGGGGTTCGTCTATTCGCGCTTCTCCAACCCGACCGTCGCGATGTTCGAAAAGCGCATGGCGCTGATCGAGGGCGCAGAGGCGGCGCGCGCGACCGCGAGCGGCATGGCGGCGGTGACCGCCGCGCTGATGGGTCAGGTGAAGGCAGGCGATCATGTGGTCGCCGCCCGCGCCCTGTTCGGCTCCTGTCTCTATGTGGTCGAGGACCTGCTGCCGCGCTTCGGCGTCGAATCGACGCTGGTCGAGGGGACCGACCTCGAGCAATGGCGCGCCGCGGTGCGGCCGAACACCAGGACCGCCTTTCTCGAATCGCCGACCAACCCGACGCTCGAGATCATCGATATTGCAGGGGTCGCCGAGATCGTGCATGGCGTCGGCGCGACGCTGGTGGTCGACAACGTGTTCGCGACGCCCCTCCACCAGCACCCCTTGAAGCTCGGGGCCGACTGCGTCGTCTATTCGGCGACCAAGCACATCGACGGGCAGGGCCGGGTGCTCGGCGGGGTGATCCTTGGCGGCGAGCAATTCATCGCCGACAACATCCACAACTACCTGCGCCAGACCGGCCCCAGCCTGTCGCCGTTCAACGCCTGGACGCTCTTGAAATCGCTGGAGACCCTGCCGATCCGGGTCGCGGCGCAGGCGGCGTCGGCGGCGCAGAATCGCCGATGCGCTGGCGGAGCATCCGGCGGTCGTGCGCACCCTCTATCCCGGCCGCGCCGATCATCCGCAGGCCGCGCTCGCACGACGGCAGATGTCGAGCGGCGGCACCATGCTCGCTTTCGAGGTCGCCGGCGGCAAGGCGGCCGCGTTCCGCACGGCGAACGCGCTCTCGATCATCGGCATCTCCAACAATCTCGGCGACGCCAAGAGCCTGATCACCCATCCGGAGACCACGACTCACCAGCGCCTCAAGCCCGAACAGCGCGCGGCGCTCGGCATCGGTCCCGGCCTGCTGAGATTGTCGATCGGCCTCGAGGATACCGACGACCTGATCGATGACCTCCTCCAGGCGCTCGACAAGGCCGCAGAGCCAGGACGGCGCGCGGCGGAGTAGGAGGGCTTCCTTTCCGCGATGGCCGTCATGGCCGACTCAGGCCGGGGCAAGCCCGGCCATGACGACGTCAGGGATGACCGGGAGGCAATCCATAAGCGGCAACATTTTCTTGCGGAAAATCAGAATCCATGGGACAGTGATCCTGCCGGCCGGATCCCCTCGCCATGTCGCTTGTCGCCCAGGAACGCCTTCTCCTCCAACGCCCTTCCCTGTCATTTCTCCGGAAGCGGGGATGCAGATCTGGAGCGCCAATGCGGGCCGCTCTGGATCCCCGCATCTGCGGGTATGACAGCCTTTTGGGCTGTGAAAGCGGCCCCAAAAGGGGCGGCAAGGCCTTGAAAAGTCGCAAAACCGGAGCCGGAACTGCAAGCTCGTCCGTCATCCCCGCGAGCGGAGATCCAGCGCCGCGGCGCGGGGCGGCGGCGCAGCCCGCCGCTCTGGCGGGCCGCCTTCGCGGGCAGGTCAGGTCGGACGCTGCGGGCGGCCCCGAAACGGGATTCAAGGCCTTGAAAAGCCTCAAAACCGGAGCCGGAACGGCCGGGCCCGGCTCCCCGGGAAAGCGGGAAGCCGGAGATCCGAACCTCGCCGACTCACCTCGGCTCGAGATCGGCGAGCGTCGTCGGCACCCGCCCGTTGGGCGTCAGCTTGTTGATCACCTGCGGCAGGACGACCGCGAGCTGCTGCAGCAATTCCTGCTGGCTCATGCCGGTGCGCTTCGAAATCTCGTCGAGCACGTTGCCGCCCAGCGCCCCCCGAGCTGGCCGGGCTGGATCGGCTCGTTGGGTCCATGGCCGACCCAGGAGTTGACCTGCGGGGCCGCGCCGCCCGCCGTCAACCGTCCGATCAGGCCGCCGAGGCCGTCGAGGATGCTGGAGGCGGGAACGTCGGTGGGAACCGAGGTCGGAATCTGCGCCGGGGCCGGGGCCGGCGCCGACGGAGCGGGCGACCCGCCGCCGCCGAACATCTTGCCGAGGATCAGCGCGCCCACCGCAACCGCGATCGGCGTTGCAAGATTGCCGCCCGGAACCGAATTCTTCACCGCGTCGTCAAACATTCCCATGGCTTCCTCCTAAGATCCTTGCAGCCCGCGCCGATGAAAGACGACCTGTCAGACCGTTGGCGGGGCGTACGAGAAGAGACCGCCCAAGACTAACGGCTTGCGTTTTCCACGTCCATCCCGCAACAATCCGCGCGCCCGAACAGGGAAGCCTGTCGGAGGACGGCTGGGGCCGATGGCGGGCCTAAAGAATAGGAGAGCAAGATGTTGTGGACCATCATCGCGTGGATCGTTTTCGGGGTGGTCGTGGGGTGGATCGCCGGCTTTTTCGTCAACAAGCCAACGTCGGGGTTTTGGCAGAACGCCGCGCTGGGCATCATCGGCGCGGTCGTCGGCGGCTATATCGCGAGCGCGCTCGGTCTTGGGGGAGTGAGCAGCATCAACATCTTCAACGTCTGGAGCGTACTCGTCTCCGTCATTGGCGCGATCATCGTCGTCTGGATTTACAACGCCGTCATCAGCCGCCGCGCGTAACGGCTCAACCCTCGGCGGCGCTCCAGCGCGCCGCCGACAGGGCGTCGGACTCCTTGGCCTCGACCCAGCCCTCGACGACCCCATCGTTGCGGATCGCCCGCTTCCAGAACGGCGCCCGAGTCTTGAAGTAGTCCATCAGCATCTGCGCCGCTGCGAAGGCCTCGCCGCGATGGGCGGCGGCGACCGCCACCAGCACGATCTGTTGGCCGGGTTCGATCCGGCCGTAGCGATGGATCGCCGTCACGCCGAGCAGCGGCCAGCGCGCCTCGGCCTCGGCCGCGACCCGGGCCATCTCGGTCTCGGCCATCCCGGGATAATGCTCGAGCTCGAGCGCGGCCAGCGTTCCCCCCTCGTCGCGGCAATAGCCGACGAAACTCGCGACCGCGCCGACGTCCCTGCGCCCGCGCGCGAGCGCCGCCCCCTCCGCGCCGGCGTCGAAGTCCTCCCGCTGCACCCGGACCGTCGCCATCGAACCTCAGCCGCCGGTCATCGGCGGGAAGAAGGCGATCTCCTTCGCGCCCGCGATCGGCGCGCCGTGCTGCGCATGGACCCTGTCGAGCGCCGCGCGCACCGTCGACGCCTTCTCGAAAGCATACGCGTAGCCCTCGCCGCGGCCCTTCAGCCACGCGATCAGATCGGCGACCGTCTTCACCGAGGCGGGCGGCTCGACCTCCTCTTCGGTCATGCCCACGCGCTCACGCACCCAGGCGAAATAGATCAATTTCATGGGGCCTCAATCGACGCCGACATGGTCGTAGCTCGCCTTCATATAGTCCCAGCCAGTGTAGAGGGTGAGGAGCGCCGCGACCCAGAGGAGCCCGAGGCCGACCCGGCTCGACCCGGGAATAAGCGCATCGCCCGCCGGACCCGCGATCAGGAAGCCGAGCGCGATCAGTTGCGCGGTGGTCTTCCATTTGGCGACCGCCGTCACCGGCACCGGCACCCGGAGCTCGGCCAAGTATTCGCGCAAGCCCGAGACGAGGATCTCGCGGCAGAGAATGATGATGCCCGCCCAGAGGCTCGCGCCGGCGATCGTCTGGTCGGCCGCCAGCATCAGGATCACGGCGGATACAAGCAGCTTGTCGGCGATCGGATCGAGCATCCGCCCGAGCGACGACTGCTGCGCCCAGGCGCGGGCGAAATATCCGTCGAAAAAGTCGGTGACGGCCGCGGCGACGAAAATCGCCAGCGCCGTCCAGCGCGCCCAAGGCTCGGCGGGCCAAAACAGAAAGCCCGCGACAAGCGGAACCGCCACGACCCGGGCATAGGTCAAGACGTTGGGCAAAGACCAGTTGCGGCTGGTCGGACGCGTCATCGAGGAGGCCATTTGACTTGCACCTGACAACGTCGCTCAGCGTCCGTCAATACCGCGCCGCCGTTCCTTCCCAGGGCGCAACGCAGGCGCACAAAACTGGGGACGGGAACGGCGTCGCCAGATTCACCGGCGCGACTTGGCGAGGATCGGTCTACTATTGAGGCTTTGAGAGGTTAGGAGCTCCTTATGTCGAACATCCACGTCGTCAGCCACCCGCTCGTTCAGCACAAGCTGACGCTGATGCGCGACAAAACCGTTTCCACCAAGGGCTTCCGCCAACTGCTCAACGAGATCGGAATGCTGCTTGCTTACGAAGTGACCCGCGACCTGCCGATCGAAATGATCGAGGTGGAGACCCCGCTGGCGAAGACCATGCAACCGACCATCTCCGGTAAGAAGCTGGTGTTCGCGCCGATCCTGCGCGCCGGGACCGGCTTTCTCGAAGGCATGCTCAATCTGGTTCCGAGCGCGCGGGTCGCGCACATCGGGCTTTATCGCGACCCGCAGACGCTGGAAGCGGTCGAGTACTATTTCAAGGCGCCCGCCGACGTCGCCGAACGGCTGGTCATCGTCATGGACCCGATGCTGGCGACCGGCAATTCTGCAATCGCCGCGCTCGACCGCCTCAAGCGGCGGGGGGTGCGCGACATGCAATTCGTTTGCCTACTCGCGGCCCCCGAAGGCGTCGAGCGGCTAGCGAACGCCCACCCGGATGTCGAAATCTGGACGGCCGCAATCGACGAGAAGCTCAACGATCACGGCTACATCGTCCCCGGACTCGGGGACGCAGGCGACCGAATGTTCGGGACCAAGTAGGGCGACGCCCGCAGCGTTCCGCCGCATACTCGCAAGACGGCAACCGCTTTCCAGTCGATCGTCTGAGGTCGCATATCCGTCCGCCGCCACGAAGCGTCACGCTTGCGGCGGCGGCGACATGCCTTTGAAGACATCCTCCCGAATAGTCGAGCGAATGGGCTTACTTGCGGCGCCGGCGTTGCTGACCAAGCCCCATTTGCTTGGCAAGAGCTGACCGCGCCTTCGCATAAGCGGGCGCCACCATCGGGTAATCTGCGGCAAGGCCCCACTTCTCCCGATATTCTTCAGGGGAGAGATTGTACTGGGTGCGCAGATGCCGCTTCAGCGATTTGAACTTCCGACCGTCTTCGAGACAGACGATGTAGTCGTTGGTGATCGACTTCTTCGGCGGCACCGCGGGCTTAGCCGCCTCAACAACGATCGGCTGAGCGCCCGAGGCGACGCGGACGATCGCAGCATGAACGTCGTTGAGCAGCGTGGGAAGCTCGCTGGCCGGCACAGAATTGTTCGAAACATAAGCCGAGACAATTTCGGCGGCGAGTTCGACGTGACTGTTGGATTCGCTCATTTTTATCATTACTCCGAATCTAACCCGGGAGCGACCGCCGGAATGCGATCAACTCACAGGCCATTATGGCCGTCTGACCGGGACAGCCCTCATCCTCTGTTATCGCCGAACGGCGACTTCGGGCGCGCACGGATATAGCGCACTGGAAAACGTGATACAAGTTGTTCCCAGAATTTTTCAACTGCATTGTCGTCAGTCTTTGATCGAATACTCCAACGCGCGGATAGAACCCATGTTCGATTGCCTTCGGTAAACAGTCGATATCTCTTGACATGGCCCAACGAATAGGTCTCGGGGCGTAGCGCGCCTTGCGATTCGCAGGGGTTGCGTTGCCCGGATGAATTTTGATCGGAATGATCGGCGCGCCGGCTGCGTGTCGGCAACAGGCCCTTCGGCCGTGTCCAGTCTTTATCGCGGTCACACAACCGCTAATCGAGCTCTGAAATCGCACGGCGAGGATGTCCAGGCGGGGTCGAAGCAACTATATGCCTGGAACAACCATCGACTGACCACCCGAGAGCGCCCAAGCAAGATTCAATGACCCTGAAAGCTCACACTGAACCTGGTGTTATCCGCCAACCGGCCACCCTGACCAGCACGGTGCGGTTGTTGTGGCCCTATATCTGGCCGACCAACCGGACGGACCTCAAGGTTCGCGTCGGCTTGGCCTTCGCCTTGATGCTGCTGTCGAAACTGATCACGATCGCCATTCCGTATTCCTTCAAGTGGGTCACGGATTCGCTGGCGGGCAAGCTCCAGGCGGGCGCCCTGCCGGTTGCGCAGATCGCGTTCGGCGCCGGATCTCTGACCGTCCTTTACGGCGCGCTCCGCATTCTCATGGCGCTGACGCAGCAAGGGCGCGACGCGCTATTCGCAGCCGTGGCGATGAACGCCGTCCGGAAACTTGCGATTGAGGTTTTCGAGCACCTGCATCTCTTGTCCCTGCGCTTTCATCTGGAGCGAAAAACGGGCGGTCTTACTCGCGTTCTCGAGCGCGGCCGCAACGCCATCGAGACGATCATTCGCACCGCGATGCTGACCGCGGCGCCGACCATCGTCGAGTTTGCGCTCATCGTCGGGGCGCTCTTGATCACTTTCGACTGGCGATACGTGGCGGCGATCAGCCTCACGGTTGTGGCTTACCTGACCTATACGACCCTGGCCACGAACTGGCGCATCGGAATACGCCGGTCGATGAACGAAAGCGACACGGACGCCAACACAAAGGCGATCGACAGCCTGCTCAATTTCGAGACGGTGAAGTATTTCGGCGCCGAGGCGCGCGAGGCTCAGCGCTACGACAAGGCAATGGCCCGTTACGAACGGATGAGTATTCGAACCTACGTCTCCCTGGCGGTCCTCAACGCCGGTCAGGCGCTGATCTTCACGCTCGGATTGGTTGCGGTCCTGCTCATGTGCGTAGCCGAGATCAAGAACGGCCGAAGAACTGTCGGCGACTTCGTCCTCCTCAATCTGATGATGCTGCAGCTTTACCAGCCGCTGAACTTCATGGGCATGGTCTACCGCGACATCAAACAAGCGATTGTTGACATCGAGGCGATGTTCGTGATTCTCGATCAAAATCCGGAGATCAGGGATGTCCCGGGAGCGCCGCCGCTCCGGGTGACCGCCGGAGACGTGCGATTCGAGTCCGTCGAATTCGCTTACGACCCGGCGCGGCCGATTTTGCGGGGAATCTCGTTCGAGGCCAAGCCCGGCCAGACAATCGCAATCGTCGGGCCGTCCGGCGCCGGCAAGTCGACCATTTCCCGGCTCCTGTTCCGCTTCTACGAGCCAACCGCGGGGCGAGTGCTGATTGACGGTCAGGATATACGCCAGGTCACGCAGACTTCGCTGCGGGCCGCGATCGGCATGGTTCCGCAGGACACAGTGCTGTTCAACGACTCGATCCTCTACAACATTCGCTACGGCCGTGACGGCGCATCGGAGTCGGAGGTCAAGGCGGCCGCGGAAAACGCGCAGATCGACGCCTTCCTCCGGGTGGTTCCTCAGGGTTACGAGGCCCAGGTTGGCGAGCGCGGCCTCAAGTTGTCGGGTGGCGAAAAGCAGCGCGTGGCCATTGCTCGCACCATTTTGAAGGCGCCGCCGATCCTTGTCCTCGACGAGGCGACCTCGGCGCTCGACACGTTCACCGAACGGGAAATCCAGTCCGCGCTCGAACGCGTCTCGCGCGGACGAACGACGATCGTGATCGCGCACCGTCTCTCGACCGTCGTCGACGCGGACGAGATCTTGGTGCTCGACAAGGGCGTAATCGTCGAGCGCGGAACGCACGAAGCGCTTCTCGACCAAGGCGGAGTCTACGCCGCGCTCTGGAGTCGGCAGCGCGAGGTCGACGCGGCGGAGGAAACCCTGCGCGAAGCCGGCGCCGACGCCCCGACAGAAGACGAGCGGGCGGAGCGGGAGGCCTTCGATCTCCCCGACGTGGTCGGCTCGCCGACCATGCCGTGACATCGGCGGGATTTGGCGCCATGAGTGCCGCCCCACGCGGTCGAGTTCAGGTTCATGAGCGTCATCAACTCCTTTCGGCGCAGCCTCGCGCCCATTCATCCGGAGGGCTATGTCTTCGTCGCTGGCTTCGCTGTCGCCGCCCTGATCCTATGGTGGATATGGAGTCCGCTCGGCTGTCTCGGGTTGATCGCGACGCTGTGGTGCGTCTATTTCTTCCGGGACCCCGCCCGCGTGACGCCGGTGCGCCCGGACCTGGTGATCGCGCCGGCGGACGGCGTCGTCAGCTTCGCCGGACTCGGCGCGCCGCCTCCCGAGCTTGGCCTTGGCATGGGGCCGCTCCAGCGGGTCTCCATCTTCATGTCGGTGTTCGATTGCCATGTGAACCGCGCGCCGGTCGAGGGCCGGGTGGAACGGATCGCGTACCATCCGGGACTTTTCCTCAGCGCGGACCTGGACAAGGCGAGCGACGACAATGAGCGCAACAGCATCGTGATCGATGCGCCTTCGGGCCGCTATGGCGTGGTGCAGATCGCGGGCCTGATCGCGCGGCGGATCGTCTGTTTCACCCACGAGGGCGCCCGAGTTCGGCGCGGGCGAACGGATCGGCCTCATTCGCTTCGGCTCGCGGGTCGACGTCTATCTTCCCGCAAGCGCGCAGATTGTGGTCGGCCTGGAGTCGCGGGCGGTCGCCGGGGAGACGGTCATCGCCGAGATCGCGCAGGCTTCGGTCGCGCGCCCGTTCCAGCGGAGTTGACGCCGTGGACGCGCCAAACTCCACGCCCGAGACGCCTCTGCCGTTTCCCCCGTCGGCCAAGCGACGCGGCTTCCGGCCGGTGCCGATGCGGCTGCTCCTCCCCAATATTGTCACCCTGCTCGCGCTCTGCCTCGGGCTGACCGCGATCCGCCTCGCCATGGACGGATCGATCGACTGGGCGGTCAGCGCCATCGCCGGCGCCGCGGTCCTGGACGGCCTCGACGGGCAAATCGCCCGCGCGCTCAAGGGGACTTCGCGCTTCGGAGCAGAGCTCGATTCGCTCGCAGACTTCGTCGATTTCGGCGTTGCGCCGGCGCTGGTCCTGTTCGTCGCCGACCTCCATGCCGCCAAGAGCTTCGGCTGGGTCGTGACGCTCCTCTTCGCAATGGCTTGCGCGCTCCGGCTCGCGCGCTTCAACGTGATGCTGGACGACCCCAATCAACCGGCGTGGCGCAATTACTTCTTCACCGGCATGCCCGCTCCGGCCGGGGCGATCGTCGGCCTGCTGCCCATCTACATCCGTTTCGCGTTCGATCTCGGCGCGGCGACCCCGCGCGGGGCCGTCCTGGAAAGCCTGTACGTCCTGGCCATCGCCTTGCTCATGGCGAGCCGCGTTCCCCATTTCTCCGGGAAGTCGATCGGCCGCGTGCCTCGCGAACACCTCGCCGTCTTCCTGGTCGGCGTCGCCGCCGCGCTGCTGCTCCTGTTCGTCTTTCCCATGCAGGCGCTGGTCGCCGTGACGCTCGCCTACCTCGGGTCGATTCCCTTCTCGATTCGCCGCTTTCGGGCCCTCGAGAAGAGGGGCGCACGGGCCTGGCCCGGGGCTCAGCGCCCCGAGTGAAGCGGCGTCCTCTGGCGCGTGCGGGCTTGGCAAGGCCGCTTAGAGATCAAACGCTTAACCGCACAAAACTGTCAAATTTTGCGTCGAGCCTAAAATCACATATAAGTAACGTTATTATTGCGCCGTCGAACGATGCCGCGACAGGCCCGACCCCGACCCCGACCACGACCCTTACGGTTTGACCTTCTTCGCCGCAAAGGACTTGTTGGATCCGTTGAGGGCGTTGTGGGCCTCCCGGTGCGACCAAGTCGCCCCCGTCTTGCCCGCGCCGGCGCCCAAACCGTTCGAGGCCGAGTGCACGCCGGCGAGGTTATGCGTGCTCAGCGTATGTCCGCTCGTCGCGCAAGCGGAGGGCGTCGAGGCCCCCTGAGACCCGCCCGAATGAATCCCGGTCGAAGCCGTCGCCGAATGCACGCTTCCGGAGCCCGAATTCGAGTGATAGGTGCCGACGCATTGCGCGGACGCGCCGCTGGCAACGCCAAGCGCGAGCGCGACAACGACCGCGGAGCCGGCGCAGGCGGCGGCCTTATTGATCTTGCTCGACTTCGTCATGATCGCCTCTCCGTTGTTGACGTCGATCGACACGACGGCCTCCAACGATTCGGAGTTGTAAAACCTCGCGCTATCCCATAGACTGAACGCTCTATCCGACGAAATCAAGACCGCCCCGGCGCAACCGGGACGCAACCGGCGTTCATTCCCTTTGCCGACGGAATGCGCTAGGAACCCCAGGTCCAGGCGCGGTTCGCGCGCCGGGATTTTCGCTTTGTCGTGAGGCGATCGGCCGGCGGCTCCCAACGAGGAGCCGCGTCGGTCGTTTGCGCGCTTGCCAACGCCGCCGCCGCGACCCTAGAAGGAGCCCCATGTCGAAAGAAGAACTGCTCGAATTTCCCGGTTTTGTCGTCGAACTGCTCCCCAACGCGACGTTTCGCGTCAAACTGGAGAACGACCACGAGATCATCGCCCATACGGCCGGCAAGATGCGCAAGAACCGAATTCGCGTCCTCGCCGGCGACAAGGTCTTGGTTGAGATGACGCCCTACGATCTGACCAAGGGCCGCATCACCTACCGCTTCAAGTGAGGCTCGCGCTCGGTCGCATGGCGGGGAGCTGAACTTGCGCGAATCCCCTGCCCGACCGAAGCTCGTCCTGGCCTCGGGCTCGCCCCGCCGCCTGACCCTCCTCTCCCAGATCGGCGTGGATCCGGATTCCGTGCTGCCCTCCGAGATCGACGAGACGCCCCGCCGCGGCGAAACGCCGCGGGCCCTCGCCCAGAGGCTGGCCGCCGAAAAAGCTGAGGCCTCGGCCGCGCTCGCCGCCAAGGTCCCCGACCTCGCCCCAGCCATCACGCTCGCGGCCGATACCGTGGTCGCCGTCGGGCGCCGCATTTTGCCGAAATGCGAGATCCGCGACGAGGCCGACGCCTGCCTGCGCCTGCTTTCGGGCCGCGCGCACCGCGTCTTTACCGGCATTGCGCTCGTGGCGGCGAAGGGCGGCCTCCGGCGCCGGCTGATCGAGACGCGGGTCCGCTTCAAACGGCTCTCGCGCGAGGAGATCGACGCCTATCTCGCGAGCGGCGAATGGCGCGGCAAGGCGGGCGGATACGCGATCCAGGGCCTTGCCGGCGGCTTCGTGCTTCGGATCGTCGGCTCCTACACCAACGTCGTCGGCCTTCCGCTGGCGGAGACCGCGGCGCTTCTCGCCGGCGAAGGCTATCATCCGCATCGGCTCTGGGCCGACAATCTGCTGAAATGAGCCCCGACGACATCCCTGCGCCAAAGCCCGCTCCGCCGGCCAAGGCGCGCCAATGCCCGATTTGCGGCAAGCCGCGGTCCGAGCGCTATGACCCGTTCTGCTCGAAGCGTTGCGCCGACATCGACCTGCATCGCTGGCTGAAGGGGGGTTATGTCATCCCGGGGGCGGAACCGGGCGCGACGGAGGACGAGGGCGAGGAGGATTGAGCGTCGGCTGGGCGGTCGACCGGGCGGGCCCCCGTGAACCTTTTGGGGCCTTCACTCGTTGCCTGAGTTGGCTCCCGAGCGCGTCGGATGGATTGATGTCCCCTGTCGGATCGAACACTGAGGCAAAACTCGCCCGGCTTCAGGAGTATCAAAAGGCCCTCGCCGCGTTCAGTCGGGTCGCGACCGAGGCGGTCCCGCTCCAGCGCCTGATGCAGCACGCTTGCGCTCAGGTTTCGCGCGTCACGCATATCAAACGGTCCAAAGTCCTCCGTTACCGTCCGAGCAGCGCCGATCTCCTTGTGGTCGCCGGCGTGGGATGGAACCCGGGGGTGGTCGGCGTTGCGACTCTGCCGGGCGACAGCGCGTCTCCTCCTGGCCGCTCGATCCAGACGGCCTCCCCCGTCATCATCGAAGACCTGCCCAATGACCCCGAATTTCGCCGCTCGGGTCTGTTGCGCGATCACGGCATTGTCTCGCTGGTGAACGTGCCCATCACGATCGACGGGCAGAGCTGGGGCGTCCTGGAGGTCGATTCGGAAAAGCCATGCGCCTTCGACGAGAGCGACGCCGGCTTCCTTACCACCTGCGCCAACATGATCGGCGGGGCGCTGGCCCGCCATGAGATCGAACAGAAGGCGCTGCGCGCCGCCCAGGACCACACCAAGACCGAGGCTGTCTGGAAGACCCTGGTGCGCGAGTTGCAGCATCGAACGAAGAACAATTTCCAAACGGTCATCGCCTTCCTGGCCCTCCAGCGGCGGAATGCAAAGACGGAGGACAGCCGGAGCGGCTTCGCCAGCGTCATGGAGCGGATGCACGCCATCGCGCTGGCTCACGATCAACTCGCGCTCAAGGAGGGCATGAGCCATGTCGACTTCGGCGATTACTTACGGTCCCTGTGCGCCAACATCGACCCCCGCAATGCGGGCGTGATCGTCGAAGTGGAGGCGAGCGCCGCGACCTTGCCGCTCGACCGGGCAGTGCCGGCAGGCTTGATCGTCAACGAGCTTGTCACCAACGCCTTCAAATATGCTTTCGAGGACAACCGGGAGGGTCTGGTCCGGGTCGTCTTCAGCACGGACGCCGAGACCGGAGAAGCCTGCATCACAGTCGAGGACAACGGCAAGGGCATGGGACCCTCTCGCAACGGCGGGCTTGGATTGAAGCTTATCGACGCGTTTGCCCGGCAGCTTGGCGGGCGGGTGCAGCGCGATCCGGTCGAGAAGGGCACACGGACGCGCGTGTCGTTTCCGCTGGCGTTGTGAGCCCGTCGTCTGGAGACCCGTGTGTGACGCGCGCCGACGCCGCTCGGCGTCTCGAAAACCCGGAGCCGGCGACGGCGTGACGCACCAGCCGATCGGGGGCGGCGAAGCCATGAACTTCGATCGGCTCCGTCTCGATGGCGAGTACGACGAGTTCGCCCCCAAAAGGGTCGATTATTCCGGCATGAAGGCGGGGTTGGTCTTCGGAAATTTGGCCACCGTATCGGGATCGAGATTGAAGGTGGCTGCGACCATCTCCGGTGGAGAATGCGCCAGCCAATCGGCGAACGAAACTTCTTCGTAACGGGCGGAGCGAAACACCGCGATCATCACCAGGTCGGAGTCGCCTGTATTCTCGATGTAGTGGCCGAGCCCCTTCTTGACGTAGCCGATGTCGCCGGGGCGGAAGTTCGCGGTGTTGGCGGAGGGTCCGGCGTTGAACACCGTCATTCGAGCCGTACCCTTGAGGTAGTATTGCCACTCGTCAGCATTCGGATGCCAATGCAACGTCCGCATAGCGCCCGGCCTGATCGTCACGAGGCCGGCGGCGACGGTCGTCGAGACCTTGAAGTTCGAGCTGTCGGCGATCTGTAGCGAGCCGCTGCGGTTCTCGCTCGCTTTCGGCGCTTTGGAGAGCGAAAAAGTGAACGGATATTCTGGCGCGCCGGCCGCGCTGGCCATAGCCGCCTGCACGTCGGCCAGCGGGCCGGGAACCTTGCCCTGGAAGATCCAGCGGTCCTGCAACGGAATGTTCTTGAAAGCCTCGACCGGCACGCCGAAATTCTTCGCCAGCACCTCGGGCGGCGTGTGCGCCATCCAGTCGGTCGCCAGCAAGGTATTGAATTCCGACGAGACGCCGTTGTCGAAGGCGAGCACGAACTCGGCCCCGTCCGGTCCCAGGCCCTGCAGGGAGTGCGGCAGGCCCGCCGGAAAATACCAAAGGTCGCCCTCTTCGACGTCGGCGCAGTAAGGGCGGCCATGAGCGTCGAGAACGGTGATGCGGCAATGGCCGTAGGTCATGATCGCCCATTCCGCCTGCTGGTGCCAATGCAGTTCGCGGATCCCCCCGGCCGAAAGGCGCATGTCGACGCCGGCGATTTCGCTCGAGATGGCGAACTCGGCCTGCGTCACCTGACGTCCCCAACCGCCGTCCTGGATGCGGCGAGGCGCAAGATTGAAGGAGGCCCAGAACTCCGGCAGGCTCCCGACGTCCGTGGGCGGCGGATCGAGGAAGGCGGGCATCTGTTGGGCCAGCCCCGCATCGTGTGGACCGGGAATCGTCAGCGCCCGCGGATCGGTGACGTTGACCGCGCCTTCCGGCGGCTGGTCCGGATTGCCGAAGGATGCGGCCTCGCCAGCGTCGCGGTCATCGCCGCGCCTCCGACGGCCGTCGCGGACAAGACACCACGCCGCGATAGGTTCATTCTCGTCTCCCGGAGGCGCGACCCCCCGCGATCGCCCTCATGAGACTAAAGGCGATTGTCCGGCTGTCAACAGGGTAAACGCCCCCGGCGGGTCCGGCGGACGCCATTGTTCCCGCACCGCCAACCAGCTCAGCCGGCGATCGGTCTCAGCTTTTCCTTGCCGCCGTCTGCGAGCGCGAGCGCGCTGTGCAGCGAAGCGAGGATGCGATCCTCTCCGATGATCTCGGCGAGGCCGTGCCGCTCGAGGTCCGCGCGAAGGCCGGGGTCGCAGCGGCCGAAGGCGACGTTGACGTTTTGCTTCTTCAACTCGCTGAAGAGGTCGCGAAGCGTCTTTGCGGCCGAGTAGTCGATATCGGTCACGGCGCTCGCGTCGACGATGAACCATCGGACCGGCGTCGGCGCGCGCTCGATCAGCGCGCGCGCTTCGTCAACAAAGCGATCGGCGTTGGCGTAAAAGACATCCGCGCCGAAGCGGTAGATGATCAGACCCGGCTCGCTCTGCGCGCCGGGAAGCGCGGGCGTCACGACCCAATGACCCTCGGCGCTTTCCCTGATGATCGTCGTGTGCGGACGATAGCTGTGGCGCACATGGCGGATCAGCGAGAGCGCGATCGCCAGCAGAATGCCCTCTTCGACTCCGACGCCCGGAACAGCCGCGGCGACGCCGAGCGCAAGCCAAAGCTCTCCCCGGCTTTCCTTGCGGATTTCGGAGAGTCCCTTCACGTCGATCATGCCGATCGCGATGGTGAAGACGATGGCGGCCAGCACGCAGCGCGGGAGGTATTGCAGAAAGCCGGTCAGCGCCAGGAGCACCACCACGACGACCCCGGCGAAAACGAGTTGGGCGACCTGGCTTCTCGCGCCGGCGTTGTCGGCCATCGCCGTCTGAGTCGGGCTGCCGTTCACGACGAAGGCGCCGGTGAGGGCCGCGCCTGCGTTGGCGGCGGCGAGGCCGAGGATGTCCGCATTCTCGTCCACCCGCTCGTGATGCTTGATCCCGTAGACCCGCGAGGTCGCGGCGCTCTGAGCGATGATCATGACGAAGCAGGAGGCCGCGACCGGGAGAAGATCGAGCGTCTCTCGCCAGCTCACGTCGGGCCAGCGAAATCCAGGGAGGCCGCCGGGCACCGGACCGACCACCGCGACGCCGTGTCCGGCGAAATCGAAGTCCGGCGCTCGCGATGATCATGCCGACGACGACCACCAGCGGCACGGGAAACTTGGGGGCGAACCGGCGCCCCAGAAGGATCGCGGCGACGACGAAAGCCGAGAGCGCCAGCGAGAGCGGGCTCAATCCCGACAGCCCGGTCGCCACCTCCCAGAGCTGCGCGAGCGTCTTATGCGAGGGCGCGGCGACGCCGAGCATATCGCCTAGCATCGCCACGCCGACCTGGACGCCGACGCCGGTCAGAAACCCGACCAGCGCGGTGCGCGACAGGAAGTCCGCGAGGAAGCCGAGCTTGAAGATGCGCGCGATCAGCAGAAGCCCGGCGGTGAGCAGGGTCAGCATGCCGACCAGCGCCATGTATTTCTCGCCGCCGATCGGCGCCATGCGCGAGAGCGCGCTCGAGAAAATCGCCGCGGTGGCGGAATCGGCCGCCACCACCAGATGGCGCGAGGAGCCGAACAGGGCGAAGCCGACCAGCGGCAGGAGCACCGTATAGAGGCCGGTGACCACCGGCGTTCCCGCGATCCGGGTGTAGCCGAGCACCTGGGGAATGTTCATCGAGGCGAGCGTCAGGCCGGCGAGCGCGTCCTTCGCCGCCTCGCGCGGTTTGAATGGCAAAAGGCCGCCAAGAAGGGGAATCGGCATGGTCTCGAAGGCTCTCCCCTTCGTACGGTGAACGCGCCTAAATTCGCGGAGGCGCCGGCGGGGCCGCCTCATCGGCCCTTGCGCGTGTCCGCCTTCCAAATCGCGCATCGGTTTCGACGGCTTGCAGTCTTGATCGGGACGCGGTCGAAAAGCCAGCTTTGTTGTTATAGTTCGATGAGGCCGGGCCCTCAAAAGGCCGGGGGTGGAGGAGCCGCCGAGGCGTCGTCTGCGCCAAATTGCCGCCCCAGTCCGAACACCGTATTGCCTCGACCCGCTGCGGTCGATACGGTGTCCGTCGGTTAACGCTTTCTTAAGCGGCGGGGTGGTGGGGGGTAATGCACATGTTCGGCGTCGATGGGCTGGCCGGGGCGGAGCGCCAGACGGCTCCGAGCCGTTCCGCCGCGTGCGTGACGAGGCGACGCATCCGAACCCCATCGCTTCGAACGGTCGTCTAGATATGGGGCGAGGAAGGTCCGCGCCTCACGCATGGCGCCCTGGCAAGTCTTTACGCCTTCGCGCGTCAACGGCGCTCGCGCTCGGCCTCGTCCTGCCGCTCGGCGCCTGCTCGGTCGGTCCGACCTTCGTCACTCCGCAGGCCTCGCTGGAGAGCCGTTGGCGGGACGCCGGTTTTCCTGGGGTGAAGACAAGCCGGGAGGACTATCAGCAATGGTGGGCGGGGTTCCGCGATCCCACGCTGAACCGGCTCGTCGCCGTCGCCTACAATCAAAATCTGACGCTGATGGAAGCGGGCGCGCGGGTGATCGAGGCCCGCGCGGCGCTCGGCCAGGCGATCGGCGAGGTCTACCCCCAGACGCAACAGTTGAACGGGACCGGCGACTATCTGCAGCCGAGCCGTACGGATGCGACCTCCAATCCCGACAACGCCATCACCTCGAGACAGTTCTGGCGGGTCAATGTGGGCGGGCAGGTCGCGTGGGAGCTCGACCTCTGGGGCAAGTTCCGCCACGGCGTCGAGCAGGCGGACGCGGCCTATCTGGCCTCGATCGCCACCTACGACGACGTGCTCGTCACCATGATCGGCGACGTGGCGAGCGACTACATCCAGATCCGCACGCTTCAGGCGCAGATCGCCATCGCCCGCGACAACGTGGTCAAGCAGAAGGCGGCGCTGACGATCGCCAGGGACCGCTACCAGGGCGGCGCAACCTCGGAGCTCGACGTGTTCCAGGCCGAGAACGTGCTCGGCCAGACGGAAGCGGCAATCCCCCAGCTCACCGCGCAGGCGCAGCAGACCGAGAACGCGCTCGCGGTCCTCCTCGGCCTGCCGCCGGCCTCGATCGACGGGCTCCTCGGTCATTCGCGCGGCATTCCGGCGCCGCCGCGCAACGTCGCGGTCGGCGCGCCGGCCGACCTCCTGCGCCGGCGGCCCGACGTGCGCGCGGCGGAGCTCAAGGCGGAGGCGCAAAGCGCCAAGGTCGGCATCGCCGCAGCCGACCTCTATCCGGCCTTCTCGCTCGGCGGCGCGCTCGGTACGCTGGTCTCGACCACCAACGGCAATACGATCGGCGAGCTCTTCACATCCCCGAGCATCACCTTCGCCTTCGGTCCGTCGTTCAGTTGGCCGGTGCTCAACTACGGCCAGATCACCAACCAGGTGCGCGCTCAGGACGCTGAGCTTCAAGCGCTGCTGATCGACTACAAGAACGTCGTGCTCAAGGCGGAGCGCGAGGTCGACAACGGGCTTGCCGGCTTTGTCGAGGGGCGCCAGCAGGTCGCCTATCTGAAGCGGAGCGCCGAGGCCGCAAGCAGCGCGCTGACTGTCGCCATCGCCCAGTACGAGCTCGGCTCGCGCGACTTCACCACGGTGCTGACCGCGGAGCAGAATCTCTATCAGGCCCAGAATAATCTCGCGGCCGCCGAGGGCGGCGTGTCGATGAGCCTGACCACCGCCTATCGGGCGCTCGGCGGCGGCTGGCAGATTCGCGAGGGCGGCGATTTCGTCAACGACGCGACGCGCGACGAGATGCGCGCCCGCACCAACTACGGCGACATTCTTCCGCCGACCGGTCAGCCGCAGCCGCAGGCGCCCGGTCTTCCCGGCCCTTCCGACACCGGGCCGACTGTGCGGCCTCCGCAATGGTGAGCGACGTGAAGACCTGTCTCAAAGCACGCCGAGGGGCGACGGCGCGCGTCCTCGCCGCCGGCCTGATCGCCGCGCTCGTGGGCGCCGGGGGGACATGCCCGGCGCGCGCCGAGAACGAGCTTCAGCGCCTGTGGGGCGACGTCTGGGGCCACGGCAAGCGGGCTCAGTCCCAACCCCCAGCCCCGCCGGCGGCGCAAGCGGCTCCCTCCGCGACGACGAAAGCGCCGGCTCCCGGGCCGGCCCCGACGACGCAGCCGTCGGCGCCCGCGCCCGCCGCCCAACAGTCCGAGCCCCCGCCGCCCGCTGAGCCGGCTGCGGCGACGGTGCCGGTCGTGTCGCCGAAGGTGCAGGCGGTCAGCGAGACGCTGGTGATCACCGGCAACGCCGAGGCGGTCGAGGCGGTCAAGCTCGTCGCTCGCGTGCCGGGATATCTCGAGCAGATCCATTTCCAGGACGGCCAGCTCGTCAAGAAGGGGGACCTGCTGTTCACCATCCAGCAGGACCAGTACAAGGACCAGCTCCAGCAGGCCACGGCGCAGCTCGCGGCCGCGCAGGCGGCGCGCGACCACGCCCATCTCGAGGTCGGGCGCTACACCGCGCTCCTCAAGCAGCACGCGACCTCGCAGGTCGACGTCGACCACTGGGTGTTCGAGGAGAAGACGGCCCAGGCGAACGTCCTGGCGGCCCAGGCGCAGGTCGCGCTCGCCAAGCTCAACCTCGGCTATACCGAGGTGACGGCGCCGTTCGACGGCCAGATGGGCCGGCATCTGGTCGATCCCAACAACATGGTCGGCGGCGACGGGGGGCCGCCGGCGCTCGCCGAAATCCTGCAGCTCGATCCGATCTATGTCGTCGCCAACATCAGTTCGCAGCAGGCGCTGCAGGTCCGCGCCAACCTTGACCAGCGGCGCCTGTCGCTCGACGAACTGCACAAGATCCCGATCGAGGCGGCGCTCTCCGACGAAACCGGCTTCCCCCATCACGGCGCGATCCAGTACGTCGCCCCGCAAATCGACCCGCAGACCGGCACGCTGTACGTGCGCGGCATCCTGCGCAACCCGGATCGGACGCTGCTGCCGGGCATGTTCGTCAACATGCGCCTGCCGATGGGCAAGGTCACGAAGAGCGCCCTGCTCGTTCCCCAGATCGCGCTGCAGGAAGACCAGGGCGGCCGCTACCTGTTCGTTGTCGACGACAACGACGTCGTGAGGAAGCGCTACGTTCAGCTCGGCGAGGCGGTCGGCGACCTGCAGGTCGCCACGAGCGGCGTCACGGCGAGCGACCGGATCGTGGTCGGAGAGCTCTGGCGGACGTCGCCGGGCATGACGGTGACGCCCAAGGCGACGACCCTCGACGCCGTCCAGTAGCGGGGAAGCGGTCGATGATCTCCAAGTTCTTCATCGAGCATCCCGTTCTCGCCAACGTGCTGGCGATCGTGCTGATCGTCGTCGGCGCGGTCTCGCTCTATCGCCTGCCCGTCTCCGAATATCCGAACGTGGTCCCCCCGACCGTCCAGGTGACCGCGAGCTATCCGGGCGCCAGCGCCCAGACGGTGATCGACACAGTCGCGCTGCCGATCGAGAATCAGGTCAACGGCGTCGACCACATGCTCTACATGCAGTCGACCAGCGCGCCCGACGGCACCTATTCGCTCACCGTCACTTTCGAGATCGGCACCGATCCGAACATCGACCAGGTTCTGGTGCAAAACCGCGTGCAGCTCGCCCTGGCGTCGCTGCCCGAGCCGGTGCAGTCCCAGGGCGTCAACGTCCAGAAGAAAAACACCGCCATCCTCCAGATCGTCACGCTCGATTCCCCTGACGGCAAGTACGACGCCCTGTATCTGAGCAATTACGCGACGATCAACCTGATCGACGTGCTCGCGCGACTTCCAGGCGTCGGAGCGGTCAAGGTGTTCGGCGCCGGCTCCTATTCGATGCGCGTCTGGATGGATCCCCAAAAGTTGCAGTCGTTCGGTCTGCAGCCCAAGGACGTGATCAACGCGATCCGCGAGCAGAACCAGAATATCGCCGCCGGACAGGTGGGCATGCCCCCGGCCCCGCCGGAGACGGAGTTCCAGTACACGGTCGACGTCCAGTCGCGGCTCAACCAGCCGGACGAGTTCGGCAGCATCGTCGTCAAGGACCAGACCAACCAGGGCGGCCGGCTCATCCACTTGCGCGACGTCGCGCGCATCGAACTCGGCGCGCAGACCTACTCGCAGGACTTTCGCGTCGACGCCAAGCCGGCCGCGGGCATCGCCATCTATCAGACGCCCGAGTCGAACTCGTTGCAGGTCGGCAAGGAGGTGAAGGATACGATGGACAAGATGGCCAAGCGGTTCCCGCCCGGCCTGCAGTACGCCATCCCCTACGACACGACGACCTTCGTCCAGGATTCGATCGCCGAGGTCTACCGGACCCTGTACGAGGCCGGCATCCTCGTCCTCATCGTCATTCTCGTCTTCCTGCAAAATTTTCGCGCCACCCTGGTGCCGGCGACGACGGTGCCGGTCACCATCATCGGCGCCTTCGCGGGCATGGCGGCGCTCGGATTCACGGTCAATCTCTCGACCCTGTTCGGCATCGTGCTCGCGATCGGCATCGTGGTCGACGACGCGATCGTCATCGTCGAGGGCGTGACCAAATACATCGAGCGCGGCATGTCGGGCCACGACTCGGCGATCCAGGCGATGAACGACCTGTTCGGGCCGATCATCGGCATCACCCTGGTGCTGATGGCGGTGTTCATTCCCGCCGCCTTCGTGCCGGGCCTCACCGGCAACATGTTCGCCCAGTTCGCGCTGGTCATCGCCGCGACCGCCTTCATCAGCGCGATCAACGCCGCCACCCTGAAGCCGACCCAGTGCGCGCTGTGGCTGCGCACGCCGAAGCCGCCGGAGCAGCGAAATTTCTTTTTCCGCCTCTTCAATCATATCTACGATCCGATGGAGCGCGGCTACGCGGCCCTCATCGGCCGCATGGTCAATCACAGCGGCCTGATGGTCGTGCTGGCGCTGATCGTTTCCGGAGTGGGCTTCTGGGGCCTGACGCGGATCCCGACGGCGTTCATCCCGATCGACGACCAGGGCTACGTGATGCTCGCGGTTCAGCTTCCCGAGGGCGCATCGCTCGGCCGCACCACCGCCACCCTGGAAAAGGCGACGGCGGAGGCGCTCAAGATTCCCGGCGTCGATCGCGTGATCACCCTCGCCGGCATATCGCTGCTCGACAACAGCGCCGACCTTTTCAACGCCGGGGCCGCCTGGGTGATGCTGAAGCCCTTCTCGGACCGGCTGAAGGAGAAGGACGAGGGCCTCGTCCCCATCTTCCAACGGCTCCAGAAGGCGGTGGCTGCGCTGCCTGACGGCAAGGCCTACGTGCTGCCGCCGCCCGCCATCCAGGGCATCGGCAACGCGGGCGGATTCCAGATGCAGGTGGAGTTGCTCGGCGGCTCGACCGACTACGAAAAGCTCGGCAATCTCACCAACCAGATCGTCGCCGCCGCCGACGCCGACCCGGCGTTGAGCAACGTGCTCACCACGTTCCACACCGAGGCGCCCGCACGTCACCCTGATGGTCGATCGCGACCGGGCCCAGACGTTGCGCGTGAGCGTCGGAGACGTGTTCTCGACGCTGACCGACTTCGTCGGCTCGACCTATGTCAACCAGTTCAACAAATTCGGGCTCTCGCTGCAGGTCTATGTGCAGGCGGACTCGCGCTTCCGGCTGCATCCCGAGGACCTCCTGAGCCTCTATGTCCGCAGCCAGGACGGCTCCATGGTGCCGATCGGCGCGGTCGCCCATCTCGGTTCGACGGTCGCGCCCCCGCTCTTGACCCTCTACAATCTCTATCCCTCGTCGACGATCGTCGGCGCGCCCGGGCGCGGCTTCAGCTCCGGCCAGGCGCTAACGGCGATGGAGTCGATCGCCAAGCGCGTGCTGCCTGCTGACGTCTCCTACGAATGGACCGCAATGTCCTACCAGGAGAAGATCACCGGCAATCAGCTCTATTATGTTTTTGGCTTGTCTATCCTGCTCGTCTATCTCGTCCTGGCGGGCCAGTACGAGAGCTGGATCCTGCCGCTCGCGGTGCTCTCGGCGGTGCCGCTCGCGTTGCTTGGTCCGGTGATCGCGCTGACGAGCCTCGGGGCGGGCAACAACCTCTATACCCAGATCGGCCTGATGCTGCTGATCGCGCTCTCGGCCAAGAATGGCATTCTGATCGTCGAGGTGGCGCGCGAGGAGCGCCTCGTTCACGGCAAGTCGATCTGGGAGTCGGCGGTGGAGGCCTCGCGCCTGCGTTTCCGGCCGATCCTGATGACGTCCTTCGCCTTCATTCTCGGCGTCCTGCCGCTGGTGCTGGCCACCGGCGCCGGCGCCAACGCACGCCGCTCCCTCGGCATCAGCGTGTTTTCGGGCATGATCGCTTCGACCTGCCTCGCCGTCCTGTTCGTGCCGTCGTTCTTCGCGGTGCTGCAGCGGTTCGAGGAATGGCGGAAGAGCCGGAAGAAGCCGAAGGCGGCGCCCGCGGCGCCGGTTCCGCCCGCTCCGCCGCCCACGCCGGAGGAGACCGCGACGGCAGGAGCGTGACAGGCCTCACGCGTCGCGCGGATCGTCCCGTGTTCGCGAGCGGTCGCGCGGCTCCTTCACCCGCGCGACGTATAAGTTTGTGACCCAATCCGTTTCGACCACGTCCGGGAGCGCCGCTGCAACGGATCGGAGGAGGTCGTCGCGACGGCCCTGGGGCAGCCGGAGGTGGTCGGAACGCGTCCCGAGGTATTCCGCGAACGCGGAGGGGGTGTAGGCTCGACGCCACCGATAGGCGCGGCGTTCGGGGGGGTCGAAGCAACCGCTGGCCGCGATCAGCCCCGGAACGGGTCCCTCCGGCAAGTACCAAGCTTCCGGCGGCGGGCCCCGAAGTTCGGGCGCCCAGTGCGTGTACGCCGGCCGCAGACGGGCCATCAATTCGGGCGACCACGCCGGCGTGTGACCGAAAATCGACAGGCAGCCGTCGGGCGCCAGCGCCTCGGCCGCCTTCTTGAACGCCAGGCCCGTCTGAAGCCAGTGCCACGATTGCGCCGCCGCGACGAGATGAAACGTGCGACCCTCGAGCGGCCAGTCCTCGAACGTCGCGACTTGGAAACGGACCGCCTTGGCGTTCGAGAATTTTCGCTCCGCGAGCCCGATCAGCGCCGCCCCTGGATCGACGCCGGTGACGTCGAGACCGTCGGCGACGAAACCGGCGGTCGCTTGGCCTGACCCGCACCCGACCTCCAGGACGCGATCGCCCCGCCGAAGCCCTGCGATCGTCATGAGGTCGGTGAACACGTCCCTCGGGTAGCCGTTGCGCTGAGCGTCGTACGCATCGGCGACGCGATCAAAGACTCGTCCCTCAGTCACGCTCGGTCCCTCCATGCCCTCAAGCTATCGCCTTGCGGCAGGAAAAGTTGAGATCCTTTTGCGGAGCGGCGAGAATGTTCGGAAATCGCGGCGGCTTTGGACTCCTTTATCGGCGCGGGACGAACCCACATTTGCCGCTGACACGACAGAACTCGGGCTCTGCTTCCCTTTCCCTGCGTTTTCGCGCATACCGTGCGCGATCGCGCATTCCCGCCGCGATCGAGTTTCGCTCCCTTTGAACCCATTCACCTCGAATCCGTCGCTCGCCCTCGCGCTTGACGAGCGCGGCTATCTGGAGCCGACCCCGGTTCAGGCCGCCGTCACTGCCGAGGAGACCCGGGGCCGGGATCTCCTGGTGTCGGCCCAGACCGGCTCGGGCAAGACCGTCGCCTATGGCGTCGCGATGGCGGAGACGCTGCTCGGCGACGCCCCTCAATTTCCCCCGCCCGGCGCGCCGCTCGCGCTGGTGGTCGCGCCGACGCGCGAGCTGGCGCTGCAGGTCGAGCGCGAGCTGGCCTGGCTTTTTCGCCCCACCGGCGCCCGCATTGTCGCTTGCGTCGGCGGCATGGACGCCCAGCGCGAGCGCCGGATCCTGCAGTCGGGCGTCCAAATCGTCGTGGGCACGCCGGGGCGGTTGCGCGATCACATCGAGCGCAAGGCGCTCGACGTTTCCGCGCTGAGAATCGTGGTGCTCGACGAAGCCGACGAGATGCTCGATCTCGGCTTTCGCGAGGATCTCGAATTCATGCTCGCCGCAATGCCGGCGACAAAGCGCAGCCTGTTGTTTTCCGCGACCGTGCCCAAGGGCATCGCGACGCTGGCGAAGAGCTATCAGCGCAACGCCATGCGGATCGAGGTCGAGCGCGGCAAGCATGGCCATGTCGACATCGAATATCGCGCCATCCGCATCCATCCGCAGGAAAGCGAGGCGGCGGTCGTCAATCTGCTGCGCCTCGTCGAATCGCCGACGGCCATCGTGTTCTGCAACACCCGTGAGGCGGTGCGCCATCTCAGCGCGACGCTCACCGAGCGCGGCTTCTCGGTCGTGACGCTGTCGGGGGAACTCAGCCAGCATGAACGCAACCAGGCGATGCAGGCGCTGCGCAACGGGCGCTCGCGCGTGCTGGTGGCGACCGACGTCGCCGCGCGCGGCATCGACCTGCCCAGCGTCGGCATCGTCATCCACGCCGATCTGCCCCACGACGTCGAGACGCTTCAGCATCGCAGCGGACGCACCGGCCGCGCCGGCAAGAAGGGCGTCAGCGCCATTCTCACTCCGTTCGGGCGGCGGCGCAGCGCCGAACGCCTGTTTGCCGAGGCCGGCATCGAACCCCTCTGGATAGGACCGCCGACCGCCGCCGAAGTGCGCGCGCTCGACGCCGAGCGCTTCATCGCCGATCCGACGCTCAAGGAGCCCGCGTCCGAGGACGACCTCGACATGGCGCGCCGATTGATCGCCGAGCGCAGCCCCGAAGAGATCGCTGCGGCGCTGGTGCGGCTCTATCGCGCGCGGCTGCCGGCGATCGAGGAGGTCACCGATCCCGGCGAGCGTCCGCCCGCCAGCCGCCAGCGGCCGGTCTACAGCGAGCGAGCGCCGCGCGGACGCGCGGCCCGGGAGGATCGCGACTTCGGGAAACCGGCTCGCACCGGCCCCGGCAAGCACGCGCTCGGCGGCGGCTCGTGGTTTCGTCTCGACGTCGGGCGCGCCAAGGGCGCCGATCCGAAATGGATCTTGCCGATGATCTGCCGCGCGGGCGGCCTCACCAAGGCCGACATCGGCACGATCCGCGTGTTCGACCACGAAACCAAGTTCGAGATCTCGGCGGAGGCGGCGGCCAAATTCACCGCCGACATCAAGAAGCGGGTCGGTGAAACCCCGCTGATCGAGCCGCTCGGCCCCGCGCGCGAGGGCGGATCCGCGCCGCAAATCGGCGGCAAGCCGGACAAGCGCACCCGTCTGGCGCGCAAGGCCCAGCGCAACGCCTGAGGCGGTCGCCCTCGTCGTTACTCCTCGACGTGGGGCTCTTCGTCCCCGACCTCAGCGTCGTCGTCCTCGACCGGCTGCTTCTCACGTGCGGCGGTCTGCGGCTTCGGTTTGCCAAACACCGCATTGACGTCGATACGCTCCTCGACCGGCTTCGGCTTCGGCGCGCCGAACACTTCGAGCTGGCTCGACGGGGCGGGCTGAGCGGGTTTGGCGGTGGTGATTTCGGCCGAGACCAGGGTCTGTCCCCCTGGCTCCTCGACTTTCGGGCGGTCCTTGGCGGCGCGGTTGACTTCAAAGTCGAGATCGATCTGCGAGCAGAGGCCCAGCGTCACCGGGTCCATCGGCTGAAGATTGGCCGAGTTCCAGTGGGTGCGCTCACGGATCGCCTGCAACGTGTGCTTGGTCGTGCCAACCAGGCGCATGATCTGCGCGTCCTTCAGCTCCGCGTGGTTGCGCAGCAGCCACAGCACGGCGTTCGGACGGTCTTGCCGGCGCGACAGCGGCGTGTAACGCGCCCCCCGCGGCTTCTTGAACTCTGGCGTCCGCACCTTCGAGACGGCGAGATGCAGGCGGATGTCCGGGTTGCTCTCGGCCTTGGCGATCTCCTCGCGGGTGAGCTGGCCAGTCGAGATCGGGTCGTAGCCCTTGATGCCTGTCGCCACTTCGCCGTCGGCGATGCCTTTGACTTCGAGCGGATGCAGCTTACAGAATTCCGCGATCTGGTCGAAGGTCAGGGAGGTGTTCTCAACCAGCCAGACGGCGGTCGCCTTCGGCATCAGCGGCGTGTCGCTCATTGTGGGCTTGCTCCTTCACGATCGATGGGCCGCGCGGGTTCGGTCTCTGGCCCGACGGGGCGCAGCCTCAAAAAACAAAATTCGAGGGGGATGCCTCCTTATAGGCGCCGCAGGGGCGAAATGCAATCGCAAGGCCAGGGGTTGAAGCCACGCGGCTTCGCCCCCACCTCCTGGGCCGCGTATCGACGGATCTAGGAACCTTCCGCTCCAGCCGGAGTTTGGGCCTGTGAACGTCAAGGAGGTCCCTCAATGAAGTCCGCTTATCTCGCCGCCGCGATCGCGATGGCTGTTTCGTTCGCCGCCGCGTCTGCTCCGGCCGAAGCCAAGGGCTGCCTCAAGGGCGCAATGGTCGGCGGCGTAGCGGGGCATTTTGCCGGCCATCACGGCGTCTTGGGCGCGATCGGCGGCTGCGTCGTGGGCCATCACATGGCCGCCGAAAAAGAGAAGAACGACGCCGCGGCGGCGCAGAACGCGCATCCGGCCCCGCAGCCCAACGATCAATAAGGCGGCGCTACGCCTTGTTGTTGAGGGCCGGCTCGGATTTTGGATCGAGCGGCCAACGGGGGCGGGCGGCGAAGGACAGCGGGTCCGCGCGTCCAAGCCGCAGCCGCTCCACCCCAGCCCATGCGATCATCGCCGCGTTGTCCGTGCATAGCGCTTGCGGCGGCGCGATCATCGGCAGGCCGACCTCCGCGCAGAAACGCGACAGCGCGCTGCGGATCGCAAGATTGGCGGCGACCCCTCCGGCGATGACGACCGCTTGGGGAGAGACGCCCATCCTGTCGCGGAAACGCTTCAAGCCCATCCTCATGCGATCTTCGACCACATCGACGATCGCGGCCTGAAACGACGCGCAGAGGTCGGCGACGTCCTGCCCGCTGAGCGGCGCGGCCTGCTCGGCGGCGAAACGGACCGCGGTCTTGAGACCGGAAAGCGAGAAATCCGCGTTCGGCCGGCCGACCATCGGGCGCGGCAGGGCGAACCGCTCCTGATCTCCGGTTCGCGCCGCCTGCTCGACCGCCGGTCCTCCGGGATAGGTCAGACCCAGGAGCTTGGCGGTCTTGTCAAACGCTTCGCCGATGGCGTCGTCCAGAGTTGCGCCGAGGCGGTCGTAGTCGCCGACGCCCTTCACGGCGAGGATCTGCGTATGGCCGCCGGAGGCCAGCAGAATCAGGTAGGGAAAGGCCACACCCGAAGTCAGACGCGCGGTCAGCGCGTGCGCCTCGAGATGATTGACCGCAATCAGCGGCTTTCCGGTCGCGAGCGCGATCCCTTTGCCCGCCATAAGCCCGACCAGCACGCCGCCGATCAGGCCCGGCCCGGCCGCCGCCGCGACGCCGTCGAGGTCCCTGGCCGCCATCCCCGCTTTGGAAAGCGCGCGGGCGATCAGCATGTCGACGATCTCGACATGGGCGCGCGCCGCGATCTCGGGCACGACGCCGCCGTAGGCGGCATGGGCGGCGATCTGGCTCATCACCTCGTCGGCGACGATTTCGCCCTGGCCGTCCGGGGTCAGCCGCACGACAGCGGCGGCTGTCTCGTCACAGGTGGTCTCAATACCCAGAACCCGCATGGGCTTTTAAGTCTCCAGCGCCGGCGACCGCGCTTCGACCGCCCTTAGCGTGAACGGGCCGATGAGGGAACCGGCTTTTCACGTAACCCGCAAGGCGGCGATTCGTCGCCTGTCGGACCCCCTTCCGGCGTGCTAACCAGAGGGGTCGATCGAGTGCGACCATCATGGGAGCCGTGGCCAGAAACGAAGTTCGCGTCGTCATCCAGCCTGGCCATGCGGCCCGGTCGCAGGGGGACGGCGCGCCGGCCGCCGTCTACAAAAAGGTCTTCGATGCGGTGCTCGCCGCGCTGTCGGCCGCCGACCGCGAGCTCCACGCCAAGAAAGTGTCGAGCGCGTTCCTGATCGCGCATCTGTCGGTCGACCCGTGCGCGTTCGGGCTGGTGGAGAAAGTTCGGGCGCCCGGTCCTTGCGCCACGCCGTCCATCGACCTTTTCCGACGCTGCGCGTGCCGCGTGTATCGCAGCGACTATCAGATCCTGTTGCAGCATCGTCGGCTCATGCGAGGGTTCCAGCAAATCGCCGCGGCGCTCGATCCGGCCTATGCCGTCTCGGTCCGGTTTCACGACAGCGAGTTGCCGCTCGATGAGTTTTTCCGCCGCCAGGTCGATCGCGTGGGCCTCGCCAACGAGACCTGGCCGATGGCGGATATGTGGTTCGCAGGCGCTGGGATCTCCGCGTTCGATGGGCGGCTCGCGGCCATCGACTATCGCGGCGCCGCGTGGACCGGCCGCCTGACCCTTTCCGGCGGCGAAACTCAAATCGAATGCGTGTTCGACAAGGGGATGGGGGAGGACGCGCTCAATCCGTTCGGGAACAAGGAGGTCTCCGTCACCGGACGGGCGATCTTCACGGGGGATAGTCTGTTGCCGGAGCGGATCGAGATCATGACCATCGAGGAACGGCCACGGGCGGCCGCGGCGGTCGATGTCAGGGCCGCTTTGACATCGACCGGGATCGGGACTTGGGAAGATGGACTCGATCGTTTCGAAAAGCGATAGACACTTCCTGCACATGAACGTGCTGTTGCGCCACGCGAGCGGCCGCTCGGGCGCCGCGGAGCCGGATATCGAGACCATCCTGACCGAAGCCGCAACGGGCAAGCGCCGCATCTGGGTCAACAGCATCCTGTTCGCCGAACTGAGGCCCTCGGCTTTCGTCGCCGGCCGGTTTTCGACGCTCGTCGACTTCGCCCGCTATCTCCGCTCGGTGGCCACCTTCGTGAGTCCCGACCCGAACACCATGCTGCGCGCGGCTCGGCTGCGCGATGTGCAATGGCGACGGCCCGCCGAACGGCGACGCCCCGAGGAGCAGCCCCAATTCCTGTCGCTGATCGACGCCGTCCAGCTCGCCTCGGCCCTGTGGGTCAAGGAAGCCGCCGGCGTCGCCGACCTCGAATTTCTCGCGTTTGAGGATTTCGGACAGGAGACGGAGAACGGCGAGTGGCTGTCGCTTCTCCGCCTGCAGGACTACGCAGACGAGCAGCCGGTCGAACTCGGACGTGCTCGCGGCGGTGCGGCTGCCGCGCGCCGAACCGGTCCTCAGCGCGCGGCAACTGCGGCAGCCCGTCCCGATCGATTAAGTCGCTTGTCGGCTAGCGCGAGCGTTGCGACTTTTCGAGCGCGGCGTCGATGATGGGCGCAAGGATGGTCCTGACCGCGAAAATCGACCCTTCACGGCTGTAATGGCCGTAGTCGACCGCGAGCAAGTCTGCGGGCAGGTTCGCGCCGACGAGCCGCCGACACCCCTGGGCGCCGCAGAGCCTGTCCGCCTGCGACACGTAGACGACTCCCGGACCCCAGTCTTTTGCGGCGAGCGCCTTGTCGGTCTCGAGCGAGTCCGGGCGAACCCCGACCTCGGAGAATTCCGCCGCCGCGCCGGTTTCAAGGAGGTCGCGTCCGACCAGGATCGGCAACACCGGCGCCCAGGTCGGGACTTCGCCCGCGATCACGATGGAAGGAATACCCTCATCGTGCAGTTTTCGTGCGCCGGCGACCATGGCGTCGAGAAAGCCGGGATAGCGCCAGTTCGCCTCATGGTCGTACTGGGCGAAGTAGCCGCCGACCACCAGCACGTCGGGTTTGATCTCGAGGATCCGCTTGAAAACGTAATCGTTGATCGCGCGGCAACGCGGCGTTCCCGCGACCCCCTGGTCCATGTCCACGGTCTCGACCAGCGGAACGCAGAAGACCGCCGCGAGCGCCAGCACATTGGCGCGGTCGCCGTAGACCCGGTGGAGCCCGGCGAAAAGATGCGCCGCATGCAAGTCGCCGACGACGAGGATGGTGGGCTTTCGCGGATCGGCAGCGACGCCGCAGCGATGGTCCTCGAAGAACCGCGCCGCGCGAGATCGCTCCTCGTCAAGCGGATAGGCGCGGTCGTCGCGCTGATAAAAGCAGCGCATCAGGGCTTCGTCGTCGGCGCCGTTGACGTGGAAATCGAACACCTGACTGACGAGCGGGGGAAAGCGTCCGGGAAAGCCCTTCGAGTCGTATGTGACCCGGCCGAGGACGCCCGTCGCCGCCAGCAGCGCGACAAGGCCGAGCGCCAGCGCAAAGGGACGGCGGCGGAAGAGCGAGGCGGTCGGCGCCTCGACAAAGCGCCAGGTCAACGTCGCCAGCGCCGCCGCCGCGACGGCCAGCGCGAGCATGACGCCGCTCGTCGGAATGACGCCCGGCCAGGTGTGAGCGAAGGCGAACAGCGGCCAGTGCCAAAGATAGAGCGGATAGGAGATCAGGCCGAAGAATCCGGCGACCCGATTGCCGAGCGCAATCTCTCCGACCCAGGAGCCCGGACTTGCGATCACGAGCGCGCAGCCGACCGTTGGGATGGCGGCGCGCCATCCGGGGAACGGCAGGGCCTCGTTGAGCGCGAAATAGCCGCCGACAATCAGCGCCACGCCGAGCGCCGCGCCGACATTGTCAAGGCCTCTTGACGGATAGGGCCAGCGGCTGAGCAGGAACACCTCGCGGTAGGCGATGAGCGCCCCGAGCGCCAACTCCCAAGCCCGCGTCCAGGGCAGATAGAAGGCGCCGATCGGATCGAGCGGCGTCAAAATGACGCAGAAGGCGAACGACGCGACAAAGATCGCCAAGATAACGAATGGCAGGAGCTGAGGCGTCAGGCGGTGCAAGGTCGCCACGAGCACAGACCAGACGAGGTAAAACTGTTCCTCGATGCTGAGCGACCACAAATGCAGAAGCGGTTTCGTAGCCGAATCTGCGCCGAAATAGCCTCCGACCCCGGCCAGGCGCAGCAGCCAAAAGTTGACCGTGAAGTAGGAGTTGCCAAGCAGCCCGCCGCCGATGTCGCGGAATTGGGTCGGCGCGGCGCGAAACCAACCGACGATCCAGACCGCTGCGACAACAAGAAGCAGGGCCGGGAGGATGCGCTTGGCTCGCTTTGCGTAGAACATAGCAAGCGAAAAATGGTCAACAGCGCTTTCCGACAGGATGATGCGCGAAATCAGAAACCCGGAAATGACGAAAAATACGTCCACGCCGGCAAATCCGCCCGGAACCAGCGCGCGATCGGCATGAAAAGCGACCACACCGAGCACCGCGAGGGCGCGCAGTCCATTGATGTCTTTGCGGAAGTCGAGCGCGCGCCCGCGCCGGGCGGCGGCGAGGTCGGGCGTGTCGAGCGTTTGGTCCAACTGGGGTTCCGGGAGCTTGTTTGCGAGGGCGTGACCGGTAAAGCCCGAGAGGCCTATCCGCAAGCTGCGCTTGCCGACCCGGTCCGTCAGCGGATAATGGCCGCCATGCCGCGTTCAAGCGCTCGAAGAGGCCAAGTCGCGTTGTTCCGCGCCCGCGACGAGGCGGCCTTGAGCGCCGCGCGCCTGCGTCGGCTTGGCTACGGGGCCGCATGCTTGCCAGTCGTGACGGTCGCTTCGCTCCCCTTCACGCCGAAGCGGCCGCGCTACGAGGCTGTGATCGCGACCAGCGCCAAGGCGTTTTCAGCGATTGGGCCGGTGGATCGGACAGCGCCGCTCTTTGTCGTCGGCGCCCGGACGGCCCGCGCGGCGGAAGCGGAAGGCTGGCGCCTCGCTGCGCCCCCTGCGCCGGACGTCGCCACGCTCGTCGAGACGCTGAACCACGCCGTCCCGTCCGGCGCGCACATCCTGTATCTTGCGGGCCGCGACCGCAAAACGGCGCTCGAAGAAACGCTATCGCCCACGTTGGCGCTCGAGGCCGTAGACGTCTACGCGGCCGAAGCGCGCGAGCGCTGGAAGCCGGCCGAGGTCCGCGCGCTCGCCGGCAGTACGATCGCGCTGCACTATTCCCGCCGATCGGCGGCGCTCGCCGCCGATCTCGCCGAAAGGGCTGGCGCTGGGACAGTTTTCAGAAAGCTAACGCACGTCTGCCTCTCGCAGGATGTCGCCAAGCCGCTCGAGGCGATCGGCGCCGTTTCGGTCCGCGTCGCGGCGTCTCCGAACGAGCCTGCGCTGTTTGCGGTCCTGGTCGAGGCCGAGCCGCTATTTCCATCCCATAGAGCCTCTCGTATATAGGGCGCGCCGAAGTCGGGGACGTTAAGAGCGATGGTCAACGAGGAAAGCCACGAGATCGTATCCGAGCCGGACGCAGGCGCCCCGCACAATAGCGAGAAGCCGCCGAACGAAACGGTGATCGAGGGCGAGGCCTCCCGCCTCGATGCGGATGGAGTCGCGCCGGAGCCGGAGGTTGTGAAGACCGCGCCGGAGCTCGAGGCTGAAGCCGCGCGCTCCGAACCGCCGCCGCCTTATAGCCCGCCGCGGGAGCGGCCCGCCGCGCCGCCTCAGGCCAGGCCGACGGGTTGGGTTCAAGGGCTCGTCGCCGGTCTCGTTGGAGGAGCGTTGGTTGCTGGCGCCGCCAACGTCCTCTTACCCGCGAATTCGAGCCTCTCCGAGGCCGACGCGAACCGGCTCGCGGCTCTGGAATCGACGGCGAGCCGCGAGGGGTCCGCAATCGACAGCCTCGAGAAGCGCGTCCAATCGCTTCAAGGCGCATCGACCGCCGCGCTCGCCGCGGTGGACAAACGCGTCGGCGCCCTTGAGACGAGAGCGCCCGCGCCCAGCGGCGCGCATGCGACCGACAACAAGGCCGCCGAAGGCCTGTCTGACGAGGTCAAGACGATCCGCGCCGACGTCGACGCCGTTCGCGGCGAAATTCCCAAGATCGCCCCGCTCACCGATCGGATCGACAAGATGGAGAGCGCGCTTGCGGCGGCGAAGGCGGAAAAGCCGCCGAGCGACAATCCGGCCGCCGTCGCGATCGTCGCCGATACGCTTCGCGACAAGCTCGCGTCCGGCGTCCCCTTTCCGACAGAGCTCGCGGCGCTCACCGCGCTCGGCGTCGATCCGGCGACGCTCGCGCCGCTCAAGGCGCTGGTCGGCGGCGCTCCGACCAATCGTGCGTTGGCTGCGTCCTTCGAAGCCGCGGAGCCAAAAGTCCTGGGCGCCGTCGCGCCCGTCGAGAGCGGCGGCGTCGCCGACAAATTCCTCGCTCATCTCCACGGGCTGATCCAGGTTAGCCGCGTCGGGGAGGTCGCGGGCGACACCCCGGATGCGCTTGCCTCGCAGATCGTCGCAAGTCTTCAGCGCGGCGACCTCGAGGGCGCGCTTGCGGCGTACGGAAAACTGCCGGCGCCCGCTCGGCAAGCGAGTGCGGAGTGGGCGGCGCAAGCCCAGAGCAAGCAGAGTGCGGTTTCCGCCGTTCAGGCGGTCCGCGAGTCCGCCGTGACGCGGCTGGCCCAGAGCGCCAAGCCCTGAGCCGCTGAGACAAACGCATCGCCTCGGTTTGGTCCCGGGCGCCCGGTCGAGCATTTCGGAGACATCATGTTTCGCCTGTTGCTTCTCCTCGCTGCGGTGGCGCTTGCCGGTTGGGGCCTGATGTGGCTCGCCGACAACCCGGGTTGGGTGACGGTGACCTGGGGCAGCGTTCAGTACAAGCTCTCGCTCATGACCGCGCTCGGCCTCGTCGCGGCCATCGCGGTCGTCTGGTCGATCATCTGGGGCCTCCTGCGCTTCGTCTTCCGCGTCCCCTCGCTGATGTCGGGGGCGACGCGGTCGCGACGGCAGGAAAAGGGATTGGCGGCGGTGTCCCGCGGCCTGATCGCGGTCAACACGGGCGACACGCGTCTGGCGACCAAGCAGGCGGCGGAGGCGAACCGCCTTCTGGCGAAAGCGCCGATCGCCCAACTGCTCAGCGCCCAGGCGGCGCAACTGGCCGGCGATCGGCCGGCCGCGGTCGCGGCCTACAACGCGATGCTCGAACATAGCGAGACCCATGGCCTCGGCCTGCGCGGGCTGCACGTAGAGGCGCGACGGGCCGGCGACCACGAGGCCGCGCTGCAATACGCCGTGCGCGCCAACGCCCGCGCCCCCGCCGCCTGGGCCGGGCAGGCGGTGCTTGAAGATCGGACGCGCCGGAGCGACTGGGCCGGCGCGCTGGCGACGGTCGATTCCAACGCCGCAGCCAAGCTCATCGACAAGCCGACCGCGCAGCGATGGCGGGCCGTGATCAAGACGGCGATGGCGCAGGAGGCGCAGGAGCGCGACCCCAAGGGCGCGATGGCGCTGGCGCAGGAGGCTTGCCGGGCGTCTCCGAGCCTGGTTCCGGCCGCTGCGCTTTACGGTCGGCTGGCCGGCGCCGCCGGCGACTACCGCCGCGCCACCAAGGCTATCGAAACGGCCTATGCGCAGACGCCGCATCCCGATCTCGCCGCGGCCTATCTTCGCGTGCGCCACGGCAATTCGACCGGAGACCGGCTCGCCCGCGCCCGCGCCCTCGCGCGTGTCGCGCCGGGCGACCCCAAGTCGATGCTGACTGTCGGCCGGGCCGCGCTCGAGGATCACGATCTCCGCGCCGCGCGCGCCGCGATCGCGCCGCTTCTTACGTCAGATCCGCACGGGCGGCCGACCCGGCGCGTCTGCCTGTTGATGGCCGATATCGAGACGGCCGAGGGCAACCACGGCGCGGTGCGGGAATGGCTTTCCCGCGCCGCCCGCGCCCCTCGGGACAAGGCGTGGGTCGCCGACGGCGTGATCAGCGACCGATGGGCGCCCTTATCGCCGTCAGGCGCGCTGGACGCTTTCGTTTGGCGCACTCCGGACGAGCTCATGACGGCGTTGCCCGAGCCCGACCCGATCGAGCCCGCGCCGCCGCCGGCCCCGCCGCCGAGCCTGCCGCCCCGCGTCGACGCGATCGCAGCGGCAGAGCCGCTGCCGCAGCCGGCGCCCGAACCCGAGTCTCCCTCGGCGCCCGCGCCGCACTCGGCTATGGACCCGGCCCCGCCGCCGATTGCGGCGGAGCTCATCCGAAGCGCGTCGGCTTCGGCCGCGCCGATGTCGGTTGCGCGCAACGGGGTCGTCGTCGATCCCGAAAGCATGGCGCCGGACGATCCCGGCCCCGGCGAAGCGGAGCGGCCCCGCCGCCGATCCTGGATCTATGCCGACGATTGAGGGCGCGGGGCGTAAGACTTGGAGAGCTTTATGGCATCGTCCCCGGTCGTCATCGTGGGCGCCGGGCACGCCGGCGTGCAGGCGGCCGCCAGCCTGCGAGAAGGCGGCTATGACGGCGCGATCGTCCTGCTTTCCGACGAGAAGGAGCTGCCGTATCAGCGCCCTCCGCTGTCCCATATTCCCATCCAGGTCATAGATCCACGCAAACCGACCGTAGGATTCATCCATCCGTTTGGCGTCAATCTTTACTCCCTCTTGTTTCAAGCGGTCGAGTAAAGCATCCATATCGTCCACGATGTAGTTGATCATGAACGGCGCCGGGCTGGGATCGAAATACTTAGTGGAGGCGGGAAAAACCGTCCAAACCGTAACGTGTTCCTTTTGCGGGTCGTCGTGTTCGCGCCACGGAAGCATCACGCCTTGGCCTTTATCAGCGAGCCCCAGATGCTTCGAATACCATTCGCGCATCTGATCGCGATCGGCGGATTTGAAAAAGACACCGCCGATTCCAAGAATGCGCCCGCGCTGCTCTGTTTTCACTGCCGGCTTCGCCTTTTCCGGTTCCGGAGATTTCACTTCCTGTCCTCCTGTTGAGCGGGCCGCGATCAGCAACAGCGAGCCGAGCGCAATTGTGCTCCACGGTATTCCTTGCATCGGCGGATTATACCTAAGTTTCACCTTCGATTCGAGAAAATGGTATGCGCAATGCCGCACTTCATCAGATCGTCTTGTAGTCCGGCCGAGGCGCAGCGCTAGCCATCGTTTACAATCGGAGATTCTCTCCAGGTTGAAAGACGATTGGAAACCATCATGCACCGCTGGTCGCAACTCTTTATTCCTACTCTTCGCGAGGCTCCGGCTGACGCCGAAGTCGCCAGTCATAAACTGCTCGTCCGCGCCGGATACATCCGTCAATTGGGCGCTGGCATCTATTCGTTTCTCTTCATGGGTAATCGCTCGACCCAGAAGATTATGGCCATCGTCCGGCAGGAAATGGACAAGATCGGCCAGGAGTTCTACCTGCCCGCCTTGAATCCTCGCGAAATCTGGGAAGCGAGTGGACGCTGGAAGGTCATGGGCGAGAATATGTTTCGCCTCAAGGATCGCAAGGGCGCCGATTTATGCCTCGGCATGACCCACGAAGAGGTTATGACCGACATCGCCCGCAAGGAACTGCGCAGCTACAAGCAACTGCCCCAGATCTGGTATCAGATTCAGACTAAGTTTCGCGACGAGCCGCGCCCCAAGTCCGGCCTGCTCCGAGTGCGCCAGTTCATCATGAAAGACGCGTACTCCTTCGACATCGATGCCGCCGGACTCGACGTTTCTTATCAAAAACATTACGAAACCTACTGCCGCATCTTCGACCGCTGCGGCCTCAAGTACATGGTCATTGACGCCCACTCCGGAGCCATGGGCGGATCGCAATCGCAGGAATTCATGGTGCGCACTCCGGCCGGCGAGGATCAGGTCGTGAGCTGCGGAAAATGCACTTACGCCGCCAACATGGAGAAGGCCGCTTCGAAACTGCCTGCGGTCGAAGACTTAAAGCCCGAGGGCAATGGCCAACTGGGCATTGCCGGGCCGATCGAAGTGCACACTCCCGGCCAGAAGACGATCGAAGACGTCGCGCGGTTTTTGGGCGTCTCGCCAGTGCACACCATCAAGACGCTGGCGATGATGTCCACTGCGGAAAACAAAGCGGGCGATAAAGACGATAAAGGGGATAAAGATAATAAGAAGGCGGCCGGGATCCGCGCCCAGGCCATCGTGCTGCTGCTGCGCGGCGACCATCAGATGAACGAAGCGAAACTCTCGACCGCGCTTGCAGGCAAAGACACCCGCCCCATGCAGGAAGATGAAATCCGCGACCTCTTTCAATCCCCCGCCGGATACCTTGGCCCGCTCGGAATTGATTGGGCAAAAGACATGAACGATTCCGCCAAGCCGATTCTGCTGGTGGATCAGGCCCTCGCAGGCCGCACCAACCTCATCGGCGGCGCCAACAAAGACGAGTACCACGTCAAGCACCTCACGCCGGGAAAGAATTTTCATCCCACCGCTTACGCCGACCTGCGCAGCGTAACCGCCGGCGAAGAATGCCCGAATTGCGGCGCCCCGCTCCGCATCGACACCGCCGTAGAAATCGGACACATCTTCAAGCTCGGCTATAAGTATTCCGAATCCATGGGCGCGCGCGTGCTCGACCACAACGGCAAAGAGATTGCCCCCATTATGGGGAGTTACGGAATTGGCATCGAGCGCATTCTGACCGCCGCCGTGGAGCAGAGCAATGACGAGAACGGCTTCTGGCTATCGCCTTCGATTGCGCCCTTTGAGGTCGTCGTCGTGTCCACCAACTCCAAAGACGAAGCCATCCGCAACGCCTCCGAGGACATTGTGCGAAAGCTCGAAGCTGCCGGTTTTGACGTTCTATTGGACGATCGCGACGAACGGCCAGGCGTAAAGTTCAAAGACGCCGATCTCGTCGGTATCCCCTTTCGTATCAATGTCGGGAAAGAAGGTTACCGAAGATACCGTGGAAGTCGTTCAACGCTCGACTCTGCACAAGGAGGACGTTAAGATTTCAGCCATAACCGAGCATTTCCAGGGACTGCGTCCGGCCTCACGCTAACCGGCGGAATCGGCCGGCGCAGGATCGGGAAAGCTCGCAATTACAGCTCGCAACCAGCGATTTGGGCGATTGTATTCTTATGGCAACTCTGAAACTGTTCTTCGGCGTGGCCATCTTTCTGGCGTTGGCCCTGGCAGGAATTAAAATCATCCCACCGTTTTTTGCCAACTATGAGCTCGAAGACTCGATGAAAACTGAAGCTCTGCAATCAACCTACAGCACGCGCTCGGAAGATGACATTCGCGCCTCCGTCATCAAGCAGGCCCGCAACTACGATATCGCGCTCACGCCCAAGCAGGTCAAGGTTTCGCGCGTAGGCGGCTTCGGCATCGGCACTCTCGCCATCGAAGCCGAATACAGCGTTCCAGTCGAACTGCCCGGCTTCTCGACAACTCTCAGTTTCCACCCTTCTTCACAGAACAAAGGCGTCTACTAAAACAAACCCACCCTTTGCCGACCGGCGCCAGGTGGGATTGACTTTACTTTCAGACCACTCGCCCCCAACTACTTCTCGGTTACACGCAATGAAATCCTCCGATTCTTGGCTCGTCCTTCTTCCGTAGCATTGTCGCCAACCGGAAATTGGTCGCCATATCCTTCCGCTGTCATTCGATCCGCAGGCACCCCGAGCTTCACCAGTTCGGCCATCACGTTGTTGGCGCGTTCCGAGGAAAGCGTCAGATTCGCCGCGCTATTTCCAGTATTGTCGGTGTAACCGCCGATCTTGACCTTCACTTTGGGATACGCCTTCAAAATATTCGCAATATTTCCCAGTTGCTCTTGCGAAGAAGGTTGCAAGGTCGCTTTGCCGGTATCGAACAGCAAGCGGTCAAAATCAAACCAAGTCGTCTTGTCGACTGGTTTCGAAGCATCCTCGATGAAGTCGATAAGTTTGTTTTCGATGCCCAGACGCGGAATATTCAACTCCACGCCATTGGGCAGTTTGCGGCTGAAGAATTCGCCGAGCGCGGTGAGCGCGGACTTTGCCGCATCGTTGGCAGTGGAAACAACCGAAGTCGCCGCTTCCTTCACCGGTTCCGTCGTCCCGCGCGTGAAGTAGTAGATCAGCCCGCCGATCACCAGCACCGCCAGCAGAATCGGCCAGAGCCAATCGCGTCCCGGTTGCTCCACCTCAGGCACAATCGGTGGAATCGCCGCGCGCACGCCCGACAACGAAGACATTCCAACCAGACTGCCCAGGCTCGAAGGCAGCGCCGCCGCCAACGCATCCTTCTGCGATGACAACAACGAAGTCAACGAACTCGCGCTTGGCCCACTTGGCGCAGTCGCCTTGCCAATCGCGTTCATCAAAAGCGGTCCTGCCAAAGCGAGCACTGAAGTCGCCGAAGTCGCCGACACGCCTGCCTGCGATGCCACCGCATTCGCAACTGGACTAAGCTTGTCGCCCAGTAGAGATTTCGCAATGGCCTTGCCGCTGTCGATCACTGAAGTCGCGCCCGAACCGCTCAGAGACTTGCCCAGGTTGCTCAGTAAGCTGCCATCGTAAGATCCAGAGTTGAACAGAGACAAGAGCGAGGCAATGCCGCTCTCGCTGCTGAGTTTCCCAATCATTGCCGCCAGCAAAGCCGGAACACTGGCCTGCAGCGCGGTTTGAGTGGCTGCGGGAGTTTCTCCCAGATTGCCGCTGATTTTGTCGATCGCGCCCGAACTGCTGATGGCGCTTTTTACAAGGCCGATGAGATCAATCGCCATGATTTTCCTCTTTTACTCTATGTTGGATTTGCGCTCGCGTGAGGACACCCGATTCCAGGAGCCTGAGAGCAGGTGAGCATACTAACATGGCACCACCGCTGTTGTAACACTGCGAACCCGAGGTTTCTCGCCTCCCACTGGCGCTGGGGTTCGAACGCCAGCTTGGAGGTGTAGACACACACTCGTCCATATCTTGACACGCACCAACGGTTTCCGGGATGGCCCGGTGATTTAGAATCAATGACAACGACTCAAACTCGTTCGGACTGAGACTTGCTCTGCTCTCCACCGGAGGAAACGCCGGTCCGGCACGGCATTTGATACGCAGCGTTCTTCATGGCCATTAAGGTGAGAATTCCGACAGCTCGAAGCGCCGCGCCGCGCCCCCGCGGCAAGGGCGGCCCGCTTTCCCGTGATCCCATCGTGCGCGCTGCCCTGCTCGCTTTTCTATCGCTTTCCGTCCTCGTGATCGGCTTCTTTGCCTACTGGTATGTAAAGTACGACCGCATCATCGAGCAACGCTTCCGCGGACCCGCGTTTGCCACTTCGGCAAAAATCTTCGCCGCGCCGCCGGTGGTCAGGGTCGGAGCGAAGATGTCCATCTCTGAGATTGCGGCGGAGTTGCGCCGGGCGGGCTATTCCGAAAATGACGGCGAATCACCTCTCGGCAGCTATCGTCTGCGTGCCGCCTCGATTGAAGTTCAGCCTGGGCCCCAGTCCTATCACAGTCCGGAACCGGCTACGATCAACGTCTCCGGCGGCGCCGTTTCGTCCATTACCAGCCGTACCGCCGACGAACTCGAAGCCTATGAACTCGAACCTCAGATGCTGGCTTCGCTTTTCGACGCCGAGCAGCGCTCCAAACGCCAACTGATCAAGTACGACGACATCCCCAGGATCATGGTGGACGCGGTCACGTCGATCGAAGACCGCCGCTTCTTTCAGCACAGCGGGGTCAATTTCATGCGCCTGGTGGAAGCGGCCTGGATCGACTTCACGCACCAGCGCCATCAGCAGGGTGGTTCGACCATCACCATGCAACTCTCGCGAGCGTTTTTTCTGAGTCCGGAGAAGACTTTCAAGCGCAAGCTGATCGAAATGCTGATCGCCGTGGAGTTGGAGCAGAAGTTTTCCAAGCAGCAGATTTTCGAGTTCTACGCCAACCGCGTCGATCTGGGCCAACGCGGGTCTTTCACCATCTCAGGTCTCGGTGAAGGCTCGCGCTCATACTTCAACAAGGATCTCAAGGACGTTACCATCCCCGAGGCTGCGCTGCTCGCTGGATTAATCCAGGCACCCAGCTACCTGTCGCCCTATCGCCATCCCGAACGGGCCTTGGAACGTCGCAATACCGTAATCGAATCCATGGTCGAGACGGGCGCGATCACCCGCGAACAGGCCGACAAGGCCAAGGCAACGAAACTGAACCTGGCCCCACCCAATGTTGAGGCCAGTGACGCGCCCTACTTCGTGGACATGGTGCGCGACACAGTGGTCGGCAAACTGAACGAGCACGAAGTCAACGAACAGGAATATCGCATCTACACCACGCTCGATCCCGACCTGCAGCGCGCGGCCGCGCAGGCAGTGGAAACCGGTATCAAGCTGGTGGACGATCAAGTCACCAAAATGCGCACTCACAAAACCAAGGTGGGTAAGAACAAGTTTGAAACCACCGTCACTCCAGGCCCCCAAGCGCAGGTCGCACTCGTGGCCATGGACCCTCACACGGGCGAAATCAAGGCGTTGGTCGGCGGACGAAATTACGCCGCCAGCCAGTTGAACCATGCCCTCGCCAAGCGTCCCACCGGGTCTATCTTCAAACCGTTTGTGTATGCGGCAGCCATGAATACGGCGATTGACGGTTCGACCACCGTGATCACTCCAGCCTCTACAGTGACCGACCAGCCTTCGACGTTCTCCTACGGCGACCAGATCTACGAGCCACGTAACTATAAAGAGGAATATCACGGCGACGTAACGCTCCGTTACGCGCTGGCGCTTTCCCTCAACAACGCGACCGTCAAACTGGCGGAAGAAGTCGGCTACGACAAAGTGGCGAACTTGGCTAAGTCCGCCGGAATCGCTTCCGTGAAAGCCACCCCCGCAATGGCGCTCGGCGCGTATGATGCAACTCCGGTAGACATGACATCGGCCTACACCAGCTTCGCCAACGGCGGCGTGAGATTGTCGCCCGTCTTCGTAAACTCGGTACGCAACGCCAGGGGCGACATCGTGGTTAACTTCGGTACGCAGAAAAGCCAGGTTCTCGATCCGCGTGTCGCCTTTGTCATGACCAATATGCTCGAAGGAGTCATGAACTTCGGCACCGCGGCCGGAGTACGATCCCGCGGATTCTCCGCCCCGGCTGCGGGCAAGACCGGCAGTTCGCACGACGGTTGGTTTGCCGGCTACACCAGCAATCTGTTGTGCATCGTCTGGGTCGGATACGACGACTACAGCGACCTTCACCTGAGCGGAGCCCAGACTGCCGCTCCCATCTGGGCCGAGTTCATGAAGAAGGCGGTCGCGCTTTCCCAGTACTCCGATGTCAAGCCCTTCACCCAACCCGAGGGTGTGGTTGACGTCCAACTCGACAAGATCACCAACCGCCTGGCGACGCCATCGTGTCCCGACGATTACACGATTGCCTTCGTGGCCGGCACCGAGCCGCGCGATACCTGTGACCAGACCGCCGGTGTACAGGGGTTCTTTTCCCGCATTTTCGGCGGAAACTCCGAGAAAGCTCTGCCTCCGCCTGCCAACGGGAACCCCCCGAATGGCCCCGGTGTCCAATCATCAGCAGGATCGTCACCGGAAGAAGAGGCGAAGAAAAAAAAGAGCTTCTTTGGCAAGATTGTCGGGGTCTTTAAGGGAGACGGCGGCTCCCAGAAGAATGACAAGAACCCGCCCGCGCCGGCAAAGAGTAGTGACAATGGCCAGCCGCGGCAATAGTATGATGGACTGAAAATTGATCCGGTTCGGCCCGGAGGTGTGTATGTTGACCCGGCTCCGCATCAGCGCAGTAGCTGCTCTCTTTCTGTTCGCAGCCCTTCTCGCTTTCCCCTCGCAGGCGCAAAACACCGAACAGTTGGAAGTGGGTCCACCCCCGCTCCACCGCGCCGATCCACCCGCGCCCGGGGCGTCTCCCGAGGAACTCGAACAACGCGGCGACGAACTCCGCGAGGATAAAGACTATCTTGACGCCATCGACTTCTACCAGGCCTTCCAGAGAACCGGACAAGGCAGTGCAGCCGTCTTCAACAAGATCGGCATCTGCCAACTACTGTTAAGGCGCCACAAGGAAGCCCGGAAGAGTTTCGAGCAGGCGATTCGGGTTGATCACCGGTATGCCGATGCTTACAACAATCTTGGCGTCGTGTATTACGCTATCGGAGAGAACACCCATCAAAGCGGCAATTTCAACAAAGCCATCAAAATGTACGATAAGGCCATCGCGTTCAGCAGTCGGTCGGCATCGTTCTACAGCAACCGCGGCGCTGCCTATTTTGCAAAAAAACACTACGAACTGGCTTCCGCCGATTACTCCACCGCCATTCAGTTGGATCCTGACATCTTTGAGCGAACTTCGCGTTCCGGCGTGCAGGCCATGCTTCCCTCTCCCGAGGAACGGGCCCGCTACGAGTATGTCGTCGCCAAGCTCTACGCCAAAGCGGGGATTACCGATCGCTCCCTGCGCTACCTGCAAAAAGCAATGGAGGATGGTTACAAAGACATCAGTAATGTTTACAAGGATAATGAATTCAGTGACCTGCGCAAAGACCCGCGCTTCACTGCATTAATGGCAACCAAGACCCTCGCCATCCCAGATTAGGGGTCCGGAACTGGCTGCCGCAAAATGAGTTACAAAAAGATGCTTCAGAATCTCCGGAATCCCCGAAACTTTCCCGGCAACGCTGGGTTTCTACGATTATTCCTCCTGAAAACAACAGGGTGAGTAGGGAGAACCCCCCACCGGTTGCTGAACCCGAGCACGCCCCAAGCAAGCAACCGGTGGGTGAATCACTTGACGACTGTTACTCGTCGAAACGCAGTTTCCCTCTCTCAGCTTCTCCCCGAAATGTACTCTTCCACTACGCGTTTCCATCTGCCCTGTGCTTTCAAGATATATTCGATGGCATCCCGGGCCGCGCCGTCTCCACCGGCGTGCGCTGTAACCCAGTGGGCCTCGGCTTTCACTTCCGGGCGCGCATTTTTCACCGCGATCGCCAGTCCGCACTTGCGCATCGCCGGCAAATCAATGACGTCGTCCCCCACGAAAGCGGTCTCGGCCGCGGTGGTGTGGTCTTGCTCAAGTATCTGCAAAACCGCCGACGCCTTGTCCTGAATCCCCTGATAGACGTGGTCCATCTTCAAATCGCGCGCCCGCAGCGCAACCGTTTCGGAGATCCGCTTGGTGATAATCCCAGTCTTGATCCCCGCCAGGCGCGCCAGCGAAATGGCGGTCCCATCATGGGCGTGGAACCCCTTGGCTTCAATCAGGCTGGCGCTGTGGAAACCGAAGCCACTCTGCCCCGAGGCTTGTGAAACGCCTTGCGCGGACTTTTCCAGGACACTTTGCTGACCTCCAGATTGCGGCCCGGGCGCCGGAAAAATCCAGATTTTCCCGTCTGTGAGCACGCCGTCGACGTCGAAGAGAATCAGTTTAATCTTGCGGGCACGAGCGGTCGCGGATGGATTGGGCATCGACGAAATTCTAGCAGGCCGCAGCCTGCTCTCGCGCAGCCCGACCGAAGCGTCCCGCGTCTAGTTGCCGAAAAATTTTCCATTGCTCTCCTCAATGCGTGCGTTGGATAAGGCCCCGGAGTGGATCATGCGATTGAGGAAGGCAGGAAATGGACTTCAGCCAGGCGCGCAGCTCGGCGTCGTGAGCCATCGAAGGGTGGATGCATCATTTCATGAATTGCGTTGCGCAGCACGATCCGAAACGGATAGGAGTAGTGAGTGAGAAAGCGTGTGCCTGTGATCTTGATACCGTGGTCTGCATAAGAGTTAGTCGGCGGCGACCGAAAGGAGTTAACAACCTTCTCGCGCTAACTCTCTCGAAACTGAATTTTTAAGGACCATCGAGTTTGCGGAGATGGCCGGATGGCTTGATAATGACTTGACCGCGGGCGCCCATCCAATGAAAAGACAACCGAGAAAGACTCGCAGCCGCGCGGCTAAGCCGCATCGCGTTTCGGTCCGCGAAATCTCGGCGCGAGACGATGGGCGCCGCCCTCGCGTCTCACGCCAGCTTTCCGTGCTTTACGAGGATGATGCCGTAGTCGTTCTCGATAAACCAGCCGGACTTCTGGCCGTGCCCATCGAAGGTTCCCAGACTCCTTCCGCTTGGTCTCTGCTAGCCGCAAAACTTGAATCGAAAAAACAACGAGCCTTGGTGGTACATCGCATCGATCGGTTTGCCTCCGGGGCTCTGCTGTTTGCTAAGACCGCACCAGACCGGTCTGCGCTGGTGCGGCAGTTTCTCGCCCATACTCCCGTAAGGCAGTATCTCGCGGTCGTACGCGGCCGTCTCGACATTTCGACAGCGACGCTGGTGCACTATTTTCGACGCGAAGGAATGTTTCAACATCAACGCCCGGCGCGAGACCCCGAAGCGACTCGTGCCGAACTGCGATATTCCGTCGAACGCCTGTTTGCGGATGCTTCGCTGGTCCGGGTCGAACTGGTGACCGGACTGCAGAATCAGATCCGGGTCCAGTTCTCGGCGACGGGCCACCCGATCTTTGGCGACAGAAAATACCACCGGAGGGAATCCTCGGAGCCGCTCATCGATCGGGTCGCGCTTCATGCGGCGCATCTCGAGTTCATTCATCCGCGCTCGGGCAGGAAAATCTCGGTGGACTGCAAACTGCCTGCCGATTTTCAGCATCTGGTTCGAGAATTGGGACGAGCGGGCCGCGGGCGAGGGTGAGCGCATCGCGCGCTCAATCAGGGCCGGGTGATCCACAAGATTGGAAACTGCCGTCCGAGTTTCTCGAAGTCGCGGTCGGAAGTGACGAGCGTGGCCTGATTCAGCGTGGCGAGGGCGGCGGCAAGGCAGTCTACGTATGGGACTTTGTGCACCGCCTTCAATTCCCCTGCTTTGAGAACCTGGGCAACATCCACGGGAACGATTCGGATGGAAAACTGCAAAAGCTCGGCCAAAGTCTGCTTCGCCGATTCCGCACCGTGCCGCTGCCAGGAGATATAGAAGACCTCTCCCCAGTTGACCGCCGAAACCAGCAACGGTGTATCCGGTCGAGCGCCCCTGAGCAGGTACTCGACGCGTTCGGCTCCAGGTCCATTCATCAGAAAATCCAGTATTGCGTTCGCGTCGAGTACATAGGTCTTGCTCATCGCGTCGGACGGTCCTTCTCGACCCGATGCTCCCGCTCCCGATCCTTCACCAGTGAAGGCGAGCCTTGGTAGCGGCCACGCAGGCTGCGGATCAACGCCTCGATGGCATCTGGTTCGACCTCCGCGCGCGCGTCCGAGACGTTCTTACCCTGGTAGCGAACGTCAAAACCAAAGTCCTTCAAAATTGCGACCGCCTGGTGCGAATTGGTGGGGTCATTGGGAGGCACTCCTGCCGCCTCCAGGACAAGCGGCCTGGCTGGTAGTTCCCGCCCCTCGATGATCGCCGTCCACTTCGCCGGTCGGCTTCCCTGCAATCGCTTGGCGGCGGCGGTTATGTCTTCCCGGGTCAGTGCGGAAACTCTCGCGCTTGGCATCGTTCTCCTCCCATTAGCCCTCAGCGATCTTTCAGCTTGAAATCTTCACCGTAATTACTCATATTCATCATCATATTCATCATCATGGCCATGGTCAATGCGAATCGCAGCCTCAAGCCCGAGTCCGGGGCGAATATTTTACGAAACCATCAATTCTCGCTACAATCTGTCCCATGCCGTCCGCCGTCTCCCCTTCGCTGGCCTGGGCTCATCCGCTGGTTCAGGAGTGGTTCACGACCCGCTTCTCGACGCCAACCGAACCGCAGGAGCAGGGCTGGCCTCACATCCTGGCTGGCCGCACCACCCTGATCTCGGCTCCTACTGGATCAGGCAAGACGCTGGCTGCCTTCCTCGCCTGCATCAATCGCCTCGTCTGCAAAGCCCTGGCTGGCGAACTACGCGATCGAACCGAAGTTCTCTATGTTTCCCCGCTCAAAGCCCTCGGCAACGACATCCAGAAAAATCTCGAAGTCCCCCTCGGCGAAATTCTGCAGATGGCTGGCCATCGCGGCCTGCTCATGCCGGAGATCCGTACGGCTGTGCGCACCGGCGATACGCTGATGAAGGACCGGCGCCTGATGCTGAAACGTCCGCCCCACATTCTTGTCACCACCCCCGAGTCGCTCTACATCCTGCTGACCGCGGAAAAGAGCCGCGCCATCCTGCGCGATGTCGAAACCGTGATCGTGGACGAAATTCACGCCGTTGCCGATGACAAGCGCGGCGTCCACCTCGCGCTTTCGCTGGAGCGCCTCGAAGCGCTCGCCCATCGGCCTCCCGTGCGCATCGGGCTTTCCGCCACCCAGAAGCCGATCGAACAGGTCGCGCATTTCCTGACAGGCAACGGACGTCCCGATCCGGTAATCGTGAATGTTGGACACAAGCGCACGCTTGACCTCGCGGTCGAGGTTCCATCCTCCGAACTGGGCCCCGTCGCTTCCAATGAGATGTGGGACGAGATTTACGAACGCATCGTGCAACTGGTCAATGCCCACCGCTCCACGCTCGTCTTCGTGAACACCCGCCGCCTGGCCGAACGCATTTCCCATCAACTGGGCGAGCGCTTGGGCGAGGAGAATGTAGCCGCGCATCACGGAAGCCTGGCGCGCAAGCTGCGTCTGGAGGCCGAGAGAAAGCTCAAGGAAGGCCAGGTGAAGGTCCTGGTCGCAACCGCATCGCTCGAACTCGGTATTGACGTCGGCACCGTGGACTTGGTCTGCCACATCAGTTCGCCGCGTTCGATTGCGGTCGCTTTGCAGCGTGTCGGTCGGTCCGGTCACTGGCGCGGCGCCGTCCCTAAAGGACGTTTCTTTGTCACCACCCGCGACGATCTCGCCGAATGCGCTGTCCTGGTGCGCGCCATTCGACTGGGCGAACTCGATCGCCTGATTTTCCCGGAAGCTTCCCTCGATGTGCTGGCGCAGCAGATCGTGGCTTGCTGCGCCGCTTCCGGCAGCGCCGCGACCGCTAACAAATCGGGTGACCAATCCAACGATGGCTGGGATGAAAACCAGTTATTCGCGCTGGTCAAGCGCGCCTATCCTTATCGCAATCTCTCGCGCCAGACCTTCGACGAAGTGCTCGTAATGCTCTCCGAAGGAATCGCCTCGCAACGCGGCCGCTACGGCGCCTATCTGCATCACGACCGCATCAACCGCAAGCTCCGGGCCCGGCGTGGAGCGCGCCTGGCCGCGATCACCAGCGGCGGCGCGATCCCCGACAATGCTCTCTTCACCGTCGTCGCCGAACCCGACGGCGGCATCGTAGGAACCGTCGATGAAGACTTCGCCGTCGAAAGCATGGCGGGAGAAGTGATGCTGCTGGGCAACACGTCATGGCGAATCCGCCGGATCGAAGGCAAGTCGTCGCGCATCATCGTTGAAAACGCGCAGGGCGCCCCGCCCGGAATACCGTTCTGGCGCGGAGAAGCTCCGGCCCGCACGGCGGAACTTTCGCTCCAGCTCGGTGAGTTACGCAAGGAAATCAGCGACCGCCTTCCCGCCGTGGTCCCGGTGGAAGGATGGCGGAATCTTCCCGTGGTCGCCGACGCCGTAAGCTGGCTGCGCGCGCAATGCGGACTCGATCTCTCCGGAGCCGAGCAACTGATTCAGTACATCCTCGAAGGCCGCGCCGTGTTAGGCGATGTGCCCACCCAGTCAACCATCATCGCCGAGCGCTTCTTTGACGAAGGCGGAGGGATGCAGTTGATTATTCACGCGCCCTTTGGCGGCCGCATCAACAAGGCCTGGGGACTGGCGCTGCGCAAGCGCTTCTGCCGCGGTTTTAATTTCGAACTGCAGGCCGCCGCCACCGACAACGGCTTGAATATCGCACTCGCCGAACAGCACAGCTTTCCGCTGGCCGACGTTTTTCAGTTCCTCGCCGCGGAGAGCATGCCCCCCATCCTGGAACAGGCCGCGCTGGCTTCGCCCATCTTCCAAACCCGCTGGCGCTGGGATGCGACGCGCGCCCTGGCCCTCCTGCGTTTTCAAGGCGGAAAGAAAGTTCCGCCGCAGATTCAGCGCATGCGCTCCGACGATCTGCTGGCCTCGGTTTTTCCCGATGTGGCCGCCTGCTTCGAAAACATCGAAGGCGACATCAGGATTCCCGATCATCCTTTAGTACACGAAGTAATGAAAGACGTGCTGACCGAGGCGCTCGATATCGATGGCCTGGCGGAAGTCTTGCGCGGCATCGAGCAGGGACGCATTCGCTGCCTCGCGGTAGACACCCCCGTGCCGTCCCAGTTCTCGCACGAGATTCTCAACGCGAATCCCTACGCTTATCTGGATGACGCGCCGTTGGAGGAGCGTCGCGCCCGCGCCGTCGAGATGCGCCGAGTCTTGCCCGCATCCGTGCTCGAAGAGGTTGGCGCTCTTGATCCCGCAGCGATCGCGCAGGTGCAGCAGGAGGCCTGGCCCGATGTGCGCGACGCCGACGAACTCCACGATGTGCTGCATACCCTGGTGATCATGCCGGTGGAGGCCAGTTCCCAGCTCTCGGTTGTCGGCTCTCTGGAACGACGATCGAAGATCGAGGATCGCGAATCGAGGATTACCGCCCGTTGGACTGGCTTCTTCGATCGCCTGCAACAGGAAAATCGCGCCTTCGTAGCGGAAGTTGCCGGCCGGCAGTTCTGGGTAGCCGCCGAGCGCGCCGAATGGTTCCACGCAATACATCCTGTGGCGATGGGCCTCGGCCTTTCTTCCTCTGCACACCAGGAAAAGAGCGGCGCGATCGGAACCGCGGCAAGTCGCGTTTCAAGAGACGACGCCATGCTGGCCGCGGTTCAAGGATGGATGGCACACCTTGGCCCAACCACCGCATCGGAAATCGGGGAGTTGTTGGAGTTGCCGCCAAACGAGGTCGAGAAAGCTCTACTGCGCGTAGAAGCGAGCGGGGCCATTCTGCGCGGCAAGTTCCGTCCCTCTGATTCGCGCCCAGGAGCACCGCTAGCGCCTTCCGCTCCGCCAGAACGCCCCGTCGAGTGGTGCGAGCGCCGTCTGCTGGCTCGCATTCATCGCCTTACGGTCGCAACTTTGCGCAAACAGATTGCCCCGGTAACCGCGTCCCAGTTCATGAGTTGGCTATTGCGCTGGCAGCACCTTGCTCCCGGCACGCAGGTGCGCGGCGAGCATGGAACGCTCGAAGTCATCCGCCAGTTGCAGGGATTCGAAATTCCGGCAAGCGCGTGGGAACGTTTCGTGCTCGCCCGCAGAATCTCCGACTACGATCCTGCCCACCTCGATCAATTGTGCCTCACTGGCCTGGTCGGATGGGGCCGCCTGTCGCCCCATCCCGCAACCCTCGAAGCTACCGGAACCGATCAGAACGGCCGCGACAATCGCCGTCGCGTGATTCCCACCCGGGTCGCGCCCATCGCATTCTTCGTACGCGAGGATGCGGACTGGCTTCGCCCTCATCATCCCGGCGCGGAAGATTCCGCTACCTCTTTCTTGAGTCCCGTGGCCCAGGCTGTCCTTGAACTCTTGAAGCAACGCGGTGCCCTCTTCTTTCCCGACATGGTGCGAAACACCGGCAGGCTCAAGGCCGAAATCGAAACCGGACTCTGGGAACTCGTCGCCGCCGGACTCGTAACCGCCGACGGATTCGAGAACCTGCGCGCACTGGTCACGCCCAAAAGCGCTTCCGGCAGCGGTCTCGGAAGGACCATCGGCAAGGTCCGCCGTCCCCGCCATGCTCCCGGACGCTGGTCGCTTCTGTACACCGAAGGCGCCGAGCGCGACCGCAGCGTGGAATCCTGCTGCTGGATGTTGCTGCGCCGTTACGGCGTTGTCTTCCGCGATCTGCTGGTGCGCGAAACCAATCTGCCGCGCTGGCGCGAGTTGCAGATCGGCTACCGCCGTCTGGAAGATCGCGGTGAGGTCCGCGGCGGCCGCTTCGTGGACGGATTTCATGGAGAGCAATTCGCCCTTCCGGTCGCCGTCGAATCCTTGCGTGCCCATCGCAAAGTGCCTCACAACCCAAACCCCGAACGCGTCGTTATCGCGGCCGCCGATCCGCTGAATCTCGTAGGCATCATCGTCCCCGGCGAACGAATTCCCGCCATTTCAGGCAGAAATGTCACTTTTCGCGACGGTGTATTGGATTCGGAAGAAGCGCTGCTGGCGTCTGGCTACTGAGGCTTCTGCTCCGCGCCACAGTTCCCTCTCGCCGACTTCTTCTCACGGCAATTTCAACTTCAGCAGCACCTGGGGATCAAGATACACACCCTGCCAGCGCACCGCCAGGTGCAGATGCGGACCGGTAGCCCGCCCCGTGCCTCCGCTAAGTCCAATCGCCTGCCCTTTATCCACCGCGTCGCCTTCCTTGACTGAAAATTTCGACAGATGCAGATAAAGAGTCAGCAATCCCTGGCCATGGTCGATCACCACGCAATTTCCCTCAAAGAACAGGGGCCGCGCCAAAATTACGCGCCCGCCGTTCACCGCTGCAACCGAGGTCCCACTCGGAGCCCGGAAATCAAGCCCCTGATGCGTGCTCTGCACCGAACCGTTGAAGACCCGCTCCACGCCAAACACATCTGAGATTCCCGCATCCACCGGAGCCGCAAACGATCCACTCCATTCCCGGCCCGGGCTGACGGTCTTAAACGCTTCCGCTTTTGTTTCCTTGTCCTCGGCAATCTGGCGCTCGTCCTCAGGACTGGGCGCTGTGTACCGTCCGGGAACCTTCAGCTGCACCCGGGGATAGCGCTGCCGTTCCACCCGAAATGTTTTTTCGAATGACATTGCCTGCCGCGCAGAAGGTCCGGCCGATGGTGCGGAGGAGGTTTCGCCGTGAAGTTGAATCGAATAAACTCCCGGCTTGGTTTCCAGGCTGACCCCGGCAAGCGCGAACCAGGACTTATCGCGATCGTCGAAAACGAATGTCAACTGGTGCCCCAGCCACGTGCCCGAAAGAGTCCGCACCGGTATCGGTGTTCTGACGCGGAAAAGCAGCGGCGTTCCATTGACAAGGCGACTCGGTTGGCTGGAAACCTGCCAATGGGTATCCGCAGCCCCAGACGGCCTTGCGGCCATCAAGAGCATTGCGAACATTATCAATAGAGCGGAATGGAATCGACCTGATTTCCCGTCCAAGCTGATTCGGTTGCCCCTGGTTGATCCTCTCGAGATAGCCATTCCCTGGTCACGGCGTCGGCGCGGCGCTTGGAGGCGCATCCGTGGTCGCGGGCGGCTTCGGTTTGCTGACTTTCTTTTTCACCGGCTTCTTCGGCGGTTCAGTATCATCCACCACAATCTTCTTTGGCGGAGGCGGCGGAGCCGCGGACAGCGTCTTAATCTCCGCGCGAAGTCGCGTCAATTCATCTTCCTTGCTGACGGTTAGCTTCTGCATGCGCTCGGCAAAAGAGCGCCGCGCCGTCTCGAGTGCCGTCATGTCGTTGCTCAGGCTCTGAAACTCGTCTTTCGGTCCGAACGCTCCCGCCGATTCTACAACCGAACCAAAGTAGTCATACAGCACAACCAGGTTGCGGTAGAGCTTGAAACTCGACCCGAGATCCTCCGGCGAATTGTCCAATTGCGCGATCGTATCTGGCAGCGTCGACTGTAGGTTGCGCTGGATCGACTCGACGAGGGCCAGAGTCTGTTGCTTAGTCGAGGCGCCGGTCTTCCATTTGTCAATCCGCGTTTTTCCGAGATCCGCTTGCATGCTCTGCGTCGTCTGCTTCAATTGCGCTAGCATCGCATTCAGTTCGCTGACCGAAGCATAAGCAACCGGAGACTGCGGGGCAGCCGTATCTTGCCCGCCCGCCATGGCTGGCGCCAGCAACGCCAGGCAACCGAAAAGTGACCGGACCATGATGTTCGAAAAGTTCAGCATGGGGCTCCAATTGAGTCGTTTGAATTATGCCAAGCATATCCTAGTCGAGAGCGCAGGCCTCAGTCGAGTTTGACGCGGCGCGCAACCTAAGCGAGAATCGTTATATACATGTGGGCCTGTGGCGCAGCTGGGAGCGCGCTTCCATGGCATGGAAGAGGTCGTCGGTTCGATCCCGACCAGGTCCACCATATTTTCAAGTACTTACGGATACCCCCGTTTTCAGTTTGGTGTCATTTGGTGTCAAAACGCTCTGACTTCTTCTAAATTGAGGAGCGGTCAGCCGCTCGTTCCCCACGGTTGGTTTCCGCTCACGCACAGACTTTGATTTCTTCCTCAACTCCGAATTGATGGAATCGACCGTCGCCTGTACGCTCTTCGGAATCTCCTGCATATAAACGTCCGTCGTGGTTGCAGCGCGAGAGTGCCGGAGCACGCCTTGCACGTCCTTCACCGTACCTTTCTTTTGGGCGAGCGTCGCAATTGTGCGCCGTATGACCTGGAAGGTCAGCTTTGGGAGTTCCAGCTCTGCCGCGAGCTTGTGCAACACGCGCTTGCGATAGTTGCCGGTGTCCATAAAGTCGCCGTTCTTGTCCGGGAAAATGAACGCTTTCGGCGTTGGATCAGGACACTGCCGTTTCCATCGCAAGAGATCGGCCGCAAGACTCTTCGGGATATGAATAACCCCTAGACTCTTTCGGGTTTTGCCCCACGGGCGAATCTTGCCCATGTAGGCGGTTTCGCTCACGCTCATGGTGGATTCTACGAGGTTGAAGCAGTTCCATCTGAGCGCGAACAGTTCGCTGGGACGGAGGGCATTCGTCATGTCGAGTTCCAACAGGACCCGATCTCGAAGATCCAAGCGGGAAAGCGCTTTTCGGAGTTGTTCCCAGCTCAGCGTTGTTTTGTCGGTCTCGCGCAGTTGGGTTGGAACTCTAACCTTGCGAGCCGGATCCTTCGAGAGGAAGTCCTGATCGACGGCCTCAACAAAGATGTCCCGCAAGTACGCTCTCATCTGAAGCACTCTGTCCCTGGATCTTGTTTGCGCCAAATTGTTCAGGTGGACCTGTAGGGTGAACTTGTCGAAATTCTCCAGCGGAACCTTGTCGAATGGATCGATAAGGTCCTTTTGGATAAGCAGTTTTTTCACCTTGCAGGTTTCTTCCTTCCAGTTGGCCTCTTTCAATGGCAAAAAGCGATTGCGAACGAACCAGCCGAAGCTCACAGAGCCGTCGTTCATCACCTTGCCAGCATCGCCCGTCTGCCCGTTCTGTTTAGTGATTTCACGTTCCAGTGCTTCCCGAGCTTCTGATCTCTTCATCTGTGATCTTGGCCCGAGAATCACCGCGACCCTGACGGTCTTCTGCTCAGCCGTCGTCGGGTCATTTACGTTCTTGCGAAAATACCCGTACCATTTCCTGCCGCGAGGGGTAAGGTACCCCCTCTGACTTGATGTACCCATCATTCCTCAATTTCTGTGGCGGGAACAATTGGGCCTGCCCCTATTTTACCCGCGTCTCCGACGCAGGTTGCTGAGACGTTCCCGCTCGTCGATGAACTCCTCTATTCTGCTGGCCCGATAACGTAGAGTCCCGTCGCCCATACGGATAACAGGGAGATGCGGAGCTTTGCGTGACGAATGGTCCCAAACCCAGTCCTTCGTCACATTTAACCGCTCAGCGACTTCCTCGGCGGTGAGGAGAGGATCCTTCAAAGGGCTGCGGCCGACAGTTCGCGGAGGAGTGTCAGCTTCGATGTTGAAGCCACCAGGGGCTGGACTGGTGTCTGAAACAGATTCTAATTTGCCCGGTTGTTCGCCCGAGCTTTGGAGCAGACGCAGGCCTGATCCTGATTGCGAGTTCGACATTGCGGCACCTGCCAATAAGCACCTCATTCGAGGTTGCATGACTGGAATGCCTTTTAAGTCATTTCACGAATTCGGTCAAACAGAACTCAACCCGTATTCGCCACGGCGTTCCTCTCGCTCCATCCCATCACATTGGCGGAGAACAGCAGAGGTCCGAAAACCGTTTTGCGAACTCCTGCCACCTCTGATTTGACCGAAATTCCGATTCGACTTAATTTCTTCACCAATCATGGTTGACCAAATGGTCCCGGGTGAGGAGTGGAGCATGTTTTCGTCCCTGGAACAGCTTGTGCAGCGGCTACGAGGAAGCGGCTACATCGCCGATACGATTGCCACGACGACGGTGTACCTAGCGGCGAGACTCCAAAAGCCACTGCTGCTCGAAGGCCCCGCCGGCAGCGGCAAGACGCAACTCGCGTATGCGGTTGCCGAAGCTGCAAACACGAGTGTCGAGCGCCTGCAGTGCTACGAAGGCATCGACGAAGAGGAAGCGATCGGGAAATTCGATGAGCCACTGCAAAGGCTTTGCGTTGAGTTAAAGGCCAAGTCCAGCAATGTCGACTGGGAGTCCCTCCGGACCGAACTGCACGGCCAGCAATTTTTTTTCGCCGGTCCACTTCTGCGCGCGTTGCGGTGCGAAAGGCCTTGTGTCCTGCTGATCGACGAACTGGACAAGGTAGACCACGCGTTTGAGGCTTTGTTGCTCGAAATGCTTAGCGTGTGGCAGTTGAGCATTCCGAAGCTGGGCACCATCAGAGCCAGAAGCATTCCCTTCGTCGTGTTGACATCGAACGAAGAGCGGCGCATCGGCGATCCCCTGCGTCGGCGCAGCTTCTATCTTCGTGTTGAACACCCCACTGCGGAGCGAGAAGCGGAGATTGTGGCACTGCGAACGCCGGATTCCACACACGAATTCCATGCCGGCATGGCGGGGCTCGCCAAGGCTTTGCGTGGATGGAGCATGGAGAAACCGCCCTCAGTCTCGGAAATTCTGGATCTCGCTCAGGCACTCAAGGTTCTGGGAAGTGAGCAAATTACGCCGGACATGAGAGACATTCTCCTGCCTTTGCTCGCGAAAACCGAGGCGGATCGTCGCAAGCTACTCCTGCGGGATGGGTTTGCCAGCCTGATCTTTGACGCGCAGCAGTACAGCGCGGAGGCGCTGCGAGGGAGAGCAGCATGAGGCCAGCACTCATCTTCGCGCAAGTGCTTTCGGCGATTTCGATTTGCTGGGCGCAAACGCCTAAACCACAGGAACGGATTAAAGCCGAGTACTACGTAGAATCCTACGCACACCGTTACAAGGTACCCGTCGCGCTGGTGCGTGCGATTGTCGAACACGAGTCGAACTGGCAACCATGCGTGGCCTCACCGAAAGGCGCGGTAGGGCTGATGCAGTTGATGCCTGTGACAGCTAGGCGGCTGGGAGTAAGAGACCGCTGCAATCTCGAACAGAACATTTCCGGAGGCGTGCGCTACCTCTCGTGGCTGATGCGACTGTTTCACGACGATCTGAGGCTTGTGGTCGCCGCCTATTATGCCGGCGAAGACGCAATCCGCAGACGAACCCTCGCCTATCGGAATCCCGATGTAGTCGCCTATGTAGCAAGGATCAGAACAGCTTACCTTCGCGAAACAAGCATCAATCCAAGAACTACGAACACGAGTTCGGAAAGAGATGTGAGATGAAAAATTGTTTGAGTTTGGTGCATCTGATAACGATAGGGCTTCTGCTGCCACGCATCACTGTTGCGCAAGCTGAGCTTCCGCAGGCGCGAATCGTGAACTTGAATGTTGATCCAGAACAGGTTGTGGTCTTGCATCTCCGGCCTGGATATGTCAGTTCGGTGCGAGTGCTCGAAGAGGTCAGTTCGGTCGTGCTGGGGGATCCGGGATCCTTTAAGGCTGAACACTCCGATGCTGAGCCGCAGTTGGTGTTTTTCAAAGCAACCAGCGTGAAACCTGCGGAAACCAACGCCCTGATCACGACCAGAGGGGGCCATGAAATCTCACTGAGCCTGGTGAGCCAAGGCAAGGCAGACCGCAGCGAACCTGTGGACTACGTTCTCTACTGTGAGCGCCCCCACAGCTTCCTAATTGCATCGACTCATCCCATCTTTGTGGTAGGGGAAACAGAGAACATTGCTAGAGAGAGTCATCCAACCAGTACTCCCCAAGAGAAGATCGGCAGCCCGAAAGCAGGATTTGCTCAGCGCGGAACGGATTGAGAATCCACACTGGGAAGGAAAGCAACTGCAGGTCGCGGTAGGACAGGCGATAGAGAAGGAGCAACAGATGGCCGTGCCGTTCGCCGTTTTGAACTCGTCTGCCCGGACCATTGAAGTACTGCCGCCGCAAATACAGCTTGCCGGGACATCGAAAGGCAAGCATCGAAAAGCGATAAAGGCTGAGCCTGTGGCGATCAAAGATTATTGGATCACCTCGCGCAGGCTCGCGCCTGGGGCTAGAGCCGATGGTATCGTTGTGTTCGATCGCCCCACTTTCAAGGAGTCCAGCGAAAGGCTACTGCTTGCGGTGGCCCAGGCGGAGGAAGTCGATCGCCCTGTACTGGCACCGATTGCGTTTGTGGCTCCAGTCCCGGGAGGTGCAAAGTGACTCGTCCCACCGGACACGGCGACAACGGCAACGCCGGAGCGATTCAGGAACCAGCAGGAAATGAAGCCCTCAACGATGTTCTACTTCCCCCTGCGCCCGCGTCCATCCCACTGCCGGAGGTCGCTACAAGAGCAAAGCAGAGAGCCAAGCAGCAGATCCAACAGAACCGGTTCGTAATCATTGGAGCCGGAGCGATCGTCGTCGCCCTTCTGATCTTCGTTGCCACATCTATGCCCCATCGAGGCGCGCCGCAGAAAGTGAAGAGTCGCGCTACCGCTGCTGCTGATGACTTGGCTTTGGAGAATGGCAACGCAAGCAACGACAAGAGCCTATTTCCCGTCACGGATTCTGGCCGGCCCGTCACAAAGGAATCTCACGAAGGCTTTCTCAACGAACGAGATCTACAGCGAACTGCGACGAAGTCGGCAGCTAGGGCTCCGGGGGCGAGCGCGGCGGGAACTTTGGGATCGATACCACCTTTCGGAGAACAGCAGGCATGGCAAGCACCGCCCTATCAGGCAGGCTCGGGTACCGGCGGTGCCGAGGCTCCAGACTTGGGTAAAGCAGAGCGCGAGGCCATGGAGAAGGCTTCGTTGATCTACGTGCGAAACGTCTCTGCCAACTCAGCCAGCACTCAGGCCCGGGATATCAACAATTCGGCGCCGGAACTGGGATTGGGTCTGGCCTCGGGTACGCGATTGCGTGCCCGTCTGGAGTCAGCGGCTAGTACCGCTGTGCGAACACCTGTCCTGGCTGTGATCGAATACAACTATGAGCGGGAGGGAGAGATTGTTGTCCCTGCGGGAGCAAAAGCGGTTGGCCACATCCGTAACGGAGATCGTTCAGGTTACGTTGACATCCAGTTCGATTCTCTGCTGATGCCGGATGGTGCAGTCGTTTCCATCGAGGCCGCCGCCACGGATTTAGACTTGCGGCCGCTCAAAGGAAAAGTTGAGGGGAAGAACACGGGAAAGAACGTCCTGGTCAGGTCGCTGTCAGGAATCGGCCAAGCCGGCGCGATGTTGGTGGGACAAGGCAGTCTGAACCAGCCGCTAAGCGAGTCGGACCTAATGCGGGAGCGTGTCAGCAACAACGTCGGCGAGGCTGGAGATGAGGAGGTTTCCCGATTAGCAATCACCCAGCACATCGTCGTGACCATTTCGGCGGATACTCCGATCTACGTGGTCCTCGAGCAGACACCCAAGACTAATCAGGCTTCCCTGCAACCAAGTGGGCGGGGCGTTCCTACATCCAACTCCGCCAATGTTGAGCAACTGCGCCAGTTATTGCAGTTGCAGCAAGAGCTGAACCAACCGACAGCAATCAGCCAACCGCAGTAGACCGGGCATCCCTTCCATAATCCGGTAAGGGAAGGGTTGCCGACAATCCGGAAGTTCGCTCGATCACTCAACACAAGCGCGTTTGAACTAAGCCGCTAGCGCGGCGGACGCTACAGCGTGGTCGTCGCCAGCATTGTTGCCCGTGTAAGGTTTTGGGTCACAAGGAGGTTACTGTGACCCGACTCAGGAAGCTGATGCTGGACGAGCTCCAGCGTCGCAACTACGCCCAGAGCACCGTCCGTTCCTACATCCACGCCATAGAGGATTTCGCGAAGTACTTCCACCGTTCGCCGGATCGCCTCGGCCCAGAGCATATTCGCGAGTACCAGGTTCACCTGTTTCGTGACTGCAAGCTCTCGGCGGGGACGATCGAAGGCCGCACTGCTGCTCTGCGATTTCTCTTCGTCAAGACACTCAGACGGCCGTATCTTCCCGATCACATTCCGTTTCCGAAGCGTCAGAGGCGGATGCCAACAGTACTGAGTCAGGAAGAGGTGGCGCGACTCATTGCTTCCGCCCGAAACCTAATGCACCGCACCATGCTGATGATGCTGTATGCGACCGGCCTGCGCCGGGCCGAACTCTGCCATCTCAAGGTCTCCGATATCGACAGCGAACGCATGGTCATTCATGTTCGTCAGGGCAAGGGCGGCCGTGACCGCGACGTCCTGTTGTCCCCGAAGCTGCTGGAGACCCTGCGCGAGTACTGGCGCTGGATGAAGCCAAAAACATATCTGTTCCCGGGCACGGTCAACAACTGGCGGGCCGATGTACCCATCACGGAGAAGATTGTCTGGACTGCCGTGGTCGAGGCCGCGAAGCACGCTGGCATCGCGAAGCACGTCTCTCCTCACACGCTCAGGCACAGTTTCGCCACCCACATGCTCGAAGCCGGCGCCGATCTGCGTACGATCCAGGTCCTGCTCGGTCATGCCAAACTCGCTGACACAACCGTCTATCTGCACTTGTCCCGACGCCATCTGCAGGCAGTTCCCAGTCCGCTGGAAACCATCGAGGTGTCCGGACCCAACGAGCGTGAAGCGTTCCAGGCTGAAGAAGAAGCGATGAACCGGCCCACCCTTGAGGTGGCCGACATCGTCCGAGCAGCAGGAAACAGATTCTGGGAGCACCACGGATCACATCTTGCATGGCAGCATCGCAAGGTGCTCGATGCCATCGTCCGTTGTCGCACTGCGGCCTTGGGTGGTCATCGTGATCAGTGTGTGCGCTGCGGCCATCAGGCTATCTCGTACAACTCATGCCGAAACAGGCATTGTCCCCGATGCCAGGGAAACGCACGCTCCCGGTGGCTAGCCGAGCGCAGAGCGGAGCTGTTGCCCGTCTCGTACTTTCACATCGTCTTCACCTTGCCGCACGAACTCTCTGCTCTCGCCCTGCAGAACAAGCGACTGCTTTACGATCTGCTGTTCCGAGCCAGTGCAGCGACGCTGCTCGAACTCGCCCGCGACCCGAAGCATCTGGGAGCAGAGATCGGGTTTCTTGGCGTGCTCCATACTTGGGGACAGAACCTTCAGCATCATCCCCACATACATTACATCGTTCCTGCTGGCGGTCTTGCTCCCGATGGTTCCAGATGGATCGCTTCCTCGAACCGATTCTTCCTGCCCGTCGGCGCACTCAGCCGTGTCTTCCGCGGCAAGTTCGCCGCCGGACTGCAAGCAACTCTTCCAGCAGCACAAGCTCCAGTTCCACGGCTCACTCCAGAGCCTTGCTGAGCCCCGCCGATTCCACGCGTTCCTGCGACTCCTCTTCCGCGAAAACTGGGTGGTCTACGCCAAGCCACCCTTCGGAGGTCCCGAACATGTTCTGAACTATCTCGCCCGTTATACCCATCGCGTCGCCATCTCCAACCATCGACTGGTGGCTTTCCAGAATGATCGAGTCTCGTTTCGCTGGAAAGACTACGCACGGGGCGGTAAGCAGAAGATCATGACGGTTTCCGCAGATGAGTTTCTGCGACGATTCTTGATCCACGTTCTCCCGAAAGGGTTGGTCCGCATCCGCCACTTCGGACTTTTCGCTAATCGCAGACGTGGCGAAATGCTGTCACGCTGCCGCAATCTGCTCAGCCCGCACTGCGCAAACGAGGCTGACACACCAGCCCATCTGCGCTGTCCGGTTTGCGCCGGTCCCATGCTCATCATTGAACGGCTGACCAGTATCCAGCTTTATTTCCAATCGGCCCAGACCAGGCTTGATTCCCAGAGGTGCAGCCTTGACTCCTCCTGAGATACCGATGGCGCAACTTGTTTCGATCAACGTCTGTTGCAGGTGTGTTCCAGCACGCCATGCCCTCGTCTGCTCACGCAGCGACGGATTCCCCCAAACACCACCCTTTCTGTCACAGGTCAAGCCTCCAATGCGATGTTCAAGAACAGCGCCGTCGTCTCCCTTCGTCTCGGTTGCTTGCTTTAGACACGCCCTGCACCCGGTACGGACGGATTGAAATCCCATAGTCCACCGCGTCCGCCGCAAACGCCAGCGGCTCAGTTCAAACGACCCTATCGAAACTGCCCCGACCACACGACCGCGCACCCCACACTTCTTCTTTCGGGGCAGTCCCGATAGGGCCCTAACGTTTGTCGGAACTAATCCGACGGACGAACTGTAATTTCCAGCTTGCCCGTGATCCGCCCGATAGCCATGAACCGGCATCGCTAATCATGAGTTATCGCGTCGCTCGTCGGCCGGTCAGTGCTCGCGGGCCCCACGCTCTAGTAGCAACTGCGAGACTCCATTTTTGCGACAGTTGATTGCGCGTTGTAGAGGCGTGTCACCCTTGCGGTCCCGCGCATTTAATGCACCGGAATCGAGCAACGCTCGCGCGATCTCCACATGTCCCCGCCGGGCCGCCATATGAAGCGCTGTCGCCCGCGTTACGCCGTCACACGCGTTGACGTCTGCACCGGCTCGCACCAGCGCACGGACCACCTCGGGGCCCGTCTCCGACGCGCATTCGTTCGCGACGCAATAGAGCGGCGTATGGTCGCCACGACCCTGGATGTTCGGGTCCACACCAAGCCGCAGTAGTAATGCCACCACTTCCAAACAACCTGCGCCGGCCGCGAAATGCAAGAGCGTGGTCCCGGCAAAACGCCGTGTCGCGAGTGAGGGGTCGCTCTCCGCGGCATCGATGACGAAGTGAATCAACCTGGCATGGCCGGATTGGACCATCCGTGCCAGTAATCCCACGAACACCGATGGGCGGGAGGCAAAGCGTGGTGCGAGAGCGAGCGTTTCATCGTCTCGGCCTTCCACAATGGCTGCGATAACGCTATCCAAAACCCGCTGCTCGCTCCAACGCTCAGCCAACTCTTCATGATCCGACTCGGCAGCATCCCTTCCAATGACATAGGCGGAACTGCGCGAGAAAAAGTGACGAAGCGCATTTCTGGTTGCATCCTCCAGCGGGGCGGCATCGAGCGTTGCCTCCATATGCTTCAACCAGGCGCGTCGTGCGTCGGGGCCAATCTGGAAGCGTGCATGTGATTCGCGCAAGCTCAGCCACCATCGGAACTGAGTTTGCTTTTCATCGCCGCCCAGGAATTGAATGAGGAAAGCGGCGAACTCTTCGGTAGCACACCTTAGGCTTTTGCCTGGGAAGAACGGCCGAAGAACTGGGTCCTTGCCAACGCGCGCGTAAAACGCTGCGGATAACCTCCTGCAACCCTCTTCACCACCAAGTGCTTCCAGCAATGCACTACGAGCGCGCATGGAAGCGATTGTACCCTCGGGCGTTACTCGCCGGAAGCGCGGCAGCGATCACTCAGGGGTTCCCAGTGGATCGTCGGCAAACGGGAAGGGATCTGATGCCAGCGTACCGCGATTAGTAATGATAAGTCGGCTTGTGGGGA
>CAVVJO010000033.1:0-99745 GCA_963748545.1 uncultured Alphaproteobacteria bacterium
GCGATATTTTATTAGATAGATCAGCATTTAAATACATTGCAGATACTTTGGCAGTATCATAGGGTTTAAAAAAACAGATCTCAAATAATCGATCTTGCAAATAAATACTCATGACATTTTTGCGCCATTGTACTGCTAAACTATTATGACCTGTTAAAGCCTCTGTATTTAAAGTACGTAAAGTATCATATTGATGATGCTTGCCCAGCCAGTTACAAAATATACTGCACCATAACATTCTAATAGTTAAATCGTGCCTGAATCTGATTTTTAGCGTTACGACAGTGCCATGCAATTTTTAAAAGTTTGCGAGACACTATAATCGCTAAGGTTCACGCGCTTATTTAAAATATTACGATGTTGATAAGCGCTTACTTGATAGATATTAAGATCGAATTTATCGGCACCAATTTTATTATACAATTCAAAATTATCAAAATACTATTAAATCTAGCAAATAGCATTGCACAGTTGGTAGAACATCTGGCTCGAATACAATTGGATATTGATCTTCGGCAGGGCGTGTGACTTTTACTGGTTTAAAGAATTGGGTTTGCTTGGTTGTTAACGCCATTGCCCCAAAGTAATTTAAATCTGCACCTAATTCAATTAATAACAATGCGATATCATTTTTAAATTCGCGTACAGCTTTTGCTAGTAAGCGATTCAAGCTTTTTTTATGGCGCGTAACAGTAACTGCATCAAAGGTTCTGGTTTTATACTCAGCGCATAGGTCAAGCATTAGTTGTAGGTCGTTTTTGTAGACCGCACGATATATGCCACCAATTATTGATTTTGTGTGAGTATCGTTAAGCATAAAATTTTTCTCAGTTATAATGCTTAAATTATAGCTCTCCTGGGTTTATCAACAACTTTATCATGGAACTAATACTAAACTCTTGTGGTCTGACCCAAGGTATACAAAATAAACTTGGGAGTATTAGAGCATGTTAAAGAAAATAAAATTAAAATTATTAGCAATGGCTGTATTATTATCGTTGTTACCATTTGCAAGTACTTTTGCTTGTCCATGTGATGGATCTTCAGACGATTCGTTTTCTTTATTGGCCAACCAGGAACTACTGGAGATGGATATACTGATGTGAGTTACGGCACTAGCATGACAACGGTTTATACTAATGGTAGTAGTAACACATCTGACCAACCACCATACAACAACTATCCTAACTAAGTTAATGCAATTTAAATGCCGAAAAGGTCCGACACAAGGTCGGACCCTACATTTACATAGCTAGATTTTTGCGTATTAGCCTTAAACGTACCATTCATATTAGTTTTAACCCTACATTTACATAGCTAGATTTTTGCGTATTAGCCTTAAATATACCATTCATATTATTTTCAAATAGCATAATAACCTAAATGATTATTATGTAATGTAGGGTCCGACCTTGTGTCGGACCTTGTATAACCATTTATTTGGTTCCACAACTGTGTTCAAGCACCACCCATGATTCCTTTAACAAGGGCTCACAATTTTGCTGCAAGCCTGTTATAATTCACGCAATTTTTTGTTAAATGTATAAGCATGTTAGAATTAAATCCATTAATAACTACTTTAGAAGATTTGATCCAACGCACCGAGCAGTTGCGGAGGTATCTTTGACTATGATGTTAAGGCTGAAAGGCTGGTTGAGGTTGCTCGCGAGCTCGAAATCCCACCGTCTGGAATGATCCACCTAAAGCGCAACGCCTCGGTAAAGAATTAGCGCAACTCGAAACCATAGTTAACAAACTTAATAATTTAGATGATCGCTATAAAGAAGCTCGCGAGTGGCTAGATTTAATTATCGAACACCAAGATAGCGCGGCTACTACAGAGCTGGAGCAAGAGATTCATGCTTTAGGTAAAATCGTGGCAAGGAAATCTTGAATTTAAGCGTATGTTTGCTGGCGAAATGGATAGCAATAATGCATTTTTAGATGTGCAATCCGGCTCTGGTGGCACTGAAGCGCAAGATTGGGCGGAAATGTTATTGCGCATGTATCTGCGTTGGGCAGAACAACACGATTACACCGTGGAAGTGACAGAATCTTCACCTGGTGATGTAGCTGGAATTAAGAGTGCTACCATTAAAATTTCCGGACCCTATGCCTATGGCTGGTTACGTACTGAAACTGGCGTGCATCGTTTAGTGCGCAAGTCGCCTTTTGATTCTGGTAATCGGCGCCATACTTCATTTGCGGCAGTATTTGTATACCCAGAAATTGATGATGCTGTTAATATTGAAATAAATCCAGCAGATTTGCGTATTGATACTTATCGTGCCAGTGGTGCCGGTGGTCAGCATGTTAACCGTACCGATTCAGCGGTACGTATTACGCATTTGCCAACTAATATTGTGGTACAGTGTCAGAATGATCGTTCCGCAGCATCGCAACAAAGATCAGGCTATGAGCCATTGCGTGCCAAATTATATGATTTGGAAATGCAAAAACGTAACGCGGACAAACAAGAAATGGAGCAAAATAAATCTGATATTGGCTGGGGCAATCAAATTCGCTCCTATGTATTAGATCAATCACGTATAAAAGATTTACGTACTAAAGAGGAACGCACCGATACCCAAGCAGTATTGGATGGCGATCTAGATTCGTTTTTAGAGGAAAGTTTAAAAGTGGGTTATAAGAAATGACTGACATTGAAACCGTAGCGCCAAGTTTAGAAGATTTAAATGAGCAATTACAACAACGACGTAATAAATTAGCGAATTTACGCCAAAAAGGGAATGCTTTTCCTAATGACTTTAGACGTAGTGATTTAGCCAAGAATATCCATGATACATATGATAATAAAGATAACGAAGCTTTAGAATCTGAAAATCATGTTGTTACCGTTGCCGGTAGAATTTTAATGCGGCGTTTAATGGGCAAAGCAAGTTTTGTACATTTGCAGGATATGTCTGGCAAAATTCAAATTATATGTGCGGCAAGATCATTTGCCAGAAGGCAGATAATGAATTTTTAGAACTGGGACATTGGCGATATTATTGGCGCTGCTGGAACTGTCTTTAAAACCAAAACTGGCGAGTTATCTGTAAAGGTTTCTGATATTCGATTATTAACCAAAGCATTGCGACCATTACCAGATAAATGGCATGGCTTGGCAGATCAGAAACGCGTTATCGGCAGCGTTATTTAGATTTAATTGTTAAGGAGAAATCACGACAAATTTTTCAAACACGAGTGCGGATTATTCAATTAATGCGCGATTTCTTCAATACTCGCGGTTTCTTAGAAGTTGAAACACCAATGATGCATGTAATTCCTGGTGGCGCAGCAGCACGGCCATTTATAACGCATCATAACGCATTAGATATGGAATTATATTTGCGTATTGCATCGGAGTTATTTTAAAGCGTTTAGTTGTGGGTGGTTTTGAAAAAGTTTATGAAATCAATCGTAACTTCCGTAACGAAGGTTTGTCTACGCGCCATAACCCTGAATTTACTATGATTGAGTTTTACAGCATATGCAGATTACAATGATATGATGGATTTAACTGAAGAATTATTGAAAATGTTAACGCATCAAATTCTTAATGCAACCACGGTAAATTATCAAGGCCAAACCTTTGATTTTGGTAAGCGTTTTGATCGTCTGACTATTCCACAATCTTTAATAAAATATAATACAGATTTAAATGCAGAAATAGTTTCAAATAAAGAACAGTTAACTGCATATATGCGTAAAGTAGGTTGTAATATTGAGCCGCATTGGGGCTTAGGACGTTGTCAATTTGAATTATTTGAGCACACCGTAGAAGATAAACTGTTGGATCCAACTTTTATTACTGAATATCCTACTGAAGTGTCACCTTTGGCGCGTAAAAACGATATTAATCCGGAAGTAACCGATCGTTTCGAACTATTTGTTGGTGGGCGTGAAATAGCTAATGGTTTTTCTGAGTTAAACGATGCTGAAGATCAAGCCGAAAGGTTTAGAGAACAGGTTGCTACAAGGATGCTGGTGATTCAGAAGCCATGCATTATGATGCTGATTTTGTTCGGGCTCTAGAACATGGTTTACCGCCAACAGCTGGTGAGGGGATTGGTATAGATCGTTTGGTGATGCTATTAACTGATGCTGCATCGATTCGCGATGTGCTGTTGTTTCCGCATATGCGTCCTGAGTAATTTTGCAATTCATAATATTTATGGTTTAATAGGGTTTATTGAAATTAACAGCAAATTAAGGAAGCAAATATGCGTAAAGCGATGTTAGCCTATTTCGACTCAGAACGTTACAAAGCTGAATTGCAGCTTGAACTCACAATGATTCTTTTTGGTGTTGACACTAAGGAGATATATTGCCGTGACTGTGAAAGTAAAGCTCAAAGGCTTCTAGATGAAGGGGCTGATATTTTTGCATTACCGCCTCAAAATTTCGATATAAACGCTTTTATTCGTAGAAGGATGAAAATTATGCTGCAGTAGAAGCGGTGATTTCTGTTAATAATCTTGATTTTAAAAATGTGCCGTTATATCTCTTGGCAGCACTATTTTCTCCACGGGGCTTATTAACTGTAATCAATAAAAAAAGACCAGATTTCACTACTCAGTTTAGTTTATTGCCGGCTGACAATGCTATAGCTGCTCTAAAGCAAGATGATAGTACTATCCCAGCATCACCCAAAGCACGCTTACATTTTGGTAATGTTTTGCATAATACCATTACGATTGGCAGTGTCAGATTTCAAAGCGTTGAAGAGCGGATAGAAGAGTTGCTTAGCTGTTGCAATGTGGACATCGATACTCTTAATGACGAAGGCACATACTCCGCTGCGTATTGCTGCTGAAAAATGTACTGGGGGGGCAGTATATAATTTATCTCTACTCAAAAGACTCATAGAGTTAGGAGCTACAATAGATAATCCAACCAATGCAGCATTGCGCGAAGCAGCCTTAACCCATCAGTATATATGGAAGGCATTAGAATTTGTAGACTTTTTAATTGGCAAGAATATTGTTGATGCTGACTTTAAAAAACAATGCATAGAAAGCTATAGAACAAAAGATAATGGTAACCTAATTCATGCATATATCGACTGTTCTAGCGACTCGAGCAAATTAGACAATAACGATGTAAACACCTTAATTGCTAAAACCGAATTCTTAAATGCGCTCGATAAGAACGGTTATAGCCCTTTATCCTTAGCTATATGCAAAGGTTCGCAATGGATTACTTTCGTAACCGGTTTTATTGCTGCTGGGGCGAATATGACTATTAAAGTTACTAATAACCCAAAATATTGTCTCTGGCTCCACTTTGTTACATGTGGCTGCAACTTACAAAGACCCAGAATCCTAATTGAAATACTAAAACATAAACAAGGACAAGCACTAGTAAACGTACCTGATGATTCTGGAGTTACTCCATTGCTAATAGCTGCAAGCTTAGGTAATACGAAATCAGTTGCCATATTGCTTGAGAATGGCGCTGACACTAGTGTCACTAATAAACAAGGCCAAGGTTTAACTTACTACGCAAGTTTAAACGATGATACGCCAAGTTTTACCCGAGTTCAGGGGCTGGTAACTATTCAAGCAACGGTAGAAGAGAAGCGTAGAAGCAGTATGCGGCCTTGAACCTCATCCCACATAACATCTTAATAGTCTAGGTATTGTAATCCCCGAAAACGCCCTGCGTTTATCGGGGATCTAAATCACACGCCCTTTAAGCTAAGCGATTTCTTTTGGCTGCTGGTTCACCACTACTACTGCTGCTAGCAGCAGGTGGTTGAAGATCTTCTGCTAACAGGCTCGAGATCAGCAAAAGAAGCACCAATTTGCGGCTGGGCGCTGAGCAACACTGGTTTGCTAGTGGGGATTATGCCGCATTGCTCTAAAGACTTCTTGATTATGAGCTTTTGTTTCAGCGTTTAGCTGAGAATTATAGCGTTGTAACCAAAATTGTATATCAAAACTTTCACGCTGATTATTTAAGTGCGTACATACAAAAACTAAAAAGTTCCTACACATTGCTGGCTCAGTAGCAATCTTAGCTCTTAACAAGTTCATAATTGCATTGAATAAGTTATAATTATCGCGAATTTGCTTATTTCTTAGCAAACCGTTTTCAAGACATATTTGCACTTTTTTGAGATCCGGCAGCTGCTAAACTTAGCTCTAAAGAATTAGTTGCTGGATCGCGCAATTTAGCTGCGAAAATTGGGTTTTTTAGCAAACCAATAACAGTTTGGCAATCCAACTTTGCTAATGCATAGGCTACTGGATTACGTAGTTCTTGTTTAATATAGGCGTCATGATAAAACTTCTTACTACGCAGGTATTTAAGGAGTGTCTGGTGCTCAGCACCGATAGCTAATGCTTTTACAACAAACTCAGCATTTTCCGCCCTTATTTCCAGATCTAAAAACTGCGTGGCAAAACTAGATATACAGGAAATGGCTTCATCTTTAACTTTAGCGTTAAGAGCTAAGGAGATTAGCAAATTGCTCATCTCAAGCGCAGTAGCGGGTAAAGCACAATCAGTTTTTGTACCTAGAAATAATGAAATAAACTTTTGCATATAAGTACTATTAGCGTTATTAAATAATCTTATAGCAAGCGCAGTTCTATCTTCATTCACACAGTTTTCCATTGCAGAGTATATCTTTGCAAGGATCGCATCCACATTTGCTCCAACTCCCCAGATTGCTATATTATCAATGAAATAAAATAATAATCTCACTATTGCTCTATAAGAATGTGATTGAGGTTTTAGGTATTCGTCCAAATATTTCCAATCATTTTCGAAGTTAATATACGAAAAACTTGCGGCTATTGGGAATAAATGATTGAATATTTCCATATTAGCCATAATCAAAACCTGCATAGCATTATCAGCATCGAAAATATTATGTTGCTTTATGTAATTTATAATATGTTCACACGGTATGTCGCCGCATAGATAAACTGCTCTCGTTAGGTTTGTTTAGTTAACCACCGTTCCTGAACCATTATTTCTACAAAATAACTTTTTAATTGTTTATCAGAAACATGGCATAAATTATCAAGAATATTGTCTTTAGTAACAAGCTTGTTATTAAGTAAGTATTTAGCAATAATACGTGGAATCTGCATGCATGTGCTATGTTTGCAAAGTTTAACCACATGGCATCTATTCAATCGATTTTATTTTTTATAAGTGCTAAGGTTAATTCGCTGCATTCTAAGCTTAATAAATCTCCAACAGAAATTACATATTTTTTATATACAACTGCAGGATCTGCATTAGTAGATTCGTTATCAATGCTTGGCATACGTTGACAAAATTCAGCATAGTTAATTCTATCTAAAGATACTTCTTTAGATACTAGCCAGGTTAATGCTTTTAGTGCGTTGCCAGTCTTTTGCATAACGCGAACTCGTTGGCCATAATTGAAGATTGTTATATAGTTAATAGTTATTTCATATAGACTTTCCAACAGCGAATCAGTCAAGCATTCTCTGCGTAGAGTAAAAATCCACTCCAAAATGTCTGCTCGGTCATGTTGTGCAGCAAAATATGTTAAACTCATGATTAGCTCTTCAGAGGCATGCCGAATGATATTTTGTATATCATCATCCTTTACGGACAATAATGGCATAACACAACCGAGTTTTTTTACGTAAAAATGTGTTGGATAATGTTTTTTGCCGCAGTTGGCTGAATATATTGTAAATGTTGGCGACTCCTGTTTCAAAAGTGGCATTACTCAAGCCACTGGTATGCAGTCTGTTGATCAATGCATATGTAAAATTGCTAAGTCGAAAATGCGATGGCATGATATCATCATCATCAGCGTCGGCATCAGGGTATTTACATTCAACTATATACTCAGGCAGAGTGTCAGTTACATCAACGCTGATTAGGCCGAATTCTTTTAAAATACTAATAAAGTGTGATTCTAAAATATCTTTATTAGCATAAGGGATCCATTCGCAATCGTCATCTTCACTCGGTATACATTCAATTTGCAATTCAGTACAAACATTATTGATCTTTGTGGTTATGTCGGCAATAATTTTTTGCATAAAATCTTGCAAAGCAATTGACGTTCTTAAAAAAAGCAAAAAAATGTGCTCCGGATATACCGTAATTATTAGCGGCAAAATGGTCGTCTATCGTAGCAACCGGATATACACAACTGATGTCATAGCCTTCATTTTGTGCCAGCTTAATTAACTTCACTAAACATGAATTTCATTGCCTGGTGCTATAGGTGGATAGATATGCGTTAATTTAAGGGCATGGTATGAAGAAATTTATCGAAGATAAACTGTGCTGTTTGTTTATGAATACCTTCAGATGTTAAATCGCCCTTAAGTACCGCGCTAGGGTTGCTAGCAAACCAGGAGAACAAACGTTTAATTGTTGCAATAGAACTTTCAAACATTGTTTGGCGCGCTCGATTATAATCGTATTGCCGGATAATTGGGCTTGTTTGGCCAAAAAGTAAAAAGTTTCGAATTCGCTTTTCAACCTTTGCATGAACATTTTAGCGCGGTGTTGAAATTCCGCAGCAGGAGCATGTATTAATGAGTTCAGGAAACCTAATTAATTTATTTATTAACTGATGTGCTGGATGTGCAACATCATCCTCTTGGTTGGATACTTGTAAATCTCAAGTCTGAAATCAACAAATGCACGAGTATGTGCCGGAATCATTTCTAAGCTAGCATTGCCGAGTAACGCCACTAGTTGTATAAAGAAGGGATCCTGCAGCAAAACGGCTTCATTATAGTTGCAAATATTAGCAGTAGTGGTTAATGTTGGTTCAAAAGACTGTGTAGCTTCAGCGATGTTTAATTTAGTACAAAAAGGCTTATATACGTTTTCCCGTAGATAATCAGCAATTGCATGCGGATCAGTTACTGTGGCCGTATGTGCTGTGGTGCTGCTAGCGCCATTTTGGCGGCGTATTTTTAAGCTAATCGGTGCTAGATATGGTATTAACTGTGGCATATTAATCTCAATCATTTTTATAATGTTTGCATGGTACTAGACCAAAGCATTATTGTCAAGTCAGGTATATGTCTTGCAAAGTGTCTTGTATCTACACTTTTATTGAGCGGTTACGTTACTTCCCATTCAGATTAAATATTAATAGAAAGACCGTCTAAAAATAATTTTGCTTCATCATGTGTTTCATTAATCACAGCTAACCCATTAATTTCATTATTATTTTGTACTGCCCGTACCACAGTCCCGGCAATAATGTTGGGATTTCCTGCTGTAGTTATTACTGAGCCTGGTTGACAAATACTAGAAGCATCTCGCACAGAAATTTTTTTAAATGGCGTTTTAAATTACCGCGGTGTTGCATCCGCGCTACGATTTCCTGACCTCTATAACAGCCTTTTTTAAAGCTTACCGCACCTAAGTTCGGTAAATTTAAATCGTGCGGGAAAAAAGTATCGATGGTTGTAAAATAAATTTCTGGTATTTGATCTCTATATCAAGCTTTTCCCAAGCTTCTACCGCAACATGTGTAGCATCTTGACATTCCTGCAATAAATTTTGCACTGCCTGAATCGGTCCAAATATTTCGTAACGTTGGCCTGAAATGCTGGCATTAATAAATTATTTCATCATTTAACGTAGTAGCTTTAAATTTATGACCAGTGATTCCAAATCCATTCACAACATCACTAACATATTGCAGATTACTTACCTTTGAAAACACACTATATTTTTTTAATTCAAGTAGCGTAGGGTTATTAATTCTTTAAGCAAACGTAAATAGTAATCTTCACCTAAACGCCAAAGATTAAATAAACTTGAAATCTTTCCTTTAATGTTACAGTAGCATCCTAACTTACTTTCGCCAGACTGTAATGCTAATACATCACAGCTTAATTGCCCTTGTAGGAACTTAGCCGCTTCTATACCAGAAACCTTTATAACTCCATAATGTTGTAGATCAACCACATTTTTATCTTAACTCCAAACTATTTTCTATGTAACCGCGATAATTTGAACAGTTGTTACACTCCGATATTTCTGACAGATTTGCGAAGTCCAGAAAATGTAATTTCCTTGCTACAATTACTTGCTAATAAAATACTACTTTTTTATATGGTTAGGATTCTGAATTTTAGATTAGAGCATAATGCTTCCAATGTCAATGGAGGCTTTGCAGCCTAAGCTTCATTCCGATAAAAATGGAAGTGGTTTTTTATACAGTAGAGTAAGCCTACAACATTACTGTTGTAGGCTTACTCGATGTAACGTTGCTAGCGGTAGCTGCAACATTTGTATTCATGACACATATGTATGAATCGAGTGCAGCAATTGCTTCTGGACTTGTTATTGTGTATTACGATACAAGAGGAATATGGAATTACAAGATATTTTTTGAACTTATATTTTTAAAGGAATAAAAATGGTAACTGCTGAAGATTCAGAAAGCAAGTTCTCTAAAGTACAGTGGCGTTGCAAACGCGGCATGTTAGAATTGGATTTAATGTTGCAAAACTTCTGTGAGACAGCCTTTGTCGGATTATGTTCATACTGAAAAACAAGCTCTCTTCGAAGAACTCCTGCAAGAACAAGAGATCAAGATTTACAACGCTGGCTACTACTGGTGAACCTACTAGTCATGCTAAATTTCAAGATATGGTGATGGTGATACGCCATATGCATGACAAGGCGCAATCAAGTTAAGTAATATGCGGTAAACGGGTTTGCGAGATGAAATTTTAAAATACCTCACCTTCTTAAGGACGATACTTATATGAGGTTATTAGAAAGAAAATTGGCTTTTTCTTTCGACCTAATCCCAAAGCGCACTCATGGGGCGACTGCCCACATTTGTGCGAATGTAAATTCGTATGCCTGCGATTGTAGAGTGTAATGTACGTTAAATGTATAATTCAACTGATGCTAAGTGTAATGTAGTAATGTGTGAATGGCAATCAAAAGCTGAAATGTGAGGCTTAACGGTGATTAAGCGCAACAATATGCTATTCTCATAACAAAGAATAATAAAGACGTGACGTTAGCCACCTGTGGCGAGGGCTAAGTTCGTAAAACCTTAAACTAATATTTTACGGATGGACTTGTTGTCGCGGCTGGATTTAAAATCGCAAGGATATTAAAATCTCAATATATGCTCTATACTCGGGATGAATAAGGAATATGCTGGTTAACATTGCGTCTCCTAAGGGATTTACAATGGTAATAATTACATTTTATCTCTTAATTGCAATCGCATTATGGCTAAGCTCATGGCCGTGGTGGTTATGTATAATTATTTACATTATTTTATATTTACGATTTACATAGCATTATTAGGTACTATGGATTACGTACGCATAAAAATTCAGTAAGTACAATTATGCCAGATTTCATAAATGGCGTTATCAGCTCTTTTGTGGCAAAGAATATAAAGGCACTTTAATAAAACAGAAAATGTGATCGCAGTAGTCTAATACTGTATTTAGTATATCCGCGAATTTCTAGCGGACGCTATATTCTAATTCCTCGCAAAATTTGTCGCAACGTCAATATCGATATATTGCAATGACTATGCAGGACTAATTGCGGGTATGTCAAACCTATAAAACCCTGAAAAATCAATACTCAGTTAATCTTTCGTGATATTTGCCGATAGTCTATAAAGAGAAACTACTAAAGCTGTAATTATGCAACAAGATGACGAGATCGATCTGCAATTTACGTCGAGAAGTACAAAAAAGGGAATAAGCAGGCATTTAAATACACTGGTTTTAAAATACCAATATAAGGTATTTAAACTGGTGGCGCGATATTTCGGATCCAGTGAAGTTTTCTTTTTTTAACATGTCACTCAGGAAGCCTTTATTAAGGCTTATAAGGCATTAGAGAATTTTCGGGGCGATAGTTGTTTTATACCTGGTTGTATAGAATTGCAGTGAATACTGCAAAAAATCATTTGATAGCTCGTGGGAGACGCTTACCAGAATCCGATCTTGAAATTTCTGAAATCGAACAATTTCTTTCAAAGCGTGATGTCAAAGAATACTCTACACCAGAACGTACTTTAATGTACGATGAAATGGAACATGTATTTGATATTATTGATGACTTGCCCAACGATTTTACGCACAGCAATTTTATTACGAAATGGAAAGCTCAACTTATGAGGAAATTGCTGAAGTTATGGGATGTCCAGTAGGTACAGTGCGTTCAAGAATCTTTAGAGCGCGCGAGTTAATAGAGAAAAAATTCAAATCCATATTTGACTAAAGAGACAGGCGGCGAATAATTTTGGGGGTGTATAATGCGTCCAGGTGATAAAGATTCTGATGATAACAAAAAGGGCTCTGTCAGACGCCGCGCCCTCATCAATTGCTAGTTCTGTTTCGGATGCTGCAGCAAAAGCGGGTAGTGATCTAATAAAAAGCTGGGCAATTTGCAAAAGGGGCTGGGGACAAATTGCAGCGGCGAGAAGCGCTGCTGAAAATGCTGCTTCTGAAGTAGCAAAAAATGTTAAAGAAGGGGCTGCAAGTTCAGAGAGAGTTCAAAGCGTAAAGGGAAAAGCACAAAGTGCCGCGAGTGGGGTCTTAAGAAGCGCAAGTGCAGCCGCAGGTATTGCTGCTGAGGAGGCAGTAAAGGGTGCAAATGCAGCTACAGCAGCTGCGCGAACGGCTGCGGAAGCGGCAAAAGCTGCCGTTAAAGCTGCAAAAGAAGCGGCGGATAAACACAAACCTGCATCAAAATCAGATCCGCATCTTCGCTCAGAACCCGAAGTTGCTCATTCAACCTTCAATTTTGAGGGTACAGAAAGGTTATTTAAAACATTAACGGAGTCAATAGTTACTGACGAAGTTATTGAACGAATAAATAAAATGATTAAGAACTATAATCAATATGATCGCGAATTTTTTACTGATCAAAAAGAACTTTTCGACACTTATAATTTATTAGATCGTGTTACAGAAACTGTACTTGTAGAACTTTCGCCACAAAAATGAATATATTAAAACATTTACAAGAAAATGGTCTTGGCTTTGATGTACACGATGAAGACGAGTTGTCAATGAAAACCTTTGTTATCAATCTTGTGAATAAACGTCATCAAGAGGCTAACGCAACTGAGTTTCATGCGAATGAAGCAAATGAACATGGCGTAGATAATCCACAACCTACTCCGCAACGTGAGGAAGCAATTGAGTCTGCACGCAGATCTATTCGTGATTTCAATAGATCAACAGTAGCCTCAATGCGGGCTACACCTTCACAACGACCGCCGATACCACCACGCCCAAGTCCGAAAAGTTAAAATAAGCGATAATTTAGTGTTAAATGACACGCAACCCCAGCGCCATACCCTAAAAGGATCACTGGAGTCCAACGTAAATGTTTAAAAAATGTATATTGCCCATGCGATTGACCAAGTAATGCTACACCGGCAGCGGAACCAATTGCTAATAAACTACCACCAATCCCCGTCGTTAATGTTACTAATAACCATTGTCCGCTGGAAAGATCTTGTTGCATGCTAATTACTGCATACATTACCGGGATATTATCTAATACCGCAGATATTAAGCCTACAATTATATTACCAGGTGTAGCCTGTTGACGCGAAAGGTGGCGGGTTCTCGGCGATTGTTTGTCTAAAAACTCCAAATAGGCGAAAAGTCGAGAATGGGCGGAAGACCCTGGGTCCCCGTGACCAGGGCGCCCACGACAGAGTCCGACTGCGCGGGCCGCCCGAAAACGCCCAGAGATGGATCGCTTGCAAGACTGTGATTGGGACAGGATGGGTTTGCAAATTTCCTCGACGGCGAGCCGACGAGGCGCTCGCCGGGCGCCGGCGTCGCCGCTTCGGGCGGCGGGAGCCGGCGGCTCCGGCGCGCTCGCGGCCTCGACCGGCGTGCTTTTGACGTCGATGATCGCGTTGCCCCTTGGCGGATGCGATGTTCGCGGCGCGCCCTCTTACGTCCTGTTCGGCGCCTATTTCCGGCCTGGATGTTTCTGGCGCTCCTCGCCATCGTCGCGGCCATCGTCGCGCGCGCCGTCTTCGTCGCGACCGGCCTCGCCCGCATTCTACCCTTCCAGCTCTTCGTCTGTGCGGCGGTCGGGGCTTCAGCCGCGCTTCTGGCGTGGTCGCGCTGGTTCGAGCGGTAGCCGATGAAGGCCGCAGGCAAACGGCGCCGCTCGATCGTAGCCACGCTGATCTCGCTGGCGATCGTCGCCGGGGCGATCGTTTTCGGACTCCCCGTGCTGCGCCGGACTTCGAACCTGCCCTCGACCGACGACGGGTCGATCGACGCCGATGTCGTTCATGTCGCCGCGGCGGTCGGCGGCCGGATCATCGACCTCCCGGTCGAGGAGAACGGTCGGGTCCTTAAAGGGGACCTCCTGTTCCAGATCGATCCCGCGCCCTATCGCTTCGCGGCGGAGCAGGCGCGCGCCGAGCTCGAATTCGCCGAGGCCGCGCTCGAGACGCAGCGGCGAGTGCTGTCCACCCAGCAATCCGCGGCGACCGTCGCGGCCGATCAGGTCCGCCGCGCCTTGACCAATCTCGAACTCGCGACACGGACCGCCGAGAGACTGCGGCCGCTGGCGGCGAAGGGCTATGTGCCGACCCAGCAACTCGACACCGCGGTGACGGCCGAGCGCGACGCCGCCACTTCGCTCAGCCAGGCCCGGGAACAGGAGGCCGCCGCCATCAAGGCGATCGATACGGAGGCCGCCGCCGCGGCGACGGTGCGCGCCCGTCAGGCGGCGCTCGCCATCGCCGAGCGCGCGCTCGAGGATACGTCCGTCCGTGCGCCCCATGACGGGCGCGTCGTCGGTCTCACGGTCCTCAGCGGGGAGATGGCGGCGCCGTCGCAGAGCCTGTTCACTCTGGTCAATGATGACGAGTGGTTCGCGGTCGGGAACTTCCGCGAGACCGATCTCCATGCGATTGCGGTCGGCGATTGCGCAACCGCCTATTCGATGATCGACCGGACTCGCCCGATCCGTGGCCGCGTGCAGGGGATCGGCTACGGCGTGCTCGGCACCGACCGGATCAATGTTCCGCGCTCGGTCCCTTATGTCGAACGATCGCTCAATTGGGTGACGGTCGCCCAGCGCTTTCCCGTTCGCGTCCATCTGGACAATCCGCCGCCCGAATTGATGAGGCTGGGCGCCACAGCCGTCGTCGAGGTAAATCATGGCGACGCCTGCAAGTAGCGAGACGCCCTCGCGCCTCGGCGCGCTTGCTGAACTCCTGGCCCCGTTTCCGGGCCGGCTCGAGTTCGCGGCGCGGCTCGCGCTGATGTGCGCGCTGACCACGCTCGTTGCCGAAATCTATCAGACGCCGGAGCCTGCGCTCACCGCTTATGTCGCCTTTTTCGTGATCAAGCCGGACCGCATGGCGAGCATCGTCGTCAGCGTTATCATGCTGGCGCTGGTCTCTCTGATCATCGGCGCCGTGTTCCTGATCTCGATCCAGGTGATCGATCAGCCGTTCTGGCGCGTCACCAGCATGGCGCTGATTTCGTTCGGCCTGCTCTTCGCGGCGTCGGCAAGCAAGCTCAAGCCGATCGCGGCGATCGTCGCCCTGATCACGGCCTATGCGCTGGATCTTCTCGGCGAGGCCCAGATCGGCGAACTCGCGACCCGCGGGCTGCTTTACGCCTGGCTGTTCGTCGGCATTCCCGTAGGGGTCTGCGTCGTGGTCAATCTCCTCCTCGGTCCGTCGCCGCGACGGCTCGCCCAGCGCGCGATGGCCCATCGTCTGGGTCTCGCCGCCCAGATGCTGCGCGGGTCCGACGCCAAAGCGCGGCTGGCGTTCGAGGACGTCCTGCGCGAGGGGGCCGGCGAAATCCCCGCCTGGCTGAAACTGGCCGGCGCCGAGAAGACATCGTCCGCACAGGACATCGCCGCGCTCCAGCAGGCCTCCCAGTCCACCGCGGCGATCATGGCGTTGGCCGAACTCGTCGCGGGCGACGGGGAGCCGCTTCTACCGGCGCCCGTTCGCGAGCGCATCGCCGACACGCTCGACGAAATGGCGTCCATACTCGAGGATGGCGGCTATCCCGTCGACATTGCGCCGGCGCCTCGGCGCGATCCGCCGCTGGACTCGCCGCTCGCCGCTGCGGCGCTTGAGGAGTGGGACGCTGCGCTGACCGGCTTCGCCAAGCTGGCCCCGCCGGAGCCGCCGCCGCCCACCCGAGCCAAGCCCCCGGGAGGTTTCTTTCTGCCCGACGCCTTCACCAACCCGGCCTATGTTCATTACGCCCTCAAGACCACGGGAGCGGCGATGTTCTGCTACCTGGTCTATTCCCTGCTCGACTGGCCGGGCATCCACACTTGCCTGATCACGGTCTACATCGTCTCGCTTGGCACCACCGCCGAGACGATCGAAAAGCTCACGTTGCGGATCGCCGGCTGCCTCCTCGGCGCGGCCGCAGGCGTCGCGGCGATCGTGTTCCTGATGCCGTACGTAACCTCGATCGGCGCGCTGATGGCGATCGTCTTTCTGGCGGCGCTCGTCTCAGGCTGGATCGCCGCCGGCAGCCCGCGCATTGCCTATGTCGGCTTCCAGGTCGCCTTCGCCTTCTTTCTCTGCGTGATCCAGGGCGCGGCCCCGGCGTTCGATATGGCGGTCGCGCGCGACCGGGTCATCGGCATTCTCTTCGGCAACCTCGTCGTCGCGCTGGTCTTCACCCTGATCTGGCCGGTCAGCGTGGCGGACCGCGTCGACCCCGCTTTGACCTCCGTTCTTCGTCTCCTCGCCGCGATGGCGGGGGCCGGGAGCCGGGCGAAACGCTGGGCGCTCGTCCCGGAGTCGCAGGCGGCGCTCGGCGCGATCGAGCAGGACCTCGACCTCACCCGCTACGAACCCTGGGCGATGCGTCCGTCGCAGAGCTGGTTCGATCGCCGACGCGAGGCGGCCGACGCGCTCTCCTCGCTGCAGGGACCGCTCATGATCGGATTCGATCAAGACCCCGAAGGCGCCGCCCGCGTTGCGCATCGCCTGGAACGGTTGGCCGAGCAATACGAAGGGGACTTTAGCCCGTCGGGCGCCGCCTCCGCGACCGTCGGCGCGCCGCTGGCGCCAGAGGCCGAAGGCGGGGCAAAGGCGACGAGCCGCTGCGAAGCCTTGCTCGAAGCGCCCCTCGCGACGCTCGAGCGGCTGGCCGCAGAACCTGACGCGTTGCATGGCGAAAGGCCGGCCGGTTATGCAGAGGCCTAGTTTCCGACGAGCGGTTGCGGTCGTCGCGTCGTCGCTTGCGCTCGCGGGCTGCGCGACGTCGGCTCTGGATCTGGCGCCGGAGAGAGCCGATCGGCCCTGGACGCCGGCCACGACCGCAAGCGGCGAGATCGTTGCGGGCGTGCCCGGCGCCTCCGACTCGGCCAAAGGCTATGTTCTGCCCGCCAATCCCGAGCTTGCGGGCGTGCCGCCGCCGCCCGCCGTCGATCCCGCCAAGGTCTATTCGCTCGCCGACCTGATCGATCTGGCGGAATCGAACAATCCGACGACGCGCATCGCCTGGAACGACGCGCGTCGCGCCGCGCTCGCAGCCGGCATCGCGCAAAGCGCCTTCCTGCCGAAAATCGTGGTCAGCGCCGTTCGTGGATATCAGGCCAACAGCGGTCAAGATTTCGACGGCGGGCCTCGGGGCCGGGACAAGCGGTTCGGCGAGCGGCAGCGTGGCCGCCGCCTCGATGGAGTGGCTGCTGTTCGATTTCGGCGAACGCGCCGCTTTGGTGGACGCGGCCAAACAGGCCTCGGTGATTTCCAACATCGCGTTCACAGCGGCCCATCAGGAGCTGATCTACGCGGTTTCCCTTGCGTTCTATAAGAATGCCGCGGCTCGGGCTCGTCTCGCCACCGCGACGCAGTCGCTGAAGAACGCCGAGGCCGTTCAGGCCGCGGCCGAGGATCGCCGCACCCATGGGATCGGGACGGTCATCGAGGTCGCCCAGGCCCGTCAGGGCGTCGCCCAGGTCAGACTCGCGGTCGTCGAGGCGACCGGCGGCGCCCAGAACGCCTATCTCGCGCTGCTCGGGGCCATGGGCGTCTCGCCGCTCACGAAGATCAGGATCGCCGATGTTTCGGGCCGCAGGCTCTCGCCTTCGATGGCCGCGCCGGCGGCGAGCGTCATCTCCGAATCGATCGCCCGCCGCCCCGACGTGCAAACCGCTTACGCCGCTCAGAAAGCGAGCCTGGCGGGCGTTCAGGCCGCCGAGGCCGAATTCATGCCGAAGCTCTTCGTTTCCGCAACCGGCACGTACAACAATGGCGACTTGAACCTCAGCGCCATTCCTTCGGTCGGTCAGCAGGCTCCGACCGTCAACATCAGCGGAAGCCACTTCGGCGGGACTTTGCTCGCCGGGATCAGCATGCCGGTCTACGACGGCGGATCCCGCGCCGCGCTGCTCGCCCAGGCCCAGGCCGAAACGGACAGCGCGGACGCGCGGATGGCGCGGGTGCGCGACGAGGCGGTGCGCACCATCGTGCTGGCCGACAATGCGCTCCGCACGAGCCTCGCCGCGGTCAGCGCCTCGCAAGCGCTGGTCTCCGCCGGCCAGACGACGTTCGACGCGGCCTTGGCCGGCTATCGCAATGGCGTCGTTTCCATAACCGACGCCATTCTGGCCGAGACCCAGCTCCTGCAGGCGAAGAACGCCTCCTCCGACGCCTACAGCACCGCGCTGGCGGCCGCGGCGACCCTGGCGCTTTCGACCGGGACGCTGGGCTCGGCGCCGTGATCCGACTGACCGCATTGCCGCATTGCGCGCCGGGGAGACTTGCGAGATCGCGGTCGGCGGGTTTCGCGACGATATTTGATTTTTCGATATTATTTGAACAATCTGTTGCAAAAAAGAGAAAACATCCATAGGGTGATCCGATGACCTCGCCCTACGCGCTCTCGATGCTCAAGATCACGGTCAAGAAGTGTAGAACCAGACCTCCGCGACGACGACGCCTGCCGGCGTTGGGATGGCGGCGGCGGACTCCAGTGCGAAGTCGGAGCCAAATTATGGCGGAAATGCGTCAAAGGAGCCCTTACACGGCCGCAGGAATCCTGCACATGCGTATAACGCCTTGATAATCCCCGATCGTTTTGCAAAAGCGTTTCCGCCCCTCGTTGCTGATCCTCCAGGGAGCCGGTTCCGGCGGGAAAGCCGCTCAACCGGAGTCCGGACGTTCCCGCTCGCGACACGACAGGAGGAAGCCCAACCCCTTGATAATGTTGGAAACGGCAATGGCGCACCCTTGCAGGACGTTGGCATGAGTTTGGCCTCGGCGCCCTTTTCGTCTGGGACAGGCGACCTTTGGCTTGAGGTCTTGCCGCTTCTGGCCCGGGGGCGCTCTCTGTCGTCGTCGCCGCCAGCAGCCCGGTGCGCGCGCGGACGCGGCCGGAGGCCTGTCCATTGACCGCGATCGCGCAGCGCTCTTCCCTGGCCAGCGCGTTCGCGGGCCTTCCCGAGGGCGTGATCTTCGCCCGAGGCTGGCGCAGGCGCGCGATCGCCTTCGTGGCGGGGGCGGCTGGCGCTTTCGCGCTGCCGCCATACGGCCTCTTCGTCCTTATGGCCGTTCCGATGACGGCCGCCGTCTGGCTGATCGATGGATCGCAGGTGGGCCGGGCGACCGTTCTGACCCGGCTCAAGGCCGCCTTCGGCGCGGGCTGGTGGCTCGGGTTCGGCTATTTCCTGGCCGGACTCTGGTGGATCGGGGCAGCCTGTCTGGTCGACGGCGACAAGTTTCTCTGGGCGCTCCCGCTCGGCGTGGTCGCCCTGCCGGCAGGACTCGCCGTCTTTACGGGAGCGGGCTTCGCGCTCGCGGCCCTCCTCTGGCCTTCCGGACCGTTGCGGGTCTTTGCCCTGGCCTTCGGACTGGGCTTGAGCGAGTGGGCGCGAGGGCTCGTCTTCACCGGCTTCCCGTGGAACGATCTCGGCATGGCGCTCGGCGCGAACCTGACGCTGGCCCAGATCGCCTCCGTGGTCGGGCTGCACGGCCTCACGTTCATCGCGACGGCGATCTTCGCGGCCCCCGCGACGCTCTGGAGGCCCGGGGAAAACGGCGTTTCACCGGCGCCTTCGCTTGCGGCGGTCCTCGCGCTCGCGGCGATCGCAGCGCTGGGCGCGGACCGCCTGGCCGCGCCGGCCAGCGCGGCCGCGCCCGGCGTCCGTTTGCGGTTGGTGCAGCCCGACATTGATCAGGGCGAGTCTTTCGCGCCGGCAAACAAGGACGCAATCGTCCGGCGCTATCTCGAATTGTCCGACCGCGACGGCGGCCTCGACTCCGGAACAAACGGAATCACGCACGTCATCTGGCCGGAATCGGCGTTCCCGTTCATTCTGTCGCGTGATCCGGAGGCGCTCGGCGACATCGCTTCGCTCCTCGGCCCCCGTGCGATTCTGATTACCGGCGCGGCCAGGGTGGACTTGCAGACGGGGCGAGATCCAAAATACTACAACGCGATCGAACTCGTCGGGCGCGACGGTCTGCTGCGCGAGCGATACGACAAGCAGCACCTTGTCCCATTCGGCGAGTATGTCCCCTTCGATGCGATTCTCGCCTCGACCGGAATCACCCAGTTCGTTCAGACGCCGGGCGGGTTCACGGCCGGGTCCGGGCGGCGGGTTCTGCAGGCGCCGGGCCTCCCGAAGGCGACCCCGCTCATTTGTTACGAGGCGATCTTCCCGGTCGAAATCGGCGACGCCTTCTCGGGCGCAGAGCGGGCAGGCTGGCTTTTGAACGTGACCGACGATGCGTGGTTCGGGACCACGCCCGGCCCCTATCAGCATTACGCCCAGGCGCGTCTTCGCGCGGTCGAATCGGGCCTTCCGCTGGTGCGGGTCGCGAATTCCGGCATCTCGGCCGTGGTGGACGGTTTTGGCCGGGAGATCGCGGCCGCCCCGCTCGGCGTGGCGGCCGTGCTGGACGCCGATCTTCCTGTCGCGCTAGTCCCGACATGGCAGTCGCGATTCGGGTCGGCGACGGCCGGAGCGATAGGGGCGGCCTTCCTCTTGTTAACACTGTTGGGATGGAGGTTCAGGTAGAATACCCTGGATTGCATTTTTTTGGGCTTGCGCGCTCTGCGTGCAGACGGTAATTCCGTTACGTCAAATCAACCGGATCGCATTGCGCAGTATCCGATTCCAAATATCGGAGCAAGTACGGTGAAAAGTCCGCTAAACACCGTCGACGTGTATGTCGGCGCCCGGTTGCGCATGCGGCGCGCCATGCTCGGCATGAGCCAGAGCAAACTCGGCGCCATTCTCGGGGTCACGTTCCAACAAATCCAGAAGTACGAGAAGGGCGTGAACCGCATCAGCGCCAGTCGTCTGAGGCAGGCCGCCAATGTCTTCGAGGTCGATATCGACTGGTTTTACGAGGGCGGTCCCGCCGAGCAGGGAACGAAAGGCTGGGCGGAGGGCGCGTCTCGCCCGCTCGATATCCAGTTCCTTTCGACCACTGAGGGCTTCAAGCTGAATCGCGCCTTTACGCGCATTCGGGACCCGAAGGTTCGGCGCAGGCTGATCGACCTCGTCGAATCCTTGGCTCCGCCTGATGACGTCGTCGAAGACGCTGAGATCGAGACCGTTCGTTAAAACGAACGATCGGGCTGAAATGGCTTGACCTATCGAACGCTCGGCGCCACAAGCGCCCCGGCTCGGTTCAAGGCCTGAGCTCACGGCCTCTCCCCACAAGGCTGGGATCTGAAGGAGATCGTCAGGATGGCGCGTCTGAATTACCAGTTTACGAGTGAGTCCGTGTCTGAAGGGCACCCCGACAAGGTGTGCGACCGGATTTCTGACGAGGTCGTCGATCTTTTCTTCCGCGAGGGCGGCAAAGCCGGCGTCGACCCGTACCAGATTCGGGTCGCCTGCGAGACGCTCGCCACGACCAACCGGGTGATCATTGCGGGCGAAGTGCGCGGCCCCCGGATCCCCAACGAGCAGATTGTCGAGACCGCCCGTCAGGCGATCAAAGCCATCGGCTACGAGCAGGAGGGATTCCATTGGCGCGACGCCCACGTTGAGGTTTTGCTCCACGCCCAGTCGGCCGATATCGCGCAAGGGGTTGACGCCGCCGGCAACAAGGATGAGGGCGCGGGCGACCAGGGCATTATGTTCGGCTACGCCTGCCGCGAAACGCCGGAGTTGATGCCGGCGCCGCTCTATTACGCCCACAAGATCCTGGAAGAAATTTCCAAGGCGCGTCATTCCGGCGTCGAGAAGACGCTCGGCCCGGACGCCAAGAGCCAAGTGACGGTGCGCTACGAGAACGGCAAGCCGGTCGAGGCGACGCAGATCGTCGTCTCCCATCAGCACGTCGTCGAAGCCTTGACGTCCGAGGACGTCGCAAGACTCGTCCGTCCCTATGTCGAGTTCGGCTCTCCCGGCCGGCTGGATTACCGCCAACACGGTGTGGCACATCAATCCGACCGGGAAATTCTTCATCGGCGGCCCCGACGGCGACTGCGGGCTTACCGGACGCAAGATCATCGTCGACACCTACGGCGGGGCGGCGCCCCATGGCGGCGGCGCGTTTTCGGGCAAGGATCCGACCAAGGTCGACCGGTCTGCGGCTTACGCCGCGCGCTACCTGGCCAAGAACGTCATTGCCGCTGATCTTGCTGACCGTTGCACACTGCAGCTTTCTTACGCGATCGGCGTGGCGAGGCCGCTGTCGATCTACGCCGACCTGCACGGAACCGGCCGGATCGACGAGGGCAAGCTCGAAGAGGCGTTGATGGAGGTGATGAACCTCACTCCGCGCGGGATTCGCGAGCACCTGAAACTGAACAAGCCGATCTTCGCTCGCACCTCGGCTTTTGGCCACTTCGGCCGCGCTCCCGACGCGGACGGCGGGTTCTCGTGGGAGCGAACCGATCTCGCCGACACTCTGCGCCGCCTCGTCTGAGGCCCTCTGCAAACACAGGGACGCATGACGGCGGGCGGCGACGACGTTCTGGGACCGCGACGACGCCCGCTCTATGGGCGTAGTCGCGGCAAGGCGCTGCGCGCTGGGCAGGAGCGGCTGATGGCCGAGAGCCTGCCCAAGCTGGAGATCGAGCCCGACGCCTTGACCCGGCCAATGGATTTCGGATTTGAGCCCGAAGCCTTCTGGCTGGAGATCGGCTTCGGCGGCGGCGAACATCTGATCGAGCAGGCGAAGGCGAACCCAGGCGTCGCCCTGATGGGCTGCGAGCCGTTTCTCAACGGCGTCGCGGCCGCGCTGGCTGGTCTTGCGCGGGAGCGGATCAGCAACGTGCGATTGCGTCACGGGGACGCTGAAGCGCTGGTCGAGGCCACGCCGGGAGCGTTCTTCTCCCGGGTCTTCCTCCTCTACCCGGACCCTTGGCCGAAGCGACGGCATTACAAGCGGCGCATCGTGTCGGACACGATGGTCGAGGCGCTGGCCCGGATCGTGAGGCCGGGCGGAGAAGTTCGCTTTGCCACAGACATCGACGACTACGCCGGTTGGACGCTGAAGCGCTTCCTCGCCTCGCCCGCTTTCCGATGGACAGCCGAGAGCGCGTCCGATTGGCGCACCCCCTGGCCCGGATGGCGGCCGACGCGTTATGAAGTCAAAGCTCGCCGGGCGGGCCGGGAGTCCGTTTACCTGACCTTCGTTCGGGTAGGGTCCAATTAGGCGGATGGGTGATTCCGCTCGAAGGTGGAATCGCGCTACGAGAGGCGACGCGTCGAAGGGGATCTCATGTCGGATAGCGTTGACCGTCGAACCGTCCTCAAGGGCGTCGCTGCGTCTGCGGCGGCGATGAGCCCGATCGCTGAGGCTCTGGGGGCAGAGCTGGACAGCTTGCAGTTCGAGGCGCCTGTCCCGTTTTCCTACGATCTCTTCCGGACCCAAGCGCGCGAACGCGCTCAGGCCCCCTACCAGCCGCCGCCCCGTCCAGCGCCAGAGGTCTTGGCCAAGATCAACTATGAGGAATGGGGGAAGATCAAATATCGCGACGCCTTCGCCCTGTTCGCGGATGGGCCGCCGGCCTTCCCGATCACCTTCTTCCATCTGGGTTTGTTCTTCCAGAAGGCGGTCGGCATGCACGTGGTCGAGGGCGACCATTCGCGCAAGATCATCTATGAACAGGCCTATTTCGACATGCCGGCCAACTCGCCGGCTCGCGAGCTGCCAGCGGGCGCCGGGTTCGCTGGCATGCGCATTCAGGAATCGCGCAACGGGCCGCTGGACTGGCGTCACAACGACTGGGTGGCGTTTCTCGGCGCGGCCTATTTCCGCTCGATCGGCGAATTGCGGCAGTATGGCTTGTCGGCGCGCGGCATCGCCCTCGATGTCGCGGTCGCGGACCGGCCGGAGGAATTCCCTGACTTCACCCAGTTCTATATCGAACTCGGCGCCCGACGGCGACACGCTGACGATCTACGCGCTGATGGAGGGGCCCTCGATCGTGGGCGCCTATCGCTTCCTGATGACGCGGGGCAGGGGCGTCATCATGGACATCCAATCGTCGCTTTTCGTCCGCGCTCAAGTTTCGCGCTTCGGCATCGCGCCGATCACCTCGATGTACTGGTTCTCCGAGACCAAGAAGGAGACTGCGATCGACTGGCGTCCCGAGGTGCATGATTCGGACGGGCTCGAAATGTGGTCGGGCAACGGCGAGCGGTTGTGGCGCGCGCTCAACAATCCGCCGCGGATCATGGTGTCGTCGTTCCTCGACGACAACCCGCGGGGCTTCGGTCTGATGCAGCGCGACCGTGTGTTCGACCACTATCTCGACGGCGTCAACTACGACCGACGCCCGAGCCTTTGGTGCGAGCCGCAGCCGGGGCCGGACGGTCAGGGGTGGGGCAAGGGCTCGATTCAGCTTTGCGAGATCCCGACCGACGACGAGATCCACGACAATGTCGTGGCGATGTGGGTCCCCGCCCTGCCGGTGCCGGCTGGGTCGGAACTGCACCTCAACTACAAGCTCTATTGGCTCGCCAACTCGCCGGTTCCCTCGAAGCTCGGCCGGGTCGTCGCCACGCGGCTTGGGCGCGGCGGCCAGCCCGGTCAGCCGCGCCCGAAGGGGGTGCGCAAGTTCATGGTCGAGTTTCTGGGCGGCCCGCTCGAGACGCTGCCGTTCGGCGTCAAGCCGGAGCTGGCGGTCTCGGCCTCGCGCGGGAGTTTTGGCTCCTATCAGTTGATCGAGGCGGTGCCGGACGGCGTCGCCGGCCATTGGCGGGCGCAGTTTGACCTGCTGGTCGACGGGACGGACCCAGTCGAAATGCGCGCCTTCCTGAAATCGGGCGACCAGCCCATGACCGAAACCTGGCTCTTTCAGTACCACCCGTTCTGACTGTCCTCGCGCCCGCCAAATCCAGTTTGGAATCGAGCCTTTTCAAGGGATTGCGCCGGATTCTCCGGGGCGCCGATCCGTTTTCCGGCCCAAACGCCTCCTCGATGAAGGCGTTCGTCGGCATCGCGGGTTTGACCCATTCAGCAAGATCGGCGTGAGCGCGCAGGGTGGAGGGGTCTGCTGGAACGGCTCCCGAATCGGGTCCTTTCAATGCGTTGCGCCGGATTCCGGGACCGGCCGATCGGCCGCCGAGCCTGAGCCCGAAGAGCGTTCGGGGTCATCGTGGGTTTGAACTCGTTGAGCAGGCCGACGGTCCGCGCCTGAGGGCCGGACGGCAGTCGGTTGCGCGACGGCTCCCGAATTGGGCCTTTTCAATGCGTTGTGGCTCATTTTGGGGCCGAGCGCCGGGCGCCGAGCCGAAATCGAAAAAGCGATCGTCGCCTTGAGACGCCGACGATCCGCACCCCCCCCTTGCAAATCCCAGAGACAGGCGGCGTTGCTCAACTCGGTCGCGGGGGCCTGCCAGGGAGGCTCGGGCGGGACTTCGGGTTCGCACACTTCCGGGAATTCCTTTGTTTTTCGACCGACAGAAAATGCCTGCCACAAATTCAGAAGTTTGTCAAGGGCATGTTCGAAAATCAGAAAGAAAAGAGGGGTTAACGCCGGTCGCCGTAGCGACTTCGTTGCCGGCGATTGTCACGCCCTCGTGGACCGCGGCCCGCCGGCGCTCTTCCTCGTCGGCCCGCCACTGCGCGATGCTGTTCTTTGCGGCCTTAGCCGCCATATCTGGCTGGCGGCGAGCGATGATATCCTTTCTGATGATTACAAATGACCAGGACATCCGGATTTGGCCAAGCATGGCCGCGACGTCGGCGCCCTGACGATCATCGATCCGTTTCGTTCGGAGCGCTAACGCTGGAGTCCGCTTCCGCTTCCGCGAACGCTTGCAGTCTCCGCATCGCTTCCATCTGCGCTTCGATGACGTCGGCCTTGGCGTCCTCGAGTTCCGCGAGCGCTAGATAATCCTCTGCCCACAAACCAACCGCTTCCTCTCGAAGTTGAGCGGCGAACTGGCGCTTACGCTGAAGTTCGGTGTTCAGGGGTTCGATTGGGGCGCTGGTCGGCTTGATAAAGACGAACATAATGTTCCCTCGGGTTGGGGACGCCGAGCCTCGACCGCCAATTCGCCTGGCGGCGCCTGGATAAACCAACGCGGCATGCGCAGATTGACGTGGATCAATGGTCTCATGCTGGGGACGTGCGCGATGGACCGCCCGCTCCGCGGAGGGCGCGCGTCTCGCTCATAGCCGATCGAAGGCAGGGCGAGTTTCTGATGTTTATAGGGCGGCGAGACGCCGCCCCTCCCGCGGCCCCCTTAGCCTTCCGACTCTTCGCGAGCGTGCTCGGCGTCGAGCTTCTGCATCGCGTCGGCGGGGGGGCGCTTTGCGGCTTCCTTGTAGAGCGCTTCGGCTTCCGCGAGCTTCGACTTGCCGAATAGAAGCACGAGGCCATTCGCCTCCTCGATCCGGGCGATGGCCGAATCGGGGATCAGCTTGCGGGCGAGGGCGAACTGTTTGACGGCTTCCTCCTTGCTCGCGCCATAGGTCATCTTGGCGAGCATGCCGCCGACCTTGCTCACAATCTCCGCATGATAGGCGCCCAGCGCGAGACGGGCCTCGGCGTGGTTGGGCTGAAGCGCGAGCGCCTTGTCGAGGCTCGCCTTGACCTTGCCGCCGGTCCCTTCCGCCAGCGCCTTGACGATCGAGATTTCCTGGGCGTAGCGGCCGAGCGCCTGGGCGTGGAGATACCAGGCGTTGGCGAAGTCGGGCGCGGCCGCCTGCAAGGTCTCGGCGCGCTTGGCCGAAGCGAGCAGCATGTCGCGCTTCGCCTCGCTCTTCGCCTCGAGATAGGTCGCATAGATGTTGGCGGCTTTGTTGGCGGCGTTGGCGCCGATCGGCCCCAGCGCCTCACCCTGTGCGACCGCGGCGCCGAAGTCGCCGCGGTGATAGGCGCGCCAGGCCGCCTGCAGCGCCTCCGCGGTCGTTGCGGCGTCCTGCGAACCCTTCAGTCGCGGATGGCGCGCAAAAGCGCCCTTCACGAAGGCCGCATCCGGGTACGGCTCGCAGTCGCCGCGATGCAGCTCCAACCACGCCGCCTTGAGCGCCGCGCCTTCGTAGGCGTAGCGCTTGGCGTCATAGGGAAATTTCGTCCACGTGGCGGCAGGCATCGAAAGCTCCTCAGGCGATGTAGCGTTTGGCGAGTTGATCGAACAGTTCGCGCTCGCGCGGCTCGAGATAGGGGGCGGCGAGCGCGATGACGTGGAAGGCGCCGCGAGCCAGCGTGCGCCCGTCCTGCACCGCTCGCGGATTGCGAGCGAACTCGAACGACATCCAGTAGCTCGCGGTGAGCGCGATGTTCTCGGCCAGCGTCGTGATTTCGGCTGGCGCGGCCCGCATCTGGCCGCCTTTGACGAGGCCGGCGAGGATCTGCTCGATCACCCGGATCTTGTGATTGAGGATGCGGCGGAACTGTACTTCGATCACGCGGTAGCGGGACACGAGGTCGTTGATGTCGCGGTAGATGAAGCGGTATTTCCAGATCGCCTCGAACACGAGATGCAGGAAGAGCCAGCAGTCCTCCGCGTTGGGCAGCCGCTGCTCGGGCGCGGCCAGCGTCGTCTCGATCTCGCGCCGGTATGCGGCGAAGATATCGGCCACGATCGCTTCCTTGGAATGGTAATGATAATAGAGGTTGCCTGGGCTGATGCCCATTTCGAACGCGATCGACGTGGTCGCGACCGACGGCTCGCCGAACTCGTTGAACATCGCAAGCGCCGTCTCAAGAATGCGCTCACGCGTTCGGCGCGGCGGCTTTCGCGGCATCGTGTTTCACCCCCATGATGATCATCCGGGTTTGTCCCGGTTCAGCGCTTTCTCGAGCGACCCCAGCGCCCTCTCGAGCGGCTTCACGCTAGCCCACAACCGGGGCGCCTGGCCAGCCTTCTGCCCGGCTGTGTTCTCCGGCAGCCGGCTTTCAAGCGAAGCGCGATCGATGGCGATCCCGTGACGGGCGAAGATCGGCTCGAATTCGTCGAAGCGACGCTCGAGCTCCCTGAGCGTATGGTGATACGCGTGCTCGGCAAGCCTCTTCCGGTCGCTGTAGCTAAAGATGTTGGCGAAGAAGATCACCTCGTCGTCGCGCGCCGGCTCGAACAGCACGACGTCGGCGTGGGGGAATTCGGTCTTGTAGCGCTCCATCCCGACCCGCATGCGCGAATAGATGAGGGAGCGGAAGGTCTGCGACAGCACCGTCACGAGCCCGCGCTCCGCAAGCGGCCTAGGCCGGCTGCCGGACTTCCGGGTCGCGAGGTCCGCGTCGTACGGCACGAGCGGGTTGACGCAGAGAAGGAGCTTTGCTCCCTCCTTCAGCGCGACGGATGCGTGCAGCGTCTTCTTCAAGGCGCCGTCGACGTAGTCGCGGCCGTCGATGCGTGCAGGCGGATAAAGCCCCGGCAGCGCGGAACTTGCTTTCACGGCTTCGGAGATCGGCACGTGATCGAAGCCGGGCGCGCCGAACGCCGTCGCCTTGCCGGTGTCGAGATCGGCCGCGACGATAAAGAGCCGGCGCCTCAGCTTGCGGAAGTCGTCGGTGCGGCCCTGCTTGCCGAACAGGCGCGCGAGATAGGAGGCGATCGCGCCGTTGTCGAACAGTCCGTTTGGGAGGCCGCGCGTCAAACGCGCGAAGGATTCGACGAAGCCGCGGAACGGCGAGGCGCCCGCATAGGCGAAGAGCGCGCTCTGCATCAGCGCAGGCATCATCATCAGCCGTTGCACGAACTCGCCCAACGCCGGACGCAGCAAGAACTGCGGCTCGAACGGATCGTGATGCGACCGGTCGAGAATGAACATCGCGTGCATTTCGCCAGGCGTGATCCCGTTGGCGAGGCCCGCCGCCACGAAGGCGCCGGAACTCACGCCGACGTAGAGATCGAGGTCGGTCAGGTCGAGGCCCCTTAGGGCCTGTTCCAGCGCGACCAGCGCTCCAATCTCATAGATGCCGCCAAGGGGACCGCCCCCCGCAAGCGCGATCCCCACTTTCCCCTTGCGGCGCCGCCCGGTCATGGACTGCTCCCTTGGGAACGCTCCCTCGGGAACCGCTCCCTCAACCCAGCGCCCCGGTCAATCGCCCGCGCGACTTCGCGGCAAGCTACTCGGCTTTCGCCCTCGTCGTCCGCGTGCGCCCACCGTGCTCATCCTCGGCCGCCAGCTTCTTGGCGATCTCGGTGAGCTCGGCTACGCGCTTGGTCAGCGCGTCGATGTCCTGCCGGCTCGGAACGCTGAGGCTGTTGAGCGCGCGCGCCACCCGGTCCTCGAACACCTGCTCGAGCTTGTCCCAAGTTCCGGTCGCCTTCGCCCGCATCTCTGCGATCCGCTCGTCGGCAGCCGTCTTGGTCTTCTCCTGGACCTTCGAGCCCTCTTCCACGAGCGACTCGAACACCTTCACGCCTTCCTGCTGCGCCTTGGCGAAAGCGCCGAGCCCAGCGAGCCAGATCTGGTTTGCGGATTCGCGGATTCTCACCGCCATCTGGTTTTCCGTCGCCTCTTCGGCGAGGTCTTTGAGTTTCTTTGGCATGACCATCCTCGTTTGATCTCGGCGGCCAATCCGCCTTTCTGCATCGCGAATAAGAGCATAGGAATTTAGAATTCGCCGCCCAAAGTTCTAGGCGGCCCATTCTAGAGATATTCGCTAGATAGCCAGGCGAGGGGAGAGGAAGCTCATGAGCGCGTTCATAACTGGCGGAACTGGATTCATAGGCAAACGCTTGGTGCGCAAGCTCCTGGAGCGAAACCGGGAGCCCGTGCATGTGCTGGTCTACAAGCCCACGCCCGAACTGATCGACGGGCTCAAGGCGTTCTGGGGCGAGGGCGCGGAGCGGGTCGAATTCATCGAGGGCGACATCTCGCGCCCCAACCTCGGCGTCGCCGCCGAGGACGCCCTGAAGCTCAAGGGTAAGATCGACCACTTCTTTCATCTGGCGGCGGTCTACGACCTGAAGGCCGAACCGACCGTGGTGGTGGCGGCCAATGTCGCCGGCGTCGCCAACGCGCTCGCCTTCGCCAAGACCGTCAAGGCGGGCTGCTTCCATCATGTCAGCTCGATCGCCGCCGCAGGGCTCTACGACGGCGTGTTCCGCGAGGACATGTTCGAGGAAGCGCGCGGCCTCGACCACCCGTATTATTCGTCCAAGCACAAGGGCGAAGGCTTGGTGCGGGCCGAGAGGGACATGCCCTGGCGGATCTACCGGCCGGGCATCGTCGTCGGCGATTCCAAGACCGGCGAGATCGACAAGATCGACGGTCCCTACTACTTCTTCAAGCTGATTCAGAAGCTGCGCGACGCGGTGCCGTCTTGGGTTCCGATGATCGGCCTCGAAGGCGGCCGGATCAACCTCGTCCCGGTCGACTTCATCGTGGCGGCGATGGATCATCTCGCCCACATCGACGGCCTCGACGGACGGACCTTCCACCTTACCGATCCGAACCCGATGCGGGTCGGCGACATGCTGAACGCGCTCGCCAAGGCGGCGCACGCGCCGGCCTTCACCATGCGGGTCAATGCGGGACTCTTCGGCCTCGCGCCGAAGGCGCTGACCCGCGGGCTGATGGCGCTGACGCCGTTCCGCCGCATGCGCAAGATGATGATGAAGGAGCTCGGGCTGCCGGACGACATCTTCATGTTCGTCAATTACCCGACCCGGTTCGACTGCCGCGAGACCGAGAGGCTTTTGAAGCCTGCCGGCATCGAGGTCCCGGCGTTCGAGGACTACGCCTGGCGGCTATGGGACTACTGGGAGCGCCATCTCGATCCGGCCCTGTTCGTCGATCGCTCGTTCAAGGGCGCGGTCGCGGGCAAGCGCGTGCTGGTGACCGGCGGCTCCGCCGGCATCGGCAAGGCGATCGCGCTCCGCCTCGCCAAGGCTGGAGCCAAGACGATGATCGTCGCGCGCGACATCGAGAAGCTCGAGCTTGCGCGCGAGGAATTTGCGGTCCTCGGACTTGAACTGACAACCTATAGCGCCGACATCGCCGAGGGCGAGCAGTGCGCCGCCCTGATCGACAGGATCAACGCCGAGCACGGCGGCGTCGACATTCTGATCAATAACGCCGGGCGCTCGATCCGGAGGGCGGTGGAGAATTCCTACGATCGCCTGCATGACGTCGAGCGGCTGATGCGGCTCAACTATCTGGCGGCGGTGCAGCTGGCGATGGGCTTTCTGCCCGGCATGAGCGCGCGCCATGCCGGCCATGTCGTCAACATCTCCTCGATCGGCGTGCTGACGTCGGCGCCGCGGTTCTCGGCTTACGTCGGTTCGAAAGCGGCGCTCGAAGGATGGACCAACTGCGCCGCGAGCGAGTTCCTCGACCGCGGGATCGCCTTCACGAACGTCAATATGCCGCTGGTGCGCACCGAGATGATCGCGCCGACCAAGCTCTATGAGCATGTGCCGACCCTCGATCCGGACGAGGCGGCGGGCCTAGTGGTCGAGGCGATCGTCGACCGCCCCGCGCGGGTCGCGACCCGGCTCGGCCGGTTTGGCGAAGCGGTCCACGCGATCGCGCCGGGAATGGGCCGGATCGTGCTCAACACCGCCTACCGCATGTTCCCGGAGAGCGCCGCGGCGCGGGGCGAAAAGGAAGGCGGCGTCGCGCCGAGCGCCGATCAGATCGCGTTCACGCAGCTCCTGAAGGGTCTGCACATTTGAAGGCCGGAATGAGGAACGACATGGAACGGATCTGGCTGAAGTCCTACCCCGAGGGCGTACCAGCCGACATCAATCCGACCGCCTACGCTTCGCTCGGCGATTTCTTCGCAGCCAGCGTCGAGCGCTATAGCGATCGCACGGCCTACGTCAGCATGAAGCGGACAATGACCTACGGCGAGCTCGACAGGCTGTCGCGCGCCTTTGCGAGCTACCTGCACGAGGTCGTCCGTCTGCCGCATGGCGCGCGCGTCGCGCTGATGATGCCCAACCTGCTGCAATATCCGGTCGCGTTGTTTGGGGCGCTGCGCGCCGGCTACATCGTCGTCAACTGCAATCCGCTCTACTCGCCGCGCGAACTGCATCATCAGCTCGCCGAATTCGGGGGCGGAAGCGATCGTCGTGCTCGAAAACTTCGCGCAGACCCTGGAGAAGGCGATCGACGGCACGGCGGTTCGCGCGATCGTCGTCACCGGCGCGGGCGACCTGCTCGGCGCCGTGCGCGGGCCAGTCGCTAATTTCGTCGTGCGCCGCCTGCGGCGCGCCGTGCCGGCGTGGCGTCTCCCGAACGCCGTGCGGTTGCATCGCGCGCTGGCGCTGGGACGCGGGCGCAAGACCGAACTGCCGAAGATCGAGCCGAACGATCTCGCCTTCCTGCAATATACCGGCGGGACGACCGGGGTGTCGAAGGGCGCGATGCTGACGCATCGCAACATGATCGCCAATCTCCAGCAGGTCGCCGTCTGGATCGCCCCGGTCGTCGCGCCTCAGGGCGAGACCTTCGTGACCGCGCTGCCGCTCTATCACGTGTTCGCGCTGACGGTGAACGCCTTGGTCCCGATGATGATCGGGGCGAATAACCTGCTGATCGCCGACCCGCGCGACATCAAGGGATTCGTGAAGGCGCTGGCGGAGACGCCGTTCACCGTGATCAGCGGGGTCAACACCCTGTTCAACGCGCTGCTCGACAACTCGGACTTTCTGCGGCTCGACTTCTCCCGCCTGCACGTCGCGGTCGCCGGCGGCATGGCGGTCCAGCGGGCGGTGGCCGAACGGTGGAAGCATGTGACCGGCAAGCCTCTGATCGAGGGCTATGGCCTGACCGAGACCTCGCCGATCGCCACCATGAACCCGCTGACGATCGACGAATATACGGGCGCGGCCGGCCTGCCGGCGCCATCGACCGACATCGCGATCCGCGACCTCGATGGGCGCGAGGCGCCGCTCGGACAGCCGGGGGAACTCTGCATTAAAGGTCCGCAGGTCATGGCCGGCTACTGGAGGAAACCGGACGAGACGGCCAATACGATGACCGAGGACGGGTATCTGCGCACCGGCGACATCGCCCGCATTGACGAGCGCGGCTATGTCTACCTCGTGGACCGGAAGAAGGACATGATCCTCGTCTCCGGCTTCAACGTCTATCCGAACGAGATCGAAGACGTGGTGATGACCCATCCCGGCGTCCATGAGGTCGGGGCGGTCGGCGTGCCGGACGACCGGTCGGGCGAAGCGGTCAAGATCGTGGTCGTGCGCAAAGACGAAAAGCTCACCGACGCCGAGATCATCGCGCACTGCCGCCAGCATCTGACCGGCTACAAGACGCCGCGCCATGTCGAATTTCGCGACACCCTGCCGCGTTCGCCGATCGGCAAGATCCTACGTCGCGAGTTGAAGGGGAAGGCGGAGTCGAAGGAAGACAAGCCGAAAGAGGCCAAGCAGAAGAGCGCCTGAACGAAGCGCTCGTTGAAGGGGGAACGTGGGACGCGGTCGGCGAAAACCGATCATCTCGTTCCGTAAGAGGGCGAGGCAAGAGGCATGAGCAACTCAGCATCCGAACGCAGCGGAGCGCCGGCGGTCGACATCATCGTCATCGGCGCGGGGCCGGCGGGCTGCGCCGCCGCGGCGCGGCTTGCGCAATTTTCGCCCGCTTCGAGCGTGGCGCTGATCGAGGCGGGCCCGGCGAAGGCCTCCGTGCTCTCGGACGTTCCGCTTGGCATCGCCGTCCTGGTGCCGTTCCGGTCGCAGCGCAACTACGCCTATGAAACCACGCCCCAGACCGGTTTCGGCGGCCGCACGGGCTTCCAGCCGCGCGGCCGAGGGCTGGGCGGTTCGAGCCTGATCAACGCCATGATCTATATGCGCGGGCAGCCGCAGGATTACGATTCCTGGGCGGCGCTCGGTTGCAAGGGGTGGGGATGGGCGGACGTGTTTCCCTACTTCAAGCGCTCCGAAGACAATGCGCGCGGCGCGGACGCCTGGCACGGGGCCGGGGGACCGTTGCATGTGAGCGACCTCGCCCACCGCAATCCGGCGGTCGAGGCGTTCGTCGCGGCTGGGGTCGAGGCGGGATTCGCGCGCAACGACGATTTCAACGGCGCGGTCCAGGAAGGCGTGGGCGTCTATCAGCTGTTCCAGAAGAACGGCCGGCGGTACAACGCGGCGCGCGCCTATCTACAGGCGTCGCCCGCGCCCAACCTCGCCATTTACGCCGACTGCCAGGCGCGACGCGTCGTGTTCGACGGCAAGCGCGCCGTCGGCGTCGTGTTCGGCCGGGGCGGCCGCGAGGAGCGCCTCGACGCGAGACGCGAGGTGATCCTGTCCGCCGGCGCTTTCGGTTCGCCGCAGCTTCTGATGGTTTCGGGCGTCGGACCGGCGGAGGAGCTCCGGCGCTTCGGAGTTCCGGTCGTTCACGACGCGCCCGACGTCGGCGCCAACCTTCAGGACCATTGCGACTATGTGGCGAACCTGCGCGCCAAAGGGCCGGGCCTGTTCGGCCTCTCCTGGCCGATGCTGACCACGGGACCCGCAGAGATCGCGAGTTTCCTCCGCCGCGGCAGCGGCCTCCTAACCTCGAACGCGGCGGAGGCGGGCGGCTTCGTAAGAAGCCGCCCGGACATCGACCGGCCCGACCTGCAGCTCCACTTCTGCATCGAAATCGTCGACGACCATAACCGCAAGCTCCACTTCGCCACAGGCATGTCGCTGCATGTCTGCGGCCTGAGGCCGAAAAGCCGCGGCAAGGTCAAGCTCGCGGGGCCGGACGTCGCGACCGCGCCGCTGATCGACCCCAACTTCCTGTCCGATCCGGAGGACCTGGAGACGCTGGTCCGCGGGGCGGAGATCGTCCAGACGATCCTCGCCAAGCCGCCGCTCGCGCCCTACGGCGGGCGCTACATCTACGGGACCGGGCGAGACGATCCGGAGACGCTGCGTAAGCTCATCCGCGAACGCGCCGACACGATCTACCATCCGGTTGGGACTTGCCGCATGGGCGTGGACGAGCGGGCCGTGGTCGATCCGACGCTGCGCGTGCGCGGCGTCGAGGGCCTCCGGGTGGTCGACGCCTCGATCATGCCGCTCATCGTCAGCGGCAACACCCAGGCCCCCTCGGCGATGATCGGCGAAAAGGCGGCGGACATGATTCTGGGTCGGGCGGCGGCGTGAGCATGACGGAGTGGGGCGGACCCGCTGCGCCCTGCAGCGACCGCGCCCTGTAGTTCCGCCCGCGTCTCAGTACGCGCTCGCTTCCGTCAGCGCCGTCATCTCGTCCGGCGAGAGCGTCAGCTCGGTCGCACGGATCAGAGCCTCGACCTGCTCCAGCGAAGTCGCGCTGGCGATCGGCGCGGTGACGCCCGGGCGCGCCATCGCCCATGCGAGCGCGACCTCGGCGGGCCTGGCCTTGTGGCTTGCCGCGACCGCTTCCAGCGCGTCGAGGATGCGGAAGCCGCGCTCGTTGAGATAGACCTTTACGCCGCCGCCGCGCGGGCTTTTCGTCAGATCGGCCTCGGTGCGGTACTTGCCCGAGAGAAAGCCCTTCGCCAGGCTGAAATAGGTGATGACGCCGATCTCCTCGCGCCGGCAAAGCTTCGCGATGCCGTTCTCGAACGCCGCGCGGTCGGCGAGATTGTATTCCGGCTGCAGGACCTCGTAACGGGGACCGCCGCTGGCCTTCGCCGCCGCAAGCGCCTGCTCGAGCAGGTTCGTGGTGAGGTTGGAGGCGCCGCACCAGCGGATCTTGCCCTTCTCGATCAGGCGCTGATAGGCGCCAAGCGTGTCGGCGACGGGCGTCGCCATGTCGGGCCAATGCGAGAGGTAGAGGTCGATGACGTCGGTCTGAAGCCGCTTCAGCGACGCTTCGACCGCCTCTTCGATATAGGCGGGCGAAAGGCCCTCCTTGCCCTGTCCCATCGGCGAGCCGACCTTGGTGATCAGGATGACGCGGTCGCAATTCCCGCGCGCCTTGATCCACTCCCCGATGATCGTTTCGGATTCGCCGCCGTGATGGCCGGGAACCCAGGAGGAATAGACGTCGGCCGTGTCGATCGCGGCGGGACCGATTTCCGCGAAGCGGTCGAGCACGGCGAAAGAGGTCGCCTTGTCGGCGGTCCATCCGAACACGTTGCCTCCCAAAACGATCGGCGCGATGGTGAGGTCGGTCCGGCCGAGGCGGCGTGTTGGCATCTTGGCGCTCCCTTTTTGGCGAGGATAATCCAAAGCGGCGGCATGCGGAAAGCGATCCGCAGACGGGCGCAGGTCTTTTTGTGTGACGTCACGAAGGATTGAACGCGAAAGGCGGCCAGACATGGGCGACGACGGCATTCGGCAGGCGCGGCGGTGGTTTGCCGAAGAACTGCGGCTTGTCGGCAAGGTGAGCGACAAGCGTGTGGTCGAGGCCTTCGCGACTGTTCCGCGCGAGCGTTTCGTCGGTGCGCCGCCGTTGCGGATCCTCAGCCCTTGGGACATGAGTGGGTACTGGACGCCGCCCGCGTCCGGGCCCGCCGCCGTCTATCACGACGTGCTGATCGCCTATGACGAGGGGCGCGGGCTGAACAACGGCCAGCCGAGCCTCTGGGCGTTCATTCTCGACAAGTTGAAGGTCGCGCCGGGCGCGCGGGTTCTCCACCTCGGATGCGGGATGGGTTACTACACGGCGATCCTCGCCGAGATCGTCGGGACAGGGGGCGAGGTCCTGGCGGTCGAGATCGATGCGATGCTGGCCGAAAAAGCGCGCGAGGCGCTTGCCGCCTGGCCTCAGGCGAGGGTCAAGCACGCCGATGGGTCGGTCGAGGCCTTCGCGAACTTCGACGCGATCGTCGTCAGCGCCGGGGCGACGCATCCGCTTCCGTCCTGGCTCCGCGGGCTCAACGACGGCGGGCGTCTCGTCTTCCCCCTGACCTTCGCCGGAAAGGGCGGGGGCATGTTGCTCGCGACGCACCGCGAGGGCGCCCGGTTCGACGCCCGCTTTCTCTGCCCGGTGTCCTTTTACGAATTTGCCGGCGCGCGCGACGCCGGGGTCAGCGACCAACTCCAGCAAGCCTTCGCGCGTGACCGCGGCGCCGGGGTCCGCTCGATCCGCACCGACCCGCACGTGGAGGACGAAAGCTGTTGGCTGCACGGCGAGGGGTGGTGCCTGTCTCGCAGCGAAAGGGACGCTTCCTCGTCGGCGAAAGACCGAGACTGAAAGGGCGGGACGGCCAAGAACGGGTGTTGGCGGATGTTGGGCGCCAACACATCAAGCCGATCCCCTAGCGGTCATTGTCAGGCGTAGCGCGAGTTCCCGACGGCTGCGCACCGACGGGCTGGCTATCGAGTAAAACGTGCGCCGGCGTTCGGTGTCGCAATCCCGCATACAAGGGTCGGTTCCGGGCGCAGTCCGCAAGACTCGACCATGCGTCGAGAAGGACTGTTTGTCGCGGAGACGAGTTCATAGACGTGCGTTGCGTCGAGATCGCGGAAGGCGTTGGTGACCATGCGAGCGTTGACGTAGTCGCCGAGGCCCTTGCCCCGCTGCGACGCCGCTACGGCGACCAGACCGCCCCAAGCCCATCGGTGATACGCGCTCCAGGCATTGTGTGGTCGGTGGGCAAAAGCGCACGCCACGATCGCCCCGTTCGCGTCGGCGACAGCGACTGTGGTCGCCCGCCCTAACGCTCCCGCAAGCAACGAGCCGGAGAACGGAACCACCCCGGCCGAACCCATGAGCGCCTGAATGCGTCCGATAAATTCGCCTTCGGGGTCGGTCGGCTGTTCGATCTCCATCAGGCCGTCCGGCAATTGCCGGGACTGCAACGCCTCCGAGGCGGCCAGCCCAGTCGGACGATCGGCGAGGAACACGTCCCATGTGTCCAGGCGGTAGTTCCGCTCCATGAGGAAGGACCGGAGTTCGGCCACCTTGTCCGCTGAAATGAGACGGAAACCGCAAATGCCGTCCCGATCAAGAAAGACGCTGATCTGCTCCCATCCAAGCCTGTCGGGGTCGTCGCAGGCCATAAAACGCCCGGCCTGGCAGGCGCCAGGGGTCGCGCTGATGAAAGCGACGCTCGCTTCGGCCTGCGCCTGCAGCCGCTGTTGAATCTCCGTGCCGAAATAGCCCGCCATGGCCGATCTCTCGTCTTCCGAGACCGTACTTTGGATTTCCGCTGCAGGCTATCGCGCTGATCCTCGCCATGATCGGTCTTAGCACACTGGAACGGCGGCCTCGGGAAACCAGGGTTCCAAGTTACCGGACGCCGCAAGCGGTCTAAACAGGCTTCTGGGCGATGAAAGCGCGCGGGCCAGCCCCATTTGCAGCCTCTATCTTATGGGCTCAGGCGTGTCCTTTACGATCACCCAGTTCTTGTCGGCGCGAGCGATATTTTCTGCTTCGTTCTTACGCCACTCGGTTGTCCAATATCTCGTATGATTGACATAGAGCTTACCGTTAACAATCGTAAAGGCCTCGGGGTCGACTGTATCTTTGTGGCCGTTCTCGTATGCAACACCCATTGCGCAGTGCCCATCATATTGAGCCGCATACTTCTCTGGATTTGCGACGAATAGATCGAGGTCAGTTTTGTTAGCGAACTGCCAGCGCGCGTCATGCCAAATAGTCTGATATTCGAGACTGCCCGGTATTGCTTTTCCGACAGTAAAATAGGCGACTGTATCATAACCACCAATCGCTAATCGTGGCATTTCGGTCATATCAGGTGATGTATCGGCAAAAGCGGGTAAAACGGCCATCGCAAGCGTCAGACCGACAAATGTTGTCTTGGTTGTGCTCTTCGTCATCGTTCTCTCCCTCTCAGTCACGTTCACGGAAAGCCGACCCGTCGGGAAAATGCCAAAGCGACCGCGCAGTCCACGGGTCGCTCCTTTTCCAGCGCTCGCGCTGGAGCCAACGCGCCATTCTTTCGCGCTCGGTCGATGTCGCGCCAATATCGCGCGCACGGCCGAGACGAACGCTTCGGACAGAGCCCAGCATCAGCATCAGGACGCCTTGGCCCTTGCTTCGCGGCAGAGCTTCGGTGAGCATTATGCTTCGAGGTGGAAGAAGCGCGGTCACGAAACCCTCCGTTTGTGCTCCAGAAGGTGACGCGCGCGTCGCACAAAGGAAAACGAGTTATTCTAAATCGCTCATTGGGGATCCTCATTGATGGCGCTTCGCCCGCTCCTCGATCTCGACCTCCTGCGCACCCTTGTTTGCATTGCGGAGGAATTGAGCTTCACGCGCGCGGCGCAAAGGGTGGGCCGGACACAATCGGCGATCACCCTTCAGGTCCAGAAGCTGGAGGCGCTTGTGGGCCAACCGCTCGTCGTGCGGTCGAAGGGCGGCCCAATCGAATTGACGCCGCAAGGCCAGGCGCTCGTCCACAAGGCCCGCGCCATGCTGAGCCTGAACGACGAGACCCTCCGAAGTCTGGCGCCCGAGAAACCCCCTGCGAGGGTCCGTATCGCCTCGAGCGCCGAGTACAGTCCCTTTTTCGCGTCTCGATCAATCGAAGCGTTCCGTACAAGTTATCCTGACGCGGTGGTCGAAGTGGTAGAGGGCTTCTCCTGTCAGATCGCCCCTCAGATCCGGAGCGGAGCCTTCGACATCGTGGTGTGCGAAGGCGCTCACGTCCCGCGAGGGTACGAAGCGACGGAGATCTGGCGCGGACCTTTGCGATGGGTTACGTCGGCGACGAGCTCGGCGCATCAATGGACCCCCTTGCCGCTATCCTTGTCGCCGGCGGAGTGCCCTTGGCGGCCGCCTTGGATGGACGATTGTTTCTGGCGCAGCGCGCCCCTTCGAGCGCTCGAGCGGGCTGGACGGGAGCATCGCGTGGTCGCAGCCGCCAGTTCGATGGACGGGCTCTACGCGCCGGTCATCAAAGGCTCCGCCGTCACGGTGTGCATCGGCGCGCGACTTCCGGTCGGACTTCGGCTCATCGAAGCGGGAGAGGGACTACCAAGCCTTCCGGACCTACGCATTGTCCTAATGAAATCCAATGCGTCAAATCAGTCCTATACGGACGCGCTCGCCGAGGCGATCCTGTCCAACTTCCGCATGAGTTGACGCGTCGGGTTGCGACGGGAACAAGCCCCGCGAGCGAAACTCATCATCGGCGCGTCAATCTTGACGCCGTCGTCGCCCGCGATCGCAGCAAACCGGTTGGGTTTCGAGGCTTCGCGCGTCCCTTGCGGTCCATTGTCGGGTTTCCGACAATTCGTTGCGCCAAAACGGCGATCTCCTCATCCCCTGACGACGACGGCGAGCGCGGTCGCCTCGCGGAGATGGGACCTCGTCTGCGAACGACCGAGCGTCCGCGCGATCCCGCGGCAAGTGGCCCGAACCTTGCGACGTTCCCGGGCCCAGGAATGAAGCGCGCCGCCAGCAGAATCGTGACCGCCTTGAGGACCAACGACGCAGTCGATGCGCTCGCGCTGAAATCCGGCAAGCCCGCGCCCGCGGGGATTCCCGCGTCCGACGTCCTGATCGCGGGCGACGTCTGAAGGAGATTGAGACCATGTCGCAAGCTCACGCATCGCACGTGTTCGAACGCCTCGATGATTTGGCCGAGCCCCTCCTTCTGGAGGACGCGGCGCGCGGCGATCTGACGACCGAAGCGCTCGGGCTGCACGGCCAACGCGGTCATGTCGTGTTTTTCGCGCGCGGACCCATGACGGTCGCGGGAACCGAGCTTGCCGCCGCGATGTTCGGGCGCCGCGGGGTCCCGGTCGTGCTGCACCGGCGATCGGGCGAGTCGGTCAAAGCCGGCGCCCAGCTGCTCTCCGGCGACGGCGACGCGGCCGATCTGCATCTGGTGTTCAAGGCGGCGCAGACAATGGTCGAAATCCTATCGGGAATGGCCACGGCGGCGCGGGCCCTGGTCGATGCGGTCGAAGCGGTCAACCCGAACGTCCGCGTCGCCTGCACCCGCAAGGCGTTCCCTGGCGGGCGGCGGATTTCGCATGTCGCGGTCACGGCGGGCGGGGCGATCCTGCATCGCGCGGGCCTTTCGGAGACCATTCTCATCTTCGCCGAGCACCGCGCCTTCCTGCGCGGCAAGCCGCTCGCCGCCGTCATGGAAAAGCTCCGCCGAGACGCCCCGGAGAAGAAGATCGCGATCGAAGTCGACAACCTCGAAGAGGCGGGCGAGGCGATCGACGCCGGGTTCGACATCCTGCAGCTGGAACGGTTCAGCATCGCGGCGGTCGGCGAGGTCGCGGCGCTCGCGCGCGCCCGCGCCGTTCCGCCGCTGATTGCGGCCGCAGGCGGCGTCACGGTCGCCAACGCCGCCGATTACGTGCGCGCCGGCGCCGGCATGATCGTCACAAGCGCCCCCTTCGGGGCGCCGCCCGCGGACGTCACCGTCAGCATCGCCGAGGTCAAAATGGATTGGACAACGCCGCTGGCCCCTCCGATGCGCCGCGCGCCCCACCGCACCCTGGTCCCATCCTTGTGAAGCGCCGCGGGCGGCGACGGCGCGGACAAGGAATCTAAACAGCACGCCCCTAGCGACGAGGCATTGGGCGCCAATAAATTGTGCAACGCATAATCAAGGCCAATCGCGAGCGCCGTCCCGGACGCGAGCTCGGCATCGCCAAGTGCGATTGAACGGAAGTCGCCGCGTGGCGGTTGGAATACCCACCGCCGATCGTTTCGGCGCTCATTGTCTGCGTCGAGGTCAGACGATCGCCTGCGAGCGCACGCGCAGGGCGTCGAAGCGACGCCTCGTAGCGGACGTTCGGATTGGCCAGACGCGCCAGAAACGCGACGAGACAGCGTCGCCAAAGCCAATCCCGAGTCGGACGTTGCTTTGTGGCCCGTTATAGCCGCTCTGCGCGAGGCGATCGCTGCACGGGTCAAGCGCAAGTTGCCCAGCGAAACCGCGCGAAAGATCCTTGCGCGCCGGGGCCTGAGCTTTTCCAAAGATCGCCGACCTGTTCCCCCCGATGCGTACCACGACCTCGACCACGACCTGACCGGGCAGGGCTGATGTTCGTCGACGCCTGCGCGATCGTTTCGCTGATCGCCGGCGAGGAGACCGCCGAATTCTACGAGGCGGCGCTCGGCCGCGCCGACGACCCGTGGACCTCCACGCTCGCGGCATGGGAGGCGATCATTGTCTTATCCCGGCGGGACCAGCTTGATTGCCGCTTCAGTGAAGCGGAAGGCGCCGTTACCGAGTGGCTGGAGGCCCGCAACATTGCGTTGCGCGAGGCGGGGAGGTCTCGGGATGTTCTGGGGTTCGCGGTCGCCGTCGCGGAGACCCATGGCCTCGGGAAACGCGCGCTCAGCAACTTCGACTGCTTCCACTACGCCTACGCGAAGGCGGCCGGCGCGCCGATCCTGACGCTCGACCGCATGGTGCGTGCGACCGACATCGAGATCCGTCCGTGAACCTGCGTTGAGCGTCTGTTGTCGGGACGGCTCGCTTGTGTCCCGCCCGTAACCGCCCGAGCGACGCGGTCGTTCAGGCGCTGACGATGCGATTGCGCAGGACGCCGATGCGTTCGACTTCAAGCTCGATCACGTCGCCGGGCTTGATGAAGCGCATGTGTTCAAGGCCGCAGCCGTTGCCGACGGTGCCCGAGCCGAGGAACTCGCCGGGGTACAGCGTCTCCGAGCGGGTGATGTAGGAGATCAGGTCCTCGAACTTCCAATGCATCGACCCGGAATTTCCACGACCCCACTCCTCGCCGTTCACCCGTGCGATCATGGTGAGGTTGTAGGGGTCGGGAATCTCATCGGCCGTCACGAGGCACGGCCCCATCGGGTTCGCGGTGTCGAAGTCCTTTCCCTTCGCGGGGCCAAGGCGACCTTCCATTTCGACCGCCTGCGCGTCGCGGGCCGACACGTCGTTGAAGATGGTGTAGCCGAACACATGCTTCAGAGCGTCGGCTTTTGGCGCGTCCTTGACCTTGCCCTTGATGTAGACTCCGAACTCGAGCTCGAAATCGAGAAACTTGGAGTAGGGCGGCCAGACCACATCCTCGTCGGTTCCGATCACCGCGAAGCGGTTGGCCTTGTAGTAGATCGGCTGCTTGTAGAAGGTCGGGGGCGCGTCGGGCAGCCCGCGCCGCTCGATCTCGGCGATCGCCTTCTCCGGATCGGGTCCCTGCTTGGCCGCCATCTTCTGCAGGGCTGAAGTCGCCTGCTTGAGGTGCAGTTCGAAACACAGGCAGTCGCGCATCTGCGGCGGCGGCTGGATCGGCGCACGAAGCCGCACATCGGCGCGCGCGAGGGTGGCGCTGGCAGGCGCTTTCTTCACCGCCTCATAGGCTTGGCCGAGCGCCGCGTCGCCGCCTTCGACGATCGAGAGCACGCTTCCGAGGCCCTCTCTTCCGAACGCCGCGGCGTGGGCCTCGGCGAGGTCGACGACGCGGGCGTCTCCGTCAACGAGCGCGCCGGCGCGCGGGTGGCTGTCGCCTTTTTGAAACGTCACCAGTCGCATTGGTCTTTCCTCCCTTGGCGTTGTTTGTCTTGGTCTCGTTTGATTTGAGCGTCGGCCTCGATTTCGCCGCGGGCGGCGGCGCGCCATAACGAACGCCTGCGGTCAGGAACGCCACCATGTGCCGGACCGCGCCCTCCTCGTCGTCGGGCCGACAGAGGCCGCCGCTCAGACGCTCGATGCGGCCGGCGTCGCCCATCACGTAGACCATGGCGCCCAACATGAACTCGTAGGCCCACCAGATGTCTTCCTCCGTTCGCCCCGGAAGGGCCGAGGTGAGCGCTTCGACGACGGCGCGCGCAACCGGATCGAACATGTCGCGGATGAACCCCCGCTGCTCCGAACTCGGATCCATCGTCTCGTGCGCCAGCACGCGCCCAAAACTCGGATCGCGATCGTGCGCCCGCAGGTGCAACATCGGGAAGACCAGGGCCTTGACGACGAGCTCGAGCCGGCGATCGAGATCGGCTTCGCTCATCGCAATCGCCAGGCCCGCGAGACGCTGCTCGACCACGGTCGGCACGCGCCGCTCGAAGACCGCGCGGTAGAGGCCTTCCTTCGACCCGAAGTGATAGCTGACCAGCGCCACCGGGACGTCGGCGGCCTCGGCGACCTGGCGCATGGCGGCGCCGTCGAAACCGTTGGCGCCGAAACGCGCTCCGCCTCCTGCAAGATGCGCTCGCGCGACGATGCGCCCGCCGATCCGGCCTCCACGGCGGCGCGCGCGGTTTTCGCGGCCTTCATCGTCGTCGCAACTCCACATCCTCAGGCAGGCACCTTAATCCTGATTGAACGAACGATCAAGATACTTGTCATTCGGATCAAGTTCGCATAAGGTCAGGAACTGCAGGGCGCGCGAACGCGCTCGAAGGCGCCGCTGCGCCAATGGGAGGAAGCCCATGTCGAAATGGCGGTACACCAAGGGGCTCAAGGACATCGGCAACGGCGTCTGGGCCTATCTCCTGCCGGACGGGTCGTGGGGCTGGAGCAATGCGGGGCTGATCGTCGACGGAGACCAGACGCTGCTCGTCGACACGCTGTTCGATCTGAAGCTGACCGCCGAGATGCTGGGCGATATGCGCCGCGCCGTTCCGGCCGCCGAGCACATCAACACGCTCTTCAATACGCACCACAACGGCGACCACACGTTCGGCAACCAGCTGGTCGACGGCGCCGAGATCGTCGCCACCCAGGCGACGTTCGACGAAATGGATCCGACCCATCCCGCGCTCTATCACTCGATGATGGTGAACGCGAAGCAGCTCGGGCGCGGCGCGGAATTCCTCGCTGAACTCTTCAAGCCTTTCGACTTCAGCGACGTCAAGCTCAAGAAGCCGGACCGCACCTTCAGCGGCGAACTGGAGCTCAAGGTCGGCGGCAAGACCGTGCGCCTGATCGAGCTTGGGCCCGCGCACACGCGCGGCGACACGGTGGCGCTCGTTCCCGAAGATAGGGTTGTCTTCACCGGCGATCTCCTCTTCAACGAAGGGACGCCGATCGCCTGGGCCGGCCCGGTGTCGAACTGGGTCCGCGCCTGCGATCGCATCCTTGCGATGGACGTCGACGTCGTCGTTCCCGGACATGGGCCGATCTGCGACAAGCAGCCTGTGCGCGAGATGAAGGGCTATCTCGAATTCGTCCAGGACGAGGCGCGCAAGCGTTTCGACAAGGGCATGACCGCCCGCGACGCGGCGTTCGACATGCAGCTTGGTCGCTACGCCGATTGGGGCGACGCGGAGCGCGTGGTGGTTACCGTCCGGAATCTGTTTGAAGAATTCCGCGGCGAACACACCGAACCGGACGTTCTGACGCTGTTCGAACAAATGGCCGACTTCCGCGACAAGCTGCGCGCCGAAGGCCACGGCCATCATGGCCACGCCCACACTCATGGCCACTAGTTCAAACGGGTTCAAGAATAACCAAGTCCGCTTTACGCGGCGCAATCGAATGGGAGGACGTCATGAGACAGAAGGGAAGCGTGTTGCGCCGGTTAGGCGGCCGCGCCATCGCGGTCGTGGTCGCAGCGCTCGCGGCGTCGTCGGCCTTTGCCGCCGATCCGATCAAGATCGGTTTCAGCATGGCCCAGTCAGGCCCGTTGGCGGGCAGCGGCAAGTCCGCGCTGCTCGCCATGAAGATCTGGGCCGAAGATCAGAACGCCAAGGGCGGCCTGCTCGGCCGGCCGGTCGAACTCGTCTACTACGACGACCAGAGCAATCCGGCCAATGTGCCGCCGATCTACACCAAGCTCCTCGATGTCGATAAGGTGGATCTGATCAACAGCGGCTATGCGACGCCGATCATCGCGGCGGCGCTGCCGATCGCCATGCAGCACGACATGGTGCTGATGGGCCTGTTCGGCCTCGCAAATAACGCCAAGCTCAATTACGACAAGTACTTCAGCATGGCGCCGACCGGCGAGGATCCGGCGAAGGTCGCGACCAAGCCGTTCTTCGATGTGGCGGACCAGCTCAATCCCAAGCCGTCGACGATCGCCGTCATCACCCCCGACATTCAGTTCGGCCACTCGGTTCTCGAAGGGGTGCGCAATGCGGCGCAGGCCCGCGGCATGAAGATCGTCTACGACCGGACCTTTCCGCCGAGCATGACCGATTTTTCGACCCTGGTTCGCGAGGTCCAGGCGACTAACCCCGACCTTGTCGTGGTCGGCACTCAGCCTGGACAAACGATCAACGTCGCGCGCGCCATCGCCGAGGTCGGTCTGACCGCCCAAATGATCGGCGGCACAATGACCGGCCTGCAGACGACGGACGCAGAGACGATCCTGGGTCCGCAGATCAACGGGCTCGTCAACTTCGCCTATTGGCTGCCCGCGCCCAAGCTCCAGTTCCCGGGATCGATGGAGTTCCTGGCCAAATATCAGGCGAAGGCGAAAGCAGAGGGCGTCGATCCGATCGGCTATTACGTCGCGCCCTGGGCCTACGCCGATCTGCAGATCCTGGCCGCCGCCGTCGAGGGGACGAAGTCGCTCGAGGGCGACAAGCTCGGCCCCTACATCCACGCCAACACGTTCAACACCATCATCGGCGACGTCAAGTTCGGGCCGGGCGGGGAGTGGGCGACGCCGCGCACGTTCCTGATCCAGTTCCAGAACGTCAAGAGCAAGGACCCGAGCCAGTTTACCGGGACGGACCATCTGGTCCTCGTTGGGCCGCCCGAGATGAAAACCGGCGATCTGATTTCGCCGTTCGACAAGGCGCGCCAGTGACTCGATCGCCGCGGCCGCAGAGGATTGCGCGCCGCGGCGATCGCCGCTGGACCCTTAGCCCATGGTCTCCTTCAGCCTCCTCGCAAACGCCGTCGTTTCGGGAATTCTCCTCGGCGGATTCTATGCCGGCGTCGCCGCCGGGGCGACGATCTCATTCGGCTTGCTCGATATCGCCAACATCGCCCATCCCGCGTTCGTCGTGTTCGGCGCCTACGGCGCTTTTGTCATCAGCGAACGGTTCGGACTGGACCCGCTTGTCGCAGCGCTCGTCGTCGTCCCGGTCTTTTATGGGGCCGGCCTCGGAGTCTATCAGGTCTACCATCGGGCGTTCGAGCGGCGCGGCAACAATTCGATGCGGGGGCTCGCCTTCTTCTTCGGCCTGATGTTCGTGGGCGAGGTCGTCCTGATCCTCTTGTTCGGCGTCGACTACCGCTACACCTCCGCAGCCTACACCACGACGTCCATCAAAATCGGGCCGGTCGCCTTGCCGCTCCGGGAACTCATTCCTTTCTTCGGAGCGCTGGCGATTCTCGCGGCGGCGCAACTCTTTCTCAGTCGCACTTTTCTCGGGCGCGCGATTCTGGGCGTGGCGCAAGACGCGACCGCCATACGCCTCATGGGCGCCGACCCGGTTCGCCTGAAGCGCATCGCCTTCGCCATCTCCATCGCGCTCGCCGGCGCCGCGGGAGCGTTGCTGCTGGTGCTCGAGCCGGTCGAGCCGGCGATCGGGCGCGAGTTCATCGGCCGGGTTTTTGCGATCGCCGTGCTCGGCGGCATGGGCAGTCTGCCCGGAACCTGGATCGCCGCGGTGATGCTCGGCGTGATCGAAAACCTGACGTCGATCTTTGCGGGCGCATCCTGGGCGCCGGCGGTTTCCTTCGGTTTCCTGCTGTTGACGCTTGCCGTCCGCCCCTCCGGATTGTTCGGGCGCTAGGCGATGGCGTTTTTCCGCTTCCTCGCGCTCGTCACATTGGCGGCCGCCGCGCTCTTCGCCGCCATGCGGGCGGTGGGGAACGACTACGTCTTCTACGCCGGCTACACGGTCCTCGAATATGTCGTGCTGGCGTGCGCCTGGAACATTCTTGGCGGCTATGTCGGCTACGTCAATTTCGGGGTCGCGGCCTTCCTGGCGCTCGGCGCCTACACAGGCGTGGCGCTCGACAAGATCGCGCCGGTTCCGCTTCCCGTGATGATGTTCGCAGGCGGCGCCGTCGCCGGGCTGGTCGGCCTCGGAACGGGCTATTTGACCCTGCGGCTGCGCGGGATCTTCTTTGCGATCGCCACTCTCGCCCTTGCGGTCGTGCTACAGACGCTGATCACCAACTGGGATTTCGTCGGAGGGTCCGCCGGGGTCTACGCGATCCGGCCGAAGCACGTTCCGATCTTCGGCAGCTACATCGAGTACATGGTCTCCCTCATGCTGACGCTGGCGGTTATCGTGATTGCCGTCAGCCGAGCGATCGAGACTTCCGGCCTTGGACTTGGCTTTATCGCGATCCGCGACGACGAGGTCGCCGCGGAGGCGACGGGCGTTCCGACGCTTCGACTGAAGCTGATCGCGACCGCCTTGAGCGGCGCGTTCATGGGCATGGCCGGGGCGCCTTTGCCGTATTACCTGACCTTCCTCGAACCGTCGTCCGCCTTCAATCTCTCCTACGCCGTGAACTCGATCGCCATGCCGCTGATCGGCGGCACGACGGCGTGGTTCGGGCCAGTGCTCGGAGCGCTTCTTCTCGGCACAGCCCAGCAGGTCATCACGGTGACCATCTCGTCGGAGGTCAACCTTCTGATCGTCGGTCTGCTCATGATCGGCTTCGTCGTGCTCGCCCCGCAAGGGCTCATCGGTCTCCTGGGCCTGACGCGCAAGCGGAGGCCGGCGTGAGCGGGCTTCCCCTTTTTCACGCCAAGAGCCTCAGCAAGCGGTTTGGCGGAATTCGTCGCGCTCGACAGCGTCGACTTCGAGGTGGGCGTAGGGGAGCGCGTCGGCCTCATCGGCCCGAACGGCTCCGGCAAGAGCACCCTGGTGGGCTGCGCCAGCGGCGCGCTTCGCAATGACGCCGGCGCGGTCTGGTTCAAGGATCGACGTATCGATCGGCTGTTGCCGCACCAGCGCGTCCGGGCGGGCCTTGTGCGCAGCTTCCAATTGCCGCGGCCGTTTCGCGGATTGACGGTGGCCGAAAATCTGCGCGTGCCGCTGGTTTTCGCTGGAGGGCGGGGACAGTCGGAAGACGCGATCGACGATGCGCTCGAATTCGTCGGTCTCGCCGCGCGGCGCGAGGCGCTGCCTCAGGATCTGACCCAGGTTGACCTGCGCAAGCTCGATCTCGCGCGTGCGACGGTCGCCAAGCCGCAACTGCTGTTCGTGGACGAGGCGATGGCCGGCCTCTCCCATTCCGAGGTCGACGAGATCCTCGCTCTGATGATGCGCATGAACGAGCGCGGCGTCGCGATCGTGATGATCGAGCATATCATGCGGGCGGTAACCGCGTTCTCGCAGCGGCTCGTGGTTTTGGTCGCGGGCCGCAAGATCGCCGACGGCGACCCGGAGCAGGTCCTGGCCAACGTCGAGGTTCAGAGAGCCTACCTTGGAGAATAGCCTCGCAATCTCAGGCCTTTCGGCCAGCTACGGCCACGTGCTCGCCTTGCAGGACGTCTCCCTCAAGGTGGAGGCCGGCGAGACGGTCGCCCTGCTCGGCACGAACGGCAACGGCAAGAGCTCGCTGATGAAATGCGTGATGGGCCTGCTGCGTCCCTCCGCGGGAAAGATTGTCGCGCGGATCGATGGCGAATCGATCGATCTTGTCGGACTCGCAACCGAGGAGATCGTCGCGCGCGGCGTCATCCTCGTTCCCGAGGGACGCCATCTCCTGCCGAAGCTCAGCGTCGAGGAGAACCTCTATCTCGGCGCGCTGCGCCGGCAGGCGCGACCTCACATCCGACGCAACCTCGAGGCCAGTTACGATCTCTTCCCGCGTCTCGCCGAACGCCGGCGCCAAGCCGCCGGGAGCATGAGCGGCGGCGAGCAGCAGATGGTGGCGCTCGCCCGCGCGCTGATGGCGGAGCCGAAGATCCTCCTGATTGACGAACCGTCGGTCGGCCTCGCGCCGATCGTCGTCAAGCTGGTGATCGACGCCATCGCCGAGCTTAAGGTCCGGCTCGGCCTGACCGTGCTGATGGCCGAGCAGAATTTTCATCAGGCGATCCGTGTGGCGGACCGCGGCTACGTCATCGTGCACGGCTCCATCGCATTCGAGGGCCGTTCCACGGCGGAACTCGCCGAGAATGACCTGGTGCGAAAGCTTTATCTTGGCGGCTAGCCGGCGAACGTTCTCGGTCGCGATTGGCGAAATAGGGCCTTGAAAGCGCCGGAACCCTCCCCTTATCGTGATTGGCGGCCGGGGGGCTGCTCCTTTATGTAGCGCCGATGACCGCTCTCACGACGCATCGCACCCTCGTTCTCGCCTCCGTGATCGCCGCGAATTTCATGATCGCGATCGAAGCGACCATCGTTTCGACAGCCATGCCGCAGATCGCGGCGCAACTCGGCGGCCTTGAGCTTTACAGTTGGGTGTTCGCGGCCTTTCTGCTGACCCAGACCGCCACGACCGTCGTATTCGGCAAGCTCTCCGACCTCCGGGGTCGAAAGATCGTCATGCTGGCGGGGATTGCGATCTTCCTGATCGGCTCGCTTCTCTGCGGCTTCGCCTGGTCGATGCCGTCGTTGATCGCCTTCCGCCTGCTGCAGGGCGTCGGCGCAGGCGCGGTGCAGCCGACCGCGATGACGATCGTGGGCGACCTCTATTCCGTGCACGAGCGAGGCAAGATCCAGGGGTGGCTCGCCAGCGTCTGGGCGATATCGGCCGTGCTCGGGCCGCTCGTCGGGTCGCTGATCATCCAATATTGGTCGTGGGCCTGGATCTTTTGGATGAACCTGCCGATCGGCGCGGCCGCCGCCGGCGGATTCTGGTTCTACCTGCATGAGAAAAAGTCAGAAAAGCGCGGCAAGATCGACCACATCAGCGCCGGGGTGTTCACCATCGCCATCGCCGCGGTGATGGCGGCGATGACCGCCTTCTCGACCGCGGGCTGGACCGAGATCACGATCATTACCGCGATCGCGGTCGTCGCCGTCGCGGCTTTCGTCGTGCAGGAGCGCCGCTCGCCCGAGCCGATGATTTCGCCAAAACTCTGGGGCCGCCGGCCGATCGCCGCGGTCAACGCCGCGTCGCTGTTCGCCGGCATGGTGATGATCGGGCTCACGACCTTTCTTCCGGTGTTTGTCCAGGGCGTGATGGGCCGTCCGCCGCTCACCGCAGGCTTTGCGCTGTCGGCGATGGTGCTGGGCTGGCCGATCGGGGCCACGCTGTCGCCGCGCCTTTGGGGGCGTTTTGGGCTACGCAACGTATTGCGGGCCGGCTCGGCGCTCGTCCCTATCGGCGCGCTCGCCTTCGTCTTTCTGCGCGCCGATTCGCCTCCGGTCGTCGCGGGGATCGGCTCGGCGATCGTCGGCTTGGGGATGGGACTGTCGAGCAGCGCCTCGATCGTGATGATTCAGGAGATCGTCGAGTGGTCGGAGCGCGGCAGCGTCACCGCCGCCTATCTTTTCGCCCGCACGCTGGGGAGCACGTTTGGCGCCACAGTGTTCGGCGCCGTCATGAACTTCGGCTTGAAGCACGCTGGGCTTGGCGCCGTCAGCCCGGACCAGCTTCGCCGACTGCTCGACGGCGGCGAAGCCGCGACGGCGCTGAAGAGCGCGCTCGACGGATCGCTGCGGGTCACCTTCATCGCGATGTTCGTCGTCGCGCTGCTGGTCGCCGCGACGGCGGCGCTGGTGCCGAAGGTCAAGTTTGCGGAAAGGCGCGCGCCGGCGGAGTAAGCGGCTGGGCCATGACCTCGTCCTGAGCCCGCGGAAGCGGGCGTCTCGAAGGACGAGGTCCGCCAGCCTGCTTACATCAACAGCCCGCCCGCCACGGCGACGACCTGTCCGCTGATGTAGTTCAATTCCGGGGTGCAGAAGAGATAGACCGCGTCCGCCGCTTCCTCGGGCGTCCCGCCGCGGCCGAGCGGGACCATGCGATCGATCGCCTCGAGCAGTTGCGGCTGGACGCCGACCTTGATGGCGCGCCCGGCGACGTCGATCGTCGCCTGCTTTTCCTCGATCGCCCGAGTGAGGCGGGTCTGGATCAGGCCGAAGGCGACGCAATTGACATTGACCTTGTAGCGACCCCATTCCTTGCACAGCGTTCGCGTCATGCCGATCAGCGCCGACTTGGCGGCGGAATAGCTGACTTGGCCGGCGTTGCCATAGAGGCCGGCGAGCGACGAGATGTTGACCACCTTGCGAAACACCTCGCGTCCCTCCGCCGCCTCCTGCTTGGCGAAGACACGGATCGGCTCGGCGGCGGCCCGGAGGATGCGGAACGGCGCGACGAGATGCACGTCGAGCATCGCCTGGAATTGCTCGTCGGTCATTTTCTGCACCGTCGAGTCCCAGGTGTAGCCGGCGTTGTTGACGATGATGTCGAGGCCGCCGAGCTGATCGATCGCGGCGCCGACGAAGCGGTCTGCGAAGCCCGGCGCAGTGACGTCGCCGTTGACCGCGACGGCTTGGCCGCCAGCTGCCTTGATCTCGGCGGCGACCGCGTCCCCGGGCTCAGAGTCGAGATCGTTGACCACCACCTTCGCGCCGTGGCGGGCGAGCTTCAGCGCGATCGCCCGCCCGATGCCGCGGCCTGAGCCCGAGACGAGCGCGACTTTGCCGGCAAGATTGCTCATGACACCTCCCTCCCGAAACTATCAGAGCGCGACGATCGCCTCGCCGGCGAGCTTGAGGTCGCCGGTCTCGTCTTTGGCGGTGAGCGAGAGGCGGGCGCGCCGCTCCCCTTCGGCCTCGAAGACGTCTGCGACTGAGCCGTCGCAGCGAATGGCGGCGCCGAGCTGGGTGATGGCGACGAAGCGGGTCGAGAAGCTCCGCAGCCGGTCCGGGCGGACGGCGTCCGTCAGCGCCTGGCCGAGCAGGCCCATGACCAGCATGCCGTGCGAGAAGACGTCAGGGAAACCGGCCCCCTTGGCGAAATCACTGTCGATATGGATCGGGTTGTGATCGCCCGACGCGCCCGCGTAGAGGGCCAGTTTTGCGCGCGTGATCTTGGGGAAGGTCTTGGCGACGACAGCGTCGCCGACTTTCGCGTTCTCGAGGCTGACGGGCATGCGAGGCTCCTAATTGCGGACGACGACGACACGGATGCAGTCGGCGACCCGCTCTCCGCGCTGGTTTGTGACGCCAGCCGTGATCTCGATCATCGTCAGCGCGCCGCCCTTCTTTTGCTGAACGTCGGTGATGCGCGACTGGAAAGTCAGCTCGTCGCCGACCTGCACCGGCGCGCGATAGACGAACTTCTGCTCGCCATGCAGGATTCGGCCGATGTCGACCTTCAGCGCATCCAGGATCGCAAATCGCTCGTCGTTGTCGATCATCTCCAGGCAGAAGAGATAGGTCGGTGGGATCGGACGGTCGTCGAAGCCCGCCTCACGCGCGGCGGCGTCCTCGCGATAGATCGGATTCGTCTCGCCCAGCGTTTCGAGAAAGAACCGAAGCCGGCCCGGCTCGACGCGGGCCTGCGTCGGCGGGAAGGTCATTCCGATGGCGGACGCGTCGACCACGGCTTCAGGTCCGTTCGTACATGGTCACGACGCAGGCGCCGCCGAGCCCGAGATTGTGCTGGAGCGCATGGCGGGCGCCCTCGACCTGGGTCGGGCCGGCGGTTCCCCGCAACTGACGCGTCAGCTCGTAGCATTGGGCGAGGCCGGTTGCGCCGAGCGGATGGCCCTTGCTCAGCAGCCCTCCGGACGGGTTGGTGACGACGCGCCCGCCATGGGTGTTATCGCCGGCGTCGATGAACGCCTCCGCGCCGCCTTCGGGGCAGAGGCCGAGCGCTTCGTAAGTGATCAGCTCGTTCTGGGCGAAGCAGTCGTGCAATTCGACGACCTTGATCTCCGAAGGGCCGACGCCGCTTTCCTCGTAGACCTTCGCCGCCGCCGACTTCGCCATGTCGTAACCGACGAGCCGCATCATGTCGCGCGTCTCGAAGGTCGAGGGCGTGTCGGTGGTCATCGCCTGGGCCTTGATCGCGACCTCGGCGTTGAGGCCGTTCTCTCGGGCGAATCGCTCCGAGACAAGAACGGCGGCCGCGCCGCCGCAGGTCGGCGGACAAGCCATGAGGCGCGTCATCACTCCCGGCCAGATGACGGCGTCGTTCATGACGTCGTCCGCACTGACTTCCTTGCGGAAGATGGCGAGCGGGTTGGCCTTGGCGTGGCGGCTCGCCTTGGCGCGCACCTTGGCGAAGGCATCAAGCTTCGTGCCATACTTCTTCATATGCGCAAGACCCGCGCCGCCGAAATAACGAAGCGCCAGGGGAATGCCGGGGGCGTCGATCAGTTCGTCCGCCAGCGCGTCGAAATCCTCGAAGGCGCTTGGACGGTCTGTGTAGACGGAGCCCAGCGCGCCGGGCTTCATCTGCTCGAAGCCGAGCGCAAGCACGCAGTCGGCAGCGCCGGAGGCGATCGCCTGACGGGCGAGAAAAAGCGCGGTCGAGCCGGTAGAGCAATTGTTGTTGACGTTGACGATGGGAACGCCGGTCAGACCCAAACGGTAGAGCGCGCGCTGCCCGGAGGTCGAGTTGCCATAAACATAGCCGGCATAGGCCTGCTCGACCGCATCATAGGAGACGCCGGCGTCGGCAAGGGCCCGGCGCCCGGCCTCCGCGCCCATCTCGTGGTAGGGCGCGCTTGCGCCGGGCTTGGCGAACGGGATCATGCCGACCCCCGCGACGATCACTCTGGACGCCATCGCCTCTCCTCCTCATGACCCGCTGGACATTATCTTACCCGGCGGTAATATATAGGGAGAAAGAGGCCTGTCAAGAAAGTCGCTGGGACGCATGGGCGTGGTGAAACTGGGTGAGGCGAAACCGGTGGTCGACGAGGCGCCCTGGACGCCGTTCGAGGACCGCAGGCGTCTGCGGGATGAAAAGCGCGAGGCCGTGCTGCGCATGGCGGTGCGCCTCTTTCTTGAAGAGGGCACCCACCGCACCCCGCTTGCGCGGATCGCGGAGCGGCTCAATATCACCAAGCCCGCGCTCTACAATTATTTCCGCAGCAAGGAAGAGATCCTGATCGAGCTCTTCCGTCTCGGCGACGAGCTTTACGAGGAGAATTTCGGCCGCATCGAGCGCGAGCGGGGCGATGGGCTCGCCAAGCTCAAGGCGTTGATCCGCGCCTACGCGTGGTCGATGACGACGGATTTCGGCATGTGCTTCGCGCGGCTCGACGACCGGGAGCTCGGAGACGAAGCGCGCGCCGCCGTCCGGCGCTCGAAGCGGCGGTACGATCGTGCTTTTCGCCGGGAGATCGAGCGCGGTATCGAGGACGGCTCGATCAGACCGTGCAACGCAAGGCTTGCCGCCTTCGCGGTCGCAGGCGCCCTGAACGGGATCGCCGACTGGTATCGGTCTGGCGGAGCGCTCTCGGCCGACGCGGTCGCCGAGGAGTTCGCCGAGCGGCTGACCGAAGGGCTGGCTGCACCGGCGGCTGACCGGCGCAAAGCCGGCGGATAGAATTGGGAGGAGAGGCATGGCGGCGCTCGATATTCAAAGGGCGGAGTTCCTGAAGGACGACGACATCGTCATCTTCGAGCGTTCGGTCGGCAAATTCTTCGACGAGCATGCGCCGCCCGAACGCATCGAATTGTGGCGTCGCGAGGGAATCGTCGAGCGGGGGTTCTGGCGTGAGGCCGGCGAAGCCGGTCTGCTGTGTCTGGCCGTCCCCGAGGCTTACGGCGGCCCCGGCGGCGACTTCCGCCACGAGGTCGTGCTGATGGAGGTCATCGCGCGCAAGCAGATCAGCGGCTTCGCCGCGTCGCTGCACAATGCGATCGTCGCCCCCTACATCCTCCACTACGGCTCGGAGGATCAGAAGAAGCGATGGCTGCCAAAGATGGCGTCGGGCGAATGCATCGGCGCGATCGCGATGACCGAGCCTGGCGCAGGCTCGGACCTTCAGGGCGTCAAAACGACCGCGAAACTCGACGGCAACCAGTACGTCGTCAATGGCCAGAAGACCTTCATCAGCAACGGCCAGCTCGCTGATCTCGTGATCGTCGTCGCCAAGACCGATCCCGCGAAAGGCGCCAAGGGCACCTCGCTGATCGTGGTCGAGACGGCCGACGCGCCGGGGTTTCAGCGCGGACGCAACCTCGACAAGATCGGCATGGAGGCGCAGGACACTTCCGAACTCTTCTTCCAGGACGTTCGCGTCCCGACCGCGAATCTCCTCGGGCCGCAGGAAGGCTTGGGATTCGCGCAATTGATGCAGCAGTTGCCGCAGGAGCGCCTGACGATCGGGGTCGGCGGGGTCGCGGTGATCGAGCGGGCGCTCGAAGACACGATCGCCTACGTCAAGGAGCGCAAGGCCTTCGGCCAGCGCCTGATCGACTTTCAGAACACCCAGTTCAAGCTCGCCGAGTGCAAGACCGAGGCGACCGTGGCGCGCGTCTTCATGGACCGGCTGATCGGCCTGCATCTCGACGGCAAGCTCGACGCCGCCACGGCTTCAATGGCGAAATATTGGGTCTCCGAACTCGAGAACAAAATCGTCGACACCTGCTTGCAGCTCTTCGGCGGCTACGGCTACATGAATGACTATCCGATCGCCCGCATGTTCCGCGACAGCCGCGTCCAGCGCATCTACGGCGGGGCCAACGAGATCATGAAGGTGCTGATCGCCCGCACGCTGTAGCGGGTGGAGCGGCGAAGTCGGGAGGAACGCGATGACGATGGCGACATACGAGCGACGCGGCGCGATCGCCGTGCTCACGCTTAACAATCCCGAGAAATACAACGCGCTCGCCGGCTCGATGATCGCGGATCTGACCGCCGCCTTCGCCAAGGCCGAGGCGGACGATGCGGTGCGCGCCGTCGTCCTCACCGGCGCCGGCAAGGGCTTTTGCGGCGGCGCGCAACTGGGCACGGCGACCTTCGAGGCTGGCGCGAACGTCGGCGATTGGATGCGCGGCTCGATCAATCCGCTGATCGAAAAGGTGCGCGCGTCACGCCTGCCGGTTGTGGTCGCGGTCAATGGCCCCGCGGCCGGCGCGGGCGTCGGCCTTGCGCTGATGGGCGACGTCGTCGTGGCGGCGCGTTCAGCCAAGTTCGTGCTGAGCTTCGTCAAGCTCGGCGCCGCCCTCGACGGCGGGACGACCGCTTTTCTTCAGCGGGCGATCGGCGCGGCGCGCACCCGCGCGCTCGCCCTGCTCGGCGAGCCGCTCGCCGCCGAAAGCGCTGCGGCCTGGGGCCTCATCTGGAAAGTCGTCGACGACGACGCGTTGATGGGCGAAGCCTTCGGGCTGGCCGAACGTCTCGCCGAGGGGCCGCCCGTGTCGATCCGGCTGATCAAGGGGCAACTCGAGGCTGCGTGGAGCCGCGATCTGGCTGAGGCGCTCGACGCCGAGGCGAGCGCGCAGTCGACCGCATTCGCGACCGAAGACCTGCGCGAAGGCGCCGCCGCCTTTATCGAGAAGCGGAAAGCGCGCTTCTCCGGCCGTTGACGCGGCCTCGCGCCGCTGTAAGTTTTAAACAGGAACCCGCAGCTTTTTCGGCAGGCGGGGCGCAACATCCGGGAGGACGACGATGGCGGATCACGCGCCGAAGCGCGCGCTCGGCAAGACGGTGGTCGGAAACACGCTGACGACGGCGGCGCGGCGTTTCCGCGACCGCGAAGCCTTCTTCTGCGCCACGACCGGCCGCCGGTTCTCGTTTCGCGAGACCAACGCGCGCTGCAACCGGCTCGCCAACGGCCTCACGGCGCTGGGCTTCGCCAAAGGGGACACGGTTGCGTTCCTTTGCAACAACCGCGCCGAGCTGCCGGAGATCTACTACGCGCTCGCCAAAACGGGCCTCATCGGCATTCCGCTGAACTACCGGCTCGCGCCGGCTGAGATCGTCGCGCTGATGCAGGCGATGGACGCGAAGGCGATGCTGTTCGAGACGCGCTTTTTGGGGGCCGCCGACCGCGTGCGGGCGGAACTCCCAGAGATCCAGGCGTTCATCGCGATCGGCGAGGGTCGGCCGGAATGGGCCAGAGCTTACGAGGACGTTCTCGCCGCCTCCTCGGACGGCGAGCCCGACGTCGAGGTCGAGGAGAGCGATCCGTACTATTTCAACCTGACATCGGGCACCACCGGCCTGCCGAAGTCCTACGTCTTGACGCAGGCCAACAACGCGTTCGTCGGGCCGATGTTCGAGGCGTTCGAAATGACGACGCGGGACGTGATCCTGACCGTCTTCCCGGCGTTCGGGCGCGTCGGCTTCGCCTGGATCGCCGCAGGCGTTCTGTTCGGGGCGCGCAACGTGCTCGTGGATTTCAGCCCCCCCGAGGCTTTGCGCCTGATCGAGTCCGAAAAGATCACGATCTCGAACCTCGTGCCGACTATGGCGGCGATGATGCTCGCCGACCCGAGCCTTCCGGGCCGGAATCTGACGTCGCTGCGCGCGCTGGTGTTCGCCGGCTCGATGTTCCCGGCGCCGCTGCGCCTGAAGACAGCCGCGGCGCTCTGCCCTGCGATCTATGAATACTACGGCATGCAGGAGACCGGGACGCTGACGATCAGCACCCCCGAGGACCGCGCGCTTCATCCCGACTCGGTCGGCGCGCCGCTCTGCTTCGCGGAGGTCCATATCGAGCGGCCGGACGGGTCGCGCGCCGCGCCGGGCGAACTCGGCGAGATCGTCGGACGGTCGCCCGGGACGTGCTTAGGATACTTCGAAAATCCGGCGAAGTCCGCCGAGACGTTCCGGGGCGGATACGTGCACACCGGCGATCTTGGCTTGATGACCGAGGATGGATTTTTCATCATCAAGGGCCGGCTGAAGGACATGATCGTCAGCGGCGGACAGAACGTGCACGCGGCCGAAGTCGAGGAGATTTTGATGACCGCGCACGGGCGTCGCCGATTGCGCGGTGTTCGGCCTGCCGGACGAGACCTGGGGCGAGCGGGTGGCGGCGCTGATCGTCGCCGCGCCCGGCGTCGGCGAGGGATTGACGACCGAGGGTCTGATCGCCCACTGCCGCGAAAAGCTGGCGGGCTTCAAGATCCCGCGGACGATCCGCTTTCAGAGCGAGGCGCTGCCGCGCACGCCGACCGGGAAGGTGCAGAAGTTCATTCTGGTGGACCGCTTCGCCGGCAAGTGACGGATCGGGCAGACGGCGGCAATGCCCAACCCACGCGCGCCGGGCAAGCCTCGACGCCTCAAGGACGACATGAACGCGAGCGATCGTCGCAGATCGGGCCGGGAGCGACTGAGTACGCGTCGGAAGGCTCGTCCATCCTAGGAGGGCGGCATGCAGGGTAGGGTCATCGTCGTGACGGGCGCGTTCGGCGCGCTCGGTTCCGCCGTCGCCGGCGCGGCGTCCGGGCGAGGCGCGTCTGTCGCGGCGCTGGACTACGCCGCATCGCCTCCGCCGGGCCTCGCCGAACGGCTAGGCCCGCACGCGCTGCTCGTTGGCGGCGTCGACCTCGTTTCGCCGGATGCGGCAAAGGAAGCGATGGAAAAGGCCAAGGCGCGGTTCGGCCGCATCGACGCCCTGCTCAATATCGCCGGCGGCTTCCGGTGGGAGACGATTGCCGACGCTCAAAACGACAGCGCTTGGGACCGGATGTTCGCCATGAATCTCAAGACCGCGCTGAACGCCTCGCGCGCGGCGCTGCCCTACCTTCTCGAATCCGGATCCGGACGGATCGTCAATGTCGGCGCCGGAGCCGCCATTCGGGCTGGCGAGGGCATGGGCCCCTACGCCGCGAGCAAAGCGGCGGTGCACCGGCTCACCGAGAGCCTGGCCGAGGAGTTGAAGCTCAAGGGCGTGACGGTCAACGCGGTGTTGCCCTCCACCATCGACACCGCCTTGAACCGCAAGGAGATGCCGAACGCGGACTTCACCCGCTGGGTGACGCCCGCCGATCTCGCGGCGGTCATGCTGTTTCTCGCGTCCGAGGGGGCCAGAGCGGTTACGGGAGCGCTCATCCCGGTGTCAGGGGAAATCTAAGGCGCGTCGGCGCTGCGGCGCGCCCACGCTACCGACTCGAAGCCGAAACCGGAGACGCGGGTCCGCCGCCGAGATTTTCGGAGAGTGAAAATTACGACTTCTTCTTCGGGGTGGGCTGGTTGAAAGCCGCATCCACCTCATCTTCCTTGATGCGCTTCGAAGGATCGCCGCGCTCTCCGAGGTTTTGCTCTTCCGTACCGTCGCCCATCATTCCCGGATGGACGATGCCCCCGGAGTCGTTGACGTTCTTCTTCGGGTCCTTGGATGCCGATTTGTCGGTCATAGCAAATCCCTTGGGTTAACGGTGCTGGAGCGTACGTGAGCCTGGGCTGCCGAGTATGCAGACGTCTGCGCTCGACTGTAAGACCTGAACGCCTGAAAGGTTCCGCGAGCCTCTCGTTGCGGCGGCGCCCAAATCTCCAGCGCCGCCCACTGGCCAAGAGGCCGCGGCCGCTACTTCTTCACCAGCGGACAGGCCGAGTCCGCAAGCGAACCGTAGGCCTCCGCGCCCGACATGGTTTTCACCAGCTTGTAATAGTCCCACGGCGCCTTCGATTCGGCGGGCGTCTTGACCTGCATCACGTACATCGAATGCTCCAAAAGCCCGTCGGGGCGGATGACGCCGTCGCTTGTGTACATGTCGTCGACCTTGGCGGCGTGGAGTTGCGCCATCACCTTGTCCGGGTCGGTCGAGCCGACCGCCTTGACCGCGTTGAGGTAGGTCATCGTGGCGGAATAATAGGCGGCCTGATTGTAGGTCGGCATCGCGCCCGTTTTTTCGAAGAAACGCTTCCCGAAGGCGCGGCTCTTGTCGTTGAGGTCCCAGTACCAGCCGGCGGTGAGGTAGAGCCCCTGGGCGGTGTCGAGGCCGACGGCGTGGATGTCGGTGATGAACGCCAGCAGGGCCGCCGGCTTCATCGTGTTGGTGAGGCCGAATTCATGCGCCGCTTTCAGGGAATTGCTGAAGTCTGCGCCTGCGTTGGCGAGGCCCACCACCTGCGCCCCGGAGCTCTGCGCTTGCAAGAGGTAGGACGAGAAGTCCGAAGTTGCGAGCGGCGCCCTCACCGAGCCCAAGACCTTGCCGCCGCCCGCTTCGACGACCTTGGTGGCCGCCGCCTGGAGCTGCGTGCCGAAGGCATAGTCCGCGGTGAGGAAGAACCAGGTCTTGCCGCCCTGGTCGAGGATCGTCTTGGCGGTGCCGTTGGCGAGCGCGTTGGTGTCGTAGCCGTAATGAACCATGTAGGCGTTGCAGTCTTTGCCGGTCAGCGACGCGCCTGCCGCGCCGATGGCGAAGAAAGGAATCTTCTTGTCCTTGGCGACCGGCGCCATCGCCAGGCTCACTCCGGTGTTGGAGCCGCCGAGCAGCATGGTGAGCCCCTTCGTATCGGCCCACTCGCGAAACTTGCTTGCGCCGATGTCGGGCTTGTTTTGATGGTCCGCGGTGAGGAACTCGATCGGCTGGCCGAGCACGCTGCCGCCGAAGTCGGCGATCGCCATCTTGATTCCTTCGACCGCCCGCGGGCCGTTCACGTCCGCGTAAGGCCCCGACATGTCGTCGATGTCCCCGATCACCACCTTATCGGCGGCGTGCGCGGCAAGCGGCGCCCAGGCGAGGAGCGCGGCCAAGACGGAGACAAGGCTTCTGGTGAGTTTCATTTCCGTTTTCTCCCTCTAGGTCAGGCCGGACAGCCTGCCGGTTTGGTTGCAGCGCAGGCGAAGGTCGCCGCGTCGTTCGCCCGAACCTGCTTTTTTCCAGCAGACGTGTTCAGATTGTGGCTGCGCCGGTTGTTTAGCCGCCAAGTCTCGCCGAACGGCGTTTACAAATCAACCAGGGCTCGTTTCGTCGTACGCGGTATGGCGCTATTCAAACGTCGCGCCGAGTCGCTCCATCGCCGGGCGGAAGGTCGGAAAGCTGGTCGCGATCATCGCCGTGTCGTCGACAGCCATCGGCTCGCGGCTCGCGAGCCCCATGACCAAGAAGCTCATGGCGATGCGGTGGTCCATGTGGGTCGCGACGAGGCCGCCCCCTTGGAACGGCGCTTCCCTCGACGAGGAGATCGTCGTCTTCGATCCCATGCGCGACGTGGGCCGCGGCGAGACCGGCCGCGACGGCCGCGAGGCGGTCGCTCTCCTTGACGCGAAGCTCATGCAGGCCGCGCATCCGCGTCGTCCCGGAGGCGAAGGCCGCCGCGACCGCGAGGATGGGATATTCGTCGATCATCGAGGGGGCGCGCGCGGCGGGAACGTCGACCCCAGTCAGAGCGCTCGCCCGCACCCTGAGGTCCGCCACCTCCTCGCCGCCTTCGACGCGCCGGTCGAGGATGGCTATGTCGGCGCCCATCTCGATCAGCGTCGCCAAAAGCCCCGAGCGGAGCGGATTGGTCATTACGCCCTCGACCACGATGTCGGAACCGGGGACGATCAGCGCCGCGACGATCGGGAACGCCGCCGACGATGGGTCAGCCGGAACAACGACCGGGCGGGCCTTCAGCTCCGGACGTCCGACGAGGGCGATGCGTCGGCCCTCCCCATCGGGCGTCACCGACACCTCGGCCCCGAAATGGGCAAGCATTTTTTCGGTGTGATCGCGCGAGGCCTCAGCCTCGATCACCGTCGTTACGCCGCGCGCGTTGAGGCCGGCCAGCAGCACAGCCGACTTGATCTGCGCCGAAGCGACCGGCGTCCGGTAGAGAATCGGGGCGGGGTCGCGCGCCCCCTTCAGCGTGATCGGGCAGCGTCCGCCCTGGCCTTCCGTCAGAACCCGCGCGCCCATCAGTTTCAAGGGATCGAGGATGCGGTTCATCGGCCGCTTGCGCAAGCTGGCGTCGCCGTCGAAGGTCGCGGTGATCCCGTGTCCTCCGACCACCCCCATCATGAGCCGTGAGCCTGTGCCGGCGTTGCCGAAGTCGAGCGTGTCGCGAGGCGGAATCAGCGCCCCGAGCCCCGGCCCGCGGATGCGCCACCGGCCTGGCGCGAGCCTCTCGATGGCGGCGCCCAAAGCCTCGCAGGCCTTGCCGGTGCGCAACACGTCGTCACCCTCGAGCAGACCATCGACCCGCGTTTCCCCGCAAGCGAGGAGGCCAAAAATAAACGCGCGGTGCGAAATCGACTTGTCGCCCGGCGGCCGGAACCGGCCGCTGAGCGCGCGGCAGGGCGTCGCTCTGAGCGGGGCGGCGCCGAGGGCGTGGGACGAGGAAACGGACACGCGGGGCACCTGGCTCCTGATGGAAGACCCGCCGCTGGTAGCATCGCGCCGGACCCCCGTCGAGGGCGGCGGAAACATGATTGACAGGGTTCGTCGACCTGTCTAACCGGGGCGCTTCCGAAAACCCCCCTTAAGCGACAGGGAAGCGACCGCAGTGGCAAAACCGGAGCTCGGCGCCAAACGCCAATGTCAGGCGTGTGGGGCAAAATTCTTCGATCTCAACAAAGATCCGATCGTCTGCCCGAAATGCGGGACGGTCTTCCAGGGGGCGGCGCTGCGGGCAGCCCGCGTCGCCTCGAAGGAGGATGAAGAGGACACGGAGACCGTCGCCCCGGCGGGCGTGGACATCGTTTCGCTCGATGAGGTCGAGGCGGGCGAGGAGAAGGCGGTCGAGACGGCTGTCGAGGACATCGACGTCGAGGACGACGCCGCCGATGTTGAGGACGACACCTTCCTCGAGGAGGAAGAAGAGGACGAGGACGACGTGACGAACCTGATCGACGGCGACATCGCGCCGGACGAGGAGGGCTGATCCGAGCGGCGCTTTCGGACACGCGCGGGTTCCAGGCCACGGTTTGGCGACAAGGGGCCGCTTTTTTTTCGTGACGGCCCTTGTGGCGGACGAAGCTTTGCGGTTATACCGCGGCCCTCGCGACGGATCCGGCGCTTCGCCCCAAACGAAGACGCCCTAGCGACATGTGGAAAATGGGGCCATAGCTCAGTTGGGAGAGCGCTTCAATGGCATTGAAGAGGTCGTCGGTTCGATTCCGTCTGGCTCCACCATTCTGAATTTTATCGGTAATTCTGTTAGCCGCCTCGCCGGCTACGACATCGCGAGCGCGTGCGCCGGGGAGCACGGCCTCGAGCTGCCGGGGCTCAGCTGATGCGCATCCTGCGCGCCGCCTCCTACCGGCGGATGCCTTGGAAGAACGGCGGCGGCGAGACCATCGAAATGGTGGTTTCGCCCGCCGGGGCGTCGTTCGACAGCTTCGAATGGCGCCTCAGCATGGCCCATGTCGGCGCGTCCGGTCCGTTCTCGCTATTTCCCGGCGTCGATCGCACCTTGAGCGTGATCTCCGGTAACGGCATCACTCTGGATCTGTCCGACCGCGCAGTCACGCTCGACGGCCACACGGCGCCGTTCGCCTTCCCCGGCGACGTCGCCGTCGACAGCACGCTGACCGACGGACCGATCGACGACCTCAATGTCATGACCCGCCGCAGCCACTGCCGCCACCGCGTGCGCCGGCTCAGCCTCGCCGCCGCGACGCGGCTGGCTCTGAACGGCGAAATCGCCGTGCTCGTCGCCATCGGCGGCGGCATCGAGATCGCGGCCGGCACGCAGCTCGCTAGGCTCGGTCCTAAGGACGCGCTCGTGCTGGAAGCCAACGACGCCACCGCCCTCACCGCCACGCCGCTGGGCGCGGCGGACCTGTTCGTGGTCGAGATAGCGTTCGGCTGAACGAGCGCCCGCAATTCGTCACCCTGAGGCCGCTATACGGTGCATGGCCCTCGAAGGGCGACGGCCCCGGTTTTGACGCGGCCGCACCTCCGCCTTGATCTGCTCTACAGAATCTTCCCCGGATTCAGCAGGCCATTCGGATCAAACGCGTTCTTCAGCCGCTGCATCGCGTCGATCTCGGCCGCCGAGCACATGCGGCGCAGCGCGGTGCGCTTAATGGCGCCGATGCCGTGCTCGGCGCTGACGGTGCCCCCGAGAGAGAGCGCGACGGCCTCGATCGCTTCCGTCACATCGGCCCAGCGCGCCTTGAACGCGTCGCCCGCCATGTCGACGGGCGGCAGGACGTTGAAGTGAATATTTCCGTCGCCTACATGACCGAACGGCACGGGCCGACACCCCGGCACGACCGCCTCGACGGCGCACGTCGCGCCGGCGACGAACGCGCCGATCGCGGACACCGGCACCGCCGAGTCGCTCTTCAGGCTCCCCGGCGTTTCGATCATGGCGTGGGCGATGCCCTCGCGCAGCGTCCACAGCATCTGGCGCTGGACTTCAGACGCCGCGACCGTACCGTCGACAACGACGCCGCTCTCGATCGCCGCGTTGAACAGTTCTTCGATCGCGCGCGGCAGATCGAAATAGAGACTGGCGTTATCGGCCTCCAGCAGCACCGCCCACGGCGTCACCGTCGGAAACGGTTCGCGGGCCCGGCCGACATGAGCAAAGTGCAGGTCGAGCCCGGCGCGCGGCAGCACCTCAAAGGCGCTAATCGCGTCGCCAAGCGCAGCGCGCGCCCGAGCGAACAGGTCGAGCACCGCGTCGAGGGTCAGGAGGCCAAGGCATGCGGTGGCCCGCACCGCCGGCGCTGGCCGCAGCTTCAGCGCGGCCGCGGTGATCAGGCCGAGCGTGCCTTCGGAGCCAAGAAAAACCTGGCGTAGGTCGTAGCCGGCGTTGTTTTTGCGCAGCGGCGACAGCCGGCTCAGCACCTGGCCATCGGCCAGCACGACTTCCAGCCCGAGCACCTGCTCGCGCGCCATGCCATAGCGCAGCACATTGTTGCCGCCGGCGTTGGTGGCGAGATTGCCCCCGATCTGGCTGGACAGACCGCCATGATCGAGGCCGAGCAGCCGGCCGGCATTCGCAGCCGCCTCACGCGCCTCATGCAACGAGCAGCCGGCCTCCACCACCATGACGTCGTCGAGCGTATCGACGGAGCGGATCGCGCGCATGCGTTCGAACGACACGACGACCGTCGGTCGATCCGCAGCCGGTGCGGCTCCGCCAGCGAGATCGGTGCCGCCCCCCGCGGCGTCAATGCGACGCCGGCGTCGGCACAGGCCCGCACGACGGCCGCGACCTCCGCCGTGGCGCGCGGCGGCACCACGGCGAGCAGCGGGCCTTCGCTCTGCAGCGCGAAATCGCCGCGGTAGCCGGCAAGGGCGCCAGCCTGATCGAGCACGCCGTCGTCACCGATCAGCGCCCGCAGCGTGGACGCGAGAGTGGTCATCACGCCCATCATACATCGCGGATGGCGGCGAGGAACGCGTGTCGGTGTCCTGCCGCGTGCCAACGGTGATGCGCAGAGCCCCCGGCGTCTGCGGCCAGGGGAACGACAGCACCAAGATGTTCTTCGCGCGCAGGTCTTGCGCGATCTCCGCCGCGGGACGCGGCGTCACCACCGTGACGAAGTTCGCCGCGCTCGGCAGCGGTTGGAAACCGAGAGCGGTCAGCCCCTCGGCGAGCCGCGCGCGCTCCGCGGCGGTGTGGTCGAGCAGCTCAGCGAGATGGTTGGCCTGGTCGAGCGCAACGCGGGCCGCGGCCAGCGCCACCGCGTTGACGCTGAAGTTGACGCGGATCTTGCGGTAAGTGTTCGCCAGTTCGCGCGAGTTGGCGATGCCGTAACCGACCCGAGCGCCGGCGAGGCCATAGGCCTTTGAGAAGCTGCGGGTCGCGATCCACGGACCGCGTCGCTTCGCCAGGATCGGCAGGTTCTCTGGCCCGCCGGCATGACGGCCGAACTCGTAATAGGCTTCGTCGAAATGCAGCAGCAGGTGATCGGGCAGCTCGCGCACGAGCAATTCGACATCCGCCGTCGCGAGCAGGCCGCCGGTCGGATTGTGCGGCGTGGCGACGAACACCAGCCGCGTCTTTGGCGTCACCGCTTTCAGCGTCGCGTCGATGTCGACAACGCCGTCCTTGCGAACGGCGACCCCGACATGGGTGGCGCGCGCATGGCAATGGTCTTGGCATAGGTCGGAAAGCCTGGCGCGGGCGCCACCGCTTCGTCGCCCTGGTCGAGCGAGATGTCGGCGCTGGCATAGAGCAGTTCGTTGCTTCCCGAACCGATGACGATGTGGTCGGCAGCGGCGCCGGTGTGGCGCGCGAGTTCGGCGATCAGTTCGCTGCCGTCGTGGTCCGGATAGCGGTTCAGCCCGACGGCGGCGCGCTGCATCGCCTCGATCACGGCCGGCGCCGGCGGAAATGGCGATTTGTTGAGATGCAGGCTGCGCACCGGCAGGGCCTCGCCGAGGATCGGCGGCGTCACCTGCGGCGGAACGATCTCCAGCCGCTGGATGCGCGGCGTGACGACGATCTCTATCTTTGCCGCGTCAGCCATGGGACCAGTCGTCCGGATTTTTGGAGTTGCCCGGCGACAGGCCGAGGATGTCGCCATCCGTGGTCACGCCGAGGCCGAGCACGGTGCGGTTGGCGTAGTTGAAGTAGGCCACCACCTGATTGACCTCGAGAATGCGGCCATCGTCGAAGCCCGCCGCGCGCATCGCCTCGAGACCGGTGCGCAGCTCCTCGGTTGCCTGCGGCTTCAACGTCAGCGCCTCGGCATAGCGTAGCGCCGCGCCTTCCGCCGGCGTCAGCACGTCGGTGAAGATCCCGTTCTGCAGCGCCCGGCGGATCGCCGCGGCGCGGTCGTCGTTCTGCAGGAGACGCCGCAGACCCGCGAAGTGATGATCGACGCAGTAGGCACAAGCGTTGAGCGAGCTGACATAGACGCCGATCGTCTCCAAGAACCACTTCGGGATCGTGTTGGAGGCGTGGTGCAGCACGTTCTTGTAGAGAGCCATGTGGCCCTCCATGCTGTGCGGACGCAGGCTGTGCGCCAGCATGATGTTGTCGACGTTGTCGTCAGATCCTTTGATCCGGTCGTACAGCGCGCGCAGGCGCCCCTCGGATTCGGGATAGGGAATGTGCGAGATCCACATCGTGTGCGTATCCTCGTGATGGCGTCAGGCGGCGTCGTCGAACAGCGGCGCGCCAGCGATGTCGGCGAGCGTACCGGCGCCGAGCATACGCTTGGCGGCCGCGATGTCGGGGGCGAGATAGCGGTCCTGGTCGAGACGGGAGACTTCTGCGCGCAGGCGCTTGACGGCCTCCGCGAGCGGCGCGGCAGGGGCCAGCGGCCGGTGGAATTCGACGCCCTGCGCCGCGGCAAGCCACTCCAGCGCCAGGATGGCGACGAGGTTATCGTTCATCTGGGCGAGTTGATAGGCGCCATGACACGCCATCGACACGTGGTCTTCCTGGTTGGCCGAGGTCGGGATCGAATCGACCGAGGCCGGATGCGCAAGCATCTTGTTCTCGCTGGTCAGCGCCGCGGCGGTGACCTGCGCGATCATGAAGCCGGAGTTGAGGCCCGAGTTCTCGATCAAGAACGCCGGCAGGCCGGACAACGACGAATCGATTAGCATCGCCTGGCGACGCTCCGACAGCGAGCCGATCTCGCAAACCGCCAGCGCTATGATGTCGGCGGCGAACGCCACCGGCTCGGCATGGAAGTTGCCGCCGGAGAGCACGTCGCGCTCCGCCGGGAACACCAGCGGATTGTCACTGACGGCGTTGGCCTCGATCGCCAGCACGCTCGCCGCATAACGCAGGTTGTCGAGGCAAGCGCCCATCACCTGCGGCTGGCAGCGCATGCAGTAGGGATCTTGCACCTTGAGCGTCGAGCGATGCGCCTCACGGATCGGGCTGGCGTCGATCAGGCGACGATAGATCGTCGCGACGTCCTGCTGGCCGCGATGACGGCGCACCGCCTGGATGCGCGCGTCGAACGGCGTGTCGTTGCCACGGCAGGCCTCCAGCGCCAGGGCGCCGGTGACGAGACCGGCGCGCAACGCGTCCTCCGCAGCGAAGAGGCCGGACAGCGCCAGCGCGGTCGAGACCTGAGTGCCGTTGATCAGCGCGACGCCTTCCTTCGGCCCGAACGTTATCGGCGACAGGCCGGCATGACGCAGGCCTTCGGCGGCAGGCATCGCCTTGCCCCGGAAGCGCACATCGCCCATGCCCATCAGGGCGGAGGCCATGTGCGACAGGGGCGCGAGATCGCCGGAGGCGCCGACCGAGCCCTTAGCGGGAATGCAGGGATAGACGCCAGCATTGGCGAGCGCCAGCAGCGCCTCGACAACCTGCCAGCGCACGCCGGAATGGCCCTGCGCCAGCGCGTTGGCCTTCATCACCAGGATCAGCCGCACGAGATCGTCACTCAGCAGTTCGCCGGTCCCAGCACTGTGCGAGAAGATCAGGTTCTGCTGCAGCTTCTCGAGCTGGTCCTTCTCGATGCGTACTCCAGCGAGTTTGCCAAAGCCGGTGTTGACTGCATAGATCGGCCGCCCGGTGCCGATGAGTTCGAGGATCGCCGCATGGCAAACCTCGACCACGGCGCGGGCCCCGCCGGCGAGGCGTACGGTCGGGGCCTGGCGCAGGACGCGCCGCCAGGTTGCAAGCGAAACCTGTCCTGGCTCGAGGGTCACGTCATTGGCGACGTTCGTCTGCGTGATCATTATGTTTTCCCGATCAGCCCAACAACAGCGCGTCGTCCGAGAGTTCCTCGCCCTGGTCGCGCTTGAACAAAGCCAGCAGGTCGGAGACCTGCATGGCGGCTCGCATGTCGCCTTCCGCGTCAAAGATGATGCGACCGCGGTGGAACATGACTGTGCGGTCGCCATAGTGCAGCGCCTGCGACATGGAGTGGGTGACCATCACCGAGGTGAGCTTGAGCTGGGCAATGATGTCGCGCGTCAGTTCCATCACGAACTCGGCGGTCTTGGGGTCGAGCGCGGCGGTGTGCTCGTCAAGGAGCAGCACCGGCGTCTCGCGGGTCGTCGCCATCAGCAGGCTGACCGCCTGTCGCTCACCGCCCGAGAGCAGGCCAACCTTGTCGTTGAGGCGGTTTTCAAGACCGAGCTTGAGCAGCTTGAGGCGTTCGGCGGTCCGCTCGCGAATGCCCTTATCGATGGCGAAGCGAAAGCCGCGCGGCTGAGTGCGGCCATGGGCCAGCGCAAAGTTCTCGAGGATCGTGAGATCCTCGCAGGGCGCCCATCTTGGGTGAGTCCTGGAACACGCGCGAGATCAGCCGCGAGCGCTGATGGATCGGCCAGTTGGTAACGTTCTGACCGTCGACCATGACCTTGCCGGAGTACGGCCGAACGAGGCCCGCGATGACATTGAGCGCGGTCGACTTGCCGGCGCCGTTTGTACCGATGATGGTGAGGAACTGGCTCCGCGGCACGACGAGGTCGAGCTGGCGAATGGCCGGAGCTTCGAGCGGCGTGCCCTTGTTGAAGCTGACGCGGACGCCGCTGATATCGATCATGACGACCTCCTCTTCAGAAGTGTGCCCATGCCGGGGCGGAACGACTGGCCGACTAGCGTGACGACAACGACGACCGCAGTCACGAGCTGGACGTCGGAGGCTTTGAGGCCAAGGAAATCGGCGTTGAGCGAGAATGCGACGGCAAAGCGGTACAGCATCGCGCCGAACAGGCACGCCAGCGTCGCCTGTGCGATGGTGCGCACCGGTAGGATCGACATGCCGACGATCACCGCGGCGAGGCCGATAATGATGACGCCGATGCCCATGTAGGCATCCGCGGCGCCGAAGCTCTGGGCGAACATCGCGCCCGCGAGCGCGGTCAGCGCGTTGGCCATGCCGACGCCGAGCAGCTTCATGCGGCCGACATTGACGCCGTTGGCAGCGGCCATGGCGGGGTTAGCGCCGGCGGCGCGCATATTCAAGCCGAGACCGGTGTGCAGGAACAGATCGAGCAGCACCTTGATCACCAGAACGATGACGGCGAGCAGGATCGGCCTCAGGATGTAGGCGGGAATGGTCCAGTGCTGCACTTCCGAGAAGATGGTGTGCGCGCCGAGCAGCGGCTTGTCCGGTCCGCCCATAATGCGCAGGTTGACCGAATACAGTGAGATCGAGACCAGGATGCCCGAGAGAATGTGCAGGATGTTGAAGCGCACATTGAGGAAGGCGGTCACGAATCCGGCGCCGAAGCCCGCGACCGCGGCGACCAGCGTCGCCGGCCACGGATTCCAACCAAAGTTCGCGATCAGGACCGCGGCGACAGCCGCGCCGAGCGGAAAGCTGCCTTCGACTGTGAGATCCGGAAAGTCGAGAATGCGGAAGGTGATGAACGCTCCCAGGGCGACGAGGCCGAAGATCAGGCCGACCTCGACGGTCCCAAGAAGTTCGTAGAGCGACATGTAATACGATCTTTCTGGCGGTATCCGCCGACCGGCATGGCGGCGGCGGCCGGAACGAGCGGCCGCCGCCACGATCAGTTCACGGTTCGGGTCGCTCGTTTCAGCACCGCCTCGGGCAGCGTCACGCCCATCGCCGCGGCGGCGCTCTTGTTAACGACCACGTTGAAGTTGGGCATCTTCTCGTAAGCGATCACTGCGTCGATATCGCCCGGCTTTTCGCCTTCCAGGACCTTGGCCGCCATGTGACCCGCAAGGCGGCCGACTTCGGGGTAGTCGAGACCGACAGAGGCGATCGCGCCGCGGTCGACGCCCCGGGTTTCGCCGGTGAACACCGGGATCGTGGTTTCCTGACCGACCTTCACGACGGTCTCGACGCAGAGACGACGGTCGTGTCGTTCGGCACATAGATTGCATCGACATTGCCGACGAGCTTCCTGGCGGCGGGGATCACTTCATTGGTGGTCGGCGCCGCCGCCTCCACCACGGTGATGCCGAGCTTGGAGCCCTCTTGACGCAGCCGCTCGAGCGTCGCGTTGGAGCTATCGAGGCCCGGATTGTATATGAAGCCGAGCTTCTTGAGGTTCGGCAAGATTTCGCGGAACAGGCTGAGCTGCGCGGCGAGCGGCGGCGCATCGGACACGCCGGTGATGTTGCCGCCGGGCGCCTTGAACTGCGGAATCAGCTTCGCCTTGATGGGATCGGTGACCGCCGCGAACACGATGGGCACCGAGTTGGTGACGCTGGCCATCGCCTGCGCAGTCGGCGTGGTGATGGCGATGATCAGGTCGGCGTCGTCGCCGATGAACTTTTTGGCGATCTGCTGCTGGGTCGAGGCGTTGCCGTTCGCCGTCTGGTACTCGACCTGGATGTTGCGGCCATCTTCGAAGCCGCTCTGGGCGAGACCCTTAAGCACGCCGTCTTGGTTTCCACGAGCTGAGGCGCCTAATGATGGTCGAAATCATGACCTTCTTCGGTGCTGCCGCGGCTACGCCGCACATCAGCGCCGTCACTGCGCACGCCAACAGGGCGACCCGCGCCGGCAGCAAAACTCCACTCATCCTTCTCTCCCATCTCGGTTGACAGTCGAAGCACGATCCGGCTGCCCGGCGGCAAACTTATCTCTTGCCAATATGTGGCAAGTTGTTCCACGATATGAGCGATGAATGCGATATCTGTCAACAGCGAGCCCGAGGAAGCGCCAACCGCCATCGCGAAGACCGCGGGCGTCGGTCTTCTGAAGAAGGTCTTTCAAATCCTGGACCTTTTCACGGACGAGCGGCCCAGTTGGACCCAGTCGGAGCTTGTCCGGGACACCCAACTGGCGCGCTCGACGCTGAGTTGCCTCGTGCGCTTCCTGTGCGCAACCGGCTATCTGATAGAGCTGCGCGGCCGCTACACGCTCGGCTTTGCGGCTATCGATCTCGGCCGTCGCGCGCAGCGGCAGTTCGATCTTGTCGGACTGTGCCAAAATATTCTCGAGGAGCTGTCGCAGGCGACGGCCGAGACCGTCATCCTCACCGGCTATGACGACGTTCGTGCTAGCGTGGTCTGCCTCGCGCAGATCCCGAGCCGTCAGGGCGGCCTGCGGGTGTTCGAGCAGATTGGCGCCGCTTATCCGCTTCACTCCGGGGCGACATCGAAAGCTGTGCTGGCGTTCCTGCGCAGCGGCAGATCGACACGGTCTCGGCGGCGACATCACCGGCGTCAACCGAGTTCAACATGCCGGCCGACGCGCTGCGCAAGCAGCTTGAAGGCGTGCGCGCGAGCGGTTTCGTAGTGACCGCGAGGAGACCTATCCGGGCGTCGGCGGCGTCGCCGTGCGGTGCTGACGCCGCGCCGCCAACCGCTCGGCTCGATCGCGATCGCCGCACCAACTCAACGCATGCGCGAGGCCGAGATCGAGGACTACGCCAAACTGCTGGTCGAAGCGGGCCGCCGCGTCGCAGCCGCATTGCCGGCGCCGCCGACGGTGATTGAGACATGACGCTCCCTCCACCATGCGAGCTTGGCGCTCGGAACTTCCCGGTATCGACTATCTCGAGTGCGGAAAGGCGCGAGCTGCCGACGCCAGGCGACGGCGAAGCGGTGGTGCGAGTCGAGACCGCCGCGCTGAACTTCTCAGACCTGCTGATGATCGATGACCGCTACCAGGTGCGGCCGCCGCGGCCGTTTATTCCCGGCCAGGGAATGCACAGGCGCCGTTGTGACGGCCAGCGGACGCTGGGCCTCGCGGCAGGCCAGCGCGTGGCCAGCAAGGTGCTGTGGGGCGGCTTCGCCGACTATGTCGCGGTGCGTGGCGACATGGCGATCCCTATTCCGGACGGCATGTCGGCTGCGGCGGCGAGCGCGCTGCCGTCGCCTACAACACCTCGATGGTCGCGCTTACGGAGAGCACGACTGTGAAGGCCGGCGAGACGGTGCTGGTGCTTGCGGCCGCGGCGGCGTCGGCCTTGCCGCGGTAGAGATCGCGCGCCATCTCGGCGCCGGGTCATCGCGGCCGCCGGAAGCCAGGAGAAGTGCGCGCTTGCCAGGCGGCATGGCGCCCACGACGCCATCGACTACCGCAGCGAAGGCTGGGGCGAGCAGCTCAGAAAGCTCGCCAGCGTTCACGGCTTCGACGTGATCGTGGATCCGGTCGGCGGCGCTGCCGCCAGGGAGGCCCTGCGGTCGCTGGCCTGGGATGGCCGTTATCTCGTGGTGGGCTTCACCTCCGGCGAAATACCCAGATCCCCGCCAACCGCCTACTGCTGAAGCGCGCGTCAGCGATCGGCGTCTACTGGAACCACGACCGCGACAGCGCGATGCTGGAGCGGGTCTCACGGCGCTTATCCGACGGCCTCAAGACCGGCGCGATCCGCCCACACGTCGGCGCGACGTTCGCCTTCAGCAAGCTGCCAGACGCGCTGCGCGCCCTCGGCGACCGGAAGACCACCGGCAAAGTCACCATCAGCCTGACGAACGAGGACGCGTCATGAACCAGCCGCTTCCCGCCCACCTATTCGCCGGCCTGCGCGTGCTCGACCTGACGCGGGTGATGTCCGGCCCGTTCTGCACCGCGATGCTCGCCGATCTCGGCGCGGAGATCATCAAGGTCGAACTGCCCGGTTCGGGCGACGACAGCCGCTATTTCGCTCCCCACGTCAACGGCGAGAGCGCCTATTTCGCGATGCTTAACCGCGGCAAGCGCAGCATCACCATCGACATGAAATCGCCGGAAGGGATCGGTTTGATCCGCGATCTCGCGAAGAAGGCCGACGTTCTGGTCGAGAATTTCCGTCCCGGCGTAATGGCGCGTCTCGGTCTCGGCTACGACGTTATTAAGGCAGACAATCCCCGCCTGATCTACGCCTCGATCTCTGGCTTCGGCCAGGAGGGTCCGTTCGCCGATTTGCCGGCGTTCGATCTTGTGATTCAGGCGATGAGCGGACTGATGAGCGTAACCGGCGAAGCCGCCGGCCGCGCCACAGCGGTGGGCGAGAGCGTCGCCGACGTCACAACCGGGATGTTCGCCGCCTGGGGCATCGCCGCCGCGCTGTTTGACCGCGAGCGCACCGGCGAGGGTCGACGGCTCGAAGTCGCCGATGCTCGATTCTGGTATTTTCCATGCTGCTGACTAACCTGTCGCGCAAGCTGTTCACCGATCAGCCGACGCGCCGTGTCGGCAATCGCCATCCTGAGACCTATCCGGTCGACAGCTTTGCGACCAAGACTGGCGATATCGTGCTAGTCGGGTTCTCCGAAGCCATCGTCAAGCGCATCTTCGAGGCGATCGGTAAGCCGGAGCTGTCCGTTGACCCGCGCTTCAAAGACAACCGCGAACGCAACGCCCACGAGGCTGAACTGCGCGCCATCCTCGCCGGGTGGGCGGGTGAGCTCACGCAGGACGAAGCGCTCGCGCGGCTTCGTGCCGCGGATGTGCCGGCCGCACCTGTATGGACACTTGACGATGTACTCGGCAGCGAGCATGTCACCGCGCGCGAGCTGCTGGTGCCAGGGCACAACGCCAAGCTCGGCGATATCAAGTTCGCCCCACAACCGGTCCGCTTCGCGGGAACTCCGCCGCCCGCCATCATGCGTGCGCCGATCCTTGGCGAGGATACCGACGCCGTCCTGCGCGACGAACTCGGCCTCGACGATGCCGGGATTGCCGCCCTGCGGGCCGCAAAGACCGTCTGAAGGAAAAGCCATGACGCGCAAGAACGACCGCATCATCCGCGCCCCACGCGGACCCGAGCTTACGACGAAGGGCTGGCGCACCGAGGGTCCGCTGCGCCTCCTGATGAACAACCTCGACCCCGACGTCGCCGAGCGGCCCGAGGAACTCGTAGTCTATGGCGGTATTGGCCGGGCCGCGCGCAGCTGGCAAGCGTTCGACCAGATCGTCGACGTGCTCAAGCGCCTCGACGACAACCAGACCCTGCTGGTGCAGTCTGGCAAGCCCGTCGGCGTGTTCCCGACCCATCCAGGCGCGCCGCGGGTGATCATCGCCAACGGCAACCTCGTGCCGAAATGGTCGACTTGGGAGCACTTCAACGAGCTCGATCGCAAGGGCCTGATGATGTACGGCCAGATGACGGCCGGCTCGTGGATCTACATCGGCTCGCAGGGCATCGTGCAAGGCACCTTCGAGACCTTCTCTGAGATTGGTCGCCGCCACTTCGGCGGAACCCTCGCTGGCCGCTGGTTCCTCACCGCGGAACTCGGCGGCATGGGTGGCGCGCAGCCGCTCGCCGCCACCATGGCCGGCGCCTCGATCATCGTGGTCGAGTGCCAACCGAGCCGCATCGAATTTCGCAAGCGCACCGGTTATCTCGACCGCTCCGCCGCCACGCTCGACGAGGCGTTGGCGATGATCAATGAGGCCAGGAAGACTGGCAAGCCGGTCTCCATCGGTCTCGTCGGCAACGCCGCCGAGGTGTTCCAGGACGTCCTGCAGCGCGGGATCGTGCCCGACGTCGTCACCGACCAAACCTCGGCGCACGATCCGGCGCACGGCTACATTCCGGTCGGCTGGTCGCTGGAGCAGTGGATCGAGCGCCAGGAGCGCGATCCCGTAGGCACCGCCGACGCCGCTAAGGACTCGATCGCCCAGCAGGTGCGCTGTATCCTCGAGTTCAAGGCCAAGGGCTCGATCGCGATCGACTACGGTAACAACATCGTGCCATGGCCAAAGAAAAGGGCGTCGCCAACGCCTTCGACTATCCCGGCTTCGTCGAGGCTTATGTTCGGCCGCTGTTCTGCGAGGGCAAAGGTCCGTTCCGCTGGGTGGCGCTATCGGGCGATCCCGAGGACATATACAAGACCGACGCCAAGGTGCGCGAACTGATGCCGCACGACGTCTTTCTCAACCGGTGGCTGGACAAGGCGCGCGCCCACATCAAATTCCAGGGCCTGCCGGCGCGGATCTGCTGGCTCGGCCTCGGCGACCGTCACCGGGTCGGCCTCGCCTTCAACGAGATGGTCGCGCACGGCGAGCTCAAGGCGCCGATCGTGATCGGCCGCGACCACATGGACTCCGGCTCGGTCGCCTCACCGATGCGAGAGACCGAAGGGATGCTCGACGGCTCGGACGCAGTGTCCGACTGGCCGATTCTCAATGCCCTGCTCAACTCTGCCTGTGGCGCCACTTGGGTCTCGTTCCACCATGGCGGCGGCGTCGGCATGGGGTACTCGCAACACTCCGGCATCGCGCTGGTCGCGGACGGCACGGCGGACGCCAGCGAGAACGATCGGCCGTGTTCTGGAACGATCCGGCCACCGGTGTTATGCGCCATGCCGACGCCGGCTACCAGATCGCCATCGATTGCGCGATGAGGAACGGACTTGACATGCCCAGCATGCGCGAGTGAGACGCATTTTGAAGCCCTAAGGTGCAAGGCTGGGCTGGACTATTCTTCGCGATTCGCCCCCCTCTCGACGGGACCGCACGCACAATGGCGCCGGGTCGATTGGGGGCTATCGGATATATCGTCCCAGTCGAGCCGATTCGAGGGAGGCGAGTCCATCGGCGCGTGGGATTTCCTCGATACGGACACACGCTGCCTGGCGTCCGGCGTCGACCTCGACGAGAGGCGGCGGAGCGGCGGCGCAGACGTCGGCGGCGAAGGGACAGCGAGGCGCGAACGGGCAACCCGTCGACGCTATAGCGCTGGCGCGGGATGCGGCGAGGGTAAGGCCTCGGATGCGGCGGCGTTCGCGTTGCGCCTGAACGTCGGGCACAGGCACGGAGGCCAGCAGCGACTGGGTGTAGGGATGGGCCGGCCGATCGCAGACGTCCTCGGCTGTCCCCTCTTCCATCACGCGACCGCGATAGAGGACGACGATCCGGTCGGAGATGTGCCTGACCGCCGCCATGTTGTGGGAGATGAAGATGTAGCTCACGCCTTCGTCGCGCTGCAGGGACTCGAGCAGGTTAAGCACCTGCGCCTGCACCGAAACATCGAGAGCGCTCACCGCCTCGTCGCACACAACGATCTCCGGCTTCAGGATTAGCGCCCTTGCGATTGCGATGCGTTGGCGTTGCCCGCCTGAGAATTCGGCCGGATAGCGATGGCCGGCGCTCGGATCGAGTCCGACGCGTTCAAGCGCTTCGGCCGCCCGCTGTCGCACCGTCCCGGCCTTGAGCCTCGGCTCCGCCACCCGGAGCGGTTCGCCGACCGCATCGCCGATCGTCTTCGTCGGATCGAGCGAACTGAAGGGATCCTGGAAGACGGCCTGAAGCGTCGCCCGGAGCGACCTCCGCTCTCTCCGGCTCAGGTAGGCAATGTCGGCGCCGTTGAGCAGGATGCTCCCGTTCGAGACCGCCTGGAGCCCGAGAATGGCCGATCCGATCGTCGTCTTGCCCGACCCCGACTCGCCAACGATCGAAACGGTTTCTCCGCGGCCGACCTTGAACGACACATCGGACACGGCGATCATCGGCGGCCGACGGAAGCCACGCGAATAGCTGACGGTCAGGCCGGCCACCTCGAGCAACACGCCCCCGCTCATTGGAGCCGCTCTCCTCCTGGGGGGGCAAGATCAATCTCTCCGACTCGGACGCACCGCGCTTCGTGCGGCGAGGCGCCGGCGACCGCCACAAGCGGAACGGGCCGCGCGTCGCACTTGGCGACGCGGAAGCGGCAGCGGTCTCCGAAATGGCAGCCGGTCGGCCAGTTCGCTGGGGCCGGCACCGTTCCGGGGATGGCAGGAAGAGGCGAGCCGCGACTGGACGAAATCGGGTTGGAGTCGATGAGACCGCGCGTGTAAGGGTGGGTCGAATGGTCGAAAATGCGCTCGACGCCGCCGATCTCGACGATCTCGCCAGCGTACATCACCGCGACGCGGTCGCAAAGGTCCGCGACGACCCCGAGGTCATGAGTGATCAGCACGATCGCCATGCCGGTCTCCGCCTGCAGCCTGCGCAGCAGGTCGAGGATCTCGCCTTGGATCGTGACGTCGAGCGCCGTCGTCGGTTCGTCCGCGATCAGCACCCGCGGTCGGCCGGCGAGCGCGCAGGCTATCGAGACCCGCTGCGCCATCCCGCCCGAAAGCTGATGGGGATAACGCGCCGCGGTGTCGACTGGATCGGGCAGCCCGACCTGGCGCAGCAGTTCGAGCACCCGTTCGCGACGCGCGGCCCCGCGCAGCGCCTCGTGGCGTCCGACCAACTCGCCGAGTTGGCTGGCGACCGTGAAACACGGATCGAGCGCGACCATGGGGTCTTGAGAAACGTAGGCGATGCCGGTTCCCCGAGTCCGCGCCCGCACGCGGGGCGACGCGTGGTTGAGGTCGACACCGGCGAACACCACCGCTCCATCGATCCGGGATCCAGGACCAAGCTGACCGAGCGCCGCGGAGACCATGACCGTCTTGCCGCATCCCGACTCGCCCACGACGCCTAGGGTTTGGCCATCGCGCACGTCGAACGACACGTCTTTGACCACCTCGAGCCCCGAGAAGGAGACCGAAAGGCCCCTGACCGAGAGCGCGGCGGTCGGGTCCGCCAAGTCCATGAGGGCTTGACTGGCTGCGACGCGAGCTGAGGACGCCTGGGCGCCGGTCGGCCTCGAGCGGGCGCTGGCCGCCGCATCCCGTAGTCCGTCGGCGACGAGCATGAGCGACATGATGACCAGAGTCAGCGTGAGGCCGCTGGGGACGATCAGCCAAGGCTGCTGCGCCAGCACGCGCTGAGCGTCGCTGACCATGCCGCCCCAACTCGCCAACGGGGGGTTCACGCCGAGATTGATATAGTTCAGCCCGCCCTGGATGCCGAGGATGATGGCGCCGAGCACCGCGGTGTTGACGATGATCGGGCCCCAGATGTTCGGCAGGACATGGTTCAAGACGATGCGCGTCCGCCCCATGCCCAGCACTTCTGCGGACGAGATGAAAACTTCTTCACGCACGGTCCGCGCCGCAGCTCGGGTGACGCGGGTGATGTTGGGCGAACACAGCGCGCCGAGCGCGATCATGCCCAAATGCGCGTTGTTGTTGCTAATTCCATAGACCATCAGCAGCACCACGATTCCTGGCGTCGCCATCAGGACTTCGGTCATGCGCGAGATCGCGTTGTCCACGCCGCGGCCGACGTAGCCTGCGATGAGCCCCAACATGACGCCAAGCACGAAGGCGACCGACAGCGCCTCGGCCAGGCCCCCCAAACTGACCTGACCGCCCCAGAGCAGGCGGCTGAGCACGTCACGCCCCAACCGGTCGGTGCCGAGCAGGTGCTTTGCTGAAGGAAGCGCAAGCGAATGGCCCAGATCCATTTTGAGCTGATCGTATGGCGCGATCAGCGGCGCGGCGATGACGGCGGCGATGACCCCGATCAGGAAAACGCCGGCGATCACGCCGAGTGGTCGCCGAAGGTACTCGCGGACGAGTCGGAAGCGCGCAAGCCGGCCGCTGAGGCCCCCCGATGGGAGGTGAGCGGAATAGGGATCGGCGGTAAGGGTCATCGTGACTTTGGGTTGAGGATCGTTGCGCCAATGTCGATGACGACGTTGACGACGACCACGATGATCGTGAAGTAGACGGCGATCCCCTGCACCACCGGCAGGTCGGCCTGAAGCGCGGACGCCAGCGACTGGGAGCCGAGGCCCGGCAGCACGAAGATGTTCTCGACAACCACTGACCCGCTCAGCGACCCGACGAAGATCGTGCCCATCACCGTGATGACCGGCGCGGCGGCGTTGCGCAGGGCGTGCTTGTAGACGATCGACGCTTCGGACGCGCCGTTGGCGCGGAGCGTTCGCGCCCAAGGACTTTGGATCGCGAGCATCATTTGGTCGCGCGTCTGCTTCGCCACCGCGGTGATGCCCGCAAACCCTAGCGCAACGACCGGCAGCACGAGCGAGAGAAAGTAGAGACGGGGGCTCTCGGAGAAGAACACGTATCCGGTCGCGGGGAACAGCGGCAACGCAACTGCGAAGAGCGCAATGAGGAGGACCGCAAGCCAGAAATTCGGCACCGCGATTCCGACCGTGGATACGACGTCCAAAGCCCGTCCGACGATCCGCCCCTGCGTCGCCGAAAGCACGCCGAGGACGACGCCGACAATTGTGAAGATGACCAGCGCCCCGACGATGAGCGACAGGCTCACGCCGAGACGAGGGGCCAGGATCTGCTGGACCGACTGATTGTTGGTGTACGACGAGCCAAGGTCGCCCGTTAAAGCGCGCGCGAGCCAATGCAGGTAGCGCAGCACAAGCGGTTGATCCAGGCCAAGGCGATGATTGAAATCCGCGATCTGCGCCGGGGTCGCATCGATGCCGAGAATGCCTCTCGCGACGTTCGAGGGCGCGATTCCCTGGAGAAAATATGTGATCGTCGGCACGACAATCAGCAGCGCCAACGATCCGAAGATGCGAGATCCGAGATTGGCGAAAAGATTCATGTCTCTCTCGAAGGGATGGCGCTGACCGATTCAACAAGACCGGCCAGCGCCAACGGGGCGACTCTTCTAGTTGGCCGGCTTCCAGTTGGTCGGATCGGACCACGGGTAGGTCGTGAACTTCAAACCGTCGACGTTGTGCGTCGCAAACAGCAGAGCCTCGACGCTGACCACCGGGACCAGGAACGCGTTCTCGACCATGTAGGTCTCGGACGCTTCGGCGGCGGCGACGCCGGCTGGAGAGGCGATATCTTGCTTACGTTGCGCCTCGGCGAGAGCGTTCGCCTTCGGGTCGGTGAACCCCATATAATTGTAGAGCGCGGGGTTCGTGACGAGCTGCTGCGTGTCGGTCAACTGCACCGAATACTGGAACGTCAGCGTTGTCGCTGGGTACTTCTGCGAGACCATGAGCGGCACATAGGTCGCGAAAGAGTCGGTCGGCTTCAGCTCGACGTCGATGCCGACGTCCTTCCAGTTTGCGACCATCGCCTGGGCCAGAAGGTCGCCGCTCGACACCGCGGGCTGCTCCACGAGCGTGAACTTGAAGCCGTCCTTGAAGCCGGCCTCGGCCAGAAGGTCCTTCGCCTTCTTCGGGTCGTAAGGATAGACGTCCTCGAGTTTGGCCACGTAGCCGCCGATGCCCTGGGGTACGAACTGGTCGGTCGGCTTGCCGTACTTGCCGTACAGCGAGTCGACAATGCCCTTCCGGTCGATCGCGTAGTTCAACGCCTGGCGGACGCGCACGTCTTTCAGGGCCGGCACGATCTTGCCGTCGATGTCGCCGATGTACATGCCGAGCATTGCCGAGGGCGCGCTGAGGATTTGGAGACCCGCCGCCTCGGCGGCGGCCGCATCGCTTGCGGCCCCTTCGGCGACTTGCACCTGGCCAGTCTTCAGGGCCGACAGGATCGAGTTGCTGTCGGAGATGATCTTGATGACGACCTTGTCCCACTTCTGCGCGCTCGGATCCCAATAGTAGGGATTCTTCACGTAGACGTACTGCGAGTTCAGGATCGTCGCGCTCGGGTCAATCATGTACTGACCAGCGCCGTTGGTGGTCGATCCGAGCGAATCGAGATGTGCGAGCCCCGCGGGACCCACGACATCTCCCGCCATGCCGCCTTGGTCGAGTCCATACGGCAGCATCGGATCGGGTGTGCTCAGCTTCAGCGTCACTTGGAGCGGCCCGGTCGCCGAGATGTCGGTGACTTTGGCCAGCCATGCGCCGATCGAGCCCTTCTCCTTATAGCGCTTGAGCCAATTGACGACGTCGGCCGCGGTCATCGGGCTGCCGTCGCTGAACTTGACGCCGTCGCGCAAGTTCATGACGAACGACAGGCGGTCGTCGGAGTACGCCCAGTTGAGCGCGAGACCTGGCTTGGCTTCGCCATCCGGCGCGCGCCAGATGAGCGAGGCATAGGCCAGGTTGGGAAACCAGACGCCTGGGACGCCGTTGACCGATGTCGTCGGGTCGAGGGTTGTGGGACCGGCGGTCGCGGCAATGGTCAGCGTGGCGGCGGATGCGCCGGGAGACAGCGCAAGCGTCGCAGACGTTAGCGCGACGGCGGCGAACGCGCCGCGCCTGCGGTGACGGAACAGGGATTCGATCTCGAACATAGGGGTTTCCTCTCCTGGTCTAACGAGATGCCCGGTCGACAGCCCAGGACGCCGTCTATCGGTGTTGATTTGGGAACGAGGCCGAATGATCAGCTTCCGCTCAATGCGGAAAGAGCAGGCGCGGTGTTCCTCGGTTTCGTGTCCAAAAGTCCAGCCGGTCCGCCAGCCGATCGACCTCGATGCGCGACCTCGCGCCAAGCACCTGGGTCGCTCGCGTTTCGCGCGCGTACGCGGGCCAGGCGCCCAAAGGGCCGCTGGGATCGCCGGTGCACACGAACGCCGCGATTGCTGAACTCAGGTCCTGCGCCAAGCGCTGGGCGGACGGCTCCCGGCCCGCATCCCCGAGCAACTCGGAAACGCCGGGGGCGTCGAGATTGTTGAAGAAGAAGGGAAGATCGACGAGGTGGGCGGCGCCGACCCGGCCGCCGAGCGCCGTCGACGCCCAGGCGAACTCGTATAGGAAAACGCGGCCGCCGGCCGTCGCATGGGTCTCGGCGAGGCGACGAGCAGGCTCGGCCCAGCCGTGTTCGGTGGCGATCCGATGCGTCAGCGCCACCTGGTCGCGCCGAGCTGGTCGAGAACTCGGCCATAGATCGCCTCTGCCTCCGCCCGCGCGGACGTCGTCGAAAACATAGGCAGCGAGGGTCTCCGAGAGCCCGCGCGTAGGCGGGGCCCAACCCGTGACTGCGAAGAGCCGATCCTCCTCGCTCGTCGTCCCGATCAGGATGTCGATCTCGGGTCGCTTCGAAAGGGCGGTCATCGGATCGGACGGCAGGATGACATCGTCGCCCACCAGCGGAAACGCCCGGCGCGAAAGTCCCAGCTCTCTCTGAACAGCCGCGATTCTGAGGGTCGAAACGCGTTCGAGCTGGTCGAGCACATCGCCGGCGACGTCGACGTGCAGGCGCTCGAGAATCACCTTGGTCGTCTCGCGCGCCGTGCGCATGTCGATGATCGTGTCGAGATGCCCGCTCTCGACGATCGCCCGCCGGAAAAGTCCCCGCGCCCCGGGCGCCACGAGCAAGGCGGATACCGCCATCGCTCCGGCCGAGTGGCCGCCGATCGTCACCAGATCCGGGTCGCCGCCGAACGCGGCGATATTGTCGCGCACCCAGCGCAGCGCGAGGATCTGATCCTGAAGCCCGAGGTTGCTGCGCCCAGCTTCGGTGTCGCCGAGGTAGAGCCCGCCGAGATAGCCCAGACGGTAGTTGATCGTCACCACGACGACGCCGTTCTGACGAGCGTGCCGTGTTCCGTCGAGCCACGGCCCGCCGCCCGATCCGCAGAGGAAGGCGCCGCCGTAAATCCAGACAAGCACGGGGGCGTGGCCGGCGAGGCTGGGGGTCCAGATATTGAGGTTGAGGCAATCCTCGGAGATACTCGGATTGGGAGCGTAGAAATTGTTCTCGGCCCCCGGAAGGACCAGCGGCAGGGGATCGATGTCTTGAACCGAGATCGGCCCCGCCGTGAAGGCGTCGCAAGCCTCTTGCCGTTTCGCAGCGGCAACCGGAGGCGCAAACCGCAGCGCGCCCGACAGGAGGCTCCGCGTACCGGATACCCCGGAACACCGTGACGCCCTCTCCCTCTAGACCTCGAAAGGCCCCCGACGGCGCGGTGGCTTCCACCCTTCGAGCGTGCGGCCTCGGATCCGGGCGTGCCTGGCTCACTGGGTCCGTCTCCCCTTTGACCACCTAAGGCCCGAAGCCGTCGTGATGCGTTAGTTTTGGCCCGCCGGGCTGGAGACTGTCAAGAGCAACCGCCCGGACTGCGGGCAACCGCTCGCATAATATCGGGAGATTCATTTGCGCGCGCAGGGGCAGCTCGCTTCGCGGGCGCCCCATCGAGGCGGGGATCACAAGGCCCGGAGGGACTGAACTTGGCGTGAGCAGACAGGACTGGCTTCGATGCGTCTGCGAACCGGTCGCAACGCCGGCGCCCAATGATCGAGCGGGTCCTGCTGAGCGCGATGTCATAAAGAGGATGCCAGCCACGGACGGCGGGTTCAGAGTTAAAGACCGTTTGCGATTTGCTCCGCGATCGCGAGCGACGCCGTCAGGCCGGGCGATTCGACTCCGAACAGGTTGACGAGCCCTGGAAAGCCGTGATCAGCTTCCGTCTGGATGACAAAATCGGTCGATGATCCGCCGGGCCGCGCGATCTTGGGGCGGATGCCGGCGTAGGCGGGGTGCAGCGCGCCATCGGGCAGATCCGGCCAATAGTTCCGGATCGCGGCGTAGAACGAATCCGCCCGGCGCGGGTCGACGTCGTATCCGATCGTTTCGACCCATTCGACATCCGGCCCGAACCGCGCCTGACCCGCGAGGTCGAGGGTGAGGTGGACACCCAGGCCGCCGGCCGCCGGCATCGGATAGACAAGCCGGGAGAAGGGCGCGCGCCCGGACAAGGAAAAGTAGTTGCCCTTGGCGAGATGCAGCGGCGGAACGGCTTTAGCCGAGAGGCCTTCGATCGCGCGGGCGACCGCCTGCGCGCCCAACCCCGCCGCGTTGACGACCAGCGCGGCCTCGAGGCACATCGGCTCGGCGCCGCCGGTCTCGATTGTCACCCTGCCACATTCCGCCCGTCCCGCCACGACCGGCGTCTCGAGCGCGACCATGGCCCCATGCGCCTCGGCGTCGCCCTTGAGCGCGAGCATGAGAGCGTGACTGTCAAGGATGCCGGTCGACGGCGACAGCAGGGCGCGCTCGGCTCTGAGCGCGGGCTCGAGCGCGCGCGCCTCCTCGCCGGTCAGCCAAACGAGGTCGTCCACGCCGTTGGCTCTGGCCTGCGCCTCGAGCGCCGCGAGCCCAGCCGTTTCGGATTCCGTGGCGGCGACAATCAGCTTGCCGCAGCGGCGGTGCGGCACGCCGTAGTCCCGGCAGAAGGCATAGAGCATCGCTTTGCCCTCGACGCAGAGCCGGGTCTTCGCGAGGCCGGTCGGATAATAGATTCCGGCGTGGATGACCTCGCTGTTTCGCGAGCTGGTCCCCGAGCCCACGGCGCCCTCGGCCTCGACAACGATCACCTCGCGACCGCGACGAGCAAGCGCTCGCGCAACAGCCAGCCCGACGACGCCGGCGCCGATGACGAGACAGTCGATAGAGTCCATACGATACGCCTGGGCGACAAGGAACGGAGTCGCGGCCTCCTAGCAGCCCCCCACGACGTCCGATAGGGCCGGCGGCCGAAGGGGCCGGCCAGTTCTTCGACCGGTGTTCCGGTTCCGCCGCCCCAAAGAAGGAGGGCGGAAAGCCCTCGACAGGGGGCGCGTTACGATGATACGGGGCGACCGTGCGACTTGTCTGATCAGTCCCGGCGCATGGAAACCTGTCTGATCGATCGTCTGACGAATTTATGGCCTCGTTGGGAAGGCTCCGTCCTGAGGTAGACCTATGAAAGCAGTCCTTCTGGCTGGTGGGCTGGGCACGCGCTTCTCCGAGGAAACTGACGTCAAGCCGAAACCGATGATCGAAGTCGGCGGCAAGCCGATCATCTGGCATATCATGAAAATCTATTCTCATTACGGAATCAATGAATTCATTATTTGCCTTGGCTATAAAGGATATGTTATTAAGGAATACTTCCAGAATTACTTTTTGCATATGTCGAATGTAACCTTTGACATGCGCACGAACAAAATGGAGGTGCACAACGCCGACGCCGAGCCCTGGCGCGTGACGCTGGTCGACACCGGCGAAAAGACCATGATCGGGGGGCGCATCAAGCGCATCCTTCCGTTCCTGGGAGACGACAAGGAATTTTGCCTGACTTATGGCGACGGGGTTGGAGACGTGGACATCCGCGGCGTTATCGATCTTCATCGCAGGGAGGGACGTCTTGCGACCGTGACGGCCACTCAGCCCCCCGGCCGCTTCGGATCGATCAAGTACGATGGTCACCGAATAACCGGTTTCCAGGAGAAGCCGATGGGCGACGGCGGGTGGATCAACGGCGGGTTTTTCGTCTTGTCGCCGGAAGTCGGACGCTACATAGAGAGCGACGCCACGGTGTGGGAACAGGAGCCGATGCAAAGGCTCGCCGCCGACGGGCAACTGAGCGTGCACTTCCACCAAGGCTTCTGGCAGCCGATGGACACGTTGCGAGACAAACGACAGCTGGAGGAGCTGTGGGCGTCGGGTAAGGCGCCTTGGAAACTCTGGTGAACCCGCGGGTATTCCGGGCAAGAAAGCGGAGCAGGACGCATGCGGATATTGATCACCGGCAACATGGGGTATGTCGGTCCGGTTCTGACGCGGTTTCTGCGCGCCAACCTCGAAGAGGCGGAACTCATCGGCTTCGACGCGGGCTTTTTCGGCCACAGCCTGACGGGCGCGGAGCTTCTGCCGGAAGCGCTGCTGAATAAGCAGGTGTTTGGCGACATCCGCGAGTTTCCGCCTGAGCTGCTCGACGGCGTCGATGCGGTCGTGCACCTCTCCGCGGTCTCGAACGATCCGATGGGGAATAAGTTCGAAGCGGTCACAAACGAAATCAACCAGCAGGCGAGCGTGCGGCTGGCGCAACTCGCTGCCGACCGCGGGGTCAAAAACTTCGTCTTCGCCTCGAGCTGCAGCATGTATGGCTACGCCGAGGGCGGGGCGCGGAAGGAGACCGATCCGACCAATCCGCTGACGGCTTACGCGCGCTCCAAGATCGGCTCCGAGCAGGCTTTCGCCCAACTCGACCTCGGCGACATGGCGGCGACGTCGCTTCGGTTCGCCACGGCCTGCGGCATGTCGGACCGGCTGCGGCTCGATCTCGTGCTGAACGATTTCGTCGCCTGCGCCATCGCCTCGCAGGAAATCACCGTGCTCAGCGACGGCTCGCCCTGGCGGCCGCTGATCGACGTCGAGGACATGGCCCGCGCCATCTCCTGGGCGATCGTCCGCCAGCCCGAGAACGGCGGCAAATTTCTCGCCGTCAACGCAGGACGCGACGAGGGCAACTATCAGGTTCGCGAACTGGCTGAGGCGGTCGCGCGGCAGGCGCCGGGAACCCGGGTCTCGATCAACACCAACGCCCCGCCGGACAAGCGCTCGTACAAGGTCGATTTCAGCCTGTTCAAGTCGCTCGCGCCCGCGCATATCCCGCAGGTGACGCTGGACGAGTTCGATCCGGCGACTGTACCGGGGCCTGAACAGCATGGACTTCGCCGACAAGGACTTCCGCAACTCGCCCTACATGCGGCTGAAGACGCTCGAGCGTCACATGGCCGCCGGGCGGCTCGGCCCCGATCTGCGCTGGCGCCGGGCGCAGCTGCGACCGCCGCTTGAGGAGACACGCCCATGAAGTTCCAGGAAACGCCGCTCCAGGGCGCCTATCTGATTGAGCTTGAGCGACGAGGCGACGATCGCGGCTTCTTCGCCCGGTTCTTCTGCGAAAAGGAATTCGGCGCCGCAGGGCTCGAGACCCGCTTCGTCCAGATCAACAACTCGCTGACCGGCGCCAAGGGCACCTTGCGCGGGCTGCATTATCAGCTTCCTCCGCCGCCGAGGTGAAGGTCGTGCGGGCGGTCAAGGGCGCGCTCTGGGACGTGATCGTCGACCTGCGCGCGGGCTCGCCGACCTATCGTCAAATGGTTCGGCGCCGAGCTCAACGAAGACAATCGCCGTATGATGTATGTGCCGCGCGGCTTCGGACACGGCTTCGTGACGCTGACCGACAATGTCGAGGCGCTCTATCTCGACAGCGCCTTCTACGCCGCAGAGGCCGAGCGCGGGGTGCGCTGGAACGATCCGGCGGTCGGGATCGAATGGCCGGTGAAGCCCGAAGTGTTGTCGGAGAAGGACGGCAAATGGCCGGACCTCGATCCCGAGTTCCACGGGGTCGAGGCGATGCGGGCCCTGGCATGAAGGTCCTCATGACGGGCGCGAGCTCGTTCACCGGCTACTGGTTCGCCCACGCGTTGCACGCGGCGGGGCGCAAGTGGTCGCGCCGTTGCGCGCCGCCGCTGCGAGTTATGCCGAGGGAACGCGGGCCGAGCGGGGCGCGGCGCCTCGCCCGTGTCGCCGAGATTGTCGACGCCGCGCCGTTCGGCTCGGAGCGCTTTCTCGATGTCTCGGGGAGGGCGGCTTCGACCTCCTCTGCCATCACGCCGCCCGGGTCGGCGATTACCGCAGCCCCGATTTCGACATCGCCGGGGCGCTGGCCGAGAACACCGCCAACCTGCGCGCAGTTCTGGACGTCCTCGGAAAGGGCGGTCTGAAGGGCGTCGTCTTGACCGGCAGCGTGTTCGAACAGGACGAGGGCGCTGGCGAAGAACCGCTGATCGCCTTCAGCGCTTACGGCCTTTCGAAGGGCCTGACCGCCGCGGTCGTCCGTCACCGCTGCCGCGAGGCGGGAGTGCCGTTCAAGAAATTCGTGATCCCGAACCCGTTTGGCCCGCTCGAAGAGCCGCGCTTCTGCGCCTACCTCGTCCGCACCTGGAAGAAGGGCGAAACCGCGCGGGTCAATACGCCGTCTTATCTGCGCGACAACATTCCCGTCTCGCTGTTGGCGAGGGCTTATGCCAAGTTCGCCGCTGCTGACCCCGTTGCGGGCGGGGGTCGCGCGAAGCTCAATCCGAGCGGCTACGTCGAAACTCAGGGCGCCTTCGCTGAACGCTTCGCCGCAGCGATGCGGCCTCGGCTGAAGCTCGCCTGCGGCCTCGAACTCGGCGTCCAGACCGACTTCTCCGAACCCCTCATGCGGGTCAATACCAACTCCGCCGAGCATTATGTCGGCGACTGGGACGAGACGGCGGCATGGGATGAGGTTGGAGATGGGTATCGTCAGTAGCCGCCCATGCTTCCTGATCTCAAAGTTTCAAACTCCGTTCATCGAGTAACATGGACGAGATAAGGTCCATAAAATATTGACTATTTCTTTGCAACTAGTGAGTTGTGAAAATTAATTCGTCGCAATGATCAATATTTAATTTGTCACAACTTATTTGATCACTTGCTGTCAAGTTGAAGGGGCCCTCTTTGCCTGGGCGCTGCAACTGGCGCCTTCGCCAAACAGGGAAATTGCGGTGATTGCGCCTTTACACCAAGGGTGTATTGCTCATTGGAAAGATCACGCAGGGAGCCTCGGGCGGTCGGGTATATGAACGACGTGGCGAACGAATCCGAAGCCAGGAACGCCGATGCCCGGCCTCTTGACGGGGGACTTTGTGCGCTTGCGCTGATCGCGGGCTATTTCCGCATTGCGGCGGATCCCGCGCAGTTGCGGCATCAGCTGGCGCTGACGGGGCGACTGGCGGGGGCGGAGGATCTGGTCCGCGCCGCCAATCTGCTGGAGCTGAAGTCGCGCATCGTGCGCGGCGTGACGGCCAAGCGGCTCGGCGCCATTCCCTTCCGGCGATCCTGGCGCTGAAGGACGGCGGGTTCGCGGTGCTGGCGGCGGCTGCCGAGAAGGGCAAGGCGCGCCTGGTCGATCCGATCGCGCGGACGGCGAGGGAGATTTCGCTCGAGGAGGCGGTGGCGCTGTCGTCGGCTGAGGCGATCCTCGTCACGCGCCGGCTCGGCGGGCGCGGGCGTCGATCCCAACACCTTCGGCTTCCGCTGGTTCTGGCCGTCGATCCTGCGCTACCGGCGGCCGCTCGCGCCACGTGCTGGTCGCCTCGCTGTTCGTGCAGCTGTTTGCGCTGGCGACGCCGATCTTCTTCCAGCTCGTGGTCGACAAGGTGCTGGTGCACAAGGGGATGTCGACCCTGGTGGTGCTGGTCGTCGGCATGGTGACGCTCGGCCTGTTCGAGACCGTGCTGCAGTTCCTGCGGTCCTATACGCTCAGCCACACCACCAACCGGATCGACGTCGAGCTCGGCCGCCGGCTGTTCCATCATCTCTTCCGCCTGCCGCTCGCCTATTTCGAGACCCGCGCCGCCGGGCAGACGGTGGCGCGCATGCGCGAGCTCGAGACGATCCGCGGCTTTCTCACCGGGCAGGGCCTGACCGCGCTCATCGATCTCGTGTTCACGGTCGTCTTCATCGGGGTGATGTTCATCTATTCGGTCAAGCTCACGCTCGTGGTGCTGGTCTCGATCCCGGTCTACGTCCTGATCGCCACGCTGCTTCGGCCGATCCTGCGCGAGCAGATCAACGAGCGGTTCAACCGCGGCGCGCGCTCGCAGCAGTTCCTGGTCGAGATCGATCGTCGGCGCGCAGACGCTGAAGGCGGCGAGCGTCGAGCCGATGATGCAGGCGCAGTGGGAGGAGCGGCTCGCGTCCTATGTGAGCAAGTCGTTCGACGCCGGCGTCACCGGCTCGCTCGGCCAGACCATGATCCAGTACGTGAGCAAGGTCACGACTGCGCTGATCCTGTTCTTCGGCGCGCAATCGGTGATCGCGGGCTCGATGTCGGTGGGCGAGCTGATCGCCTTCAACATGATCGCAAGCCAGGTGGTGCAGCCGATCCTGCGGCTGTCGCAGCTCTGGCAGGATTTTCAGCAGGTGCAGGTGTCGGTGGCCCGGCTCGGCGACATCCTCAATGCGCCGCCCGAGCCCGCGCCGCAGAATCTCCTGACCCTGCCGCCGCCGCGCGGCGCGATCGCGTTCCGCGGCGTGACGATGCGTTACCGGCCCGGACGGCGCCGACGCGCTGCAGGGACGTCACGCTGTCGATCGCCGCGGGCGAGGTGATCGGTATCGTCGGCCCCTCGGGTTCGGGCAAGTCGACGCTGACCAAATTGATCCAGCGCCTGTACAGTCCGCAGATGGGCCAGGTGATGCTCGACGGCGTGGATGTCGCCCAGCTCGATCCGGGTTGGCTCCGGCGGCAGATCGGCGTGGTCCTGCAGGAGAACATCCTGTTCAACCGGACGATCCACGAAAACATCGCGCTCGGCGATCCGGCGATGCCGCGGGTGCTGGTGATGCAGGCGGCGCGGCTCGCGGGCGCGGACGAGTTCATCGCCGCAGTTGCCGCAGGGCTACGACACGATGATCGAGGAGCGCGGGGCGAATCTGTCGGGCGGCCAGCGCCAGCGCATCGCGATCGCCCGCGCGCTCGCCACCAATCCGCGGATCCTGATCCTGGACGAGGCGACCTCGGCGCTCGACTATGACAGCGAGCGGATCATCCAGGACAACATGCGCGCGATCGTGCGCGGCCGCACGGTCATCATCATCGCCCATCGCCTGGCCGCGGTTCGGCCGTGCAGCCGGATCGTCGGCATGCAACGGGGCGAGATCGTCGAGGTCGGCTCGCACGACGAGCTGCTCAGGCGCGAGGGCGGTCTCTACGCCCACTTGTGGGACCTGCAGTCCGACCAGGCGAGGACGCCCGTATGAACGAGCGGGCCAAACCTCCGGCCGATCCGCCGCCTCAGCTCCTCCGCAGCGGGCGACGCTTGCGGTGTCTGGCCGCGACCGGGAGTTCCTGCCGGCCGCGCTCGAGATCCTGGAGTCGCCGCCGCCGCCGCTGCCGATCGCGCTGATCGGGACGATCTGCGCCTTCGCGCTTGCGGCGCTGGTCTGGTCCTTCTTCGGTCGGCTCGACGTGCACGCGGTCGCGCCCGGCAAGGTCGAGACGGCCGGCTACTCGAAGGTGATCGAGCCGCTCGATCCCGGCAAGGTGGCGGCGATCCACGTCGAGGCCGGGCAGACCGTCAAGGCGGGCGATCTCCTGTTCGAGCTCGACCCGGCGGAAGCGAATGCGGACGCCGCCGCCGCCAGGGATTCGCTGAACGCCGGCCGCGCCGAGATCGCGCGGCGGCGCTTTGCGATCGAGGCGGTGCGCGGCGCCGGATTGGAGGCCCAGCGCATGGCCGCCGCCTCGGAGCCGACCGCGGCCAAAGGCGCGGAGCCGCCGGCGGTTCCCGACGCCGTCGAGGCGCTCGCCGGACGGCCCGAGCTCGCGATCGCCTGGGACGAGGGGACGCCGGAGCCGTTCCGGCTGCGCGAGGAGGCGGTGCTGCGGGCCGACCTCGCCCAGCTTGTCGGACGCGCTGAAGGCGCTCGACAAGCAGATGGCGCAGAAGCTCGCGACCCGCAAGAAGCTCGACATGAGCATCGCCTTCCAGCGGACGCTGATGGAGACGCTGAACCAGCGCGTCGCGACCCGCCAGGAGGCGATCGACAAGCAGGTCGGCACCAAGATCAACCTTTATGACGCCAAGGAGGAACTGGAGAGGTCCCAATCGCAGCTCGCCTCCGACGAGGGCCAGCTGATCGAGACCGACGCCGCGCTGACCGAGCTTTTGAGCGAAAAGGCGAAGACGACGTCGCAGTTCATCGCCGACAACCAGAACAAGCTCGCCGAGGCCTCGCGCAAGGCGGACGAAGCGCGCGAGTCGGTCGCCAAGGCCGCCGCGCGCGCGGCGCACACAAGGCTGACCGCGCCGATCGACGGCGTGGTGCAGCAGACGGCGGTGACCACGATCGGCCAGGTCGTCACCACCGGCCAAGAGCTCGCCGCGATCACCCCGAACGGCGGCAAGCTTCAGGTCGAGGCGCTGGTCGCCAATCTCGACATCGGCTTCGTCAAGCTCGGCCAGCCGGCGGTGGTCAAGGTCGACGCCTTCCCCTTCACCCGGTTCGGCGTGCTGCACGGCGAAGTGGTCAAGATCGCCTCGGCCGCGATCCCGGAGGAAGAGGCCAAGCGCGCGCTCGCCAACGCCGCCTCGGCGGCCAACGCCTCCCAGCCGCCCCCGACCGCGCCCGGTCAGGCGGAGAGCTTCGTCTTTCCCGTGACCGTCGCCCTCGACGAAACCGCCATGACCATCGACAACGCGGTCATCCCGCTCACCCCCGGCATGACCGTCACCGTCGAAATCAAGACCGATTTCCGCAGAGTCATCGACTACCTCCTCTCCCCCTCGCCAGGATCGCCTCCGAGGCCGGCAGGGAGAGGTAAGGGAAGCGAACTGCAGGGCGAGCGGACCCCGATGGTCCAATCCTTATTGCGAGTTCCTCTCATGGCGGCATCGATCAAGGTGGAGATTTCCCCAGGGGAGTTGGTCGACAAATTGACGATTCTGGAGATCAAGTTGCAGCGCATCGAGGACGCCAGCAAGCAAGCGAATATCGCGTTCGAGTATCGGGCGCTTCGAGCGGCGTTCGACGTGCAGGTCGAGCCTTCCGACGCCGTTCAGCCGCTGTACGACGCGCTTCGCGACGTGAATATTCGGTTATGGGACATCGAGAACGACATTCGAGAATGCGAGCGGCGGGGCGATTTCGGAGCGTCGTTCGTCGCGCTGGCGCGGGCCGTCTATACGAACAACGACCGTCGTGCGGAGCTCAAGCGCGCTCTTAACGCTTTGCTTGGATCCGCCCTCGTTGAGGAGAAGTCCTATTCGGCCTATTGAGGCCTTTTTGCGAGCAAGAGCCACCCCGCAGATTGGGTTTCCGCGAGACGCTTATTCAGGGAAGGGCGCACGCTGCAGAAGACGATATCGGTCGTCGTGATTGAGGGCATGCATTGATAGAGGACATCCATTGATACAGGACATGGCCGAATTGGCGCGCGAGGAGAAGGTCGAAGCCTCGGCGGTCGAGAGCCCTGAAGCCGCGCCGGCGCCCGAGGAGTCTCCGGCCAATCGTCCCACGAAGGGCTGGGTTCGGCCGGCCGAGACGCCGACCCAGGACGGCCCGGCCGGCCTCCGGTTCGACTTCAATTCCGGCGCCCGCCTGCTCCTGCCGAAGGGGGGCGCTCCGTGGACGGTGCGCATCAGCGACCTCGACACCGGCAACATCCTTTATCAGACCAAGATCGACGGCGGACGTGTCAACACGTCGAAGCGCTACTACGTTCGCGCCCGCATCGAGGTCGAGCGGCAAGGCGAGGACCATTTCCTTCATGACTATGACGCGGCCGACAGGGACGTCCTGATCCATTTTCCTGGCGGCACGCTCGGCGAATTCGATCGGCTGGATGAGCTACGCTGCGCGGTTCCAGGCGGCGCATCGATGCCGGCTGACCTGCGCGATGGTTCCGGCGCTGATCCCGCTCTTTCGCGACGCCTATCCGCATATCCATTTCCTCGAGCACAAGGACGTCGAGCCGGAACGGTTCTATGCGAGCTACTATCTCGGTCTCTTCTTCGGCGACGTCGAATGCGTCCATCAGCCATGCGACTTCCGCCTCGTCGGCCTGCATCGCGTGGCGGGCTATATTCTGGGCGTCGATCCGCAAGAGGAGCCTCCGCGCGTCGCCTTTCCCGATGACGGCGCGGCCGATGACTGAGCGCTACGTCTGCATCGCCACTCAGAGCACGTCTCAGGCGAAATACTGGAACAACCCACACGGCTGGCGCGAGGTCATCAAGGGGCTGAAGGAGTCCGGCTACCGGGTGGTCTGCGTCGACCAAAAAGCGGTGCACGGACTGGGCCTGGTCTGGAATCACCTGCCGCACGGCGCCGAGGACAGGACTGGCCTCTCGCTGCAGGAATGCGCGCGCTGGATCAAGCACGCGGATTTCTTCGTCGGCCTGTCGAGCGGGCTCTCGTGGCTTGCCTGGGCGGTCGGCGTCCCCGTCGTGATGATCAGCGGCTTCTCTCACCCCGTGACCGAATTCGGCACGCCCTATCGGGCGATCAACTATCACACCTGCAATTCGTGCTGGAACGACCCGGCCTTGCGCTTCGACCACAAGGATTTCCTCTGGTGCCCCCGTCACAAGAACACGCCGCGGCAGTTCGAATGCACTCGGCTCATTACGGCGGAGCATGTCCGCAGGGTGATGGCGCGCGTTCCAGCGTTTGCCGAGCAGATGCGGAGGCTCAATGGGAATTCTGACTAGCGGCCCGCTTATGCTATAGTCTGTCTTTGCGAATGGCGACCAACAAATCGCCTTTAGCGAACGACGTTAACACAGTGGTGGTTTTGGCTCACTCCATCACAATAAAGTTCGGCGAACAGACGAACGTAATTACGTTACGATGTGTTGAATTGGGCAGCGCGTCTGGAAAAGGCAGCTGCCAATGTCGTGAATGGCGACATCATGATAAATAGCGAAAGATCAATGACTTGCCATCGATATTTGCGAACTGAACCAACGAACCCTGGGGCTTTAGATGAGTATCACCGGTCCTTATACCGTATCATCCGGATCCTCGGCGAACGGAACCATCGTCGATAACGGTGGAATTCTTTATGTCGACAGCGGCGGCTCCACGAGCGGCGACGGTCGTCAATCAGCGGCGGCTGACGAGACCGTCTCACGAGCGGCGGCTCCGCGAGCGGCACAAACGTCAGCAGCGGCGGCTTCGAGTACGTCGACGGCGGCTCCGCGACCAGTACGACCGTCAGCAGCGGCGGCGACGAGAGCGTGTTCAGCGGCGGCTACGCCCTCGATACGCAAGTTGACAGCGGCGGCTCCGAGTATGTCTATCACGGCGGCTCCGCGAGCGGCACGACCGTCAGCAGCGGCGGCTACGAGTACGTGAGCAGCGGCGGTTTCGCGAGCCAGCACGACCGTGGAGAACGGCGGCTAGGAGGACGTCGTACAGCGGCGGCTCCGCGAAGCGGCGTCACCGTCAGCAGCGGCGGCAAGCAGTTGGTGTACAGCGCCGGCTCCGCGGCCAATACGGTCCTCAGCGGCGGCGACGAGTACGTGTCCAGCGGCGGCTCGACCGTCGGGACGATCGTCAGCAGCGGCGGCGACGAGTACGTGTTACGGCGGCGGCTCCGCGAGCGGCACGACCGTCATCAGCAGCGGTGGATACGAGTACGTTTCCTACGGCGGCTCCGCAAGCGACACGATCGTCGACAGCGGCGGCTACGAGGAAGTGGACATCGGCGCCTTCGAGAACGGCGCCCAGGTCCATAGCGGCGGCATGTTCAGCCTGAACGGCGGCCAGGCTACCGGCGTCGTCGTGAGCAGCGGGGGCGCCCTCGAACTCACGATTTCGAGCGCTCTCGGCGGCTGGACGCCGCCCGCGGCGGGCGGAACGATCGACGGCGTGAAGGTTTCCGCCGGCGCGGAGATCGACCTCAACGTCGTGTTCGGCGGCTCCATTTCGGGATTCGTCGTGAGCAGCGGCGCCTTCGCCGACGTCAGCGGTGGTTCGGCGACGGCCACGATCATCAACAGCGGCGGTTACGAGCAGGTGCAGAGCGGCGGCTTCGAGGGCGGCGGCGTCGTCAAGAGCGGCGGCGTGGCCGAGTTCGAGGGCGGTGAGGTTTCCGGTCTCGTCGTCAGCAGCGGTGGCGCGGTCGATCTGTCCAACCTCACGTACGTGGCGGGAAGCTCCGGCTATCTCGTCGGGACGCCTTCAGGCGGCCAATATCCGGTGACGGTGACGGAAGGCTCGGCGACGGCGATCTTCTATGTGGCGTCGTCCGGGTCTCCCCCGGCCCTCCACCTTGTTGCGGACTCCGGCGGCGGGACGGACGTCGAGTTCCTCGGCAGCGCGACGGTCTCGACTATCGTCGGGCCGTCAATCTCGGGCGCCGTCGCCGGACAGACAACGACGTCGGAAACGCCCGTTGATCCGTTCTCGACCGTGACGATTGGCGATGCCAACGCCGGCGCCACGGACGTCCTCACGATCACGCTTTCAAGCACGCTTTCTGATCCCGGAATGCTCCAGGACGGCTTGGGTTTCAGCAACCTGGTTACGGTTACGCCGGGCGTCGAGTACACCCTCTCCGGGACGGCGGCTACTGTCACCAGCGAGCTCAAAGCTTTGGTGTTCAGCCCAATCGACGGCGTGCCCAACACGTCCGTCACGACCACCTTTACGCTCAGCGACATGAGCAGTGCGTACCTCACCCCGGCGGTCGACGACACCACGACGGTGATTGACAGCGATCCGGCCGGCGCGACGATCGCGACCAATGGCGTAACCAGCCTGGTCGAGATCGGAGACAACTACAAGTTGAAGTCCGTCAGCGGCGGGAACGGTCCGTTGCTGGAGTACCAGGGCAGCGCGGTGACCGCTGGCCAGTTCGGGGCCGGCGTCGCTCCGGTCGGGGCGGAGAAGACGGCAGACGGCTACGAGGTCGCCTGGAGCCTCGGGCTCGAACGAATACGCCGTGTGGAACACCGACGCCAACGGCGACTTCACCAGCGCCGCCACGGGTGTTCTGTCGGGCGCAAGTTATGCTCTGCAAGAGCTCGAACTGTCGTTCGGCGAGGACCTGAACGGCGACAGGACGACCGGTCCAACCACAACCAGCATCGCGACCAATGGCGAACCAGCCTGGCGCAGGTCGCGAACCAGTATGCCCTGGAGAGCGGCGGTACCATCGAGGCGTGGCTCGAGTATCAGGGCAACCCGGTCACAGTTGGCCAGTTCGGGTCCAACGTCGCGCCGGTCGGGGCGATACAGACGGCAAATGGCTACGAGGTCGCGTGGAGCCTCGGGTCGAACCAATATGCCGTGTGGAACACCGACGCCAAGGGCGACTTCACCAGCGCCGCCACCGGCGTTTTGACCGGCTCCAGCGCCGAGCTTGAGGCGGTGGAGGGCGACTTCGGCGAGCAGTTCGCGGGCGGCGGGACGCCGGCGACGCCGCAGACGCCGACCAACGGCATAACGCCAATCGGCGACCTGTTCGAATTGACGGCCGGCGGGGGGACGGGTCCGCTGCTGGAGTATCAAGGCGGCGTGGTCACCGCCGGCGAGTTCGGGACGGGGGTCGCGCCGATTGCAGCGGTCAAGACCGGCAATGGCTACGAGGTCGCCTTCAGCCTCGGGTCGAATCAATACGCCGTGTGGAACACCGACGCCAACGGCGACTTCACCAGCGCCGCCACCGGCGTTTTGACCGGCTCCAGCGCCGAGCTTGAGGCGGTGGAGGGCGACTTCGGCGAGGACTTCGCCGGGTCGCCGGAGCCGACGCCGATACAGATTGCGACCAACGGAACGACGACCCTGGCGCAGGCCGGGAACCTATACGAGTTGAACCCCAGCAGCGGAACGGGTCCGTTGCTGGAGTACCAGGGCAGTTTTGTTACCGCTGGCCAGTTCGGGGCCGGCGTCGCGCCGGTCGGGGCGGAGAAGACCGCAGCCGGCTACGAGGTCGCCTTCAGCCTGGGCTCGAATCAATACGCCGTGTGGAACACCGACGCCAACGGCGACTTCACCAGCGCCGCCACGGGTGTTCTGTCGGGCGCAAGTTATGCTCTGCAGGAGCTCGAACTGTCGTTCGGCGAGAACCTCAACGGCGACAGCATGACCGGTCCAACCACAACCAGCATTGGAACCAACGGCAGCTTGGCGCAGGTCGCGAACCAGTATGCCCTGGAGAGCGGCGGTACCATCGAGGCGTGGCTCGAGTATCAGGGCGACCCGGTCACAGTTGGCCAGTTCGGGTCCAACGTCGCGCCGGTCGGGGCGATACAGACGGCAAATGGCTACGAGGTCGCGTGGAGCCTCGGGTCGAACCAATATGCCGTGTGGAACACCGACGCCAAGGGCGACTTCACCAGCGCCGCCACCGGCGTTTTGACCGGCTCCAGCGCCGAGCTTGAGGCGGTGGAGGGCGACTTCGGCGAGCAGTTCGCGGGCGGCGGGACGCCGGCGACGCCGCAGACGCCGACCAACGGCATAACGCCAATCGGCGACCTGTTCGAATTGACGGCCGGCGGGGGGACGGGTCCGCTGCTGGAGTATCAAGGCGGCGTGGTCACCACTGGGGAGTTCGGGACGGGGGTCGCGCCGATTGCAGCGGTCAAGACCGGCAATGGCTACGAGGTCGCCTTCAGCCTCGGGTCGAATCAATACGCCGTGTGGAACACCGACGCCAACGGCGACTTCACCAGCGCCGCCACCGGCGTTTTGACCGGCTCCAGCGCCGAGCTTGAGGCGGTGGAGGGCGACTTCGGCGAGGACTTCGCCGGGTCGCCGGAGCCGACGCCGATACAGATCGCGACCAACGGAACGACGACCCTGGCGCAGGCCGGGAACCTATACGAGTTGAACCCGGAGCAGCGGAACGGGTCCGTTGCTGGAGTACCAGGGCGGCGCGGTGACCGCTGGCCAGTTCGGGGCCGGCGTCGCTCCGGTCGGGGCGGAGAAGACCGCAGCCGGCTACGAGGTCGCCTTCAGCCTGGGCTCGAATCAATACGTCGTGTGGAACACCGACGCCAACGGCGACTTCACCA
>CAVVJO010000034.1:0-45336 GCA_963748545.1 uncultured Alphaproteobacteria bacterium
CACTTGCGCGCATTCCGTGCACGCCCGTCCGCTTCGACAAACCGGGTGTTCAACAACCCGCCCGAGAGTTCGCTGGCGCTTTTCAGTAACACGCGCGAAGGGATCGACGCCCGTGACTTCCGCGCCCCCGGGGCCGCATCGCCAAAGCTCGGGACAAGACCAACCCGGTCCCACAACCGATCTCCACGACTTGATCGGTATTGCGATTTGCATTGAGAAACGCGTCTCGCATGTCCGCCGGTCGCTTTTCGGCGGCCCGCTCCTTCCATAGCCTGTGCGACAACCCCTACGGTCACCGGATCCGTCTCTGTGATGGTTAGGTGATGCTTAAAACTATTCCCCCTTCCCCGCTATTCGCGTCACTAGTTGATCGGTTCGAAACTGCCCCTAATTCTGATGGGCTCGGTGCGCCGCGACGATGACCATTGGCTATCCTCCGAGACCGAGATCGCGCCGGGCTGGGCAACGCCTTCGAGCCGGGCTGCGATGTCGCGAACCATCGCATCCTAGATTTCGATCGGCGACCAGAATGAGATTGCTGCCCCCAACGCTGGGTTCGAGTTCGAATGACGGATCGTGAGTGGGATCATCCGCCATCCTCGAGCGGGGCCGCGCTGACGTTGTCGCTCGGCCTCAAGTTGGCTCATCCTAACCGGATGCGGACGCGGTGGACCCCGCCATCGTTGACGACGGGCACGCGCAGCGGCCTCGCGACGATTTCCGCCCGTCCATCTCGGCGAAGCTTACGCCTCGATTGACCCCGGCCGGATTGTCGACCACGATTTCGTAGTACGAAGACCCGCGGCGCAAGGTCATTTCGTATTTCGCCCAGCTCTTGGGAATGCACGGGTCGAGATCGAAGCCGGCCCCGCGGATCCGGAGCCCGAGAATGCTCTCAATTCCGGCGCGCTGCATCCAGCCGGCCGAGCCCGTGTACCACGTCCAACCGCCGCGTCCGATATGGGGCGCGCTCGCGTAGACGTCAGCCGCCAAGACATAGGGGTCCACCTTGTAGCGATGCACGTCGGCGCGGGTTCGCGCGTGGTTGATGGGGTTGAGCATAGCAAAGAGGTCGGCCGCCTTGTCGCCTTCGCCGAGCGCGGCGAACGCCATCACCGACCACAAGGCCGCGTGCGTGTATTGACCGCCGTTCTCGCGAACGCCCGGCGGATAGCCCTTGATGTAGCCGGGATCCATCGCGGTCTTGTCGAACGGCGGCGCGAACAACAAGGCGAGGCCATCGTCGCGCCGGATCAGTTCCCGCTCGACCGCGCTCATGGCCTTGGCGGCCCGATCCGGCGCACCCGCGCCGGAAAGGACCGCCCAGGATTGCGCGATCTAATCGATGCGGCACTCGTCGTTCGACGCCGCGCCCAACGCCTCGCCATCGTCGAAAAAGGCGCGCCGATACCAGTCGCCATCCCACGCTTCGCGATCCAGCGAGGCGGTAAGCGCGTCGGCGTGCGCGCGCCACGCGGCCGCTCTTTTGGTTTCCCCGCGCGCCTCGGCGAGGGGCATGAAAGCCGTCAACGCCGCGTGCAGGAACCAGCCGAGCCAGACACTTTCCCCCGCGCCTTTTTCGCCGACACGGTTCATGCCGTCGTTCCAGTCGCCTGTCCCTATCAAGGGGAGCCCATGGACGCCGAGAGCCAGAGAGGCGTCCAGAGCGAGCGCACAATGCTCGTACACGGTGGCCGTCTGGTCAGAGACGGTCGGATTGAAGAAGCTGTCTTGCTCCCCGGGTTCGATCGCCTGGCCCTCCAGAAAAGGAACCCCTTCATCGAGGATAGCCAAGTCTCCGGTGGTCTCGACGTAATGGGAGACGGCATAGACGAGCCAGGGACGATCGTCCGAGATGCGGGTTCGCACGCCCTGTCCTGAACCCGGCAGCCACCAATGCTGCACGTCGCCTTCGACAAATTGCCGCGCAGCGGCGCGGATGAGATGCTCGCGGGTAAGCTTGGGCTGCGTCGTCGCGAGCGCCATGCCGTCCTGGAGCTGATCGCGGAATCCATAGGCGCCGCTCGCCTGATAGAAGCCGGAGCGCGCCCAGAAACGGCAGCTCAGCGTCTGGTAGAGGAGCCAGCCGTTGAGCATGATGTCCATCGAACGGTCCGGCGTTTTGACGACGACCGAGCCGAGAATTTCGTCCCATTGACGTTCGACTTCCTTTTCGAGCGCATCGAGGTCGGCGGCGCGATAGCGGCTGATGAGTTCCCGCGCCGCGTCCTCGTTCGCGCCTTCGCCGAGAAAGAAGACGACTTCGACGGCCTGCCCGGGCGCCAGTTCGATCTTGGCGCCGAGCGCGCCGCACGGATCGAGGGCGGCCCCGACGGTGTTGGAGAGCGCGGCGGCGCCCAAGAGCGCGGCGGGCCTGGCGAGCTCGCCGTTTCGACCGATGAATTCGCGTCGATCCCCGGTCCAACGGGTTTGAGTCGCGCGAAGGTCAGCGAAGGCCACGCGCGAGCCGAAGCTCGCGCTCCAGCGATTGCGGGCGAACATCGCGCCCGTCGCCGCATCGATCTCAGTCGAAATGAACGGAAGGGTCGCGGAGCGCGCCGGGCCGAGAACCCATTCGACGTAGGCGGTCACGCCCAGCCGACGAGTCCGACTCGATCGATTGGTCAGCACGAGGCGTGAAATCTTGATCGAATCGGCGACCGGCACATACTGAAGCAGGTCGGAAGCGATATCGTGCGCGACATGTTCGAAGCGACTGTATCCGCGGCCGTGGCGGGCGACATAGGTCGCGGCGAGGTCGCGGATCGGCAGCGCCGTCGGAGACCAGAGGTCGCCGGTGTCCTCGTCCCGCAGATAGAACGCCTCGCCCTGACGATCGCCGACCGGATCGTTCGACCAGGGTGTGATCTGGTTCTCGCGGCTGTTAACCGACCATGTATAGCCGCAGCCGTCGGCTCCCGCATGGAAGCCGAATGCGGGATTGGCGACCACGTTGATCCATGGCGCAGGCGTCGACTGACCCGGCCCCAGGACCGTCACATATTCCTGCCCGTCCCGTGCGAAGCCGCCGAGCCCATTGAAGAATTCGAGGTCGGGGGCGCGCACCCTTTCTGGCGCCCTCAAGCGGGGAACGATTTGCTTCGCTGCGGCTTTCTCGGGAGCCGCCGGTTCCGCAATGCGCTCGAGCTGCTCGAACAGTCTGCCGCGTTGGGCCGCCAGGGCGACCCTCGCGACGGAAGCGAGAAGGTTTTTCGTCTCGGCGGCGATCAGATCGGCCCGCAACAGGAAGACGCGCCCCGCGGGTCGTTCGCCCTCCGGCAGCGGCGACGAGCGGCTTGCCCGGATCAGCGTCTCGATCGCGATCTGAAGCTCCTGGACATAAGAGGCTTGGCGATCGTTCAGGATGACCAGATCGACCGCGAGCTGTTTCATCCGCCAATACTCGTGCGCCTGCAGAAGCTCTCGGACGACGTCGATGTCTTCGATGTCCGCAATGCGCAGAAGAACGATCGGCAGGTCCCCGGATATGCCCTGGCCCCACAGCCCCGACTGGGCGCCGGCCCACCGCACGATTGTGTCCGAGGATGGCCGCATGGCCGACGCGGCGTAGATCACATGCCCGGCAAGCCTCTGAAACAAACTCGCTTCGCCCGACGTGACGCCGAGGTGGTGCAGCTGCACTTGCCCTTGCGTCCAGGCGAGGGTTGAAGCGCGCGTGAAGGCGGTGGCGTCCCGATGCTTGTCTACCCCGTCGAGAAGCGCCTCGCGGCTCGCCGCCGCAATCGTCCAATAGGCGACGCGGACGGTTGCACCCGGCGCGACGCGCACGCGTCGGCGGATGGAGAAAATCGGATCAAGGACTGTCCCGATCGAGTTTGAGAGCGGCCTACTGTCCATGATCGCGATCGGCGCTCGGACGGTGTGGCTGCGCCCGAGGAATCGCGCTCTGTCCGTCTCGAACTCCGGCGCGCCGACGGCCTCGCCGTCGATCACCGTCAAATGCGCGGCCCAGACCTCGGGGTCGCTCGGCGCGCGCTTCCGCCGCGTGGCGAGAATCGCCCCGACATCGGGCAGGTATTCGTTGGCGACGAACAGTTTCGAGAAGGCCGGATGCGCGATGTCGGCGCTCTCGGGCGCGAGCACGAGCTCGGCGTAAGACGTGATCTCGATATCACGCTGGCGGCTTCCGGAATTGGTGATCGAGACCCGGCGGACCTCCGCGTCGTCCTCGGCGGAGACGATGACGTCCAAAGTCGTCGTCAGTGAGCCATCGCTTCGGGTGAACTCCGCGCGGTCCTCGTCGAAGGCGACGGCGTAGTCGTCCGGCTCGACGCCGGTCGGCTGGAATCCAGCAGACCAGGCCGCGCCGGAACGCAGGTCCTTGACATAGATGTAGAACCCAGAGTTGTCGCAGGTGGCGTCCTCGCGCCATCGCGTGAGCGCCATATCGCCCCAGCGGCTGTATCCCGAGCCGGCGGCGGTGAGCATCGTCGCATAGCGGCCGTTGGAAAGCAGATGCGTAGCGGGCGTGGCTTGGTGCGCCGAGGCGAACCGTCGGCCGCCGAACGGCTCGACATTGCGGGCGCCGGCGGCCGACTTCACGTCGGCGGCCCAAAGACGGGTGGCGGCGACATCGCGAGGCATGCGCTCCTGCAGAAGCAGTTCGGTCGCCTTGACGATCGGTTCGGTATGGAACCACGTCCGCAGGACCCCCTCCAGCAGGGCGTCGGCGATTGATACGATCGTCATGCCCTGATGATGCGCCATGAAGGCGCAGACGATTGCGACGCTTTGCCCTTCCGGCACGCGCGCAGGCGTAAAGTCCAAAGCCTCGTAGAATCCATAACGCCCTTGCGCGCCGATTCCCCTCAAACGGTCGAGATTTGTCAACGCCGCCCGCGGGTCCACCATCGCGGCGAGCGCGGTCGCGTAGGGCGCAATGACCCGTTCTTCGCCGAGGCCGCGTTTCAGCCCGAGGCCCGGAACGCCGAAATTGGAATATTGATAGGTCAGCTCCAGATCGCGGGCGTTGTAAGCGGATTCGGATATGCCCCAGGGAAGTCCGAGTTTCGTCGCGTAGGCGATCTGCCGGCCGACGATCAGTCGGTCCGTCTGTTCGAGCAGGCTCCCCGCCGGCGGGCGCATGACGAGCGCCGGCATCAGATATTCGAACATGGATCCCGACCAGGAGATCAGCGCGGCGCCGTTGGCGACAGGCGTTGCGGAGCGGCCGAGGCGAAACCAATGCTTCGCCGTGACGTCGCCCTTGGCGATCGCGAAGAAGCTGGCGAGCCGCGCCTCGGAAGCCAGCAGATCGTAACAGTTCTGATCGAGAACGCCTTCGTTGACGAGATATCCGATCGACAGCAACTGTCGGTCGGGATCAAGCAAGAAGCCGAACTCCATCCCAAGCGCCATCGACCGCGCCTTGCATTCTAGAACGGCCAGCCTTTCCCGCCGGACGCGGGCGTTCTTTGCGGCCTCGGCGAGGTCTTCGCCGTGGGCCTCGATCGAACTCAGGACCGCGCGCGCCCAAAGCAACGTATCCGCGCTCAGCCTGTCCGCCCGTTCGATCGCGATCGCACCGGCGATATCCACCATGATCTCGGCTTTGGCGCGAAGGCCGGCAAGCTGGGCCAGACAATCGCCTTCCGAAAGGGAGACCAGTTGCAAGGCAGACGAGACAACGGTCACGCTCTCGTCGAGCTGATGCAGGGTCACCGTCTGGGTCTGGCGCCCGTCGCGCAAGCGGGCGCATTCGGCGCGGGTGATGTCGAGCGCATCAGCTACGCCGCGGAAGCGCCGCGCGGCATTGAGGGGACGATCCCTCCAGGCTTCGCAGGCATTGGCGAGCGCGATCAGATGTCCCGCGAGATTTCCGCTGTCGACCGTCGATATATATCTCGGTTCCAGCGGCCGAAGATCGCGCGTGTCGTACCAGTTGAAGAGGTGGCCGCGCAGATGCTGCATGCGATCCATTGTCGCCAGCGTCGCCTCAAGGCGATCGATCGCCTGCCCCGTTCCGATCCACCCGAACTCCCGCGCTGAAGCGACCGAAAGCAGATAGAGGCCGATATTGGTCGGCGAGGTCCGATGCGCGATCGCAGGCGCGGGATCGTCCTGGAAGTTGTCCGGCGGCAGCATGTTGTCGGCAGGCGTGACGAAAGTTTCGAAGAACCGCCAGGTGCGGCGGGCGGTCCGCCTGAGCGCCTGCGCTTCCTCGTCGGTCAGCGCCCGACGGGAAGCCGCGGCAGGCGGCAAGCTGACAAATCGCGCGACCGCGGGAGACGCCAGCCAAAGTAGGGCGAAAGGAAGCGCCACCGGCCAAGACCCATGGCGAGACGTCAGCGCGACAATCGCCGCGATCCCGCCAATCCCCATCGCGCCCGCCATTCGACGCGCATAGCCCGTCAAGTCAAGGCGAGTCCCGATCGCCGTCTGGGCGGCCGGGGTCCATTCGAGCAAATGGCGTCGGCTGACGCCGAGGCGCCAGAGGGTGCGGCCGATCGCGTCGGCCATGAGCCAGGCCTGGTCCGCCAGGAACGTGACGGTCAGCGCCGAAAGCGCAAAGGCGAGCCCCGCATCGTGGCCGAGCGCGCGCATATGGCTCGACACCGTCACGCCCGGGCGCCGCGGCGGAATGGCGGCCAGGACCGGAATGAGCGTAGGCAGCGCAATCGTCAGGACGACGAACAGCGTCCAGAGCAGCGCTGAGGGAAGCGGCAAGGTCCAACCGACGAGCAACGCAAGGACTGCAGCCGGGGCCGAAAGCGTGCGCCGCAGATTATCCAGCATTTTCCAACGGCCAACCGCCGGAAGGACGCTCGACGTCGATCCTCCGGATCGCAACGGCCCGCGCCCAAAAATCCAGGGCAGCAACTGCCAGTCGCCGCGCGCCCACCGGTGATGGCGGACGGCGCCGACATCATAGCGGGAGGGAAATTCCTCGACGACTTCGAGGTCCGAGGCCAAACCTGCGCGGGCGAACACGCCCTCGAAGAGATCGTGACTGAGAAGGGTCGAGTCCGGGGCGCGGCCGGCGAGCGAAGCCTCGAACGCATCGACGTCGTAGATGCCCTTTCCCGCATAGGATCCTTCCCCGAAAAGATCCTGGTAAACGTCTGAGACTGCGGAGGCGTAGGGGTCGATTCCGCTCACGCTCGAGAAGATCAGCTGAAACAGCGAGCCTTCGCGCGCGGTCGGCAGCGACGGCGTGACCCGAGGCTGCAGAACCGCGTAACCCTCGACAACCCGGCCCCCTTCGGCGTCGAACCGCGGTCGGTTCAGCGGATGCGCCATCTTGCCGATCAGGCGATGCACCGCGTCGCGCGGCAGGCGCGTGTCCGAATCGAGCGTCACAACGTAACGGACGCCGGTCGGGGCGACCGGGAGTCCTAGCCCGACGTCGATGAACGTCGTGTCGGTCGCGCCGCGCAGCAGCCGATTGAGTTCGTGGAGCTTGCCGCGCTTGCGCTCCCACCCGATCCACCGCGCCTCCCCGTCGTTCCAGACGCGGCGCCGGTGCAGAAGGAGGAAGCGGATCCCGCCAGGCGCAGGGCCATAACGCCGATTAAGGCGCGCAATCCCTTCAGCAGCCACTGCGACCAGCGCTGCGTCGCCATCGACATGTTCGTTCGCGGCGTCGGTCCAGTCGGTCAGCAGCGCGAAGTGGAGATCGCCTTCCGGGCTCGCGAGATGATGAATCTCGAGACGCTCGATCAGCTCTTCGATCCCGGCCGGGGTCGTAAGCAGCGTCGGGACGGCGACGAGCGTGCGAAGCTCCGCAGGAACGCCGTCGACAAGATCCATGGCGGGGAGAAGCGTGGCGGCAAATCCTGCGTTCACTCCCCGATTGACCAGCGCCACGGCGGCGTCGATGGCGGGAATGGCGCCGAGCACGCCGAGCAGGACGAGGCCCGCTGCGCCTGTTCCGGCAAGGAGCAGCGCCAGCAGCGGCGCCGCGAGAAGGATTAAGGCGACAACGGAAATCGCCGTCAGATAGCCGCTGACGCCGACGGTTCGGTTGAGCCTCGCCGCCCAGCTCCTCATCGGCCTCCGGTAGCCGATCGCCTTTTCGAACGCGCGGCGACCTGCGGCGATCAGAACGTATCCGGCGTCTCCCCGTCGGGCGCGCTCCGCCGCCGGCGCTTCGGCGGCGGCCTGCTTCGCCGCTTGCACCGCATCGCTGGCGACATCGAGTTCCGTGCGCCCGGACCCGCGCGACAGATCCTCGATCGCGCTGCGGTAGAGCGTGCGCGTCGCAAAATCCATGCGCTCGAAGTCACTGTTCCACGTGAGGACAACGTCGACCAGGCTCAGCCGCTCGAACAGCAGCCTCCAGTCGGCGTCGGCAATCCGGCTGAGGCTGGTGATGATGTTGCGAACGGAGACGTTCGCTGCGCCCTGCTGGCGATGGACGTCGCGCACCGCCGTGTCCGTCGTCGTTTCCTGAACCGCGAGACGTTCGTCGAGCCAGGTCAACGCCGGGGTGATCTTCGGATCCTGATCACGCAGTCGGTGCACGAGCTGAACCGCGAAGGCGTTTGAGAGCGGCTGGCGCTTATGCGCCGAGAGCACGGCGCCGAAGGATTCGGCCGGCCGGCCGCCCTCCCCCAGCAGACGGTCGGCGACGACGTCGGCCCTCTGCCTCTCAGCGCGGCTCGTCGTAATCTGTTGCGCGAGACGTCCAAGATTCTCGATCAGAACGATCCGGAGCGTGATGGAAACCGCCCAGAGCTCGCCAATGGTGAGCGGCTGCACCTTTTGGTAGGCTCTTACGAAACGAACCAGCAACTCGGGGTCGAAACGGCTATCGGAATGGGCGACGAAGGCCCAGGCGATGCCGAACACCCGCGGGTAGCCGGAGAACGGCCCGACCGCGAGCTTCGGAAGCTGGCGGTAGTATCCAGGCGGCAGATCCGAATGGATCTGATGGATTTGCTTTTCGACGAGATGGTAATTGTCGACCAGCCATTCCGCGGCAGGGGTGATCGGGCGACCCTCGTTGATCGCCTTGACGGCGGAACGATAGGCCTGGAGCAGAACCTTTCGATTGTCGGCGAGCCGGCTCGACAGAAGCTGACCATTGATCGTCTGGGACGACACGATCTGCGCAACGGCCAAGCTGCGCGCATGGTCCTCGAGGCGCTCGGCGCTAAAGAGTTCCTCGCGAATGGGCTCCTTGCTGTTCCACGGCGACCCCGTGCGCGCGGGCTCAAAGGCGCTCTGCGAGAAGATTTTCAATTTGACCTCTTTGCCGGGGGATCTCCCCTCGGAGGAACGCTGGAAGCGCTCCTCGAGGCGACGCGCAGGAGGAAGCGATGCGGGCTAGGATTGCCCGCCGCTCCTAGCGCGACCGTAAGCCGTCGACCGTCCGCGGCGTCCGAAATTTCCGCCGGCGCTCAGGGCGCGTCGTCGTTTCAGAACCAGCGTCCCCGGCCATAGAAGCCGAAGCCGCCACACAAGAAAATCACGACGAGAATGATCAATAACGTATTCGTGTCCATCGCTCCGCCCTTCCCAAGTTTGATCCGCGCTTAACGTCGGAGTGCATGCCTGCGCTCTTCGATCTCGCATATTCGGAAACGGGAAGCTGTCACAGGATCGGAAACTACCTACGTCGGTCTTTGGGGGCCTTGAAACGGCCGGTCGGATCAATCGGCGGAGGGATTTCGCGGCCGAAAGATTCTGCTGACCCGTAGCTGCTCTGAGTAGAGTCCGACGCTTACCGTTGGAGTCGGACTACGACTAACTGGCGGCGAGCGACGGCTGATTTGCCGCCCCTCCAGGAGGTCTCCATGTCACGAATGATTCTTGTTCTCTCGGCGGCGGTCTTGCTTTGCGCGTCGTCCCAAATCGTCCTTGCCGACCAAAGCGGCCTGGTCACAGGCGCAGTCGGCGGCGCTGTCGCAGGGGCTGTTGTTGGCGGTCCGGTCGGGGCGGTCGTGGGCGGCGTAGGGGGCGCGGCGATCGGAAACTCCGTCACCAACCACAGAAACTACCATCGCAACTACGCCTATCATCACTACCACCACCACTACGAACAATACTGATTAACGGATCGTGCCGGCTGCGAGGGCCCTCGCTGGGGCTCAACGGGCTCACCGGCTCTCGCAGCCGACCCTCCACGAAGACACGGATCGCCTGCATACGCGAAGTCTCGCCTCTGTTGGCGTCCGGCTCGGAGGGCAAGACACCCGCCGCCAGCAGCATAACAGTGAAGCCGCCGGAAGAGGCGAGCTGGCAGAGTAACCGTGAAAACCGGCTTTCCGGAGGGCGAGCCGCGCAACGAGAAAGCCCGCGACAACAAGGAAGACGCCGGCGAGCGCCAACGCGATCGGCAGCTGCGAGATGAAGCCGAGAACCTCGGCGGTCATGCGCAGCCCCTGTCGCCGTCAAGCATCCGATCAGGAGCCGATATGCAGGGAAAACTCGCTGCGCCGTCCCTGGTCGTCTGGGTGAAAGGCCGCCGGGCGCCCCTCGTCGTTTTGGCGGACCGTCGGGATTTCGGCGCCGATCGGATCGTGATTCTCGCTGTCATCATAAGATGCCCGGAACAGCCCGAAAGCGAGAATATCCTTGAGCAGCTTCCAACTCACTTCGATTCAATTCCACTTCATGAACGCCTCCTGCGCCATGTCCCATCTCATTGAGCCGAGATGGACTGGCGCAGGCAAGAATCGGAATGTACTCACATTCGGATCTCAGGGGCGCTAAACGGCCTGGCGCGAGGGGAAGTCGGACTCCAGTTCCGGCCAATGGTGATACCCATCCTTGGCGACATTGGCGAGCACCTGGCCGCAGTCGGCGCCGCCGATGAGTTGCGTGTCGGCGTTGAAAACTATGGTTCGCGAAAAGACCCAGTTTCCGAACGGATGAGGCGGTAACTTGGCGCCGCTTTTGTCATCCGTAACCGTCTCCGCATTTCCAACGGTTCCTCGAAACACGTAAAGTTCTGTCATTGGACCCTCCTGCTTTCTGGAAGAAATGAGAGGCGCGCTCCGAGAGCGCGCCCACCGCCGAATGGAAGCTGAAACCCTTATCGCGTCGTGCTCCATTGCCAGTTGCGAATCTCCGGCAAGTCCTCGCCATGCTCGTCGATGTAGTGCTTGTGCTCGATCAGCTTGTCGCGCATCGCCTGTTTCAGATACGCGCCCTTGCCGCCGAGATCCGGAAGTTTGTCCACCACGTCCTGCACCAGATGGAAGCGATCGATGTCGTTTTGCACCCGCATGTCGAACGCCGTGGTGATCGTGCCTTCCTCCTTGTAACCCCGGACATGGAGGTTCCTGTTGGCCCTGCGATAGGTCAGCCCATGCACCAGGGACGCATAGCCGTGAAATCCGAAAATAATCGGCCGATCCTTGGTGAAGAGCGCGTCGTAGTCGGTTTCGCTGAGGCCATGCGGATGCTCGGCTGAGGGTTGGAGGCGCATCAGATCGACGACATTGACGACACGAATTTTCAAATCGGGCAAATGCTCACGCAGGATCGACACGGCCGCCAGAACCTCAAGCGTCGGGGTATCTCCGCAGCAGGCCATCACGACGTCAGGCTCCGCATCCTGGTCGTTGCTCGCCCACTGCCAGATGCCGATGCCCTCGGTGCAATGGACGACCGCTTGCTCCATGGTGAGCCACTGTGGCAGGGCGTGCTTGCCCGCTACGACCACGTTGACGTAGTGCCGAGAGCGCAGACAATGGTCGAACACCGAAAGGAGGCAGTTGGCGTCCGGCGGCAGGTAGACCCGAACGATATCGGCCTTCTTGTTGATCACGTGATCGAGGAAACCCGGGTCCTGGTGGGTGAAGCCATTGTGGTCCTGCTGCCAGACGTGCGAGGCGAGCAGGTAGTTCAACGAGGCGATCTTCCGACGCCACGGCAGTTCGAGCGTGACTTTCAACCATTTCGCATGCTGGCTGAACATGGAGTCGACGATGCGGATGAAGGCCTCATAGGAATTGAAGAGTCCGTGGCGGCCGGTCAGCAGATAACCCTCGAGCCAGCCTTCGCACTGATGCTCGCTGAGCATCGAGTCCAGCACGCGGCCTTGCGGCGCGAGAAACTCATCGTCGTCGACTTCGCGGGCGTTCCACTGGCGATCTGTGACCTCGAAGACATCGCCGAGCAGGTTTGAAAGCGTCTCGTCGGGACCGAAGATGCGGAAGTTCCGCTTGTCCTCGTTGAGGAGCGTCACGTCGCGGAGGAACTTGCCAAGCACCAGCGTGTCTTGTGCGCTGACCGCTCCCGGCGCGGGAACGGAGACCGCGTGATCACGGAAGTCCGGCATTTGCAGATCCCGCAGAAGCATTCCGCCGTTCGCATGCGGGTTCGCGCCCATTCGGCGCGCGCCGTTCGGCGCGAGCGCGGCGAGCTCGGGTTTCAGCGATCCGTTCGCATCGAAGAGCTCCTCCGCTCTGTAGCTCTTCATCCAGTCTTCCAGGACCTTGACATGGTCGGGATGTCCGGAGTCGACCAGCAGAGGAACCTGATGCGCCCGAAACGTGCCTTCGATTTTCAGGCCGTCGACGACCTTCGGGCCGGTCCAGCCCTTGGGCGATCGGAGAACAATCATGGGCCAGCGGGGCCGCGTCGGATTGTTGTCTTTTCGCGCGCTGCGTCTGAATGGCGTGGATTTGGCCGATCGCCTCTTCGACCGCCTCCGCCATAAGACGGTGCATCGTTTCGGGGTCTTCGCCTTCGACAAAGAGAGGCGTCCAGCCGCAGCCGCTGAAGAATTGTTCCAATTCCTCGTGCTCGACGCGGGCAAGGACTGTCGGGTTGCTGATCTTGAACCCGTTGAGGTGCAGGATCGGCAGAACCGCTCCGTCCGTGATCGGATCGAGAAACTTGTTGGATTGCCAGGCGGTCGCCAACGGGCCCGTCTCGGCTTCGCCGTCGCCGACGATGCAGGCGACGATCAGCCCCGGATTGTCGAACGCTGCGCCGAAAGCATGGCTCAGCGAATAGCCAAGTTCGCCGCCCTCATGAATCGAGCCGGGTGTAGTCGGCGCCACGTGGCTTGAAATGCCGCCGGGAAAGGAGAACTGCTTGAATAGCCGCTTCATCCCGGCTTCGTCCTGGCCGACGTCGGGATAGATCTCGCTGTAGCTGCCCTCGAGATAGGTGTTGGCGACCAGCGCCGGGCCGCCATGGCCGGGGCCGGCGATGTAGATCATGTCGAGATCGTGCTGCCGAATCGTCCTATTCAGATGAACGTAAATGAAGTTCTGCCCTGGCGTCGTTCCCCAATGGCCAACCACCAACGGTTTGACATGCGCCAGCGTGAGCGGCTCGCGTAGCATCGGATTGGCGTAGAGGTAGATCTGGCCGACCGAGAGGTAGTTTGCGGCGCGCCAGTAAGCGTCGAGCTGCCGCCATTCGTGGGACTCCAGGACGTCGGATCCCTTTGGGGCTGAATCCGCAGGAACTGTCATGCCTCGCGGTGAAACGGGAACGTTCATGGTTCGTGTGCCTCTCGCTTAGTCGAAGTTCGAGCCGCTCTCCCGCAACCAAGCGGACCGCCAGCCACTTACGTAGCGCCGGAGTGCGATCTCAGGCCCCGTGGCATCGAAGATGCTGTTACCGCAGTCCTGCCCAAGCAAAGGAGCCTCGGAAACTACCCACGCTGCCCAGGCCCAGCGTGCTGAGTAGTTTCCGAGGGTCGCCGCGGCGACCTCCGACGCCTCGTTTCGGATTGACGCGGCGACACGCACCGGGATGATCGTCATGAGCGCTTCGCCGGCCGTTACGTCGCCGCCTCGCCTTGCAAAGACTGGCGCAGCGAAGACGTGGCTGAGCGCCTCATTCACGCTATGGCTTCTCTGGTTTTGGAGCTTCAACAGGTTGTTCTCGGTCAGGGCGAGTTTGCTGATTGGTGGTTGAGCGCCGATGGCGCCGTGAGGCTGACACCAGTTGTAGCGTTGGGAGCCGGAGCGGGTTTCCCTCGATGCTGGAGGGGGCGATCGTTCTCGAACTTTGCCGCCGGGCCCTTGTGGCTCGGCGTTCGCGGTCGAGATCGGATTCGCTCCCAGTGAGAGCGCTCGTCAGGCCAACTCCGGGGCGGCGATTCCCGATCGCGGCAGCGGGCTATCCGTCGGCGCGGACGTGGCTTTCGTTGGATCAAAGAAGCGATAAGCGAGCAGCTTGACCGGGTCGGTCACGAGGAACCAGGCCAGAGCGTAGCCCCATACCATCGCCGCCCAACCCCACCAGAGCGGGGTCACGAGGAATCCAAAGACGCAGATCGCAGTCGCCAACGCCTGCGTTCCGACCACCGCCAGCAGGAGAATTCTCGCCGGGCGTATAGACCACCAGGGTCCGCGCGTTCGCGTCTGGAAGATCGTCAGATGTCCCGCGACCGACAACAAGAGATACATCATGGTCTGGACTTGCGGGCGCTCGATATGAAGGACGCGGTCGGCGAGGTAAAACAATCCAAATGCGGCGACCGGCCCGACGACGCCCAGAACGGTCGCGATCCCCAGAACCGCGCGCATGTCCCAGACTTCGGGCTTGTTCCTGGAAACGACGTTGTCATAGGCGATGGAAAGGATGGCCGCGTCGTTGAGCAGCGCCAGCATGACGATCATGATGGCTGTCAAGGGATAGAAATTGAAGATTACGATCGAGAGCGTCATAAACAGGAGAACGCGGAGCGTTTCGGCGATCCGATAGATCGCGTAGCTGTTCATGCGCTGGAAGATGCGGCGGCTTTCCTTGATCGCGTCGATGATGACCGAGAGCCCTTGCGTCAGAAGCACGATGGCGGCCGCTGCGCGCGCCGCATCGGTCGCGCCGGAGACGGCGATGCCGCAGTCGGCCTTCTTCAGCGCGGGAGCGTCGTTGACGCCATCGCCGGTCATACCAACGATGTGTCCATGCTTCTGCAGAACGTCGACGATGTGAAACTTGTGCTCGGGGAACACCTGGGCGAAGCCGTCGGCATCTTCGATGGTCTTGGCCACGGCTGCGGTTTCTTCGGTCTTTGAGTTGCCGAGGGTGTTGGCGTCGAGGATGTTCGAACCCATGCCGAGCGTTTTAGCCATCTCGCGGGCGATCGCCAGGGCATCGCCTGTCACCATCTTGATCTTCACGCCCATCTCGGCTGCTGTCTCGACAGTCGATTTGGCGTCTACGCGCGGCGGATCGAAAAGCGGCAAGACGCCAAGAAGGCGCCATTTGCCGTCGTCACCGGCGCGAGCGACGCCGAGCGACCGAAAGCCCCGGCCGGCGAAGTCGTCGACCGCCTTGTCGACGGCCGACTTCGCCGCCGCCGCATTCGCCGACAGCGCCAGGATCACTTGCGGCGCGCCTTTGGTCACCTTGAACGTTTTTCCGTCCGCGCCCTTGACCGTGGCCTCGGTCCGCTTGTGGACGGGATCGAATGGCGTGAAGTGGGTGACCTGATAGGGCTTCAGCGCTTCTTTGTCCTTCAGGCCGCCGATGACCGCGAGATCGATCGTGTCGTTGTTCGCCGCTTCTGAAGCCAATGCGCCGGCGAGGATGAGTTCGTCGGCGGTGACCGCATCCATGCAGAATGGATCGCCGAGCGACAGCTTGTTCTGGGTCAGGGTTCCGGTCTTGTCGGCGCACAGGACGTCGACGCCCGCCAGTTCTTCGATCGCGACCAGTTTGCTGACGATCGCCTGTTTTTTCGCGAGCAGGCGCGCGCCGACCGCCATCGTCACCGAGAGAACCGTCGGCATGGCGACCGGGATGGCCGCGACCGTCAGCACGAGGGCGAACTGCAACAGGGTCAGGATCGGTTCGCCCCGATAGACGCCAAGTCCGACGATCACGCCGACCAGGATCAAGGCGAGGATGATCAGGTAGTTGCCAATCTTCAGCACGGCTTTCTGGAAATGACTGACGGTGACCGCCGTCTCCACCAGTTCCGCGGTTTTGCCGAAGTAGGTTTTGGCGCCGGTTGCGTAGACCAGCCCGTCGATTTCGCCGCGACGAACGATGGATCCGGAGAAGACGGCCTCGCCGGATTTGCGCGACGCGGGCAAGGACTCTCCGGTCAGCGCCGACTGGTCGACCGATATCTCGTCGCCGGCCAGCAAACGCGCGTCGGCCGGCACGATGTCGCCAAGACGCAGGCGGATCGCGTCGCCGGGCACGAGTTCGCGCGCCGCCGGATTGACCCACTTGCCATCGCGTTTCACTCTGGCCTTGATCGCCAGCGTCGCCTTCAGGGCGGCGATGGCGTTGCCAGCCTGATGTTCCTCCCAGAATCCGACCACGGCGTTGGCGAGAAGAAGAACGAGAATGATCCCAAAATCCGGCCAGTGCTGGGCCAACGCTGACAGGATCACTGCCGCTTCGATCATCCAGGGGATCGGCCCCCAGAAGTAGGAGAGGAATTTCAGGATCTCGTTGGTCTTCCTCTCGGCGATCTCGTTCGGTCCATATTGAGCGAGCCGCTTTTTCGCCTCGGCCTCGGTTAGGCCGTCCGGCGAGGAGCCCAGCTCTTTCTCGACCTCCTCCAGAGGCAGGTGTTGCAGATTGTCCTGCGACGGGCTCGGATTCGGGAGCCTTGGGCCTACGCGCGTGAATTCCCATCTCTGAACCTCTTGCCACGCCTCTGACGCCGCAATTCACGCCGCCTGACGGCAGTCGCTATACGGACGACCCGAGCCAGCCGTAGTGCTTGTGAAGCCGCTTGGCGTAGTCATCGTTGAAAGCCGTGAGCGGGTCCCAGGGCGGGCTCGCCGTCACCAGCTCACGAGAAACGTTGAGTTCGACATGTCGGTCGAACCAATCGATCGTCTTCACGGCGAGCGGTGAGATCAGCACGTGCTGCCCGAACCACCAATTGCGGGTGTCGACAACGAAGTAGCGAACGCTCCAGTCCGCATCGTCGAACATCAGATTTTCGATATGACCGATTTCGCCGTCAACGGCGTGGACGCGGTATCCCGTCACTTCGTTGACGCTGCGCAGATGCGGATCGGCTTCGCGCAAGGTCGGGCCAGCGCCGCCGGCCTCAGTCTCGTCGCCTGAGCCGAAGCCCATGTATGGCGGCCCCATCAGGGGCGACGCCATGGCGCCGGGAATCCCCGCGAGGTTGGCCCCGCCCCAAAGCGGGTCCCAGCCGTAGTAGTCGTAAAGCTCGCTCTCAATTTGCCGCGAGACCGGCTGATGGTCAGCGAGTTTTGGGCTGGCTTCGACCTGGGCTTTCGTCAGCGCAACAGCGAACTGTTCCCCATCGAGGTCCTCTTGCAAAATGGCGGAGGGATGGATCAGCACCTTGCGCCCATTGGCCCAAGTCCTGCAATCGATGACGAGCCAGCGCACTTTCCAGGATGCATCCTCGAACAGAAAGTCGACGACAGTTCCAATCCTGCCGTCGCTCGCCTCGATCGAGAAGCCATTCAGGGGGGACATGACTTGCAACATGGTTTGGCGCCTTTGCTGTCTCGTTCCGATGCGCGCCCTTCCTTTTAGTCGCCTGACACCCGTTAGAGGGAGGCTCGGAAACTACTCATCCGGAGTAAGGCGGCGCGGGCTCGTGCGCGGGCGCAAGCAAGAGTGAAAGCGTAGACGCCCGCCGCCGATTGGCTTGAGTATTTTCCGACGCTTGTTTCTTGCACGGCGCCGCTGTCCAAGTGCAGGTGCGACCGCCGCAGGGCCAAGCTCGGATTGCCTCGCGCAACTTTCGAACGCCGGCGCCAAGGGCTGCGCAAGGGTAACCCATGCACAAGAAAAACGCCGTCCAGTTGCGATTGGCTCTGTCGGCGGCTGCGGTCTGCGCTGTTCTCGCCGCGGCTTCGGGGAGTGTTCATCGAACAGGACCCCTGTCAATCGCGACAGCCCAGGAGTTGGGGCCAATCCCCGCGAAGTCGATTTCAACGATCGGGAAGCCAAGTGTCGAAAGACCTCGAGCCGAGCATCACCTCTTCGGTGCGCCAGTTAACGACGCGCTCGTTTGCAGCGCCCTCAATGGAGAATGATGATGGCGAATATCGAAATCAGGAAGGTCGAGGAACAGCCGGATCACCGGCTCGTCTTCAGCGTGCGCGTGAGCGGGGACTTTGACCACGTGGAGTTCCCGGTCGGCATCCCGGATCAGGGATCGCCGGCTGCAAACGACACGGCCGTCCTGACCTCCGCACTCGCTTTCGCCGAACAGCTCGAGGCGGCGGCGCGGCTGCGGTTGGCGGCTGGAGCGGATCGCTAACCGCGCTCTGCGGCGGCCGCCGGATGAGTAGTTTCCGAGGCTGCCATCCCTTGAACGCCTCGCCTAACGTCTCAATGCAGGACGCGAACAGCGCAACTTCAAGCACCGTGTCGCATCTTCACAAGACGCAAGGAGCGCCAGTCATGGACAAGAACAGGATCGCCGGCTCGATCAAAGAAATCAAGGGCGCGGTGAAAGAGGCCGTCGGCAAGGTGCTGGGTGACGCCAAATTGCAGAGCGACGGCAAGACCGACAAGGCCGTTGGCAAGGTTCAGAACGCTGTCGGCGGTCTGAATGACGCGGTCAGCGACGCGGTGAAGAAGGCATAAAGACAGCCGGTCGTCGCGACCTACGTCGTCTGCCCGAGAGGTGGTAAAATGAGCACGATTCTCATCATCATACTCCTGATCCTCATCTTCGGGGGGGTGGAGGATATTACGCCCACAGCTACTACGGAGGCGCGGGCCTCGGCGGCGTCCTCGGCATCGTTCTCGTTGTGTGTATCGTCTTGTGGCTGATGGGCCGCGTCGCCTAACCCGCGGCGCGCGCCGATTGGCCACCGCCGCGGCTTTCTCAAACGCGCCGAAGCGGCGAGTCGGCGCGCGAACGCCCTTTGCGGCCAACGGCAGGCAAGACCTTGTCGCCAGGTCCTTTCGGGACTTGGCGATTCTCTGTCGTCGCGCGTCGATTGGCGGCCCGAAATCGCGGAGGCGAAGGGGGCGAAATCCTAACTCGGCACCTCGCCGAGCGTATGAGGCTTCGATCTGGAGTTTCGCCATTGCCCGAATTCGGATCAGCTGTCAGAGACAGAGCCGGCTGAAGCGCCGGATGAACTGCTGGCGGATATGCCTTTGCCGTCCGATGCGAAGACTTTCTTTCTCGGCGGACTTTTTGTCCTAGCGACGCTGACGGCGGCTTATGTCGCCAGGGACATCGTCTTGCCGATGATCTTCGCGATCATGCTCAATCTCTTGATGCAGCCCGCCTTGGGCGCGCTCGAAAAGTTGCGCGTGCCCAGGCTGCTGGGATCGATTGTCCTCATTCTTGTCGTCTTCGCGACGATCGTGGGAATTGGCGCGGCGGTCTCCGGGCCCGCCGAGGCGTGGATCGCCAAGCTTCCGGAGGGAATTCCTCGCATCGAGGATCGGCTGCACTTTCTCGACGCCCCGATCAAAACGCTTCATACCTTTCTGGCTGCCGCCGCCAATTTCGGCGCTGCTGGCCCGCAGCCAAGCTCGCCCGGGCCTTTGGACGGCGGAGCGATTTGTCGAGCGTTTTCGCCGGAACCCGAAGCTTCGCCGGCGGCCTGTTCACGACCGTCATGTTTCTCTACTTCCTGCTGCTGGCGGGCGACAGTTTCCTGCGGCGGCTCGTCGAAGTGTTGCCGAGGTTCGCCAGCAAGCGGCAGGCGGTCGACATCTCGCAGCAGATCGGACGCGATATCTCGGCCTATCTCCTGACGATCACGATCATGAACGGGCTTGTCGGCGCCGCGACCGCCCTCGTTATGTGGTCGACTGGAGTTGGCGACCCGATCTTATGGGGGACGATCGCGTTCATTCTGAACTACGTTCCGATGCTCGGGCCGGCTGCGGCGTTCTTCATCTTCCTGTTCGCCGGCTCGATTACGATCGCGTCGACCTGGCAGGCTCTCCTCCCGGCCGCGCTCTATGTCGGCATCCATGTAATCGAGGGAGAGACCGCGACGCCAATGCTCCTCGCCAGACGATTCACGCTCAATCCTGTTTTCGTCGTCTTCGCTTTCGTGTTCTGGTTTTGGCTGTGGGGCGTCCCTGGCGCGATTTTTGTCAGCCCCGATCCTCGCCACAACCAAAATCGTCTGCGATCGCATTCGTCCACTCGCGGCTTTGGGTCATATCCTGGCGGGTTGAACGCGTAGCGCCGCAACTTCTCAAGCCGCGTTCGGCCGCTCGTCGGCTCCGGACGCAAGAAGAGCGAGCCGAGCGAGCGCGGGCAGCGACTTCGACCCGGTTCTCTTCATGATGGCGGCGCGGTGGTTCTCGACCGTGCGCTGGCTGATGTTGAGATCGGCCGCAATGTTCTTGCTCGGCTGGCCGGCGAGCACCCGTTCCATCACGTCGCGCTGGCGCGGCGTCAGGCCCGAAAGATGAGCCGCCGCTTCCTCTCGCAATTGTTTCAATTTGTCGGAATCTTCGCACAATTCGAGAGCCCGATCGATGCCAGCGATGAGTTCCTTTCGGCCGATAGGTTTCTCGATGAAATCGAGCGCGCCTGCTTTCATGGCTTCAACCGCCATCGACACATCGGCGTTGCCGGTGATCATGATCGCCGGCAAGCGATGCCCATCGCCGCGGAGCCTCTCGAGCAATGCCAAGCCGCTCATTCCCGGAAGATAGGCGTCGACCAGCAGGCAGGCGGACTTGCCCGGATCAAAGCCCTTGAGAAAGGCCTCGCAGCTCGCATAGGTTTCGACGACGCGGCCCTCGTCTTCGAGAACCGCGCGTATCGTCTCGCGAATGAGGTCGTCATCGTCGACAACGATGATCGCGGCCCCTGCCGAAGCGCTCGGGCCTTCATGGGCGTGATGAGGCGGCGCGACCAGCGCCGGCGAAGACTTCGCCAGGAGCTTTTCGATCGTGCGCGTCAAGTCGTTCAGCTTGACCGGCTTGTGAAGATGCACGCAGTCATGAAGCGCGATATCGCGCAGGGTGTCGGTGGAGATGTCGCCGGTGAGAATGATGAAGGGCACTCGACGATCGAGCTCCTGATTTAGTTTCTCCGAGACTTGGACCCCGTTCATGCCGTTTGGCAGATTGTAATCGGCCAGGACCAGGTCGGGCCGCATCGCCCCTCGCGCCAGCAATCCCAGCGCGGCCTGTCCGTCGACGGCCGTCGACGTCAGATAGCCCTCTTCGTTCAGGAACAGTTCGAGGTGCTCTCGCACTTCCGGGTCGTCCTCGATGATGAGGATCGTCCCGCCGTGCGTCGCGGTCGGTGCGGTTTCCGCCGTGCGTGGCTGAGGGACAGTCGCCGACGCGCGGCCGTCTGGCGTCAGCGGAACCTCTATCGAGAAGACCGACCCCTTTCCTTGCAGCGAGCGCACCCGGACCGGATGGTGGAGGAGTTCGGCCAGGCTCTTGACAATCGAAAGGCCGAGGCCGAGCCCCTGGCTGCGCTGCCGGGCGGCGTTGTCGACTTGGTAATACTCTTCGAACACTGCCTGCAGTTCCGACTCGGGGATACCGATACCAGTGTCCCAGATCTCGATGCGCAACCGGCCCTGGCGTCGGCGGCACCCGACGAGCACCGCGCCGCGCTGGGTGTATTTCAGGGCGTTCGAAATCAGGTTGCGAACGATCTGCTCGAGCAAGCCCTGGTCGCTCCGAATGGAAAGCGCGCAGGGGACGACCCGAAACGCGAGTCCGGCTGCTTGTGCGTGGTAAGTCAGTTCCTCCCGAAGGCGATCAAAAAGGCCGTTCACGGGAAAGTCGGCGATTTCAGGCTTAACGGATCCGACTTCGATCTGGTTGATGTCGAGCAGCGTATTCAGCATTCCCGTCATGGCGCCCAGCGCGTCATCAAGGCGCGCAACCAGCTGCTGAGCCTTTTGCCCCTCCACTCTTTTCTCCAGCAGGCCCTGGAGAAGCGACAAAGTCTGTAGCGGTTGCCTAAGGTCGTGGCTGGCTGCAGCCAGGAAGCGCGTCTTGGCAATGCTCGCCAATTCCGCCTGACGCTTGGCGGCGGTCAGCGCATCCGCGGTGCGCCGCCGTTCGGTTATGTCTTCATAGGTGATGACAACCCCTTCGGTCTTCTCGTCGCTGGCGCGGTAAGGCATGATTCGGCGGATAAACCAGGCGGAACTCTGGCCCTCGATCTCCCGCTCGACCGGGGTTTGAGTCTCGAGAACGGATTGGGCGTCTTCGACGAGCGCCTCGTCGGCCGCGAGCGACTTGAGGTCGGTGAGCGGTCGCCCGACGTCACTGGGAATAACGTTGAAAAGCGCTCTTGTCGCCGGGGTGAAGAAGCGGATGTTGAAGCACGTATCGAGAAAGATCGTCGCGACCTTGGTGCTGTACAGCACGTTCTGCAAATCGTCCGATGTCGTGCGTTGCCGCTCCAGTGTTTCCTGCAACTGGCTGTTGAGGGCGTTCAGCTCCTCGTTGAGCGACTGAAGCTCCTCCTTGGAGGCGAGCAACTCCTCGTTCGTCGATTGATACTCCTCGTTGACGGACAGCGCCTCCTCGTTGATCGCCATCTGCTCTTCGCTCGAGATCTCGAGATTCCGAAGGGCGCCGTGCAACTCGGTCTTTGTCGCTTCCAGCTCGCGCTCGAGTTCTGCAACCCGAGTGACGTCGGCGGAGCCGATGCTTCCGCCGCGCCCCGTTTGCGGCTCCGGCTCCTCGACGAAACAGACCAGAAACAGGTCCTCGCGATCGCGCGGCGCGGGAATGACCACGATGTTGAGGGAGGCGGCGCCTGACGCCGCCTTCGTCCGGCCATTGGGTATCACGACACGCGCATTCTCGCTCAGCGCCAGCTGAACGGCCGATCTTAGCTTTGTGCGCAAGCCCTCGCGCGCCATCGCGATCAGATCGTTGACGGGCCGGCCCGATACGACCTTGAGATAACGATCCACGGATCCCTGGAAGTAGAGACATTCGAGTTTGCGGTTGATCAGCACCGCGGCAGGACCATAGGCGTCCAGCAGCAAGCGTCGACACAGCTCGGCAAGCTCGATCTGGCGCGACGGCGCGGAGACAGGGCCGGGACGGGTGCGGAAGCGGAAGCCGTCCGCCGCATTCGACGACAGGGCGAAATCGCCCGGCCGGGCGCCGCCGACGCGACGGTAGATGCGCTGCGGCTTGGCAATGGCGACGAACCGGCCGTCCGAGACGCCGACCGTCTCCGCATCCCCGACGAGCAGAAGTCCACCCTCGCGCAAGGCGAAGTGGATAATGGAGATGACCTTGGCCTGCGCCTCCGGCAGGAGATAGATCAGAAGGTTCCGGCAAGACACGAAATCGAGACGCGCGAACGGCGGGTCGGCGAGCACGTCGTGCACCGTGAACACGACGTTCGCCCGCACTTCGGCGGAGATCCGGTAGTTATGGTCCTCCTTGGTGAAAAACCGCGCCAGTCGTTCCCGCGGCACGTCCGCCTCGATCGAGTCGGGATAGAGGCCGTCGCGAGCGCTGGCCACCGCGTCGGGGTCGACGTCAGTCGCGAAGATCTGCAACTTGATCCCACGTTTCGAGGCATCGATCTCTTCGCGAAATAGCATAGCGAGCGAATAGGTCTCTTCGCCGGAACTGCAGCCCGCGACCCACAGTCTCAGCGGCCGATCCAGCGGATGGTCGCGCACGAGGTCGGGAATGACGCTCTTTGCCAGAAAATCGAACACCGCCCGGTCGCGAAAAAAGCCCGTGACATTGATCAGCAGATCGCGGGAGAGTTGATCGCGTTCGCTCGCGTCCCGATGCAGGAGATCGAAATACTCCGTGGCCGTCTTGACCCCCGCCAGCGCCATTCGCCGCTCGATGCGGCGCTCGAGCGTCCCGTGCTTGTAAAGCGTGAAGTCATGAACTGTCTTGTTGCGAAGGACGGCGATAACGTCTGGCAGCAAGTCCTCTACCGACCTCAGCGCAGGCGGTTTCGGCGCCTCCGGCACGAAGACCTGACCGCGTTCGCGCGCGACCAGCGCCTCGGCGATCTTCGCGGCGCGGAGCATGAGATCGACCGCGCCGGTTGCGACGGCGCTGCGCGGCATGCCGTCATAGTCGGCTTCGCGGATGTCCTGGGCGATGACGAGGCCGCCGTTCGCCTTCACGGACTTCAGGCCGAGACTGCCGTCCGCCCCGGTTCCGGAAAGGACCACGCAGACCGCGCGCGATCCAAATTCGCGAGCCAGCGAATTCAGGAGGAAGTCGAAAGGAAGCCGTGCGCCGTGCCGCGCCTGCGGCTTCGATATCCGCAACGCGCCCTTGTCGTCGGCCGACAGATAGACGCCAGGCGGAATGACATAGACGCGGTCGCATTCGATCGGCATGCCATCGGCCGCCAGCAGCACCGGCATCGCCGTGTGGCCTGCGAGCAGATCGACCATCATGCTGTCGTGGCTTGGATCGAGATGCTGCACGATAATGAAGGCCATGCCGTTGACGCCGGGCAGGGCGTCTAGAAGCTTCCGGCAGGCGTCAAGGCCGCCGGCAGAAGCGCCGATCGCGACGACGGGAAAATCTGCGGTTTTGCTGGCCGAGAGGGGCTTCGATATCCAGCGCGATCGTTTCCCCTCAAGGGCGTGCTGAAGGCTTCCAGGCATCCTGCGATCTTTCTCGAAGAAGCAGCGCCCCCGCGCAACGAGCAAAAGACGTTAACAGAATTCGCGAACGATTGCGAACGACTTCGCCGCCATGCCGCTTTGCGCGGGCAAGAGGAACGAGAGCCGGGGGCGTGAGTAGTTTCCGTATCTTTGCGCATGGAGAGGGTTCAACCATAGTCGTCGCCGCTTCGGCGAAGCCGCGGGTTCCGCGGCGTTTGGAGATTTGGTCGCTATGAGCGCATCGATAAACACAGAACAGTCGCCTCCAGCACGTTTCGATATTGTCGCACGCTCAATGAAAAAGGGTGGCGAAAGCGGGGAAGGGAATGCGATGAAGGCGCTGCGCACCCTCGTGGTGGAAGATGACGTGATGATCGGCGAACTGCTCGCGGAGACGATCGAGGGTCTCGGTCACACGGTCTGCGCCGTAGAGCGCAATGTCGCCGGCGCGGTGGCCGCCGCGGCGCATTGGCGCCCGGACCTGATGATCGTCGATGTCGGACTTGGCGAAGCGAGCGGCATAGCGGCAGTCAAAGAGATCCTTCGAGGCGCCTTTGTCCCGCACGTGTTCGTGACCGGCGACGCAGTCCGTGGCATGACGCTGGGCGCGGACGCGGTCCTGATCCAAAAACCCTTCCGCGTGTCGGACCTGGAGCGAGCGATTGAACGGGCGCTCTCGGCAGCGACGATCGCCGACCATGTCGCGACATGACTCACGCAGCCCTTTCGCCACTCATCGGTCCGGAGTTCGACGAATTCCTTTTCGCGGCGATCGGCGAGGATCGCAACGGAACGACCCTCAGCGTCCTTTCGGCGCTTGCTCGGCTCGACGTCGATCCCTGGCGGGAGGCGACCAGCCTGGCGCGGATGTCGCGGGAAGCCGCCGCCGAGCGATTGAGCTCGCTGATCGACGCGCTGCCGTGCGACCCGGCGAGCGCCATTCCGTCGCAGACGAGCGCCGCGGCTCTCGTTGCTCTCTTGCCGAAGGGCAAGTCTCCCATTGTCCAGGCTTCGGGTAACGCATTTTCGGCGAGCGGCTTGCGGCGGCAGCAGATCATTGTGGCGTTTTGCGCCTTCACAATGATGATGCTCGCCGTCTTCGCGATCTCGACCTTCTTCTCGGCTGGACCCCGAACGGAGGTTAATCTTACGACGCCTCGCGCCACCGGGGCCATGATGGCCCCGACGCGCGGGTTCAATCCCTAGAGTCGAGTGAAGTCGCGCGCGCCCTGGCTCGTCGAGTAAACAACGCTGGCGAGCACGTATCCGACCGCAGCTCCAATTTGTCATTGTGGAGTTCTTCGCCTGCCGATTGCCCTGTCCAAACTCGGCGCGGTCCGAGCATACCCGAGCCGGCGCGGCCCAGATCGGAGACGATGCGGGAACTTCCGCTTCGGGCGGATACCTCCGGTTCGACGTAAGTCCGCTTGCGCGCCGAAACGAGGCGTTCCCCACGGGGGCCCGCCAGGTCCGCTTAACGTCGACTCCGCTCGTCGGCCCAACGCGGCAAGCGCCGCGCCCCCGAAAAATTCCGGCACTGGCGCTTCGCGCAAATTGCGGACGTTCGCAGGCGGGCTGACGAACGTGACCAATGGGGGCCTTTGCTTCCGGTCCCTCTCGCTCCGGTACGGCAGGAGGGCCCTAGGTGCGGACATTCGGCCAACAAGGTGCGGATAGATGGCAGGGACATGCGCGCTGCTATTTGTTGGAGTTCAGCGAGCGTCGCAGAGGGTCGGAAGCCTGGCGCGGTCCACCGAGACATCCGCGCGCAGCGGCCGCATGCCCCTGTTGTGTGGCCGACGTTTCGCGAGGGGATCCACGTCTGGGGAGATATGCCTTCCGCGGTTCGCCCCCTGGACATATGGCTGGTCCTCCGTTCTTAGCCCGCCACTAACGCGAAGGGGCTAAGATGAGTGCGCTGTCGATCGGTCTTGCGGTGGCGCCCCGCCGAGGTTATCCCCGAGACGGCGGCGAAAGCGCCGGTCCCACACGCAAGCGCGGAAGATCAGCGTTCCGAAGGCACATGCCGGCGCCGGCCGCAACGGCTGCGGCCCCGAGACACGCGCCCGCGAGGATCCGACCGGGCTGGCCGCGGTCGCCGTCGTCCACACTGCCGCCGATCGCGATGAGAAAGGCGCCGAGGCCGAGATGAACGAGCCCCGGTGCGTGGAAGACTTGCGCGAGCATCACTGGCAACGCGAGGCCGACGACCGTTCGGGTCGCGAGCGTCCAGCCGAGCCTTCGGCGATTGAAGCGCCGGAGATCGTGAGCCAGAAGTCGAAAGCGGGTTCGCCAGCCGGGCGCGAACGGCGCCCGGGCCGTCGCCTCAGCTCGCGCCCCGCCCCCCTCGCGCCTCACCCGGCTCGAGCCCCGGCCGCGACTACCGCCCAAATATCCCTCGAGCGCGCCGGCATTTGAAGATCGCGTGCGGCAGGATAGTCGCGCAGGGCGTCGAAGATGGCGTTCATGACCGCCGGAGGGGCGGCGCTCATTCCCAACTCGCCACAGGCTTTGGCGCCAAGAACGTTGGTGGGAGACCTCATACCGTTGTCGACCCAATCAACAACGGGAATGTCCGGCGCGCGCAGGAGGGAATGCCCGAACGGGGAAGTGGCCTGGACATGTTGAAGCGCGTCAGGCGCCGGGGCGATCTCGACCAGGGCCTGGCCAATGCCCATCGCGATGCCCCCGTCCACCTGACCTTGAACGTCCGCAACGTCGACGATCCGTCCGAAGTCATCGACCGCAGTATAGCGTATGACCTCCAATGCCCCGGTCTCCGGGTCGATTTCGACCTCGCAGGCGTGGCAGCCATTGGCGCTGCTTCCATACTTCAGCGGCACTTGGTCTTCGGTATCGAGAGCGCCGGGATAGCGCGCCGCCAATTCGGCGATCGCGATCGCGCGACGCGAGCCCCCCGCGCGAAACGCCCCATCCTCGAACTTCAGCTTGTCGGGACGAATATTCGCCATCCTCGCGGCGGCGATGCGCCCCTTTGCGATCACGGCGTCGACCACGCGTTCGATCGTAGCCGAATTGACCAGCGTCGACTTCGAGCCGCCGGTTCCGCTGCCGGTCGGTATGGCGCTGCTGTCTCCTTCCCGGACGATGATTGATTTGGGAGCTATGCCGAGTTTCTCGGACACGTAGAGCTTGACCGGCCGCGCGTGATTCTGGCCGGAAGACTGGGTGCCGATCGAAACGTTTACCGTTCCGTCGAGCCCTAATCTCATAGAGGCGCACCCAATGACAAAGCTGCCTGGCTTGACTGCCTCGGCGACCTGGAGGCCGCCGTTCGCCTCCATGTAATTCGCGAAGCCGAAGCCCCGGAGCCGTCCGCGCGCGGCCGCTTCGGTCCGACGGACCTCGAAGCCCTCGCGATCCGCGCGGGCGAGACAAAGGCGCTGGTTGTCAAGGAATTGGCCGCCGGCGATCGGAAGGCCGGTCACCGCAGCAAATGTCGCCTCCTGGGAGGCCGGAAGATTGCGTTCGCGCAACTCCGCGGGGTCGACGCCCAGATCATGGGCTGCACGATCGATCAGCCTCTCGAGTGCGTAGGTCGCCTCCGGGCGCCCCGCGCCACGATAGGCGTCCATGGGAACCTTGTTGGTGAAAACCCCGCGAACGTTGATCTCGATCGCTCGGAACCTGTAGGCGCCGCCTTGCACAACTGCGCCAACAGCCGTGGCCGACACGGGAGTGATATTCGAGAAGTAGGCTCCGATATCCACGGTCGGCTCGACGGACAGCGCCAGAAATTGGAGATCTTTGTCGAGCGCCAGCTTCGCTTCCGTCGTGAAGCCCCTACCTTGGGTGTCCGACAAAAAGGACTCCGTGCGAGTCGCCGCCCATCGCACCGGGCGGCCGGTTTCCCGAGCGGCGAGTAGCGCCAGCGCGTGCTCCGGATAAGCGTAGATCTTGGAGCCAAAAGCGCCGCCGACATACGGCGCGACGACCCGAAGCTTTTGCTGCGGCACGCGAATGGCCTGCGCGAGGATCCCGCGAACGAAGTGGACGCCCTGAGGATTGGAGATGAGCGTAAAGTCGCCCGTCTTGTGGTCATACAGGGCGACCGCGCCACGAGGCTCGATCGGATTCGGAATTACACGGGGGATCTCAACCTTGATCCCGACGACATGAGCGGCTTCAGCAAAAAGCTTCTGGCGCAGTTTCCAGTCGCCAAAGCGCCAGTTAAACGCCAGATTGTCCGGCGCCTCCGGCCAGATCGGAACCGGTGATCGAGCGACCGTGGGCTCGAGCGCCGCGGGGATTGGCTCGTAGTCGACCGCGACCGACTCCGCGGCCTCGGTCGCCTGCACGAGCGTTTCCCCAACGACAAAGGCGACGCCATCGCCGACGTGACGGACCCTGTCGACCGCCAGAATGGGCCGGTCGACCTTCAGCGCTTTGGAGCGACCGTAGGCCTGCGGCGGAATGATGCAGGCGAGCGGCGTGGCGACGCTTGCGATATCCTTTCCCGTCAGCACCGCTAGGACGCCGGGCTTTTCCCTGGCTGCGGAGGCGTCGATGTTTCGAATGAAGGCGTGTGGGTGAGGCGAACGAACAACGACGCCGAAGGCCTCGCCCTCGAAATGGATATCGTCCACATAGACCGCGCTTCCGGTCAGCATTTTCGCGACCTCGTGCGGCAACGCCTGAAGGTCGCGGGCGAACGCGTCTCCCGGCGACGCTTCGGCGATCGTCGCTCCGCCGCCCGAACCGACTGACTTGCTGGCCGAAATACCAGGAGTGGCGGGGCCGATCAGAACGGCGCCCGTCATGGCGATCGCCTGTCGACGCGTGAGTTTGGCCATATCCAAGCCCCAAAGTTCTTTCTGCTATGACTTCTCTTCTGTAGCACGAGCCGGAGGATGAGAAGATCGTGCTGACGGCGCAGGAAGGCCTTTCCCCGTGTTGCCCGACGCAGAGGGTTTCGAAATCGGTTGCACGCGACCTGAATTGTCGTCAGTTCGCGATGCTCGGCGCAACATTGGCCGCGACGTGGCGCACCCCGACGAAAGCCGAGACAGGACCAGCAATGCTCTATCCGCACGAAGAGTTGATCGAGGCAGCCGGTTATCCAGCCCTGGCGCGATTCGAACCGGGCCGGCTTGAACTTCCGATGGTCGTGTTCGTCACTGGGGGTGGGGTGCTCGGTCGTATCGCTTACGGACCGCCCGAGAGAAGGGCCGCCGATTTCCTCTGCTATTGGCTGCACGAGGAAGGCTTCGCGTCGCTGGTCCTATCCTATCCTATCCTATCGACAGCAAGGATGTTTTCGACGCCGCATTCCCGCAGTTCTCGAGCACGGACTGGGCGGAGCAGAGCGCCGAGATCATCGCCCGTTACGTGGACCGGAATGGTCTGCAATCAAACGTCATCGTCCTCGGCTGGAGCATGGCGGCGCGGATCGCGGAACCCCTTCAGTCTGCGCTGCGGCAAAGGGCGTCGAACTGTTCGTCGCGATGGCGGCGGCGTCGGCGCTTCCCCACACCCTGCCCGGCCTCGACCGTCTGAAGCCAGCCGCGAGCGGCCTCGCTGCTGTCGAGGGCGCCTACCTGGATTGGCTGCTCCAATGCCTCGCGGACCAGAGCCTGGCCGCCGGCCACGTGGTGCTCGATGCCGACGGTTTCGTACGCGACATGACCGGCGATTTCCCAGTCGGGCTGGCGGCGTCGGCGATACGCTACATAAACGGAGGGTTCGACGCCGAGCCGGCCGAAGATGCGCGCGAGGTCGGCACCGCCAAATACCGAGATTTTCCGCCGCTCGCCCTGATGACGCACGCCTCGCCGATCGACGCTCGGCACGCGCTCACGGACCGCTCGAAATGGGGCGTCTACATTACCCAACGGCTTTGCGAGGTTCTCGTTTTCTCGCAGGCAGACAAACTCGCCACGCTACCCCCCGAGAGGTGGCTGTCGCTGCTCGAGCGTGTCGGGGACGCCGCTAAGCGGCTGAGCGCGACGCTGCCGGGCAACCACATGTTCTTCCTCGGGGAGGATGGTGCCAGGAGAACGGTGCAGACGCTGAAGGTCCTCAGGCAAACCGCGGCGGACGTCGCAGGCGAGATCTCGCGCCTGGTGACGTAAGCCCAATGGGATCGCTGGGCAGGCGACCCGGCTGCGGATGGGACGCTAGCCAAATTGGGGCAGAACCCCAGCGAGCGTCGCCATGGTCCGCTCGAAATCCCTGAGGTTCTCTGCCTCCGACTTGCCGAGGATCGCGCGGATCTGGGTGCGGACAGTCATCAGCGAGACGCCGCGCTTTCGCGCCACGTCCTCCGCGCTTGCGCCCCCCGTGAGCGCGACGGCGACCTCTGCTTCCGCGCGGCTAAAGTCGAACATCTCGCAGAGAACGTCCGCATGCGGCGACGCCTTGCGGTTGATGGGCCGCAGGATGACGAGCGCAAGGACTTCGCCGGCTCCTCCTTCGGTTCCGCGCACCTCGCCGGCAAGGCCGGGGGCGCCGGCGCAACCATCACGGCCAGCACTGATCCGTCGCGGGAGGCGACGCGCATCACGCCGCCCGCGCCTCCCGACGTGGCGGAGAACACGAGGCGGCGAAGCCTGCCGGCCTCCTCGCGGCTCATGGCGGCGAGGTGGACGCCGCCGCCGGCAGATGGTCCGGAGCGAAGGGAGACGAGCCCGGAGCTGGGTCCCGCAATGTGCTTGCGGGCGACGTCGTTGATGAAATGGATCTTCAGGCCCGCATCGACGATGCCGACGCCAACGGGGAGGGCGTCGAGGGCCGCGCGCGTCAGAGCGCCGGAGTGCTCGTCTCTTCCGAGGCGCTGGCGGAGTTCCAGCGAACGCTGGACATGTGGCATCAACATCCGCAGCAGCCGGATGTGGCTTTCGTCGAACGCGCCCGCCTTCTCGCTGCGAAACGCCAGCACCGGCGTGGCCTCGGCAATGCCGGCCATGCCGCCGATCGTATGGCGGCGTTCATGGAGCCTGGCGAAATCGGCGTAGAATTCGCTGCGGAGAAAGTCGCTTTCGGCGACCAGCTCCGCGCCGAGCTTCGCGTTTCCAAGGTGGTGGCTGCGCGCTTCGGCAAAATCGCGCCGGGCCTTGGCGGCGTAGGGGTCAGCCGTGTGGAAATGCGCCGCATAGGCGAACTCGCTGCCATCGGACGGCATCAGGAGATTGCTTGGCCCCCCGGGTTCGCCAAGGTTCAGCAAGGCCCGCTCGGCGCCGAGAATCCGGCAGATCCGGCTGCCGACATCGAGCCAGCCGCTATCTCCGGCGCCGGCCTGATATATGGCGCCGACGCAATCAGCAAGATCACGCTCGGTGTCGGTCACTGCCCATAGTCCCTGTCAGGGGACCAGATTGCCAGAGCGCTTTCGGCGGTTCAATGCGCGGACCCGGACCGGACAGGTCCGCCTCCTGTCCCCATGCCGGGCCGCGGGCTATTCTTAATTCCGTCACCAGTTCTGATGATGCTTGGGGCGGCGCGGGTCGTCATTCTCCACAGCATCAGCCCCGATCGAAACCGGCAACTTCGGAAAGCCGCGGAAATTGGGGCGCCATGACAGCCGGGCGCCAACGCCAAGCTGCTGTGATCAGACATCACGAGGCCTTTCAAATGACCGTCACTTTCTTGCATTCTCGAGGATCCGAACGCCCCATAGAGATTCCGGCTATCGGGCTCGATCTCTTCGTGAGGATGCCCCCGGCCGCAAGCGGCAACGAATTCTGCTTCATCGAGACGATCAACGCGCCGGGCTTCGGTCCCCCGCGCCACCGTCACCCCGAAGCAGAGATCTTTCGCGTCATCGAGGGCCGCTATCTCTATGAAGTCGACGGGCGGCGCTTCTACGCCGAGACCGGCGACGTCGTCTGCATTCCAGGCGGATTGGAACATGGCTTCGTGAATGTCACCGATGCGCCTGCCCGGCCAGTACATCCTCATGACGCCGGCGCTCGATGCCGCCGCCTTCTTCGCGGAGCTCAGCGGCGTGATGCGCAACGGCGTCCCCGACACTGCGGCGCTGAATGCCTTCGGCGTCAAATGGCAGGTCGAGTTTCTCGGGCCGCCGATGAGCCGGAGTGATCGGCCGTCGGAATGACGCCGGCAAAATCAGGAGCGAGACTTCGTCGATAGGCCCTGCGCGCTTGACCCGTCAAGGCTCTGCGGATCGCATTGCGATGCGCTTTAGCGCTGGGGGCCGCGCGCGTCGCCCCGCACGCGGCGCGCCTCGAGCGCGCGACGCGTAGTCGCGCAACCCCATCAGACATCCGGCGCGTCGGCGGCTGCCGCCGCAGTCCGGGAGGCCCATTATGACGACTATTCGCCAGCTGACCTACGACCTGCTCCGCCATAACGGCATTACCACCATCTTCGGCAATCCCGGCTCGAACGAGCTGCCCTTCCTGCAGGACTTCCCGGCCGACTTCCGCTACGTCCTTGCTCTGCACGAGGGCGTGGCGATCGGGGTCGCCGACGGCTACGCGCAGGCGACGGGTCAACCGCACTCGTCAACCTTCACTCCGCGGCCGGCACCGGCAACGCCATGGGCGGCTTCGCCAATGCCTGGAATGCGCACTCGCCGCTGGTGGTGACCGCAGGCCAGCAGACCCGGGCGATGATGGGCATCGAGCCGCTGCTGACCAATCTCGACGCCACTATGCTGCCGAAGCCGCTGGTGAAATGGTCCTGCGAACCGGCGCGCGCCGAGGACGTACCGCTGGCCTTGAGCCGCGCCCTTCACCTGTCGCGCCTGCCCGCCCCAGGGCCGGTCTACCTCTCCATTCCCTATGACGATTGGGCCAAGCCCGCCGAGTCGGAATCGTTGCGGCTCTTGAATCGCGCCGTCTCATCGACAGGCGCCCTAGACGCCTCCGCTGCGGCCGCGCTCGCCGCACGCCTCGAGCGGAGCAACAATCCGGTCATCGTCCTCGGACCGGACGTCGATGCCGCGCGGGCGAATGCGCACGCCGTGCTCCTCGCGGAGCGGCTGAAGGCGCCTGTGTGGGTCGCTCCATCGGCGCCGCGGTGTCCTTTCCCGACGGTCCATCCCAATTTCCGCGGCCTGCTGCCCGCCAGCATCGCCGGCATCTCCCGGCTCCTGGACGGCCATGACCTGGTGGTGGTCGCCGGGGCGCCAGTGTTTCGCTACCATGAATACGAACCTGGTTCCTTTCTGCCGGCCGGGGCGGAGCTCGTGCAGATCACCTGCGACGCCGACGAAGCCGCCCGAGCGCCGATGGGCGACGCGATCGTCGGCGATGTCGGGCTCATCCTTGCCGCGCTCGCCCACGCGGTCGCCGAGGCGGCGCGAGCGGCTCCAAAGAGGCGGGAGGCGCCGGTGCGGATCGCGCCCGGCGCGGCGCCTCTCACCGCCGAACGCGTCCTCGACCTCATGGACGAGCTCGCTCCCCGCGACGCCATCTACGTGAACGAAATCCACCTCCACGATCGAAGCGATGTGGGAACGGATGCGCTGGGAGAAGCCGGGGAGCTACGATTTCGGAGCGGCGGGGGGTCTCGGTTTCGCCATGCCGGCCGCCGTCGAAGTCCAACTCGCCGAGCCGGACCGGCAGGTAATCGCCGTCATCGGGGACGGCTCTGCGAACTACAGTGTCACCGCCCTCTGGACGGCCGCGCAACACAACGTGCCGGTCGTCTTCGTCATCATGCGCAACGGCACATACGGCGCCCTCAGATGGTTTGCCGGAGTCCTCAAAGCCGATGGCGTGCCTGCCCTCGACGTGCCCGGCATCGATTTCGTCGCGATCGCGACCGGCTATGGAGTGGAGGCGGTAAGGGTCGACACCGACGTCGACTTCACCCTCGCCCTCGATCGCGCCCTCAAGGCCGGCCGCCCATCCCTGATCGAGGTCGCCACCGCCTGGAAAGCCCCGTGAGCCCGCGCGGTCCGCAGCGGTCTCGGGGTCTAGCGCCGAACCCTGTCGCCTCCAATTCGAGGCAGTGGATCCGCGCCGAGCTATCGCAGCGCAATGAAGGAGCTTCACCAGTTCTGGTGATGTGCTGCCCGGCCCTGCAGCGTAACGACGCGACCGGCACGCAAGTCTACGGCTCTGCCGCAAATATCGAGCCTACCGCACACCCAAAGGGAGATGACTGCAATGCGAACCACTCTAACACATCTCGCCGTGCTCGGCCTGACCGCCATGGCGGTGTGTCCCGCCTCGGCGGGGCCGATGGCGGCGCCCGTCGAAACGCGTGACTCCAATATCGTGCTTGTCGCCCAGGGTTGCGGCCCGGGCTGGTGGCGCGGCCCCTGGGGCCACTGCCGCGACACGCCCTTCACCGGCCGCATGCCGGGGGGCGGTTGGGCCTACAACTATCCGCTGGCCTACGGCTATTTCGGAAATGGCTGCCCGCCCGGCTATTGGCGCGGCCCCTGGGGTCACTGCCGCGACACGCCGTATCACGGCCGCCTCCCCGGCGGCGGCTGGCAATAGCGCGATGCACCGTCCGACAACGATCAGCACAGACAGGGCAACATCATGAAGGCCACGCTCCTCACAACGATCGCGCTCAGCGCTTTCCTCGCCTTGGCGCCGCCTCCGTCCTTCGCCGATGAGGCCGCGCCCCAGGCCGACCCGCCTTCTGTCGTGATCTACAGCCCGGCCGATGCGCAGGCTGTCCTCGACGCACGCCTCAACGCGCTCAAGGCCGTGATCCGCATCTCGGCTGAACAGGAGAAACTCTGGGCGCCGGTCGAGACGGCCATCCGGCAGATCGCCGCCAATTCGGCCGCGCGGCGAGCCCAGCGCGCCGAGGCGCCGGAGCCCGGGAGCTTTGTCGACATCCTGGAGCGCACCGCCGACGCGGAGGCGACCCGCGCTGCCGAATTGAAGACGCTCGTCGAAGCCTTGAAGCCGCTCGTCGCGTCGCTGACGCCCGAGCAGCAGCGCCGCATGCCGGCCTTTCTCGGCCTGCGCGAAGCGATCCACGGCGCGCCGCAGCCGACGGCCGAGCTCTGGATATTCGAAGAGGAACAGTAGCCGGAACCCATGAGAGGTCCCCGATCGGAAGGCCGTCGCGGACGTCCTGGCTGAACCACGGCGGCAACTTTTGTCAAAGCCGATTGGACGCCGACTCTACGGAGAAGAAAATGACAGATCGCGTACTGGTGGCCGGCGCCGGGCCGGTGGGCTTGACGATGGCGCTCGAACTCGCGCGCTATGGCGTCCGGGTGCGGGTGATCGATAAGATCTCGGGCCCGTCGGACACCTCGCGAGCGGTGGCCATCTGGCCGCGCACTTTGGAACTGCTCGACCGGTCCGGGGTCACGGCGGATCTGCTCGCGGTGGGCAACCGCGTCGTCGCAGCCAACATCCTCTCCGGCGAGCGCCGGGTCGGGCGCATCCGGCTCGACGAAACGCCGTCGCCCTTCCCCTTTGCACTGATGACACCGCAATATGAGACGGAGGGGGTCCTGCGCGGCCACCTGAAGTCGCATTACGTCGAGCCGGAATTCTCAAACGAGCTAACCGACATGCGGCAGGACGCGGATGGCGTTATCGCGACGCTGCGCGCGGCTGACGGAACGGTTAGGACCGAGCGCTTCGACTGGCTGGTCGCCTGCGACGGCTCGCACAGTGTCGCGCGCCATCGCCTCGGCCTCGCCTTCGAGGGCGACACGCTGGGGCTCGACTGGACACAAGGCGATTTCCATCTGACCGGCTTCCCGTTTCCGGCGTCGGAGCTCGCGGTCTTCTGGCATCCCGAGGGGGCGCTGATGTTCTTCCCGATGGCGCCGGACCGATATCGCGTCATCACCAGCCTCGGGCCGTCGACCGACGCCGAGCCGGTTCCGCTTGACCTCGACGCGTTCCAGAAGGTGCTGGACCGCCGCGGGCCGGGCGGCGTCACGCTGATCGATACCGTCTGGACCAGCGCCTTCCGCATCAATGAGCGCCAGGTGAACGCCTACCGGTCCGGCCGGGTCTTCCTCGCCGGCGACGCCGCGCATGTGCATAGCCCGGCCGGCGGGCAGGGCATGAACACCGGCATCCAGGATGCGGTCAATCTCGCGTGGAAGCTCGCCCTCGTCTGCCGGGGAGTCTCGGCGGCGCCGGTGCTGCTCGACAGCTACGACGCGGAGCGGAGGCCCGTCGGCGCCGAGGTGATCCACGCGTCCGGCAGGCTCACGAAGGTCGCAACCCTTGAAAATCATGCCCTGCAGGCCCTGCGCAATTTCATCGCGCACGCGGTGCTCCGGCTGCCTCCCGCGCAGCACGCCATCGCGGGGATCATCACCGAGGTCGCGATCGGGTATCCGCACAGCCCCCTCAACGGCCCCTCGGCCCAGGCAGGAGCGGGCGAGCGAGTCGAGCCCGTCGGGGAAGAGGGTCTCTACGGCGCCGGGGTCACACCGCGTTTCGTGCTGCACGGCGATGGCGAGGGCGCCGCATCGCTCGCCTCGGAGTTTCCGAGCCTGCTGGAGCCGCAGCTGCGCGCGGCGCGTGTGGCGGGCATTCTCTCCCTCGTGCGGCCGGACGGCTATCTGGCGATGTCCGTGCCGGAAGATTCATGGCGGGAGATCGCCTCGTATCTGGCGCGCTTCGTCGCACCGATCGGCGCCGACGCTGAGCTCGCTTGATTACCAGGCAACTCGTTCGAGCCGGGATTGCCGAAGATGGTGGTGACGCCATGGCCGGTGAAGCAGACTGTCCGTGAGATGCGGACATTCGTCGCATCAACGCAGGAGGAATTCCAAGTGGAGAACGAAGCGAAAGGCTCGGCGAACGCCTCGTTGGAGAGGCGCCTTACCGAACTCGCCTGGACAGATCCGGCGTTCGCCGAGCGGCTGCGGACGGACCCGCGCGGCGCCCTTGCGAGCATCGGCGTGGAGGTTTCGGCCGACGTCAAGATCGACGTCCGGCGCCAGCGCCGGGACACACTCTACTTCGTGATCCCGCCTCTCGCGACAAATCCGAAGGAGGCGGAAACGGTGATCAATCAGATGGACCTGTGGGACAGCGGCGACCTTTTCTGCTGGATCATGCCGCAGGCGCTCAAGCTCGAGCTGCTTCGGATGCGGCAGAGCTTCCGGAGGAACAACTCATGAGCGACCCGCACGACGTCTTCACCGATCACTATTGCCTCATTCGGCGGGACGCCGCAGCGCGACGCCGCCTGATCGACGATCCGGTCGCCGGCTTGAAGGAGTACTTCGGCTCCGTGCCCGCAGGAAATTACCGGATCGAGGTCGTGCCGCAGGAGCCCCATACGATCACCATCGTTCTGCCGGCGCCTCCGGCCGAGGGCGAAGCGACCGCCGCAGACATGGATGCGGCGAGCGGCCGGATATACGACATGCTGTTCACCAATGGGATCGGCGGCTACCTCATCCCGGACGGATCGCTCACGTGGCTCTTGCGCGACATGCGTTCAACATGGGCCGCGACCGCCGACGCAGGGGAGAAGGAGGGCGAGTGAGCCGCAGACCATGTCGGTCAGCCAAAGGAAGGAATGAAGGAAATGACTAGGAACTCCAATATGCGACGCACGGTCCTCCCGGCGGCCGCGGCCGGCATCGCGGCCGCCGCACTGCTGCTTTCAGCTGGCAACATGGAACGAGCCCTCAGGCAACTGCAAGGGGCGTTACGGTCGTTGCGCGAAGCGACTGAGAGCGCAATGAGGTGGGTCGTCGCGGTTCTTCTGGCGGTTGCATTGTTGGGGGCGGGCTCCCCTTCATTCGCTGCGGTGCTGCAGTGGTCTCTCGAGGGGGTGCTATTTTCGGATGGAGGGGCCGCAACGGGCTCGTTCGCGTTCGACGCCGACACGGGAACGTTCAGCGCCATCGCCGTCACAACGACAGCCGGTTCGGCGTTCGCCGGGGCGACCTACGATGCGAGCTCCCCGACATTCGCGTCGACGGCGCAGAGCCTCTATTTGGTGACCGAAGCGCAGGCGGACCTGACAGGCACGCCCCTGCTCGACCTCAGCCTGCTCGGTCCCATGACGGATCAGGGAGGCGCGATCGCGCTTTCCGGAATCAGCGCGGAATATGCCTGCGTGGATTCGACGTGCGTCTATGCGAATCCGCTTCGCTCGATCGTCGCGGGCGACGTCGTCGTCTATCCAACCGTGGTGGTGGGCGTTCCCGAGCCGGCGTCAGTAGCCCTGCTGAGCACGGGACTACTCGGGCTCCCCCTCTTTCGGCGCAGGCGAAAGGACGAGCAGGCGTTAGCCATCGGCCAGGGCGTTTAGCCGCGCAGGCGCAGAAAAGGAGTGAAGGAAATGGCCAGGAACTCTATTACCCGCCGCACGGTCCTCCCGGCGGCCGCGGCCGGCATCGGGGCCGTGTCGCTGCTGGTTTCGGCTGGCGAAGCACTGGCGTATCAAGGCAACATGGAGCGGGCCCTAAGGCAACTTCAAGGGGCGTTGCGGTCCCTGCGCGAAGCGACACCGGACAAAGGGGGGCTTAAAGCGACGGCGATAGGCCTCATCGAGCAGGCCATGAGCGAAGTCCAGGCCGGCATCGACTACGCAGCCAGTCATTTTGGCGATTGAAGAGAGCGAGAGCGGCTTTCGGAACGGAAGGGACAATGGCGGAACAAATCGCGGGAATGGGACCTGGGGAACGGCGCCTCAACGGTCTCCAGACGACGGGCCGGGACTATGCCAACCTCAGCGAGCCGTCCTTCGCGATGCGTCGCGCCAACAATGTCGAAATTTCGGTGCGCGACGGAACGACGCTGCTCGCCGATCTCTTTCAGCCGGATTCGTCGGGCGCCTTTCCGGCGCTCGTATCCTTCTCGCCGTATCCGCGGCAGATCCAGGACGTTGGCGCGCCGCTCGGCTTCATCGAAGCCGGCGCGTCCGATTTCTTCGTCCCGCGCGGCTACGTCCACCTGATCGTCAACGCCCGCGGCACCGGGGGTTCCGGCGGCGTTTATTCGTTTCTCGACCAGCAGGAGCGGGAGGATCTCTACGACCTTGTCGAATGGACGGCGGCCCAACCGTGGTGCGACGGCAATGTCGGTATGCTCGGCGTCAGCTATTTCGCCATGGCGCAACTCGGGGCGGCGGTGACGAAGCCCCCGCACCTCAAGGCGATCGCGCCGCTGCTCACGACCGACGACCTCTATGACGCGGTCTGGCACCACGGGCTGCTCAACGCCGGCTTCATTTCGGCGTGGCTACCCGCCCTCGGCGTGATGTCGCAGAAGCCCGACTCCTTCTGGAGAAGCTGGCGCATCGACCTCGTCCGCGACCTGGTCAGCATCCCGGCGATTCACGCGCGGATGCAGAACGTCAATGGCGAAGCCATCGTCACGCTTCTCAAGCGGGTCATCCACGCCCACTATCCCGAGCATCCATTCGGCGAGATCTGGCGCGCGGCGGCGATCGAGCACCCGACCCACGACGCCTTCTGGGACGCCCGCGACATGCGGGCGATGCTCGAAGCGGTGGAAATCCCGGTCTATCTGGGAGCGGACTGGGACAACGTCCCGCTGCACCTGCCGTCGACCTTTTCGGCCTGGGCGGCTCTCCGCCGCAATCCCAATGTGCGAATGGCGCTGTTGTCTCCCGGCGGATTCTCGTGGCCGTGGGAATGCCTCCACACCGAGGTGCTGGCCTGGTACGATCATTGGCTGAAGGGCCGGCAGACGGGCGTCATGGAAGGCCCGCAAATCCGCTATCAGCTTCCGGGTGCCGAAGGCTGGCGCGACGCCGAGCAGTGGCCGCCGCCGGAATCAACGCTCACGCCCTTTGCCCTGCGCGCCGACGGCGTGCTCGCCGGCGAGGAAGGCGAGCCCGGCTTCCGGGAATATCTCCATGTTCCGGCAAACTCCGGCGCGCCAAGCAACGCCAACGCGCCCGAACTCCCGGCGATGCTCATCTGGGAGACTTCGCCGCTGGATGCGGACATGGAGTTCGTGGGCGCCATCGAACTGACCCTCGAGGCGAAGATCACGGCTTTCGACACGTCCTGGATCGCGGTCCTCTACGACGCGCCGCCGGACGGGGAGCCGGAAGCGATCACCGCCGGATGGCTCCGCGCGGCCTTCTCGGGCATCGACGAAAAGCTGAGCGTTCCCGGCGCGCCGGTCCCGGATTGCCGTACGCCGCGCGCGGTCCCCGTCGGGGAGCGGGTCTCGTACCGCATTCCCGTGGTCCCCAATGCGGGGCGGATCGCCGCCGGTCATCGCCTTCGTCTGGTGATTGCGTCCGCCGACGAAACCGACAGGACCCCGACCGTCCTGGGTTTCACCCACGTCGTGGTGCGGGAAGCAAGCCGGAACACGATCTACAGCGCTTCGCGGCTTTGGCTTCCGCTATTGCCTGCTCGGATCGCGGACCGAGCATGAGCCGATTCGGCCTCCCGGGCTTCCGACTTCCTGATAGGAAATGAACGGCCTTTTTGCCGCTGCCGCACTGCCGAAACCGCCACGAACTCGGCTGCGCCTACGGGATCGGCCTTCTATGCCCGCTATCTGGCTCGTTCCTGTCCTACGAGCCAGTTCCGCTTTCCGCCCGATTGAGGCATTCACGGCCGCGGTCTGACAGGTCCGCTTCACGTCGACTCTGCCCCTCCGACCTACGCGGCGAGCGCCTCGGTCCCGACCAATCCCGTTAAGGGCGCTTGGCGCACAGAGCGGGCGAAGCGGGACGGTTTAACGAATTGGACAAATCCGCCCCATTGCTACCGTTCGCGTTTGCACCGGTACGGCAGGAATCCACGTCGAACGCTTACGCCGGTCTCGACGCAATTCATTCCAAGCAAGCGAACGTCGCGCGAAGTGAAGGGGCCATCTAGCCGACTGGGCCAGCGCATCCCTTCGTGGTCGCATCGGGGCTGCGCCAACGTCTGTCCTTGGTCGCGGTCATGTTGATCGTGATCGCTCCGCGACCGGAGCGCTAAGCTAACTGAGTGTACCCCGATATGACCCCGGCGTCATGCCGGTCGCACGGCGGAACGCGCGAGAGAAATTGGCCTGCGAAGAGAAGCAGCAAACAAGCGCGATTTCGCTGAGGCTGGCGTCGCCCAGCGCGAGAAGCGACTTGGCCCGCTCGAGCCTCATCTGGCCAAGATAGCGGCTCGGCGTGACGCCCATCCGCTTTCGGAACATGCGAATGAAGTGGAAGGGGCTGAGGCACGCGACAGCTGCGAGATCGTCAAGGCCGATCTGCTCTTCAATGTGTTCTGCCATGTATTCGACCACGCGCCCGAGGCGGGCCTCGTCGAGCGCATGGCGGGTCTGGCCGTCCGGCCTCCTGGGCGGTTCGCTCGCGTAGGCCTGCGCAAGACGTGCAGTCAGCGCCAGCGCGAGCGTATCGACGAGCATCCGGCCGGCCGACGTCGGGTCCCGCATTTCCGCGATAAGCGTCCAGGCGATTTCCCTGAAGAGCGCATCATGCACGCCCGCGAGGTAGCGGACGTGGTGGGCCTCGACGGCAGGACCACCGCGAATTTCGGACAACTGGATGAAGCGCATGGGAGGTAGATAAATATGCAGGCATTCGTGCCAGGCGCTGATCGCGATGTCCTCTTCCCGAACGCCGGCGGGGCAGGTCCAGATGACGCCTGGCGCGACCCTGGTCCGTTGCCAAAGACCATTGCCCCGGCGTGTGACGACCGAATTTGGATCGCAAGAGGTGGCAATCCCGATTTCGGTCTGCGCAAGGTCGAATGGGGGCAGTTCTCCGGCTGGATGCCGCCTCAGCTCCGCTGCGATTCCGGGCCAGTTGCAGGACAGCGCAGACTGCAGGAGGTCGCCGGTGACATACTTGCTCTCCCCGTGCGCGTAGAGATCCATCGGCGCCGTCCTGCACAAGCTGTCGTCCGAACCCACTCTATCCTTCGGAATCAGGCGGAAACTCGTGCACTCCGCAATTTGAGAACACGACACAGCAGATTCTGAGTATACCGAACCTGGCGCCGCTTCTATCTTGAAGACGTGCGGGAGTGAGCGCATGCGACGAGCGGCGAGTTTTGGCATCCTGACGCAGCGCCGGGCGCGGCTGCTTTCGCATCATGTCAGCCTGTCGCTGTCTTTGCTGTCCGCATCGCTAGTCGTCGTCAGTCCCGCGGCCGCGGAAACGGTCACCCCGGTCTTCCGGCAAGCTCTGCCGAATGTCGCGGGGAAGACGATCGCCGTCGTCACGGTCGACTTCGCCCCCGCGTCTCGGGCGTCGCCCCATCGGCACGGCCAGGCGTTCGTGTACGCATACGTCCTGAGAGGGGCGATCCGAAGTCAGCTCGAGGGCCAGCCGGCGCGAACCTACGCGGCGGGACAGGGATGGGCGGAACCGCCAGGAACACATCACGTCCTGACCGAGAATCCAAGCGAGACCGAGGCCGCGCAACTGCTTGTCGTCTTCGTGTCGGACAGCGGGCAGCCGCTCAAGACGGACGATCGTCCATGATGGCTGTGCGCGTGCACGCGTTCGGCGGTGTCGACGCCATGACGGTCGAGGACTCGCCGCTCCCCGTCCCCGGCCCAGGTCAAGTGTTGGTCCGAGTGGCCGCCGCGGGCGTGGGACCCTGGGACGCGTGGATCCGTGCGGGAAAGAGCGTTCTTCCCCAGCCGCTGCCGCTGACGCTTGGGGCTGATCTCTCCGGCGTTGTCGAAGCCGTAGGCGCGGACGTGACGACATTCCGGCCGGGCGACGAGGTGTTTGGCGCCACCAATCCTCGCTTCACGGGCGCCTACGCCGACTATGCGGTCGCCGAGGCCGCCATGATCGCGCCGAAGGCGGGCGCTCTCACGCATGTCGAGGCCGCCTCCGCGCCAGTCGTCGCCTGCACGGCGCTCCAGATGCTGTTCGAGCACGCCGATCTGCAGCCCGGTCAGCGGGTGGTGGTTCTTGGCGGCGGGGGGAATGTCGGCGCCTACGCCGTTCAGCTCGCGGCGCTGGCCGGCGTGACCGTGGTTGCGACCGGACGGGCGCGGGACCTCGACCGGATCAGGCGGCTCGGAGCGACCGAGGCGGTTGCCGCCGGGGAACCGGTGCCCGCGCAATTGGCGGCCAGCGCCGACGCCGTGATCGACACCGTCGGCGGGTCCGCCCTCGCCGAGGCGTTCGACTGGTTGCGGCCGGGCGGCGCCTTGCTATCGGCAGTTACGCCGCCTGACCAGGCCGCGGCGGCCCGCCATGGGGTGCGCGCGCAGTTCATCCTCGTCGCCGTCACAACGGAGAAACTCCAGCGGCTCGCCGCTCTCTTCGAAACGGGCCGGCTCAGACCCAATGTCGGCCAGGAGCTCAGTCTAACGGACGCCCGGCTCGCTCATCGCATGCTTGAAGACGGCACAAATCCTCAGGGAAAAATGGTCCTCGTTCCGTGAGCGCCATCTGGACGAGGGGCCTGTCAGTCTACGGAGAAACGCAATGACGCAGAATTCCATCCGAACCGCTCGTTCCCAGCAATACGTTAATCACCGATACGCCCGAAGAGGGTCGATCTCTTGTAATTACGCTCGCCCGGCATTCGATCCATGCGATGCAGCACGATCTGGAGGCGCTGAAGGCCGGACGAGCGCAGTATGCCCACGACGCAATGGGGCTAATCGCATCGAGCCACGTCGTGGCGGTCGAGTTCGCGACGATCGCGGCGGCCAACAATTACTGGCGGCGTTAGGTGGTAATGCGCTTGCAGCAGATCGGGAACGGCCATTCTTTTCGCACTCCTCTCGCCCTGAGTAGCCTTCTTCGTAGCACCCTCCACCCTTCTCGGTGTCCCCCCACGCCTTTACGCGACGCTCGCTTCGGGCCGCCCGGGCGCTGCAAAGTCCGCTTTCCTGCCTAATCTGCGCCTCCGAGTTGGCGATCCGCGAGGACCGCAATACGTCGAGTTGTCGCGTTCGCCGGGCCGTCCGGCAGCGCCCGCTACGTGCGCTATCGACGCTTTCAACCTTGGTTCGCTTTCTATCCGACACCGACGGTCAGCGGGAACGCCCCTCCAGTCGCTGCAATTGCGGTAAGATGGCCGGCCCGCTGAATGTGGGCGATGCGGTGGGAGTGGTCGGGCGTGGAGACGACCATGTCTGCAATCAAGACAGATAACTTGGGTTCTCGTGCCGCCTGGAACAAAGGACGTTTGATTGGCCAGAAGCGTCCCCTTCGGCCGAAAGAGGTCTGGGCCATTCGGGTCCGACTTCAGATTGAGAACCGCAAGCGCGATCTCGCGCTGTTCAACCTTGCGATCGACAGCAAGCTGCGCGGCTGCGATCTCGTCAGCCTTCGCGTCGATGACATCGCGGCGGGCGGCCATGTCAAAGAGCGAGCGACGATCATCCAGCATAAGACCGGCCGTCCAGTTCAGTTCGAGATCATGGAGCAGACGCGGGCTTCGCTGCAGGAGTGGTTGAATGCGCGACAAGAGGACGGAGGGCCCTACGTCTTTCCCAGCCGCGTCCACGACCAGCCTCACCTCACGGCGCGTCAATACGCGCGCATCGTCCATGGCTGGATCGAGGGCGCGGGGATGGAAAGCAGCGCGTACGGCACGCACTCGATGCGGCGCACCAAGGCGGCGCAGATCTACCGCAAAACAGGAAATCTCAGGGCGGTTCAGCTACTTCTCGGACATTCGAAAATCGAAAGCACCGTCCGATATCTCGGAATCGAGGTCGACGACGCTCTAAGGCTGTCCGAGCAAGTTGAGCTCTGACCCCCTGCGGCCTCGCGGCGCGCCGTAAAGGTTCGCCGCAAGATTGCGATTGGGCAACCCTCGCCGCCGAGATTTCGCAAGACGAACCGAGCAAATCGATGACGTCGAGCTCGGCATTCTCCTTGGCGTGCAGCGGGCTCAGGAGAGCGAGAGCGACGTGTTCGCGCAGTTTGACGTGGGGACGTGGCGAACCACTTTCAACAATTAACTTAGTCTCCAATGAAGATCGCAAGCTTTAATATCAATAACGTCAATCGCCGCCTCTCAAACCTCATCGATTGGCTTCGC
>CAVVJO010000035.1:0-616812 GCA_963748545.1 uncultured Alphaproteobacteria bacterium
GCCGCGGAGCGCGGGCCCTGCCGGCGGAGGCGCGAGCGACGTCCAGAGCGTGACGCGCCGTCGATCGATGAGGGCGATTGGGGTCGCGGGGACCGGCGCAACCGAGCGACCGCTGTCGCCGGCGGCGGCCGCGGGCGTCAGCCGTGTCCAGGTCACGCGGCCGGCCTGGCATGCGGCGTCGAGGTAAGACGGCTGATAGCCCTTGAGCCGAGCCGAGAGGATCTCTGTCTCCCACGACCGCGCCGGCGCCTCGAAACCCTCCAGCATCCCAAGGACCGAAGCCAGCGCGTCCGGTCCTTCGAGGCGCGCGTCTTCATCCACGTGGTGCCAATCGAACAGGAAGCGAAGAAAATCCCCGCGGCGCAACCGGCTCGATCTCGGCCCGCGAGCAATTCACCGTGCGCCGGTGCATGCGCGCGAGCAGGCGCCGGTCGACCATTGTTCGTCGTTCACGCCCGGATCGAAGCGGCCGCGCAGGATCGCGCCTTCCGCTTCGAGCGCTGCCAACGCGATCGCGAGGGCGGAGGCTCAAGTCCCAGAGACGCCGCGAGCGCCGTCGCAGTCATAGGGCCCGATCCTTCCAGTCGGCCGCGCAGGAGCTGAACCAACGCCTCTTCGCCCGTCCAGCTCTTTCCGATGTCGTTCGGCGCTGGGACGACTTGGGGCCGAAGCGGAGCGGCTGGCCAGAGCGCCAGGACCTCGCTCACCCGCTCGGCGGACGCCCAGACCGTCGCGTGGGGCGCAGCAACCCGTGTCGCCCGCCGGTCGGCCGCCAGCGCCTCCAGCCATTTCGCCCACGCGGGGTCGAGAGCGGCCTCTGCTTCGGTCACGAAGCCCAACCAGAGCAGCGCGTCGTGCATCTCCTCGGCGTTGACCGGGTCGGGCCAGGCCTCGGCGCGGACCGCCGCGATCGCCTGGGGATCGAGCTGGCCAAGGTCGGAAGCGCTTTGCGGGTCAGCCCATCGCCGGCCCATGACGGCCTGCGTCCGGCGCTCTTCCAGCGGCGCGTCGTCAAGGAAGGCGTAGGGCTTGGCTGACAAGGCTTCGAGCGCAAGCGGCGACGGCTGCGTGAGATCACGGCAAACCGCGCGGACCTCGCCGGACTCGAGACGGCGCAGAAGCCGCTCGAGACCCTCGATGTCCATCGCTTCGTGCAGGCAGTCGGAGATGGCCTGATTGACCAGGGGATGATCGGGGACTTCACGCTCGCCTGCGAGATTCTCAAAGCAGGCGATCTGGTCGGGGAACACGGCCGCAATCAGATCCTCGGCCTGCATCCTGAGGATCTGCGGCGGCACCTTCTTGCCCGAGCGGAACCGCGGCAGCGCCAGCGACAGCCCCGCCGCCCACCGCCAGCGCGCCGCGAACATCGGCGCGTCCAGCATCGCCTGGACAAGCACCGGGCGGACGGTCTTGGCGTTGAGATAGCCGGCCACCTCGTCGAGCGCGAAGCTGTGCGCGGCGGTCAGGGACAGTACGATGGCGTCCTCGGTCGCCGCCGCCTGAATCTCGAAATTGAACTTGCGGCAGAACCGTTTGCGGAGCGCCAGGCCCCACGCGCGGTTGAGGCGGCTGCCATACGGCGAATGGATGACCAGCTGCATCCCGCCCAATTCGTCGAAGAATCGTTCGAGCGCGACGACCTCTTGCGTCGGAAGGACGCCGAGCGCCTTGAACCCTACGGACAGGTATGCGGCAATCTCCTCGGCCGCGGGCGCCCCGACGCCGATTTCGGCCCTGAGCCAGGCCTTCAGCGCGCCGCCCGACGGATCGGCGCGCAAGCGGGATTCGGCTTCCGCACGGAGACGCGAGACGGAGCGCGACAGCGCGTCGGTCCGGCCCGGCGCCTCGCCGAGCCAGAACGGCAGGTTCGGCGGCTGACCCTTGGCGTCTTCGACCCGGACCGTTCCGCGCTCGACCCTCAGGATGCGGTAGGAGGCGTTGCCGAGCTGGAACACGTCGCCGGACAGGCTCTCGACCGCGAAGTCCTCGTTGACGCTGCCGATGACATGATTTTCCGGCTCGAGCAGCACCTGGTAATCGGCGGTGTCGGGGATCGCGCCGCCGGAGGTCAGCGCGGTCGTGCGCGCGCCGCGCCGACCGCGCAACACGCCGTGAATGGCGTCGCGGTGAAGGAGCGCCCCGCGCCGGCCGACGCGGGTGGCGAAGCCTTCGGCCAGTATGCGGACGACGTCGTCGAAACTTTCGCGCGCGAGATTTCGATAGGGCCACGCGCGCCGCAAGCGGTCGAAGAGCTCGGTCTCCCCCCAATCCTGAGCCGCGACCTCGGCGACGATTTGCTGGGCGAGCACGTCGAGCGGCGCGGCGGGAAGCGCGAGCCGGTCGAGTTCACCGCGCCGAACGCTGTCGAGGAGCGCCGCGCATTCGATCAGATCGTCGCGCGAAATCGGAAAGAGCAGCCCCTTGGGCGTCCCGTCGATTGCGTGTCCGGAGCGGCCGACCCGCTGCAGAAACGTCGCGATGGATCGCGGCGAGCCGATCTGGCAGACCAGCTCGACGTCGCCGATGTCGATGCCGAGCTCTAACGAAGCGGTGGCGATCATCGCTTTCAGGTCGCCCGCCTTCAGCCGCTGCTCGGCGGCGTGGCGCTTCTCCTTCGACATGCTGCCGTGATGAGTGGCGACCGCGTCGCTTCCCAGGCGATCGGCAAGCTCGCGCGCCACGCGCTCGCTCATGCGGCGCGTATTGACGAACACGAGCGTGGTCTTGTGCGCGCGGATGAGGTTGGCAAGCCGTTCGTAGACCTGGCTCCAGACCTCGTTCGACATGACCGCTTCGAGCGGAGACTCCGGGGTTTCGATCGCCAGATCGCGCGGCCGCTGATGGCCGGAATCGACGATCGCGACGTCCGCGGCCGGAGTGCCGTTCTCGTTGGCGCCGACCAGCAGGTTCGCCACCTCACGGATCGGATTCTGGGTGGCCGACAATCCGATGCGCTGAAGACGGTCGCCGCAGAGCGCAGACAGCCGTTCGAGTGAGAGCGCGAGATGCGCGCCGCGCTTGTTCGGCGCGACGGCGTGGATCTCGTCGAGGATCACCGTCTTCGTCGTCGCCAGCATTCTGCGCCCCGATTCGGAGCCGAGCAGCACGTAGAGGGACTCCGGCGTCGTCACCAGGATATGCGGGGGCTTGCGGCGCATGCGGGCGCGCTCGGCGGCGGCGGTGTCGCCGGTGCGAACAAGGGTACGGATCGCGACGTCGGGACAGCCTTCGCGCTCGAGCTCGCGCCGGATCCCTTCGAGCGGCGCCTCGAGATTCTTCTGAATGTCGTTCGAGAGCGCCTTGAGCGGCGAGACGTAGACGACCTGCACCGCGTTCGCCAGCGTCCCGTCGAGGCCTTGTCGGACGAGGTCGTCGATCGCGGCGAGAAAAGCCGCAAGGGTCTTGCCGGAGCCGGTCGGCGCGGCGATCAGCGTATGACGCCCGGCCTTGATCGCAGGCCAAGCGTCCTTCTGGGCCTGGCTTGGCGCGCGAAATGCGCCTGCGAACCACGCGGCGACCGCGGGATGGAAGAGGGCGGACGTCGCCGACGCCTCGGGCGAGCCGGCAGCCGTCGGCGCCGGGCGCTGGCCCGCGTGGAGCGTCGGTCGTCAACTTGCGCCGAGGATCGCAATCCGGCCCTCATCTTCTTCGCGCCGCTGCGCGCGCTTCGATCATGACGCCATGATATGGCGCTTCCCGCCTCGAAAGCGAGAGCTCCCAGTCCCGCAGCCCGATGCATTTCCTTCGCCACAGCGCCTCATTTTCCTTCGCATTCGTCGTCAATGTCTTCCGGGGGCGACGGAGGCGGCAATGGGCGGCGTGCGGAGTCCGATCGCGTTTATGACCATCGTTCTGGCGTGTGCCGCGCCGGCCGGAGCGTTGGGCGATGCGGATGGGTCCGACAGCGTCGACGCCGCGGTGGTCTTGGCCGCGGACGTCTCGCGCAGCATCGACGACGGCGAATTCGTCCTCGAACGGCACGGCTACGCCGACGCCATCCAAAGCCAGAAGCTTCTGGATGCGATCTCGACCGGCCCCCACCGCGCCATTGCGCTGGCCTACGTCGAATGGGCCGGAGACAGCGAGCAGAGGCTCGTGGTCGATTGGGCGACGATTCGGAACGCGGACGACGCGCGCGCCTTCGCGGTGAGCCTCGCTGGCGCGTCGCGGTCTTTTGTCGGACGCACCGCGATCGGATCGGCGATCGATTTCGCCTTCGCCCTTTTCAGCGAAACCAAATTCAGCGCCGACCGTCGAGTGATCGACGTATCCGGCGACGGCACGAGCAACCAGGGAAGTCCGGTCGCCGGAGCGCGCGACGCGGCGGTCAGGGCGGGCGTCACTATCAACGGGCTCACCATTTTCAATCGGCGGGCCGCCGCGGAGGGCGGCTATCTCGCGCTGCACACCAATCCCCCCGGCGGGCTGGCGCAATACTACCGCAGCAACGTGATCGGCGGCCCCGGCGCCTTCGTCGTGCCGATCGACGACTTCAACAGCTTCGGCGACGCGATGATCCGCAAGCTCGTCAACGAGATCGCGACACGGTGAGCGGTCGGGCGAGCGTGCGCCGGCTATTCGTCGTTGCTCGCGTTCAGATCTTCCGACGCGATCGTTTCGCCTGCGGTCGTGGGCTGCCCCAAGGCCATTAGCAGCAGTCGGCGAACGGCCTCCTCGCGCGAGGGGCGATCGGCTTGGGCGTTCGCCCAACGGTCCACCCGCTCCAGAAGATCGAGCGGAAGCGGCAAGGCTGCGACTTCGGTGTTCTTCTGCAAGAGGCGACTCCTGAGCGCTCGGACGGCGACATGTTCGGAAAAAATGGGGGCGATGGAAAGCGCTAGCTTTCACGTCCCGGCCTTTCACGCCGGCAGGTTGCTCGGCCTCGGGCCGCCGGTCGCCCAGTCGAGCAGTTCGACGGTGTGAACGACCGGCACAGCCGTTCCGTTCCCGATCTGGGTGATGCAGCCGATATTGCCGGCCGCGATGAGCTCGGGCGACAGGCTTTCGATATTGGCGACTTTCCGGTCCCGAAGGCGCGTCGCGATCTCGGGCTGCAGAAGATTGTAGGTTCCGGCAGACCCGCAGCAGAGGTGGCTTTCGGGGGGATCGAGCACGAAAAAGCCGGCGTCCTTCAGGAGTTTTTTTGGTTCGCTGCGGATCTGCTGCCCGTGCTGGAGCGAGCAGGCGCTGTGGTAGGCGACGCGCCGGCCAGACGGATGCATGGGCGCCGCGAGGCCGATCTCGCTCATGAGCTCGGTCACGTCCCGCGCGAGCGTCGACACCGCGCGCGCTTTATCCGCGAGCGCCGGATCGTCGCGGAACATGAAGCCATAGTCCTTCACCGTCGTTCCGCAGCCGGAGGCGTTGATGACGATCGCGTCGAGCCCGCCGGTCTCGATCTCGCGCGCCCACGCCAGAATGTTGGCGCGCGCGAACGCGTGGCCGTCCTGGCCGAGGTGATGGTTCAGCGCGCCGCAACAGCCGGCGCCCTCGGCGATCACGACCTCGCAGCCGTGCCGGGTCAGGAGGCGGATGGTGGCCTCGTTGATCTGAGGCGCCAGCACCCGCTGCGCGCAACCGGTCATGAGCGCAACGCGGCGCCGTCTCGCCGATGCGCTCGGAACGACCCGCGGCGTGTCCTGGGCCGATGCGGCCGGCACGCGTTTCGGGACGAGGTCGAGCGGCGAGCGCAACGTCTTCGGCAAGAGGCCGGCGAACGGCTTCGCCAAAGCGCCGGCGGTCATCGCCAAGCGAAACACGTTTGGACGCGGCAGGACGAAGCCAAGGACGCGCCGAAGCATCTGGTCGAACCAAGGGCGGCGGTAGGTCCTTTCGATGTGATGCCGCGCGTGGTCGACGAGGTGCATGTAGTTGACGCCTGAAGGGCAGGTCGTCATGCACGACAGGCAGGAGAGGCAGCGGTCGACGTGCTTGACGACATCCGGCGTCGCCGGACGATCGGCCTCAAGCATGTCCTTGATCAGGTAGATGCGCCCGCGGGGACTGTCGAGCTCGTCGCCGAGCAGAACATAGGTCGGACAGGTCGCGGTGCAGAAGCCGCAGTGCACGCATGCGCGCAGGATTTTTTCCGAGGCGTTCGTGTCCGGATCGGCAAGCTGGGCGGCGGAAAAATTCGTCTGCATCGCTACCGCCCTTCCCGCATCCGGCCCGGGTTGAGCACACCCATCGGATCGAACTGGGCCTTGATGCGGGCCGTCAGCGCGCCGAGCGGAGCCTCTTCCGGCTCGAACACGGAAACGCGGCCGCGCGTCTCATCCGGGGCGACGATCAGCGTCGCGTGACCGCCGTGCGGCCTCAGGACTTCGCGCACGAGGCCTGCGCCGGCTTCCGGTCCGGCCTCCGCGGCGTCGAGGCTCAACCATACGAGGCCGCCGCCCCAGTCGAAAAAGGCCTCCGCCGAGGGCAGACGCGCCCGGATGTCCGCTGCGAGCGCGCCGGCGACGCTCGGCGTCGGGCAAAGACGCCAGAGGACGCGCTCCTTCAGCGGCAGCAGGCGGTCAACCTCGCCGACCTCCTCCCAGAAGGCGGCGGAGGCTTCGTCATCGAGCCGCGCCCCGCGCCCGAAGAGAGACTCGATGGCCTCGACGCGAAATGCGACCGAGGGCGCGGGACCCTCAATCCGGATCGCGGTGATCGCGCCGAGGCCTTGCACGATCTCCGGGATGGCGGATCGGCGGGCGCAGGCCTGCGGGAGATGCGCGACGCTCGAGACTTCGAAGGGCGTGTTCAGCGCCTTCGCCATCGTGGCGACGGCGATCTCGTCCGCGAGCGCGCTCAAGAGGATCGTGCGCACCGTCTCGGGCTTGGGCGTCACTTTCAGCGTGACCTCGGTCATGACCGACAGGGTGCCGAACGAGCCCGCAAGCAGCTTCATCATGTCGTAGCCGGTCACGTTCTTCACGACTTTGCCGCCCGCCTTCCAGATCTCGCCGACCCCGTTGACGGCGGAGAAGCCGAGGAAGAAGTCGCGCGCGGCGCCGGCGCGAACTCGCCGCGGGCCGGCGAGATTGCCGGCGAGAACGCCGCCGAGCGTCGGTTCGGCGTTCGAGCCCAAGAGACCGCGCCAGTCCGGCGGCTCGAACGCCAGCATCTGCCGCTTCGCCTGGAGCGCCGCCTTGATCGCGACCAGCGGCGTCGCCGGCTTGGCCGTCAGGATCAGTTCGGCCGGCTCGTAATTCACCACGCCCGCGATCTCAGACACGTCGAGGACATGCTCGGCCTTCACGGGGCGCCCGAGCGAGCGCTTGCTGCCGCCCGCGACGATTTCCATGGGCTGCCTGTCAGCCGCCGCCCGGGCGACGGCCTCGGAGAGCTGCTTCTCGTCCGCGGGCCGAAGGACGGTCATCTGCAGGCTCTCAAAAGCGGGGGAGATCGGGGAAGCTCAGCTTGCCCGCATTGACGTGCATCCGGCCGAGTTCGGCGCAGCGGCAGAGCTGCGGAAACACCTTGCCGGGGTTGAGCAGGCTCTCGCTGTCGAAGGCGCATTTCAACCGTTGCTGTTGGTTGAGGTCGCTTTCGTTGAACATCGCGTCCATGAGATCGCGCTTTTCAACGCCGACCCCGTGCTCGCCGGTAAGCACGCCGCCGACCTCGACACAGAGGCGAAGAATGTCGCTCCCAAAATCTTCGGCGCGCTGCAATTCCCCGGGCTTGTTGGCGTCATAGAGGATCAGCGGGTGAAGGTTGCCGTCGCCGGCGTGGAAGACGTTGGCGCACCGCAGGCCGTAGCGCTCTTCCATCGCCTTCATTCGCATAAGCACGCGGCCGACTTCCTTGCGCGGAATGGTGCCGTCCATGCAGTAGTAGTCGGGCGAGATCCGCCCGACCGCGGGGAAGGCGGCCTTGCGCCCGGCCCAGAACAGAAGCCGCTCCGCCTCGGACTGGCTCGCGCGGCAGCTCGTCGCGCCGTGCTGGAGAGCGATCGTTTCGACCGCGGCGATGAGATGATCGACTTCCGCTGCGCACCCGTCGAGCTCGACGATCAGCAGGGCCTCCGCATCCATCGGGTAGTCGGCGTGGACGAAAGCCTCGGCCGCGTCGATGGCGAGCTTGTCCATGATCTCCATTCCCCCGGGAATAATGCCGTCGCCGATGACGGCCGCCACGCAGTCGCCGGCGCCTTCGACCGACGGAAAGCCGATCAGCAGCGCACGCGCGCCGGGCGGCGACGGCAGCAGTCGGACGGTTACCTCCGTCACCACGCCGAGCATCCCCTCGGAACCGACCAGCACGCCGAGCAGGTCGTACCCGCCGGCGTCGAAATGCTTGCCGCCCAACCGCATGATGTCGCCGTCCATGGTCACGAACTCGACGCCGATCACGTTGTTGGTGGTGAGGCCGTACTTGAGGCAGTGCACGCCGCCCGAGTTCTCGGCGACATTGCCGCCGATGGTGCAGGCGATCTGGCTCGACGGATCGGGCGCGTAATAGAGCCCTTGCCCCTGCACAGCGTAAGTGATGCCGAGATTGGTCACGCCAGGCTGGACGATCGCGCAGCGGTTGGCGACGTCGATCTCGAGGATGCGCTTGAACTTGCCCAAGCCCAGCAGCACGCCGTCTTCGAGCGGCAGCGCGCCGCCGGACAGCGACGTGCCGGCGCCGCGCGGCACAACCTTGACGTTCGCGCGCTTGCAATAGCGTAGCACCGCCGCGACCTCGGCGGTCGTCTCCGGCAGGACGACGACCATCGGGAGCTGCCGATAGGCGGTGAGGCCGTCGCATTCGTAGGCTTGCCGTTCGCGCACGGACTCGATCACCCCCTCGCCGGGGATGATCGCTCTCAGCGCCGCGACGATCTCGGAACGCCGGGCCAGGATGGTCCGGTCGGGCTCGGGCATTTTGATCATAGAAGCGCTCCCCGCGTGTCCAACCCAGTCTTCTCCCGTGTCGGTCCATCCTGGTCGGAGGGTGCGCGTCTCGCGCACCGGGCGGCGGGACGCCGACCCTCCACGCGCGACATTCCCATCATAGGCCCGATTTGGGCTTGCGGAAGGCCGTCCGGAGGGGTGTCCCGCCCGGCTCCGGGCCCGTGACGCGCATGCTCCATCGTCAACGCCCCAGGCATGCGGCGACCATGCGCTTGATCTCTGCGTCGCGTTCCTTATCCAGCCGCCCCCGATCGCCTGCCCGATCGATGGCGTCGGCCACGCATCGGCAGGACAGGTCGCAGGTGTCGCTCGTCCCCCCTTTGGTCAAGCAGGAGCGGTGGCACTCGGCAAGAAAAGCGGGACGGTCAAGGTTTGCGGCGGCCACAGGCGCCTGAACGCCGGAAGCCGCGACCGCCCAGACGAGGCCGATCAGGATCGGTTGGTGCAGGAGATAAGTGGCGAGGCTGTGCCGTCCGGCGAACGCGATCGCACGCGCCGGCGCAGAGCGCGCTCGCCAGCGGCCGGGCCTTGTCAGCCGCGTCAGGACTCCCGGCAGACGGGCGAGGCCGAGGCCGAGCAGGGTGACGCCCGCCCAAGGGAAAAAGGGGCGCCAGTCGAGCGTATTCGGCAGCGCGACCCCGAGGCCGAGCCACAGCAGCTCTGGCGGGTCGAACGCTTTTGACTGGATGAACGCCGGCAAGGCGATCGCCACGGCGCCGGCGGCGAGGCTCGCCCACGCCGGGGCCTCGATCAGAGGCAACGCGACGAGGCTCGCCGCGGCGATGCAATGAAGGATGCCGAACCAGATGGCCATTCCCGGCGCGAACACTGCGCTTCCGGCCGTCACCAGCGCGGCTGCGCCGCCGACGATCGCGAGGCGCTTGCCGAAGGCGGAAGGGTTCAGGCGGTCGCGGTGGGCGAGCGCCAACGACAGGCCGGCGAGCGCCAGGAACGCGCTTGCGACCGTATGCGACAGGAGCCGCATCGGCGGCGTGAAGGGCAGGAGCGGCGAAATGAGCTGGAAGTCGGCGAGGTCCCAGGTCAGGTGAAAGGCGGCCATGCCAATCAGAGCGACGCCGCGGGCGACGTCGACCGCGTCGACGCGCCCATCGGTCTTCTGCGAACCGCTTTCGACGGTCACGCGGCGTCTTCGAACACGGCGGCGTCGAGGATGAACTCGCCCTCGAACTCGACCGGGCCGGTCATCAGCACGTGGTCATCGGCCTCGCGCCATTCGATCAGGAGCTCGCCGCCGGGCAAGCGCACCGTAGCCTTTCGCCCGATCAGCCCGAGACGGGCGGCGGAGACGACGGTCGCGCAGGCGGCGGAGCCGCAAGCGCGCGTGAGACCTACGCCGCGCTCCCAGACGACGGCGGTCACCCTGTCCCGGCCGTCGATCCGGGCGAAGGTCACATTGACCTTTTCGGGAAACATCGGATGGACTTCTATCCGAGCGCCCCAGGTCGCCGCGTCGACGGCCGCGAGATCGGTGACGAAGAACGCCGCATGCGGATTGCCCATGCTGGCGGTCGCCGCCGGTCCGAGCGCGACCAGCGCATCGCCCTCGCCCCAGGCCAAGCTCACTTTCCGGGTGTCCTCGACCGCATGCGCCAGCGGGATCTCCGACCAGCCGAGCCGCGGCGGTCCCATGTCAACCCGGTACGTCGCCGGTCCCAGCCGCTCGCAGGCGACGATTCCGGCCTCCGTCTCGACCGCCAGCGATGTGACCCCAAGCTCGTGCGCGAGCCGGTCGGCGACGCAGCGGGTTCCGTTGCCGCAGGCGCCCGCAAGGCTGCCGTCGTTGTTGGTGATGCGCACATAAGCCGCCGTCCCCGATGTCCGCGGCGCGCTCAAGACCATCATCTGGTCGTAGTCGAGGCCGGGCGCGCGGTGGATGGCGCGGGCTTCAGCGGGGCTTGGCGATTCGGGCGTGTCCCGGAGGTCGAGGACAAGGATCTTGTTCCCCGCCCCGTTCATCCGCTGAATTCGCCGTCCAACCAGGGAGCTTTGTCTCAAACCGTCGGGTCTCCGTCGCCATCACTCGTATGCCGGCGCGCCGCGCGGTCGATGGCGCGCGCGCCGAACCGCGTCAAGGCCTCGCGCAAGGCGTCGTCGCCGATTGCGGCTGCAGCCTGCCGCGCCTCGGCTTCCGCCTCCTCGCTCGGCGGCGGGGGCGCCCGGCGTTTGGCGCGCAACGGCGGCAGCGGCCCCTGCCGGAACGCGATCTTTTCGACGCACCGCCAGCCGAGGTGGGCGTTGACCCGCTCGACGATGATCGCCGCGTTATGTTGCGCCTCCAGCGCAAACGCCCCTTCAACTCTCAGGATCAGCGTCGCCGGGGCGATCGACGCCTCCGGGTCCCGCTTTGCCGGGCGCGGCGGCCATTGCAGTTGCAGCGGCCGGGCGTAGCGCGCGACGCTCTCGCCCACGATCGCCGGCCAGTCGGCGATCAGGCTCGCCTCGCTGAGGCCCCGCGCGGCGAGCGCCGGCTCGATCACCCCGCGGATCAGCGTGTCGAGGGGCTTGGCGCCGGGGCGCCGGGGCGTCATGGTCTGCGACATGAAAAAGCTTCGCGCATGCACGACAATCTAGGCGCGCCACGGCTCGAGGGGAAGCGCGACGCCATCGTCGCGCGCACCCTCGCATGGTGGGATGGCGCCCGACGTAAGCTCGCCTGGCGCGCGGAGACGGGCGAGACGCCTGATCCCTATCGGGTCTGGCTATCCGAAGTGTTGCTTCAGCAGACGACGGCGCAGGCCGTGACTCCCTACTATCGGGCTTTTGTCGAGAAATGGCCTGAGGTCGAGGATCTCGCTGCGGCGCCGCTCGAGGCGGTGATCAGCGCTTTCGCCGGGCTCGGCTACTATTCGCGGGCGCGCAACCTCCATGCCTGCGCCAAGGCGGTCGCGAGCGCGGGCGGACGATTTCCCTCCGACGAGGCGGCGCTGCGGGGGCTTCCCGGCGTCGGCGCCTATACCGCAGCGGCGATCGCCGCGATCGCCTTCGATTTGCCGGCGGCGCCGGTCGACGGCAACATCGCCCGCATTCTCGCTCGCCTGACGGCCCTCGAAGCCCCGATCGCCGAGTCCCGCAGGTTGATCGCGGCCGCGGCGCGTGCGTTGGCGCCGCCGCGTCGGGCCGGAGACTTCGCCCAGGCGCTGATGGACATCGGCGCGACCATTTGCCGGCCTCGCAGCCCGGACTGCGGGGCTTGCCCGCTCCGGCCCGACTGCGCGGCCTTCCGTTCCGGCGCGCCGGAGCGCTACCCGCTAAAGGCGAAGGCAAAGGCAAAACCGAGGCGCGCGGGCGCGGTGTTCTTCGCCCACCGCTCCGACGGCGCCTTTCTCGCCCGCAGGCGACCGCCGAAGGGGCTGCTCGCCTCGACCGTCGAACTGCCCGGCACGCCGTGGACGACCGATGGGCCCGGCGCGTCCTGGCCGGATGACGCGCCCCTCGAGATTGGCTGGCGCCGCGTGCCCGGACAGGTCGAGCAGGTCTTCACCCATTTCGCACTGAGCCTGATCGTGTACGCGGGCGCTTACGACGGCGGCGCTCCCGAAAGCCATTTCTGGGTGGAGCGAGAGGCGGTCGGCGAAACCGGCTTCTCCAATGTCATGCGCAAGGCGGTTCAGCATGCGGTGGACGCTGATCGCCCCGTCCTCGCCCTCCCGTCGTCATAAATCGGTAGGACCCGGCTGATTGGGTGGCGGTTTCCGCCGGGCGAGCAGGTCGAATTCGCTTGAAAAGGCGGAGCGATCGCCGATAGCCTGACCATCCTGACCAAACGGAGTCCTCTTGGGTAAACTCGGCGCCATTTCCGCCGCTCGCGAGATCGTTTCCGCCGTGGCGCCGCCTTGGGACGCCGAGACCTTGAGGGCGCAGTTCGCCCATGTCTCGACCTGGGTGTTCGATCTCGACAACACGCTCTATCCCGCCGACAGCGGCGTCTGGCCGCTGATCGACGAGCGCATCACGCTGTTCCTGCACGACCTTTTCGGGATGGACCTCCAGTCCGCGCGGGCGTTGCATCAGCATTATTACCTGCGCCACGGCACGACCTTGCGAGGCCTGGTCGAAGAAAACATCCACGAGGCGGAGCGGTTTCTCGAATTCGTGCACGACATCGATCGCTCGATGCTGAAGCCCAATCCGGCCCTCGCCCGGGAGGTCGGCCGATTGCCGGGGCGGAAACTGATCTTCACCAACGGCTCCCGCAACCACGCGATTCTGACCGCCAGCCAGCTCGGACTCGATGGCCTGTTCGAGGACGCGTTCGATATCGTGGCGGCCGGTCTGACGCCGAAACCCGCCGAGGCGGCCTACGACGCCTTCTTCGCCCGCCACGGGGTCGATCCCCGGTCGGCGGCGATGTTCGAGGACGTGGCGAAGAACCTCGCGGTCCCCCGTGCGCGCGGCATGAAGACCGTGCTGGTGACGCCGAGGCCCGGACAGGCCGACCACCGCCAGGCGCACGACCGGACGAGCGCCCAAGCGGGGGCGAGCCTCGCCGACGTGGTGACCGACGATCTCGGCGGATTTCTCGCCCGGCTGAACGACGAGCTCGCGTAGCGCTTCCGTCAACTCGGACGAGAGCGAGTCCTTCTCCCAGCCTCGGCGAGGAGAAAGCCGGTCGGCGCCGCGCCCCTCAGTATTTTTCGATGCCGACCCACTGCGCGTCCGAATAGCGCGAGCCTGCGGCGAAGCCGACCGGCAGGACGCGCTCGACTTCGGCGAGCCGAGCGGCGTCGAGGTCGAAGTCCGCGGCGGCGGCGCATTCCTCCAGATGTGCGGCGGTGCGCGTACCCGGAATGGGGACGACGTGCGGGGCCTTGGCCAGGGTCCAGGCGACCGCAAGCGTCGCCGGCGCGACGCCCCACGACCCCGCAAGCGCGAGGAAGGGCTCGAGCCGAGCCCGGTTCCGCCGCCAGTTCAGCCCTTTGAAGCGCGGGTTGGCGTGGCGGAATTCCTTGGGCTCGAAATTCTCGACGTCCTGCAGCCGCCCGCTGAAAAAGCCGCGCCCGACCGGCGAGAAGGCGACCAGCAGCGCGTCGACTTCGGCGCAAGCCTGAATCAGCCCGAGTTCCGGCGTGCGGGTCCAGAGCGAATATTCCGACTGCACGGCGGCGATCGGGTGGACCGCGTGCGCCCGCCGCAGCGTGTCGGGCGCGACTTCTGAGAGCCCGATCGCGCCGACCTTTCCCGCATCGACCAGACGCCCGAGTTCTCCGACTGTTTCCTCGATCGGGATGCGCTCATCGACCCGATGCACATAGTAGAGATCGACATGGTCGACGCCGAGCCGCTTTAGCGAGCCCTCCAGCGACTCGCGCATGTGCGGGATGCTGTTGTTGTGCTCGCGCCGTCCGTCGGCCATCCAGTGGATGCCGAACTTGGTCGCAAGCGTGACCTTCTCGCGCCGGCTGCGGTCCTGCGCCAAAAACTTGCCGATCAGCGTCTCGCTGAGGCCGGCGCCGTAGACGTTCGCCGTGTCCCAGAAGTCGACCCCGAGTTCGAGCGCGCGGGCAAGAGCCCGGAGAGACTCGGCCTCGGTGGCCGGCCCGTAGAATCCGGCGAAGCTCATGCAGCCGAAGCCGACCGCCGAAACCGTCGCATGCGGAGCAAAGCGTCGCCGCTTCATTGCTGTCCTCGTTGGCTGTCGGGAAGTCGGTCGGGTGAGCCGGCTTTGAGCCGATAGGCTTCCGCCGAATGGCGTTAGATGTGAGCTTTCGTCTCGAGCTTTGGTCCCGCGCCTGCCTCGGCTTTCTGCCCGGAGCCGGCCGCGCCCTCGATTTCCTCTGCGATCGCGTGAGCGAGGCAGCGGTAGCCGAGATCGTTCATGTGTAGGCCGTCGCCAGACAACAGCGCGAGCGCGTTCTTGCCTCTCTGCTTCATCATGGCGTAGCGGGACACCACGGGAACCCGCAGCCGCTCGCCCGTCTGGTCGACGATGCCGACGAAACGCTCGTAGCGGGCGATGTCCGGAACCTTCGAAGCGAATTGCGGGTCGACCAGAAGCAGGGGAACGCCGGCGGCGCGCGCGGCGGCGACGCCGCTCTCGACGGTCGCACGGAATAGGGCTTCGTCCACCCCGACCAGGGCGTCGTTGGTGCCGACTTGCCAGATCACCAGTTCGGGCCAGCCCACTTTGAGCGCCGCCTTCAGCCGTTGCAGCGTCTTGATTGCGAGTTCGCCGCCGATGCCGGCGTTCCGAACCAAGGCGTGGATGCCGTCTTTGTTGGAGAGTTCGTCCGCAAGCTGCGCCGGATAAGTTCTGGCCGGCGAACTCGCGCCGATCCCTTCCGTCGAAGACGACCCGATCGCGAGAATGTCCAACACGCGGTCGGCGCCGCTGTCGAGATTGCCGAGCTTGACACCGTTTGCGTCCAGCACCGGCGCCGCGGTTTCACACGGATCCGCGCGCGCCGCTATGGCCGGAAAGGCGAGTAGGCAAATCAGCGCCGTCCTAAACAGAAACGCTAAGCGGCCCCATACGGAACCACGTTCGAAGCGGGAGGAACAGGCGTGTTTCTGCACTCGATCCAACGGGCAAGGACAAAAAGGGCGGCGATGCCCGCAAGCGTGTAACCGAATCCCGCGAATTTCTCAACATAGTCTGAGGAATGAGGCTGCGCGGCGCCAAGCGCCGCCTGTCCGAGCGCGCTGATCACGGACCCGGCGGCGAAGGTCGGCAGCCCATTGCGGCCAAGACTTTGCACCGCCCGACCCGCGACGCCGTCGACGAGGCGCTTGATCCGCGGCGCAATCTGGGGGGCGACGGCGATCAAATACGCCAGCGCCGCGAAGTGGGCGAGCCGGGCCAGGCCAAGATCCTGCTTGGCGAGGTCGAGCCGCGAAAAGGCGGCCTCGCGCAGGCCGGGAGCCGAACCTCCAGCGCTTGTGGCCGCGAATGCGGCCAGCGCAAGGATCGCGAGGCTGATCGCGATCAGCCCTGGCGTCGCGCGGGGCGGCCCATTGCGCCAGACGATGGCCGAAACGAGCCCGATCGTGAAGATGAGTTGCCACGCGAACGGATTGAAAAACCAGGCGCCCGGCTCAGGCCAGTTTGGCAGGCTCAGTCCGAACGCTCGAGACAGGACGTATATTGCGACCGAAACCCCCAGAGAGAGCCTAACGTCCCGGATCGCGAGCGCCAGGGCCACCGGCGCCCAAAGCATCAGCACGATGTAAAGCGGCAGGATATTGAAGTAGCCGAGTTGATGGGTGAGAACAGCAAGGCCCGCGAGGCCCATTGCCGGCGACGCGAACACATAAGACCGGCCGTGCGCCTGGATCAGCGTATCGACTCCGCTCAACCAGAACGCGCAGGCAAAGATCACGAGCGCAACCACGGTCAAGGCGATGTGAACGCCATAGAGTTTAAGGGCCCGCTCCAGGCATCCGCGCGCGACGGGCGCGAAACCGCGTGTGCGGGCGCGGGGCGCATAGACCATCCCGACCGAAAGCCCGGAGATAAACACAAAAGCCTCCGAGCTGTCGGAAAGTCCAAAGTTTCGCGGCGTAAACGATTTCGAGCAGATTGCCGGGAATGTGATCAACAAGGATCGCAATCAGCACAGCTCCGCGCCAGAAATCGATATCACCGACCCGTTTTGCGTTCGCCATTGGACGCTCATCACAAGAATGGCGCCACCCCACCTATCAACCACTATCGGTCCACGAGCTGGCCGATTTGTGGTCTTGTCGTTAAGTTTTTTTGCCTTGGCTTTAAGAACGCCGTGGCGAAGCGACGGTTCTTAACCTTCGCGTTCGCGCATGGAACGTTGACGGCGCCGCCGCCGTTCGGCCAATCACTTTTCCGGAGCAATCGCTTAGCCGGCCTCGATCAACTTGGCCGCTTCGTCGCGTTCGAACAGATAAAGGAGCAGCCTCAGGTTGCGGCCCTCTTCGCTGGCTAGCCATTCACTTCGTTGCAGCGCCGCCTCAGCCTCCGCGCGGGCCCGGGCGAGCAGCCCGCCGTGGATTTCGAGCCGCGCAAACCGAAAGCCGGGCGCGCCGGCCTGACGAGCGCCGAGCACGTCGCCCTCCCCGCGCAGGCGCAGGTCCTCCTCGGCAATGCGGAAGCCGTCTTCGGTCGCCCGCAGGGTCTCGATCCGCGCCTTGGCTGTCTCGCCGAGCGGCCCTCGATAGAGCAGCAGGCAGCTCGACCGTCCGGCGCCGCGGCCGACCCGACCGCGCAACTGATGCAGTTGGGCGAGTCCGAACCGCTCGGCGTGCTCGATAATCATGATCGTCGCCTCGGGCACGTCGACGCCGACCTCGACGACGGTGGTCGCGACGAGGATCCGCGTCTCTCCGCGCTGAAAACGCTCCATGGCCGCGTCTTTGTCCGGACCCGCCATCCGCCCGTGAACCAGTCCGACCACATCCTTGAACATCGAACGCAAGGCGTCCGCGCGATCCTCGGCTGCGGCGACGTCCAGCGTCTCGCTTTCCTCGACCAGCGGACAGATCCAGTATGCGCGCGCGCCATGCTGAAGCGCACGCGACAGTCCCGCCACCACCTCGTCGATTCGCTCGATCGGCATGGCGCGCGTTTCGATCGGCTGTCGTCCGGGCGGCTTTTCGCGCAGCGCCGAGACGTCCATGTCGCCGAAATAAGCGAGCACGAGCGAGCGGGGGATCGGTGTCGCCGTCATCACCAGAAGATCGACGGCCTGCCCCTTGCCGGCGAGCGCGAGCCGCTGCCGGACGCCGAAGCGGTGCTGCTCGTCGACGACCGCAAGGCCGAGGTCGGCGAAGGCGACGGCGTCCTGAAACAGCGCATGCGTGCCAACGACCACGTCGATCGCGCCCGATGCGAGAGCCGCCAGGGTTTCGCGCCGCTCGGCGGCCTTATCGCGTCCGGTCATCAGGGCCATGCGCAGGCCGGCGCTTGCGGCGAGCGGCGCCATCCGATCGAAGTGCTGACGCGCCAGAACCTCCGTCGGCGCCATCAAGGCCGCCTGCCGGCCGGCCTCGGCCACCTCGGCCATCGCCAGCAGCGCCACGACCGTCTTGCCCGAACCGACGTCCCCCTGCAGTAGCCGGATCATGCGCTTTTCGGCCTTGAGATCGGCTCGTATTTCGGCGAGCGCCTTGCGTTGCGCCGCGGTGAGTGAAAACGGCAGCGCGGCCTCGAGCTGGCGACCGAGCGCGCCTTCAGAGACGTGGGCGCGCCCGGCGGTCTCGCGCATCTGCGCACGGATCAAAAGCAGCGCGAGCTGGTTCGACAGCAATTCGTCGAAGGCGAGACGGGTCGCCGCGCGGGCCGACGGGTCGACGTCCTCCGGGGCTTTCGGCCGGTGCATCGCCTCGAGCGCTTCGACGAATGACGGCAGCTTCAACCCCTCGATCGTGTCGGGAGCGATCCATTCCGGCATCCGCGGAAGCCGTTTCAGGGCGCCCTCCGCTGCGCGCGCCGCGATCCTTTGGAACAGCCCCTCGGTCAGGGCATAGACCGGCTCGATCGCCGGCAGGCGCGCGAATTCCTCCGCGTCCAGAACCTTGTCGGGGTGGACGATCTGCCGCACGCCGTCGTAAAGCTCGAGCCTGCCGGAAATCCACCGCGTGGCGCCGATCGGCAGGCGTGCGCGGACCCATTCGGGGTTGGCGAGGAAGAAGACGAGTTCAACGTCGCCGGTGTCGTCCTCGACCAGCACCTTGAACGGCGCGCGCGAACGCTGGCTTTGCGGCGACCGATGTTCCACGACCTTCGCCGAGAAGGTGACGATCGTCCCGGGGACCGCGTCGCGAATTTTCGGCCGGAAGCGACGGTCGAGGGTCGCATAGGGCAGGTGGAACAGCACATCGAGAACACGGGCGCCCTGCGGCCGATCCAGCAGGCGGTCGAACAGTTTGGCGTTCTTGGGACCGATCCCGGGAAGCGAGGCGGCGGGGGCGAACAGCGGATCGAGAAGCGACGGACGCATGAGCGGCCTATATCCAGAGCTGCCCCGAACTCACGGGAACTCGCCGAGCTCGACGAAGCGCGCCAAGATTGCGCTCCTACTTAGGGAGGCCGCAATGACCCCGCTCGATCGAGTCCTAGCTCATCCCCTGCCGTTCGCAGGCCTTCTCGGGCTGGACTATGTCAGCGCCAGTCTCGACAGCGTATCGGCTCGCATGACCGTTCGGGCGGATCTTTGTACGCTCGGGGGCGTCGCTCACGGCGGGGCGATCATGAGCTTTGCCGACACGCTCGGCGGGGCTTTGGCTTTCGTCAACCTCCCCGAGGGCGCGGTCGGGACCACGACGGTCGAAAGCAAGACCAACTTCGTTGGCCCCGCTCGGGTTGGCTCGATCCTCACAGGCGTTTGCACGATGGCGCACCGCGGAAGGCGGACCCAAGTCCTGCAAACCCGGGTCGAAACCGAAGATGCGCGACTCATCGCCTTGGTGGTTCAGACCCAGATGAGCCTATAAAAGATGAGCGTCGCTCAATGAAAAGGGGCGGCCGAAGCCGCCCGATCAAGCTACGCGGTATCAGAGGGCGCCTCACGGCACCGAGCAAACGCGGTTCCCGGCGATGAGATCGCAATGACCCACCGCGCCCGGCTGCGGCGGAACGTGACTCTCGTAGCTGTAGGTCGCTGTGCCGGTCGCCGGCGCGGCCGTGTTGTCGAAGCCGGGGCCGCCGGTCATACCAATCGCATTGAACGGCGCGGCGACCACCGCCAGGGGCGCGCCAATGATCATGCCCACGGGGCCGCCGTAGGCGTACCCTGGGGTCGCGGTCGGACCCATCTGGCCCGATGTGCAGATGCGATTGCCCGAGATAATGTCGCAGCTGCCCACCACTGCGGGTTGAAGTTGGGGTATGGCGATCTCCATACAGCGGGGCGCCGTTGTAGTCCGATTCCGTCGGACCGTTATAAGGGAACGCGGCAACCTGAGCCGAAGCGGCCGAAGCGATCATACAGAAAGAGGCGGCCGAAATTAACGCGGTGACTGCGTGTCTCATGACATGTCTCCAAAATAGTTCCGACACTCGGCGCCCTCAGGAGCGCCTCGGACGTTTGTCCACGGCTTCGAAACCCGTAGGACTTGTGCCGGAACAACGCAGCGGCGGGCGACCGGTTCCAAAGCGGGACTTCACGTCCCGCGCCGTGCGTTCAACTCCTTGTGAAAAAGAATCCGTCAGCTCGCAGGATGTTGGCCGTCGTCCGATTCCTCGGCCGCCTGGAGCGTCTCCTCGGTCCCGCGGGATCGCGAGCGCCGCGCCCGCTTCTTCGGGTAGGTCCGCAAGCGCCTGGGGTCGAAGGCCGGCGCGCTCCATCCGTGCACGGTCTCGTCATACACCTGCGGGTTGGGTGGTGCGTCGGCGCCCAGCAACCGCCGCCGAAACCAGAGTTTCATCACCAGGTCGTCGATCAATTCGAGGCAGTCCGAGATGGCGACGCAGAGATCGTCGATATCATCCCTACCCATCGCCACAGTCTTCAGTTCCGCGGCGCCGCTCGCGGTTCTGCGCGGCGACATTTTGTAGTAGCCCTCGGTCCCCTTGGTCGGGTCGCACAGGAAGAAGCAATGCACGACTTCGTTGCGCGCGTCCCGGATCTCATCGAATAGGGCGCCGGTCTGCGTCCCCTGGCTCCAAAGCCGGCGATCCGGCCAGTTGGCGAGCTCCTGCTTCAGGAGATTGTCGAACAGCTTGACGAGCGAGACGTTTCCCACGCTCGCGATCACCAGTTCGCCCACATCCTGGTCCCACCCGGCCGTCACCCAGACGAGCGAGGCAAATTTTCGTTCGAGCGCATTCCAGCCGAAATTGATGAACCCGATGCTGGCGAGATGTTCGTCATCCAGGCCGGTCCATTGCCGTCTCGCCATGGGGGTGTTGATGAACACGGGGCTTCCCTCTTCGCGGTCGCCCCGAGTGTAAGCGCGTTCGACGATCAGCGCGAGCGGCGCAGGGGCCGTAAATCCGCGCGGGACCTGACCGCCTCGCCGCCCGCGCCCTCGACCGCGTCGAGGTCGACCTGAGCCGCCGCTCGCGCTAGCCGAACGAAGCCCGCGACGTCCACCTCCTCCGCGCGAAGGGTCGGTTCAATGCCGGCGGCCTCGAGGAGAGCGCCTGTTTCGAGACCCCGCGAGGAGGCGAAGCTCTTCAGCGATTGGCGCAGCATCTTCCGCCGCTGCCCGAAAGCCGCCTGGGCCGCGGCCGACAGCAGGCGCCCGTCGCACGGGTCCGGCGCGGCCCGGGGAACCAGCTCCACGACGCTCGAGGCGACCTTCGGCGGAGGGGTGAAGGCGGCCGCCGCCACATCAAACAGGATGCGCGCCTCGGACCGCCACCCGGCGAGAACGGCGAGCCGTCCGAAGTCTGCGCGCTGCGCGGGCGTGGCGACAATTCGCAGTGCGACCTCTCGCTGGAACATCAGGGTCAGGCGGTCGAAGAAGGGCGGCCAGGGCTCGGCCTCAAGCCAACCAGTCAGAAGCCGGGTGCCGACGTTATAGGGGAGATTGGCGCAGATTCGGATCGGCGCCCCGCAGGCCCTGGCGATCAGTGTCTCGGGATTGATCGTCAGCGCGTCGGCGGCGATGACCTCAAGGCGACCCGGCCAACGCGCGCCGATCTCGGCGAGCGCGGGGAGCGCGCGCTCGTCCCGCTCGATCGCGATCACGGCCTTTGCGCCTTCCGCGAGCAGCGCTCGGGTGAGGCCGCCGGGACCGGGACCGACCTCGACGACGACGTGGTTTTCAAGCGGGCCGGCGGCGCGGGCGATTTCTGGACGTCAGATTGAGGTCGAACAGGAAATTTTGTCCGAGCGCCTTGCGCGCATCGAGACCATAGCGGGCGACGACTTCGCGCAGCGGCGGCAGACCGTCGCGGGCAAGCGTCACGGGGTCAGCCGGGCGGCGAGCCTCAGCGCCGCGATCAGGCTCGCCGGATTGGCGACGCCGCGACCGGCGATGTCGAAGGCGGTGCCATGATCGGGAGACGTGCGCACGAACGGCAAGCCGAGCGTGACGTTGACGCCGTCGTCGAAGGCGAGCGTCTTGACGGGGATGAGGCCCTGATCGTGATACATGGTCAGAGCGACGTCGTAGCGCGCCCGAGCTGCGGCGTGAAACATCGTATCGGCGGGCAGCGGGCCGAAAGCGTCGATGCCCTCGGCGCGCAGCGCCTCGATCGCGGGCTTGATGATCGCGATCTCCTCGCGTCCCATTGCGCCGCCCTCGCCGGCGTGCGGATTGAGGCCGGCGACAGCAAGGCGCGGCCGGCCGAGCCGGAACCGACTCTTAAGATCGCGGTCGACCACGCGCGCCGTCTCGATGAGGAGGTCGCGCGTGAGCGCCTTCGGCGCGTCTGCAAGCGCGATGTGGATGGTCACCGGCACCACCGCCAGCGCTTCCGACCAGATCATCATGACCGGGAAAGAAGGGCCGCCCGATGCGCGGGCGAGCTCGCCCAGGTATTCGGTATGGCCTGGAAACCGGAAACCCGCTTCATAGAGCGTGGCCTTTGCGATCGGGTTGGTGACGACGGCCCGCGCCGCCCCGACGCGCACCGCCGACACCGCGCGCTCGATCAATTCCAGGGTCGCGGCGGCGTTGTCGGCGCTCGGACGCCCAGGTTCGGCCTTGACCGGATTCTGCAGCGGAACGACGGGCAGGCCTTTCGCGATGACGGACGCGGCACGCGCGGGCTCCGTCTCGATGATCTGCGCGTCCGCGCCGATCCGCCGCCCAAGGTCCGCAAGCTGGCCGGGCGACGCGAGGATGAAGAAAGGCGGGTCCTCAGGCGCGCGCAGGCGCCAGGCGGCGAACGCCAACTCGGGGCCGATCCCCGCTGGGTCGCCCATCGTCATGGCAAGCGGCGGGGGTTCGACCGTCATCCCAAAAACTCCAGCGCGAGGGCCGCCGGTTACAAGCCGACGTTCGCCCGGACGTCGCCAAGCGTGCGCAAGACGAGCTGGAACATCAGGGTCTGATTGTGCGTCGCCGGAAGGTAGGTCAGCGGGCCGCCTGCGTATTCGGTAAAGGCGGCCGGCGCGCTGGTGCTCGAGGAATAGCGGATGGTGAGGGTGGTGCACTCGTCCTTGTAGCCGAGGCCAAACGAATAGCCGATCGGGTAGAAGACCGGCGTCTCCTGACCGGGAACGTCGTAAAAGTGCCGCGACATATCGAGGACCAGCGACCCGTCGACCGTCCAGCGGTCCTGAAACTTGTACGAGGCGTTGCCGGTCAGGCCCTCGCGCGGATATTCCCACCCAAGCGCCGGCTGCGCTGCGTAGAGCGCGTAATCGACGCTTGCCGTCACGCCGGCGAGGGTCGCCTTGGCGATCGCGTCGAACCGATCGAGCTGGAAGGTCGTGCTGTCGAACTGCTGCTTGCTGAGGAGCGAGATCGGCGCGGCGGTGGGCTGGATCATCTCACCCGCGACAAAGTTGGAAAACGTCTTGTCGAGCCCGGAGTCCATGCCGGTGTTGGCCATATCGTAAAGCGTATAGGAATTCTGCCCGGCGACCTGGATCGACTCGCCGGCGACGACGTTGGCGTGCCCGCCGTTGGCGAAATTGGCGGTATACTGGACGCCGTAGTTCACCCGCGTGCCGCCCTCGATCCGGTCATAGCCGGAGAACTTGTTCCATGCGAACAGGTTCGTCTCGTCGAACACGAGACTCTGAGCGTCTTCGTTCGGCTGAATCCGGGGCGTGACTTCGCTCGGGCGAGCGATGAACTGCGCGATCGGCGTAATCGTCTGCGAGCCCCAGGAATTGGTCAAGACGAACGGATACTGGTACTCGAGACCGAAACCGGCCATGCCGCGCGCGAAGGCGCCCTGGTTCCCGCCCGAGAAGAACGCGGCCTGACTGGAGTTGGCGACTGTGCTGGTCCCCAGAACGCTCGCGTAGGTGATCGACCCGGTCTCGTTCACCTCGGTCGCCTCGCCGTCGAGACGAGCGAATACGAAAGGCTTCCACACTTCGCCGATCGAATCGATGTAGCTGCGCTGCCAGGACGCCTGTCCCGAGGCGCGGGTGTAGTCGCCTGCGATGCTTCGCAGCATGCACGCGCCGGGATAATAGGTGTTTACATATTTGTCGCCAACGGTCGTCTCGCATACATTGTACAGGTGATAGGCGTTGTCGAAGGTCTGCAGGCCCGTGGACTGGAATGCGGCGTTGGTTTGCGTAATGTTGGCGACATTGACGTCGAGGGTCGCCTCGCCGCCGATCCCGTTGGTGCGATTCTCAGGAAGCATGAAGACGCGATTGTAATCGAACACCGGCACGGCATTGGGAAGCGTGCGGTTGTCGTCGTTGTCGGTTGTGCCCTCGAAGTGGTACGCGCTTAGGTCGAAGAAGCTGTGATCCGCCTGTCCGCGCAAATAGACCGACGAGACAATATCCTGAAAATAGTAGTTGCTGAAGTCTATTCCCGACAGCTTGTAGTCGTTAGCGAAGAATTTGTCGGACAGCCAGGTCGCGTTCCAGCCGAACTGCCAGTCCTGGTTGAGGAACAGATTGCCCTTGGTTTCGAGCGACCCCCGCGTCTTCACATCGCCGGCCCCGTACGGCCATGCCGCAAAGGCGTTGGGCTGCTGCTGGTCGATTCCGACCACCTTGATGCTGTATTGGCCGTTCTCCAGTCGCTGACGCCAGTCCGCTTCGCCGAGGAGGCCCTGTTTGGACAGATACGAGGGAATGATCGTCAAATCGTAGTTCGGCGCCAGGTTGATGAAATACGGGATGCTGATCCCATAGCCCAAACTCGAGCCCGAAATGATCTGCGGCGCGAGCAACCCGGTCTGTTTGTTGACCGTCGAGTCCGGCGAGGAGAAGTACGGCATGTAAAAGACCGGAAAGCCCCAGACGAGCATCTGGGCGCCTTCGTAATAGACGGTGTGGGTCTCCTGGTTCTCGATGATCTTGGTCGCCCTGACTTGCCAGAACGGCGGCCTTTCCGGATGATCCTTACAGGGCTCGCAAGCGGTGTAGGATCCCTTGTCGAGGACCGTGACGTCCCCGTTCATGCGCTCGCCTCGCGGCGAGGTGAACCGGGTCTTGTCTGAGGTGAGCGCCTGAACGCTGTCGATGAAACCGTCACGGAAGTTTTCGCTCAGCTCGAAGCGCGTTCCGTAGACGATGTCCCCATGCTCGTCGGTCATCTTGGCGTGACCCTCGGCATAGACGCGTTTTGTCGCCCGGTTATAGACGACGCGGTCGGCCTGGAGGATGCGGCCTTGATAGAACAGCTGGACGGAGCCCGCAGCGGTTACGGTATCCTTGTCCTTGTCGTAGATCAGTTGGTCCGCGTCGATCACAAGCTTGTCGACGGGCTTGGTCGCGGAAGCCGGAGGGACAGGCGCCGTCTGCGCGGCAGCGGTCATGGACGCTGCCGCCGAAAGCGCCATCGCAACAGCGCCGAGCACCGCCCACAAAAGCCGACGGTGAACCCGATTAGTGGAGGAGCTGACGGCGGAGCCCATCAACCATCCTCTTGGTGCAGCAAAACGTATACGCCAAACAGACACCCAACGAGCCCAGGCGACCAGCCCGCCGCGACCGCACTAATGAAGCCGGCCTCGCCGAGGTCGTTGATCACTTTGGTGGCCACATAAAGCACGAACCCGGCCGCGACGCCACTTGAAACCATGAACTCGACGCCGCCCATCCGGAAGAACCTTAACGAAAAGCAAGCGGCGACCAGAACCATCGCCGCCAGCAAGACAGGACGGGCCAGAAGCTCCTGAAATTTCAGCTTATAGGCGGTCGGGTCGAGTCCCGCCTGGGCGGTCTGAGCGGCCAGTCCGGGGAGGTTCCAAAACGACACCGTCTCCGGGGCGACGAAGGCCTGAGACACCTCCTGGCGATTGAGGGAGGTGGCGAGCAGATATGTGGACACCGCAAGCGTTTCGAACCCGGGGGTGACGACCTTGGCGTCGTGAAACTCCCAGTAGCCCTCGTGAAGCTCGCCCGAGGCCGCATCGACGCGCTCAACAAAGTTACCCCGATCGTCAAAGTTGAAAATCTCGACGTCCTTGAGCAGGTTGCCGCCATCCTCCTTTCCGCGCGCGTGAATGATGGCCTGGCCGTCGACGCTCTTTTGACGGAGCCACAAATCGCCCCACGGGTTCGAACGTCCCCCGAAGACGCTGCTCTCGATCGCGTCGGACCTTTGTTTCATCCACGCCGACGTCGGATTGTAAACCGTGACCGAAAAGACCCCGAGAAGAAGGATCACGAAGATCGGCGGCGCCAGGATCTGCCAAACCGAAACGCCAGCGGCTCGGGCCACGACCAGTTCGAGCTTTCGGGAAAGGTTGAGGAAAGCGATCATGGAGCCAAACAGGACCGCGAATGGCAACGCCTGCTCGGCGACCGTCGGAGTCCGCAACAAGGATAGGAGCGCCATGAGCGGCGCGGTCGCCTTCGGCGCGTCGCCCGAGCGACGGAGCATTTCGACCAGATCGACAGCGTATATCAGCGCAAAGACAAATCCGAACGCCGCAAGCACGGTGCGGGTGAATCGGCCTGCAAGATAGAGAGAGAGCGTTCGGCCGATCATGCCGGCCTCGCAAGGGAGCGTCGGGGCGTTGCGGGGATCAATCGCTGGCGGAAGATCAACCCAAGCGCGCCGCAGATCGCCGCGATCGGGATCGCCCAAACAAAAAAAGCCGCGGCCGGGACGCCGATTGCTAGTGTCGTCGCGGCGATGCCGAGTCCCCGAATTGCGACAAAGGCGAGAATGGCCCCCCCGATCGCCAAACCCCGGCCCTGCCGGGTCGTTCGCGCTTCGCCCAACGCCGCGAAGGCAATGAGCCCTGCGACCAAGGCGTAGAGCGGGCTGGCGAGCCGGTCGAGCAGTTCACTGCGAATGTGCCCGGCCATGGCGGCGTCCTCGCGGTCATTCGCGCTCGGAGACATCAGTTCGGCGGTGCTGCGCTCGCGCGGACGCTTTGCCGCGGCCAACGCCTGAGAGAACTGGGACAGATCGATGGTGTAGTCGTCGAAGCTGACCGTCGCCGAATCGCCGGCGGCCTGGGGGCGCAGCAAGACGCCCTTGCTCAATTGCAAATAATTCGATCCGTTCTTCTCGATCGTCTTGCCCGCCTCAGCGATATAGGTCGAAACGTGCGCCGGGTCGCGCCGGTCTTGCATGAAGACGCCGCGCAACGCCCCGTCTGGGGTTCGCTCGCGATAGTGGAAGACGAACCCAAGGGTCAGATCGTTGAAGGCGCCAGGGCGCGCGAAATTGGAAATGAAGTCGGCGCGAACGAAAGTGGTCAGGTTTTCTATCGCTCCGAAGCTCCAGGGCAACACCTGCACATAAATGGCGGCCACGATCGCGAAAACCGCAAGGGAGAGCGCCATGATCGGCCTCAGCAGACGGGCCGGCGACACGCCGGCAGCGGCCATGACGACGAGTTCGCTGTCTCCGTTAAGCTTGTTGAGCGTGTAGAGGATTCCGGCGAACAACGCGATCGGCGCGATGACCGCAATCAACGAGGGCAGCGCCAAACCGGTCATGAGAAGAAAGATCAGGATCGTCTGCCCTTTGCTGGTGAGCAAATCGATCTGACGAAGGGCCTGGGTGATCCAGATGACGCCCGTGAGCACGACGAGCCCCGTGACGAAGGCGGCGCCGGCGGTTCTCAAAACGTAGCGCTCAATCCAACTCATCAACGCCGCTTCGTCGCGCGCAGGCCACGCGCCTCATAGGCCGCGGAAGCGCCTAGCCCGGTCGGACTGCGGTGGCAAGGCCACCTGCTCCCGGCCAAAAACCCGCCTGTCCATGGCCTCGAATCGCGGCATCTTGTTGACGGGCCCGGCAAACCCCCGATATCTCGAAGTCCGAGGCTCCTTGCGCGTGGCAGGGAGCAATTCGCATCCGGACATGGGAACGCAGTGGACATGAGCGACGCCGCCGCTATCAAGATCTCCTATGGCGCGCTTGCCGCGCCCAAAGGCGGCGCGTTCGTCGTTTTTGTCGGAGCGGACATGGAGCCTGCGGCTGCGGTCGCCGCGCAGGCGGGACATCTCGAACCGCTGATCCGCGCGGCTGCGAAAGCTTCCAACTTCAAAGGCGCGCAACGCACGGCGCTCGATATTCTTGCCCCGAGCGGTCTCGATGCGTCGCGGCTCCTTGTCGTCGGCGTCGGGCCCGGCAAGGACAACGCGCCGCTGGATTTCGTCATGCTCGGGGGGTTCGTCGCCGGCAAGCTCTCCCGTTCCCAGAAGGTCCAGGTCGCTTTCGAAGCGCCGGCGGGCTCCTGGGACGGCGCCGCGGCGGCTGATTTCGCCCTAGGCCTCAGGCTCCGGGGATACAAGTTCGACAAGTACAAGACGCGGAAGAAGGACAGCGACGAAGAGAACGGCGGCGCGATGGAGTTCGTCATCGGCTCGGGACACGCCGCGGCGGCGCGCGCGGCCTGGCACGCCCGGCTCGCCGTCGCGGATGGCGTCGATATCGCGCGCAACCTCGTCAACGAGCCGCCGAACGTCCTGTTTCCCGCCGAGTTCGCCGATCGCGCGAAGACGCTGGAGAAACTCGGCGTCGAAATCGCCATCCTCGACGAGAAGGAGATGGGCCGGCTCGGCATGAACGCCCTGCTGGCGGTTGGGCGCGGATCGGCCCGCGACAGTCGGCTCGTCACCCTGCGCTGGTCCGGGGCGCGCGCGAAGCGGAGCAAACCCGTCGTCATCGTCGGAAAAGGCGTGTGCTTCAACTCGGGCGGCATTTCGATCAAACCGGCCGCCGGCATGGAGGACATGAAGGGCGACATGGGCGGGGCCGCCTGCGTGGTCGGCCTTCTTCACGCGCTTGCCGCGCGCAAGGCGAAGGTCAACGCGGTCGGCGTCCTTGGGCTGGTCGAGAACATGCCGGACGGGGACGCGGTTCGCCCGGGCGACATCGTCACATCGATGTCCGGGCAGACGATTGAGATCATCAATACCGATGCGGAAGGGCGTCTCGTCCTTTCGGACGCGCTTTGGTACGCAGAAGAAACGTTCAAGCCGCGGCTGATGATCGACCTCGCGACCCTGACCGGGGCCATCATGGTGGCGCTGGGACAGGAATACGCCGGGCTGTTCTCCAACGATGACGAACTCGCCCAGCGGCTCGCCGCCGCCGGCGAGGCGACCGGGGAGAAGGTATGGCGCATGCCGCTCGCCCAACCCTACGACAAGCTGATCAACTCGAAGGTCGCCGACATGAAGAACACGGGCGGCCGGCATGGCGGGTCGATCACGGCGGCCCAGTTCCTGAAACGGTTTGTTAAGGATACGCCGTGGGCGCATATCGACGTCGCGGGCGTCGCCATGGGTTCGCCATCCTCGGACATCAATCCGTCCTGGGGCTCAGGCTGGGGCGTCAGGCTGTTGGATCGTCTCATCGCCAACTCCTACGAAGACTAGGTTCGGCGTCTGGGACGAGGGCTGGGAGATCAGGATGCGGTTTCATTCGACGGTCTTGGCGCTCGCGCTCGGAGGGTGCGGCCTCAGCGCGGACCCGGCCTGGGCGATCGCGAGTTGCGACGCCTTCACTGCGGCGCTCCGAACTGAGGCGAGCGACATGGGCGTCGAATTCTCGCGCGCCATCGTCGTCTCCCGCACGCGGTCGGACGCCAACGCCTACGATGTGACGACCAAGGTCGACGTCGACGCGACGCTGTCTTGCCGCGGCGACGAGTTTCTGCGGTTCGAGGCCCGGATCGGCGAGCCGGCCCGCGCCCGGACCTCGACCGATTTCGAGCGCTTCCAGGCGGTCGCGCTGAAGGCGGCTCTGGGCTGGGATGCGGCCAAAAGCCGCGGCGTGCTCAAGGGCATGAGTTCGGACGCGCACGAATTCCTCGACGCCTCCCGACAGCGCGGCGACGTCTATGTCGCAGGCAAGACCGAGGAGCACGTGCCCGGCGGCGTGTCGCTCGGCCTGATGGCGACCGATTCGGACCGGACCTTCGTCATCGTCGGGCCGGCCGGCGAATAGGCCGGACGCCGCCTTGGGCGAGTTCCGCTTCCATCACCTCGAGCGGCGCCGCGTCGATCAGGCGCTGCCCGACCTGATCGAGCGGATCCGCGTCGAGGGCCGCAGGGTCGTCGTGCGCGCGGCCTCGGCGGAGCTGGTCGAGGCGCTCAACGATCGGCTGTGGACCTATGACGACGCGAGCTTTCTGCCCCATGGCGCGGCAGGCGACGGCGATCCGGCGACCCAGCCGGTCTTCCTCACCGACAGGGTCGAAAACCCAAACGCGGCCGGGGCGCTGATCGCGCTGGCAGGCGCCGAGACGAGCCCCCACGACTCCGCCTTCGATCTCGTGATCCGGCTGTTCGACGGCCGCGACGAGGAGGCGATCGGCGAGGCGCGGCGGGAGTGGAAGCGGCTCAAGGACGAGGGCGCCGCGCTCAGCTACTGGCGCGAGGGCGACGACGGCCGCTGGGAAAAGGCGCGCTGACCGCCCGTTCGGCGGTCATTCGGCTATCATTCGGCGCCGTTCGACCGGCGTTCGGGCGTCCGTATCCGACCGTGTTTTGAACGATTTCAAGGGGTTGCCGCAGAGTTTCGCGGAAAAAATCTTGGGCGTGTTCGGCGCTCGGACATTCCTCCTGCGGCCAAGCGCTCAATCGCGACGTCGGTTGGGCGAACGCTCAGGCCCAAACTCTTAGAACGTAGCACGGAGTCCGGTTTTCCCGAAGAAAATGTCACGCGGTAGGGGAAGCGCGCCCCGAGCGACACGGCAGGCGTTGCGCGTTCACTTCGTCTTGGGAGGGGGTGGCGTCTGAGGGGTGCAAACCGTGTCAAGGTTTCGTCCCCGCATCCTCTGCGTGCATTCCTCGATCGCTTCGTTCGCGGCTGCCGTCGCCGCCGCGGCGTCCGCGTCCGCCGCGCCAAAGTTGTAGGACATGAAGTTGAACCCGGACGCAAACTGAGCAAACGCGGCGCCGGGCGCTACGGCGAAGACGGCGGCAAGGAGATAGACTTTCATCGCGAGCCCGGATCCGACATGATGAAAGGGCTAGATTGGCCCAGCTTTCGAGAAAATCGTCGTTCTGGCAAGTTGTTTTGACGAAAGCGTTCGCTCTCCCCAACAGAGCTGCGCTCGCCGCCGAAGCTTAGAACGCTCGCGAGGCCTTCCTCCTACGCCAAAGCGCGCCTATCGTTCGCCCCCAAGCCCCGAGGCGCGCGATGGCGATCCCAGACTATTTCTCCAAAGCCTATGCCGAGGCCAGGCGGAAGTTCTGCGGGGCGGCCCGGAGCGGCGGCGCGGCGCTCGAGTCCCATGTCCATCCCCACGCCAAAGGCGCGCAAGACGAGGAGCTGGCGGTCGACGTCGCCCGGTTCGGCGACATGGGAGCGGAGAACCTGTTCGTCGTGGTCTCCGGCACGCACGGCAACGAGGGCTTCTGCGGCTCAGGCTGCCAGACCGGGCTGATCGCCGAGGGGATCGTGGCGGCGCGCCCTTCCTCGGTCGCGGTGCTGCTCGTCCACGCTGTCAACCCCTATGGCTTCTCCCATATCCGACGGGTGACCGAGGACAATGTCGATCTCAACCGCAATTTTCAGGATTTCGCAAAACCTCTGCCGGAGAATACGCGCTACGCGGAGATCCACGACGCCTTGGTTCCCGCCGACTGGGACGGCCCCGCCCGCGCTCGCGCAGAGGAAGCGCTGGCCGCGTGGCGCGCGACCCATGGCGGCATGAAGGCCTACCAGACTGCCGTAGCGGGCGGGCAATACGCGTTTCCCGACGGACTCTTCTATGGCGGCCGGGCGCCGACCTGGTCGAATAGGACCTTTCGCGCCATCATCGAGAGCCATGGACGGGACGCGAAGCGCGTCGCCATCATCGACGTTCACACAGGCCTCGGGCCGCGCGGCTACGGGGAGCCGCTCTGTATCGTTGCGCCCGACGCGCCCGGATTTCAGCGCGCGCGGGCCTGGTGGGGCCAGGAGGTCACCTCGATCCTGAACGGCTCTTCGACGTCGCCGCCAGTGGCCGGTCCGCTGATCGCTTCCGTCGGCGAAAGCCTGAGGGACGCTGAAATCACCGCGATCGGCCTCGAATACGGCACGGTCGAACTCGCGGAAGTGCTCGAGGCGATCCGGGGCGACAATTGGCTCTACGCGAGAGGTCTCCCCTCGGGGCTCAGTCTTCAGTCCGCGCTCGCCCGCGACATCAAGGCCAAAATCCGCGACGCGCTGACGGTCGACGCCGACGACTGGAAGAACCAGGTTTTCGCCCGCGCCGCCGACTTCGCGCACAAAGCCTATCGGGGGCTGAAGGGCTGAAGCTCGTGAGCCTCTTGCCGTGCCTATTGCGGTGGGCGATCATCGCTAAAACGCTATCGGCGAGCGGCTAAATTCATGGATGAACTGGACCCGTCGATCGCGGATTCCACGCAACGCCGCGCGCTGCGGGGCCAACTCGTCGCATTGACCCTGATGCTCGTTTTGCTTGGCTCCGGGTACGCGATCCTCTTTTCGGTTTTCTATCGCCAGACGCCGCCCGTCGAAAAAACCTTTCAGGAAGTGGCGAGCGGCGGCAAAGCGCCTCTCGACATCTATTTGGAGATGCTCAAGGTCGATCCCGTACGGGAGGCGATCGAATTCCGTCTGGACTTCTCGACCGTCCGGGAACCTTACGGCCGGCATTTTTCAGGCACGAGCCCGATCGATCTGATGGTCCATGTGAGCGACGGCGCGGATGTTCAGGACATCCAACTGCAGGCCGGACAGCCGACACCCTCGAAGACGCTGGAACTCGACCTGACCGGCAATGTGCAGAAATATCCGCTTGATCGATATTCCGGGAGATTGTGGATCCGCGCCTCCGAGGGCCGGGATCCGATCGGCGGGATCGCGATGCCGGTTCGTTTGACAACCTGGGAGGACATCGCCGGCTGGTCAGTCACCATATCCGCAAGCAATCTCGCCGCCAACGAGACCGGATTGGCGCTGACGATTGCGGCGCATCGGCCCAATCCGCAAATCTTTTTTGCCTTGTTGCTTTACGCGGCGATGGTTCTGATCGCGGCCAGCGCGTTGATGATTGGGAGCCTGAGTTTTCTCGGCGTAAGGAAGATCGACGCGTCGCTGGGGGGCGCGCTCGCGGCCATGGTGTTTTCGGTGCCGGCCTTGCGGGACGTGCTGCCCGGCGCGCCGCCGCTCGGCGTCGGCGCCGACGATCTCGTCTTCCTCTGGACCCAGCTTGCCGTCATTCTCGCGCTCACGCTGTTCGTCGCCACATGGGCGAGACGAGGCGACCGCCCGTGAAAGGGCTTCAACAGCCGGGCGCGGGAAGTTCAGCCGGACGTCGGATTGTCTTGCAACAGCGATCGGCGGCGGTAAGCGCGGGCGGCCTCCTCGGTCATCCACGCTGGTCGGCGAAGTCTGATCCAGAATTCCGTCGCTGTCCGTTGGGCGGCCGGCCGCGCAACGCTTGGCCGCTTATACGACGCCCGCATCCGCGGCGGCGATCGCGCGGTTCTTGAGCTGACATGTCCGTGCATTTTCGGGCCTCCTTACGAAGCCCCCAAGCCTTCCAGTCCTCCTCCTTTGCAGCCGCCGAGACAGGCGGCGCGCCGCCAAGATCACGTGATGCTTAACGCGCGTCTGCGCAAATTGCATTGATCCAGGTCAGTCGGGGCGACAAAGGCCGCCGCGGAGCCGCAAGGCGCGCCTTCGAGACGCCTGCCGACACACGCAGGCCTGCCTGTCACGCCGCGAAAATGGAGAGCCCGAGCCGCAGCGCAGGATCCCACTTTCGGGCGTGTCGACGTCGGACGGGAGCGCGTTCAGCCCGTCGGCGCTTCAACCACGCCGGCTGCGGCGGCGGGCGCGGCGGGCGGCGGCGGGACGGGCGCGGCGAGCGCGGCCCTCAGCGCCTCTTCCTTGGCGTTGTCGAACGACGTCTTGATCACCGTGCCGCCGACGCCCTTCAAGTCCTCGAGCACCTTGTCGGTCGTCATCTTGCGGATCAGCAGGAAGAGCCCGGCCGTCCCGGGCTTCAGGGCCTCGTTGGCCTGGGTCCTCATGTCGTCGTCGTTGATTCCGACGTCGACCAGCGAGCCGCCGAGCGCTCCGCCGGCCGCGCCGACCGCGGCCCCGGCCAGCGGCATCATGAACAGCCAGCCGATCAGCATGCCCCAGAAGGCGCCCGACACCGCGCCGCTCTTGGCCGGGTGGATGAGCTGGTTGAGCTTCACCCGACCGCTCTCGTCGCGGGTGGCGATCACCGCATCCTCGATTTCGATGAGGTACTCCTTCTGCATGTCGAGCACTTTTTCGCGCACTTCCTCGGCGTGCGCTTCCGTATCGAAGGCGATGAAAACCAGATCGCTCATGAGCTTTTCCTCTTGGGTTTAGAATGCCGCTTTAGCGCTTGATACCGTCTCTCGGGTTACGGTTTCATGTCGGCTGCGCCGGCAAGCTGCCGACGATAGCGCCTGAGCGCTTGCGCCCGATAGACCGGCCTCATCGTTTCGTGATGCAGGCGGGACAGAAGGCCCATGCGTTTCCGCTGCACCGTCGTCCCCCCGGTCTCGTGCGAGACGTCGCGGATCGGGGTCGGCAAGGCGGCGAGCAGGGTGACGCCGGTGATCCAGTTCATCTGCAAGAAGGTGTCGACCGGCCGGTCGAAGGGGGCGGTGACGGCAAGCAGGCGCTCTGCCGCCTCACGCGACACGACCTGCCCGATCGCCCTGAGCGGCGGCGAATGCGGCCTGATCAGCGTCGCGTCGCCCCGCCGCGCCAGGACAGCGCCTGCGGGCTCGAGGCCGGCGGCCGGCATGAGGACATAGCTCCAGCACGCCCGCTCGGCCCGGAGAAAGTCAAGCAGCCCTGCAAGGCGCTCGGGGTCGACCGCGGCGTCGTCCTCGAACACCACCGCATGGTCGAGCCCGTCCTCGACGATCCGTCGCCACGCGGCGCGATGGCTCATGAAGGCGCCGATCTCCGACAGGGTCAGCGCGAACGGATAGCGCGGCGCATAGCGGGCGCGCGCGTAAGCGGCGTTCGCCGCCTCGACAGCGAGAAGCCGGCCGTCGACCGCGGGCAGGATCTCGCTCGGCATCGGGAGCGCGCGCACCAGCGCCTCGACGCTTTTCAGCCGACCTTCGGCGCGTTCGAGGTGGATGACGAAAGCCTTGGTCGCGCTCAACGCTGGCCGTTCCTGCAAAGACCTGATAATGCGCCCGCGAACAGGGCGAACGGCGTTCTACCCGCGAGCCCGCCAGGTGTCATCCCGCACGCGTCATCCCGCGCCCCGGGAGGACCAGCCCGCCCGCGAGAGATGTCCGCGAACCCGCCTCAAGCCGCCCCCCTGCCGATTTCCGCGACGGTCATCTGCAAGAACGAGGAAGCCTGCATCGGCAAATGCCTCCGGAGTCTCGCGACCGTCGCCGAGATCGTCGTGGTCGATTCCGGCTCGACCGATCGCACCCTCGCCGTCGTTGAGGAGTTGGCGCGCGCCGGTCTGCCGATCCGGCTCATCCATCAGGAATGGCTCGGCTACGCGGGTCAGAAGCAGTTCGCGCTCGATTGCGCGCGCGAGCCCTGGGTGCTCAGCATCGACGCCGATGAATGGCTCGACGACGCGCTCGCGTCCGATCTGCCGCGCCTGATCGCGGCGGACAAGTCGATCGCTGGCTGGCAGGTGCGCCGCACCCTCACGCTTTACGGCAGCCTCAAGCCGGTCAGCCTTTGGACGCGGCCGGAGCATATCCTGCGGCTGGTGCGGCGCGCCCACGCGCGGTTCGACGACGCGCTCATCGTGCATGAGGGCCTGCTCGTCGATGGGCCGACGGCGATCGCCGAAAGGGGCCTGCTGCGCCATGAGCGCGGTCTGCCGCTCGATGCGCAAATGCGCAAGGAGATCGTCTACGCGCGGCTCAAGGCCGAGCAGCGGATCGAGCAGGGGCGAAAGCCCTCATGGGCGAAGCTGTTTTTCAACCCGCCGATCTACTTCCTGCGCATCTTCTTCTGGAACCGGTTCTTCTTGTGCGGATGGGCCGGATTCATCCACGCCATGACGGGGGCGACCTATTCGTTCATGACCGAAGCCATGCATCGTCAGTTCACCATCGCCCGGAAGCGCCCATGAGCGGGGGCGCCCTGGACCTCGAGGCGATCGAGGTCATCATTCCCAATCTCAAGAAGCGCTATTCCGGAGGCACGGCGGCCAATCGGACGATGGCGCCGCTGATCGCGGCCCGGACCAGCGCCGTGTGGTTCGGTCCCGACCGGCCGGATGGGATCGCAAGCCTGAGCCTTCTCGACCTCCTCAAGTTGCGCTTTCGACCGCCGGCAGGTCGCCCGGCGCGGATCTGGCACACGCGCCGCAACACCGAGATGCTCATGGGGCTGATCCTGAGAAGTCTCGGCTGGCGGCTGAAACTCATTTTCAACTCGGCCGGCCAAAGACGAAAGACGGCCTACACGAAATTTCTGGTCAACCGCATGGATGCGGTGACGACCACCAGCGACGTCTCGGCCTCCTTCGTGGAGGGCCCCTCGACCGTCATTCCTCACGGAATCGACCTCGTGTCCTACGCGCCGCCCGCCGATCGGGCCGCCGCGTTCGCGGCGACCGGCCTGCCCGGCAAATACGGGATCGGGACCTTCGGCCGGGTGCGCAGGCAAAAGGGCAGCGACCTGTTTGTCGAGGCAATGTGTCGGCTCTTGCCGAAGTATCCGGACTTCACCGCCGTGATCGTCGGCCATGTCTCCGTCGACAACCTGTCTTTTGTCGAGAAGCTGAAGGGCCGGATCGCCGAGGCGAACCTTTCCGAGCGCATCCGCTTTCTCGGCGAACTTCCGATCGAAGAGGTGCCGCTCTGGTATCAGCGGATCTCGATCTATGTGTTCGCCTCCCGCGTCGAGGGGTTCGGGCTCACCATGCTGGAGGCGATGGCGGCCGGCAACGCGGTGATCGCGGCGCGGGCCGGCGCGGCCGAGATGGTGATCGAAGACGGAGAGACCGGGTTTCTGACGCCGGTCGGCGATGTCGACGCCCTGAGCGCGGCGATCGAACCGATGATGCGCGAGCCGGAGCGCATCCCGGCGATCGGGGCGAAGGCCCGCGCCCGGGTTGAACGCGATTTCAGCCGCGAGCGCGAGGCGGACGAGATCGCCGCGGTCTATCGCCGGCTGTGGGGGGAAACGGCCGCGGAAAGCCGGATCTCCCGCGCCGCGCGCTGACGGACGGCGCCGGACGCTCCGCCGCGGACACCGTCGCGACCGGAACGTCAGCCGGCCGGCGGGAGACTCGCCGGGGGCGCGATCGACGCGCGCAGCAGATCCGACAGGAGCCGAAACGTCTTCTTGCGGCCGGAGGTTCTGCGCCAGACAAGCGCGATCTGGCGCCACGGCCGCTCACCGCCCAAGGGGGCGACGTGGAGATCGAGGCCGGCGAGCAGACCCGAGGCGATCGCCATCTCGGGGACCAAGGTGACGCCCAGTCCGATCGCCGCCATTTGCACGAGCGTATGGAGACTCGTGCCCTGCAGCGCGGTGTTGCGGCGCGCGCCCTCAAGCTGGCATGCGGCCAACGCATGATCCCGCAGGCAATGCCCATCCTCGAGCAGGAGCAGATCCTCCGTCGCCATGTCGCTCGGCTGGACGGTGTCGAACGACGCCAACCGATGGCTCCGCGGACAGACGACGAAGAACGGATCGCGACCGAGATCCTCGCTGTCGGCGTCGTGGATTTGCACCGGAAGGGCCAGGATCGCGGCGTCGAGCTGACCCGCTTCCAGCCGGCCAAGAAGCGCCGCGGTCTGCTCCTCGCGCAGGAAAAGCTTGAGGTCGGGCGCCGCGTCGCGCAGCTTCGACAGCATGCGCGGCAGCAAAAAGGGCCCGATCGTCGGGATGACCCCGACCCTCAGTGGACCCGACAGCGGATCGTGGGCGGCGACCGCGACATCGACCAGGTCCTCCGCCTGCCTCAGAATCGTCCGCGCGCGCTCGGCGATCTCGACCCCGATGCCGGTCGGCGCGACCGACCGGCGCGTCCGGTCGAACAGGATCACGCCGAGCCCGTCTTCGAGCTCCTGGATCGCCGCGCTGAGCGTCGATTGGCTCACAAAACAGGCTTCCGCCGCCTGACCGAAATGGCGGCGGTCGGCGAGCGCGACGAGGAATTTGAGCTGACGGAGGGTAGGAAGGACTCGCATGCCCGATTTCTGATCGATTCCATCGATCAAGACAATCGAAATTTAATTCTTCCTTCGATTATAAAATCTGTTTAAAGTCCATCCCGCGATCGGGGACCGCGCTGGGCGGCCCCGCAAAGCACAAGACCGACAATCCGTATTTCCTTATCGCTTCAGCGAGGGTTCACTCATGTCGCTTATCAATACCGAAATCAAACCGTTCAAGGCGACGGCGTTCAAGGCCGGCAAGTTCATCGACGTCAGCGAAGCGTCGGTGAAGGGCAAGTGGTCCGTGTTCTTCTTCTATCCGGCCGACTTCACCTTCGTCTGCCCGACCGAGTTGGAGGACCTCGCCGACCATCAGGCCGAGTTCGACAAGCTCGGCGTCGAGGTCTACGGCGTCTCGACCGACACCCATTTCAGCCATAAGGCCTGGCACGGAACCTCGAAGGCGATCGGCAAGATCAAGTATGCGCTGATCGGCGATCCGACCGGCCGTCTCTCGCGCAACTTCGACGTCTATATCGAGGAGGCGGGGCTCGCCAATCGGGGCACGTTCGTGGTCGACCCGGCCGGGGTCATCCAGATCGTCGAGATCACCGCGGAAGGCGTCGGCCGGAACGCGGCCGAACTGATCCGCAAGATCAAGGCGGCGCAGTACGTCGCGGCCCACCCCGGCGAAGTTTGCCCGGCCAAATGGGAAGAGGGCCGCAAGACGCTCGCCCCCTCGCTCGACCTCGTCGGCGCAATCTGAAGGCGGAGGCGCGCGTCCCGCGCGCCTGTCGCGAGAGGGCGTCCTGCCGGACGCCCTCAGGGGCGGCGAGACGCCGCCCCTCCAAATTATCGCGAAGCCATGATGGAGACAGCGCAAGTCTCCGCGACAAAGGGCTCAAGAGGGGATCCACTCATGCTCGACGACCAGATCAAGGCCCAGCTCTCGGACTATTTCGAGCGCATCCAGCGTCCGATCGAACTTGTCGCCTCGCTCGACGACAGCGAAGCGTCCCGCGAGACGCTCGAACTTCTGCAGGAAATCGCCGCGCTCTCCGACCGCATCGCGCTCATCGCCGACGGCGACGATCCGCGCCGGCCCTCGTTCGCCGTCCGCCCCTCGGGCGAGGACGCCGTGATCGCCTTCGCGGGTCTGCCGATGGGCCATGAATTCAACTCGCTTGTTCTCGCCCTCCTGCAGGCCGGCGGCCATCCGCCCAAGATCGCGGCCGAGGCGATCGACCGCATCAAGGGGCTCGAAGACGAATACCGGTTCGAGACCTACTTCTCTCAGTCCTGCCAGAATTGCCCCGAAGTCGTACAGGCGCTCAACGCCGTCAGCGTGCTCAATCCCCGTGTCCGCCATGTCGCAATCGACGGCGCGGCCTTTCCGGCCGAAACGGAGGCGCGGGAGATCATGGCGGTCCCGACCGTGTTCTTGAACGGCAAGCCGTTCGGGAGCGGACGGATGAGCCTCGAGGAGATTCTCGCCAAGCTCGACAGCGGCGCGGGCGCTCGCGACGCCGAGCGGCTGAACGCCAAGGCGCCTTACGACGTGCTGATCGTCGGAGGCGGCCCGGCGGGCGCGGCGGCCGCGATCTACGCCGCGCGCAAAGGCGTCCGCACCGGCGTCGTGGCCGAGCGGTTCGGCGGCCAGACGCTCGACACGCTCGGCATCGAGAACCTGATCGCGGTCGCCCGCACCGAAGGGCCAACGCTCGCCCGGGAGCTCGAAACCCTGGTGCGCGCCCATGACGTCGACGTGATCACCGCCCAGACCGCGGCGGCGCTCGCGCCTGCGGCGCCGGGCGGGTTCGCCGAGGTGCGGCTCGCCAGCGGCGCGACGCTCAAAGCCCGCTCCGTCATCGTGTCGACCGGCGCACGCTGGCGGCAGATGAATGTCCCCGGCGAGGCCGAGTATCGCAACAAGGGCGTCGCCTACTGCCCCCATTGCGACGGGCCGCTGTTCAAGGGCAAGCGGGTCGCGGTGATCGGCGGCGGCAATTCCGGCGTGGAGGCGGCGATCGACCTCGCTGGGCTGGCCTCGCACGTGACGCTGATCGAGTTCGATCCGAAGCTGCGCGCCGACGAGGTGCTTCAGGCCAAGCTGCGCTCGCTGCGAAATGTGTCGGTCAAGACCTCGGCGCAGACGACCGAGGTGTTCGGCGACGGCGCCAAAGTGGTCGGCCTCGCGTACAAGGACCGCACGACCGGGGCGCCCATCGGATCGACCTCGACGGGATCTTCGTCCAGATCGGCCTCGTCCCCAACACCGAATGGCTGAAGGGCGCGGTGAAGCTGACGAAGCGCGGCGAGATCGAAGTCGACGCCCGCGGCGAAACCTCGGCCTACGGCGTGTTCGCCGCGGGCGATGCGACCACCGCGCCGTTCAAACAGATCGTCATCGCCATGGGCGACGGGGCCAAAGCCGCGCTTTCGGCGTTCGACTGTCTCATGCGCGCGCCTGCGCCGATGGACGAGGCCGCGTGACCTTTCTCCGCCAAGGACCGGAAGGGACGCCAAGATCCCCTCGTGATCCTTGGCGGCCTTTGTGGTGAAATGAAAAGCCGGAAGCCCGGCGAGCGGGAGGAACGAGGACAATGAGTAGGATTCTGGTGATCGGCGCCGCGGGCCTGATCGGCGCGGAGGTGGTGAAGGCGCTCGGCCCGGAGACGTGCATTCGCGCTTCGCGCAGCTCTGACGAAAAGGTCGACATCTCCGACCCGAGGTCGCTCGAAGCGCTGTTCGGCCGCATAGGCGAACTCGATGGCGTTATCTGCACGGGCGGAGCGGCCCGGTTCAAGCCGTGGGATCAGCTCACCGACGAGGACTGGACGTTCTCGCTCGCCAACAAACTCTTGGGCCAGATCAACGTCGTCCGCCATGGCTTGAAAAACGTCCGCGCCGGCGGCGCGATCACGCTGACGACCGGGCTCGCGTCGCAACATCCCGCTCCCGGCAGCGCGATCATCACAACGGTCAATTCCGCGGTCGACGCCTTCGTGCGCGCCTGCGCGGTGGAGCCCGCGATCAAAGTCCGCGTCAACGCCGTTTCTCCCGGCTGGGTCGCCGAAACCCTGAAGGCGCTGGGTCGCGATCCGGCGGGGGGCATCCCCGCCGCCGCCGTCGCCGCGATTACAGTCCGGCAGTTTCGCCAGGGCGCATCCGGCTCGGTCGCCCCGGCCGCAAAAGCTTAAACGGACGCGCTGCGCGGTCTCGGCCGCAAGCGCTCTCTCTTCACCGCGAAGGAGGCCAGGAGGCGCAACGGCGCCTTCGCGTGTCTTCGTTTCCGTTGTGGCGAAACGGACCCCAAGGACGCTCGGAACCCGTTCCCCCGCCGGCGCGTTCCGTTCGCGCGAGGGGGAGGGGTTGCCCATGTACATCATCTGTCTTGCGACCGATTACGACGGGACGCTGGCCCATGACGGCGTCGTCGATCAAGCGACGGTGGACGCGCTCGCCCGATTGAAGCGGTCCGGTCGCAGGCTCGTCCTGGTTACGGGGCGGGAGCTTCCCGATCTCATCACGGTCTTTCCGCAACTCGACCTCTTCGATCGCGTCGTGGCGGAGAACGGCGCCCTCCTCTACAATCCGGAGACCAAGCAGGAGCGGCCGCTCGCGCCCGAGCCGTCCGCGGACCTCGTAGCGGCGCTGCGGGCTCAGAACGTCCAGCCGCTGTCGGTCGGACGGACGATCATCGCCACCTGGGAGCCCAACGAGACGGCGGTGCTCGACGCCATCCGCGACCTTGGGCTCGAACTCCAGATCGTCTTCAACAAGGGCGCCGTGATGGTCCTGCCAGCCGGGATCAACAAGGCGAGCGGCCTCAAAGCCGCCCTCGACGACCTGGCGATATCCTTTCATAACGTCGTCGCGGTCGGCGATGCGGAGAACGACCACGCGTTCATGCAGGCGTCGGGCTTCGCGGTCGCAGTCTCCAACGCGTTGCCGGCCCTCAAGGAAAAAGCCGATCTGGTCACCGGCGGCGCGCGGGGCGCGGGCGTCGCCGAGCTGATCGCGCTCCTCGTGGACAAGGATGTCGACGCCTTCGCCCCCTTCAAGGAGCATGGTCTCGTTCAGGCGGCGGTCAGCGCGGAGAGAGGGCCTGTGTTCATCCGGCCGCATGGCGGCGGCGCTCTGATCGCCGGCCTATCCGGCGGCGGGAAGTCGACGTTTTCCACAGCGCTGGTCGAGGGCATGCTCGCCGGCGACTTTCAGGTTTGCGTTTTCGATCCGGAAGGCGACTACGGCAGCCTCCCCGCCACGGTCTCGCTCGGCGACGCCAAGACGCCGCCGCGGCTGTCGGAGATGATCAAGGCGCTCGAGCGCCCGGGCGAAAGCGTGGTCGTCAACATGCTCGCGGTCAGCATCGAGGGTCGGCCGGCCGCTTTCCGGGGGTTCGTCGGGGCGCTGGCCGAGATGCATGCAAGGACCGGGCGGCCGCACTGGGTTCTGGTGGACGAGGCCCATCACGTGCTTCCGGTCGAACGGGACGTCAACGCCAGCGCCGCGTCCATGAACCTGCCCACCATTCTGGTCACTGTCGATCCCGAAGCGGTCGCCGTCCATGCGCTGGAGGGCGTGGACGACGTCTTCGCCGTGGGGACCAAGCCCGCGGAAACGATACGCGCCTTCTGCAAAGCGCTGTCGATCGAGTCTCCAACCCTGCCGGCGCCGCCGAAAGAAGCCGGCCAGGCGCTGCTCTGGCGAAGGCGAGAGGCCGAGCCGCCCGAATTCGTCGAGCCGCGCGCGCCCGCCGCCAAGATGGAGCGGCACACCCGCAAATACGCCGAAGGCGAGCTTGGCGAAGACAAGAGTTTCTATTTCCGCGGCCCCGACAACGCGCTCAATCTGCGCGCGCAGAACCTGACGATCTTTCTGCAGATGGCCGACGGCGTGGACGACGAAACCTGGCGCCATCACCTCGAAAGCCACGACGTCTCGCGCTGGATGCGCGAGGCGATCAAGGACGAAGCGCTGGCCGCGGAAGCTGAAGAGGTTGAGGACGCCGACCGCGACCCGGCCGAGTCGCGCCGCGCCATTCGGGAGGCTGTCGAGCGCCGCTACACCGCTCCTGGGTCGGCCGCGGGCGCGGACTTGCGCTGAGGGGATCCCCGCCAGGGACAAAAAGGGACTTTCCGGCGTCGGTTTAAGCCTCTGGACCGTCGTGCAGGCTTCATGCGGGTCCGCTATCGAAACGGATGACGGAGGCGCCCCATGGATATCGACACCAGCGAACTCGACCAGTTGCAGGCGGATTACAAAAAGGCGGTCGAAGACTGGGTCGCTGCGATCCGCAAGGAGGAGGCGCTCGCTTCCGTCCACCATTCGACCGCTGATCTCGACGCTTGGGAGGAGGCCGGCTTCGAGGAGCACAAGGCGCAACGCGAGGTCATTTATCGCAAGAAGCTCTATGAAGACGGGCTGCGGGAAGACCTCTTCGGATTCTGAGGCGGCGGATTCCGACGGCCTGCCCGGCCGTCGAGCTCTTTGCGATCTACCCCCCGATCACATATGCGCCCGCCCGGCGCGCAGCAGCGTCACGGCGAAGGCGTGCGGCGGCGCGGCGCTCCATGTCCGCTCCACCACCCACCCGGCGCGCTCGGCCAGCGCCGCGAAAACCTCCGGAGCGTATTTGTAGGAATTTTCCGTATGGATGGTTTCACCCGCCTCGAAGGCGAAGCGCCGTCCGGCGACCGCCACGACCTGGTCCCTCAGGCTTTCCAAACGCATTTCAATCCGGCTCTCTTCGTCGTCCCAAACCGCCCGATGACGGAAGCTTTGGACGTCGAACGAACCCTCAAGCTCCCGGTTGATTCGGGTGAGCAGGTTCAGGTCAAAAGCTGCAGTGACGCCCTGGGCGTCGTCATAGGCCGCCTCTAAAACCTTTGCGTCCTTGCGCAGATCGACGCCAATAACGAACAGCGCCCCGTCGCCCAGCAAATTGCGCGCGCGCCGAAGGAAGGCCTCGGCGTGGGCGGGCGCGAAGTTGCCGATGGTCGAGCCTGGGAAGAAGCCGACCCGCGGCGCCTCTGCGTAGCGCTCGGGCAATGGGGCGGGGTGGGTGAAGTCGCCGCAAAGCGGAGTGACCTCGAGGCGAGGGTAGGCTTGCCGCAGCGCCGCGGTCGCGGGGGCCAAGGCGTCCTCGGAGATATCGATCGGCGCGTAGGCGCGGAGATGCGGCGCCGCGTCGAGCAGAAGGCGCGTCTTGCGGCTGGAGCCGGAGCCAAATTCGACCAGCACCGCGCCCGCCGGCATGGCCGCGGCAAGATCGGGGGCCGCCTCTTCCAGGATGGCAAGCTCGGTACGCGTGGGATAGTACTCCGGAAGGCCGCAAATCTCCTCGAACAGCGCCGAACCCGTCTGGTCGTACAGCCACTTGCACGGCAACGCCTTGCGAGGGCGCGAAAGGCCCTCCAGGACGTCGGCGGCGAACGCCGCGCGGTCGTCGTTGGCCGCGTCCTTCGCGAGACGGACGCCGGTCCCCTGCCATCGCTTGTCCGGGGGAAAGAAGTTGCGGTAGGTCGCCCGCGAGTGATCTGGCGCCGTGAAGGCGGAGCCGCCGCGCAGCACCATCTGATTGATCATGAACTTGCCGTTGTATTCTCCCACGGCGCCCGCCGCCGGCGCGAAGCCGGGGTAGGCGGCATAGGCGCTCGACGTCCACTGCCAGGCGCGGTCATAGAGCTGGCGCAGCTTAGGCTCAGTCGACGGCGCCCCGGCGACCGCGGCCTCCCACTCGGACTCAGTCGGGAGACGGAGTCCCCGCCAGCGGGCGTAGGCGTCCGCCTCGTAGTAGCTGACGTGGGAGACCGGCGCGTTCGGATCGAGCGGACGCAGCCCGTGCAGCCCAAAGGCGCTCCAGCCCTGCGCCGTCTTGCGCCAATAGAGCGGCGCCTCCCACCGCCCGGCCTCGACCGCGGCCCAGCCGTCGGACAGCCACAGCGAGGGGTCGCGATACCCGCCCGACGCCATGAAGGCCAGCCATTCGGCGTTAGTGGTCAGCCGATCCGCCAGGTTGAACGGCTCAAGCCACACTTTATGGCGCGGGCCCTCGTTGTCGAATCCGAACCCCTCGGCGTCGCCAGGCCGTCCGATTTCGGCGAGGCCGCCCGGATGCGCGAGCCAGTCCAGCGCCTCGGCCTCCGGCTCCGCCTGGGGCGCCCGTGGGTCGTAGGCCGGAAGCAAGGGGCTGCAGGAGAAAAGGTGCAACAGGTCGGTCAGGATCAGCTCCTGATGCTGCTCCTCATGGTTCAATCCGAGCACGACAAGCGCGCTGGCTTCAGCGTCAAGCGGCCCGGCAAGGAGCGCCTCCATCGCTCGATCCACGTGGGCCCGGTACTGGCGCACGCGTTCGACCGACGGCCGGGTGACGAGCCCGCGAGCGTTGCGCGCCGGCCGCGGCCCCACGCCATTGTAGTAACTGTTGAACAGCACGCGGAAGTCGGCGTCGAAGGCGGGGCTGTCGCCGTACCGTTCCAAGACGAACGTCTCGAAGAACCAGGTGGAGTGGGCGAGGTGCCATTTGACCGGACTGGCGTCCTCCATGGATTGGGGCTGCATGTCCTCCTCGGACAAAGGCGCCGCCAGCGCGAGCGATCGAGCGCGCACGCTTCGATATCGCGGGAGCAGTCCTCCCGATTCAATCGAAACCGTTGTTTCGCTCGCGCGAGGCGCCGAAGGTTGGGGAGCGTCATCAAAGCTTTTCCAGGCCCGCCCGAGGGGGGACTGCCCCTGAATCTCGTTGAGCGACTGCGTCGGGCCGTATCGACCAGGGCGATTCGCATGGTGCAGCATGTCGTGGCTCCCGTTCCGATAGCGCGACGGTTCCAAAGCGCAGCAAGCGCCCGCCGGAGGGGCAGAACCTCGGCGCCGATCGGCCAAAGATCTCGCCGCCTGCTGGCGGCCAGGGCGATGTCGCGGCTCAGGTTAAGTGGGGGACGCAAGCCCGAGTGTAAGAGGGGGAGAAGGAGAATGTCGCCGACTGCCGGATTCCGCGACTCCTAAATTTCCCCGACGGGCGGCTCAGAAGGCCAGTAAATCGCCCACGCTCGGGTTTGTTCCGTCCGGCGATGGCGCCCAGCGCCGTCGGAGGCCGCTTGTTTCGATGGCGATAAAAATGCCGCTTCTAAAGAAAGCGCCTTCACTTGGCGCAGATCTTTACTTGGCGCAGATTTTCACTGCGCCTGGCGCCCCCCACATGGCGCAGGGGGAAAAGCTCAAGCGATAGGCGCCGTTCGACGGCGCGACGAAGGTCAGCGCTCCCGGCGCTTGCGCGTCGCCGAAATAATAGCCGCCCGGACCTTCGACGTTGGGATCGCGCGGACGCCAGAACGTGGTCACCTGGCCGCTGCGTGGATCCATTTCGGCCGCTTGCCCCCTCATTTCAGCGGTGATCGTCTGTCCATGCGAGAAGTCGCCGACAAACGTCGTGGCTGCGCCGTGATAGGTCCAGCAGGCCCGGCCGGGCGGCATGCGAATCCGGGCGATCGACGGGTGGTCGCAAGCGCTGGCGAACGCCGACGCAGCGGAGACGGTCGCCACGATCCCCGACGCCACGAGCGAAAACACGACAAATCTGTTCATGCCTTGCTTCCCTAAAGCGCCGGAAGCTACTTCGATCCTGCAATCGGGACCAGCGCCGCTTGCGCTCAGGCGGAGCGCGGCTGCCGTGCAGGCGGTCCAGCGAGTCCCCTCATAGCCGGGGAAAGACAATTGTTGCGGAAAATCAGAATATAGGCTAAATACGAAATGGGCAGTTCAGGAACGGACGGGAGGGCCGTTGAGCGGCGGCCGGGCGTTTGGGAATTGAGCGCTCGGGGGCGGCCAAGTCCTTGAATGGATTGGAAATGGCAATGGGCCGGACTTGTCTGAAGTTGGCATGGATTTGGGCTGGGCGCCGCGCCGAGGGGGCGTCGGCGTTTGGCGCTTGGACCTTATGGGACGCAGGGACCTCGTTGCGGCCGGCCGGCGCCTCGGAAGCTCAGCGGATGCGCCGCAAGTCCTTGACAATCCAAGAAACGGACTCGACGCGGCGCTTCGGTTCAGTGCCGAAAATGACGCATCCCCGTAAACACCATGGCGACCCCGGCCTCGTCCGCGGCGGCGATCACCTCGGCGTCTCGCACCGACCCGCCGGGCTGAATGACCGCGGAAGCGCCCGCCTCGATCGCCGACAGAAGGCCGTCGGCGAAGGGGAAAAAGGCGTCGGAGGCGACGGCCGAGCCTTTGGTGCGGGGCTCCGGCCAGCCGGCGGCGCGGGCGGCGTCGACAGCCTTCAGGGCCGCGACGCGGGCGGAATTGATCCGCGACATCTGCCCGGCCCCAACCCCCGCCGTCGAGCCGTCCTTCACATAAACGATGGCGTTCGACTTGACGTGTTTGGCGACCGTCCAGGCCATCTTGAGGTCGGCCATCTCGGCGGACGTGGGCGCGCGCTTGGTGACGACCCGGAGGGCGCCCTCGTCGAGCGCGCCGCTGTCGCGGTCCTGCACCAGGAGGCCGCCCGCGACCGATCGCACCGTCAGGCTTCTCGCGCGCGGGTCAGGAAGCCCCCCGGCGATCATCAGGCGCAGGTTCTTCTTCGACTTGACGATCGCGATCGCCTCGTCGTCGGCCTCGGGGGCGATAATGACCTCGGTGAAGATCTCGACGATCTTCCTGGCCGCCGCCGCGTCGAGCCGTCGATTCAGCGCCACGATCCCGCCGAACGCCGAGACCGGGTCGCAGGCCAGCGCCTTTTCATAGGCCTCGAGAAGGCTCGCGCCGATGGCGACCCCGCAGGGGTTGGCGTGCTTGATGATCGCAACCGCCGCGGTCGCGGCCGGGTCGAACTCGGCCGCCAGTTCGTAGGCCGCGTCGGTATCGTTGATGTTGTTGTAGGACAGTTCCTTGCCCTGGACCTGCCGCGCGGTCGCGACGCCCGGGCGGGTGTCGGAAGTCAGGTAAAGCGCGGCGCCCTGGTGCGGGTTCTCCCCGTAGCGCAGCGCGCCGAAGCTTTCATGCAGAACGCCGCCGAAGGCGCGCCATTTCGGGGCGGTTTCGCCGATCTCCTGAGCCAGCCAATTGGAGATCGCGGCATCGTAGGCCGCCGTCCGTGCGTAGGCCTTCTGCGCCATCCGGCGACGGAAGGCGAGACTGGTGCCGCCATCGTGCCGGGCGAGCTCGCCAAGGAGGTCCTCGTAATCGGCGACGTCGACGATCACGACCACGTCGTCATGGTTCTTCGCCGCGCCGCGCACCATGGCGGGCCCGCCGATGTCGATGTTCTCGACCTTGTCCTCGAACGACGCGCCGCGCTGGAGGGCCGCCTCGAAGGGGTAGAGATTAACGACCAGCAGGTCGATAGGAGCGATATCGTTGGCGATCAGCGCGGCCTGATGCGACGGATCCGCTCGGATAGCGAGCAATCCGCCGTGGATGCGCGGATGGAGCGTCTTCACTCGTCCGTCCATCACTTCGGGAAAGCCGGTAAACTGCGCCACGTCGACGACCGGAAGACCGGCGGCGTCGAGCGCCGCCGCCGTTCCGCCGGTCGAAAGGATCTCGACCTGGCGGTCAACGAGGGCTTTGCCCAAATCGGCCAGGCGCGATTTGTCGGAAACCGAGATCAGCGCCCGTGCGATCTTGACGATATCTTCCGGCATCGACCTCTGACTCCTTGTGCCGCACTTCCCAATATTGCGGCGCGCCATAGCACGGTCGGGGTTGGGCGGAAACGGCTGCGAGACGCCGACACGCGATCGTCAAATCACATTTCGTCGGGAGTCGGACCCACGTGGCCGTTTCGCGCGTTGAGAACGGATCAACCCAGGAGCACCCTATGGTCAGAACACTCACTCTCATTGGGCTCGCCGTCGCTCTGACGGCTTCGCAGGCGGCGTTCTCCGAGACGTCGACCGGCTTCGGCACCGAAGGCCGGTATCACGCCCGGCCCGGCGCTCCGCTCAGCACCTTCCAGCGTGGCTGGAACAACGCCCACGAGTCCCAAAATCGCGCCCGCGCATCCGCGGAGTGGGTGCGTCGCCACCATGAAGGCCTCCCCTCTCCTTTCTAGACGGCGGCGCGTTTCTAGACTGCGGCACGCCTTGACGGCGTGGAACTGAAGCCTGAGATTGCCCGCCCGGCGAAGGTCTAACTTCGCTCGAAACGACGGAGGCGGCTCATGGACCTGCGACTTACCGAGGACGAAATTGCGTTCCGGGAAGAGGTGAGGGCTTTCGTTCGCGACCACTTGCCCGCGTCGATCAGAGAGAAAACGGCTTCAGGCCGCAGACTCGCCAAGGAGGATTATGTCCGCTGGACTCTGAATCCTCGCCGCCAAGGGTTGGGCTGCGCCGCACTGGCCTTCCGAGTGGGGCGGAACGGAATGGGGGCCGGTCAAGCAGTCCATTTTTCTCGACGAAACCCAACGGGGCAATGCGCCCGAGGCGATTGCCTTCGGGGTCAATATGGTCGGTCCCGTCATCTACACTTTCGGCTCCCAGGCTCAGAAGGAGCGCTTCCTGCCCCGGATCCTCGATTTGCGGGATTGGTGGTGTCAGGGCTTTTCTGAGCCTGGCGCCGGATCGGATCTCGCGAGCCTGCGCACCGCGGCACGGCGAGATGGGGAGTCCTGGCTGATATCCGGTCAGAAGACGTGGACGACCATGGCCCAATACGCTGACTGGATCTTCGTGCTCGCCCGCACCAACCCGCAGGCGAAGAAGCAGGAGGGTATTTCGTTTTTCCTGGTCGACATGAAGAGCCCCGGCGTTACGGTCCGGCCGATCCAGACAATCGACGGGGGACACGAGGTCAACGAAGTCTTCTTTGACGACGTGCGGATTCCGCTCGACGGCCTCGTCGGGGAGGAGAACAAGGGTTGGGACTACGCGAAGTTCTTGCTCACCAACGAGCGCACCGGCATCGCGCGGGTCGGCATCTCGAAAGCACGACTCGACCGCATCCGTGAGCTTGCCGCTCTTCCTGTCTATGGCGCCGGCCCCAAGATGGCCGATCCTTTCTTCCGAGCCAAACTGGCCGCCGCGGAAGTCGAGTTGAAGGCTCTTGAGATGACCCAAATGCGAGTCATTTCGAACCGTCGCAGCGACGGCCGGCCGGATCCCGCCTCCTCGGTATTGAAGATCAAGGGCTCGGAAATCCAGCAGACGACGACAGAGCTTCTGATGGAGGTCATAGGGCCTTATGCGCTTCCCTTCGAGGATCCGGAATCGCTGACGAACGAGCCGCCGGTCGGATTCGACTGGGCGGGCCCGGTCGCGCCGAACTATTTCAATTACCGCAAGGTGACGATCTACGGCGGCTCGAACGAAATTCAACGAGGCATCATCGCCAAAGCGATTCTGGGGCTCTGATCATGGATTTCGAACTGAGCAGCGAGCAAGAGATGCTGCGCGACAACGTCGCGCGGCTGATGAAGGACCGATATGGCTTCGACGCGCGAAAGACCTATCAGGCGGCGCCGGGGGGGTTCAGCGAAAAGCTGTGGCGCGAGTATGCCGATATGGGCCTTCTTGGCGCGCCGTTCTCCGAGGACGACGGCGGGTATGGCGGCGGCGCGGTCGAGACGATGATCGTGATGGAGGAGTTTGGGAAGGCGCTGGCGCTGGAGCCTTATCTCGAGACGGTCGTTCTTGCGGGCGCGCTGCTTAGGCATGCGGCGGCGCCAGAAAAACGCGCCGAACTGATCGGCAGAATTGCGGCGGGCGACTTGCGTCTGAGTTTCGCCCACGCCGAGAAACAGGCCGGTTTCGATCTGAACGATGTCGGATTGACAGCACGCAAGGACGGGACAGGTTACGTCCTCGACGGCGAAAAGGCGTTGGTCATTAACGGCGACAGCGCGGAAGGTTTGATCGTCTCGGCGCGGACAGCGGGCGGCCGTCGGGACCGGGACGGAATCGGGTTGTTCCTCATCGGGGCCGACGCGCCCGGCCTAAGCCGGCGCGGCTATGCGACTCAGGACGGGCGCCGCGCCGCGGAGATTGGCTTCGCCAACGTCCGGGCCGAGCCTGAGAGCGTTTTGGGTCCAGTCGAGGGCGGATTGCCGATCATCGAGCGCGCTGTGGACGAGACGATCGCAGCACTCGCGGCCGAGGCGGTTGGCGCCATGAGCGAGGCGCTCGCGATGACCGTCGAGTACCTCAAGACGCGCAAGCAGTTCGGCGTCACGATCGGCTCGTTCCAGGCGCTGCAGCATCGCGCCTCCGATATGGTGGTCGCGCTCGAGCAGGCGCGCAGCATGATGTACCTGGCCACCATGAGTGTGGCCGAGGAAAACGCCGAGGAGCGCGCTAAGGCGATTTCCGCCGCCAAGGTCCAGATCGGACGATCGGCAAAATTCATTGGGCAGCAGGCCGTTCAGATGCACGGGGGTATTGCGATGACCTACGAATACAAGGTCGGCCATCTTTTCAAGCGGCTGACCATGATCGACGCCGCCTATGGCGACGCCGACTTGCATATGCGTAGGCTAGGCGATCGGGGCTCGCTTTTCGCCTGAGCGAATGCCCCTGCGCACCATACTCGTCACCGCGTTCGAGCCATTTGGGGGCGAGGCGATCAACGCGTCCTGGGAGGCGGTGAGACGGATAGATGGCTGGCGTACTGGCGACGCCGTCGTGGCGGCGCGGATGCTGCCCTGTGCCTACGGAATGTGCCTTGATGAATTTGTGGCGCAATGCAGGCGCTTGGATCCCAGCGCGGTGCTGCTCACGGGACAGGCGGCAGGGCGGGGCGCGGTGTGTGTCGAGCGGATCGCGCGAAATGCGGCGAGCGCGACGGCGCGGGACAACTGCGGCGCGATCGGCGCGGTCGCGACCGACGCTCTCGAGGTCCTGAGGGCCACGGCTCCGGCGGCTGGCATCGCCCGGGCCATCCGCGAGGCGGGCGTCGCGGTGCGGGTGTCGTCCAACGCAGGCGATTTCGTCTGCAATCACCTTTACTACGGATCGCTTCGCTATCTCGCCGCCGCGGCGCCGAGCCTGCGGGCGGTGTTCATTCATCTGCCCGCAACGCCTCAGCAAGCGCTGGCAAGGGCGCGCCCGCTTCCGACGGTCGAAGCCGTTCTCGCGCTGCAGGCGGCGGTTCGGGTGTTGTCCGAGACCAGCCGCTCGCGTCCAAATAAATGACGCCGCCTGCGAAGGCAGGCGGCGCAAGGGCCGAGGCGCCCGGGAGGAACGCGCCCCGGTGAGTCGAGCCGTTAGACGGCAACCTTGAGCGACTTCGTCACTTGCTCTTTGATCGGTTCAAATGTCTCAACAACCGTCTTCTTCGCCAGTTCCGCGAGATCCTGGAACTGGACGACGACCGCGTCGGTCTGAGTACGGGCGAAATCGCTCTGCAGGGCTACGAAATCGCTGACCGACTTCGCGGCCAAAGACGCCTTCACGAAATCGAGGTGAGCTTCCGTATTCGCGCGGGCAGCGGCAAAGGCCTTGGTGTTGAAGGCGATGACGCCGTCCTTGGCGGCAGCGAAACTCAATTCGAACGCGTTGGCGGCGTCCTCGGCGGAGGCCTTTGCCTTGACGAATGCAGCGCGCGATCCCACGACGCCTTTCTCGATGACGTTGCGAACCGTTTCCTGCATTTCAAGGGCGGGCTCGACGATCGCCTCCACGGCTACGGAGGTGTCCGGAAATTCGTTGGGGAGATCGGGCTCGACTTTGGCGGCCGAGGCCGCCTGAGCGGCGGCGCTTTTCTTGGGTGCGGATGCCATCTTTGCTCTCAGGGTCTTCGGGGTTAGCAGGGTTTCCGAGCAGAACTGCTCCGGGCTAGCGACTTAGTGCGAACCCGGCGTCACGCTCTTCTGGATGACGGCGCCGAACTCCTGGGCCTGCGTCTGCAGAGCGGCGAGCTGGCTTTTCAGGTAATCGCTTTGAAGGGCGAACACTTCCTGCGGGTCCTTCGCCCTGACAAGCTTGCTCGCCAGATCGAAAGCCGCGTTGATGTTGTGCTCGGTGGCGCTCAGGACATGCGTGGCGACGGTCTTGACGCCCGATGCGCCAGGCGCGTCGCTCGCGGCTCCAGCGGTGCGTTGAGCGACGGCTAGGAAGCCTTCGAAGGCCTTGCGCGCCTGCTCGACGCTGCGCTCCGCGAAATCACGCAAGTCATTCGGAACTTCAAAGGGGGAGGCGGTCATTGTCTTGCTTTCCATCATTTGGGCGGTTGATTTTACCCACGTCCTATTCTGCATAGCACTAAATTTGCTGCAGTGCAACATTTTTTGCGTCGCACCAATTTTTTTAACTGTGTGCGGAGCGGGCCAGCCGCAGAGCGTGGCGCGATTCCAAGAACAGCGTTAAAGAATTGCTAACAGTCGGGGGCGTAGGCGTCATGACATCGCCCGGCCGACCGCTTCATAGCGAGCTGACCTTGGTTCTTCCGCCGTCGAAGGAATCTGAAGACAGCGCGCGCCCCCCGGGGGCGGCGAGCGCGTTGCTGGCCGACGCTTGGCAATTAAATGGGGCGGGATCGCCGATTGCGATCATCGACGAGCGCGGACGCGCCATCGCTGTGACGGGCTTCGGGCTCGCGCTCGTCGGGGCCGAGGACCGGGCGGACTTCCAGAGGCGCCTGCTGTCCGGCGATGGGCCGAACGCGCGCCAGTTGCGCCGCCTGGCGGCGACGTTGCCCATCGCGGGCCAGCCGCGGCTTGAGCGCATTCGCCGACTTAGCGGATATCGAGCCGAGAGCCTCAATGTCCGCTGCTTCCGGATCGCTACGGCGGACGGCGCTCCCTTCCTCATCCTCACCGCTGACGACGCCCCGTCTGCTGGAGCCGCAACGGGACGAGCGCAGGAATCGCGCGAGCCCGCCGCCCTCCCTGCCGCAGCGGCGGCGCAAGCGGCGGCCCATCGCGGCCGGCGCTTTCTCTGGAGGTTGGACGGCGAAGGACGGTTCGGGGCGGCGGATCCGGCGCTTGCCGCAGCGCTGGGGGGCGCCGCGCCGCGGGCCGGCGAGAGCCTGGAAACCGTCCGCGGGCGAGTCGCCATTGAGAATGTGGAAGCATTCGCCGCCGCGTTGCAGATGCGGCAGACGTTTTCGGACGTGGTCGTGGTGTGGAGCATGGATGATGGCGGAGCGCACGCCCTGCCGATCGCCCTCTCCGGCGCCCCTTGTTCGACGGCTCGCGCGAATTCGTCGGCTTCAAAGGCTTCGGAACGATCGGCGAAGCGATCGCAACGGCCGGTCCCGTCGCCTCAGACGAGGGTGAGCCGGTCGTGGATGCTTTGCCGGCGGACCAATCGCCCACGCGGGCGGAAGACGCAGAGCCCCTTACGACCATCGCCGCTGAAGACAAACAAGGAAGCCAGGCCACATCGTCCGGGGCTCCCGTCGGATCCGACGATGCGGAGCCGGAGCCCTCCGCGCCAACGCCCGAAACGCTGGGGCTGCCGGAGCCTCTCGCCGCGCCCCAGGAGCGAACGGCGGAGATTTATGTTCTCCGGCAGGGGCAGGCCGCGCCGCTCGCGCCCTCGAAGATCGTTCCGATCCGCCCAGGCGCTTTCGACTCTTCGAGATCTGCGGACGGCGGGGACGCCGCGGACGGAAGCGTCGAACTCAGCAAGGCGGAGCGCGAGGCGTTCCGGGAGATTGCGCGCGCCCTTGTCGGACGCGCTCCCGCTTCTCGTCCGGAGGCGCCCTCGGAGGTTCCCGATACACCGGTTGAACCTGGAGAGGGCTCGCCGGCAGTCTCTGAGCCGACGGCCGACTGGCGGGACGCCGAACTCGATAGACGCCAACCGTCCAGGGACCCGGCCGCCGTGCCGGTGTTGCGCAACGCGCTCACGCTGTTGGACCGCCTTCCCCTTGGCGTCCTGGTGGCCCGCGACGCGCATCCGCTTTATGTCAACCTGACGCTGCTCGCGCTGCTCGGCTACCGCGACGTCGAGCACTTCGAAGCGACCGACGGTCTGGCGTCCATGTTTCGCGGCGACGATCGCCCAGCGTTGCCCCATGCCGACGATGGCGCGTTCTCTATCTTCACCGTGGGGGGCCAACCGCTGGCGGTTGAGGGCCGCGCCCAGGCGATCGTATGGGACGGCGCTCCGGCGACGCTGATCATGCTGCGCCCCGCCGCGCGCCTCACGGACCGCCGTGACGCCCAGGGCGAGACGAGCGCCGGCGGCGTCGACAGCGACCTTGCCGAGATGCTCGCCCTTGCGGCCGACGGCGCCGTGGTGCTTGATCCGGCGGGCCGCATCCAGTCCTTCAACGGCTCGGCGGAGCGGCTGTTCGGCTATCGCGAGAAAGAGGTTGTGGGCGAAAGCGTCCTGATGCTGCTCGCCCCCCCGAGCCACCCGGCGGCGACCGCGGGGCTCGACAGCCTGAGCCGGTTCGCCGAAGGATCGTCGTCCGAGCCGCCGATCGCGGTGGTCGGCCGCGAGCGTGACGGGGCGGCGCTTGCGCTGACGCTGACGCTCGCCCGGGTCGGCCCGCCAGACGCGCCCTACTATTGCGCGCTGTTTCGGGACATGCGTCGCGAGCGCGAGGCGGAGCGCAGGCTGATTGGCGCGCGCGACGCGGCGCTGGCCGCGAGCGCGGCAAAGACCGATTTCCTCGCCCACGTGAGCCACGAGATTCGGACGCCCCTCCACGCCATCCTCGGATTCGCCGAGGTGATGATGGAGGAGCGTTTCGGACCGATCGGCAATGATCGCTACCGCGACTACCTCAAGGACATTCACGCGTCCGGCCGGCACGTCATGAGCCTCGCCGACGATCTTTTGGATCTCAGCAAGATCGAATCGGGCAAGCTCGAACTCGACTTCGCGCCGGTCGACGCCAACACCCTCATCCGCGAGTGCGTGTCGCTGATGCAGCCGCAGGCGGCGCGCGAGCGCATCATCATGCGCGTGTCGCTGTTCGACCGGCTGCCTCGCGTCATGGTCGACGAACGCTCGTTGCGCCAGATCATGCTGAACCTGATGTCGAATGCGGTGAAGTTCAACGAGCCCGGCGGACAGGTGATCGTGTCGACGGCTGTCGATGCGGCCGGCCAGGCCGTCATCCGGGTGCGCGACACCGGCGTCGGCATGAACGAGAGCGAGGTCGGCGTCGCGCTGGAGCCGTTCGGCCAGGTCGGCCGCCGCGGACGCAAGGGCGGGGGCGCGGGACTCGGGCTGCCCCTCACCAAGGCGCTGGTCGAGGCCAACCGGGCGGAGTTCTCGATCAAGAGCCGGCGAGACCAGGGCACGCTGATCGAGATCTGCTTTCCGATCGTCCAGGCGGCCCAGTGACGGGGCGAGCGGCCCGCGCGGTTTCTGGAACGAGGACGCGATTTCAAGGCGTTACGCGCGAGTTGGGAATCGGCGCCGCTCCCGGCGCGGCCGATCGCCACATTTTCGCCGTATTGTCCGCTTGGGCTACTAGCCTTTTCAAGGGCTTAGCAAAAAAGCCGGACGAGGACGTTCCCGCAGCGCTCTACGTCCGGCTCGGTCGACGGCTCCCGACCCCAGCGCGCTATCGCGTCCGGGTCCAGGAGACCGACTTGCAGATGAGGCCGCCCAACACGCAGCCTGCGGTAGTGAGGCGGTCGCCCGAAAGGGTCATTTTGCCCGAGTAGGTCTTGCCGTCCTCGGGGTTGAAGGCCGAACCGGTCCAGACATTGTCGCCGTGCGGCTTCATGTCGAAGAACACCTGCTGGCCGAGCTTCGCCGGGCCGCTGGCGTCCTTGAGCCAAACGATCGCGCCGCACAGGGCTTCGCCGCCGCAGGGCGCGATCCGGACCTTCGAGGCGCCGCTGTCGCGCAGCCACACGCCCGTCGCATCCCCCGCCGAAGCGCCGGCCGCCGAAGCCGCCAGCACGATGGCGCTCGTCATCAAAACCCTGAGCATGTCGTCCTCCCGAAGATGTTGACGCCATCTGCTCACAGGGGAACGATTCGTCAACCCATCTCCTTCGCGGGCGAAGCCCAGACGGGACGATACCCGGCCGCGAGCGCGGCGACCGTCGAGGGCGGCGTGAGGACATCGGCCTCGGCGCTCGCCTCGTACGCCGCCGCTTGGCCGTAACCGGAAAAGCTCCAGGGCCACGCCCTTCCCGCTCGAAGGGCGTGCGGGCGCCCGTCGATCGCGACAAAGGCCCCGTCCGGCAGCGCGCCGAGAGTCTCCCGCCAGATGCGCTTCCGCCGTCCATCGAGCCGTTCGCGGTGCAGAACCGCGTCCATGGCGTCGGCCCCCTTGGGCGAGCCGGGGAAAGCGGCGAGGAACGCCTTCGCCGCCGCGCGCCGGCATTCGAAACACGGGCGGTGGCCGGCCGCGAGCGCCGTCGGCTCGTCGAGGAAGAAGAGTTCCGTATAACTCTCGCCCCACACCAGGCGGCGCCGATCCTTGAATGCGCAGACGCACACGATCCAGCGTTTCGAGGTCCAACGCGCCGCGCCGAGCGTTTGATCGGGCCGATGCAGCCGCCCGCCGCGATTGCCGAGAAAGGCGCCGCGCGAAGGGACCGCATGGACTTCGCCGAACGGATCGACGCGGTTCTGAAGCGGGCGCCGTCCGGGAAGCGGCGGCGGATTGCGCTCGGGGCTCACCTCAAGCACGCTGAGCGAGGGGGAGACGGAAAGGGACGGGCATGGCGCTGGAACTCAGACCGAACTGCGAAGGCTGCGACAAGGATCTGCCGCCGCATGCGACGGACGCGCGGATTTGCACATTCGAGTGCACCTTCTGCGCCGACTGCGTCGACACTCTGCTGCAAAACGTCTGTCCGAATTGCGGCGGCGGATTTGCGCCGCGGCCGATCCGTCCGGCGCGCGAATGGCGGCCCGGCCTTTCGGTCGCCAAGCGCCCACCTTCGACAAAGCGCGTTCGGTTGTCCTGGACGCCCGCGGAGATCGCGGATTTCGTCCGCGCCATCGCGCCGATCGCCGCCCGCGGAGCGATAGAGTCCGGAAGCGAGCAACGCCTACGGCTTCCCCGCCCGGAGTTGCAGAGCCGTGGCGACCGGCAGGAATAGTCGTCGGGCCTCGCGGGGGATCCGCATGAAGCCGTTTGGTTCGTAGAATGACGCGCGCCTCGCCTACCATAGCTCAGCGAGGGGCAGCGCGTTCACCCCGGCGCCCGGTGGGCGGCGAGACGCCGCCCCTCCGATCTGATCTACTGCGCCGGGGCGGGCAGCGGCGCGGCGGTCACGGCGGGCGGGGTTGGCGAGTAACTCCGAGCAGCGGCCACGGTCGGCGGAGGCGACGAGCGGGTCGCCTTCGAAACCGCTGGCTCAGGAGCGCTTTCCACGGCGCTCGCGATGGCGTCGCCGACCGTGTCGAGGCCGTAGACGTCGTCGCGGAAGTTGGCGACCCCTTCGCCGTTCGACCAGCCCGTGAGGTAGACCCAGATCACCGGCACGGCATGCGCAAGACGGATTTCGTAGGGCGCGCCCTCCGTCACCTTCGCCTGCATCGCCGCCTTGTCCCAGGCGCCGCTCGGGCCGCCCGGCGTGCCTTCGAGCAGCCACTGGGCATAGTCGTAGACGCCCTGCACGCGCACGCAGCCATGGCTCAGGAAGCGATAGTCGGCGCCGAACAGTCGCTTCGAGGGCGTGTCGTGCATGTAGACGGCGAGCTTGTTGGGCATGTTGATGCGGATCGAGCCCAACGAATTGCCGGCCCCGGAATCCTGCCTCAGCGTATAGTTCGCCGCGCGCTCGCTGCTCCAGTCGATCGCCTTCGGGTTGATCTGATTGCCGGCGCTGTCGAGGATGCGGATCTTCTGCCGGGTCAGATAGCCCGGATCCCGCTGCATGTGCGGGATGATTTCCTTCTTGATGATCGAGGTCGGCACGGTCCAGGTCGGGTTGAGGTTGACCGACTGGATGTGCGCCGAAATCTCCGGCGAGGGGTGGTCCTTGTCGCCGACGATGGCGACATAGCGGTGGACGACCTTGCCGCCCTCGACCGCCTCGACCGCGGTCGAGGGCAGGTTGACCACGACATAGCGCTCGCCGAACTCGAAATTGGCGCCGGCGAGCCGGTCAGCCGAGGAGGCGAGCTCCTTGAACCGCACCCTGGCGGGAACGTTCATGTCCTTCAGCGTCGCGCCCGCGACGATTCCCGTCTCCTTGAGGCCCATGCGGGACTGGAAGCGCTTGACCGCGGCGGTCAGTTCGGAATCCCAGGCCTGCCCGGTCGCGCGGGCGCCGTCGAGATCGCCCTCGATCGCCAGGCGCTTGCGCAGTTTTGCGACCTGAGGACCCTTGTCGCCGGGATGCAGCGCGACGATGTCGGTCGGCCAGCCGCCCGCGTCGGCGATCGCGCCATAGCGCTCGGAAGCCTTGGCGGTGGCGAAGAAGGTATTCGGCTGAAGCGTCGGGTTCGGGTCGCTCGACAGCGCGGTCTCGAGCGGCGGGGGCGGCGGCGCGACTTTCTTGGGCTTCGGCGGGGCTGCCGCCGCGGTCGCGGGCGGCGCGTTTGGCGTTGCGCCGGGCGCGGGCTGGGCGGTCGTCGGGGCCGAAGCCGGGGCGCCGTTGGCGGGCGGCGTCGACGATTGCGCGGGCATGAAGGGATCGGGCGGCGCGCTCGCGGCGGGCGCGGGGGCCGACGCCGCCGTGGGCGCATTTGCGGCGGGCGTAGACTGCGCGGCGCTCGAAGGAGCCGCGATCGCCGGTTTCGCCGCCGCGTTCCCGGCGCCGGGAAAGGCGGGAGTCGAGGGCGCGGCCGTGGCGCCCGGAAAGGCGGGAGTGGACGCCGCGGGCGTCGTGTCCGTTTGAGCCAGCGCGGCGGCGGTCAAAATCGGGGCGCAGGCGACAGCGCCGGCAAGCCAAAGGCGAAATCTCATCAAACAGACCTAACGCGTGCGTCCGCGCGCCCCTCATGGACCCGCGCCGCCGCTTTGAATTTACGACGCGATGGTTACTAAATTCGCACGAAGGCGAGTTTGCGGCAAAGAATTGGGAATTGGCGATCCGCTGCGCCCTGTCGGGCGGCCGCGGCAGGCTTCTGGGTGGCTTCGTCGCTACGCTGCTCGCAATGACGGCCGCCGCCGAACCTCAATTCTTCTCGCCCTAGGGGCAGGCCTCGCCAAGAAGCGTGTGGACGCTCGCCGCGCTGGCGAGGTCGAATGCGACACTCCCGTCTCCGGGCTTCGCCTCAGGGGCCGGCGCCGCGACGAGCGTGGCGTCGCGGCCGAGCGCGCAGAATCCGACGCGGGGCAGGAGCGCGCGAGGCGATGAGCCGGGCGCCGCTTTGAGGATCAGCGGGTCGCCCCCCGTCGATCGTCAGGGTCCAGTCGTTCGAACTCGGCGCGCCCGTCTCGGCCGGTCCGGTCAATTCCAGTTCCAGCGCGCCGCCGCCTTTGCGATAGGTCAGCGTGAGGACCGCGCCCGAGCCCTGTCGATCCTGGACCGTCGCGGTCACGGGGACCGGGCGCGCGGCGCCGTCGAACGCGCGGGCGTCGAGACCGTTGGCGCCGTCGGAAAGAATTGGCTGCGCGAGATCGAGCGCCCCGGTCGCCAGGCCCGAGGCCTTGAGGTCGTCAAGGCTGAGCCAGTGGATGCTCCCGGCCGGCGTCTTGCGGAGCAGCGTCATCACCGGCTCGCCGACCCCGGCCTGCGTCAGGTAAGACTCGACCGTCTTGTCGACCCAGCCCTGTTCGTAGACCTTGACGGTCTTGGTGACGCCCGCGGCGCCCTCGGTCTCCTTCATGACGGTGGTGATCTGGTGGACGCCGACCAGCGACGACGGCCCGACCAGCCGCTCGACCCCGCCGGCCAGAACGAGCGGACAGGCCGAGGCGCAGAACGCGCCGGCGGACATCGCCTGTCCCCGCGCGTTCGGACACTCGCGCGCCCGCTCCGGGCAGTTGGCGATCAGCGTCCGCGCGACCGCGACGGCGAGGCCCTTCGAGCGGATCAGAACGCCCATCTCCAGCGCGTCGCGCACCGACCCACCGTGCGAGGAGATCAGAACCGGCAGCCGGCGGCCGCCGAGGCTCGCGACGAGCTTGGCGAAAGCGGACGCCGATCCCGGGGCGATCGTTCCCTCGGCCGAAATCCATTCCGGGCAGTCGGGCTCGCATGCCGGGTCCGAACTCGTAACGCGCACGATTCGCATCGGCGGGTCGCCGCCATGGCGCGGCGGCGACGGCTTGAGCTCCGGGATCGGCGAGCCCGCGGCGAGCGCGCCCGCGCACCGCCAGACAGGCGGCGACCAGCGCCAGGCCCGCGGACCGCAGCAGCGATCGGGCAGGCCGTCTCCGCCAGGGCGTTTGACGAGGGGTCCGAGGAGTCATGGGGTCCGAGGAGTCATGGGGTCCGACGAGTCATGGGCTCGACCTCCCGCCGACGCCGAGCTCAGGCGGCTGCGGCGACCTCGCCCTTGAGACGCCGGTACTCGAAGGCGATGGCGTTCGCGCCATGCCGCCGCTCGAGCCGGCGCACGATGAAGTGGCCGCGCGCCAGCGTCTGGAAGTGCGAGGCGAAGGCGGCGTTGACCGCGGCGCCGCCGATGGCGCCGAGGATCGGGGCGGCCTGCGCCGCCGCCTTTTCGCTCACGACCACGCCGAAGCGGGCGGCGATCTGGGTGAGGAGCCGGATCACCGCCGGCGCCGACTGGGCGCTGACCCCCTGGGTCGCGAGAAAGCGGGCGCTCTCGCTGACCGACTTCGCCAGCGCGGCGCGGACGGCGAAATACCCGCTCTCGAACGCGGTCTCTTCCGCCTCGCCGCCGAGCGCGAACACCTCGACGCAGGCGAGCGCGGCATGAGGGGCGCTCAAATCCTCGCCCTCTTCGCGGGCGATCTCGGCGATCGACCGCATCACGATGGCGGTCGACAGCGGCAACTCGACCGGCAGGGCCGCGAGTCCGAAAGCGCCGCCGACCGCGCCCGACGCGGCGGCGGCCAAGGTGTGCGCGCGCCCCGCGGGCTTGGCGGTCCCGTTCCGATCGATGGTGCGCAAGGCGAGTTTGAGCGCTGCGCCGAGCGCGGCCTCGCTCACGCGCGCCACCGCATTCCGGGCGGCGGCGGGAGCGTTGCGGCTCAGCATGCCGATCGGGCGTCCGAGCGCGTCGGTCAGACGCTGGGCGAAGCTCGTCCCTTCAAGGCACGCGATCGCGCGCTTCAGATCTTCGGTTTCCTCGCGCGTCAGCCGCGCGGACATGACCTCGATGGCAGACATCTCGCCCTCGCTGGCTCAGCCGGGAGCGTCCCGGCCGCGACTTGCGCAATATAGGGCGGGCCGGCCGGCGGCCAAGACCCAGCGCGCGATCAGGTGAACAGGATGATCGCCAGGAACAGCGCGCCCGCCGCCCAGCAGTAATAGGCGAACGGGCTCAGCGCCTCGAACTCGTTCTTGTGCAGGTAGCGCATCAGGAACCAGACGCTCGCGTAGGCGACGACGCCGGCGACGACGCCCGACAGGATCGCCATCGGCCCGAGGGTCGCGCCCTCCTTCATCAGTTTCGGCGCCTCGAACACATTGGCGGCGAGAATGATCGGCGTCCCCATGAGGAAGGAGAAGCGAGCCGATTCCGCATGCTTCAGCCCGGAGATCACGCCGGCGACAATGGTCGAGCCGGAACGGGAAATACCGGGGATGAGCGCGAGGCATTGGGCGAAGCCGACCGCGAGCGCGCCCTTCCAGTTGAGCTGATCGAGCCGCCCGGTCGTCTCGCCGGCGATCAGGTCGCCGAAGAACAGCAAAAAGCCGTTGACGATCAGAAAGGCCGCCGCGATCCACGGCGCTCCGAACGCCTCCGCCAGCGGCTTGTGCAGCGCGGCGCCGATCACGACCGCGGGAATCGTCGCCAGCACGACCAGCCCGAACACGCGGCGGTCGTCGGCCGAATGCTCGCCGCGCATGCCGAGCAGCGAAAAGGCGAAGTTGAACCAGTCCTTCCAGAAGAAGATGAACAGCGCGATCGCCGTCCCCAGATGCATCACCGTCAGGTAGGCGAGCCAGTCGGGCGCCCTGAGGTCGACGTTCCAGTTGAGCAGTCGCGGCAGGATGACCGCATGGCCGAGGCTGCTGATCGGGAACAGCTCCGTCACGCCCTGCAGCACGGCCATGATGATCGCTTGGATGGCGGTCACGGACACCCCTCGCCTGTCGTTGGAATGATCGGCCTACAGGCGCACTCTTAACGTCCCGTGAGCACGAACGCGAGCCGCCCTCAACAGGCGACGCGACCGCACTTGTGGACGGAGTCGATCTTGTCCTTGAGCTGGTCGTACCCGACCGCGCCGACCACCAGATCCTGGCCGAGCACGAAGGTCGGCGTGCCGTTGATCTGCAGCGAATCGGCGAGCTGCATGGTCTCGTCGAGCCCCGCCTTGACGTCGGCGCTCTCCATATCCTTGGAGAGCCTGTCCATGTCGAGGCCCATCTCCTTGGCGACCGCCATCGCCTCCGCCTTGCCGACCGGACCATGGCTGCCGAGCAGCTTGTAGTGAAAAGCCCAGAACCGGTCGCCCGGCAACTGGTTGCGCGCGGCGGCGGCGACCTTGGCGGCTTCGATCGAGCCCGGTCCGAGCACCGGGAAGTCCTTCAGCACCACCTTGAGGTTGGGATCGTCCTTGATCAGCTTGGCGATGTCCGGCAGCGCGCCTTTGCAATAGTGGCAATTGTAGTCGAAGAACTCGACCAGCGTCGCCGACCCGCTCGGGTTGCCGATCGTCGCCTGGTATTTCGAGTTGAACAGCGGACCGGCCTGGCTGGTGACCGCCTTCTGGCGCTCGGCGTCCGCGGTCGCCTTGTCGTGCTTGTCGAGCGCCTCGATGGCGTCGCGGAGCACTTCCGGGTTGCTGACCAGATAATCGTGGATGAAGGCGCCGAGCTGCTGCTTCTGCGCAGGCGTGAAGTCGTCCGCGCGCGCCGGCAGGGCGGACGACAGCGCGGCGCCGGCGAAGGCTGCGGCAAAGCCGAGGGCGGCGATCAGTTTCATGCCAAACTCCAGGGTGCGGGAACGCGCGGCCCGCGCGCTCCAAGGGGATAATCGTCCGCCCTTAAGAGTGACGATTGCGACGTTGTCGTGTCCACGCCTCGCTTTCTAGCGGATTTCGGCGATCGTGTCTTCCCGGGCGAGCGAGCTGAAGCGGGTGACCTCGGCGTCGAACTGCAGTTCGAGCGTTCCGGTCGGCCCGTGGCGCTGCTTGCCGATGATGACCTCGGCGCGGCCGTGGGCGCTCTCCATCTGCGTCATCCAGTCGATGTGCTCCTGGGTGCCCGGCCGCGGCTCGCGGTTCTTCAGGTAATACTCCTCGCGATAGACGAACAGCACCACGTCGGCGTCCTGTTCGATCGACCCGGATTCGCGCAGGTCCGAGAGCTGGGGCCGCTTGTCGTCGCGCGACTCGACCTGGCGCGAGAGCTGGGAGAGCGCCAGGATCGGCACGCCGAGCTCCTTGGCCAGCGCCTTCAGGCCGGTGGTGATCTCGGTCAGTTCCTGGACGCGGTTGCCGTCGCGCGTCTTCGAGCCCGACAGAAGCTGGAGATAGTCGATCACCAGGAGGTCGAGCCCCTTCTGGCGCTTGAGGCGGCGGGCGCGGGCGGTCAGCTGGGCGATCGAGATGCCGCCGGTCTGGTCGATGTAGAACGGGATCGACTGCATCTCGGCGACCGCGTCGGCGACCCGGCGGAAGTCGCCCTCGGTGATGTCGCCGCGGCGGATCTTGTAGGAGGCGACGCTCGACTGCTCGGCGATGATGCGGGTCGCCAGCTGCTCGGCCGACATTTCCAGCGAAAAAAACCCGACGATGCCGCCGTTGACGGTTTCGGCGACCCCGTCGGCCCGAGTTCGGCTCTCGTAGGCGCGGGCGATGTTGAAGGCGATGTTGGTGGCGAGCGCCGTCTTGCCCATGCCCGGGCGCCCCGCGAGGATCACCAGATCGGAGGCCTGCAGGCCGCCCATGTAGCGGTCGAGGTCGAGGAGCCCGGTCGCAATCCCGGAGAGCGAGCCTTCGCGTTCATAGGCCTTGGCGGCCATGTCGACCGCGATCTTCAGCGCATTGGAGAAAGTCTGGAAGCCGCCGTCGTAGCGGCCGCCTTCGGCAATCTGGTAAAGGCGCCGCTCCGCCTCCTCGATCTGCTCGCGCGGGCTCGAATCGACCGGCGCGTCGTAGGCGACGTTGACTACGTCCTCGCCGATCGTGATCAGGTCGCGGCGGAGCGCCAGGTCGTAGATGCTGCGCCCGTAGTCGTAGGCATTGATGATGGTGGTCGCTTCGGTCGCCAGCCGAGCCAGGTATTGCGGGACCGTGACGCCGCCAAGGTCGTGGTCGCCGAGGAAGGTCTTCAGGGTGATCGGGGTCGCAAGCTTGCCCTGACGGATCATCGTGCCCGCGATCTCGTAGATGCGGCGATGAATTTCCTCGACGAAATGCTCGCTGCGCAGAAAATCCGACACCCGGTCAAAGGCGTCGTTGTTGATCAGGATCGCGCCGAGCAGGGCCTGCTCGGCGTCGACATTGGAAGGGGGGGCGCGATAGGCCCGCTCCGCTTGCTGAGGCTGGCGCTGGAGGAGAGCTTCTACGGTCGCCATGGGCGTTGAGCGCGTCTTTCGGCGGTTTGAGGTTCAGGGCGAACGCGACGGCACGCGAATCAGAACGCCACAATAGGCCCGAGTTCGCAAGCGGCGACAGTCGCCGCGCGCCGGGATCCGCGCGGGGGGACATAGCGCCGACGCCTCGCGCCGCCAATGGCCGTGACGGAGACGGGGCCGCTTGTCCCCGTTATCCACCCCGCGCCGCAGCCGCGCTTGACTATGAACGCGCAATCGGGGGCGCCCGGCCGTCGCGGTCATAAGTCTCCGCGGCGACGGCGGTCCGCGTGCGCCGGTCTTAACCATTCGTCAACCAATCGGCTCCAAATATGGTTAACGAAGCGCCAACGGAACGGCACGATGAACGCCCATGTGACCCCTCAGCAGGCATTGAATTTTCGGGGCCGGTCGCTGCTGGCGTTCGTTCTCGAGCCGACCCAGCCGCTCGCCGAGTGGTTCGCCGCGCTCGACGCCTGGCTCGTCCGCTCGCCGACCTTCTTCGCTCAAAAGCCGGTCATCCTTGCGATGGCGGGGGTCGAGATCGAGCTCAAGGACTACCGCGATCTGCTCGGCGCGCTGGCGCGCCGCCACATCCGGGTGATGGGGGTCGAGAACGCGAGCCGCGCGCTGGTCGGGCCGCACCTGCCGCCGGTGGTGTCGGGCGGCCGGACGGTGAGCGCCGCGGCGCTCGTCGAATTGGACGCGCCGCAGGCCGCGGCCCCGGCGAAAGCCCCGCCAGCCGCCGAGCCGCTGATCGTCGACGGCAACGTGCGCTCCGGCCAGTCGATCCTTCATCCCGACGGCGACGTGACGATCGTCGGGCGCGTCGCCTCCGGCGCCGAGATCGTCGCCGGCGGATCGGTGCATGTCTACGGAGCGCTGCAGGGGCGGGTGATCGCCGGCATCTCCGGCGCGCCCGACGCCCGCATCTTCTGCCGGGAGGCCCATGCCGAGCTCCTGTGCATCGGCGGCGCCTATGCGACCGCCGAGACCATCGACCCCGCGCTCGAGGGCCGGAGCCTGGAAGTCCGGCTTGTGGGCGAGGAGCTCAAGCTCCGGGCCCTGGATTAACAAAAACGAGAGGAACGAGCCCATGAGCAAGGTGATCGTCGTCACATCCGGAAAAGGCGGGGTGGGCAAAACCACCTCGACGGCCTCGATCGGCGCCGCGCTGGCGCAGACCGGCCAAAAGGTTTGCGTGGTCGACTTCGACGTCGGCCTACGCAATCTCGACCTCGTGCTCGGCGCAGAGCGGCGGGTCGTCTACGACTTCATCAATGTCGCGCAAGGGGACGCCAAGCTCGCTCAGGCGCTGATCCGCGACAAGCGGGTCGAGACCCTGCATCTGCTCGCGGCCTCCCAGACCCGCGACAAGGACGCGCTGACCGACGAAGGCGTCGAGCGGGTGATCGGCGAGCTTCGCCAGAGCTTCGACTGGGTGTTGTGCGACAGCCCGGCCGGGATCGAGCGCGGCGCCTTGCTCGCGATGCGCTTCGCGGACGAGGCGATCGTCGTCACCAACCCCGAGATTTCCTCGGTGCGCGACTCCGACCGCATCATCGGCCTGCTCGACTCCAAGACCCGCCGCGCCGAGGGCGGCGAGCGGGTCGAGAAGCGCCTGCTGCTCACCCGCTTCGACGCGACGCGCTCGAGCCGCGGCGAAATGCTGAGCGTCGCCGACGTGCTCGACATTCTCTCGATCCCGCTGCTCGGCATCGTCCCCGAGGACCAGGAGATTCTGAAAGCCTCGAACGTGGGCGCGCCGATCACGATGAACGGCTCGGTCGGCCTCGCCGCCCGCGCCTACCGCGACGCGGCCCGCCGCCTCGCCGGCGACACCGTGCCGATGGCGATCCCGGACGAGAAGAAGACCCTGTTCAACCGCCTGTTCAGCCGGAGGGCCGCATGAGCTTCTTCCGCCTGTTCAAGACGCGGAGTTCCGCGCCGGTGGCGCGGGAGCGCCTCCAGATCCTCCTGTCGCACGAACGCGTGGCGGTCGGCCCGCGCGACCTCGTCGCCATCCTGCGCGACGAACTGCTCGCCACGATCCGCCGCCACGTCGAGATCGACCCGGAGAAACTCTCGGTGAAGATGGACCGCTCCGCGGCCTTTTCGACGCTCGAGATCGACGTCGAGATCCCCTGCGACAAGGTCCCGCTCACCCCGCGCGAGGCTGAGCAGGCCGCCGCGTGACGGTAGACGCGGTCGCTGACCGCGTCCGTCAGCCGCGATCAGCGATCGCGGCTACCACGGCGCGAGCCGCTTATCGCTCGAAGAGTCCGACCAGGGTCGCTTCGGCGAGCGCGTGCTTGCGCGCCTCCCGCTCGACGTCGCGGCAATGCGCGCCAGCGTGGACGCTGAGCCGGTCGACCGACAGCGCCAGCAGGCTGAAACGATAGTGATGCGACCCGTCGCCGGGCGGCGGGCAGGGCCCGGCATATCCCACCCGCCCGAAATCGTTGATCGCCTGCTTCAGGCTCGCCGCCGCGCGCCCGGCGCCGCGGGCGAGATGCGTCCAGCCATGCGGCATGTCGTAGGCCGCCCAGTGCCGCCACACGCCGTCCGGCGCGTCCGGATCGTTGCACAGCACGACGAAACTCCGGGACGCCGGCGGCGCGTCGGTCCATGCAAGGGCCGGCGACAAGCCCTCGCCTTCGCAGGTGCAGAGTTTCGGGATTCGCCCATCATCGGAGAAATCGGTCGAGCTGAGGCGCATTTCACAAAAATCGATGCGCCGGAAGCCGATGTCAAGACGGTTTCATGACAAACGCCAGATTCTGCCTGTGGCCTATACCGTCATCCGCCCCCGCACCGCCGTCTCGTCCATCTCGGCCCGCGTCCCCGACAGCACGATCGCGCCGCGATCCATCACCGCATAGTCGTCGCAGATGTCGCGCGCCCATTCGAAATATTGCTCGACCACCAGGATCGCCATGCCGCCCTTGCGCCTCAAGTGCACCAGCGCCCGGCCGATGTCCTTGATGATCGAGGGCTGAATGCCCTCGGTCGGCTCGTCGAGAAGCAGGAGCTTGGGCTTGGTCACCAGCGCGCGGGCAATCGCGAGCTGTTGCTGCTGGCCGCCCGAGAGGTCGCCGCCGCGACGGCCGAGCATCTCGTTGAGGACGGGAAACAGCGAAAAGATCTCGTCGTCGATGGCGCGCTCCGAGCGCTTCACGCGCGGCGAAGCCGGTCATCAGGTTTTCGCGCACGGTGAGGAGCGGAAAGATCTCCCGGCCCTGCGGCACATAACCGACGCCGCTCTTGGCGCGCAGGTGACTCGGCAGCCGCGTCATGTCGTCGTCGTTCCAGCGGATCGCGCCGGAGGCGACCATGTGCTGGCCGACGATGGCGCGCAGCAACGACGACTTGCCGACGCCGTTCCTCCCCAGCACAGTCAGGATGCGCCCGGGCTCCGCCTTGATCGAGACCGAGCGCAGCGCCTGCGCCGCGCCGTAGTAAAGATCGATGCGATCGACGGTCAGCATGTCCTCACCGTCCCAGGTAGACTTCGATCACGCGCGGGTCGGCGCTGACCTGGTCGAGCGTGCCCTCGGCGAGCACCGCGCCTTCGTGCAGGCACGTCACCTTGACCCCGAGCTCGCGCACGAAGGTCATGTCGTGCTCGACCACGACGACCGAATGGTCCTGCGCGATCTCGCGCAAAAGCTCGGCGGTCGCCGCGGTCTCGGCGTCGGTCATGCCCGCGACCGGCTCGTCCACCAAAAGGAGTTTGGGGTCCTGCGCCAGCAGCATGCCGATCTCGAGCCACTGCTTCTGTCCATGCGAGAGAGAGCCCGCGACGCGCGCGCGATGATCCCTGAGCCGCGTCGTCGCGAGAATGCGGTCGATGGTGGCGCGCACGTCGGGCTCGTGACGAGCCAGGAGGGTCGCGGCGACGCTGCGGGGCGCCTTGACGGCGAGCAAGAGGTTGTCCTCGACCGTATGATTCTCGAACACGGTCGGCTTCTGAAACTTGCGGCCGATGCCGAGCGTCGCGATCTCCGCCTCGTCGAGCCGGGTCAGATCGTACTTGCCGTCGAACATCGCCTCGCCCTCGTCCGGCCGGGTCTTGCCGGTGATGACGTCCATCATCGTGGTCTTCCCGGCGCCGTTCGGGCCGATGATCGCGCGCATCTCGCCGGGCGCAAGCGTCAGCGACAGGCTGCGCAGCGCCTTGTAGCCGTCGAACGACACGCTGATGCCGTCGAGGTAGAGGATCGACGAGGTCAGGGTCGGGTTGGCGGTTTCGGCGAGCGTCATGGGTCGGCCCCCTCCTCGACGGCGAGCGCCGGCGCCTCGACTTTCGGCGCGCTGTCGCGCCGGGCGTGAAGCAGAAGGCCGAGCAGGCCGCGCGGCAGGAACAGGGTGACCAGGACGAACAGGCCGCCGAGCCCGTAGAGCCAGTATTCGGGGAAGACGCCGGTGAACCAGGTTTTGGCGAAGTTGACCGCGATGGCCCCGAGCGCCGCCCCAACCAGCGTCCCGCGCCCGCCGACTGCGACCCAGATGGCCGCCTCGATCGAATTGGCGGGAGCGAACTCGCTCGGGTTGATGATGCCGACCTGCGGCACATAGAGAGCGCCGGCCACGCCCGCCATCACGGCCGAGACGACAAAGGCGAAGAGCTTATAGTTCTCGACCCGGTAGCCGAGAAAGCGCATGCGGCTTTCGGCGTCGCGGATCGCCACCAGCGCCTTGCCGTATTTCGAGCCGATGATCGCGCGCGCAACGAAGTACGACAGGATCAGCGCAATCGCGGTCGCCGAAAACAGCGCCGCCTTGGTCGCGGACGACTGCAGCGAGAAGCCGAGCAGGTCCTTGAAGTCGGTGAGGCCGTTGTTGCCGCCGAAGCCGAAGTCGTTGCGGAAGAATTCCTTGAAGAGGGCAAAGGTCATCGCCTGAGTGATGATCGAAAGATAGACGCCGGTGACGCGCGAGCGGAAGGCGAACCAGCCGAACGCCAGAGCCAGGAGCCCCGGAACCAGCACCACCATCACCATCGCGTAGGGGAACCAGTCGAAGCCCCACCACGCGACCGGCAGCTCCTTCCAGTTCAGGAACACCATGAAGTCGGGCAGGATCGGGTTGGCGTAGACGCCGCGCGTCCCGATCTGACGCATGAGATACATGCCCATCGCGTAACCGCCGAGCGCGAAGAACGCGCCGTGGCCAAGCGACAGGATGCCGCAATAGCCCCACACGAGGTCGAGCGCCACGGCGAGGATGGCGTAGCACAGGTACTTGCCGAACAGCTGCACCAGATAGGGCGGGATGTTGAACGGCGAGTTCGCCGGCGTCGCCAGCGACAGCACCGGGACGAGAATCGCCGCCGCCGCCAGGAGGACGATGAAGACGAGTCCGATGCGGTCGAGCTGCCGGCTCATGCTTCCACCGCGCGGCCCTTGAGCGCAAACATGCCGCGCGGCCGCTTCTGGATGAACAGGATGATGATGATCAGGAGCACGATCTGGCCCTGGACGGCGCCGATCACTGGCTCGAGGATCTTGTTGGCGACGCCGATCATCAGCGCACCGAGCGCGGTGCCCCAAAGATTGCCGACGCCGCCGAACACCACGACCATGAAGCTGTCGATGATGTAGCCCTGGCCGAGGTTCGGGGACACGTTGTCGATCTGGGAGAGGGCGACGCCCGCGATCCCCGCCACCCCCGACCCCAGCGCGAAGGCCAGCATGTCCACCGTCGCGGTCGAGATGCCCATCGCCGCGGCCATGCGACGGTTCTGGGTGACGGCGCGCATCTGCAGGCCGAAGCGGGTGGCGCGCAGGACAAGTTGCAGCCCGACGAACACCACGATCGCCAGAACGATGATCCACAGCCGGTTGGTCGTAATCTCGAGGCCGCCGACATGAAAGGCGCCCGACATGAACGGCGGGTTGCTCACCAGGCGGTTGTTCGCCCCGAACAAGCTGCGCACCAGCTGCTGCAGGATGAGCGAGACGCCCCAGGTCGCAAGCAGCGTCTCGAGCGGCCGCGTATAAAGATAGCGGATCACCAGCCGTTCGATCGCCACGCCGACGACGGCGGCGACCACGAAGGCGAGCGGAATGGCGAAGGCGAGCGACCAGTTCTGCAAGGACGGGGGCAGCGCCAATTGCACGACATAGGTCGCGTAGGCGCCGATCATCACCATCTCGCCGTGCGCCATGTTGATGACGCCCATGACGCCGAAGGTGATGGCGAGGCCGATCGCCGCGAGCAGCAGCACCGACGAGGCGGAGAGGCCATACCAGAGATCCTGCGCCGCGCCCCAGAACAGGAGCCGGGTATGGATGGCGGACAGCGCGGAGTCCGCCGCGGCCTTGACCTGCGGGTCCGTGGTTTTCTGGTCGAGCGCGTCGATCAGGTTCTGCGCGTCCTGGTCGCCGCGGGCCTTCAGCGTCTCGATCGCCGAGAGGCGGTCCGCGGAGGTCGCCTGATCGCTGGATGCGACGATGGCGGCGACGGCGAGCTTCAGCGCGTCGGCGACGCGTGGATCGCTTTCCTTGCCGAGTTGGGTCTTGATGGCGGGGAGCGCCTTGGCGTCACGGCTCTTGAACACCTCTTCGGCCGCCGCCAGACGCTTCTCCGGATCGGGGTTCGAGAGGTCAGCGAACCGATCGCGCCTTCGATGGCGGTTCGGAGCGCGTTGTTGACGCGCACTTTCTTGAACGATGCGGGATCGGCGATCGCCGCGCCCGTCTTGGCGTCGAGGACTTTTCCATCTGCGGTGCGATAGGCGACGACATGCGCGCCCGGATCGTAGAGCAGCCGGTTCTCGCTCAGCGCCTCGAGGATCGCCGCGCCTTGCGGAGGCGCCTCGGCGGCGAGTTCGCCGATCGCCTTTTCGCTGTCCGCGAACTTGTCGGTGGTGAATCGCGCGAGCGTGTCGTCGAGGGCGTCCGCGCGCGCCGCACCGGAAAGGGCGAGGCCGCCAAGGAGGGCGAAGATCGTGAGCGCGAGCGCGGCCACGCTTTGACGAACGGCGGAATGCAATCGGACCTCATGCGGCGCGGTTTGGACAAATCCCCTTCCGCGCAGGGAGCTCGCGGAAGGGGAGGTCTTCGGGTTCAGATGGTCAGCCGCCGCACTTGCCGGTTTTCACATTGAAGTTGCCGCAGGACATGGGCGGGCGCCAATCGGCGATCAGGTCGCGCGACCCTTCGAGATAAGGCGACCATTCCTGAGCGACGAGCGTTCCGGGCGTCTGCCAGACCGTATTGAGCTGACCGTCGGCCTGGATTTCTCCGATGTAGACCGGCTTGGTGATGTGGTGGTTCGGCATCATCGTCGACAGGCCGCCGGTGAGGTTCGGCACGGCGACGCCGATCATGGCCGGGATGACCTTGTCCGGCTCGAAGCTCTGGGCCTTCTCGACCGCCTTCACCCACATGTTGAAGCCGATGTAGTGGGCTTCCATCGGATCGTTGGTGGTGCGGCTCGGCTTCTTGGTGAACTCATGCCACTTTTCGATGAAAGCCTTGTTGGCCGGCGTATCGATCAACTCGAAGTAGTTCCAGGCGGCGAGATGGCCGACCAGCGGCTTGGTGTCGAGACCGGCGAGCTCTTCTTCGCCGACTGAGAACGCCACGACGGGGATGTCGGTCGCCTTGATGCCCTGGTTGCCGAGCTCCTTGTAGAACGGCACGTTGGCGTCGCCGTTGATGGTGGAGACCACCGCGGTCTTCTTGCCGGCCGAGCCGAAGGCCTTGATCTTCGACACTTCGGTCTGCCAGTCGGAGAAGCCGAACGGCGTATAGTTGATCATGATGTCCTCGGCCGGAACGCCCTTGAGCTTCAGGTAGGCCTCGAGGATCTTGTTGGTGGTGCGCGGGTAGACGTAGTCGGTGCCTTCGAGCACCCAGCGCTTCACCGAGCCGCCGTCCGCGCTCATGAGGTAGTCGACAGCGGGAATCGCCTGCTGGTTGGGCGCGGCGCCGGTATAGAAGACGTTGCGCTCGGATTCCTCGCCCTCGTATTGGACGGGATAGAACAGCATCGAGTCGAGCTCCTTGAACACCGGCAGCACGGACTTGCGCGACACCGAGGTCCAGCAGCCGAAGACAACCGAGACCTTGTCCTTCTCGATCAGCTCCTTGGCCTTTTCGGCGAACAGCGGCCAGTTGGACGCCGGATCGACGACCACGGCCTCGAGCTTCTTGCCGAGCACCCCGCCCTTCTTGTTCTGCTCGTCGATCAGCATCAGCATGACGTCCTTGAGCGTCGTCTCGCTGATCGCCATCGTCCCCGACAGGGAATGCAGAATTCCGATCTTGATCGTGCCGTCGTCCGCCCAGGCGGCGGTGACGCCGAGCGCCAGCGCGCCTCCCAGGAGCGCGCCCGCCGCGCGCGAGAGTATTCGAGTTGCCAAGGACATGTGTAGGACCTCGTCGAGTACGCCCTGAAACAGGGCCGTGACAGCCTGACCCCGCAGGAGCCGGGGGCCATGACGCAACGAGCATGCCAGCGGCTTTATGCCGCAGATTCGCTGGGCGGCGCCGCAGGCGAGGGCGGGGCGCCCTCGAATTCATCAGAGCGATGGAAGAAGGAGGGCGCGGCGCCTCAGGCTTCAGCAGCGCGATAGCCGACGCCGGGCTCGGTGGTGACGATTTTGGGCGAGGTCGGGTCGCGCTCGATCTTGGCTCGCAGCTGACCGATGAAGACCCGGAGATATTGCGTATCCTCGGTATGCGCGGGGCCCCAGACGGCGGTCAGGATCTGGCGGTGCGTGACGACCCGCCCCGCATTGCGGAAAAGGACGGCCAGGAGGTCGTATTCTTTCGGCGTCAGCTTGACCGGCGCGCCCTCACGGGTGACCAGCCGCTTGTCGAAGTCCATGACGACGCTGTCGATTTCGATCCGCGGCGCGGGCTGCGCGGCACTCGCCTTGTGGCGAAGCGCGGCGCGCAGCCGCGCCGTCAGCTCTCCGATCCCGAAAGGTTTTTCGACATAGTCGTCGGCGCCGAGGTCGAGCGCCTCGATCTTTTCCGACTCCCGATCGCGCGCCGACAGGATGATCACCGGCGTTTGCGAGAAGGTCCGGATGTCGCGCAGCACCTCCTTGCCGTCCCGATCGGGCAGGCCGAGATCGAGCACGATCAGGTCGGGCGCGCTGGTGACGGCCATCCGAACCGCTTGCGCGCCGGTTTCGGCGGAGACGACCTCATAGCCCGCGGCCGTGAGCGCGACATGGAGAAACCGCTGGATCTGCGGCTCGTCGTCGACGACGAGAACCCGGCAGGCGCCCGCCGGGGTCATGAAGCGGCCTTCATGGCGATGGCGGACGGCTCGACCGCCGGAAGACGAATGACGATACGGGTTCCCCTCCGGCGCACCGCCGGGCTTTGCGCCACGATCGTCCCGCCCATGGATTCGATCAGGCCGCGACAGATCGACAGGCCGAGGCCGGTGCCGGGCTTGCGCCCGTCGGCGCGGCCGCCGCGATAGAACTTCTCGAAGATCTTCTCGAGGTCGGCCGGCTTCACCCCCGGCCCTTCGTCGGTGACGCTGAGGACGACCTCGTCGCCGTCGCGGCGCCCGTGAATCGCCGCGCCGCTATCGGCGGCGTACTTGTGCGCGTTGTCGAGCAGATTGAACAGCACCTGCTCAAGCAGCTTGTCGTCGCCGCGCACGAACGGAATGTCGGGCGCGAGATTGACCTTGACCGGCTGCTTGGGGAACGCCTTGCGACTGCGCTCGACCGCCCCCTGCACGACATCCGCCACGTCGACGAAATCGCGATTGACCTTGAGGCCGCCCGCCTCGATGCGCGACATATCGAGCAGGTTCGCGACAAAGCGCGAAAGGCGCGCCGTCTCGTCTTCGATCGAAGTCAGCAGCTCGATACGTTCCTCCGGCTTCATCTTGTCGCCGAGCGCGCGCAGCGAGGTCGCCGCCCCCGCAATCGCCGAAAGCGGCGTTCGCAGATCGTGCGAGAGCGAGGCGAGCAGCGCGTCGCGCACTTTCTCGTTCTCCTGCATCGCTGCGGTGTCGACAGCCTCGCGCGCAAGCAGGACGCGGTCGAGCGCGATCGCCGTCTGGTCGAGAATCGACGCCAGCGCCTGCTCGTCGTCGCCGGAAATCGGCTCTTCCGGCGAGTGCGGCTCGAAGCCGCACACCGCAATCGGCCCGCGCGCGGCGATCAGCGGGCGGAACTGGAAATCGACGTTCGGGAGGGTGCCGGTGCCCCAGCCGGCCGGCTCACGCTTCTGCTGCGCCCAGCGCGCGGCGGTCATGGCCGTCGGGTCGAGTTGCGCGTCCGGCGGCCATGCGGCGCGCAAGTTGAGCTCGTCGCCTTCCGCCACCAGAAGGACGATGCGCCCGCCGAACATGGAATGAAGGTGCGCTGCAGCCGCCCAGAGTACGTCGTCGGCTTTCGAAGCGCCGGAGAGCTTTCGGGAATAGTCGAACAGCGACCGCATGACCTCGGCGTTCTTGATCACGCCCTCCCGCTGGTCGCGAACGCGGCCGGTGAGCGAACCCGTCAAGACCGAGACGCCGAGGAAGATCAAGAGCGCGAACAGTTCCTGCGGCTGCGCGATGGTGAACGTGTAGATCGGTTCGATGAAGAAAAAATTGTAGGCGGCGAACGAGGCGAACGAGGCGATGATCGCCGCCCGCGTCCCGAACCGCATGCCGGTGAACAGCACGGCGGCGAGAAAGATCATCGACAGGTTCGGCAGCTTGAGCGCGGCGGTCAGCGCCTCGCCGACGACAACGGCGGCGGCGACCGAACCCAGCGCCACGCCAATCTCGGCCTCGACGCCCTTGCGGTCGAACTTCAGGCTGGGCAGGAAGCGCTTCGGGCGGTTCGACTCCGCTTGCGGGACGATGTGGACTTCGATCGAGCCCGATCGCCGCATAACGCTGTCGGGCAGGGAGCGGCCGAAAAGGCGCGCCAGCGTCCCCGCGTGCGACTGGCCCAGCACGATCTGGGTCACGTTCTCGCGCCGGGCGAGCCGCAGGATCTCCTCGGCGAAGTCGGCGCCCTGCACCCGGGTGGTGTCGCCGCCGAGCCGCTCGGCGAGGCTGAAGCTCTTGGCGAGCTGGCTGGCGCGCTTCGCGTCGTTCACGTAGCCGAACGGTTCGACATGGACCGCCGTCCAGGCGGCGTTGAGCGAAGTCGCGAGTTGCGCCGCGCGGCGAACCACCCGTTCGGAGACCTCTGTGGGGCCGACGCAGGCCAGCAGGCGCTCCGATGCGCCCCACGGGCCCTCGATCGCCTTCTGCCGCAGGAAGTCCGCCATCTGGTCGTCGACCCGGTCGGCGGTGCGGCGCAGGGCGAGTTCGCGCAGCGCCGTCAGGTTCCCCGCGGTGAAGAAGTTCTGGATCGCGCGACGCGCCGTCTCCGGGACGTAGACCTTGCCTTCGTTGAGGCGCTGGATCAGTTCGTCCGGCGTGATGTCGACGAGGACGACGTCATGCGCTTCCTGGAGCACGCGATCCGGCACCGTCTCGCGGACCGTGACGCCGGTGATGCGCGACACGACGTCGGCGAGGCTTTCGAGGTGCTGGATATTGAGCGCGGTCCAGACGTCGATGCCTGCTGCGATCAGCTCCTGCACATCCTGCCATCGCTTGGGATGCCGGCTTTCCGGGGCGTTGGTGTGCGCGAGCTCGTCGACGACGATCAGCGTCGGCTTGCGATCGAGGGCCGCGTCGATATCGAACTCGGCGATCGCCCGGCCGTGGTAGTCAATGATGTTGCGCGGGAGAACCTCGAGTCCTTCGAGCAGCGCCCCGGTCTCGGCGCGCCCGTGCGTCTCGACCAGGCCGACGACGACGTCGACGCCTTCTTCCTTGAGGCGCCGCGCGCCCAGGAGCATCGCGTAGGTCTTGCCGACCCCGGGCGCCGCGCCGAGGAAAACCTTGAGTTGGCCCGACGTCGACCGTTTGACCGCCGCCAGCAGCGCGTCCGGATTCGGGCGTCCGTCGTCGTCTCGACTCGTTTGCGTCATCGTGAGCCAAAGGTTGTCACGATGACGACTTTATCGCATCCAGCGCCAGATTCAGCCGCAAAACGTTGACCCGCGCTTGGCCGATCCATCCGAACGCCGGCCGCTCGATGGAGGCCTCGACCAGCGCCCGCACCCGCGCGTCATCGAGGCCGCGCGCCTTGGCTACGGCGGACGCCTGCGCCAGCGCGTTCTCGGGAGAGATGTCGGGATCGAGCCCGGAAGCCGAGGTCGTGACGGCGTCGGCCGGAACCGGCCCGGAGCCTGCCCTTGAGCGCCATGCCTCGACCGACGCCTTGACCCGGTCGATCAGCTTTTGCGACGTCGGCCCCAGATTCGAGCCGGAAGAATTGGCGGCGTTGTAGGGCGCGTCGATCGTCTTGGTCGAGTCGTTCGGGTCGGCGTCGGTCGTCGCCGAAGGGCGCGGATGGAAGTAGCGGTCCGTCTTGAAGTTCTGCCCGATCAGCGCCGAGCCGATCACGACCCCGTCCTTCTCGATCAAACTGCCGTTCGCCTGGCGCGGCAGCGCGAGTTGCGCGATCCCGGTGACCGCGAGCGGATAGATCAATCCCGTCAGCGCGGAGAACAGAACGAGCAGCACGACCGCCGGGCGGATGTGTTGAAGCATGGGTCGCCCCTTTCAGGCCAGCGTGTCAGGCCAAGTGCAGCACGGCGACGATCAGGTCGATCGCCTTGATGCCGATGAACGGCAGGATCAGGCCGCCGAGTTCGTAGACGAAGAGATTGCGGCGCAGCAGCGCAGCAGCGCCGACCGCACGGTAGGCGACGCCCTTCAGCGCCAGCGGGATCAGCGCGATGATGATCAGCGCATTGAAGATCACGGCGGACAGGATCGCCGACTGGGGCGAACCCAGATGCATCACATTCAGCGCGCCGAGCTCGGGATAGGTCGCCAGGAACAGCGCCGGCAGAATGGCGAAATATTTTGCGACGTCGTTGGCGATCGAGAAGGTCGTGAGCGAGCCGCGCGTCATCAGGAGCTGCTTGCCGATCTCGACGATCTCGATCAGCTTGGTCGGGTTGGAGTCGAGATCGACCATGTTGCCGGCCTCGCGGGCCGCCTGCGTGCCGGTCTGCATGGCGACGCCGACGTCGGCCTGAGCGAGCGCGGGCGCGTCGTTGGTGCCGTCCCCGCACATCGCGATCAGCCGGCCGCCGAACTGCTCCTTGCGGATATAGCCGAGCTTGTCTTCGGGCGTGGCTTCCGCGAGGAAATCATCGACGCCGGCTTCCGACGCGATCGCCGCCGCGGTGACCGGATTGTCGCCCGTGACCATGACCGTGCGGATGCCCATCGCGCGCAACGCGGCGAAGCGCTCCTTGATGCCGGGCTTCACAATGTCCTTGAGATGGATGACGCCGAGCAGCGTGCGGCCGTCGGCCACGGCGAGCGGCGTGCCGCCCGACATCGCGACCCGCTCGACCGCGAGGCGGAACTCGGCCGGCGTCTTGTCCATCGACGTTTTCAGATAGCGCAGGATCGAGTTGATCGCGCCTTTGCGGATCGAGCGGGCCGCCGACGTCGACGCCCGAAATGCGGGTCTGGGCCGCGAAGGGCACGACCTTGGTCTCCGCCGGGTCGAGCGCGGGCTCCGGCAGTCCGTAGTCGCCCTTGGCGAGCGCCACGATCGAGCGGCCCTCCGGGGTTTCGTCGGAGAGGCTCGAGGCCAGCGCCGCCTCGGCGACAGCCTCGGCTCGGACGCCCCCGACCGGCAGGAATTCGGTCGCCATGCGGTTGCCGAAGGTGATCGTGCCGGTCTTGTCGAGCAGCAGCGTATCGACGTCGCCTGCGGCCTCGACCGCGCGGCCCGGAGGTGGCGATCACGTTGAAGCGGATTAGCCGATCCATCCCGGCGATGCCGATGGCGGACAGGAGGCCGCCGATCGTCGTGGGAATGAGGCAGACGAGCAGCGCGATCAGCACGGTCGCCGACAGTTCCGTTCCGGAATATTTCGCGATCGGCCAAAGCGTCACGCAGACGATCAGGAAGATCAGGGTCAGGCCGGACAGAAGGATCGACAGCGCGAGTTCGTTCGGGGTCTTCTGCCGCTCCGCCCCTTCCACCAGCGCGATCATGCGGTCGATGAAGGTCGAGCCCGGCGCGGCGGTGATCTTCACCTTGATGTAATCGGAAAGCACCGTCGTGCCCCCGGTGACCGCCGAGCGATCGCCGCCGGCCTCGCGAATGACCGGGCGCGGATTCGCCGGTGATCGCCGATTTGTTGACCGAGGCGACGCCCTCGAGAATCTCGCCGTCGCCCGGGATGATTTCGCCGGGCTCGACGAGGACGACGTCGTTCGAGCTTGAGGTCCTGCGCGTTCACGACCACGAGCGGACCGTCGAGTTTGCCTGGGTCGGCGTAGCGCCTGGCGGGGGTGTCGGTGCGCGTCTTGCGCAAGGCGTCCGCCTGAGCCTTGCCGCGTCCCTCGGCGACCGCCTCGGCGAAATTGGCAAAGAGGACGGTGAACCACAGCCAGGCGGCGATCTGTCCGGAAAACGCGGCCTGCCCGTTGGCAGCAAAGAGGTCGCGCAGGAACAAGAGGGTGACGACGGCCGAAACCGCCTCGGTCACGAAGATCACCGGGTTCCTGGCGAGCGCCCGCGGATCGAGCTTGCGCACGGCGTCGAGCGCCGCAGCGTTGATAATCCGGCCGTCGAGCAGGCTCTGGGGCTTTGGCTTGTGCGAGGACATGGGGGCTCGCCTTTCCGATCAGAACGTCTTGCCGGCGAGCATCAGGAAGTGCTCGACGACGGGCCCAAGCGACAGAGCCGGGAAATATTGCAGGAGGTAGAGAATGACGATCACGCCGACGAGCAGCCCGACGAACAGCGGCCCGTCGGTGGGGAAGGTGCCGGCCGAGGCGGGGATCTTCTTCTTGGCCGCGAGCGAACCCGCGAGCGCCAGCACCGGAACGATGTAGGCGAAGCGGCCGATCAGCATCGCGAGGCCCAGCGTCGTGTTGAACCAGAGCGTGTTCCCGTTCAGGCCGGCGAAGGCCGAGCCGTTGTTGGCGTTGGCGGAGGCGTAGGCGTAGAGGATTTCCGACAGGCCGTGCGGGCCCGCGTTGCCGAGACTGTCGAGCGCCGTCTGCAAGAGGACCGAGGCGCCGACGAAGCCGAGCACGACCAGCGGATAGATGAGCACCGCCAGCATCGAGAGCTTCATCTCGCGCACCTCGATCTTCTTGCCGAGGTATTCCGGCGTCCGGCCGACCATCAGGCCCGCGATGAACACCGCGATGATGGCCACGATCAGGAAGCCGTAGAGGCCGGACCCGACGCCGCCCGGCCAGATGCAGCCGGCGAGCAGATTGAACATCGGCACGAGACCGCCAAGCGGCGTGAAGGAGTTGAACATCGCATTGACGGCGCCGGTGCTGGTGCCGCTCGTACCGGCGGTGAACAAGGCCGACATCGCCTGACCGAAGCGGACCTCCTTGCCTTCGAAATTGCCGAGCGAGCGATCGACGCCGAGCGAGGCGAGCAGCGGATTGCCGGCGGCTTCGGACCAGTAGACGACGAGAACGCCGAGCACGAGAAACACCGCCATCGCGGCGAGGATCGCGCCGCCCTCGCGCAGGTTCCCGACCACGCGCCCAAAGGCCAGGACCGAGGCGGTGGGAATGACCAGGAGCGCCCAGATCTCCAGAAGATTGCTCCAGGCGTTCGGGTTCTCGAACGGGTGCGACGAGTTGGCGTTGAAGAAGCCGCCGCCGTTGGTGCCGAGTTCCTTGATGATTTCCTGGCTCGCCAGCGGCCCGATCGAGATCGTCTGCTTCAAGCCTTCGAGCGTGGTCGCGTCGACCGCGCCGGCGAGGGTCTGCGGGACGCCGAGCGCCACCAACGCGAACGCGAGGATGAACGCGATCGGCAGGAGGAGATAGAGCGTGATCCGGGTGAGGTCGACCCAGAAATTGCCGACCGTCTGGGCGGAGGAGCGCACGAAGCCGCGCGCCAGCGCGAAGGCCACGGCGAGGCCCGTAGCGGCGGACAGGAAATTGTGGACGGTGAGGCCGAGCATCTGCGTGAGATGGCTCATCGTCGTCTCGCCGCTGTAGTTCTGCCAGTTCGTATTGGTGATGAAACTGGACGAGGTGTTGAACGCGAGGTCCGGCGGGACGGCGTCGAAGCCCCGAGGATTGAACGGCAGGACGTTTTGCAGGCGCTGCAAGGCGTAGAGGGACAGGAATCCGGCGATCGAGAAGACCACCATGGCCACGGCGTAGCCCAGCCAATCCTGCTCTCTCGCCGGATCGACCCCCGCGAGCCGATAGAACACCCGCTCGACCGGCCCCAGGATCGGCGAGAGGACCGTTCGCTCGCCCGCGAACACCCGGGCAATGAAAGCGCTGAGCGGCACGGCGCACGCCATAACCAGGGCGAGCGCCAATATGATTTGCGACCAGCCGGCAAGCGTCATCGCGAAGTCCTCGGGGTCAGAATTTTTCGGGGCGGATCAGCGTGTAGAGAAGGTAGAGGCCAAGCAGCACCGCCACCGCCAGCCCGATCATCGGTTCGGTCATTGTGTGCGCTCCGGGAAACGGCAAGCGGAACGGACATCCGCAAGACCGCAGTCTACAGGTTCAGAGACGCCGCAATGCTGCGGCGTAAAGCCCCATCAGTCCGATGAGCGCAAATCCGAGCGCTACATACGTAAGGTCCAGCATGATCACCCGCCTCCTCAGCGCAGGCGTCGTACGCCCGACCTCCATAAGGTTTCGATTTCGATTGAACGGCTCGCCATAAAGATTTCATAAAGCCGTCAAGGGACGTTAATACGGGGGTCGAGGCCCCGCGAAGAAAATACGGGGATTGCCGGCTGGGGGAATTTTCAATTTCCGTTTGTTTAAAGAGTCTGTCGTTAGCAAAATGGGGCAAGCCGCCTTATAGCGTTTGCGCCGGGATCTCGGTCGGCGGGCGACGACGGGCGAAACGTCGGCGCTAGGTGGGATGGGGCGCGAAGGAATTTTTGGATTTGCGACGGCTGCTGCAAGGACGCGCATCGGCAGGTCAAATCGGGAGAATAACGTTGCTGCAAATTTCAAGAGTTACGAAGGACCGGTGGCGGATCGCTGCGACGGTGCTGGCCTTGACGGGCGCCATTGCGCTCGCCGGGTGCGGCAAGAAACAAGAGTCGTCCGCGGTTGTCGGACAGGTCATCGCTCATGTGGGGCCCGATGACGTCACCCAGCAGGAGTTGGACAACGAGTTGCGTCTTGCGAACGTGCCGGCGGACAAACGCACCGACGACGTGACCAAGGCCATCCTCAGCCGGATCGTCGAACGAAAGTACCTGGTTCAGCAGGCGATCGCCGGCAAGCTCGACCGCGAGCCGACCGTCCATCTCGATCTGTTGCGGTCGCGCGAGCAGATTCTCGCCGGGGCCTACGTTCAGCGCGATCTCGGCGGCAAAGTGAGCGCGATCTCGAAAAGCGAGATCGACGACTACATCCAGAGCCATCCCAATCAGTTCGCAAAGCGCCAGATCTATAACATCGAGCAGGTTTCCTTTCCGCCCACCGGCAATCTGGATGCGCTCGCTACGGCGACGAAGGACTTCAAGACCATTGACCAGGTCGAGGGAAAATTGAACGAATCCGGCATCAAGTATAGTCGAGGACCGGGCGCGCTCGACAGCGCCACGATGCCCCCGCAGATGCTGACGGCTCTCCAGGCCAGAAAGCCTGATGACGTGTTTTTCATCCGATCGAGGAACAGCGCGAGCTTCTTCAAGGTGACGTCGGTCGAGGATAAACCGTTAACCGGGGAAGAGGCGCAGCAGCTTGGCAAGCGCGAGCTGGCGTCCGGGCTGGCCAAGAAGGCTGCCGAGAACATGTCCAAGGAGGCGCTCGGTTCGGCAAAATTCGAGGGCGATTACAACCGGATCATGACGACGGCCGCGGCGGCGCCGCCAGCAGCCGCCGGCGAAGCCGCGCCAGCCGCGGGCGGCGCGGAGGCCCCCGCCGCGGACAAACCCGGCGAAGAGCCGCAAAAAGAACAGTCGAAGCCGTAGACCCGGCTGCTCAGCGTCGCGAACCGCCGTCCGCTCTGGGCGGCGCTCAACAAATGCGGGGGAGCTGTTCGCCGGCGAGCCAGTCGACGATCCGTCCCCCGCCGAAAGCGGTGCGCATCTCTACAAAATGATGGGGATCCTCGACCGCTCGGCCAATGATCGAGGATTGCCGGCCGAGCGGATGAGCCCTCATCGCGCCGATCAACCGATCGGCGGAGCCCGGCGAGACGATCGCCACGAGCTTGCCTTCGTTGGCGACGTTGAGCGGATCGAGACCAAGAAACTCGCAGGCGGCGGCGACCTCGGCCCGAACCGGGATCTTGTCCTCGTCGATCGAAAAGCCGACGCGAGACTGATGCGCGAGTTCGTTGAGGGTCGCAGCAAGTCCGCCGCGCGTGGGGTCGCGCATGACGCGCAAGGCCGGCCCGACGCTTGCGACCATCTCGGCGACGAGGCCGTGAAGCGCGGCGGTGTCGGACAGAATTTCTGTCTCGAATTCGAGATTCTCGCGCTTCGACATGACCGCCACGCCATGGTCTCCGATGCTTCCGGAGACGATGACGACGTCGCCCGGCCGGGCCGCGTCGCTCGACAGGACAAGTCCGGGCGGCGCGAGGCCGACGCCCGCAGTCGAGACGAACAGCTTGTCCGCCTTTCCGCGCTCGACGACCTTGGTGTCTCCGGTGATGATCGGGACGGCCGCCGCGCGCGAGGCCTCGCCCATGCTGGTCGCCACGCGCCGAAGGTCGGCGAACGGCAGGCCCTCCTCGATGATGAAGCTCGCCGACAGATAGAGCGGGCGCGCCCCCGCCATCGCGACGTCGTTGATCGTGCCGTTGACCGAAAGCGAACCGACGTCCCCGCCGGGAAAGAAAATCGGCGAGACGACATAGGCGTCGGTCGTCATCACCATGCGCCCGGCCGCAACGTCGAAGGCGGACTGGTCGTTGCCGGCACGCAGCCAAGGATTGTCGAACGCCTCGTGGAAGATGTCCTCGATGAGCTGTCCCATCGCCCGGCCGCCGGCCCCGTGCGACAGGTCGACCCGGCCATTCTTCAGGTCGAGCTTGCGCCGGACCGGCTTCTCCAGGCTCATGCAAGGGCCTTTTCGGACGCGGCGCGGGCTTTCTCGCGGAAGCGACCATAGGTCCAGTGCGCCGCGCAGGCGCCCTCCGGCGACACCATGCAGGAGCCCATCGGGGTATCTGGCGTGCAGACGGTCCCGAACAGCTTGCACTCGCGGGGCGCCTTCGCGCCCCGCAGGATCGCGCCGCATTCGCAGGCCGGGTTGTCCCTGGCCGGCTGTTCGGCGAGGCCGAAACGGTGCTCGGCGTCGTATGCGCCGAATTCCGTCCGCAGCTTGAGGGCGCTCCTCGGCAGGAAGCCGAGCCCGCGCCACTCGAACGACTCGCGGGTCTCGAACACTCCGGCCATCTCCGCCTGCGCCTTGAGGTTGCCCGTGGGCGTCACCGCCCGGATGTATTGGTTCTCTACCTCGGCGCGACCGCCGTTGATCTGCCTGACCAGCATGAGGATCGCCTGCGCCACGTCGAGCGGCTCGAATCCGGCGATCACCACCGGCTTCCCATCGTCGCGCGCGAAAGACTCGTAGGGGCGCGTGCCGATGACCGTGCTCACATGGGCGGGGCCGATGAATCCCTCGATGAAGACCGGCGTTGCGTCGCCGTCGCTCGCGCCCTCGAGGATCGCGCGCATCGCGGGCGGGGTCAGGACGTGATTGCAGAGAATCGAAAAGTTCCGGAGTTCCTTGCGCTGGGCCGAGCGAACGGCGAGCGCGGTCGGGGGCGTGGTCGTCTCGAACCCAATCGCGAAGAACACGACCTCCCGGTCCGGCTCGGCCTCGGCGATGCGGATGGCGTCGAGCGTCGAATAGACCATACGGATGTCGGCGCCTTCCGCCCTGGCCTTCATCAGGCTCGAGCCGCCGGAACCGGGCACGCGCATCAAGTCGCCGTAGGCGGCGAGCGTCACGCCGGGCAGGCGCGCGCAGGCGATCGCCATGTCGACCCGCGCCATGGGCAAGACGCAAACCGGACATCCCGGTCCGTGAATCAACCGGACGTTCGCCGGTAGAAGGTCTTCGAGACCGTAGCGAGAGATGGCGTGCGTATGGCCGCCGCAGAACTCCATCAGGCGGTAGGTCCGATCCCCTCGCGCTTCCCTTCCGATCTCCGCAGCGATCGATCGGGCGAGCGCGCCGTCCCGGTATTCGTCCACGTATTTCATGGCCGGCCTTTCGTTCAGGCGGCGCCGACGCCGACGGCGTGCAAGAGTTCGAGCGTCTTCTGCGCTTCTTCCGGATCGATCTTGGCCAACGCATAGCCGACGTGCAGCACGACATAGTCGCCGACCCTGACGTCCTCGATCAGCGCGGTCGAGATGACTTTGATCACGCCGTCAAGGCTGACCTTGGCCATGTCGTCTGGCAGCACTTCGCGCACCTCAACGGGAATTGCGAGACACATCGTCACGTCATCCTTTTGGGGCAGGCTTCATAGGCGCGACAGTCGCCGCGCTGTCGAACCGCACCCTACACCAGAAAACCACCGCCGGCGCGCGCGCGCCCCAGCGCAAAAGCGGCCTGCCCGAACGACACGCCGCCATCGTTGGCGGGAACTGCGCGGGGCAGCGCGGGATCGAGGCCCGCCGCGCTCAGCGCCGCCGCGAGTCCCTCGGCCAGCACTTTGTTGATCAGGCAGCCGCCGCCGAGCGCAACGCGCTTCAGCCCGCGCGCGGCCGCCGCCGCGCTGATCCATTCGGAGAGCCCGGCGATCAACGTCCCGTGGAAGGCCTCGGCCGCCTCGCGGCCTTGAAGCCGCGAGTCGAGAATCGCGGCCATCGCGGGCGAGAGGTCGAGCTGGCCGCCGGCGATCGTCCAGCCGTCGGCGACAACACGCGGCGCGTCGACCAGCGCCTCGAGCTCCATCGCCGCCTGGCCTTCGTAGGTCTGGACGAGGCGGACGCCCGCGAAGGCCGCGGCGGCGTCGAACAGGCGGCCGAGGCTCGTCGTCCTCGGAAAGCGGGCGCCCCGCCCAAGCGCGTCGGCGAGCCGCGCAGCGTCGGGGAAGGCCGGAAACAGCCGCGCCGCGGCGTCGAGCCTGCCGAGCCGCTCGAGCATCGCCACGCCCATGCGCCACGGCTCGCGCGCCGCCTTGTCGCCCCCCGCAAGCGCAAGCGGTTCGAGCGAACCGACCCGTTCCCAGCGCGCGCCGTCGAGGACGATGAGCTCGCCGCCCCACGCCGCTCCGTCCGTTCCAAGGCCATGGCCGTCGAGCGCAACCCCGAGAATCGGGTCCGCTCCATTTCTTTTCCGCCGCGACCGCCGCAACGTGGGCGACATGATGCTGGACCGCTACAAGCGGCAGGCCCGAGGCTTCCGCAGCGCGGGTCGAGACGAAATCCGGATGGAGATCGCAGACCGCCCATTCGGGCTCGACCTCGAGGATCGCGGTCAAATGCCGGATCGTCTCGTCGCGGAAGCGGATGGTCTCGCGGTTGTCGAGATCGCCGATGTGCTGCGAGACGAAGGCCTCTCGGCCGCGGGTGATCGTGATCGTATTCTTGAGATCGGCGCCCGCGGCGATCACGCTAGGGCCGTCGAAGCCGAGATCGATCGGGTCCGGAACGAAACCGCGCGCGCGCCGGATATAGGCGGGGGCCCCGTCGACAATGCGCACGACGGAATCGTCGGCCCTGACGACGATGGCGCGCTCGTGGCCGACGATCAGGTCGGCGACGCCCGAAAGACGCCGTTCCGCGTCTGCATCTGAAGCCGCCAGCGGCTCTCCGCCGAGATTGGCGCTGGTCGCCGCCAGAGCGAGATCGGAGGGCCTCTCACGCCAGGCGCGAAAGTCCTGAGAACCGCTGAGCGCGTACAGGACGAGCCAGTGCAGGGGCGTGTAGGCGAGCATCAGCCCGACGTCGCGGAGGTTCGGGGCGACGCTGGGGGCAAGGCGGCCACGGCTCCGCGCAAGCACGATCGGCCGCGATCGATGCAGGAGCGCGGCGCGTTCGGCCGGCCCGATTTCCGCGAACCGCTCGGCGGTGGCGAGATTCGCGACCATCACGGCGAAGGGCTTGGCGTCTCGGCCCTTGCGCCGGCGCAAGGCGTCGATCGCGACGTCGTCACGCGCATCGCACAGAAGCTGGAAGCCGCCAATCCCCTTCAGCGCCACGATCCCGCCACCCCCCAATACGGCGGCGGCCTGGGCCAGCGGCTTCGTAAGCTTTGGCCCGCAACGCGGACACGCGATCGGCTCGGCGTGAAAGCGGCGGTTCGCCGGGTCGGCGTAGTCGCGAGCGCAGTCCTCGCACATCGCAAACGCCGCCATCGAAGTTTGGGCGCGGTCGTATGGCAGAGCGCGGGTGATCGTATAGCGCGGCCCGCAGTGGGTGCAGTTGATCAGCGGATAACCGAAGAATCGGCTTTTCGGGTCGAACAGTTCGTCGAGACAGGCCTCGCAGACGGCCGCGTCGGCGCCGATCCGGGTGGTCGACCGGCCAGGTCGGCTCGGGTCGATCGAGAAGCCTTCGCCGCCGACCGGCGCGATCGCGGCGACCTCGATCGCGTCGATGCGGGCCAGCGGCGGCGGCGCCGCGGCGAGCCCGGTCAGGAACGCCTGCGCACGAGGCCCTTCGATCTCGATCAGCAAACCCTCGGCGTCGTTGCGCACGAAACCGCTCAGCGAAAGCCGCGTTGCGAGGTCGTGCGCGAACGGTCGAAACCCGACGCCCTGAACGGCGCCGCGCACACGCAATTGCAGGCGCCGACCGCTTGCTTCCCATGCCGGCGCCGCGCCCACGCGCGTCAGGCCTTGCCTGTAGCGGCCGTGTGGCGGGCGGAATTGGCCTCGATCCACGCGGCGAAGGCCGCGACGCCCTCGCCTGTGCGGGCGGAGACGGTGAGCGTCTGCAGGTTGGGATTGACCCGAAGGGCGTTCGCCAGACACAGGCCGACGTCGAAGTCGAGATGCGGAAGGAGGTCGGCCTTGTTGAGCAGCATAAGGTCCGCAGTGGCGAACATCTCCGGATACTTCAGCGGCTTGTCCTCGCCCTCGGTGACGGAGAGCACGACCACGCGCCGCGCCTCGCCGAGATCGAAAGCGGCCGGGCAAACCAGGTTTCCGACATTCTCGATGAACAGGGCCGAGCCGGCCTCCGGACGCAGCGTCTCGAGCGCGTGTCCGACCATGTGAGCGTCGAGATGACAGCCCTTGCCGGTATTGATCTGGACCGCGGGCGCGCCGGCGGCGCGGATTCGATCGGCGTCGTTCGAGGTCTGCTGATCGCCCTCGATGACCGCGACGGAGAGGCGCCCTTTCAGCGCCTCGATGGTCCTGACCAGCAGGCTCGTCTTGCCTGAGCCCGGGCTCGAGACGACGTTGAGGGCGAACAATCGCTGAGCCGTGAACGCGCTGCGGTTCTGGCGGGCGAAGGCGTCATTCTTCGACAGGATGTCCTGCTCGATCCTGATCATCCGATTTGCGCTGACGCCCGGCGCGTGGGCGGCGCGGAGGTGGTCCTGCGCGGGTCCATCGCTATGCGCGGTTTCCCGGCCGTGGTCGTGATGTGCGTGCGGCCCGGTCCCGTCGCCGTGGTCGTGCAGGGCGCGCTCGCGACCGTTGGCCTCGGGTCCGCCTTGCGGCCTCCCGACCACGACCTCGGCCTGTCCGCATCCGCAAACGCTGCACATCCGGCAACTCCCACCTCAGGATCCAAGACCCGAAGGACACTTCATATAGGAGCGCAGCCTCGCGTCCAGGAACACAACAGCGCAGCCGAGCCCGCCCGAGCGTCAGAGGTCCCGCGTCCCTCGTTTGCTCGGGGCGAGGGCGCCGTAACGCCCGATCGGACGCCCCGACCGAGGGAACTCAGCTGGCGGTCAGCAGTCCACCGCGACGACCGCCGACCATCGGCCGCCTCCGCCGCCTTGAGGCCTGGATGACCCCCAACATCGGCGCAGACGTCGCGTTGCCGAAATCGGCGGGAGAGCGGACGCGTCGATCGGTCGCCTCGGCGATGAGCGCCAGGATCACGCCCAGCATAAGGCCGCCGGCGATCGCCACCGGGATGACGACGAGCGGCTTCGGGAAGGCCGGATCGACAGGAGGCGAGGCCCTATCCAGAACGGCGATATCGGCGAAGGTCAGCTTGCTCTGCAGCCTCGCCTGCGCCGCCGCCCTTTCGCGCGCATTGAGCTCGTCGAGTTTGAAGGCGACGTCTCTTTGCAGATCGCCCAGCCGATCTCGCTGGGCCTGGGCGGCGATCAAGGTCTTCTCCGCCTCCGCTTTGGCGACCTCGAGCGAGGCGATCTGGCTCTGCGTGGTGGCGATCTTGTCTTTAACGTGGTCTCTCAGCTTGGCGACCGCGTCCGCGAGCTGCTTGCGCATCGATGCAAGGTTCGCAGCCGTGGCCACCATCTTCGGGTTGTTCGCACCGAGCGCGTTCTTGCCCGACTCGATGTCGGCCTCCGAGGTGGAGATCTTTTCCTTCAGCGAATTAATCAGCTGGAGATCCGGGTCACTCGGGTCGGCCGAGAGATCCGTGGAGCCGGACGTGAGCCGGCTCTGGAGAGACGTCAGCAACGCGCGGTTGGTGGCGAGGTCCTGGGTGACGGCCGTGAGCGCTGTCGTCTCGGAATCGGCGCCCCCGGCGGACGGCGCGACGACGTTGGTTCGCGACTGAAACTGCTCGAGGTTCGCGCGCGCGGCCTGGAGATCCTTGCGCAATTCGTCAAGCTGCGGAGAAAACCAGCGGGCTGTTTGATCGCCGGCTGCGGCCTTCATGGCGATCGACGCGTCAATCGTGGACGCAAGAAAGGCGTTGGCGATCAGAGCAGCCTGTTTCGGATCGCCCGTCTTGTACTTGATGCTCAGAACGTTGGTGCCCATCTCGAACTTGGGATCGACACTCTTCACGATGCTAGCCGCCATCCACTCGTCGATGCCCTGCCGGCCGAAAGAAGGCGAGCGACGATAGTCGTCCTGAACGGACGGGCTCGCGGTCAGATTCAGCCGCTTCACGACATCCAGGGCGACCCGCTCGCTTTGCACGAGTTCGATCAGGTTTCCCTGAACCAGTCCGATCGTCGTCGACCCGGTCGTGCCGGCGTCGGTTACGGGATTGACGCTGCCGGGATCGATGCTGGCCGTTGCAATGGCGTCGTAGCGGCCGGGAACCAACAGCAGGACGCCGACCGCCGCGAGTACCGCAAACAGAAACGTCAGCGCGACAATCCACCCGCGGCGCCACAAGATGTACAGAACCTGGCCGATAGACACAAGGCGACTCCTACGATTTCATTCGCGCGACGACTGCCCAGAACCGACCTTAGCCTAAAATCCGTAAGTTAACGACGATTGCTTATTTCCGGTCGATTGCGCGGATCCGGGCCCCTTGCGCGCGATCCCCGACGCTGATCGCGAGCCCCAGGGGGCCCGCGCTACCCCAAGGTTTGCATACAGAGAGCGAAAGTAAACGTCCACTGAATTCGCGGCAATCTGCGGCTCGCCCCGGCGCCGCGCGCCCGCGGCGGCGGGCGATTTCCCCGCCGCGAGGAGAGATACGCTGGCGCCCCTTTCCTATCTTGGCCGAGGCGCCTATATTGGCGCTGTCGGCCGCGAGGTCGGCTATGGCGATAAATGGGCGTCGAAATAAGTCTTTCGGACCCGGGGGCGGTACCCGGCGCCTCCACCCAAGCCTGCGCGAGACGCAGGTTTCGGCGGGGGCGAAATAGGTTCGACGGGGGACCCAAAGGACGATCTTTTGCCCGGCATGATACCGCCGTTATCGGGTCAAACTTATAGTTGCCAACGACAACTATGCTCCGGTGGCCCTCGCCGCGTAATGCGGTGCTGGTACTGGGATTCAAGTCCTAAGGGTTTGCACCTTTAGGCGGGGTCCGGAGGCGCCTGGCAACAGAAGCCTCCACTTCTTTTTTTGGGAAGAATGAGGAAGCGGCGACGCTTCGCTTCGCGTCCGGTTTGCAAGCCTCCGGTCGCTCGGATAAGTCTAGGACGGAAGCGGACTCTTCACGCATGTCGACCGACCTCATCCGCTATGACCTGCTCGTTCAGGACGCCCTTCGCGCCGTTGTGCGTCGCGTGCTCGCCGAATTCCGCGCGGGCCGGGCTCCCCGGGGATCATCATTTCAACATAGCGTTCAAGACCCAGGCGCCAGGGGTGGTTGTCCCGCCGGGGATCCGGACGCGCTTTCCGGACGAGATGTCGATTATCCTGCAGCACGAGTTCTGGGATCTTGTCGTCACGCAGGAGGCCTTCGAGGTTAGCCTCAATTTTTCGCGCAGGCCGGAGCGGCTGACCGTTCCTTTCGACGCGATTACCGGCTTCTCGGATCCTTCTGTCCCCTTCGGATTCAAGCTGGAGCCGCGCATCGCCGAAGAAGCGCAGGCGGTCGATGTCGCGCCCGCTCCAGTCGCGCCGGCCGAGATGAAGCGCGCCCCAGCGCCCTTGGGGGCGAAGCCGGAACCGGAGAAGCCGGCGCCTTCCGGCGGCAAGCGTTCCCCGGAGGGGGAGGAGACGGCGGCGGCGAAGGTCGTGTCGATCGACGCCTTCCGCAAGAAATAAGTCGGCCGGGCCGGAACCGACGATGGGCGATCTCGTCAATCTCCGTATCGCGCGCAAACGCCGGGATCGCGCGCGCGAGGCCGAAGGCGCGGCGGAAAACCGCGCCGCTTTTGGGATGACCAAGGCCGAGCGGCGTAAGATCGAGGCGGAGCGGGAGAAGGCCGAGCGCGGCCTCGACGCCCATCGGCTCGACCGCCCCGATGGGGAGTGAGCCCGGGCGCGCCCGCGTCGTCAAGCGCTCGCTCGTCGTCGCCGGTCACCGCACCAGCGTCTCGCTCGAGGATGCGTTCTGGCTGCGGCTTCAGGCCATCGCGGCGGAAAGGGGCGCGTCGGTCAACGGCCTCGCTGCAGAAGTCGACGCGGGCCGCGGAGAAGCCAACCTGTCGTCCGCGCTCCGAGTGTATATCCTCGAAGCCGTCGCCGCGAGCGCCCGGCAACCCGATCAGTAGAGTCCGCCCGCGGTCGGTTCAGCCGGCGGCGCCGTTTGCGCCGCAGGCGGGCGAGGCTTTGGCCTGGGTGGAGGGGACGGAGCGCCGGCCGGCGGCGGAGCATTTGAATTGACGTCGTCAAGGCCGGTCGAAGCCGGGCCCTCGGGGGCGCCGGGGATTTGCGGGGCCTTCTCGGAAGCTTCCGGCTGGCGATCCGGCGCAGCCGCCTTCTCCGCAGCCGCCTTCTCCGCAGCCGCCCTCTCTGCGGCGGCCTTCTCCACTGCGGCCCTCTCCGCGGCCGCCTTCTCGGCTGCGGCTTTCTCGGCCGCGAGCCTCGCCTCTTCCGCTCGCTGCGACTCCAGATGCTCGGCGAGCCCTTTCAGGCGCTCCTGCTCCGCGCGCCAATCCTGGATTTCCGCGTTGCGACGATCGAGGAAGCGCTCCCCCTTCAGTCGGCGGTTGAAGAACGCGCGCTCGCGAATGTCGGATTCGAGGGTCGCGATGCGGTCGGACTTCCGCGCGATCGCCTGAGTCGCAAGCCCCGCCGCGAGGCCCGCGACGTCGATCCTCCGCTTCGGCGCATCGAGCGCGTTCTCGACGGTGACGATCGCGCTGGGGTTCGGCCCTGACCAGAATTTAAGGCCGGTCGCCGGAACGCTGAACGCGAGGCGCGTCTCGAGCGCCGAACGGGCGAGGTCGAAGCTCGCGTTCACCATCGCGGCGCCGCGCGGCGAGGACATTGCGATTGGACCGATTTTCATCGTCCCAGCGCTCAGTGCGAGCGGCGCGGGTCCGTCGGGGATCGCGAGCGGGCCTTTGTCGAGCGCAGCGGCGAACAGGTAGGCAACGTTCGTCTCGTCGATCTCGGCCTCGGACGCCTGCTCCGCCGCCACGACGCGCTCGAGCGCCGCGGGATCGCTGCGCAGGAGCGCGGCTCCCGCGAATTCGGCCGTCCCGCCGCCGGCGAGCCCGGCGACGAGCGCGGCGGGGCTGCGGCCGGTCGAGGCAAAGTCGAGACGGCCCCCGACGCGGCCGGAGAGCCCCGCCCGGGTGACGAGGACGGGTTCGACCGCCACGGCGCCGTCGATCGTCGCGGTCTCGCCGCTGCGCCGCAACGTCGCGCGACCCGAGGCGGCGGCGCCCTCGACTTGCATCGCGACGTCGTCGAGATCGAGCCGCCCCTTGTCGAAATGGAGACTGCTCGAGAAGGCCTGGGCGGCCAGCTTGTCGGTAAGCGCCAGCGTCCCGACGTGAATCCGAACCGCGGCGGCGGGCGGCGATAGCGGCGGGACGGCGAATTTGGCCTCCGACCAGGACTTGCCCGCGCCGGCCGGTTGCGGAGGCCCGAGCGCCAGGGCCGCGAGGTCAGCCAGGCGAAGTCGATCGAACGACACCTCCCCGGTGAGCGCCGCCGGCGCCGGCGGCTCAGCGCGGACCGGCCCGTTGACCGCATCCTGAGCGCGCTGAAGATCGAGGTTTTCGGTCGCTGCGGCTCCTTCGGTCGCCGGTTCGTAAGCGAGTGCGCCGCTCGCCTTGACCCCCGAGACGGCGGCGGCGACGCGGGAAAAGGTCCAGCGCGCGCCGCGCAACGTGACGTCGGCCGAGGCGTCGACCGGTCCGATGACGCCCCCTCCCGGCGCGAGGCCGATTAGCCCCGCGAACGGCGCGACGTCGGCGCCCGCGATTTTCAGCGCGCCGAAGAGGCGAGCCTCGTCGCCCTGCGCCGTCGGCGCATAGCGCCCGCGCCCGGTGAGCGCCGACCCGGCAAGCGAGGCGGCCGCGTCGAAGTCGAAGCCGGAAGCCCAGGCGCCCGAGGCGCTGAGCGTAAAATGCCCGGACCTCTCGTGGATCGCATTTGGAGCCGCAGCGCTCGGCGCGGCCGGTGCGCCGACGCCGAGCTGCCGCAGCAACGCCCCGGAATCGGGGAATCGAGGGTGAGCGACAGGGTTTCTCCGTCGCCCTTGCCCTTCGGATCGAGGCTCAGCGCGGCCTTGGTCCCGGCGAGCGTTCCGGACGCCTTTATGGACCCGAGCGCCGGCGCGCCGTCGGAAACCGGGCTCCCGCGCGCTTCGAAGGCGATCGAGGCCGGCGACAGCAAGGGCGCCCGCTGAACCAGCGTTTGGGTCCACGGTCCGGGGGCGAGGCGCGAGACCAGCGTCGCGAAGTCGGCGAGCCTCTCGGCGTCGAGCCTTCCGGCCGCCGTCAGCCCGTCCGGCCCGGCCGATCCGGTCGCCTCGACCGTCGCGCCGCCGAGGCCGGCGATGGCGAGACGGTCGAGCGTGAGCCGGTCGCCGGTCCTGCCGACCTTGAGCGCCAGCGAAGCGCCCTCGATCGCGGCGTCCCCGACATGAGCGAGGCGGAGGGCCTTGGCGTCGAGCGAAAGCGAAAGGTCATAGTCGCCGACGAGCGACCGGGTTGCCTGGAGGCTCGGAAGCGTGTCGAGGTCGAGCGTATTGGCGGCGAGATCGGCGTAGATCCGGCCGGGATCGCTACCGACCGGCCGGGTGACGGCGAAGGCGCCGGTGAGGATCGACCGCCCGAGCGCAATGCGCAGGGCCTTGCCCGACAGGCCGACCGCCGCCGCCTCGACCTGACCGGAAACGGCGAGGCTCGAGGACGCTGGAACGGCTTCGTCGAGCGCCCCTGTCCAGGCGAGGGCGTCCGGCGTCCCCTGAGCGGCCCAGCGGCCCAGGCTTTCGGGATCCGCGGTGGAAAAGTCGACCGCGCCAGTAAATTTGGCCGCGCTTCCGAGTTCGATCGCGCCGTCGGCCTTGATCCGGCTCTGGCCGGGCAGGCCGAGTTCGAAGCGAGCGGTCGCCGGCGCCCCCGGCTTGGCTTGAAGCGCAGCGGAAAGACCGGACAGCGTGTCGCCGCCGAGAATGGCGGTCTCGACCGCGACATGCGCGTCGAGCCGCGTCGTCGAGGCCTGAGCGAGCCCGTCGTTCAGCGTTGCAAAGAGCGCCGTCGCCGCCCGCGAAGGCGGGACCGCGTCCTCGCCCTTGCGACGCAGCAGTCCGTCGACGTTCGCCTGCTTCACTTTGACGTCGATCGCGAGCCGCGCCTCGCCGCCAAACGCCATCGTGGCCGATCCCTCGGCCCGCAGCGCGCGCTCTTCGGGCCCGAAGCGAAACTCCGCGCCCGTCAGCGTCGCGCCGTCGAGATTGGCCGCGAGCTGTCCCGCCGCTCGCCAAGGCATCGACGCATCGACCCCGGGCGCTGTTCCGGTGATCACCGCCGCGCCGAGCGCCGTCGGTCCATTGGCCCCAGGCCCCATGAGCCGCCCGTCGAATTCAAACGCCGGCCACGTCGGGCCCGCCTCGATCGCGATCCGGACCGGGACGCCCTCGGATCCCGCCCTTTCGGAGGCGAAGCGAAAGGCGACCGGCGCCCCGGCGGGCCCCGAGGCCTGGCCCGACAAATGATAGGGCCCTGCGAGCGTCGGCGCGTCGCCGTCGAGTTCGACGCCTGAAATCGTCCATTCGGGAGCGCCTTTGGCGGCGATCCGGATCGTACCGTCCCGCACCGAGAATCGGTCGGCGCCGACCGCGTCGGGAGAGGTCGAGGTCTTGGAGGGCAGAACGAGCGCGCCGTTCGCGGCGCGGGTGAGGGTCAGGACCGGTTTTATGAGCTCGACGTCGGTGAAGCGGAACGCCCCGCTTGCGAGCTTGACCAGGGCGAGTTCGAGGCGCGCGCCCTCGAAGGCGAGGCGAGGCGCGTCCGCGCCGGACAGCGCCGCCGATCCCGCCCCGACTTCGAGATAAGGGGTCGGCAGGAGCCGCAGCGTCACCGGCCCGCTCAGCGTCACCTGGCCGCCGCTCATCGCTTCCAGACGCTCCGCGATGTCGGCGCGATGCGCCGACCAGTCGACCAGGTAAGGAACGATCAGCGCCGCCGTCAGCAAGCTGACGAGCGCGACCGCGATGAGAGTCAGGATGACGCGCACTTAAGACCGGAGCATTGGGTTCCCTCGGAAGACGCGAGGGCGCGCCCAACGCTGCGCAAAATGGCGCGAAAATATGACGGGGGCAACGCGCCGGCGGTTTCTTTTAATCCGCCGAAGCCGGCAGGGGGACCGTCATCAAGGACCACGAAGCGGCAACGCGCGTTTGGCGGTCGCCACGAGCATCGCCGCCTCCTGAGTTGGAGCGGTGAAATTCGGCGCGTCTGGGGCGCCGTTAACTGCGCCCCAAAGCGAAGCCGCAGGCCCGGGGGGAAGTTCAGCTTGTCCGCCCGGACGCCAGACGCTCGACTGCGATCGCGTCTTGATGAAGACGGCCCGGCGGGCCCAGCGCCCGGCCGCTGGCCGCCAATCAGACCTTGAAATAATCCGGCTGTCCGATATCGGCGATCAGGCCGATCTGGGTCGGTTTCCATCCGAGCTGCTGCTGAGTCCAAACGCTGGAAGCCGGCATGTCCAAACCGGCGAACATCGCGAGCGGGCCGTAATAGCCGCCGGCGTCTTCCTGCTTGATCGAGACCACGGGGACATTCAAAGCACGGCCGATGACTTCGACAATCGGACGCATCGGAACGCCTTCCTCTCCAACGGCATGATAGATCGCATTCGCAGCGCCCTTCTCCAGCGCGAGTCGGTAGAGCCGGACCACGTCCGATCTGTGTCCCGCCGCCCAGCGATTGCCGCCGTCGCCGACATAGGCGGCGGAACCTTTCTGACGTGCGCCTTCGAACAGATAGGTAATCAAACCGGCCTTGCCGTCGCCGCCATGAACTTGCGGCAGGCGTATCGCCATCGCCCGCACGCCGCGCGAGGCGTAGGCCAACCCGGCCTGTTCCGACACCCGGGGCACGCGCTCGCTGGCGTCCCGTCTCATATCTTCGGTGACCGTCACGCTTGGCGCGACGAGTCCGGTTCCTGACGTGACGATGAACGGCTTGTTCGTGCCGACCAGCACGTCGCCCATGGCCTCGATGGCGCGCTTGTCGATTTGGCCGTTTTCCGCGAATTTCGCGAAATCGTGGACGAAGGCCAGATGGATGGTTCCGTCCGTGTCCTTGGCGCCTTGGCGCAGGCTGTCGAGATCTTCGAGCGAACCGCGACGGACCTTGGCGCCCATACGTTCGAGCGCCTCGGCATTGGCGTCGGAGCGGGCGAGACCGAGCACTTCGTGCCCATTCGCGATCAATTCCTTGGTTGTAGCGGCGCCAATAAATCCCGCCGCGCCGGTAACGAATACACGCATGAGAAGCACTCCCTGGTCAGAGAGGCGGGATATTGGTAGTCTGCGCATGCGAGTAAAGTCTGGAGTTTATACCGGTATAGCCGCTAACAGGATGGCGGCGGGCGACGTATTCTCAAATCTCGCCTTCAACATTTTCCACGCGGCGACGCCTTCGGAGCGGCGGCGTCCCCACCGTGCGCGCGACACTGACCCAGAGCCAAAGCCAAGGATAGCCGTTGCTCAACACAACGACGTTTAACGCCGCCTCCGAGTTTGCCGAGCGCGGCCCCCGCGTTCGCGCGCGCCTTGGCGTCACCGCGATTTTTTTCGCCAACGGGCTTGCGATCGGCGCCTGGGCGGTCGCAATTCCCCAGGTCAAGACGCTGTTCTCGCTGTCCGCCGGAGGTCTTTCGCTGATCCTGCTCGCGGCCGGACTCGGCGCGATCGCGGCGATGCCGGCAGCGGGCCTTCTGCCTCCGCGGGTCGGCGGCACCGGACCGACCCTCAGGATTTCGGGTCCGCTCTCCGCCGTCCTGCTTGCGGCCTTGCCGGCGATGAGCGCCTTGCCCACGCCGGCAGTCGCGCTCGCCATATGCGCCTTCCTGTTCGGCTTTTCGAACATCCTCGTCGACGTGCCGATGAATGCCCACGCCAGCGTCATCGAGCGCGCCTGGGGACGGGCGATCATGTCGTCCTTTCATGCGGCCTGGAGCGCCGGCGGCCTGATCGGCGGTGCGATCGGCGGCATCTTGATTTCGGCGGGAGCGACACCGCTCCGGCAGCTTGGCGCGGAAGCGGCGCTCTGCTTTCTCATTGCGGGCCTTGGCAGTTTGCGGATCGGCGTCGGCGACCAGCACGCCATCGGGACAACCTTCGCCCTTCCGCATGGCCGTCTGATCGCGCTCGCGATGATCGCGCTGCTCGCGGTGTTCGCGGAAATGTCGGTCACCGACTGGAGCGCGCTCTATCTCAAGAGCGAACTCGGGACGACCGCGGCCGTCGCTTCCGCTGGATACTCGGCCTACGCCCTGATGATGTTTTTGGGCCGGGCGTTCGGCGACTCGTTCGTGCGGCGCCATGGGGGCGCAACCGTGATCGTCTCCGGCGCGGCGCTGACTTTGGTCGGGGCGGGCTGTGCGGTCGCCTTCGCCGCGCCCGCAACCGCGATCGTCGGTTTCTGCCTGATCGGCCTCGGCGTCGCCAATATGGTTCCCGCGGTGTTCAGCGCCAGCGCGAGCGCCGCGCCCTCGCCTTCGATCGGCGTCGCGACGGCCGCATCGATGGCCTATACGGCGGGCTTGATCAGCCCGCCGCTGTTCGGCGCCGTCGCTTCCGCTTCGAGCCTTCGCGCGGCGTTCGCGCTGGTGATCGTCGCCGCGCTCGCCATCGTCGCGCTCACGAGGTTCAGGATCGGCTGGGAACGGTAGCCGCGCTCGCGCCCCACCAGGCGCGGGCGCGCTGAAATTCGGCCGCAACGGGAAGGACGACCGAGATCGGCTCGCCGTAGCCCCTCGGCCCGGGGCCGGTGTGGATATCGATGACCGCGACCCGCTTCGCCCCCGCCCCGTGGCGCTGAACGACCGCGCGGAACGTCGCGTTCGACCACGTGGGCGCCCGGCCGCCGAAGAACAGGCCGTCGGGAAAGGAATATTGTCCGCCCGCAAAGGCGCCCTGGAACGCCTTCAGGCCATGGGCGGCGCGCCAGGCCGCCAACGTCGCCTCCGCCTGCGCGCGGGCGGGACCGTCCCGGTCGGCCGGAACCAAGGCGTCATGGATCTCCGCGTAGCGCGGGTTCTGGGGCAAGGGTTTTGGGCTTTGGCATAAGGGGAAGGCCTCGCGGAGCCGCGCGGCGCTATCCCGTCTCAGAGCCCGGCGTCGAATAAGGTGAGGGTTTCCTTGGGATAAGTCAGGGTCCCATTCGGCTGAGGCCTCGCCGCGGACGTCATACGCGCCGGCTCGATCGGACCTTCGCCGAGGATGTGAAAGACCTCCTCGCCGGCCGCGATGAGGTAGTCCGCGATAATGCGGCGATGGCATCGCCACCAGACGGCCTCGGCGCACATGACGGCCGATCGGGTCTCATGCCCAGCCTCCCGGAGTTCTTCGAGACCCAGGCGAAAGCCTTCGCTCATCGCGTAGTCTGCGAAATTGTGGAAGCTCGCGTTGTCCCAAAAGGCGTTGGTCTCGGGCGAAACATCGCGCTGGACTTTGCGCAGGCCTCCGAGCGAGGGGAGATGCCGGTAGCCGATCTGGAACGGGGCGAGCGAGACGGGAAGGACGTCGCGGTTGAACTGCGGGTTGGTGCGCGAGCGCGGCACGGTTCTCACGTCGACGACCAGCCGGACCTCCGCTTCCTGCAAAAGCGCGACAAACGCCTCGGTCGAGCGGGTGGAATGGCCGATGGTGAAAAACGGGTCTGCCGGCATGGGCCCAAACTCGGCGCTTCAACGCCAGCGAGCAAGGGGGACCCTACGTACGGGAGTTTGGACCTCGTCTTAATTCTTCCATTAACGATCAGGACATCTCGGTCAGCAACCGAGAGGTCGTCGACAATTTTGACCGGACTCATATCTCGTCCGCCACTTCCATACATACCGCTGGTATAAAGGGTCTACACGCATGACATGAATTGGCTTTGCCGGCGTGGCCCCGCCGCGTAGAGGCCAGAACAAGCCGGAAATCATGGGGCACCTTCATTGCCCTCAAAACAAAAAGTACCGCTGCGCCATCGGCAGCTTGTCGACTGGGTCGCACACCAGCAACTCGCCGTCGGCCGTCACCGCGTAGGTCTCGGCGTCGATCTCGATCTTCGGCGTCGCGCCGTTGTGGATCATGCTCTTCTTGCGAATGCCGCCGCGGGTGTTCTCGACCGCGACCAGCTGCTTCTGCACCTTGAGTTTCCTGGCGATCCCGCTTTGGAGCGCCGCGTCGGAGACGAAGGTCAGCGACGTGGCGGCGCGGGCGCGGCCGTAGGCGCCGAACATCGGGCGGAAGTGGACGGGCTGGGGAGTTGGGATCGAGGCGTTGGGGTCGCCCATTTGTGCGGCGGCGATCATGCCGCCCTTGATTACGCAGTCGGGCTTCACCCCGAAAAAGGCGGGCGTCCAGAGCACGAGGTCGGCGAGCTTGCCCTTCTCGATCGAGCCGATGTGCTTTGAGACGCCGTGGGCGATGGCGGGATTGATGGTGTATTTCGCCACGTAGCGCTTGGCGCGCGCATTGTCGTTGCGCGGGCCGTCGCCGGCTAGGGCGCCGCGCTGGCGCTTCATCTTGTCGGCCGTCTGCCAAGTGCGGATGATCACCTCGCCGATGCGGCCCATCGCCTGGCTATCGCTCGACATCATCGAGAGCGCGCCGAGATCGTGCAGGATGTCTTCCGCCGCGATCGTCTCCTTGCGGATGCGGCTCTCGGCGAAGGCGAGATCTTCGGGGATGCTGGAATCGAGGTGATGGCAGACCATCAGCATGTCGAGGTGCTCGTCGAGCGTATTCTTGGTGTAGGGCCGGGTCGGATTGGTCGACGACGGCAGGACGTTGGCGAGGCCCGCGACCTTCATGATGTCGGGCGCATGGCCGCCGCCCGCGCCCTCGGTGTGAAAGGCATGGATGGTCCGGCCCTTGAAGGCCTTGATCGTGTCCTCGACGAACCCGGATTCGTTCAGCGTGTCGGAGTGCAGCATCACCTGCACGTCGTAATCGTCGGCGACGCTGAGGCAGCAGTCGATCGCGGCGGGGGTCGTGCCCCAGTCCTCGTGCAGCTTCAGCGCGCACGCGCCCGCCTTGACCTGCTCGACGAGGCCGGCCGGCTTCGAGGCGTTGCCCTTGCCGGCGAAGCCGAGGTTCATCGGGAACTCGTCAGCCGCCTCAATCATCCGGGCGATGTGCCAGGGGCCGGGGGTGCAGGTGGTGGCCAGCGTCCCGGTCGCGGGGCCGGTGCCGCCGCCGAGCATCGAGGTGACGCCCGACATCAGCGCCTCCTCGATCTGCTGCGGGCAGATGAAGTGGATGTGGGTGTCGAAGCCGCCGGCGGTGAGGATCTTGCCTTCGCCGGCGATCACCTCGGTGCCCGGCCCGACGATGATGGTGACGCCCGGTTGGATGTCCGGATTGCCCGCCTTGCCGATCGCATGGATCAGCCCGTCCTTGATCCCGACGTCGGCCTTCACGATTCCCCAGTGATCGAGGATGACGGCGTTGGTGATCACCGTGTCGACCGCGCCTCGCGCCCGCGTCGTCTGCGCCTGGCCCATGCCGTCGCGGATCACCTTGCCGCCGCCGAACTTCACCTCCTCGCCATAGGTGGTGAAATCCTTCTCGATCTCGATCAGGAGCTCAGTGTCGGCGAGGCGCATGCGATCGCCGGTGGTGGGGCCGAACATGTCGGCGTAGGCGGCGCGGGGAAGGGACGCCCCATACATGTGAGGAAAGGCGGCGCGATGGTGAGGGTCGTCGGATTGGGCCATGGGCGGTTACTCGGCAACTGGCGGAGACGGGGCAGCTTTGCGAAGGCGGTTCGAAGGACGAGATAAAAAAGGACCCTAGACCTTCCCCATCACCTCCTGACGGAAGCCGTAAGCCTCGCGCTTGCCCGCGAGGGCGACAAGGCGGACGGTGCGGGACTGGCCGGGCTCGAAGCGCACCGCCGTTCCGGCGGGGATGTCGAGGCGGAACCCCCGGGTCTTCTTGCGCTCGAATTTGAGCGCAGGGTTCGTCTCGAAGAAGTGGTAGTGCGAGCCGACCTGGATCGGCCGGTCGCCTGAGTTTGAAACCTCCAGCGTCACGGTCTCGCGCCCCTCATTCATCGCAATGTCGCCGGGCTCGGTGAGTACCTCGCCGGGGGCGTGAGCTTCGTCGGCGCCGCGGATCGGATGATGCACGGTGACGAGCTTTGTGCCGTCGGGAAAGGTCGCCTCGATCTGGACGTCGTGGATCATCGAGGCGACGCCCTCCATCACCTGGTCGGCGGTCAGCACGTGAGCGCCGCCCTCCATCAGTTCAGCGACCGAGCGGCCGTCTCTTGCGCCCTCGACGACAAAGTCGGTGATCAGGGCCACCGCCTCGGGATGATTGAGCTTCGCGCCCCGTTCGAGCCGCCGCCTCGCCACCATCGCGGCCATGGCGATCAGCAGTTTGTCTTTTTCCCGCGGCGTCAGAAATCATCGGTTCCCTCGTGCTCGCGCTGTCCTGCGAAGCGCCATGCGGCGTTTCCTACGGACGACCAACTTTCAACGAAAATCCCGCCCTTCACCCTAAGGCGCCCAAAGACGCAATTACCGCCACAGGCGCGGCGGATTGCGTCCGCTGAGCGCCAGAATGGCCGCAATCGCGGTTTCGCGCAATCGGCTCGGCGAGGGCGAAAGGAGGCGGCAGACGATGAGGCCGTCGAAAGCGCTCGCGCCGGCTTCGACTTCGGGGGGCCGCCCGTCCAGCGCTTCCTGCAGGTCGGGTAGCCGCGCCTCGATGTCGGGCGAAGCGGCGAGGAGCGTCGAGACCGCGCGGGCCCCCGCGCCACAGGCCGGGCGGTCGAGCGACGCGCCCGCGGAATCGAGCCGGGTCGCGTCGGCGAACACGAGCCGGCCGGCCCGGGCGAGGCGCCACGCGTCGCGGACCGACCCGTCGATCCGCGTTTCTCCCATCGCGAGACGGCCGAACACCAGCGTCTCGACGGCCAGGAGGTGGGCGTCGGCGGCGATGTCGATCGTCAGCGTGCGTTCGAGCCGGGCGTGGTCGAACAGGATCGTTTCCTGCGGCAACCACTGAAGATGCGCACCGCGAGCGAGTCTCAGCGTGGTCGTGACGCGAGAGGACGGGCCGTCGCTGCGGTAGATTTTCTCCGCGGCCGTCGTGGTCGCTTCGACGGCGGCGCTGTCTTCAAGGTCGAGCGCGATTTTGTAAGAATCCCCGCCCGCGACGCCGCCGCCGGTGTTGACGATTACCGCCTCGCAGGGGCTTGTCGAGCGGGGAAAGCGCCAGCGTAAGCCGCCCGTCTCGAACAGGTTGCGCGGCTCGGTGCGGTCGCCTGCCCGCGCGAACACCGCGCGCGCCCTGGCGTTCGTTCGCTGTTGCGTCCGGGGGTCGACCGGTTCGCCGCTCACGGGCGGCAGTTCCGCTGAAGGTCGACCTCGGCGCTCGGGCAGGCCGGATCGAGCACCGGCGCGGTCGGATCGGCGACGCGGTAGAGTTCGTAGGTCTCGATCGGTCGGCCCGCCCGGCGCCGCTCGAGCGTTCCGGCCGGCTCGACATGGGCGAAGCGCATCTTGAGCACGAGATCGAACTGCCGCCCCGCCTCGGCAATGGCGAGACCGGGCGAAGCGAATAGCGACTCCGCCGGAGACGGCTCAAAACTCCAGCGAATGCGCTGCTCCGGCTGGACGACTGCGATCGCCGGATCGCCGTAGACCGTCATCAGCGAGGTCAGCGCATAGCCATGAGTTCAGGAGGTAGGACGCGCCGTCGGCTTGGGCGCGGGCGTCGACTTCGCGGGCGAGGTCGCGGAAGCCTTCGAGCCGGGCGGTCGGGTCGGCGGACCCGAGCGGCAGGACTCCGGTCAACGCCTGGACGAACCCGGCCAGCATGACGGCGAACGCAAGCGGCGCAGCCCAAAGCGAAAGCCTCGCAACCGCGCCCGAAAGCCCCCCTGAGCCGCGCGCCCGTGCGACCCAGTCGGCGGCGAGCAAGGCGCAGGCGGGAAAAAGGGGCGCAAGCCAGTTTCCCTGCACCCGGTCGTGCAGGGCATGAACGAGGAAATAGGCCGCGGCCGGGGCAATGGTGCTGATCAGCAGCCGCCGGGCTTCGTCGGACGAGCCGGCCTCGACAGGCTTCCGCCAGGAAAAGCTCGTGACTGCGGCGACCAGCGCGGCGAACACAAGGGGGTTCATCAGCAGCACCTGGGCGACAACGAACTCGAGGAGATAGAAAGGCGTGAAGCCGCTGGCCGCCGCCCGGCCGCCCTGCTTGAGGAAGGTCGCCCAGCCATGGTCCGCGTTCCAGACCACAAAAGGCGAAAAGATCGCCGCAGCGAGCGCAAGCGCGACCAATGGCGCGGGCGAGCGCAGCCAACGGCGCAGCGAAGGCGTCGTCACGAAGGCCAGACCCGCGCCCGCGGCGAAAAAGGCCGCGGTGAACTTCGACATCAGCATCAGGCCGAGCGCGAGGCCCATGGCGATGACCCAGCGCGCCTGGCCGGTCCGCCACAGTTGCGTGAGGGCTGCAAGCCCGAGCGTCCAGAACAGGACGAGCGGCGCGTCCGGCGTCGCGAACACCGCGCCGGCGATGACCAGCGGCGCCGCAATCCACATGAGAACCGCCAGCGCTGCGGTTTCGGCCGAACGAAACAGCCGCCAGGCGGTCCAGGCGATGAGCGCCGGCAGCGCTCCCGTCAGAGCAAGCGTCAGGGCGCGTACGCCAAGCTCGGAATCGCCGAATAACGCGGTCGACGCCCGGATGAGGAAAGCCACCATCGGAGGGTGATCGAGGTAACCGAACGCCAGGCTGCGAGACCACAGCGCGTAATAGGCCTCGTCGAAGGTCAGCTCTAACCGCCATGCAGCGAACGCCTGCAGCGAGAGCAGAGCAAGGGCGCCGGCAGCCGCCCAGGCGACGAGCCGTGAGCGACGAGGCTCCGCCAGGGGGCGCGTCTCGGCGACGATCGAAGCCTCCGTCACGTCGTCGCCTTCTCCTAGCGGCCCTGTTTGCAAAGCCGGCCCCCAGTGGCACGGCGGCGGGTCGAGGGTCAATCGTCGCAGGAGGCCTGCGCCCTGCCGCTTCAATTGCTTCACAGGTGTGGCGCCCTTCACACAGCCCTTCCGGGACCGGCGTCGTATAACGTTAACCGAAGGTTTACGAGTGGGCGCGGCGCTTGCCCAGGACGGCGGATATGGCGACGAGAATCGAAGGGGCCCGATTGGCGAGGTCGGGCCGCGATGACGCGGTGGATGCCTCGCGCTTCTTTTCACGCGTCGGCTACGCGGCCGTCGCGATCGGCGCTCCGGTCGCGGTCGTCATTCATCCGCTGGCCTTGTTCATTGTCTTTCCGATCGGCGTCGCCATGATCGTGCTATCCGCTGCGCTGGAAGGTCAGCCGGGATTCGGCGCCCGTGCGCTTCGGTCGCTCAGCACCCCGACGTCTCTCGCCCTCGTCGCCGGCTTCGGTTGGGCGATGCTGTCGGTCTTGTGGACGCCCTACCCCGTCTCGGCGCTCCAGCATGGCCTGAAGCTCGGACTCCTGATCCTCGCGACGCTGCTGGCGGTCGCCGCGCCGCGCGACAACGCGCGTGCGACGGATCTCTACATGTTCCCGATCGGCGTGGCCCTGGGCATGATCGCCATGGCCGCCAAGGGCCTTTCCGGCGTGGTCGGCCACGTCCCCGACGACGGCGGCGTCGCGGCCGGCGCTGTCGCGCTCGCGGTGCTGCTGTTTCCGGCGCTAGGCGGTCTTACCGCGCGCGGGCGAAACGGCTATGCTCGGCTTCTGCTGATTGTCGCGCTGGCCTTCGCCTATATCACCGGGTACGCGCCGCTTACCATCGCGCTGTTCGCCGGCTATCTGGCGCTGTCGTTCGCGATTTCCGACCTCCGGCGCACGGCGCGCGAGCTCGCATGGGGCGCCGCCGCGCTGATTCTCTTGTCGCCGCTGATCCCAGCCTTCGCGCCGACGATCGCCGCCTGGGTGTTCCACGTCAGGCTCGCCAACCTGCCGCCGCCCTACGCGTCGCTGTCGGTCGCGGCCGACATCTTTACCCACGACAAGCTCCGATTGCTCACCGGACACGGCTTTGCGACCGTCAGTCGCGGCGTGCGTGATTTGATCCTGCCGCCCTACACCCCGCGTTCCCTAGCCTTTACGGTGTGGTACGAACTCGGAGTCGTGGGTGCGATCATCGCCGCGGTCGGCGTCTGGTTCGGCTTTCGCGATCTCGACAAAGCCCCGCCGCGCCTTGCGCCATTCTTGGCGGCGGGTTTCGCCGCGCTCGTCGCGCTGGCGTTCTCAAACGTCGATTTCGACGACATGACGGCGCTGACGTTGATCGGCGCAGCCGTCATTGCAGCCGACGTGGCCGCGCGCAGCCAGTATCGTACGACTCGACCCTCCGCTGCGAGCCTCGCCAACCTGTAGGTGAGACCGCCTAGCTCCGGATCCGATGCGGTGCGCATCGGGCCCCGAACCGACCGGCCGCGCGCTGACGGAGGTCAGCGTTTTCGCGTCAGGTCGATGGTCGGACGGATTGAGCGCGGGCGCTTGTACTCTACGACGACCGCGCGGGTTCGTCCGGCGACGAGGCTCGCGCGACCCCGTGTCTTGGCCGCCTGTTTGGCAGCCAGCACCTGCACCTCTTCCACCGGCACGCCCATAAGCGTAGCGGCGATCTGGGCGCGTTGCGATGCGTCGTCCGCCAAACTCTCGGCGGCGATCAGCGCTTCTTCGATGGTGGGGGTGTCGCGACGCACTCGGCGCATCCCCCATTTGGTCTTCCAGGTGGCGCCCACGGCCCCGCCTCCATGTTACTCGTTCGGACGCACTATACCCGAAATGGTGCACTGCACAATAAAATTCGCGCAAAGCGAACCTATTGTGGCTGACGCTGTCGACAAAGTCGATGCGTCATCTTGACAGCACTGCCGCCGTCCGCGGACTGGCCTTCCCCGGGAAAATGTCGGATTGAGTTTCGTGTCGTCGTCCCGGCTCAACAAGCGACCCTCATGCAGGTTCCGTTCTTTTCCTCCCGTTTGCGACAGGTCGCGCGATGACCGAGGCGCCCCTTTGGACTGTCGGCATCGATGGCGGGGCGACGCGGTGCCGCGCGCGGGTCCGAAACGCCGAAGGGCGCGCGCTGGCCGAGGCCTCCGGCGCCGCAGCCAACATTCATGTCGATTTCGCCGCGGCGATGGCGGTCATGCGCGGTGTCATCGGCGACGTGCTGGGGAAATCCGGCCTTACTTCCGCGAACCTCCCACGAATCGCGCTGGGCGTCGGACTTGCCGGGGTGAGCGACGGCGAGGACTCAGCCCGTGTCGTGGCGGCCTTTCCCGGCTATGCGCACGTCTTGGCGGCCAACGACGCTTCGACCGCCTGCATTGGCGCGCACGCGGGGGCGGACGGCGGGCTGGTGATCGCGGGAACCGGCTCCGCCGCGATCGCCCGTGTCTCGGGGCGAGAGACGATCGTCGGCGGGCGTGGCTTTGCCCTCGGCGATGACGGCTCGGGCGCGCATGTCGGGCTCGACGCCTTGCGCGCCGCGACGCGGGCGCACGACGGCCTCGGGCCGGAAAGCCCGCTCACTCACGACGTTCTTGCCGATTTCGACGGCGACGTCGTCGCCCTCATCCGTTGGGCGCGCTCCGCGAGGCCTGGAGATTACGGCGCTTTCGCGCCGCGCGTGTTCGTCCATGCCGCCAACGACGACCCGAATGCGCGGGCAATCGTCGGCTCGGCCGCCCGCGCGATCGGCGTCTTGACACGGCGCGCGCGCGCGCTCGGCGCGGAGCGGGTCGCGCTGGTCGGCGGCGTCGGCGAGGCCTTGCGGCCCTATTTCGCCCCGGAAATCTCGGCGCTTTTGACGCGTCCGCTGCATGACGCGACCGACGGCGCCATATTGATGGCTGGCGGTTTCGTCTCGACCGGGAGGGAAGCCCCGCGATGACCGTGTTTTTCGGCGCTCGCCTGTTCGACGGCGAACGGTTCCTCGACGACCACGCGCTCGTCGTCGAAGACGGCGTCATTCGCGCCCTCGTCGATGTCGAGCAGCGGCCGCGCGGCGGCGATCAGGTCGACCTTGGCGGCGGGATCCTCGCGCCCGGCCTGATCGATTGGCAGATCAACGGCGGCGGAGGCGTGCTGTTCAACGCCGAGCCGACGGTCGAGGGAATCGCCGCGATCGCTCGCGCGCATCGGCGCCAGGGCGTCACAGGCTTCCTCCCGACTGTCGTCACCGACGCGCCCGAGGTGCTGGGGACGGCGCTGTCCGCTGCGCGTGAAGCTCGGGGCCGCGTGCCCGGCGCGCTCGGAATTCATGTCGAGGGCCCGTTCATCGATCCGCGCCGCAAAGGCATTCATCCGCCACAGTGGATCCGGCCGATGCGCGAGGCCGACGCCGTGGCGCTGATCGCGGCGCGGGCCGGCGCGATGGTGGTTACGCTCGCGCCGGCCTCCGTTCCCCTCGCGCTCGTCGCCCGCCTTGCCCAATCGGGGATCGTCGCCTCTCTCGGCCATTCCGAGGCGAGCGCAGAGGAAGCGACGGCGGTCATCGACGCCGGCGCGCGCGCGGCGACCCACCTCTTCAATGCGATGAGCCAATTGAATTCCCGCGCGCCCGGCGTGGTCGGAGCGATCCTCTCGGACCCGCGTGTCGTCTGCGGCCTCATTGCAGACGGCGAGCACGTTCACGCCTCGGCCTGCCGCGCAGCGATCGCGGCCAAGGGCGCGGGCGGGATCGCGCTTGTTTCCGACGCGATGCCGCCAGCGGCCGGGGGGCCCGACGCCTTCGAACTGCAGGGCCGCAGGATGACGCGCGTCGGCCGAAAACTCGTGGACGAAAGCGGCACGCTGGCTGGGGCGACGATCACGATGATCGACGCCGTCCGCTACACAGCGGCGACGCTCGACCTGCCCCTCGCCTCGGCGCTCACCATGGCGACGTTAACTCCGGCGCGCCTGCTCGGCCTCGACGCCCAGGTCGGGCGCCTCGCGGCGGGCTGCGAGGCGAACCTCGTCCATCTGACCAGCGCGATCGAGGTCGCGGGCGTCTGGATGAACGGGCGCGCGTGCGCCAACGACGGCGAGCCGCGCTGAGCCGGGCTCAACGCATCCTTTCCGCCATCGCCATCCGCGCCGCGTTTGCGCCGGACTTCATCGCGCCGCTGAACCCGCCGCTCTCGGCGAAGGACGAAGCGAGATACACGCCCGGCAACGGCGTCTTCGGCGTCCGGGGCACGCCCGACCAGATCGACCGCTCGAACGGCAGCGGCGCGAAGCCGTAGACGGCGCCGTGCGGCGTGTTCATGAAATTCGCCATCGATCGGGCGTTGAGGAACATGCGCTCGACGACCGCGGCGCCAAATCCCGGATAGTCGCGCTCGAGCGCGGCCTGGAAGGCGTCGAGCCAGCGCTCGCGCCGATCCTTTTCGGCCTGCGGCGACAGTCGCGACCAGTTGTCGAAGCGATCCACGCCGACGACCGTCACTAGCTTCGGCCCATCACCGGCGAGACCGCTGTCGATCGCGTCGTAATTGGCAATCCCATAAGCGGGAAGCCGATCGCCGGGATCGGCGGCGAAGAGCTCCGCGGCATCCGCCAGATCGCTCTGCCTCGTCGCCCATTCGGGCAGTACGCTGAGGCTGTATCGATCGAGGCCCAACTCGGCGGGCGGACGGGTGAGACCGAAATGCGCCGAGAACAGGGAGATCGACAGCGGCCTTGCGCCATAGGCCGCCTCGAATTTCGACCGTTCGGCGTCGGGCAACATTCGGGCGAGCGCGTGCGGCGCGCAATTGGCGAACACCTGTTTCGTACGGATCCGCTGCTCGTCCCCTTTCGACTTGGCGTCGACGTGACGCACGGCGATCTCATGGTCCGACGCTTCGACTTCGACGCTGCTGGCGTCGCGTCCAAGCAGAACCGACCCCCCCGCCTTGCTCACGACCTTGGCGAGCTTCATCGACAGCACGCGCGAGCCGCCCTTGACGAACACGCCGCCCGACTTGAAGAAACCGGCCTGCGCAACGGCGAAAAACGGCCAAGCGAGGTTGCGCGCCTCGTCGGCGTAATAGGCGATCGTGCCGCCGAGCGCGCATTTGGCCGCCTCGTCGGCGCCGAAGAACCGCTCGAGCATGTCCCCAGCGGAGGCGCGCCAGTCGCGGGCGAGCGGCCGCAATTCGAAGGCGGCGCGCGCGAGCTTGCCGAGCGACCGCTCCTCGCCGGCCTCCCTAATCCGGTTCACTGCCTCATGAACCTGCTCGATAGCCCCGAAGAAACGCGCCGAGCCCTCGCGGCTTTTAGGGAACCGCTGGCTCAGAGCATGATGCGCGGCGTCGAAGCCGACCGGCATATCAAACAGGTCGCCGACCGGACCGCCCCTCACCGAGTAGAACGGCCGAACCGGAACCCATTCGATCTCGTCGATGATTCCGAGTTCGCTGAGGATCGCGTGCTTGACCTCGGTGGGATCGCGCGGATCCGCGGTCTGGTGCAGCGCCGGCTCGATGGTCAGCGCCCCCTTCTTGAACGCCGAGGCCGCCCCGCCGACGCCGTGATTGCGCTCGATTACGCAAACCTTGCGCCCGGCTTTGGCGAGCAGCGCGGCCGCCGTGAGGCCGCCAAGTCCAGAGCCGATGACGACGGCGTCGAAACTGTTCTCGCTCATCTCCGCTCCTCTCGGGCCGGGCGCGCCGCCCGCTCCGTTCGGCTGCAAGTCTGGGGAGCAAAATACCGGAACCTGGGCTGCGAGCGTTTGATCGCCATCAATCTGGCCAACCCGGACTGCAGCGCGAAGGATCTCACGCAACGCGCCGTTGCGCTGCTCTGCCTGCTGTTCGTCAAGAGCGGGACCGCGCCATCCGATCCCGCCTAGGCGGCTCCCACGCTTCGCGCGTCTCCGCTGGCGAGGAGGGGCGAGAGACGGCTTGGAGCAAAGCGCGGGCCGACTTGGCCCAGGTAGTCAGTTTGCTTGCCTGAATGGCCGCAACGGAAGCGTTGTAAAAGGCCTCGTCGCGGATCAGTCTGAGGACCGGCGGGGCGAAGCTGTCGATCGCCCGCGGTTCCCCGTATTGACACAACGCGCCTCCGACCTCCGGCATCGAGGCTGCGTTGGACGCAACGCACGGTTTTCCGAACCAAAGGCTCTCGCCAATCGGCAGGCCCCACCCTTCGGCCAAGCTCGGAAAGACCGTGAACCGCGCGCGACTGTAGAGCCAAGTGAGTTCTTCATCGGTCGGCGCGTCGACCCAAGCATACGGACAGGCCGCGTTGGCCCGCTTCAGGGCGCCGAGCGGTTCCTCTGCGCGCCATCCTCGCTTTCCCGCCATGACCAACCGCGGGAAGGTCGGCCCCGCTTCCCGTGCGAGTTGTTGCCACAGCCCGACAAGCGGCAGCTGGTTCTTTCTGGCTTCGATGGTTCCAACGCAAAGAACGAAAGGCCCCAAGCGTTCAAGCGCGGCGATCCGCCCGCTCGGAGGGTCGCGCGCAACAAAGTTGCGGGGCGCGGCGGAAAACTCGTGCGCCATCGGTATCACAGTCGCGGGCGAAAGATCGCTAGGCGCGCGGGCGGAGCGGCGGGCTAGTTCGATCTGAGCCTGCGAGTGTCGTGATACCGTGAGCAGGCGGGTGCGCAACCGCAGCATGCGCTCGAACAGCCGGCGGCAGCCGCTGTCGGCGAGTTCCGGGTCGGCGATGGGGAGGACATCGTGAAACAGAACGACGAGGTCGCACCCGTCGCGGACAGCCCGCTCGTAGGTCGTCACGCTGCGCGGATGAGCCCAAAAGGCGCCGCCGACGTAAAGGCAATCGCGTGCTCCGAACCGGCCCCCGGACGGGGCAAGCGCGTGGCGCACAATGGAAGCGGCGCTCCGAACGCGCCGCGCGCCAATCGACCTTGCCGCGGCAAGCGTCCAGTGCGGCCGTCCGAACCGCGGCGGCGGTCCAAACAAGCGCCGCAAGCGCATAAAAATGGCTTCCGCAGTCTCGGGGGAGCCATTGTGGAACACGCCGTCGAGATCGACAGGGGCGCCGTATAGGTTCGCGAAAACATTGACTTGTCCTCGGCCCTCTCCGGCGAGGACGCGCGCGTATTCGATCTGGACGCGCTGAATGCCTGTCAACGAGCGATTAGACGAAGCATGAGCGACGACGTCGGTGAGGTCGAAGTGCATGTGTCCATTCCGGCTGGTCCGAACAGGATCGGCGCAGAGGCGCCGTATTCGCCGCCGCGTCCTCCGGCGGCGTCGGCAGCGACCATAGGAAACCCGGCGCCAGCCGTCGACAACAAACGTGGCGACCGCCGACGCCAACCGGCGGGACCGAGCCGCAGGCTGACTTTCGCGCGTTCGCACGATATAGGTTCGCGGCGGAACCGTCATATTTGGGTTCAGGAGTTCTTGATCCGGTAATGAAGGTCTCCCTGCTTGAAGGAGCCTCCCGCGAGGTCCGGCCTGAGTTTGCGGGCGCCGCGCGTCCCGGCTCCGACCATGCCGAGCGCGATCGCGCGGCCTGGCGGCGATGGGATCGCGTTCGTCGCTGGGTGGTCGTAAGCGCGTTGGCGGCGCCGACCGTCTTTTCCGCGCTCTACTATGGGCTCATCGCCACGCCGCGTTATGAATCCGAGACCGAGCTGATCGTCCGGGGCATTCACGGCAACCGCGCCGCACCCGGTCTTGAAAGTCTGATGCAGGCGTTCGGAATCGCGCGTTCGAGCGACGACGCCAACGTGGTTCTCGAATTCTTGGCATCGCGCGACTCCGTCGCTGAGCTCGAGAAGGCGCTTCCGTTGCGGAAGATGTACGGTCGCGAGGAGGCGGACCCGCTATCGCGTTTCCCGCGCCTGTTCCTTGGGGACAGTTTCGAGCGCCTCTATTGGTATTACGGGGACCGGGTCCGCGCGGCCGCTGATACCGACACCGGAATCATTACCGTGAAAGCTCAAGCTTTCCGTCCGGACGACGCGCAGGCGATTACGCGACAGTTGCTGGCGCAGGCGGAAGCGCTGGTCAACGGAATGAACGCCCGTCTCGAAGCCGATACCGTGCAGGCCGCTGAAACCGTCGTCGCCGAGGCGACCAAGGCCGTTGTCGAGTCTCATGAGGAGGTGACCCGGTTCCGCAACGCCGAAGCGGTTGTGGACCCGTCGCAGAACGCGGTCGCGCAATTGGGCACGATCTCCGACTTGTCCGAACAGGTCGACAGGGTGCTGGCGCAGATGGCGGAAACCAGCAGAATGTCCCCCTCCAGTCCGGCTGTTGCGGGTCTGAAGGCCAAGGCCGATGCGCTCACGGCGCAGATTGACTCGGAACAGAAGGCGCTTGCGGGATCTCATTCAGCGGTCGCCGACAAAGTTTCGACCTACGAGCGCCTGATCTTGTTGCGGAATCTTGCTGACATGAGCCTCGAGGCGGCGACGGCGTCGTTGAACGCCGCGCGCGCGGACGCGCGGCGCCAGCACGTCTACGTTGAAGTGATCGCGGCGCCGAATTTACCCGACGATGCAACCCAGCCGAAGCGCCTTCGTTCGGTGGGCACGGCGTTCGCCGTGTCGGCGGCCGGATTCGCCGTCCTTTGGCTGGTCTCGATCGGGGTCAGGGAGCACGGCCGTTGAGCGAGAGCGATCTCCCCGGGTCGATTGCGACCGCGGCAGACTCGCAATCCCGCGAGATTACAGTCGCGAACGAGGGCGGCCCGATCTTTGCGGAAGTTGAACTGAAGCCGCTGACGATCCGCTCCCAGTTTCTCCCGGCCGCGGCTGAGTCGCCGCAAGTCGAGCCTTCGGTCGCAAAACCTGGCTGGTTATGGCTGTTGCTCCTGACCGTCGTTCTTCCCATGACCGTCGCCTCCGTCTATCTGTTGGGAGTGGCCGCGCCGCGCTACACCTCCTCGGCGAGCTTCATTGTCCGCGCGGCGATGCAGCACGGTCAGGACCCCCTCGCAGCGTTGTCGGAGGAGTCGGCCAGTACGATCGCACGAGACGAGACCAATGCCGTCAATGCCTTTCTGACTTCGCGCGACATTGTCGACGAACTCTCAAAGAACAATGATTTGCGTGCGATCTTGAGTTGTTCGGGCGCCGACTTCCTGTTTCGCTATCCCAACTTCTGGCTGCCGGACAACAACGAATTCCTTTTCGACCGCTTCCAATGGATGGCGGACGCCAAGGTCGATGCGATCACGAACATCAGCACGATTGAGGTGAATGCGTTCTCGGCCGCGGACGCTAAGGCGGTCGTCGTTGCGATGCTCGGCTACGCGGAAGCGCTAGTCAATCAAATGAACGAACGCGCCTACAACGATGGGTTGACGAACGCCGACCGATTCGTGGCCGAGTTGCAAAAGCAACTGGACGCGGTCGAGGACGCGCTGAAATCCTATCGGAACGCTTCGAGTTCAGTGGATCCGAACGTCGTGGCTCAATCCAAGCTCAAAGTGATCGAAGGCCTGTCGACCGAACTGGCCCATATCGAGGCCACGATCGCCCAGCAGACCGCGATCGCGCCAAACTCCCCGTCGCTCGCTGGACTGCGGGCCAAGGCGGAGTCCTTCCGCAAGGAGATCGAGAAGCGAAATCTTCAAATTGCAGGGGCCGCCGGATCGGAGGCGGTCAAGCTGGAGCAATACGAGAAGCTGATCCTTCAGCGCGAACTCGCGGCCAAAGCCTTGGGCGCCGCGGAGGCTGAGCGAAATCTGGCACGTCAGGACACGGAGCGACAGCATCTCTACATCCAGTTGATCAGCCGGCCTAACCTTTCCGCCGATTTCGCCCAATATCCGCGAGTGACGTTGGACCTTCTCTCGCTCCTGGCAGTGTGTCTCGGGGTCTTTCAGCTTTTGCGTCTGCTCGGCGGGATCACGGCGGAGCATCGCGGATGACCGATCATGCCGACCTTGCACTGATCCCCGACGAACGTCTGGAAGCATCCCGATCGCTGACCCGGGCCGCGGCGGAGATCGGCGTGGCGAAGAGGTCGCTCCGAGTCGATCGACTCACCAAGGAATACCACACTCAGATCGGCGTTCGGCGGGTGCTCGACGGCATCTCGTTCGAGTTGCGAGAAGGCGAGAAGATCGCCGTGCTCGGGCGCAACGGTTCAGGCAAGTCGACGCTCGTGAAATTGATCGGCGGTGTGGAGGCGCCGACCTCCGGGTCGATCCACCGCGGGTTGTCGTTGTCCTGGCCGCTCGGTTTCGCCGGCGGCGTGACAGGCTACATGACCGGTGCGGCCAGCACGCGCTTCATGGCGCGACTCTACAATCGGAACGAAAGTGACGTTCTTGCCTTCGTCGAGGATTTCGCGGAGCTCGGACGTCAGCTTTATCTCCCGATCGACACCTATTCCTCGGGAATGCGCGCTCGAATCATGTTCGCTCTCACGCTGGCGATCGATTTCGAGTGTTTGCTGATTGACGAGGTGCTGGCGGTGGGCGACCAGCGGTTTCACGCCAAATGCCACGCGGCGTTGTTCGAGCAGCGCCGCGACCGAGCTATGATTCTCGTAAGCCACGATGAAGCAGTCATCCGGCAATATTGTCGCAGCGCACTGGTTTTGAAGGCGGGGCGGGGGAGGGTTTTCGAGGACCTCGATCTGGCGTTGAATATCTATGCGACATTGTGAGGAGGCACGCGGCGGGCATTCGTCTCGTTGCTCAGCGGCTGCATTCCGGAGTTGGTTCCGGCGCCAAAGGCCCTCACCCCGCTCCGGTTTCGAATAGTCTTTACGAACTTTTGTGTAAGATATAGATCGCCAGTGAATTTGGTGAATCGTGGGATGACGCGATGTGGCCGGTCAATAAATTGTTCCGCGCAGAGCGAAACGAGCTCCAGGCAAACGAAGCGTTGCCCGGCGACAGTCCGCTGACCGCCACAAGTTATGACGAGCAGTATTACCGAGAACACGCCGATGCCGGTCTGGATTATTTAGACCACGGCTTCTGGCATGAAAGCTACGCCGCGATGGTGTCCGAGGCGACGCTGCAGGACACGTATTCGGAGCCATTCGTGGTTGACGCGGGCTGCGCTTGCGGCTCAATTCTAAAAGGCTTCAAAGACCTTCTGATATATAATCGTGTCCTTGGAGTTGACTTATCCAATCATATGATTGCCTTGGGACGCGAGCATTTCAAATTTATGGATCGCGAGTTGGTCGGAGGTTCGATCGCCGAGATTCCAGCGGAAACGGAAAGCGTCAGTCTACTGCACTCCGCTCAAGTTCTTGAGCACATCCCAGGCTCACTTGTGGATCCAATATTAGATGAATTCACAAGGATCTTGCGCCCCGGCGGCCGAGCGTTCCTATGTCTGGATGCAATTCGTCATGGTGAGGAACGAGAAATGTATATGGGGGATCCAACCCATGTAAATATTCAGCCGGTCCGCTACTGGACCGAGAAACTTCAGCGACGCGGTTTGCTGTTCGATATCGAGGCGTATAATCGATTCGCGCGGTCCGCTTTTGGTCCGACCTATGGAGACGCTCGGTCTTTTTTTCAGTGCTATCCCAATTGGAGCCTTTGGACCCTGGTTCGATCACGCTGATTCGGGAATGAGGCAGACCATTCGGCTCAGAGGTCGGCGCTGGTAGGGGATTATGAGCAGATTAATTTCGTTGATCGGAACGCCTTCTCCAATTCTCTACACGACATTGACAGTGGTTCGTACTTTGGCTGCGATCGTAGTAGGCGATCATGAAGTCCTCTATGCGAACACAATCGATGAGCTCGGAACTAAACTGTCAATAATTCCGACAGTACGAGAACGCTGCCTCATTTTATACTCTGACTATCCCCACGCGGATGTATTGCCCGCGTTCACCGCTATCGGCTCCCCGTTGGTGATCTGCGCTGATGATTTCCTCACTATTGCACATTATTCGGTCGTATCCCGGGACTATGGGGGCGTCGACGCCGCACGCTTCGCCGCAATGGGACTGGTCAACATCGAGCCTGTGATCTCGGCGCCTCCGAATATGTGTCTTGTGGTCAATACCCTGACGGTGAGATTGAGCGAACTGGTCGACAGCCTCGCGCATCTCTACGGGCTGGCGCTGGACAGCACAGATAGGCAGCGGGTCCTCGACGAGTTAACGCAAGCGGGCAATGCCGACGACACCTTGGGCGGTTACGCCACAAGGACGCTCCCGTCGCCCGAGCCAGCGCGGGCCATGCTCGAACGCCGGAGCCCACTCGAGAACGAACTGATCGATCTTCTGGCCTCGCATTACGGACTCATCGCTCAAGGTCGGCGGCTCGAGCGCTTAGAATGGCCGCCCTTTGCGCTGCTGCGGCCGGACTTTCCCGACCGGCTGACTGTCGGCTCGATCGATCTGACCGGCCCTGCGCGGTTCATCTACTACGGCCCTTATTTCGCGCTTCCCCGCGGCCGTTGGCGGGCGGACCTGGTTCTTGAGGTCAGCCACTGTCTCTCGGACAACCAGATCGCGATCGACGTCGTCGCTGGCGTCGTTCTCGCGGCGATCAAGACGAAACTGCCTGCGCAGGGGGCCTACGGGTGCGCAATTCAATTCGAGATGCGGGCGCCATCCAATCCCGTGGAGATCCGGGTTCAACTTCTCACCGGCGCAATCGAAGGCCTGCTCGTCCTGCGAAGCGTTCATCTGACCCGGATCGGGTCTCTGGATGGCGAAGCTCAACAGACTTCGGAGGAGGCGTCTTGACCCCCGTCGCGGCGGAGGACCAGAGTTCCGCACCGCCTGGAAGGATTGATCCATTGTACAACGGCTTGTGGACCGGAACATGAGCCGGAAAGAGGCCCCGAGCGTCTCGGGGACGGCCCTATTGCGGGCTCAGGACGCCCCTGCGAGACTCGACGCAATGGAATTCGGGCCAGGCCTTTCGGACCTCGTCGCCAAGCTTCTGGACGAATTCGGCGCGATCGAGTTCCGTACTGCCGAGCGCATTCTCGACGCGCTGGAGCGTCAAGGGCGGACAATCGCCGGTTATCCGCGCGTTCGACCGGCCGACTGCGACCATTTCGTCCACGCAATGCAACTCGTCTTCGAAGCGAACCGTCGCGCCTTCATTACCGCCGATCCCCGTATCGTCCGGCAATTCGAGGCGATCCTGGCGGCCTTCGAAGAGACCGACGTGCGCTCCTATCCGCGCGAACTCATGCGGCTGCGAACCCTTCAGGCCGAGGTGCGGCTTTTGCTCAACAATCCGGGCGGCGCGCGCGCGCTGATCCGACCGTACGCGGATCGCATCTACAAGATCGAGGGCGATCGCCAGGACATTCTGCGGATCCTCCGGCTCGATTGCGAGGCGCAGGCGGCGATGGGCGCGGTCGACGACCTCGGCCAAGTCGCTCTCGCGCGGGCTAAGGCCGTCGCGCGGCTGTGGCCCGCCGCTTCGCGCGGCATCGCCTCGACCTTCGTCGACTTCATCGGATTCGATCGCGCCGCCCCGATCGGCGACGGGGTGTTGGCCTGGTCGATGATCCGGCTCTCCCGCCTGGCTGCGCGCGCCCGGGTTCCCGGCGGCTCGTCTGTGCGCCGACGGTGGCGCACCGCGGCGGCGGCGGCCTGCGTGACGGCGGCGGGCGCGTGCCTGTTCCTGCTCCGTTATGGCGATCTCCGCTGGCCCAGAGGGGAGAGGGCGGACGGGGAGACGCCTCGTCGCGACGTGGTCGTGACCCGGGCGATGGGCGGCATCGGCGACCTTCTGATCATGACCGCCGGCCTGCGCGCGCTGTCCAAGCGGCGCACGACCCGGGTCAAGCTGGTGGTCGAGCGCAAATTCTTCGATCTGTTCCGCAACAACCCCTACGTCGAGCTGTTCGACATCGACGGGCCGCCGGTCGACGTCGTCGGTTGCAGGGCCTGGCACAACCTCACCCTCTGCCCGGCGGCGCGGTACGAATCGAAGCGGCGGCCCTATGTTCGGAAGGGGCGAGCCGAGCTCTTCGCCGCCGGCATGGGGGTCGGCCGGCGCTTGCTCGGCAAGCACGGATGGCAGGTCGAATATCGGCTGGACGAAGCGCAGGCCCGGTTCCGCGACGATTACCTGCGCAGGCATGGCCTGGGCGCGCGGCCGATCGTCGGCGTCCAGCCCTTCGCGCGCGATTCCTACAAGGACCACCAGGAGATCGAGCGCTTCGTGGCGGCGCTCAGCCGGCGCTACGAGCTCATCGTCTTTCACCATCTCGAGACCGGCTTTGCCGGCCCGGGGATCGCTTCGACCGCCGGCCTGACGCTGGCCGAGTCGATCGCCCTGGCCTCGGCGCTGGACGCGATGGTCTGCGTCGATTCGGCGTTTCTGCATGCGGCCGCGGCCTTCGACGTCCCGGTCGTGGCGATGTTCGGGCCGACCGACGGGGACCTGTTCACCCGACATCATCGGCGCGCGACCGTGATCAACGCCAACGACCGCTTCGCCTGCGCGCCCTGCTGGCGCAACGAGGATTTGCCGTGCAGCCTGACCGGCGGGTTCGGGCCGAGCCCGTGCGTCGCGGCGATCCCGGTCGAGCCGGTCCTGGCCGCGGTCGAGGCGGCGATCCGGCGCTCGTGACGGGTTTTGCACGACGCCCCTGCGATTTCAGGGGGTTACGCTCATTTTGGCGATCGCGGGAGGCGGGCGGCTGGCGCTCGGGCGCCTTTTCGGCCATGATTCAAAGAAACACATAAATAGCACGATATTATAAGCTATTGATCTTTCACTTCATCATCACAATCACGTAGCATTCAAAGACGCGCGGCGCCGGCTCACCGCCGACGCCGCGAATTCCTTTCAGCCGTCCCGCGAAAACCCGTCAGGTCTGCGGCTGGGGCTCGAGGCCGCCGGCTTCCGGCCCGAGCGGGCGCGGCTTGCCGGTCGAGGGCACGGCGGCGCGCGGCGGCGGGGGCGGCTCGCGGTCGGCGGCCAATTCCCGCACCGGGCGGACGCCCTGCATCAGGCCGACGATCTCCTCGCCGGTCAGCGTCTCGAATTCCATCAGGCCGTTGGCCAGCGCCTCGAGGTCGGCCCGCCGCTCGGTGAGGATGCGGGTCGCGGTCTCGTGCGCCTCCTGCACCAGCCGCCGCACCTCCTGGTCGATCGTCTCGGCGGTCGCCTCGGAAATGTTCTGCTGGCGGCCGAGCGAATAGCCCAGAAACACCTCGTCCTGGTTCTCGCCGTACATCACCGTGCCGAGCTTGTCGGAGAAGCCGAGCCGCGTCACCATGGCGCGGGCGATCTTGGTCACCTGCTGGATGTCGCCGGCCGCGCCCGAGGTCACCTTCTCCTTGCCGAACACCAATTCCTCGGCGACGCGTCCGCCCATCGCCATGGCGAGCATGGCGATCAGCTGCTCGAAGCTCTGGGAAATCTGGTCGCGCTCCGGCAGCGACTGGACCATGCCGAGCGCGCGTCCGCGCGGAATGATGGTCGCCTTGTGGATCGGGGTCGAGGCCGGCATCGAGACCGACACCAGGGCGTGGCCGGCCTCGTGATAGGCGGTGAGGCGCTTCTCCTCCTCGGTCATGATCAGGGTGCGCCGCTCGGCGCCCATCATGATCTTGTCGCGCGAATCCTCGAACTCGGCCCGGGTCACGACCCGCTTGCCGCGGCGCGCCGCGAGTAAGGCCGCCTCGTTGACGAGGTTCATGAGATCGGCGCCGGAGAAGCCCGGCGTGCCCCGGGCGACGACCTTGAGGTCGACGTCGGGCGCCAGCGGAACTTTTCGCACGTGAACCTTGAGGATCTTCTCGCGGCCGATGAAGTCCGGGTTGGAAATGACGATCTGCCGGTCGAAGCGGCCGGGGCGCAGCAGCGCCGGGTCGAGCACGTCGGGCCGGTTGGTCGCGGCGATGATGATGATGCCTTCGTTCTGCTCGAAGCCGTCCATCTCGACCAGGAGCTGGTTGAGGGTCTGCTCGCGCTCGTCGTTGCCGCCGCCGAGGCCCGCGCCGCGATGACGGCCGACCGCGTCGATTTCGTCGATGAAGATGATGCAGGGCGCATTCTTCTTGGCCTGCTCGAACATGTCGCGCACGCGGCTCGCGCCGACGCCGACGAACATTTCGACGAAGTCGGAGCCCGAAATGGTGAAGAACGGCACGTTGGCTTCGCCGGCGACGGCGCGCGCGGTCAGCGTCTTGCCGGTGCCGGGAGGGCCGACCAAGAGCACGCCGCGCGGAATCCGCCCGCCGAGTTTTTGGAACTTCTGCGGGTCGCGCAGGAACTCGACGATCTCCTGCAAATCTTCCTTGGCCTCGTCGACGCCGGCGACGTCCTCGAAGGTGACGCGGCCCGACGCCTCGGTCAGAAGCTTGGCCTTCGACTTTCCGAAGCCCATCGCCTTGCCGGCGCCGCCCTGCATCTGGCGGGTCATGTAGATCCAAAGGCCCAGGAACAACAGCACCGGCAGGACGCTGGAAATGATCGTCAGCACCCAGTTGTTGCCGTCGGACGGGGGCTTCGCGGTGATCGTCACGTCCTTCTTGAACAGGGTCTGGACGAGCGACGGGTCATTCGGCGCATAGGTCTGGAACGACCGGCCGTCCTTCATGTGGCCGGAGATTTCCGGCCCCGCGATCGTGACGTCGCGAATATTGCCCGCGTCGGCGTCGGTGAGAAGCTGGCTGAAGGTGATCTCGCTCGACGGCGCCTTCTGCCCCGGGCTCTGGAACAAGGTGACCAGCGCCAGGACCAAGAGAAAGATGATCACCCAGAGGGCGAAGTTCCGATAATTTGCGTTCATCGTCTTCCCGTGACGGCCGGAGAAACCCCGCTGGGCCCGTCCCCGACGCCGTCGATCGCACTCATTTAAGCGCACCAGCCGGAAATGCCAAGGGAACGGCGATTTTTACGATACGAAGACAAACCGAGAATTGCAGCCTTTTGGCGGCGAGGAGGATGGAGGATCGCCGGGTTTCGCCCTTTCAGCATCTACGCGCCCGCGGGAAAGCGCGCCGCTGTCGAACGAGGGGTTAATGAGCCTGCGGCGAAAGCGTTCCCCTGCCATTCTGTCCGGCACCCCAGCGCCGGATCCACGATTAAAAGTTAGAAAGAACCCTGCCGAGTTCGCTTGCCCTCTTAGCGACTTTAGATCACGGACCTGACGAGGGCCAAGCAGGTCGCTCATTCGCGCGGTGTCCGTAGCGCGTCAACCTGTCGTGTCTTTGTAGCACGTCATGTGTCGGCTTCTGGGTTTGTTTTCGGAGCGGGTCGGAAGCCGTGGACGGCCTGCTTCGAAGGGGTCATGTCGCGCCGATCGCCGGAGCCCCGCCCATCGACGTCCCAATCCAGATTGCCGCAGCGGCCGCAAGGGGTGCCGAGAGCGAACTATCAACGGTTAGCGCGTCGCCCCCGCCCTCGCAGGCCTCCGAGCAGGACACAATCAAGTATCGCGTCGAAAACGGGGCCCGCCCGGCTTTTCCTGGCTTGGGTTGAAGTCGAGCATTGGTCTTCCGGATCGACTTAGAGAAAACATCACGCAGCTGTTGTGGAGGCCCGTCGCGGCGATTCCCGCCGCAGCCTGGACAAATCCAAATAGGCTCGACGGCGTCTTGATTGACGAGGCGTGCGGCGCATACTGCCAGTGAACAACGTGCTAGACGAGGGAATAATAATGGAGACGCGCCAAGAGCCACGGCTCCCGAACCCGGAGATCGCAACCACGCTTCAAAGATTTAATCGCAAGGAACGCTTTTGGGTCATCCAGAACGCCTTTGGCGCCCAGGTGGGGCACATAAGTCCTGAATTTTTGATTTGGTCTGAGCGACACCCTGAGAGGAAGAGTTGCACGCACCCTGGACAAGGAGACTGCTTGGTGGTCGATTGACTATCATCTTGATTGGCTGGCGGCTGCCCTCTACTTACATACTTCCGCCCCGGTCCCTTGCGCTCGCCGAAAGAACCAGCCTTGCGTAATCAGGGGTCAGCAAGAAGACATCGACTTAGTTGTGGCGAGCAGGAACGATTTGATCTTGATTGAAGCAAAAGCATTCGGTTCGTCAAATAATAAACAGCTGAGAAGTAAGCTCGATCGACTAAAACTATTGTGTGACGATAAAACTGGAATCTATAATCCGTCAGCTCCAGAATGTGATCAGGTCAGACTTCATTTTGTGTTGATGTCACGAAGTGAAGTGAGCGCGCATAGACAAAGGCCATACATGGCCGCGCTGGGCACTAGATGAAAATAACAATCCGTTTTGGTTAAAGTTGGAGACTAAACTACCGTGTTATCTCACCGTTGGTCGCTGCAACGTTAGCGGCAAGCCCGACGCGGACGGAGAATGGTCTATTATTCGGAAGCACTGTTCCGACGACTCTCCTAGTGGTTGTCCCAAGACCGCTGAGTGTTTGGAACTATTATGCCAGAGGCTGCCAAAGGGCGGCTGCGCGCGGGGATGATTTCGACGCCCGCGGAAGCGACGTCGATCTTCTGGTCGAGTTCGCCCCGCCCGAGGCCGATCTCCTCCGCTTCCTCGATTTTCGCGACGCTTTGGAGGCGCTGCTGGCGCGCCCGGTCGATCTCGTCGACCGCAAGGAGGTCGAGGCGAGCCGCAACTCCATCCGCCGCCGCATGATCCTCGCCGGCGCCGAGGCCGTCTATGCCGCCTGACAGTCTCAACGAGGGCGGGCGCGACGCGGCGCTGCTGCCGGCAGGGGGGTGAAGCAGGCGATCATGGTCGTTCATCGCGGTCGATGAGTTCCGAGCGCGAGAGCGCCCCGCGCTGTCAGCGCCCCGGCGGCGCCTCGATCCGGCCAAGGCCAGGCCTCCGATCCCGCGAGCAGCATCGCCCAGGTCGAGGGCTCGGGGACGCCGGGCGTCACCGGCGGCGAGCGGTCGCCGTCGACCGCGTCCGGCAGGCCGACGAACCGGAAGTCGCTGAGCGTGGCGCCGGGGTCGATGGTCGGGTCGATCGAGAAGGTCGGGTCGATCGTCGCCAGGGCGTAGGTGGCGCCCTGGTAGGGGTCGGCGCTCGGCTTGCCGTGGTCGTCCCGGGCGAAAGCGTCGATCATGAAGGTGTAGGTCGTGTTGGTCTGGATGGTGAAATCGTCCACGACGAACTCGTTGTCCGTGTTCGCCGCGGTGGTCGTCGATCCGCCGGGGCCGGTCTTGATGATCAGGCCGTGCTCGGACACGATCGACTGGCTTCCCGCATTGTAACCGTCGAGCCGAAACGCCGGCCTCAGCGCCATAATAATGATTGTCGTAGTCGCCGGCTTCGTTGAGGTAATCGGGATCGAAGGCTCCCTGCTTGTCCGCGACGGCCACGCCCGCGATCCCGCCGAAGAGCGACATGACGCTCTCCTGAAACGCGCCCTTCACCTCCACCTCCGAATATTTGGCCGAGGCCACCGAAAAGGTGTAGGCGACGGCGGCTTCCGCATTGCCGTTCCCGGGAAGCGGAGCAGCCGACTCGAACGCCGCATTCGCGGTTCCGCCGTTCTGCGGGCTGGCGTTCGCGGCGACGGCCGGCTGCACGACGCCCGTCGTCCCCCCGCCGCCGCCCGCCGCATAGACCGGCGGCGCGCCGGAGACCGACCAGCCTCCGACGGTCTTGTTGAAGTCGCCGGCGCAATTCGACACGTAGGGGTTGTACGGATTGGCGCAGTAGTCGCTCGCGCTGTAGAGCCAGTAGAAGGTCTCGCTCGCGGCGGCGGACGATGCGGGGGCGGCGAGGCCAGCGAGCGCCGCGGCGAACGCCCATGTCGTCGTTGAAGTCTTTCGTCGCGTCTGGCGCGGCTTCTCCCTGATCGTCATCGTTCCATGTCCCCTTGGCTCGCTCCCGTGGCGAGCGGTTCGGCAGGGAGTGTGGCGTCGCGACGGATCGGGGGCTCGTGAAATGCGCGTCAAAAAAACCTCCCAAGCAGGTCCGCCGAATTCACACGGCCGCGAAAGTCGGCTTGATTTACGCTGTCGACGGGCGCCGGCTCCCGGCGCGCATGGAGAGACCCCGTGGGCCTGATCCTGCAGTTGCGCCTTCTCGGCGCCTTCGAACTGCGCCGACCGGACGGCGCCGCTGTCGCGCTGCCCGGTCGGCAGTCGATGGCGATTCTGGCCTGTCTCGGACTCACGGAGGGGTTCGCGCTTCCGCGGGAGCGGCTGGCCGGACTCATCTGGGCCGGCCGCGGCGAACAGGCCGACGGATCGCTGCGCCAGGAGTTGACCCGGCTCCGGCGCGCGCTCGGCGAGCATGTGCTGCCGGCCGGCGGGACGGTCGCCCAGCCGATCCGCCTCGACCCGGAGCGGGTCGACATCGACGTCGCGCGTTTTCACGCCGCCGCCGGCCAATCGGGGGCGCCTCGGAGGCGCTGGCGCTCTATCGCGGCGCGCTGCTCGACGGCTTTCCGCTACGGCCGAAGGAGCCGCTGGCCGACTGGTTGGGCGGCCATCGCGAGCGTCTGCGCGACGTTGCGCGGGCGCTCATGCTGCGCCTCCTGCGTGCGGGCGAGGGCAGTCCCGCCCTCGCCGAGCAGTTGATCGCGCTCGATCCGCTATGCGAAGAGGCCTACCGCTTCCTGATCCGGCGCGCGGCGGCCGAGGGCGACCTCGGCGTCGCGAAGCGCCGCTACGAGGCCTGCGCTGACGCCTTCGCCGGCGCAGGGCTCGAAACCTCGCTCGAAATTCGCGCGCTCATGGACGACGCCCGCGCTGAAATTGCATCGAGCTCCGCCAACGCCTTCCAGATCGCCCTTCCCGCGAGCGCCGCGGAGAGCACGCAATGGCTGCGCACGGCCCTCGGCCGACCGGCGCCGATCGAGCGGCCGCCGGCGCGGCCGTTGCCGGAGATGACGGACCGTCCTTCGATCGCCGTCCTGCCGTTCGACGACGTCTCTGAAGTCGGCGCTCCGCACGACGCCTATCTCGGCGACTTCGTCACCGAGGAAATCACGGCCAGTCTCGCCCGCGTGCGCGGCCTCTTCGTCTGCTCACGCCATTCCGCCTCGGCCTACCGCGGCGCCGCGAAGGATGCGCGCGCCATCGCAGGCGAGCTCGGCGTCCGCTACCTCGTCGAGGGCGCGGTTCAGCGCAATGCGGCGGCGCTTCGCTGCAACGTCCGGCTGATCGACGGGCGGACCGGACTCCACATCTGGGCCGATCGCCTGGAGGCGCAGGCCGACGGCCGCGACGATCTGCGCGACCGCATCGCGCGCGAGACAATCGCCCGCCTCGGGCCGCGCCTGCTGGTCGCCGAAGTCCTGCGCGAGAGCGGGCGCAGCGAACCGCCGCGCGACGCGTACGCCGCGCTGATGCGCGCGCGCGCCGAGATGCTGCGCGAGCAGCCTTATGCCGAAAATCTGAGCCGCGCGCTCGCCGCCGCCCAAACGGCGGTCGCCCTCGATCCGAGCTCTGGCGAGGCGCACGTCGTAACGGCCTATTTCCTAACGCTCTAGGCGTGGTCGCGCATGTCGCGCCAGCCTTTGCGCGACAACTGGCGGGCGCGCCGCCACCTGCGCGACGCGCTCAAGCGCGACCTCGATGACGCCTCGGCGCTCACGATGTGCGCGGAAACGGCGCTGATCGGCGCGTACGACATCGATCTCGCGCTGGCGCTCGCCGAGGCCGCCATCGCGCGCGAACCCGATGATGCCCATGCCCTGGCGATCCTCGGCCACGTCCGCCGCATGGCGGGCGAAAACCCCCGCGCGTCGCTCGGGCTGATCGAGAGGGCGCAACGCCTGAGCCCGCGCGATCCGCGCACCTTCCTGTGGCTCATTTACGCAGTCTGGTGCCACTGGAAGCTCGGCGAGACCACGGCAATGGAGACGCTCGCCCGCCGCTCGATCTCGCTATACGCCAACATTCCGTGGAACTGGCTGGGACTCGCCGCGGCGCTCGCCCTGCAAGGGAAAATGGCCGAGGCCCGCGAGGCGATCGAGGCGATCCGGACGATGATGCCGCAGCTACACGCCCTCGCGCTTTCACTGGGGCGCCCGCTACGTCTACGGGCCCCGGTTTCGTGGCCACGTCGAGCGGGATTACCGCGCCTTGCGCGACGCGCTGAACGCCTGCCTTGCGCGCTGACCGCCTCGGCGAAGAGTGCGGACCAGAGCGTGATGGCTTGGGAAAGCGTTTCGCCTCCGCTCGTCGGGCCGCTACGAGGCGGCGACGCGCGTTGTCCGGTCCGGCGCGGGGCGAGCGTGTGCGCCGCTAGGACAGCAGGAACAGCCGGTCCCAGGCGGGGGCTTGGTCGGTGGAGGCGGCCAGGAAGGCCATGGCGACGCCGAGGGCGCCGTCCAAAAGACCGGCCTGGTCGATGCGCATGCCGTTGGACCCCACGGTTCGGAAGCCGAGCACCGTCTCCGGTTCGTACATCGCTTCGAGCTCGGCGAGCAGCTCGCGCGCAAACCCGTCGAATTCGCCGTCGAGGCCGTCCTGCCGGAAGCGGAGCGCAATGCACAGGAGCCCCGCGACGCCATGACAGAGCGCCGGCGAGGCGAGCTGCCGCGCCCGCTTCGGCCGACGCATGACGGCGCGGATGGCCTCGAGCGCCAGCGCGCTGAACGCCTCGTTCGCCCGCGCCTGTCCCGCCAGCCAGAGCGCGCGGGCGATGCCGGGACTGCCGTAGCACCAGCCGGCGTGCGTCCCCTCAAGGCCGCTGCACGGGACCTCGACAAGGGCGCCGTCGCGCCGCGTGAGCGGAATGGCCGACGGCCAGTTGACCCCCCAGTCGTCATGGACGCGATGGTCCGTGAGCCAGGTCGCGATCCGGTCGATCGCCTCCTCCAGCCCCGGCGCGGTGAAGCCGTTCAAGAGCGCCAGCGAGAGCAGGGCCAGGGGTCCGGGAACGCCATGGGCGAGGCCGCAGTTGAGGTGGCCGTCCGGATAGATCTCCCGCATCAACTCGCTTTGCGCTTCGGGCGGCGTGCGCCACAAAGGCAGCCCTTCCGAGCGCCTGGTCAGCGCAATGAGGCGCTCGGCGATCGGCTGGAGAGCGGCGTGGTCGCCTCGGCTGAGGAGATAGGTTCCGACGCCCGTGGCGCCCGCGATCACGTCCCAGGCCAGAACGGCCCGGCGCCGTCCCGGAGCGTCCGGTCGAGTTCGGCGCACACGGCCTGCGCTTCGACGACCACGCAATCGTGCAGGCGGCCGACGAGCTTGCGATAGCGGCGGCCGTCCCGGGAGAGATAGGCGGCGGCGAACGCCAGGCCGCTGATCCCCTCGAACAACCCGCCGAGCGGGCGGTCGTCGGCCGCGGTCCCGGTCGAGGCGCGCTCGATCCACTGATGCGCGACGCGATCCCAGCCTTGATCGGGAAAGCACGTGTCGAACACGCCGAACATCAGGGCGACCCCGGCGTCGCCCTGGGCGATGCTGTAGGGACGCCAGTAAATCGAGGGCCGCTCCGCCGCCGTCGCGGCCTTGGCGCTGGCGACGGCTCGCTCGATCACGAGCGGGTCGGCCATCCGGCGCGCGATCTCGAACGCCAGATCGAGGGAAGGCTTAGCGCGGACCGGTTCCTGAAGGGGTGACCAAGCGGGCTGAGCCGTCCCGCTCACCGGCAGTCAGGGCGACAATTCGTCCCGCAGGTGTCGCAGCTTCCGTTGCAACTCCTGACGCAGGAATGATCGCAGCTGTCGCTGGTGTCTTCGCCGGCCGCCATCCGCTCGCGGGACTTGACGGGACTGAGACGCACATCGAGGTCGAAGTCGTCATCCCCCCATTGCGCATCCGAAGCTATCGACCTCATGGTGTCATCGGTCATTGGCCGCACCTTTCGTTTCCGCCGACTTTTATCTGCTCTACGATCGCTCGCCTGTAGACGAAATTACGCCGACAACAGCGTCTTGGCAATTGGAGAGGCGACAGCGCTTACATTGGCGCGGACGTTCTTTGAAGACTTCGGCGCGCCTCGAGAATGCGCAACATCAGACCCAGAGTCCTCGATTCTTCCTCCCGATCCTGTCCGAAGCGATTGCAATGCATGTGCAGCACGCTGGCGCCGACGCTGGACAAGGGCGCCGTGAGCCGCCCCTCGGCGGCCAGGCGCCGCAACTGCGCGCCCATGTCGGCCGCCGCGCGCCTCCGGCGCTCGAGAAGACGCACAATCTCGGGCCGCTCGAGCGCCTGAGGCGCAGCCGCGGGATGGTGCGCGCCTTTGAACTTGCGATAGGCCGCCCCCGCGGCCTGTCGCAAGGGACGGTGCAGGGTCGCTAGCTCCGACATTGGCCCGTCCCCAAGCGCCAGCCCCTCGAGGAGATCCAGCGCGGTGAGCGCCGCCAGCCCCTCGCGGGCGAGCTCCGACGTCTTGAGCGCCGGGATCAGTTCGAGGACCAGCGCGCTGTCGTCGACGAACAGCGTCTCCGCCAGCCGGATCGCCGAGGGGCCGCCGTAGCGCTCCGTCTCCCGCTCGTACGTGTCGAGGGCGAACCGGATGCAGAGGCCGCGCTCCATCAGCGAACGGCCGATCGCCAGGAGGTCCGGGAGCAACGCCGTCGAGTCCTCCGGCGAGGGGGTGCGAAATCGCAGGCGAATATGGCGATCGGGGTCGGAATAGCGCAGGAAGAAGACGTCCTTGGACAGGCCCGTCGCCTCGGCCTTTGCGGTGAAGGCCGCGATCGTCTCGGCCAAGAGATCGTCCTCGGTGTCTGGGCCGCCATAGAGTTTGAGATAGAGCCACTCGCCGCCGGGGGCGACCATGCGCGGCGGACCGTCTTCGATCGTGACGGGCGCCGCCGCGGGCGCCGTAGCATCTGCGGCCCCCACCCGCGCCACCGTGACGACCAGCTCCGCCATATAATGGCCGCCAGGGCCGGGAAGCCAGGCGTCATCCGGCCCCGGGAGGGGCTCCTCCAGAAGGAGATCCTTGCCCGGCTTCAGGCGGCTCGCTTCACGGCGCAACAACTCGGCATGATCGTCGCGGTCGAGATCGAGCAAGAGGCGAACGTCGCCGTGGCTCAGATAGGCGTGCTGCGGCAGCCGCCATTCGTCTTGCCATCGCTTGAGGAATGCGCGGAAAGCGGGCGGGGACTTCGCGTGGGGCGCGGCGCTCCGCACGTCGAAACGCCATTGCGCCGGGGCGAGGACGATCCTCCCGGCCTGCACCCTCGGCAGGAAGGGAAAGCGCGAGGCCGGACCCCAATCGAAGCCGAGCATCCGGGTCTTGGCGTCCAAATCCATAGCCGCGAGGAAGTGGCAGACCGCCGGCGCGCCGTTGAAGTTCAGCATGTGGCTGCTGCAAAAGACGACCCTCTCGGCATGGCCGGGCCACCTCAGATAGAAGCGCTCCTGGCGGACGCCGACGACGAGTTCATCGAGCGGAATTTCGCGCTCCGGGGGCACGCCGGGCCATAGGCCCAAAGCGAACTCGTGCGCGTGGATTGCGGGCCGGATCGCGACATTCGCCAGCCGGAACGTGCGCGGGAGATAGACGATCTCGGCCATCAAGGCGCCGGACAAATCCCGGCCCGCCGCCGCGGCCTGTTGCGCGGCGCGCCGCCGGAATCGCCCAGGAGATCGGCAAACCGCCCGATGCTCCGGCCGCCCCAGGAGGCGCCGACATTCGGTCCGATCGCGATCTTGAATTTTCCGGCGTCGACCTCGCCCGGCCGGGCGCACAGAAACGCGCTGATGTCGAGGGAGGTCGGGAGGGCGCGACCCTCGCTCGGCTTGATCTCCAGCCGGCTCAGGATCGTTTCGTCCAGTTCGATCGAGAGGGACCGGCTGCGCAGAGCCCCGCAGGCGAGATCGAGAAGCGCGGCGTCGTGCTCGGAGGAGTCGGCGGCGGCGGAGGGGTCGCGCGCGTCGAGGTCGGGCGGCCCAAGGCCCCACACGGGATCGAGGAGCTCGAGCAGCGGGACCTCGCGGTGTTCGCCGTAGCGCGACGAGAACGCGCTCTGATAGCTGCGCAGGTAAGACGCGCCTTGGGGAAGCGCGCTGATCCGCAGCATCAGCGAAGCCGCGCGCGCGACCTCGTCGCCGATCTCGCGCGTCAGGCGGTCGCCCGAGAGCGCAAAGGCCGTATCCACTTGCGCCGGCGCCTCGCCAGCCTTCGCTCCCAGATCCATCGCGGCCGCCGACAGATCGCGATACGCCTGCGCCCGGTCCGCGGCCGGACTGTCGTCCCAGGCGCTTGCGAGCCGGAGGAACTGCTGCAGACGGGAATGAACCTCCTGAGCCTCCGGAATGGACGCGAGGCGTCGAACGACGTGCTCCGCCGGCGACGCGCTGGTCAGCGGCGGACGCAAATCCGTGATCAGCAGACTTTGCTCGATCAGCTCGGAAATGAGCCTTTCAATTCGCTCCGGGTCGACCGACGGGGCCTCGGCGGATAGGGCGGCGACGAGGTCTGGGAACGGAATCGGCTTGCGCGCCAATCGCAACGCCGTGCGCGCGGCGCGCGTGGCGCGCACGGACACGCGCGGCGGAGCGACGCCGTCGCCTGTGGGGGTCGAGGCTTCGGAGATGAGAAATCCGGCCGCCGCGGATGAACGCCGCCGTATTGGCTCTGACGGCCAGACGACGCCGGACGTCCGGGCGTTTCTCGAGCTCCGTGACGAGCCGGATCAGCCAGGCCATGTCGGGCCGCGTCCGGGTGATGGGCGGCGAGTCGGCTTGCGCCAGCGTTGTCGCGTCGCCCCAACGGCCGAGCGCGACCCCCGAGAAAAGGCCGTAGGGCGTGGGGCGGGTGGCCATGCGAATAGCGTAACGGAGGTGCGGCGCCGCGGCGCGTTCGGTCCCGAGCGCCTCCGTCAGCGACAGGCTTCCCACCGCCATGGCGGCGTCCTTCCAGGCCTTGCGGGGCGTCGGCCAGGACGGATCCCGATACGCTTCGATCGGCAGGAGAGGCGCGCGGACCAGAACGGCTTCGAGCGGCTTGTAGAGCGCCTCATGTTTGCTCTTCGGCGCGCGAGCGGCGTCAACGGTTGGCGAGCCGCCAGGCTTTTCCCTCGTCGCCCCCATTTCTGGACTCCCGAACCCGCACGCGTCGATCGATCCGGAAGCTATCACGGCAGCGGCGAAGCTGGCGAAGGGGTCCGCGCGGGAGACTGCGCCCCGCCGAGGTCGGTTGCCCCGGGGGCGGCGATCGCTTAGGCGGAGGATCCGCCCAACCCAAGGCGGCCGGAAGGAAGACACGTGCCCTTGATCGAACCGCGCTTCCGCGGCCTGTTTTTCTCTGTTTTCGCGGTTTTCGCCCTGTTCGGCACCTCGATGACGATCATCGGCGCGACGCTGCCGAAAATTTTGGCGAACTTCCATTGGGATTACCTGACCGCCGGCATTGTGCTCGGCGCGGGGGCGGTGGCCTATTTCGTCTCCACGTTCATCGCCGGATATCTGGTGAAACACTGGGGCTCCAAGCCGACCATCCTGCTCGCGCTGATCCTGATTATCGCGGGCCTCGCGTTCTTCGCCACGACGCCCGACCCGGTCGCCAACACGGCTCTGAGCGCGCTCATCGGCCTCGGCCAGGGCGGTGTGGAAGTCGGCCTCAACGCCACCATCCTGCGGATGGACGAGCGCCACACGGGTCGGCCGATGAACGTCCTGCACGGCGCTTTCGCCATCGGCGCGATCGTTGGACCGTTTGCGGTCGGCCTGGTGATGCAGAGCGGCCTCGACTGGGCGATCGTCTACCGCGGCATGGCGGCGATCTTCGTGCTGCTGGCGGCGCTGATGGCGTTCGCCGCATTGCCCTCGGTCCCGCTGGACGCCGGCGGACACGAGCAGAATCGCGAACGACTGAGCGCAAATCCGGCCTATTGGCTGTCGTTTTTCGCCCTTTTCCTCTACGTCGGCGTCGAATTGGGCGTTTCGAACTGGGTCGCCGAATATTTTGTCGTCGTCTTCGCCTATCCGCCCGACGCCAGCGCCATGCTCGTTTCCCTGTTCTGGCTGGGCCTGCTGGCCGGGCGTTTCGGCGTGCCCTGGCTCGACAACGGCGCCCGCCCCGAGGCCGTGCTGATCGGGCTTTCGGCGTTGGCGACGGCGTCCATCGCCCTGCTCGCGCTGTTGGGCGCGATGCCCGCTGCCGGGTTCGCCGCCGACGCCGGCAGGGGATTGTTGTTTCTGGCGGGCCTCGGCTGCTCGATCTACTATCCGACGGTGATGACTCTGATCGGCGCATGTTTCCCGCGGTCGCAGAGCCAAGTGGTCGGCTTTGCGGCGACGGGCGGGGGCGTCGGTTCGTTTGTCTTCCCGTTCCTGATGTCGTCGATCGCCCAGGCCTGGGGCATCCGGGCGGGGTTCGCAACCTACGCAATTTTCGCCGCGGGGATGACTCTGCCGGCCTGTGGCTCGCCGTCATCGTCAACAAGGGAAAGGTCGCCCGGCGACTTTCGCCGTCGCGATAAGGAAGGCGCCGCGCTCGGCGAAGGCGTCTCACGGGATCAGCCGCGCGCAGCAGGCGGCGAGCGACGTCCGCCAGTCGGGCAGGGCAAGCCCGTAGACGCGCCGGAGCTTGGCGTTGTCGAGGCGCGAGTTGGCGGGACGCGCGGCGGCCGTCGGATAGTCGGCGGTCGCAATGCGGTTCACCCGCGTCAGACGGCGCCCGCGCGCCGCGGCCTCGGCGAAGGTCGCCTCGGCGAGATCGGCCCAGGTCGCTTCGCCGGAGCCGGTCACATGGAAAATGCCGCGCAGCCCCGGCGAGGCGTCCTCGCGCAGTTTTCGCGCGACGGCGAGCAGCGCGGCGGCGAGGTCGAGGGCGGAGGTCGGGTTGCCGCGCTGGTCGGCGACCACCGAGACTTCGTCGCGCGTGGCGCTGAGGGCCAGCATCGTGCGGACGAAATTGGTCCCATAGGGGCTGTAGAGCCAGGCGGTGCGCAGGATGACGCTGTCGGCGCAGCGCTCCGCGACGAGCGTTTCGCCGAGGAGCTTGGAGCGCCCGTAGGCGCTTCTGGGCGCCGGCGGGTCGTCCTCGCGGTAGGGGCGGTCGAGCGCGCCGTCGAACACATAGTCGGTTGAGAGCTGCAACAGCGGCGCGCCGATCCGCTGCGCCGCTTCCGCCACGTGGCCCGCCCCCTCGCCGTTGATCGCGGCGGCGAGGCTCTCCTCCGCCTCGGCCTGATCGACGGCGGTGTAGGCGGCGACGTTGATGACCACGTCGGGCCTCGCGGCCCTGAGCCCGGAGAGCACGGCCCCGCGGTCCTCGAGCAGGAAGACGCGGCGGCCCAAGAGCACGATCTCGAACGCGCGCCCCGCCTGCTCGACCAGCGCGGTCGCCACCTGCCCCATCGACCCCGTGACCGCGATCCGCAACATGTGACGACGCCCCAAGCCTCTTTCCGCCGCGGCGGCGGCGGATTCGGCTTGGGATACGCGCCTCTCGCGTCTTGTACAACGACGGCGCCCCGCAGCTTTTCGTCGCTGTCGGCGAGCCAAAGCGCTTCGCCATTTGCGGTTGGCGCGGTATGGAGGGAGACGAGCGAGGACGTCGTGAGCAAAAGTCACGAGGCCGGCCGAGTCCGATTGCGCAGCGCCCGCTGTCGAGGTCGCGACCCCGGCCGGCGCGCTCTGGAGGAAGTTTTTGACCGATGACTGAAAAGGGCGCCAACACCACCGCGGCGATCGTCGAGGGCCGCACCTCGCTGGGCGTGGAGCTCGGCTCCACCAACATCAAGGCGTGCCTGATCGGGCCCGACGGCCAGGTCCTCGCCACCGGCGGCCACAGCTGGGAGAACCAGTTCGTCGACCGCCTCTGGACCTACGCCGAAGACGCGATCTGGACCGGCCTCCAGGGAGCCGTCGCAAGCCTCATGGCCGATGTCGAGCGGCGCCACGGCGTCGCCCCTGACCCGCATCGGGTCGCTCGGATTCTCGGGAATGATGCACGGCTATCTGGCGTTCGACGCGGACGGCCGTCTGCTTGTCCCGTTTCGCACCTGGCGCAACACCAACACCGAGCGCGCCGCGGCCGAGCTGACCAAGACGCTACGCTTCAACTTCCCGCTCAGGTGGTCGGCCTCGCACCTCTATCAGGCGATCCTCGACGACGAGCCGCATATCGCCAACGTCGCCTTCATCACCACGCTCGCCGGCTTCGTGCACTGGCGCCTGACCGGCCGCAAGGCGCTCGGCGTCGGCGACGCGTCCGGCATGTTCCCGATCGACCCGGCCACCCACGACTATGACGCGACGCTGCTCAAACGGTTCGGCGAGATGGTCGCCGCCCGGCGGCCGGGCCTCGACGTCGCGGCGCTGCTGCCCAAAGTGCTGGTCGCCGGCGAGGGCGCGGGAACGCTGACCGCCGAGGGCGCGGCGCTGCTCGATCCGACCGGAGCGCTGAGGCCCGGCGCGCCGATGTGCCCGCCCGAAGGCGACGCCGGCACGGGGATGGTGGCCACCAACGCCGTCGCCCCGCGCACCGGAAACATCAGCGCGGGCACGTCGATCTTCGCCATGGTGGTGCTGGAGAAGCCCCTGACCGCGGTGCACGAGGAACTCGACATCGTCACCACGCCCGCGGGCGATCTGGTCGCGATGGTCCACTGCAACAACGGCGCGAGCGAGCTTGCGACCTGGGCGGGCGTCTTCACCCAGTTCGCCGCGGCCATCGGCGCCGGCGCCGACGCCAACGCCGTGTTCGCCGCGTTGTTCGCCGCGGCGCTGGAAGGCGAGGCGGACGGCGGCGGGCTCCTGGCCTACAACTATCTCGCCGGCGAGCCGATCACCGGGCTCGTCGAGGGACGCCCGCTGGTCGTGCGCACGCCCGGCAGCCGGCTCACGCTCGCCAACTTCATGCGCACCCAGCTCTACGCCGCCTTCGGCACGCTTAGCCTCGGCATGAACGTGCTGCGCGGCGAGGGCGTGCGGCTCGAACTCGATGTTCGCGCATGGCGGCATGTTCAGGACCGCGGGCGTCGCGCAGCGACTCCTGGCGGCGGCGATCGGCGCGCCGGTCACGGTCGGCGACACCGCAAGCGAAGGCGGCGCGTGGGGCATCGCGGTGCTCGCCGAGTATCTGCGCTCAGGCGCGGGCCAGCGCCTGAGCGACTACCTCGGGACCCAGGTGTTCGCGGGCGCGAAAGTCGACGTGGCGGAGCCCGACCCTGCAGACGTCGCGGGCTACGCCAAGTGGCTCGAGCAGTACTCGGCGGGGCTCGCGATCGAGCGCGCGGCGATTGCGGCGATCCGTTAGCCGAGGTCGCGCCGAAGGGGCGACCCGCCGTTCGCGCGCGCCCCCTCAGGCTGTCTTCTCTTCGGCCAGCTTGAGCTCGTCCATCATGGACTTGCGCATCAGGAACTTCTGCGCCTTTCCGGTCACCGTCATCGGGAACTCGTCCACGAAGCGCACGTAGCGCGGGACCTTGTAATGGGCGATCGAGGCTCGGCAGAAGGCGATCACTTCCTGTTCGTTGAGCGAGGCGCCCTCGCGGCGGCGGATCCAGACGCAGAGCTCCTCGCCGTATTTGTGATCCGGCAAGCCGAAAGCCTGGACGTCGGCGACGGCGGGATGCGTGTAAAGAAACTCCTCGATCTCGCGGGGATAGATGTTCTCGCCGCCGCGGATCACCATGTCCTTCAACCGCCCGACGATGTTGCAATAGCCCTCGGCGTCGATCGTCGCGAGGTCGCCGGTGTGCATGTAGCGGGCCTCGTCGATCGCTTTCGCGGTGCCCGCCTGATCGTCCCAATAGCCGCGCATGACGCTGTAGCCGCGAGTCAGGAGTTCGCCAGGGACGCCGGGGGGGACGATCCGTCCGTCCTGATCCACGATCTTGACCTCAAGATGCGGCTGGATGCGCCCGACCGTTGAGACCCGCCGCTCGATCGGATCGTTGTAGGCGCTCTGGAAGCTGACCGGGCTGGTCTCGGTCATGCCATAGGCGATGGTGACCTCGCGCATGTGCATCTTGTCGACCACGCGCCGCATCACCTCGACCGGACAGGGGGAGCCCGCCATGATCCCAGTGCGAAGGGTCTTCAGATCGAAGCGGGCGAACTCGGGGTGATCGAGCATGGCGATGAACATGGTCGGCACGCCGTGCAGGCCGGTGCAGGCTTCCGCCTCGACCGCCTCGAGCGCGGCGACGGGGTCGAAGCCCTCCGACGGGCTCACCATGGCCGAGCCATGGGTGACGCAGGCGAGATTGCCGAGCACCATGCCGAAGCAATGATAGTAGGGCACGGGGATGCAGAGCTTGTCGTCGGGGGTCAGCCGCATCGCCTCGCCGATGAAGTAGCCGTTGTTGACGATATTGTGATGGGTGAGCGTCGCGCCCTTCGGCGCCCCGTGGTGCCCGAGGTGAACTGGATGTTGATCGGGTCGTCAAACTGAAGCGTTGCGCCAAAATCGGCGAGCGCCTTGCGCTCGGCCTCGCTCGCGGGCTTGGCGACGTCGTCGAAGTTGAACATCCCCGCGGTCTTGTCGGCTCCGAGGCGGATCACGGTTTCGAGCTTCAAAAGGCGAGCCGCCCTGAGCCGGCCGGGCTCCGCGGCGTCGATTTCCGGCGCGAGCGCGCGCAGCGAAGCGAAATAATCGTTGCTCTTGTGTCCGGGGCTCAGAATGAGCGCCTTGCAGCCGGACTTCTTGACCGCGTGCTCGAACTCATGGACCCGGTAGGCCGGGTTGATGTTGACGAGAATCAGCCCGGCGAGCGCCGTGCCGAACTGGGCGAGCACCCACTCGCTGCAATTGGCCGCCCACACGCCGATCCGATCGCCCTTTGTGAGGCCGAGCGCCTGAAGGCCGACGGCGAGGTCTTCCGAGCGCCGCAGAAGCTCGGCGTAGGTCCAGCGCACATTCTGATGGCGCGTGACCTGCGCGATCCGGTCCGGACCTTCCGCCGTGATGCGGCGCAGCAGCGCACCGATGGTCTCGCCGAGCAGCGGCGTCGCGCTGACGCCGTGGACGTAGGATTGGGTCAGTTCGGACAATGGCGTTCGCTCCCTCATGGTCCGCGTGAGGTTGTCTCCCCACGACGGATAACAATCGATTTTGGCGTCACAATTCGCGCAGATAGGCCGCCGGCTTTTGACCGAGGATGCGCCAGGCGCCGATCATGCCGAGAACGACGGTGAAGGCAAGGCCGCCGCCGGCGGCGGCGAACGCCGAGATCCAGTCGAAGGCGAAATCGCCGAACAGGATGCGCGTCACGACGAGATAGGCGATCAGCGCGCCGGCGAGCAGCGCGAAGGCGGCGGTCGCCGCGCCGAGAATCGCGTATTCGATCAGGAACATCGCGCTGAGGCGGGTCCGCGTCGCGCCGAGAATCTTCAGAATCGTCGCGTCGGAGAGCCGGGCGCGACGATTGGCGGCGAGCGCGCCGGCGAGCACCAGCACCGAAGTCAGAAGCGCGACGCCGGTCGCGGCGCGGATGGCGAGCGCGAGCTTGGCGACCAGGTCCTCGATCGTTGCGAGCGCGTCGCGGACGCGAACGCTGACGACGGACGGGAAGTCGCGCGCGGCGTCGCGGAGCAGCGCGATTTCCTTGTCCGGCCCGTCGGCGGCAGGCAACGCGGTCGAGACCAGCTCGCTGAACGGCGCGCCCTTGAAGGTGTTGGGGGAGTAGACCAGCACGAAATTGATGGCGTAGCTGCGCCAGTTGACCTTGCGGAAATTCGCGACCGTCGCGGAGATGTCGCGCCCGAGCACGTTGACCACGACGGTGTCGCCGATCTTCAGACCAAGGCCTTCGCCCACCTCGCGCTCCATCGAGACGAGCGGCGGCCCGGCGTAGTCCTTGGCCCACCATTGGCCGGCCACGACTTCGGAGCCCTCGGGCGGGGCGGCCGCGAAGGTGACGCCGCGGTCGCCTTCGAGCGCCCATGCAACCTTGTCGCTCGCCTTGACCTCAGCGACCGGCGTCCCCGCGAGCTTCACAAACCGACCCCGCATCATCGGAGTTTCGCTGATCTTCGCGCCCGGCGCCTCGCGGTTCAGGAAGTCGATGAAGCGCGGCGCCTCGGCGCTGCGCAAGTCGAGGAAGAAGAAGCTCGGCGTGACCCCCGGCAGGGTTTCGGACAACTCGTGGCGCATGTTGAAGTCGACCAGGCTCAGCGCGACCAGCGCCGTAAGGCCGAGACCGAGCGACAGCACGATCGAAGCGGTCAGCGCGCCGGGGCGATGGATGGCGGAGAGCGCCATGCGCAGTTCGACGAACCGCGTCGCGGGCGCGTGGCGCGCGGCCAGCGCGACGCCGAACGCAACCAGCCGGAGCACGCCGAACGCCGCGAGCGTCGCCGCCGCCACGGCGAGCGCGATCATCGGCTGCGGGCTGGTCAGAACCGCGAGCGCCGCCAGCGCAGCGGCGGCCAATGCGGACAGCGCCAGATATCGGGCGCGGGGAAACCCTTGACGCTCCTCAGCGAGGTCGCGGATCAGCGTGGTGACCGGGAGGTCGTGGGCGCGGGAGAGCGGAGGCACGGCGAAGGCGAGCGCGGTCAGAAGGCCGTAGGCAAGGCCGAGCGCGATAATCTTTCCGTCCACCCCGGGGCTAAGCGGAATCGGGATGAGGTTCCGTAAGAAGAAATCGACCGCGAACGGAATGGCCGAGCCCAAGGCCGCGCCGAGAAGCGCGCCGGCGAGCGCCACCGCCATGAACTCGATGACGGCGAGCGCCACGACGCTCGTTCCCGTCGCCCCGATCGCCTTCAGGATCGCGAGCGTGGCGCGCTTCTGCTCCACGAACCCTTGCGCCGCGTTGGCGACGCCGACCCCGCCCACGACCAGCGACAGGAGGCCGGCAAGGGTCAGGAACTCGGCGAAACGGTCGACGCTCTTGCTGAAGTCGGGCGAGACGGCGAGGCGCGAGCGCGTTTCCCAGCCGGCCTCCGGGAAGGCGCGAGTCGCCGCAGAGAGGAATGCCTTGACCGCCCTCTCGTCGACCGGACCGGCGGCGCTGTTCATCGCGACCCGGGTCGTCCAGCGCACCAGCGAACCCGGCTGAACGAGCCGGGTCGCCTCGAGCGCGGCCTGGGAGATCAGCAGGCGCGGCCCGAAGCCGACGCCGCCCGCGAGCCGGTCGGGCTCGCTGGATACGACCGCGCGAAGAACGAAGGTCGCCTCGCCCAGGTGAAAGGTGTCGCCGATCTTGAGGCCGAGGCGAGCGAGCAGCGCCTCTTCCGCCGCCGCGCCGAACACGCCGTCCTTTTCCGAGAGCGCCTCGGACGGCGCGATCGGGGGCTGAAAGGTCGCCGCGCCGATCGAGGGCCACGACGGCTCGACCGCCTTGACCTCGACCAGCGCCGCATCGCCGTCTCCCGCGCGGGCCATGGCCCGCAGGGTGGCGACGGTCGACAACGTTCCGTAACGCTCGAGGAACGCCTGCTCATCAGGCTGAAGACGACGATGGATCAGCGAAAACGAGGCGTCGCCGCCCAGGATCACCCGGCCCTGACGCGCCATCCCGTCGCCGAGCGCCTTCGCCAGGCTGTCGACGCCGACGATCGCGGTGACGCCCAACGCGATGCAGAGGAGAAAGATCCACAGGCCCGCGAGGCCGCCGCGCAAGTCTCGAAGCGCGAAGCGCAGGATGGGCGTGCGGCGGCGCGAACGCGGCGGCGCGAAGGGGGCGTTCATGCGGACACGGACGAGGCGACCTCGACCGCGCCGGACCGCATCGGGATGACCCGGTCGCAGCGGGCGGCGAGCGCCTGGTCGTGGGTGACGAGCGCGAGCGTCGCGCCCCGCCGGGCCGGCAGGGCGAAGATCAGGTCCATGATGGCGCGGCCGGTCTTTTCGTCGAGATTGCCGGTCGGCTCGTCGGCGATCAGCAGCGACGGATTGGGGACGAGCGCGCGGGCAAGCGCGACCCGCTGCTGCTCGCCGCCGGAAAGCTGGGCGGGATAGTGGCTCATGCGCTCGCTCAAGCCGACCTGTTCGAGCTCCGTGCGGGCGCGAGCGAGGGCGTCGCGGGCGCCGGCCAGCTCAAGCGGCGCGGCCACGTTCTCGAGCGCCGTCATGGTGGGGATGAGGTGGAAGGCCTGAAAGACGATGCCGATACGGGCGCCGCGAAAGCGCGCCAACTCGTCCTCGCTCAGCGCCCCGAGGCTCACCCCGTCGATCGCGACCTCGCCCCGGTCGGGCCGCTCGAGGCCGGCCATGATCATCAGCAGCGTCGACTTGCCGGAGCCGGAGGGGCCGACGACGCCGACCGCCTCGCCTCGGGCGATTGTCAGTCCGGCATCGCGCAATATATGCACCCGGGCGGCGCCCCGGCCAAGGCTGAGATCGACGCCGCGCATCGCGACTGCGGGAAAGCTCATCGTGTCGGAATTCCTGAAGGCAGGGACGTCCTCATATGGTCATTGGCGCGCGGCCGTCCAGGCGGCGGCCTTCGTGGCGAGCGTCACGCTCGCTTTCGCCGCCCCCGCTTCGACCCGGGCGCTGAAACTCGTCGCGCTGGGCGACAGCCTGACAGCGGGCTATGGCGTCGCGGCCGGCAGGGCCTTTCCCGACGAGCTTCAGGCGGCGCTCAGAGCCAAGGGTTGGGATGTCACGGTCGTCAACGCCGGCGTCTCCGGCGACACCGCCGAGGACGGCCTGGCGCGCTACGACTGGGCGGTGCCGCCCGACGCGGATGCGCTGATCGTCGAGCTCGGCGCCAACGACATGCTGCGCGGCCTGCCGCCGGCTCAGACGAAAACAACGCTCGCCGAGATTCTGGATCGGGCCAAGGCCGCGCACCTGCCGACGCTGCTGACCGGCATGCTCGCCGCGCCGAACCTCGGGGCCGATTACGAGCGCGCGTTCGACGCGATCTATCCGGCGCTGGCGGAAAGCTCCGGGGCCAGTCTCTACCCGTTCTTCCTCGAGGGGGTGGCCGGCGACCCGAAACTCAACCAGCCCGACGGGCTCCACCCGACGGCGGCGGGGGTGAAGGTGATCGTCGGGCGGATCTTGCCTTCGGTCGAGGCGCTCCTGCAGCGCGCGAAGGACCGGTAGCGCGTTTCCGCCTGCGCGGCGTGCGACTGTCTTGCGCTTGCGTTCGAACGCCGCACCGCTGTAGCTACGGCGCGCGCGCCCCGCGCGGCTTGTTGAATGGCCGCCGCCTGGGCGAACCCGAGGGCTTCATGTCGAGCGTCCGCTATATTCTGACCCTGTCTTGCCCCAACAAGCCCGGGATCGTCGCCAAAGTTTCGGCAAAGCTGTTCGACGGCGGATTTAACATTCTAGACGCGCAGCAATTCGACGATACCCAAACCGGCGCGTTCTTCATGCGGGTGGTGTTCAACGATGCGGATGCGCAGGCGGACGCGGCCGCTTTTCGCCTGGACTTCGGGACGCTTGCAGGGACCTTCGCCATGACCTGGCTGATGCGCCGCGCCGATGAGCGGAAGCGCGTCGCGCTCATGGTGTCGAAATTCGATCATTGCCTGGCCGACCTCCTCTATCGCTGGCGCAGCGGAGAACTGCCGATGGAGCCGGTCGCGATCCTCGCCAATTATCCGCGCGACACCTACGCCCACATCGATCTCGACGACATCCCGTTCCACTACCTGCCCGTCGTCAAGGAGACCAAGATGGAGCAGGAGCAGGAAGCCTGGGAGATCATCCGGTCGGCCAAAGCGGAAGTCGTGGTGCTCGCGCGCTACATGCAGATCCTGTCCGACGGCTTCGCCGCCAAGCTCAAGGGACGCTGCATCAATATCCACCATTCCTTCCTCCCCGGCTTCAAGGGGGCGAGACCCTATCATCAGGCTCACGACCGGGGCGTGAAACTGATTGGCGCGACGGCGCACTTCGTCACATCCGATCTGGACGAGGGGCCGATCATCGAGCAGGACGTCGAGCGGATCAGCCACCGCGACACGCCCGACGTGCTGGTGCGCAAGGGCCGCGACATCGAACGCCGCGTGCTGGCGCGCGCGCTCGGACACGTGCTCGCGGACCGCGTTCTCCTGAATCACGGCAAGACCGTGGTTTTTCCCGATTGAGCGACGGAACCGAAGGCTTCCCATGTGGTTCCGACCCCGTCATGTTTTTCTCGAGGGCGCGAGCCCGATCGGCGCCGTCTAAGCCAGAAGCGAGGCATCCCATGAGCAACGTCGCATTCCTTGGTCTGGGCGTGATGGGCTTTCCAATGGCCGGGCATCTCAGGACCGCGGGCCACGACGTCGTCGTCTACAACCGGACCGCCGCCGTCGCCGCGCGATGGCTCGAGACCTACGGCGGCCTGAGCGCGCCGACGCCACGCAAGGCCGCTGAGAACCGCGACTTCGTGTTCGCCTGCGTCGGCAACGACGACGACCTCCGTTCGGTTTGCCTCGGAGACGACGGGGCCTTCGCCGGCATGCGGGCGGACGCCTTATTCATTGATCATACGACCGCCTCGGCCACCGTCGCCCGCGAGCTCGGCGAGGCGGCGCGCGACAGGGGGCTCGCCTTCCTCGACGCTCCGGTTTCCGGCGGGCAGGCCGGCGCGGAGAACGGCAAGCTGACCGTCATGTGCGGTGGGGACGAGGCCGCCTTCGCCAAGGCCAAGCCGGTCATCGACGCTTATGCGCGATCCTGTCAGCTCATGGGACCGGTCGGCGCCGGCCAGTTGACGAAGATGGTCAATCAGATCTGCATCGCCGGACTGGTGCAGGCGCTCTCGGAAGGCGTTCGCTTTGCGGAGCTCGCGGGACTGGACCCCAAGAGCGTCGTCGACGTGATCTCCAAAGGCGCGGCGCAGTCCTGGCAGATGGAAAACCGTCACGAGACGATGATCGCTAGAAAGTTCGACTTCGGCTTCGCGGTCGACTGGATGCGCAAGGATCTCGCGATCTGCCTGGAGGAGGCGCGACGGAACGGCGCTTCCCTTCCCGTGACAGCGCTCATCGATCAGTTCTACGGGGAAATCCAGTCGAAGGGCGGCCGGCGTTTCGATACGTCGAGCCTGATCAGCCGGCTCTAGGGGTGTCGACGGGAAGCCGGCCGGAACGAACCGCCCAAGGACGCGTTCTCACATTTGCAGAGGCAATGTCGGCTCGCCCGACGAATTCCGCCACTATTGGCAGCGGCGCGCGGGTCGGATAAGGAGTGCGGCGCTCGAACCCGCACGAGCCGAGGCCGCTATTCGAATCCTGGATGTGAGGCGCAGCGCCAAATGGTGACAGACGGAGACGCGATGTCCGTCGAAGAACGGTTGTCTCCTGGAGATAGTCCGCCGGCCCGCGACTTTTCGGGCCTTCACGGTTTCCAGTTTGTCGGCGCGCGGGACGGAGCCTCCGAGGACGGGGCGTCGGCCGACGACGAACAGCGTCGAACGGCCCTCGCCCTGGAACTGGACACGCGCGCCGCCCGCTTTCATCAAGCCGTCGACGCCGCGATCGTGCTCGCAAGCGACGGGACCATCCGATGGCTGGGCGACTCGGTGGCGAAGCTCGCGAGCGGCGAAGATCTGCTGGCGCCGCGCACCATCCTGCTGGTGGACGAGGCGATGTCCGCCGACGCCCAGAAGTTGGTTGAGACGCGGCTCGAGCTGTGGGTCAACGCGACGATCCAGCGTCTGCTCGGCCCGCTTTTCTCGCTGCGCGGGATGCAGGAGGGCACGCCGCAATTGCAGGAGCTTGCCGTCAAGATCGTCGGCGCGCTCGGCGTGCTGGATCGGCATCTGGTGCGCGGCGTGGTGAGAAACCTCGACCAGAATTCGAGGGCGGTGCTGAGAAAGCACGGCGTTCGTTTTGGCTCCTACTACCTTTACGTCCCTTCCACGCTTCGTCCCGCTTCCCGGGCCCTGGCGCTGCAGTTGTGGTGCCTTCAAAAGGGCGATGAAGACGTCAGCGCCGCGGCGCAAGGCTTGATCCCGATGGCCTCGTCGGGACGCACCTCGGCGCCGCCCGACGCTCGGGTCAGCAGCGACACGTATCGGGTCGGCGGGTTCCGTTCCTGCGGCGATCGAGTTGTTCGGGTCGATATCGTCGAACGTCTGGCCGACATGATCCGCGCCGCATCGACGCTGCGCATCGTCGGCGGATCGCCGTCGGGCGCGCCGGCGTTTCAACCCACAAGCCAGATGACGTCCTTGACCGGGTGTTCGGGCGAGGGCTTCGCCTCGATCCTGAAGGCGCTCGGATTTGAAAGCGTGACGGTTCGGCGCAGCGAGATCGTCTGGCCGGCGCTGGCCGCGCCGGTCGCCGCGCCGGAGGATACGACCGAGACCCCGGGCGCAGACGCTCAAACCGCACAGAGCGCGCCTGAGGACAGCCTGAGTGAGACGCCCTCGGCGACGACGGACGGCGCCCCCTCGGACCCGGCTCCCGGCGACGACGTCGCCCCGGTCGACGCCGCCGCGGCCGCTCCCGACTCGAGGGAGGCGACGAACGAGACCGAAGTCGCAGGCGCCGCTCTGCCCGCGGTCGAGGAGGCGCAGCCATTCGACTCCGACCCGTCAGCTTCCGAGGTCGAGCGACTCCGCGAACCCCGTGGAGGTTGCGTCTCCCGATCCGGCTTTGCCTGATGAGGCGGCCCCGTTGGAGGCTGAGGCGGCGGGCGCAGATCCGATCGGGACGGGCGAAGCCGCAAATTTGTCCGAAGACCTGTCGCTGGGGATTGAGAAGGCGGTTGAGGCGCGGCTCGAACTCACAGCCTGAGGCAGCGGCTGCCCAGGACGAGAGCGTAACGGTTTGGCGCTTCGCTCGGCCGCCGGCGCCCGTCCATCACCCGAGGCCCGCCCGTCCGCCGCGACGGAAATTTCCCGCCCCTGGGGAGTCGCGCGCGCAAGCCTCGGGAACTGTTGAAACGCCGGCGGCGCCGGCCTCGAATGCCGAGATCTCTGCTCAGGACGCCGTCCCGAGAGAACGGCCGGCGGCGCGGCCCGAGCGGCCATTCCACGGAGGCAAGCGAAAGGCCTGGGATACGCCGAAGACGAAGACCTGGGAGACAGCGAAGCCCCAGCGCGGCCCGGACGAAAGGCGCGATGGACGGGAAGCGACAGGGGGCCGCGGCGGCGGCGAACGGAAACCTGTGGTCGACCCCATGTCGCCCTTCGCGAAGCTCATGGAGTTACGCACCATTCTGGAATCGGAAGGCAAGGGCAAAAAGCGGAACTGATCGGAGGCGGCGAGCGCGCAGGGTCACGGGCGAGCCCTGGCCCCCTTCCGCCCCCCGCCAAGGATCAAGAAACTTTTTTCCCGGCAAGCACAAGACGAGGCGCGAGCAATGACCTATGTTGTCGTTGAAAATTGCATAAAATGCAAGTATATGGATTGTGTGGAGGTCTGCCCAGTCGATTGTTTTTACGAAGGGGCGAATATGCTTGTTATTCACCCCGATGAATGCATCGATTGCGGCGTCTGTGAGCCGGAATGTCCTGCTGAAGCGATCAAGCCGGACACAGAGCCGGGCTTGACGACTTGGCTAACCTTGAACTCGGACTATTCGAAGCAGTGGCCAAACATTACCGCGAAACGTGAGCCTCCGACGGACGCCAAGGAATATGACGGGCGCGCCAACAAGTTTAACGATTTCTTTTCTCCCGAGCCCGGGCAAGGCGACTAACCGTCCCATTACCGTTGCTTGAGAGGAGCCGCCCACCGGCTCCTCTCAAAGGGCATTGCTCCACTGTTATTCTCACCCTTTGATATTTCGATAGAATTGTGCTAAACGAAATTTAGCTCACGGACTGACGTGTTGCGCGGGACGTCCTGGAGGCCGAACGGCGCGGGAGCCGAAGCGGCGTGTCTATCAACGGACTGTGCTGACCAGGAATTCGGAACACGCGCGCCTGAGCGCGTGGGTGGAGTGTTGACGATGGCGGCGCGTAAGAAGACGACAAAAACTGGCCGTGCGAAGAGCGTTGGAAAGAAATCCGTCACCTCCCGAAAACGAGCGCAGCCGGCCAAGCGAGCGGCCCCAAAAAAAGCGGCCAAACCGTCTCGTAAGGCGGCAGGCTCCGCAAAGGCGTCCGCGGCGAAGGTTGCGGCGGCCCGAAAGCGGACCAAGCCGTCGAAAAGCAAGCCCTCGAAGAGCCGGCAGGCGACGAAGACAGAGAAATTGGTGACCAAGAAAGAGAAGTCGGCAAAGCCGGCCGAACGACGGGAAGACGCGCAGCGGAAGGGTAAGGTAACCCCAACCGGCGGAGCGACGAAGACATTGACCCCCCCAGTAGCTGGTCTTGCCGTCGAAGAGAAATCGAACGGAAACGTAGTGGACGGGAAGTTGCAGACGAAGAGCCCGCAGAAGCTAAAACCCCAGGTTGCAAGCGAGGAATCGAAATTGAAGGTCGAAAAGTCTAGCGCAGCGACAGTTCCGGGGGCGAAGGCGATGGAGGCAAATCCCACCGCGGACGCAGCGACGAATAGGGCGGCGGCGACAGTGAGCGTCAAGCAGAAGCCGGTCGCGAAAGAGGAGCTCGCGGCGGCCGCTAAAACCGGCAAGCCGACCAGCCAACGGCAGGGCTTCAAACTGAACGAGTTCGTCGTCTATCCGGCGCACGGCGTCGGCCAGATCGTCGCCATCGAGGAGCAGGAAGTCGTCGGTTTCAAGCTGGAGCTGTTCGTCATCAGTTTTTCCAAGGACAAGATGACCCTGCGGGTGCCGACCTCGAAGGTTGCGGGCGTGGGCATGCGGAAGATTTCGGACCCCGAGACTGCGAAACGATCCCTGGACATCCTGAGCGGCCGGGCTCGCATCAAGAGAACCATGTGGTCGCGGCGCGCGCAGGAATACGAGACCAAGATCAATTCCGGCGACATCGCGGCGATTGCGGAGGTGGTTCGAGATCTTTACCGGTCGGAGGCGCAGCCTGAACAGTCGTATTCCGAGCGCCAGCTGTACGAGGCTGCGCTTGACCGGATGGTGCGGGAGATCGCTGCGGTTCAGAAGTCGAACGAAATCGACGCGTTGAAGGCGATCGAGGCGCAACTGCAAAAGACGCACAACCGTCCGCCCAAATCGACGGAGGTTGCTGATCCGGAAATCGAAGAGGCGGCTTGACGCGCAAGGCGCGTGGCGTTCGTTCGACGGTCGGAGATTTGAACTGGGCGCGACATCGGTCGCGCCCAGTTTTTTCAGGGCGCCCGGCGGCCAATTCACTCGTCGTGATCGCCGATCGCCGAAGTCGGCGTGGGATCGACACTGTAGCCCGCGCCGGCCGGAAGCACGGGGGCTGCAGGATCGGCATTGCCGACCGGCGGCGGAAGCGCGCCGTCGGGGCCCGTATCCGGTCCGGAGAGCGAAGCGGGAGGGATCGACGGCGCCAAGGGCGCGAGCGCGACCGCCCGCGGATCGCCGAGATGGGCGATGTCGAGCGGTTCCTCGATCTCCGGCGCGGGAGGCAGGCCGTCCGGCGCCGCCGGCGGCGCCAACAGGCTCGGCTCGGGCGTCGGTTTGCAGATGCGGCGAGGGCCTGTGTTGGTGGCGCCGTGATTGGCGAGATCGAGATGGATGTGATTGTAGTGGAACACGTCCGAACCGGGTCCGAGCACGGTGGTGAAATACTGGCAGGCGCCGGCGTGCGCCTCGTGCAGGAACGCGGCCTCCTGGGAGCCGGAACTCTTCCAGTCGCGAACATATTGCAGCGTCCGGCCATCCGCGAGCGTGAAGCCGGCGACGTCGACCGCGTTGCCGAAGGCGTGCTCGGAGAGACGCGCGCCGACCTCGTTGTCGATCGGGCGACAGGAGTACGCGCCGAAAACGTTGACGGACGCGACCTTTTGCCCGAATCGCGTCTCGGCGTCGGGCTCGACGATGTCGCGCAGCCACGCCTCAAGCGCGGGCACCATCGGGCAGTCGATCGTCAAGGTCTTGTCCACGGCGACCTTGCCGTCATCGAGCGCCGAGACCTTGAGCGGCCTCGTCATCCCGCAGATGCCCGGCCCGTCGATGGGGCGGGAAGAAACGATGGCGTCCGAGAGCTTGACGCGATTGGCGGCGTAGCAGGCGTTCTCCGCTTGGGCCCGCCAAACAGGCCGTTCCGGACGTCCGACGTAGCCGCAGCCTGACAACGTCAGGGCGACCGTCGACGCAAGAAGCCATGGCCGAACGCAACCCGCCATGCTGCCACTTTGCGGCGATTGTTTTAAGATTCGCTGAAGGATAACCGGTGTTGAACAGGGCTCGCCGCCATCGCGACGCCGCACTTTGCCCGCAAGAGGCGCGCGTAAGGTTGGGGCCGGGTCGAGGAGCAGAGGGTCGTTGGGACGTTGGCGGTACAGGACATGCATGGCGGCGTTGGCGCTTGCATTCGCCGCTCCCGCCGCGGCTCACCCTCACGTTTGGGTGACCGTGCAGAGCAAGCTTACGTTCACGCCGGACGGCAAGGTGGCGGCGGTCGTGCACGATTGGGTCTTTGACGAGATGTATTCGTCGTTCGCGACACAGGGGCTCGCCAAACCCGGCGAGCTCGTCAAACGAGAGCAGTTTGCGCCGTTGGCCAAAGAGAACGCCGGAGGTCTCGCTGACGTCGGCTATTTCACCACCCTCAAGATCGGCGGCAAGTCGATCGACTTCGGTTCGGTGACCGACTACTGGATGGAGGAGCGGCCCGACCATCTCGTCCAGTTCCACGTCACCGTGCCGCTCAAGACGCCGGCGGCCCTGGCGAAATTCGTGACGCTGCGCGTCGCCGATCCGGAGTATTTCATCGACTTCGAATACGACGACAAGTCGCCGATCACGCTCGTCTCCGCGCCCGCAGGCTGCTCGGCCTCCGTCGCAAGGCCGAAGCCGCTCGAGGAGGCCGACAAGTCGAAACTCTCCGAAGTCCTTCTTCACCAACCTCTCGCCGGGGTCCGACTTCGGGTTCAAAATGGCGAGCACTGCGATCATTGCATGCCCATGAAGGCGCTCTCCGCCTTGGTCAGCTTCCTAATCGCCGAGCTTGTTGGCGGCGCCGCGCAGGCGCAGTTGGCCCACCGTCCGTTTGCAGTCGGCGGGGGTGAAGGCGGAGGTGGGGCGGAAGGCGGCGTCACCGGCTTCGTCCTGGGCGAGCAATCGCGCCTGACCCACTTGATGGCGAGCCAAGTGCACGCGCTTCACGCCGACCCGTCGGCGCTCTGGGGGCTCGTAGCGCTCGGGCTCGGCTACGGCGTCTTTCACGCCGCAGGGCCAGGACACGGAAAGGCGCTGATCGCCTCCTACATGATGGCCAACGAGACTTCGCTGAGGCGCGGGGTGGTGATGTCGCTGTTCGCGGCGTTGCTTCAGGCGGCGGTCGCCGTCGCCCTTGTCGGGTGCGCGGCTCTGATCGTCCATGCGACCGCCTCGCAAATGAACGCCGCCGCAGACTGGCTGGATATCGCAAGCTGCGCCGGCGTCGCAGCGCTCGGCCTGTGGCTGTCCTGGCGCAAAGGAGGCGCGCTGATCGCAGCGCTCCGCGAGCGCCTCGCGCGCCGCCGTGCGGTCGACGAGGCGCCGGCCTTCGCCGGGATCGACTGGAGCCCTCCACCGCGCACGCTGTCTGCGGCGGCCTACCGGGCGATCGAGCCGGGCGCGGCGAACGCCGATCTCTGTTGCGCACCCGACGCCGCGGCGATCGCGGGCCCGCTGTCATGGCGTGACGCCGCGGGAACGGTGATCGCCGCCGGGTCTCGGCCCTGCTCGGGCGCGATCCTCGTTCTCGTGTTCGCCCTTGCTCAGGGCGTTTTCCCTGCCGGGATCGCCGCAACATTCGCAATGGCGCTGGGCGTCGCCCTGACGACCGGGGCGCTCGCTTCGATGGCGGTGTTTGCCAAGTCGGCGGCGATGCGCTTTGCATCGGGAGAGGCGACGCGCACGGCGCTGATCGCGCGGGCGTTCGAATTCGCCGCCTCGCTGGCGGTGCTCGCCTTCGGTCTTCTGCTGCTCCTGGGGGCGCGCGGCGGCGCGTGAACTCGCGGCGGCCGCGCAGCGGGCCTCAAAACACCAGCTTGCCGCCGACCAGCGCCAACGTTCCAGCCATTAGGGGCCGGAGGACCCGCTCGGGAACGCGAGAGGCGAAATGGCTGCCGATCGCAATGCCGGGGAGCGAGCCGATCAGGAGCGACGCCAGCAGCGCCCAATCGATCGAACCGATCAGCCAGTGCCCGGCGCCCGCGATCAGGGTCAGCGGCACAGCGTGAGCGATGTCGGTGCCGACAATGCGCACGGTCGGCATGCGCGGATAGAGCATCAGCAAAACGGTCACGCCGATCGCGCCTGCGCCGACCGATGACATCGAAACCAGCACCCCGAGAACCGCGCCGAGCGTCACGGTCAGCGCCGTGATCTCCGCGTCCGAGCGCCGTTCGAGGTAGGCGGCGACCGCTTTGAGGAGACGCTTGCGGAAGACGAGCGTGACAGCGGTCAGGATCAGGGCGAAGCCGAGCGTTGTCGTGATCGCCGTGTTCGTTCCCTTCAAGTCCACGCCGAAATGCGCCAGCGCCCAAAGCGCCAACGCGGCCGCCGGCACGCTGCCGGTCGCCAGCCGCCGCACCACGCGCCAGTCGATCGCGTTGTTGTGACTGTGGACGGCCGAACCGCAGATCTTGGTGAGGCCGGCGTAGAGCAGGTCCGTGCCCACCGCGGTCGCGGGATGGATCCCAAACAGCAGCACCAGAAGCGGGGTCATCAAAGAGCCGCCGCCAACGCCGGTGAATCCCACCAGCGCGCCGACGGCCAGGCCCGACAGCGAATACAGCGGATTAATGAGATGGACGATTTCCAAGGCAAGCGATCCTAACTGTCAGCGATCTTAAACGGCCGCCGCGAGGCCCTTCTCGTCGAACAAGCCCTCGAAAAGGGCGGTGCTCAGATAGCGCTCACCGGAATCGGGCAGAATGACGACGATCGTCTTGCCGGCGTTCTCGGGGCGCTTGGCGAGTCTCGCTGCGACCGCGGTCGCGGCCCCGCAGGAAATGCCGGAAAGGACGCCTTCCTCACGCGAAAGGCGGCGCGCATATTCGATCGCCTCCTCGTTGCTGACCTGCTCGACCGCATCGACAAGCGAGAGGTCGAGCACGTCCGGCACGAAGCCTGCGCCGATCCCCTAAATCTTGTGCGGACCGGGCTTCAGAGGCTCGCCGGCGCGCTTTTGGGTGAGGATCGAACTCGCGGTCGGCTCGACCGCGACCGACTAAATCGCCTTGCCCTTGGTCCCTTTGATGAAGCGCGACACGCCGGTGATCGTCCCGCCGGTGCCGACGCCGGAGACCAGGATGTCGATCGCGCCCTCGGTGTCGTCCCAGATTTCCGGCCCGGTGGTCTTCTCATGGATCGCGGGATTGGCCGGGTTCTTGAACTGCTGCAGAAGAACGTAGCGGCCCGGATCGGACGCGGCGATTTCCTCGGCCTTGGCGATCGCGCCGCCCATCCCCTTGGGACCCTCCGTCAAGACGAGCTTCGCCCCGTACGCGACGAGGAGCTTGCGGCGCTCGATGCTCATCGTCTCGGGCATGGTGAGCGTGATCGGGATGCCGCGAGCGGCCGCGACGAAGGCGAGCGCAATTCCGGTGTTGCCGCTGGTCGGCTCGACCAGTTCCTTGCCAGGCCCGAGCAGCCCGCGCTGCTCGGCGTCCCATATCATCGCCGCTCCGATGCGGCATTTGACCGAATAAGCGGGATTACGGCCCTCGATCTTCGCCAGCACGACCGCGTCAGCGCCGTCGGTGACCCGATTGAGACGGACCAGCGGCGTACGGCCGATCGAGAGCGAGTTGTCGGCGAACCAGTGTGGCATGACCTTACCCTTTACGAATGTGATGAATTTAATAGACTTTCATTTTGAACGCAAGGGAGACGGCAGAGATCGATTATGACATATTCCTAGTGGATATCTGTCAATTCGCCCGCCGGCTCTCGGGTAGGAAATCGACATGAAATGGTTGCGCTGACTTCCCGATGACATCGGTCCGGCATAACGTGGCGCAGTCCGCGTCCGATTGAAGCACCCCAAGCCGAGTCTGGCGGGGGAACGTTCAACGACAGACGGAAGCAACATACGCCGGCTCGCCCACGGGGGGACGCTCGCGCAAACGCATAGAGAGCGACGATGCAACTCGGGATGATCGGACTTGGACGTATGGGCGCGAACATGGTCGAGCGCCTGATGAAGGCGGGTCACGACCTGGTCGTCTATGACGCCCATCCGGACGCGGTGGCGCGGCTGGCCGCCCTCGGCGCGACCGGCGCCGGAAGCATGAAGGAATTCGTCGCCAAGCTCGCCAAACCGCGCGCCGTGTGGATGATGGTTCCGGCCGCCGTGGTCGAGCCGATCCTGACCGAGGTCGCGGGGCTGCTCGAGCCCGGCGATATCGCGATCGACGGCGGAAACTCCTATTATCACGACGACATCCGCCGCGCGGCGGAACTGAAGCCCAAGGGTCTGCATTACGTCGATGTCGGCGTCAGCGGCGGGGTCTGGGGCAAGGAGCGCGGCTACTGTCACATGATCGGCGGGGAATCGGAGGTCGTCAAATATCTCGATCCGATTTTCCGCTCGCTGGCGCCTGGCGTCGACGTGGCTCCCAGGACCGTTGGGGCGACCGGAGAGCCGGACCAGGCGGAGTTTGGATACCTTCACTGCGGCCCGAACGGCGCCGGCCATTTCGTCAAGATGGTCCATAACGGGATCGAGTACGGCCTCATGGCCGCCTACGCTGAGGGCATGAACCTGCTGCATCATGCGAACGTGGGACTGAAGAAGCAGGTCGCCGACGCCGAGACGACGCCTCTGCGCCATCCTGAGCTTTACCAGTTCGACATCGACGTGGCGCGGGTGGCGGAGGTCTGGCGGCGCGGCAGCGTGGTTGGGTCCTGGCTCCTCGACCTGACGGCGTCCGCTTTGCGCGCCGACCCGGCTCTGTCCAATTTCGCCGGCCGTGTCTCGAACTCGGGCGAAGGCCGCTGGACGCTGCAGGCGGCGATCGACGAGGGCGTGCCGGCGCCCGTGCTGAGCGCGGCTCTGTTCGGCCGGTTCGAATCCCGCGGCGCAGCCGAATACGCCGATAAGCTGATGTCGGCGATGCGCTTCGAGTTTGGCGGCCACCACGAGAAACCGGCGGGGTCCTGATGAGCGACGTTCAGTCTGACGCAATCGTCTTTTTCGGCGCGACCGGCGATCTCGCCTACAAGCAGATCTTCCCGGCGCTGCTCGGCCTTGTCCGCGACGAGGGTGTGAACGTCCCGATCGTCGGGGTCGCCAAGGCGGGCTGGGGCGTGGAGCAATTCCGCGCCCGGGCCAAGGACAGTCTCGATCACCATGGCGGCGTCGATCAGGAGACCTTCGCGAAGTTTTGCTCGCTGTTGCGCTACGTCGACGGCGACTACAACGATCCGAAAACCTTCGAGGCCCTCAAGCAGGCGCTAGGCGGCGCCCATCGGCCGCTGCACTATCTCGCGATCCCGCCGTCCCTGTTCGGCGTCGTGGTCTCGGCGTTAGCGCAGGCGGGTTTGAGCGAAAACGCTCAACTCGTCGTGGAGAAGCCGTTCGGGCGAGACCGCGCATCCGCGGCCCAGCTCAACGCCATTCTGCTCGAGCATTTTCCCGAAGACGCGATCTTCCGTATCGACCATTACCTCGGCAAGGAGCCGGTGCAGAACATCGTCTACACTCGCTTCGCCAACCCGATGTTCGAGCCGCTATGGAACCGCCACTACGTCCGCAGCATCCAGATCACGATGGCCGAGTCCTTTGGCGTCGAAGACCGCGGCGCGTTCTACAATTCGACCGGGGCGCTGCGCGACGTGGTGCAAAATCACATGCTGCAGGTGCTCGCCAACCTGATGATGGACCCCCCGACGGGAGAGGAATACGAAGCTTCGCGCGATCAGAAGGCCGCCCTCCTGAAGGCGGTTCGCCCGGTCGACGCCGCGTCGATCGTGCGCGGCCAGTACCGGGGGTACCGGTCGGTGCAGGGGGTCAAGCCCGAACTCGGGTGTGGAGACCTACGTGGCGGTCAAGCTGACCGTCGACAGTTGGCGATGGGCAGGCGTGCCGATCTACATCCGCGCCGGAAAATGCCTGCCGGTGACGGCTGCCGAGGTGCTGGTCGAATTCCGCGACCCGCCCAGGCCCGTGTTCGGCGAGCCGGCGCCAACGCCCGGCCACATGCGATTTCGCCTGAGCCCGGACGTCTGCGTGGCGATGGGCCTCAGCGTCAAGCGTCCGGGCGAGCGGATGGTCGGCGAGCCGTTCGAACTGGCGTTGAGCGAGCAGGCGGCGTCGGAAATGCCGCCTTATCAGCGCCTGCTGGGCGATGCGATGCGCGGCGACGGCGAACTCTTCGGGCGGCAGGATATCGTCGACGCGCAATGGCGGATCGTCGAGCCAATTCTCGCTTCTCCTCCTGAGTGCCTCGAATACGCGCCGGGAAGCTGGGGCCCGGAGGCTGCGAACGCGCTCGTCGGTTCGGACGGCCCTTGGCGCAACCCGGAGACGGCGGGTTGAGGGGGCGTTTATGGACGACACGGTTTTTCTGTTCGACGTCGACAACACGCTGATCGACAACGATCAGGTCCAACACGACCTCAAGAGCCACCTCGCCGAGAGTTGCGGCGAGCCGGCCCGCGACCGGTATTGGACGATTTTCGAGGAACGCTTCGCGGCGCTGGGCTACGCCGACTATTTCGGCGCGCTCGAGCAGTATCGCCACGAAGCTCCCGAGCACCCAGGCGTGCTGAGGCTTGGAAACTGGCTGATCGACTATCCCTTTGCCGAGCAACTCTACCCCGGCGCGCTGGACGCGGTGAGGAGCGTGCGCCAGTGGGGTCGCGTGGTGGTCCTGTCCGACGGCGATGCGGTGTTCCAGCCTCGCAAGATCGAGCGGTCGGGAGTCTGGAGCGCCTTCGACGGCGAGATTCTGATCTTCGTTCACAAAGAGAAAGAGCTGGACGCCGTCGAGCGCCTCTATCCTGCGCGCCGCTACGTGCTGATCGATGACAAACTGCGTATCCTCTCGGCGGTCAAAAGCGTCTGGGGCGACAGGGTGACGACGGTCTTTCCGCGACAGGGCCATTACGCCCACGACACGGCGACGGTCGAGGCGTATCCCCAGCCCGATCTTGCGATCGAGCGAATCCGCGACATTGTCGCTCTCGACCGCGGCGCGATTGCGCCGTAGGGGTTCCGCGACTTCTCGAGTGATGGAGTAAGACGATGACGGTCAAGGCGAAGCTGACGGCCACGTCGGAGTGGCAGGCGCTGCAAGCGCACTTCGGAAGCATCAAGGACGAGCGCCTGCGCAGCCTATTCGCCGCAGATCCCGGCCGCGCCGAACGGTTCTCGGTCGAAGCGGCCGGGCTCTTCCTCGACTACTCGAAGAACCGTATCGACGACGAGACGATCCGACTGCTCGCAGCCCTCGCACGCGCGCGTGGCGTCGAGGCCAAACGCGACGCGATGTTCGCGGGCAAGAAGATCAACGTGAGCGAAGACCGCGCTGTGCTGCACGTTGCGCTCAGGGCGCCCAGCGACTGGAGCATCGTGGTCGACGGCCAAGACGTGATCCCGGAGGTTCACGCGGTGCTCGACCAGATGGCCGCCTTTTCCGATCAAGTGCGCTCCGGCGTCTGGAAGGGCCATACGGGGAAGCACATCCGCAACGTCGTCAACATCGGCATCGGCGGCTCGCATCTCGGTCCGGAGATGGCCTATCGCGCGCTGCACGGCTTCAGCGACAAGGCCCTCGCCTTCCGGTTCGTCGCCAACGTGGACGGCGCGGCCTTCACAGAGGCGACGCAAGACCTGGATCCGCACGAGACGTTGTTCATCATCGCGTCCAAGACGTTCACGACGCTGGAGACGATGTCGAACGCTGCGGCGGCGCGAAGTTGGGCGCTCGCCGCGCTCGGCGACGAAAAGGCGATCGCGCGCCATTTCGTCGCGCTCTCGACCAACGCGGAGGCGGTCAAGGCGTTCGGCATCGATACGGCCAACATGTTCGGCTTCTGGGATTGGGTTGGCGGCCGTTACTCGATGGATTCGGCGATCGGCCTCTCGACCATGATCGCGGTCGGACCCGACAATTTCCGCGCGATGCTCGCCGGTTTCCACGCCGTCGACGACCATTTCCGCACCGCGCCGATCGAACGCAACATGCCCATGCTGATGGGGCTGCTCGCGGTCTGGTACAATAACTTCTTCGGCGCCCAGACCGTCGGCGTGATGCCTTATTCGGCCAATCTTGCCCGCTTTCCCGCCTATCTTCAGCAGCTTCAGATGGAGAGCAACGGCAAGCACGTCGACATCGACGGCTATCCTGTCGACGTTCAGACCGGCCCCGTCTACTGGGGAGAGCCGGGCACCGACGCGCAGCATTCCTTCTACCAGCTCATCCACCAGGGCACGAAGCTGATCCCGGTCGACATGATCGGATTCTGCGCGCCCTTGAGCCCGATCGTGGGCCAGCACGATCTCCTGATGGCGAATCTCTTTGCCCAGGCCGAGGCGCTCGCGTTCGGCAAGACCGCCGAAGAAGTCGCCGCCGAAGGCGTAGACCCCAAACAGGCGCCGTTCCGCGTTTTCGAGGGAAACCGCCCAACCAATATGATTCTCGCCGAGCGCTTGACGCCGCACACGCTCGGCGCGCTGGTGGCGCTCTACGAGCACAACGCCTTCACCCAGGGAGCGATCTGGGGGATCGATTCGTTCGACCAGTGGGGCGTCGAACTCGGCAAGGTTCTGGCCAAGCGCATCGTTCCTGAACTCACCGCCGCGGCCGAGCCGGCGCTCGCCCATGACGGCTCGACCAACGCCCTTATCCGCCGCTATCGCCGCCTTCGCGGCGCCGCCTGACCACGCCTGGCGCCGCCGCATGTCAGAGACCATGTCCATCGCCGCCCCCGACGGGTCCCTCGCCGAGGCGATCGCCTACCCCGACTTCTCCTCGCTGATCTCGGGCGCGGCCGAAACCATCGCCGAGGCGGCCGCCGAGGCGATCGCCGAGCGCGGCCGGTTCACGATCGCCCTCTCGGGAGGCAACACGCCGCGGCCCGTGTATCAGCGTCTCGCCGCAGCGCCGATCGACTGGTCCCACGTCCACGTCTTCTTCGGCGACGAGCGCTGCGTCTCGCCGCGCGACGCTCGAAGCAACTATCACATGGCGAAAGTCGCACTCCTGGACCGCGTGCCGATCCCGTCCGAACAGGTGATCCGCATGCGCGGCGAGGATCCTCCGGAGGCGGCGGCCTATGCGTACGCCGTCGAACTCCGCAAAGCGCTCGGCGACGACGGCCGGCTCGACCTCGTTCTCTTGGGTCTGGGTCACGACGGGCACACCGCGTCGCTCTTTCCCGGCCTGGCCGCGGTGACCGAGACCCGACGGACCGTCATGGCTTCCTATGTCGAATTTGTCGGCATGTGGCGGTTGACCCTTACGCCCGCCGCGATCAACGCCGCGCGGCGAGCCGTCTTCGTCGTGACCGGCGACGACAAGGCGGAAATTCTTCACCGCGTGCTGCAAGGGCCGCGCGAGCCGGTCGTCCTGCCGGCTCAGGCGATCCGCCCGTCAGAGCGGCCCTCGATCTGGCTGCTCGACCGGGCCGCCGCCGCGAAACTGAAGGGAACCCACGAACCCCTCACGCATCCGCACTGAACCGATCCCGCAGCCACCAGTAGGCGAAGAGCAGGGCGATCAGCACGATTCCGACCAGAAAGAGCAGGAGCGCGGCGTCCTGAAGCCAGGCGATGCCCGGGACCGAGACGGCAAGAAAAGCGCCGGTGACGCACAGCTTCCAGGAGCGCAGGTCGAGCCCGGAGATGAACACGCCGAGCGCGAGCAGCGTCAGGACCATCAGCCCGAGCGCATTGGCGTTGAGGGCGCTCTGTACGTCGCTGACCGTCAGCAGATACATCGCCGTCAGAACGGCGGCCCACTGCAGGACCTGCGTCACCGCCATGGTCATGCGCTGCCCGCTCGCCATGTGACGCCAGCCGGCGAAGATGCATATGAGCGCAATGATCGGCGTGACGATCACCCAGTACTTCGCCGACGGGGTTTGCGTCAGGCTCGTCCAGCTGATGCCGACGAGCCCCAGCGCGATGATCAGGACAAAGGGCAGATTGTCGATCAGGCCTCGCCAGATCCAGTGCGGCCTGGCTGGCTCGGCTACGTCGAATTCGGCGCCGGACGTCATGATGGCTCTCTTTTGGGCTCTGCGGCCCGTTTTGAACTTTCCCGGCGCGGACGTTAGCAAAAAAGACCGGCGCTGGAACTCCCTTGCGGGCGCCGGCCGGCCCTCGCTGGCGCGATTTTCTGACCGAAGCCCCGCTTTATCAACGACTTAGAGGCGGTTGAACCAGGTTTTTCGCCGAGCGATCTAATGTTTTCAGAGGCTTAGAGGGAACTCGGCGGTTCCAGCCCGCGGGGCGCGGCGATCCACCGCACCTGACCTGCTTGCGACGAGTTAGCCGCGGGGCGCGCGCGAGGCGAGATAGGCCCGCCATCCGCCGAAGTCGGAGATATCGGCGGCGCCCAGGATCCCCTCGGGCTCGGCCAGGAACCCCTTGACGCTGGAGCCGTCCGCCAACCGGATTGTCCCGATCCCGAGCGGGGCCGGAATTTTAGCGACAAAGGCGCCGAAACCCTCGGGGTCGAGCGCCCAGACCTCCGCCTTGATCGACGCGCCCGCGCCGTCCGCGACGCGGATCAGGCCGGGCTTCGGCGGCTGCGCGTCCGCGAGCGCATAGAGGCGGTAGTCCGGCGCCGCTCGACCTCGCCGACGAACGACGCGCCGAGCGCGACGAGCTCGCGGTTGAGCGGCAACCCCGCAAGATGCGCTCCGACCACGGCGAGCGGAAATCGGCCTGGCGGCGCCCCCGCCGAAGCCGGCGTCGGGGCGGGCGCCGGCCGCCCGGTTGCGCCCATCGGCGCTCCCGAGCGCGCGTGGATCGCCGCCGCGAGGCCGGCGATGAAACCGTCGGCGCCGGCCGGCGCGATCAGCGTCACGCTCGAGGGCAGGCCGTCGCCGCGGACCCCCGACGGGACCGCGACGGCGCAGAGATCGAGCAGGTTGACAAAGTTGGTGTAGGTTCCGAGCCTGGAATTGAGCGCCACCGGATCGGCTTCGACCTCGGCGACGGTGTAGAAGCGCGGCAAGGTCGGAACCAGCATGACGTCGAACTTCGACAGCACGCGCTCGGCCGTCCGGCGTCGGTCGGCCAGCGTGTAGAACGCCTCGAACGCCGCCACCGCGTCGAATTTTTTGGCGCCTTCGATGATCGCGCGCGTGACGGGATGCAGCGCTTCCGGATGGGTCTCGATCAGCGGCTTCGTCGCCGCGTAGCGCTCCGCGACCCACGGGCCCTCGTAGAGCAGGCGGGCGACCTCGGCGAACGGCGCGAAGTCGAAGTCGATCACCGTCGCGCCCAGCGCCTCGAGGCTCCTGACGTCGCGGACGAAAGCCGCCTCAGCGTCTCCGTCGCCGAAGAACGACAACTGATCGGCCCGCGGCGCGCCGATTCTCAAGCCCCTAGGCAGTCCCGAAAGCTCGGGACGGGGAAAGCGGCGGGAATAGCCGTCCTGATCGTCGTAGCCGCAAGCCGCCGCGAACACGGCGAAGGCGTCGGCGACGTCGAGCGCGAAGATCGAGATCGTATCGAGCGTGCGGCAGGCGGGCGCGAGGCCGGTCGCCGACAGCGCGCCGAGCGAGGGTTTTAGGCCGACGATCCCGTTGAGCGCCGCGGGAACGCGGCCCGAGCCCGCGGTGTCCGTGCCGAGTGAGAACGGGACCAGCCCCGCGCCAACCGCCGTCGCGGACCCGGAGCTCGATCCGCCGGGAATAAGATCGGCGCGAAGGGCGTTGCGCGGGACGCCATAGGGCGAGCGGACGCCGACGAGTCCGGTTGCGAACTGGTCGAGGTTGGTCTTGCCGATCACGATGGCGCCCGCCCGCTCCAGCGCCTCGACCACGAAGGCCGACCGCTCGGGCGTATAGGCAAAGGCGGGACAGGCGGCCGTCGTCGGCAGCCCGGCGACGTCGATGTTGTCTTTCACCGCAAACGGGACCCCATAGAGCGGCTTGCCGACAGGCCCCTCGGCTTCGAGGCGCTTCGCCTCGGCCAACGCGTCCGCCTTGCGGCGCAATGTGATGAACAGGGCTGGGTCCGCGTGGGCAGCGATGCGCGCATAAGTCTCCTCGATGGTCGCGGGGATCCGCTTTCCGCCGGCGTGAGCGGCGACCAGCGCGGCGATCAATTCGGTCATGCGACGTGGCTCCTTCGGGGCCGCTTCCAGGCGCGGCGTTCGAGACATTACGCAAATGCAAGAGTCGGGCTAGGAGCAAGCCAATTGGGAGGCGGATTGAGCGGGTCGCGAATGTCCGGTGAGCCGAGGACTTCCCACCCTTGCAGGCTTGAGCGCGTTCGCCGACGTCATAAGGTAACGACGTACATTCGGCGTCGAAACGCCAGAACTTGTTGTCATGTCAATTTTCGGCGCTGATCTATGTAGTCGATTTGTTTATGTATGTAGACATCGGCGACGAACGTCGGGTGTCGACTTCGCGATTCCACTTGACAAATACACGAGACCCTAGAATCTTTCAGTAATTGTCGGCAAAAGCCGACTACATATTGGGAGGTCATTATGTCGGAAATTGATCTCGGCCCACATCCCTTCATTAAAAGCAACCGGCGATCTGACGTACCCGCGAAGCTTGCTGCGCGCGCCCAATCCACCAAGCCCGCCTCAGATGCGAAGGCAATCCGCGCAGCGGCAGCGGCCAAGCCGCTTCCAAAGCAAACTCCGCAACTGAAGCCGCTGATCAAGGAAACCGTGAAGGAGGGCGACGACAAATACAAGGACCTCAAGGAGGCCAAGGAGAATAAGGAACACAAAGAGTTGAAGGAAAACAAAGAGCATAAGGAGGGTAAGGAGAATAAGGAACACAAGGAAACGAAGGAAAGCAAGGAGCATAAGGAAAGCAAGGAGCACAAGGATTTTCATAAAGAAATAATCAAGGAATTTGCTAAAGAGCACAAAGAGGCCAAGGAAGAAAAAGAGCATAAGGATTTGCACAAGGAGGCCGGGAAAGACGGCAAAGACGGCAAAGACGGCGACAAGGATGGCGACAAGGACGGAGATAAAGACGGAGACAAGGACGGCGACAAGGACGGGGATAAGGACGGGGATAAGGACGGCGAGAAGGACGGGGATAAGGACGGCGACAAGGACGATGGCGACGAAAAGATCACGGCGCTCGAAAAACAGGGCGACAAAGACGACGACGAGAAATTCGACATCGACGACGACGCTCGGCGGCCTCAGGGGGCGAGCCGGGCCAAGGCCAATATGAGGCGACCCAGCGGCGCCTCGACCCGTCCGAAGGCGCTCCTCGTGCGGCTTCCCGTCGTCTGAAATGCTGGATCGGCTTGCTCCCGCGCCGCCTGACGTGATGTTGATCGCGCGGGGTGACGACGGAGTGGCTATCCGTTTGCGCGAGGCGCTCGAGGCGCGCGGACGGCGAACCGCTTTCATCGACGGTCCGGCTGCGGGACGTTTCTTCACTCTGCGCGGCGGCGTCCGCGGCGCCACCGTCGCGCCGCAGATCCCGCTCTTTGTCCGCCCTAGCGCATGGTGGCGTGTGGAGGCCGCCGACAGCGCCGACGCCAAGTTCCTGCGGAACGAATCCTTCGCCGCTTTTTGGGCGGCGACCTCGCTTTCCTCAGCGACGGTCATCAATCGGCCCGGGCGGGCCGGCCAAGTGTACCGGTTGACGGCCGGGGCGATCGCGGCGATGCGGAGCACGAGCCCCGTTGCCGTATCCGAAATTTTCGCCAGCGGCCCAGACCAAATCGCCGATCGGGACGCGATGTGGGGCGAAGACCCGGAGTTTCGTACGGGTCCGATCGCAGACCTGCGGCCTGACTTGCCGCTGCGGGCGCGTCGGGTCGAGACGGACGCCCGCTATGAGATCGTCGCCGTCGTCGGCGATCGGGACTTTCCCGCCACGACGGATCCCCGCACAATTGCGGAATTGATCGGCCCGCGCAGCGTCGCCTTGGCGCGGGCGGCCGGCGTGCATTTCGCCGCCGTCACCTGGGCGGTCACCGCGACCGAGGCGATCCCGGTTCGCCTGAATGCCGGCCCGGACGAATCAGAACTGCGCTACGTCTGGAGCGATGTCGCCGCGGCGCTCTGCGCCGACCTGTTCCCGGACCCTGCACAATGATCGTCGCAATCGGCGTCGATGTTGACGATACGTACGTGACCTTCGTGCAGAATGCGCTCGACGCCGGAACGGAGCCGAGGTGCATCAATCTCAGAGTCGCCGTGGAAGGCGAGTGGCGTTTCGACCTGCCGGCGAGGACGCCTGCGCGTCTTCGCTATGCGGGCGAGGATATTTCTCTTTCGCCCGAGGACGCGTATTACTGCCGGCTGATCGACCTCTCCGCCGCGGACCCTCCCTTGACGAGGCGCTGGCAGGGACTTATCGCCGCCCTGCGTGCATGGCTCGATGCCGTTCCCGGCCGCGTCGCCAATCGCCCTTCCGGGGGTCTTCACAACAGTTCCAAGCCGTTGCACGAAGCCATCCTTCGAGGTTTCGGGCTTCTCGTACCGGAAAGTCTAACCACGAGCGACCCGGAGACGATTTGCGAGTTCGTGCGCCAGGGCCCGACCATCTCCAAGACGGTATGCGGCGTTCGGGCCGATACGGTGATGGTCACGGAGGAGGACTTCGCCGCCTTCGACGCCGACGGCGGCCCGGTTCATCTTCAACGCTGCGTTCGGGGGGACGATGCGCGAATTCACGTGGTCGGCGACCAGGTTGTGGCGCAGCGTGTTGAGGCGGGCGCCGTGGACTATCGGCGCGACGGAGCGCTGGGGCGCATGACGATCTTCGAGCCGCCGGGTCCATTGTGCGACCGATTGATCCGATCCACCGCGGATCTCGGCCTGGCCTTTGCGGGATGGGATTTCAAGATCGACGAGACCGGCGACTATTGGTGCCTTGAAGCGAACCCGATGCCCGGCTACGGCCCCTATGACGCCTGTTGCGACGGCGCGATCTCGCGCGCGTTGCGAAGATATCTGGAGCCGGCGCCGCCGTGATTGACCACGACTATGTGCCCCTCAGTCAGCACGAGCTGATTGCGGAGACGGAATGCGCCGAAATCGCCGCTCGGGTTGTCGACCTTCGGCCCCACTGGACGCGTCGTTCGGAGCGTAGCTTCTACTCCCTGGGAGCCGCGTCCTATCTCGATTCTTCCGGTCCCGCCCAAAATTACTTTCGCGCGGCCCGACACACGAATGATGTTTTGCGGCGCGAATTTGGTCATCTCTACCGCAGCATCTCCGCGTTCTTTGAGGCGTTGCTCGACGACCATGTCGGGCTTGACGCGGACCGCGCCGCCCCGGGATTCCATATCTTCGAATACGATGGCGCCGAGCGTGGCCGGGACGACCCGGCGCCGCGCGCCCATTTCGACCTGCAATGGCAGCACGCCTATCCCGGCCGAACGGCCAGAGGCACGCTTTCGTTCACGTTGCTGATCGAGGCGCCGAGCGGGGGCGCGTCGATGGCCGTCTGGAATCTTCGCTATGGGGACGCACTCGCCGAAAACAGCCGCGAGCAGGCGACGCGCCAAAAACCGCAGTGCGTATCCTACGCTCCCGGGTGGATGGTCATTCACGATGGGTTGATCCTGCATGCGATCGGCGCAGCCAGCCCCGGCCGTATGACTGGACGACGAATTACCCTACAGGGACATGGGATCAGATTTGACCACGGATGGCTGCTCTACTGGTGACGCGCCACGCGTCGCGCCCAAGCACGACCGCTCCCGACCGAAACCCAGCCGCAGCGGTCCGTCTCCGCGAGCGAAGTAGACCCGCTGAGCGTGAGGGCGGCGGCCGTTGTCGCGGAGATAGGAGCCGCCGCTCCCCTCCGCCCAACAATGAGGCACAGGCGCCCATTGTTGCGGCGTATCAACTTTGAGGCGGCCGGAAACCTTGCGACAATGGGTCGCAGGTTGCGGCATGCTCTTTGCGACTCCTCCTCGCTGGGGAATGGCGCGGCATCCGCGTCGCCAATTATGAGGACGCAAACGATGGCTGCACCGGAAGTCTCCCGCCGCACTCTTCTCAAGACCACCGCCCTCGGGCTGGCGGGCGCCACGCTGAACTTCGGCGCGATCGGTCGCGCCTTCGCCGCTCAGGACCTGACGGTCGGCGTCGTCTACGTCGGCGCGCGCGACGACTTCGGTTGGAACCAGGCGCATGCGGTGGCGATCAAGGCGCTGAAGGAAGTGCCGGGCGTCAAGGTCGTCGAGGAAGAGAACGTGCCCGAGACCGACGCGGTGTCGAAGTCGATGGAATCGATGATCAATCTCGACGGCGCCGGCCTGATCCTGGCCACGTCTTTCGGCTACTACACCCCGTTCGTCGTCGATCTCGCCAAGAAATATCCCGACGTGCAGTTTCGCCACGCCGCGCCATTGTGGAACAAGGACAAGGACCCGAAGAACGCCGGCTCCTATTTCGGCTATCTGAACCAGGCGCATTACGTCAACGGCGTCGCCGCGGGCTTGTGCACCAAGACCAACAAGATCGGCTTCGTCGCGGCGAAACCGATCGCCAGCGTGCTGTCCAACATCAATTCGGTGCTCTTGGGCGCGCGTTCGACCAACCCGAAAGCGACCGTGCAGGTCATCTTCACTGGCGACTGGTCGATGCCGGTGCGCGAGGCCGAAGCCGCCAACGCTCTGGTCGACGCCGGCTGCGACGTCATCACCTGCCACGTCGACGGGCCCAAAGTGGTGATCGAGACGGCGGAAAAGCGCGGAGTGATGAGCTGCGGCCATAACGCGAGCCAGGCCCCGCTCGCGCCGAAGGGCTTCATCACCGGCGCGGAATACAAGTGGGAGACGATCTACAAGGGCTACGCCGCCGACATCGCGGCCGGCAAGACCCCGCCAAACTTCCTCGCCGGCGGCTACGAGGTCGACTTCGTCCGCAACACCCCGTTCGGCGCGGCGGCGACGCCGGAGGCGCAAAAGGCCGCGCTCGCCGCGATCGAGGGCCTCAAGGCCGGGAAACCGATCTACGTCGGACCGCTGAAGAGCAACAAGGGCGTGGTCGTGATCGACAAGACCTACGGCAACCTCGATCCGTTCCTCGACAAGATGGACTACCTGCTCGAAGGCGTCAGCGGGTCGACGACCTGAGGCCCGCGGGACGGAGCGAAGGTCCGATGTCGGACGCCCCCGTCACCGTCAAGGCCGCCTCGGACCTGACCCAGCCGGTCGGGCCGGGGGCGGCGCGCTCCGATTGGGCGCTGCGCCTGCGCGTCAATTCGGAATATGTCGCGATTCCCCTGCTTGCGATCGCGATCGCGGCGGCGTTGTTCGCGCTCTTCCTGCTCGCGATCGGCAAGTCGCCGGTCGATTTCGTTTCCTACATCTGGCGCGGCGGCTTCGGCACTGCATTCTCGTTTCAGAACACTCTGCAGCGCTCGGCGCCGCTGATTCTCACCGCGCTCGCCGTCGCGATCCCCGCCCGCATCGGCCTCATCATGATCGGCGGCGAGGGCGCCCTGGTGCTCGGCGGCTTCGCCGCCGCCGCGCTCGCCATTCCCATGATCGGCGTTCTGCCGCCGGTCGTCGCGCTTCCGTTGATGGCGGTCACGGCCATGATCGTCGGCGGCTTCTGGGTCGGCGTCGCGGGGTTCCTGCGCTACGCCCGAGGGGTGAACGAGACGATCTCGTCGCTGTTGCTGACCTACATCGGCATCGCCATCATGAACTTCTTCGTCGAAGGCGCGCTGCGCGACCTCTCCAATCCCAACAAGCCGTCCACCAAGCCGCTCGGCGACGCTTACATGGTCGGCAAGATCCCCGGCACCGACGTCCATTGGGGCTTCGCTTTCGGCATCCTGCTCTGCATCCTGCTTTACCTCCTGCTCGAGCGGACGACCTTCGGCTTCGCCGCCCGGGTCACCGGCGGCAACTACCGGGCGGCGCTGGCGCAGGGGCTGCCGGTCGGCAAGCTGATCGTCGCCTGCGCGGGCATCGCCGGCGCCTGCGCCGGGCTCGCCGGCTTCTTCGAGGTCGCGGCGATCCAGGGCCGCGCCAACGCGTCGCTGGCGGCGGGGTACGGCTTCACCGGAATCCTGGTGTCGTTCCTCGCCCGACACAATCCGCTGGTCATTCCGCCGGTCGCGATCCTGTTCGGCGGCATTGTCGCCGCGGGCGGCCTGATCCAGCGGCGTATGGGGCTGCCCGACGCAACCGTCCAGGTGCTCGAAGGCCTGATCTTTGTCGTGCTGCTGACGTCCGAGACGCTCTATGGCCGCTTCTCGATCTTCAAGCCGCCGGCTGCGAGGGATCGCACATGAGCGACGCCATCCTCACCGTTCTCATCGCCATGCTGGGCGGCGCCATCCGCGTCTCGACGCCCTTCATGTTCGTCGCGCTCGGCGAGTGCCTGACCGAAAAGTCGGGGCGGGTGAACCTCGGCCTCGAAGGCACGCTGGTCATGGGCGCGATGGTCGCCTACGCCGCCTCCTATCACACCGGCTCGCCCTGGCTCGGCGTGCTCGCCGCGGGCGTAGCCGGCTCGGCGCTCGGCGCCATGCATGGCTCGATCTGCGGGCTCCCCAAGGTCAACGACGTCGCGGTCGGCATCGCGATGATGCTGTTCGGCGTCGGCCTCGCCTTCTTTTTCGGCAAGCCCTACATCCAGCCGACCGCGCCGCGGCTCGATTCGATCCCGCTCGGCTTCTGGAGCGACAGCGTGAACCTCAAGAGCGCGCTCGAGGTCAATCCGCTGTTCTTCGTCGGCATCGTCGTTGCGCTCGCGCTCGCCTGGGCGCTGCGCAACACCCGCTGGGGGCTCGTCGTGCGCACGGTCGGCGACAGCGCGCCCGCCGCTCGCGCCATGGGTATTTCGGTCAACCTCGTCCGCCTGCTGACGACCACGGTCGGCGGCTTTCTCGCCGGCGTCGGCGGCGCGTTCCTCTCGCTCTCCTATCCCGGCTCCTGGAACCAGGGCCTGTCGTCGGGACAGGGCTTGATGGCGGTGGCGCTGGTGATCTTCGCGCGCTGGAGCCCGGTGCGCTGCGTCTACGCCGCGCTGCTGTTCGGCGCCGCCGGCGCAATCGGGCCCTCGCTGCAGTCGATCGGCGTCACCCAGGGCTATTATTTCTTCAACGCCGCGCCCTACATCCTGACGCTCGCCATCATGATCGCGACATCGAGCGCGACTCACTCGGCGCGCGACATGCCGGGCGAGCTGTCGATGGCGAAGTGACGGAGGCGCTTGATGAGCGGGCTCGGCGGCCTCAACAAGTCTCCAAACGGCGTGGTGATCGGGCTCGTCCAGCTTCAATTGCCGGTCGTCGTCACGCCTCACGATCTCAAGGCGCAAACCGACAAGATCGTGGCCATGGTCGGCAAGGCGCGCCGCAACATGGCGACGATGGATCTCGTCGTTTTCCCGGAGTATTCGCTGCACGGCCTGTCGATGGACATGAACCCGGCAATTTTGTGCGCGCTCGACGGGCCGGAGATCGCGGCCTTCAAGGCGGCGTGCCGCGACAACCGGATCTGGGGCTGCTTCTCCCTGATGGAGATCAACCCCGGCGGGAACCCGTACAACTCCGGCGTGGTCATCGACGACGCGGGGAACCTGAAGCTCTACTACCGCAAGATGCACCCCTGGACGCCGGTCGAACCCTGGGAGCCGGGCGACATCGGCATTCCCGTGTGCGAGGGTCCGAAAGGCGCGAAGATCGCGCTGATCATCTGCCACGACGGGATGTTCCCCGAGATGGCGCGGGAGTGCGCCTATAAGGGCGCGGAGATCATGATCCGGACCGCCGGCTATACGGCGCCGATCCGCGAGGCCTGGCGCTTCACCAATCAGGCGAACAGTTTCCAGAATCTGATGGCGACGGCCAACGTCTGCATGTGCGGCTCCGACGGAACCTTCAATTCGATGGGCGAGGGCATGATCGTCAATTTCGACGGGACGATCCTCGCCGAGGGCGCGACCGGCCGCCCCGACGAGATCGTCACGGCCGAGGTTCGACCCGACCTCATCCGCGAGGCGCGCCGGCACTGGGCGGTCGAAAACAACATCTACCAGTTCGGCCACCGCGGCATGGTCGCAGTCGCGGGCGGCGCGGGCGACTGCCCTTACACCTACATGCAGGATCTCGTGGCGGGCCGTTATCGGCTCCCGTGGGAGGACGAGGTGGTCCACAAGGACGGCGTCGCCTATGGCTTTTCCAAGCCGACGCGCCGCTATGGCGACAAACTCTCGAAGGCCGCGGAATAGACGATGAAGACGATCCCCGCCAACCCCTATCCGTGGCCCTGGAACGGCGACTGGCGGCCCGCGAATACGGCCGTCATCGTCATCGACATGCAGACGGATTTTTGCGGGGAGGGCGGCTATGTCGACAAGATGGGCTACGACCTCGCGCTGACCCGCGCGCCGATCGGCCCGATCAAGGCGCTGCTCGCGGCGATGCGCGCCAAGGGCTACACCGTCATCCACACCCGCGAAGGCCACCGGCCCGACCTCGCCGACCTTCCCCCCAACAAGCGCTGGCGTTCGCAGCAGATCGGCGCGGGAATCGGCGACGCGGGCCCTTGCGGAAAGATCCTGATCCGGGGCGAGCCGGGCTGGGAGATCATCGAGGACCTAAAGCCGCTTCCCGGCGAGCCGGTCATCGACAAGCCCGGCAAAGGTTCGTTCTGCGCAACCGACCTCGAGCTGATCCTGCGCACGCGCGGCATCGACAACCTGGTGCTGACCGGAATCACCACCGACGTCTGCGTCCACACCACGATGCGCGAGGCCAACGACCGCGGTTTTGAATGCCTCATCCTGGAAGATTGCTGCGGCGCGACCGACCCCGGCAACCACGACGCCGCGCTCAAGATGGTGACGATGCAGGGCGGGGTGTTCGGCGCGGTCGCCAATTCCAAGGCCTTCATCGAGGCGCTGCCATGAGTCACCCCGCGCGCGGACCGTCGCTCGAAACCGTCGGCATGAGCAAGCACTTCGGCGCGCTGAAGGCGCTGCAGGACGTTTCGGTGTCTGTGCCCGCGGGCTCGTTCCACGCCCTGCTCGGCGAGAACGGCGCGGGCAAGTCGACGCTGGTCAAATGCATCATGGGCTTTTACACGCCCGACAAAGGCAAGCTCCTGATCGACGGCGCGGAAGTCACGGTGCGCAATCCGCGCGACGCGCAGGCGCTGGGCGTCGGCATGGTCTACCAGCACTTCACTCTGGTTCCGGCCCTGACCGCGGCGGAAAACCTGGTCGTCAGCCGCGCCGACGCGCCGGCGTTCATCGACTGGCGCCAGGAGCGCAAGGCGCTCGAGGCCTTCCTCGAGCGCATGCCGTTTCGCGTGCCGCTCGACCGTCCGGTCTCGGGCCTCGCGGCGGGCGAGAAGCAGAAGCTCGAAATTCTCAAGCTTCTCTATCTGGACCAGCGCTTCCTGATTCTCGACGAGCCGACCTCGGTGCTGACGCCGGGCGAAGCGGACGAGATCCTCGGGCTCCTGCGCGAGATGGCGCATCGCGGCGAGATCACGGTCGCGATGATCAGCCACAAGTTTCGCGAGGTCGAGGCGTTCTGCGACGACTTCACCGTGCTGCGGCGCGGCCAGCGCGTCGGCGGCGGAAAGGTCGGCGCGGTCTCGACGCGCGAGATGGCGGCGATGATGATCGGCGACGCCGTCGTCCGGCCTTCCGCGGCGCGGGTCAAGGCCCCGAAGGACGCGGTCACGCTCGAGGTCGCGGGCCTGATCGCCGCCAACGACGAGGGTCGCGACGCCGTCAACGGCTTCGACATCAAGGTCAAGGCCGGCGAGATCGTCGGCATCGCCGGCGTGTCGGGCAACGGCCAGAGCGAGCTGGTCGAGGCGCTCTCCGGCCAGCGGCCGATCAAGCTCGGGCAGGTGCTGATCCACGACCAGAATTTTGAGCCGACCCGCGACCATTTCGACCGCTTCAAGGTGTTCGGCTTGCCCGAGGAGCCGTTGAAGAACGCGTCCGTGCCGAACATGTCGGTCGCCGAAAACATGGCCTTCCGAAAGTTCGACAAGACGCCGATGGCGCGGCTCGGCTTCTGGATGTCGCGCGAACCGATCCGCGCCGAGGCGCGCGATCTGATCGCCCGATACAACGTCAAGACGCCGTCGACCGAGACGCCGATCCGGGACCTCTCCGGCGGCAACGTGCAACGCGCGATCCTGGCGCGCGAACTGTCCGGCGACGTCGACGTGCTGATCGTCGCCAATCCCTGCTTCGGCCTCGACTTCGCCTCCGTCGCCGATATCCGGGCGCAAATCATGGAGCAGCGCAACCGCGGCGCGGCGGTGCTGCTCGTCTCGGAGGACCTTGACGAGATCCTCGAGCTCTCCGACCGCATCGCGGTCATGTCGGGCGGCAAGGTCGCCTACCTCACCGACGCGGCCGGCGCGGACCGGACCACCATCGGGCGCCACATGGCCGGGCACTAGAGCACGATGATCGAAGTTCCTGCAGAGCCCTTCGCCTACCGCTTCGATCCCGCCCGCACGGCGCTGGTCGTGATCGACATGCAGCGCGACTTTCTCGAGCCTGGCGGCTTCGGCGAAACGCTCGGCAACGACCTCGCGCCTGTGATCGAGATCATTCCGACCGTCGCGAAGCTCATCGACACGTTTCGTCAAAAGGGCTGGACGATCCTGCACACCCGCGAGAGCCACGCGCCCGATCTTTCCGATTGCCCGCCCGCCAAGCGCGCCCGTGGCGCGCCCGCGCTGCGCATCGGCGACGAGGGGCCGATGGGCCGGATCCTGGTGCGCGGCGAGCCGGGCGCCGCCATCGTCGCGGCCTGCGCTCCCGCGCCGGGGGAGATCGTGGTCGACAAGCCGGGCAAGGGAATGTTCTACGCCACCGACGTCGGCGAGATCCTGAAGGCGCGCGGGATCGCGCAACTCGTTTTCGCCGGCGTCACTACGGAAGTTTGCGTGCAAACGTCCATGCGCGAGGCGAACGATCGCGGCTACGAATGCCTCCTGATCGAGGACGCGACCGCCAGCTACTTTCCCGCCTTCAAGGAAGCGACGCTCGCGATGATCCGAGCACAGGGCGCCATCGTAGGATGGACAACGCCGTTCGCGGTCTTCAAAAAAGCGATTGCATGACCGACAAACCTTTCGACCCCGAGCCGCTCGTCGATGCGATGGCGCCGCTCTTGAAGATCGCGCTGACGCCGGCCTCGCGCGCCGAGACCGTTCTTCACCTCAAAATCGCCGCGGAGCAGGCCGCGCTTCTTCTGTCGGGCGCGCTCGGCGACGAAGACGAGGCCGCGCCGGTGTTCCGGCCATGACGCCGCTGCTCGACGGATCGGCGCACGCGATTGCGACTGCTGTCAGGGACGGCGGGGCGAGCGCGGTCGAAGTGACGCGCTCGGCGCTCGGACGGATCGAAGCGCGCGACGAGGCTTGCGGGGCCTTCACCGACGTGGTGGCGGAACGCGCGCTCGCGAAGGCGGCCGCAATCGACGCTCAGCGGGCTCGGGGGGAGAAACTCGGCCCGCTCGCCGGCGCGCCGTTCGCGGTCAAGAACCTTTTCGACGTCGCGGGGCTTCCCACACGCGCCGGCTCCAAGATCAATCGCGAGCTCCCGCCGGCCGAGACCGACGCGACGCTCGTCACGCGCCTCGAGGCGGCCGGCGCCGTGCTGATCGGCGCGCTCAACATGGGCGAATACGCCTATGACTTCACCGGGCAGAATGCGCATGACGGGCCGTCCCGCAATCCGCACGCGCTCGCGCACATGAGCGGCGGGTCGTCGGGCGGCTCAGGAGCGGCGGTGGCGGGCGGTCTCGTGCCGATCGCGCTCGGCTCCGACACCAACGGGTCGATCCGCGTGCCAAGCTCGTTTTGCGGCGTCTTCGGCCTCAAGCCGACCTATGGACGGCTGTCGCGGCGGGGCACATTCCCGTTCGTCTCGAGTCTCGACCACCTCGGCCCGTTCGCCCGCAGCGTCGCCGATCTCGCGCTGGCCTACGACGCGATGCTCGCCCGCGACGAGGGCGATCCGACCCAAGCCGACGTCGCCCCTCTGCCCGCGACCCTCACCCTCGACGACGGCGTTGCCGACTTGCGCATCGCCAGGCTCGGCGGATATTTCGCCCGGTCGGGGGAGCCTTCGGCCTTCGAGGCGGTCGACCAAGTCGCCGCCGCGCTGGGGGTCGAGCGCACCGTCGAACTTCCGGAGGCGCACCGAGCGCGCGCGGCCGCCTATCTCATCACCATGGTGGAGGGCGCGGCGCTGCATCTCGAGCGCCTTCAGACCCGCCCCGAGGACTTCGACCCGGACGTGCGCGACCGCCTGATCGCGGGCGCCATGCTGCCCGGCGCCTGGTACGCTCAGGCGCAGAAGTTCCGGCGACTCTATCGATCCCAGGCGCTGGACCTGTTCAAGGAGGCGGACGTCCTCCTCGCGCCGGCAACGCCTTGCCGCGCGCCAAAGCTCGGCCAGAAGACCTTCGTGCTCGACGGCAAGGAGCAGCTGGTCAGGCCGAACATCGGCATTTTCACGCAGCCGATCTCTTTCATCGGGCTGCCGGTCGCGGCCGTTCCGGTGTGGACGAAGGGCGAGCCCCTGCCGATCGGCGTGCAGGTGATCGCGCCGCCCTGGCGCGAGGATCTGGCGCTGCGGGTCGCGCGCGTCCTCGAGCGCAACGGCGTCGCCGCCGCGCCCATCGCTGCTTTCTCCTGAAAGGCCGACCGGATGGCCGACGGCCCATCGCGCTGGGGGCGAAGACACGAGGCGAAGACGGCGGTTCGCAACCGGGTGTGGGAGCGGCTGGTGGCGACCGGCGTCAACGTCGGACCCGTTTTTGACCGGATCCCGAATTTTGTCGGCGCGGACGCCGCCGCCAAGCGGCTGAGCGAGCTCGACGCCTGGAAGCGGGCCCGCGTCGTCAAATGCAATCCCGATCCGCCTCAGATCGCCGTGCGGCTCCGGGCGCTTTACGACGGCAAGCTGCTGTTCGCGCCCGTTCCATATCTGACCGAGAGCTTCCCTTATCTCAAGATCGATCCGGAGCGGCTCGCCGCGGCGGGGGTCGATTTCGAGACCGCGGCGACCGCGCAGGGTTTCATGGCGCACGGCGAGCCCATTCGGTTTCAGGAGATGCCGAAACTGGACTTCTGCGTCGTCGGCTGCGTCGCCGTCACCCGGGGCGGCGGGCGCACCGGCAAGGGCGCGGGCTTCGCCGATCTCGAGCAGGGAATATTTCGCGAGTTCGGTCTCGTCGACAAGTCGACGCCGATCGCTACCACCGTCCACGCCTCGCAGGTGGTGGAGGATGCCGAGGTTGTCATGGAGAGCCATGATTCGGCGCTGACGTTTATCGCGACCGAGGAGGAGCTGATCGAAACCCGGACTCCGTTCCGCCAGCCGGCCGGCGTCGCCTGGGACAAGGTGCGGCCCGACCAGTTCGTCGACATTCCGTTCCTCAGGGACGTGCGCGCCGCGCTCGACGCCAAAAAGGGCAGGACATGATCGTCGACGATCCTGTCGCGAAGGCCGAGGTCGAGGCCGCCTTCGCGGCCTATGAGCAAGCGCTGACCTCAAACGATGTCGCGGCCCTCGACGGGTTTTTCTTGCCGACCGCGGACGCCATTCGTTACGGCGTCGCGGAGAACCTCTACGGCTACGAGGCGATCAAGGCGTTTCGCGCCGCGCGGTCGCCGGCGGGGCTCGCGCGAACGCTGGAGAAGACCCGCATCGTCGCCTACGGACGCGATCTCGCGGTCGCCGCGACGTTGTTTCGCCGCGACAGCGCACCCGGAAGGGTCGGCCGCCAGATGCAGACTTGGGTGCGCTTTCCCGAGGGCTGGCGGATCGTGGCGGCGCATGTGAGCGTGATCGACGAGCCGGCATGAGCGGAATACTCTCAGGCGTCATCCTTTTGCCGGCCGAGGGCTCGCCCGCCGCAGCGCCGGTCGATCTCACGATCGCGGACGGCCGCATCTCGGCCATCGTCCCGGCTGCGCGGGCGCCGACGCGGCGGCTTCTGGCGCTGCCGGCGCTCGCCAATGCGCATGACCATTGTCGGCCGTTGTCGCCAACCTCGTTCGGCGCGGCCGCCAAGCCCCTCGAAACCTGGCTTTTGCGGCTCGCGGCGATGCCGCCGATCGACCCCTATCTCGGCGCGCTCGCCGCCTTCGGCCGGGCGGCGCGCGGCGGGGCCGGCTCGGTCATGGCGCATTACACCCGCTTCCAGGGTCCCATGTCTCCGGTCGAGGAGGCGCGCGCGGTGCGCCGCGCGGCGGACGAGGTCGGCGTGCGCGTGACGCTGGCCGTCTTCATGCGCGACCGCAATCCGCTCGTCTATGGCGACCCTGCCCCGCTCCTTGCAGCGCTCCCGGAGGCCGCGCGGGCGACCGTCGCCGCATCGTTCCTCAACCCGATGCCGAGCGTCGAGGACCAGATCGAGCGCGTCGAGGCGATCGCGGACGCGGTCGAAAGCCCGACCTTCACCGTGCAGTTCGGTCCCAACGGTCCGCAATGGTGCTCGGACGCGCTCATCGCCGCGATCGCCGAGCGATCGCAGGCCACCGGCCGGCGCGTCCACATGCATCTTCTGGAGACGCGCTACCAGCGCGCTTTCGCCGACAGCGCCTACCCTGAAGGCGTGGTCGAAAGGCTTCGCACGCTCGGGCTGCTCACGCCCCGGCTGACCCTCGCGCATTGCGTCTATGCGCGCCCCGGCGAGCTCGACGCCATCGCGGCTGCCGGCGCCGTGATCGCGACCAACCCGAGCTCGAACCTGCATCTGGCGAGCGGGATCGCGCCGATCGGCGACGCGCTCCGGCGCGGTTGCCGCGTGGCGATCGGGGTCGACGCCTCCGCGCTCGATGAGGACGACGACGTCGTGCGCGAGATGCGTCTCGGCCATTTCCTGCACGGCGGCTGGGGCTTCGAAGCGGAGGTGGAGCGCGGAGACTGGCTCGCCAGCATTGTCGCCAACGGGCGTTTCGCCAACGGCGCGCCCGGCGACGGCCGGCTCGCGGTCGGGGCTCCCGCCGACATTCTCGTCCTAGACCTGGATCGGCTCGACCGCGACGCCGTCATGCCGCTCGAGCCCATCGATCTCGTGTTCGCGCGGGCGAGCGCAGCCCATATCGAGCGGCTGGTCGTGGCGGGCGAAGTGATCGTGCAGCGACGGGCGGCCGACGCGGGTCGATCTCGACGCGACCGAGGCGGCGCTGCGACAGGGCTATCGAGACCGGATCGGCGCTCGCGCGGCCTTTCTCGACGCATGGTCCGCTCTCGAGCCCGCGGCGATCGCTCATTACCGCGGCGGCTTCGGCTGCTGCTGACGTTCAGGATCCAAGCCGTGACCGATGCGCTTCCCATTGTCGATCTCGCCCCGCTCGATCATGGCGAATCCGGGTTCGAGCGTGTCGCGGCGGCGATCGGCGCCGCTTGCCGCGATGTGGGCTTCTTCTATGTCGTGAATCACGGCGTGCCGCGCGCGCTGATGGACGAGGCCTTCGCCACGTCGCATCGCTTTTTTGCCTTGCCGCTTGCCGACAAGCAGCGGATTGCGATGGACGTGGTCGGGGGCAACCGAGGCTACTCCGCACTGCTCCGCGAGGCCCTCGATCCCATGCAGGGTCCGGACCTCAAGGAGGCGTTCAACATCGGCCTCGATCTCGAGCCCGACGATCCGGAACTCGTCGCCGGCAAGCCATTTCGCGCGCTGAACGCCTGGCCTGTTGCGCCCGGCTTCCGCGAGACGATGCTCGCTTATTTCGACGCCTGCTCCACGCTTGCAGGGCGCATTCATCGGGCCTTTGCGCGCGATCTCGGGCTGCGCCTCGACTTCTTCGAAGACAAGTTCGATCGGCCCATGGCGACGCTGCGGCTGCTGCGCTATCCGGCGCCGCAGGATGGCCTCGGCGTGGAAATCGGCGCGGGCGCGCACACCGACTACGGCAATCTCACGCTGCTCGCGACCGACGACGTCGGCGGCCTTCAGGTGCGCCGGCGCGACGGGCGCTGGATCGATGCGCCGCCCCTCGCCGGCGCCTATGTGGTCAACATCGGCGACTGCCTGATGCGCTGGACCAACGATGTCTACGTCTCGACGCCGCACCGCGTCGTCAACCGAAGTCCGCGCGAGCGCTACTCCATCGCCTTCTTCTACGATCCGAACCCGGACGCACTGGTCGCGGCGATCAACTCGTGCGTTGGCGTGGGCTCAGCGAAATACGCGCCCATCTTCGCCGCCGACTATTTGAAGTTTCGTCTCGACGCCAGCGTGAAGAGGTAGGCGTGATCCAATCCGGCAATTAACGGAATAGGCGGCGAGCGGTGGATGCCGGCGACCCTCGCTCATTTGGACCTCCTGTTGAAATCGTCTTGATTCGCGCCCGCCCGCCGATGTGATGCGGGACAGGCGGCCTCTCCTCACCCGGACGGACGCGGCGTCTTCGGCTCATAGGGACAGATCTCCAGAAGCACGCATCTCCAGCACTCGGGCTTGCGCGCCTTGCAGACATAGCGGCCGTGCAGGATCAGCCAGTGGTGCGCGTGGGCGAGGAAACGCGGCGGCGTGACCTTCATGAGCTCGTCCTCGACCTCTCGCGGCGTCTTGCCTGGGGCGACGCCAAGCCGGTTGGCGACCCGGAAGACGTGGGTGTCGACCGCAAACGTCGAACTCGCCGAAGGCGACGTTGAGCACGACGTTGGCGGTCTTGCGGCCGACGCCCGGCAGCGTCTCGAGCGCTTCCCGGCTCGGGGGGACCTCGCCGCCGTAGCGCTCGATCAGCGCCTTCGACAGCGCGATGACGTGCCTGGCCTTCGATCGATAAAGTCCGATCGTCCTGATCCGCTCGGCGAGCGCCTGCTCACCAAGCGCGGCCATTTTGGCGGGCGTATCGGCGACCGCGAACAGGGGCTTGGTCGCCTTGTTGACTCCGGCGTCGGTCGCCTGTGCAGACAGCACGACCGCGACGAGAAGCGTGAACGGATTAACGGATTGGAGCTCGCCCTTCGGCTCCGGATTGGCGGCGGCCAAACGCTCGAACACGGCTTCTGCCAGCGCGGCGCGTTTTGTGCGGGATGCTCTTGCTGCCATGACGCCGTCGTCGTTTCCCTGGGCTTGCGCCATCGCCTTGCCTTGCTCTGACGCCACAAGCAATATGCACGCATGGTCCGGGGTCTGAAAGGCAGCCAGCCAGCGATCCAGCGATCTGATGGGAGGAGAAAGAGTGAGACAGTTCACACGCATGCTGACCGCAGCCGGAGCGCTCTGTGCGGTCGTCGCGGCGCAAGCGGCTCAGGCCGCGTCCGACAAGGTGGTGATCGGCGATATCGACGACATGTCGGGGCCTTACGCCGACGTTATCGGCGCTGGGGGTGTTGAGGCGATCAAGATGGCGATCGCCGATTTTGGCGGAACCGTTCTTGGCAAGCCGATCGAAATTCTGACCGCCGACCATCAGAACAAGCCAGACATCGGTCAACAGAAGTTCCGCGAATGGGCCGACACCGGCGGCATGACGATGACGCTCGGCGGGTCCAACACCGGGGTCAGCCTCGCAATCGCCGCCGCGGTCAACGAGAAGCATATCCCGTTCTTCGCCATCGGCGCGGCGGGCGCGCAGCTCACGGGCAAGAATTGTAACCCGTACACGATTCACTACGGCTACGACACCAAGGCGCTGGCCAACGGCACGGCCAAGACCATTGTTGCGGACGGCGGCAAGAGCTGGTTCTTCCTCACCGCCGACTATGCCTTCGGCAAGCAACTGGAGGCGGACGCCTCGGACATCGTGAAGTCGGGCGGCGGCAGCGTCGTCGGCGACGTGCGCGTGCCGCTTGGAACGTCCGACTTCTCCTCGTACCTGTTGCAGGCGCAAGGGTCGGGCGCCCAGGTGCTGGGCCTCGCCAACGCGGGCGCGGACTTCTCCAATTCGCTCAAAGCCGCCGCCGAATTCGGCCTGACCAAGAGCATGAAACCGGCGGCGCTCCTCGTTTTCCTGAGCGACATCCACGCCGTCGGGCTCGACATCGCGCAGGGGCTGATCCTCACCGACGGCTGGTATTGGGATCTTGACGACCGCACCCGTGCGTTCGCCAAGCGGTTTTATGAAAAGGTCAAGCGGGAGCCGACAATGCCGCAGGCCGCCTATTATTCGGCGACGCTGACCTATCTGAACGCGGTCAAGGCGGCGGGCACGACCGACGCCGACAAGGTGATGGACGAACTGCACAAGATGAAGATCGACGACGCGTTCACCCAGAACGGGACGATCCGCGCCGACGGGCTGCTCGAGCACGACATGTATATCATGCAGGTGAAGTCGCCTTCGGAGTCGAAAGGCGAGTGGGACTACTACAAGCTCATCAAAACGATGAGCGGTGAAGAGGCGTTCGGCAAGCTTGCGGATTCAGCCTGCCCGCTGGTGAAGAAGTAGTTTTTGGCAGGGCGCGGCGCGAGCCCGCGTTGCGCCCTGCTCGGACTCATGGCCGCGTCTGGCCATCGCCGTGAACCCGGTACTTGAATGTGCAGAGCTGCTCAACTCCGACCGGCCCGCGCGCATGCATGCGGCCGGTCGCGATGCCGATTTCCGCGCCGAAGCCGAATTCGCCGCCGTCGGCGAATTGGGTCGACGCGTTGTGAAGCACAATCGCGGAGTCGACCTCATTGAGGAACCTCGCCGCGGCCGCCTTGTCCTCGGTGACGATGCAGTCGGTGTGATGCGAACCGTACGTCTCGATGTGGTTGATCGCCGCCTCGAGGCTGTCCACCACGCGGACCGAGATGATCGCGTCGAGATATTCGGCGCGCCAGTCCTCCTCGCTCGCCGGCTTCACCCGGGCGTCGCTTTCCTGCGCGGCCCCATCGCCGCGAACCTCGCAGCCGGCGTCGATCAGAGCGTTGATAAGCGGCTGGAGCATGCACTCGGCGGTCGCCCGATGGACGAGTAAGGTCTCTGCGGCGCCGCAAACCCCGGTGCGACGCATCTTGGCGTTCACCACGATCTTGACCGCCTTGTCGAGGTCGGCCGCGCGGTCGACATAGACATGGACGATGCCCTCGAGATGGGCGAAGACCGGCACACGCGCCTCTCGCTGCACCCGATCGACGAGGTTCTTGCCGCCGCGGGGAACGATGACGTCAAGCGCCCCGCCCAAACCCTTGAGCATTTCGCCGACGGCGGCGCGGGAGGAGAAGGGGGCCCGCGCGATCGCTGCTTCCGGCAGTCCGGCTTCGCGCAGCCCCGCCACCAGGCAAGCGTGAATCGCGGCCGAAGAGTGGAAGCTATCCGAGCCGCCGCGCAACACCACGGCGTTGCCGCTCTTCAGACAGAGCGCGCCTGCGTCCGCGGTGACGTTGGGGCGGCTCTCGTAAATGACCCCGACGACGCCGAGCGGCGTCGCCACGCGTTCAATCCTCAGGCCGTTTGGGCGGTTGAACGTCGCGAGCACGCGGCCGACGGGATCGGCGAGCGCAGCAATGGCCTCGAGACCTTCAGCCATCGCCTCGATGCGCGACGCGTTCAGCGCCAGCCGATCGAGGAACGCCGCGGTCAGTCCTTTGGCCTTGCCTTCGGCGAAGTCGAGCGCATTCGCCTTGAGGATATCCGACTGGCGTTCGCGCAGGTTTCGCGCCCCCGCCGTAATCGCCTGATTCCGTTGGGCGCCCGGCGAAATGGCGAGCACGCGTGCGGCGTTGCGCGCCCTGGCGCCGAGCTCCCGCATAGCGGCGCAAACTTCCGCATCGGAGTCCAGACGTTGAGCGACCGCTGACATGACAAGCTCCCGTGGAGCGAGGTTGATTATCGGAGTTGAGCCGCAAAGGCCACCGGCCCCACGCCCCGGTAAGGTTCAGGATTTCGGTCTGAACGCTATGCAGAAGTTCGGATCGGTTTCAAGGCGAACGCCCCCGATCAGGTCGATGCAATACGGGACCGCCGCGAAAACCGCGTCGAGGCAGGTGCGGATCGCGGCGGGCTTGCCCGGCAGGTTGATGATGAGGCTCGACCCTCGCGTGCCGGCGATCTGACGCGAAAGGATCGCGGTCGGCACCTCCACGAGACTTCGTCGCCCGCATCAGTTCGCCAAAGCCTGGCAGCACGCGGTCACACACCGCCTCGGTCGCTTCAGGCGTGACGTCGCGGGGACTCGGTCCGGTGCCCCCGGTGGTCAAAATGAGCGCGCAGTCTTCGATGTCGGCGAGTTCGATGAGGGCGGTCTCGATCTTAGCGCGCTCGTCCGGCACGAGCCGCCGCACGGGGCGCCAGGGCGACGCAAGCAACTCTTTGAGCGCCGCCTCGATACCCGGCCCACCCTTGTCTTCATAGACGCCCTGTGACGCTCGGTCCGAAATGGTGACGACGCCAATGGGATGCTCCGACAAGACGTTCCTCTTTATTTCCAGAGCGTTCGCAACGACAAAGGCGCTAGTGGCGCACGATGATGTAGGTGTAACCGATCCCGGCCACGATGAGAACGATCGCAAGCGCATTGAGGTAAGGGTTTGCGGCTTGCAAGCCCGCGTTTCCCACTTGGTTTGCGATCGCGAAGGCCGCGGCGGGGAGCATGAAATGCGCAAGCACCTTCATCCCGCCCTCGGTAAACATGAAATATGTGAGAACCATGCACGCAAAACACGTGACGGTGACAAAGTCATAAACAGTATGCATCCCGCCGCCCGCCCGAATTCATCCGTAGGTTCTGATCCGCTCGCCGCAGGACCGGTGAATTTGCACCAAATCGACCCGATCCAAGCCCCCGATCGGGTTCGTGCTCCGATTCAGGTGGCGACTCCCCTGTCGAAGGTCCATGACGCCCGGATCGGCGGCTCAACCATCGCTCATGCCGGTTTCGGCGCGCCAGGAGAGCGGAGAGTGGCGCGCTGGATCACGTATCCCGCAAAGATAAGCACACTGTCGAGAACGAAGAACAAGATCAGCGCAAAAACGAACAGCGCGATCCCGGTCATGTCGTGAAATAACCCCTCGACGTTATCGACTCCCATATAGTACGAACCCAATACCAACGCCATAACGCGGAAAAGGTTCGCCATGATCGTGATCGGAATGATCGACAGAATCAGGAGAATCTTCCTGATCCAGCTTTTCTGTACGAATTCGTGAACATAAAAAACGCCAATCGCCGACAAGGCAAAGATCGAATTCATCCCAGAGCAGGCGTCTTTTACCATCAGCTCATACGAGCCGATCATGATCATCACGCCGTTTTGAGCGATTGGATACCCGAGCGCGTAAAGAAAATTGGTGACGACGTCGGAAACCCACGCCTTTAACGGGACCGTGAACGCGTCCAAGATCCACCCTGGCGGCGGCAAGGAAAAAATCAGGAACGCCAGCGGAAAAGCGAAAAGGCGCGCGAGCGGCCAACCCCCGATCAACAAGAGGCAGGCCAGCAATACCGGAATTTGGGTCGCCGTTTCGATCAACAGGATATCCTGCGAGCGAGAGATCGCCATGAGCAAGAGCGACCCGACCAGGATGACCCACCCGGCGAAGGGCGCCGGCTTTTGGACAATCTGCGCCAGCTTTCCGCGCTGCTGCCAGGCAAGCCACGCAGCCGCGAGCATGATCAGCGGTCCGTGACCCTCCTGCTCGGTTTGCCACGGACCCGCGGCCAGTCTCATGTAAGTCGGAAGATACGCGATCAGGAAGGCGGCGGCCATTCCGCCCAGAACAACCAGGGAGGAGCCGCCATCCCTGGCCCGAGCGGGCGTCACAACTCTTTCCGAGGCGTTCGGCTTTATGGAGTCGACCGACATCTCCTACCCCTTCTTCCTGAAACCGCACTTCGGCAGCCGCGCCAGACCCCCTTTCGACAGCGCTCGGCGGCGGCTAGTCAATGAGCGTTCTCAGCGGCAAAAACTACAAATACAGTCCTTATCATAATTGAGAAATCCAGCCAAATACTCCAGTTGTTAATGTACCAGAGGTCCAGCTCGACCCTCTGCTGCATTTTATCAAGCGTGTCCGTTTCCCCCCTCGCGCCGCGAACCTGCGCCCATCCTGTGATGCCTGACTTAACGTGGTGCCTAAAGGCATACTTTTCTATTGTCGACGTGAAGTACCGATCGTGGGCGGAGGCATGCGGCCGGGGTCCGACAATCGACATGTCTCCATATACGACGTTCAGTAGTTGAGGCAATTCATCGATGCTCAAACGTCGGATCCAGTATCCGACGCGCGTGACGCGATCGTCGTCCCTCTTCGCCTGTCGCACCACGTCGCCGTTTTCCATGACGGTCATCGATCGAAACTTGTATATCCCGAACGGCCGGCCATTGAAGCCATGGCGTGTCTGGCGAAAGAACACCGGACCGTTCGAGTCCAGCTTGATAGCGACGGCAACGGCGGCCATGAGAGGCGCCAGAACGACCAACGCTGTCACCGCAACCACGATGTCGACCAGCCGCTTCACAACTTGCTCGGCCGGGGAGAGGGCTGCTCTTTGAAGCTCGATCGCGACGGTGTCGCCGATATCGCTGTGGGCTCTCTGGAACAGCTGCGCCAGCGTCCCAAACGGCACGAGGGTTACTGGCAGCGGGAGCACGCGCAAACGCCGGGCGATCGCGCGAAGTTGGGTCATGCGCTCGGGGTCGACGAACAGCAGGACCTCTTCGATGTTGGACGTGCGGCACATCGAGATCACGTCGTCAACGATCTCATCCGGAGGGCCGTCTGCGGGAATCGGAAAATGGGCGAGAATGTGGTACCCGTATCGACTTAGATTTTCGATGAAGCGGTGCGGAACCGCTTCCTCGCAAGTCATGCTGACGACGGTTCGGCCCCGCAGCGCTCCGCTCTCCAGCGCGCGGGGCAGCGTTGCGCGCCAAACGACCCGATGAAGGAGCAACGCGACCGCGCCCAGCGCCCAAAACAGCAAAATGTCGCCTCGGGAGAGATCGTGGCTCACCCCCCACGTAAACACGCCGGACGCGAGAATGAGGAACGCTCCGCACCAGGCGCTCAGCACGCTCCTGGCCTGGTCGTCGATCACGACCAGCCTCGCAGGACTGTAAAGCTTCTGAATGCGCATCGCGGCGACAAACAGCACAGCGACGAACATCGCCGCCGCGATCGTGTGAGAAAATTCGCCTTCGAACTCCACGGGTATATCGTGATACAGCGATTCCGCACCGATCGCCGACAAGACGATAATCGCCAAATCGATCACCACCGCAATCGTCGGGATAGCGGCATAAGAGATCGGCAACCGCCAACGCCGGTCGGTAGACCGATTGGACAGCGCCGCGGCGGACAGCCGCGTTTCAGACTTGGGCGTTACTTCGGTGTCCGTCGTCATAGTCCCCTTCGCTTCGTCTCGTCGCACCACCACGACGGGCGTCGCCGCCCCCGTTTAACACACTTCCCGACGATGTCGCTTTTATGAGCCCCCGAGTCTTTATATGCCTTAAGTGCAAATTTTCCGCCTCCCCCGGCGTAGCCCCGTCGCGCGGCGTCACTTTAAGCGAACGAGGTTACAAAAAAAAGCTGGCCGCCCCGGCCTGGCGGAAACCCGGCGAGTCCCAGTAACGCATCGGGTTTTGCGTGAGGATATCGGTATGCTCCCTCTATTGGTCAGGATTGGCGCGCGCTTCCGATCCCACAAACGCTCTGGCCCCCCTCCCTTTCTGAAACGCCATGGCGGAGCGCGCATCTGGCGGGTGCGTCGCTCAGAAAGCCAAGATTATTGCGGGATTAAGGGCGAGTTGGCCTAAGTCTCGCTCTTGGCGCTTCTCAGGCTATTACAAATCCAGGACGCGCGGCTCGACTTCGCCGCTAGACCCCCTGGCCTCTTCGAGAAGCGCGCCAGATCAAATTTCGGTGAACCTCATTTCCGCCTGGCAAGAGATGGTATTTGCCTTTGGTCGGTGGCATACGGCGAAACATCGCGTGGGCGGGAAAGGCTTTTTCGGATGCGCTTGGGTCGAGCGATTGGCGCTCTCGGTTTGGTGCTCGCTGTTATAGCCGCTTACGGACTTTACGCGCCCCAGGCGGTCGACGGATGGTCGCCTGGACTGGGCGCTTTGGCGCACCGTTACCATGAGCAGATTTGGGGCAAGGCGACCCAGGCAGCGGCCACGGCTTCAAGAGACCAGACGAGGCCCCTCGAGGGCGTCGCGCCGATTGCGGTGTCCGTCACGCCGGCGAAGCGCGCCGATTTTCCGATCGTGCTCGAAAGCCTTGGCCAGGTTCAGCCTTATAACACCGTATTGGTGCGTGCGCGGGTGGACGGCGAGATCATCAAGATCGGGTTCAAGGAAGGACAGATCGTCCAGCAGGGCGATCTCCTTGCCCAGATCGACCCGCGGCCCTTCCAGGCCGCGCTCGATCAGGCGGTCGCGAAAAAGGCTCAAGACGAATCCACGCTCGCAAACGCAAAGCTTGATCTCACCCGTTACACCACGCTTGCGAAGCAAAGCTTCGCGACGGAGCAGCAGCTGGACACCCAGAATGCTCTCGTCAACCAGTTGACCGCCACGATCGCCGCCGACGCTGCGGCGATCGACGCCGCGAAGGTCCAGCTCGGCTACACGACGATTCGCGCGCCGCTGACGGGGCGCGCCGGCTTCCGGCTCATTGACGAGGGAAACCTGGTCAACGCCGGGCAGCAGACCGGCATCGTCACCATCGCCCAGCTCCAGCCGATTGCGGTCATCTTCACCGAACCGCAGGAATATGTCGAACGGATAAACCAGGAATTGGCGGCCGGCCCTCCAGTCGTGACCGTCCTCAATACCGACGGGGCGAAGATCGCCGCCGGCAATCTGACGATCAGCGACAATCAAGTCGACCTCGCGACGGGGACAATACGGCTGAAGGCGGAATTCGATAACAAGGACAACGCCCTCTGGCCCGGCCTCGCCGTGACGACCCGGCTGCAGCTCGGCGTCATGAAGGATGTCGTCGTCGTCCCTGCGGATACGATCCAGCGTGGAAACAAGGGCTTTTTCGTCTACGTTGTCGGCGACGACAGCCGAGCGGCGGTCCGACAGGTGAAAGTCGCTCGCCAGGATGCGGCCACGGCGGTCGTCTCCGAGGGTCTCCATGAGGGGGAGCGGGTGGTGACTGCCGGAGAATTCTTGCTGCAACCCGGCGCGCTGGTCTCCATCGACAGCGCCAGCGGGAGCTGAGCGGAATGTTCGGCGGCATTTCCGCACCCTTTATCTACCGTCCGGTCGCCACCACGCTGATCATGGTTGCGATCTTCCTGGTGGGCCTCGTCGCGTTTCCTTCGCTCCCCGTCGCGCCGCTGCCGCAGGTCGATTTTCCGACGATCGCGGTTTCGGCCTCGCTCCCGGGGGCTTCGCCGGAGACCATGGCGGCGTCGGTCGCCCAGCCGCTTGAGCGCCAGATCGCTCAGATCCCTGGCGTCTCCCAGATGACCTCGACGAGCGCGCTCGGCGCGACCGCGATCACCGTCCAATTCGATCTCGACCGCAATATTGACGCTGCCGCCAATGACATCCAGGCGGCGATCAACGCGGCGTCCGGCCAATTGCCGAAGGACCTGCCGAGCCCCCCGACCTATCGCAAGGTCAACCCGTCCGACACGCCCATCCTGATCCTGTCTGTGGCGTCCGAGGTCGCCCCGATCATCGATGTCGACGACGCCGCCGAGAACATACTCGCCCAGCGGATCAGCCAAATTTCCGGCGTGTCGCTGGTGCGGGTCGGCGGCCAGCAGAACTCCTGCGATCCGCATCCAGGTCGATCCGGCCAAGTTGGTCGAGAAAAACCTCCAACTCGAAGACGTGCGGGCGCAGATTGGCATCGCCACCGTCGACAGCCCCAAGGGGTCGATTATCGGGCAGAAGCAGTCGTTTACCGTCTACGACAACGATCAGCTGACGACCGCCGCGCCGTGGAACGACGTGATCATCGCCTACCGCAACGGGGCGCCGGTCCGTATTCGCGACATCGGACAAGCCGTGATGGGCTCAACGGACACGACCCAGGCGGCGTGGTCCAATGGCAAGCGCAGCGTGTTTCTGGTGATATTCAAGCAGCCCGGCGCGAACGTCATCAACACCGCCGAAGCGGTCAAGAAGACCCTGAAGACCCTGGAAGCGGCCATTCCGCCAACTATTCACGTCGAGGTGCTCTCCGACCGCACCACCACCATCAGGGCCTCCGTCAAGGATGTCGAGTTCACCTTGATGCTGACCGTCGCGCTCGTGGTGATGGTGATCTTCGTTTTTCTGCGCAGTTTCTGGGCGACGATCATCCCGAGCGTCACGGTGCCGCTCGCTCTGCTCGGCGCTTGCGGTCTCATGTGGGCGGCTAATTACAGCCTCGACAATCTGTCGCTGATGGCTTTCACTATCGCCGTCGGCTTCGTCGTCGACGATGCGATCGTGATGCTGGAGAACATCACCCGCCACATCGAGGAGGGCGAGAAACCTTTCGACGCCGCGCTGAAGGGCTCGGCCGAGATCGGCTTCACCATCATCTCCATCTCGATTTCGCTGGTGGCGGTGCTGATCCCGCTCCTGATGATGGGCGGCATCATCGGCCGCCTGTTCCGGGAGTTCTCGGTCACGATCGCCATGACGATCGCGGTGTCCGCCTTCGTCGCGCTGACCCTCACCCCGATGATGGCGTCGCGGCTGCTCAAGAGCCACGACGAGCAGCGCCACGGCCGGCTCTTCAACATGAGCGAGGCGGCGTTCCTGGCGCTCGCGCGCGGCTACGAGCGCGGGGTGGATTTCGTCCTGCGCCACCGGTTCGCGACGCTGATGACGTTTTTCGCGACGCTCGCGGCCACTGTGTATCTCTTTACGGTCATACCCAAGGGGTTCTTCCCTCAACAGGACACCGGCATCCTGTTCGGCACCACCGAGGCGGCGCAGGACATCTCGTTTCCCGCAATGTACAAGCTGCAGGAGCAGGCCGGGGCCGTCATCATGAAGGATCCGGCGGTGGCGACGATGGCGATGGGCCTCGGCGTCGGCGTCGGCAATTCGGCCCAAAATAACGGGCGCATGTTTATCACCCTCAAGCCGCTTGAGGAGCGCGACGCGAACGCCTTCCAGGTCATCGGTCGCCTCCGACCGCAGCTGGCGAAGATCCCTGGCCTGAAGGTCTATCTGCAAGCCGCGCAGGACGTGACCGTCGGCGCACGCGCCGCCAGAACCCAGTTCCAATATACAATTCAGGACGCCAACCTCGACGAGCTCAACGCCTGGGCGCCGAAGATCCTGGACCGGCTAAAGTCGCTCCCGGAGCTGCGCGACGTCGCGACCGACCAGCAGAACTCGGGCACGACGCTGACGCTGAAGATCGACCGCGACATGGCCTCGCGCTACGGGATTCAGCCGCAACTGATCGACGACACGCTGTACGACGCCTTCGGCCAGCGGCAGGTGACGCAGTATTTTACTCAGGTGAACACTTATGAAGTGATCGAGGAGGTTCCGCCGGCGCTGCAGGGCGACCCGGCGACGCTCGACAAGCTCTACGTGCGCTCGCCAGTGACCAATGCGATGGTGCCGCTCAGCGCCTTCGCCAAGTGGACGACCGCGCCCGTCCAGCCTCTTTCGATCAGTCACCAGGGTCAGTTTCCGGCGATCACCATCAGCTTCAACCTCGCCCAGGGCGTTGCGCTCGGCACGGCGACGACGGCGATCCAGAAGGCGATGGACCAGCTACAGCTGCCGCGGGCCTTGACCACCACCTTCCAGGGCAATGCTCAGGCCTTCCAGGATTCGCTGACGACGGTCCCGCTCCTGATCCTGGCGGCGCTGGTCACGGTCTACATCATCCTCGGCATCCTCTACGAAAGTTTCATCCATCCGCTGACGATCCTGTCGACGCTGCCGTCGGCGGGCCTCGGCGCCATCGCCACGCTGATGCTGTTCGGCTACGAGTTCAGCTTGATCGCGCTGATCGGGACGATTTTGCTGATCGGCATCGTCAAGAAGAACGGCATCATGATGGTGGACTTCGCCATCGCCGCCCAGCGCGACGAGGGCCTTTCGAGCTTGGATGCGATCCGCAAGGCCGCCCTTCTGCGCTTCCGCCCGATCATGATGACCACCATGGCGGCCCTGCTCGGCGCGGTGCCGCTGATGTTGAGCCACGGCACCGGCTCGGAGCTGCGCCAGCCGCTCGGCTACGCGATGTTCGGCGGCCTGCTGGTCAGCCAGGCGCTGACCCTGTTCACGACGCCGGTCATCTTCCTTTACCTCGACAGCCTGTCCCTTTGGCTCAGCGGCGGATCGGGCAAAGCGAAGCTGAAGCCGGCGCCTGGCGCGCCGGAGCACAAGGCCGAGGAGGCGCTCACGCCCGCCTGGGTCGAAGGCCATGCCAAGGCTGCGGAGTGACGACTCTTCGACGGAGCGGCTGCGACCCATCCCAATCCGGTATCGGGCCATTTCAACAGGTTGCGGCGCCTTCTTCGGGCGGGGCGGCGGGCGCCCATGGCGCTGGCGAGCGCCGGTCCCGCCGATGACGGGGGTTTAGTGTAGGCTATTGCCGATCTCGTCGAAAACGGCGCCGACCTTTGTTCCCGCGGTCTGAACAGCCGTAATGATAAAGACGGCGATCAGGGATGCTATCAACGCATACTCAATTGCGGTGGCGCCGGATTCGTTCTGGAAGAACTTTCTCACAGATTTGATCACGATTCTTACTCCTGCTGTGCTCTGAATAAACAGAAGTCCACTTGCAGAAAGTGGACTTGGACAGGAAAAGACTATCCGCCAACGCTTTCGGACGCGTTAATGACAGGTCAACTGGTCTGCGCAACTGGAGGAGGCACGCCGCGCGCGATCCTACGGCGCGATGTCGACGACCGGTTCGCCGTTGCGATCCTCGACCTCGACGATCCAGAGGTCCGGATCGAAGCGGACCTGCCGCTCGAGCCTCGCCTCGGCGTCGACGGGATCAATCCATTCCGGCTGATGCAGGCGCGTGAACAATCGATCGACGCCAAGAGGCAGGTCGGCGGTCAGCGATTGCGGCGCGGGCCCGTAGACCGCGACGCGCCCATCCAGGCAATCGATCCTGATGACGATCGCGCCCGCCTCCGCGGCTCCGCGGCGGCGCAGGACCGCGAACGCGCCTTCGGCATTGCGACGCCGCAGATAGGCCGCGACCCAGATGTCGGACCTCAGCCGCACGTCAGTGGGCGGAAGCCCGCGCCGCCGAGCTCAACTGCTTGACGAGATGGGGCGTGACCTCGGTCGAGATCGGCAGCCCGTGCGCCTTTTCGAAGTCGCGCAGCGCCTGATCGGTCGCGGCGCCCTGGGTCCCGTCGGCCTTGACCGCGTAGCCCAGCTTTGCGAGCGCGGTCTGGGCGCTCAGGATCAGGCGGCCGTTGTCGGACGGCGCCTCGCCGCCGCGAAGAAGGTCGCCGATCGCGTCGGGCGCGCGCGCCGCGGCGTCGCTCGAGGCCGAGCGGGCAGGCGGAGCCGGAGGCGGAGGCGACGAAGCGGCGGGCGCCGGCGTCTCGCGGGGCGCAGCGGCGACAGGCGGAGCCGGCGCGGGCGCGGCGGCCGGGGCTGGCGCGACGATCGTGTGCGTCGGCGGTTGAAACAGCGGCGCGGGATGGCGTTCCCGTTGCAGGATGAGCGCGTTGACCCCGATGCCGGCCAGCAGCGCCGAGAGGATGGCGCCGATATAGAAGCGCGGCGGCAACGCTCGGGCTCGCTCCGCGACGAGCAAGACGACGCTCCGGCTACGGGCGATTTTCTTGCCCGGCCGCGACAGGACGGAATTGTTGCGAATTCGCGCAAGCGCTTCGATCATGGCTCGTCTCTCCGATCTCCCGGCTCGGCGCCAATGGCTTCGTGCATAGCCTCGCCAGGCGCCAGGGGCGCGACCGACAAGGCGCGCGCCTCAGAGTGATGTGATGACGCCGGCATCTTAACCCAACGCTAAGGTTGAGAAATCGGCAACCGCGCCGCCCCGCTGACTTCATTGTTGGTTAAGAACCGGTAAATCACCCAGACGAGGGTTAACAAGAGGTCAACGCGTTTCTGTCAATTTGCAGCCATCTCTCGACAATTCCTTGCCTTGGCTCCGTTACCCTGCGATGCGCGGAGGGACTATGGGTTTTATCGCGAGAACGATCTTCTGGCTGGGCCTCGTCTACAGCGCGATGTCGCTCGACTTCGGCTCGGAGATCGCGGAGCGGGCGACCGGTCTGGCCGAAGTCAATCCGCTCGCGGCCTGCGCAGGAGGCGTCACGGAGGATTGCCGGCGGCGCGTCGGCGAACTGCGCAAGGCGCTCGATTGGCCGCGGCGCGCGGACTGGCGGATCGCGTCGTTTCCGCGACGGAAGCGCTCGTCACCGCCGACCCGCCGACGCCGCCGCGCAAGCCTGCCGACATGCGGTCGTTTTGACGAGGCTGGCGGGCGGCGGCCCGCCGCTATAAAGGAAGAGCCAAGCGTGTTTGGCGAGGCGCCGGTGACCCAGTTCGACACCATCCAAGAGGACTTTGCGTCTCTCGACGAGTGGGAGGATCGATACCGCTATGTGATCGAGCTCGGACACGAGTTGGAGCCGCTGAGCGAGGAGTCCCACAACGACGTCAACAAAGTGCGCGGCTGCGTCAGCCAGGTCTGGCTGGAAAAGGAATTGCGCAAGAACGCGGGCGGCGAGACGGTTCTCCATTATCGCGGCGACAGCGACTCGCATCTCGTCCGCGGCCTGATCGCGATCGCGATTGCGATCTATTCCGATCAAACGCCCAAACACATCCTCGAAACCGACGCGCTCGCGACCTTCCGCCGGCTCGGTCTCGAGCAGCATCTGACCCCGCAACGCTCGAACGGGGTGCGCTCGATGATCAATCGCATCCAGTCGGACGCCTCCGCCCTGGCGTGACGCGGGCGCCCTTAGGAGCCAGGGCCCGGCTCGACCGTCTTGAGATAATGCGCAATCGCGGCCGGATCGTCGGGCGGAACCTGCGCGAGATTGCGGACCACCGCGGCCATCGGACCGCCGAGCGAATCGCCGGAAGGGGTGAGGCCGGTCGACAGCGCATAGGCGATGTCGCTCTCCGACCAGTCGGCGAGGCCGGCGGCCGTGATGTTCGGCGCCTTGCCCTTTCCGTCCGGCAGCGGCGCCCCGGTCAGGCGGCGGGAAGCGATCGGCCCGCCGAGGAGCGTGCGGGGGGAGTGGCACTCGCCGCAGTGGCCCGGCCCCTCGACCAGATAACGGCCGCGGGCCTCGGGTTCCCTCGGGGCTTCGGCAAGCGGGTGAGCGACCGCTGGCATGTAGAGAAGCTTCCAGAAGCCTACCGCCCTGCGAATCGAGAACGGAAAGGCGAGGGCGTTGGGCCGCGCCCGGCCGGGAACCGGCGGCGCCGTTCGCAGGAACGCATAGAGGTCGCGGACGTCCTTGAGGGCCATTCGTGCATAGGAGGGGTAGGGAAACGCCGGATAGAGATGCCTTCCGTCGGGCGAAACGCCGGCCATCAGGGCGTTGGCGAAGTTTTGCGGGCTCCAGCCGCCGATCCCGTCGTTGCGGGCCTGGGAAATGTTCGGGGGGTAGAAAGCGCCGAACGGCGTCTTGAGCTCCTGACCGCCGCCCAGGCGCAGCGGATCGCTCTGGCCCGGCGACTGGTGGCAGGAATCGCAGCCGGCCAGAAAGAAAACGATCTTTCCCGCGGCGGGATCGCCGGGCCCGGACACCGCCGCCGCCGTCTCGGGGTCGATCCCGCGCGGCGCAGTCAGGACCCAGGCGGCCGCGGCCAAGGCCGCGACAAGTATCGCGGCTCCGACTATGAAAGCGCTTCGCTCGGCCGTCATTGGCGGCGGAAGCCGTCAATTGTCCTTGGCGCGATACTTCTCGTGGCAGCCCTGGCAATTCTGGAGGACGGTCAGGATCGTCGCCTTGAAGGTGGCGGCGTCCGTGATCGTGGTCTCGGCCGCCGTCGCGTCGGCGCCCAGCTTCTTGAAGCGCGCGTCGACGTCCGCCTTGTCGGTCCATATCGCCGGCAGGGCGTGGGTGTCGCCCGTCTCGCTGTCGGGCGGAAACAGCGCCGGCATTTTTTCGGCGGCGTTCGCGTAGGTCTTCAGCGCCTTCTGCACGGCGGCGAGATCGAATGGCGCGCCCTTGAGCATCGCCACGACCGACTTCGTCGCCTCGCCATTTGCCTTCATCAAGGCGCGCCGCTCCTTGATCGCTTCCGCCCCCGACGCCGCGAGGGCGACCCCGACGCTCAGCGCCAGAACAGCCGTCGCGATCGACTTCCTGCCCGCTCTTCTCATCCGTCCCTCCCCTCGAAGCCCTGTTGATTTCAGACCGTTCGCCGCGACGCCTGCGCCTGCTGGATCGCACGAAAGATCGTCTGCGGCGTCGCCGGCATATCGATATTGGCCGCGCCATAGGCGCGCCAGAGCGCGTCGGCGACGGCGTTGACGACCGAGGGGGTCGCGCCGATCGTTCCGGCTTCGCCGGCCCCCTTCAGGCCCATCGGATTGGTGGTCGAAGGCACGTTTCGCGTCTCGAAGGCGATTGACGGAAAGTCGTCCGCCCTCGGCATGCAATAGTCCATGAAGCTCGCCGTCAGGAGCTGACCGTCAGCGTCATAAACCGTCCGCTCCATCAACGCCTGGCCGACGCCCTGGGCGACGCCGCCATGCACCTGGCCCTCGAGCAGCAGAGGATTCAGGGTCGCGCCGAAATCGTCGACGATCGTGTAGCGCTCGAGAGTCGCCACGCCGGTGTCCGGATCGATCTCGATCTCGCAGATGTGCGTTCCGTTGGGATAGGTCGCCATATCAGGCGTATACGAGCCGGCCCCTTGCCGCCTCTCCGGGGTGGCGGCGGGCAGTTCGGCGACCTGCGCCAGAGTGAGCGAACGGTCGGTGCCGACGATCTGAAACCGTCCGTCGACGATCTCGAGGTCGGAGGGCGCGGCTTCGAGCCGGTCAGCCGCAAGGTCGGTCAGCGAGTCGGCCAGCGTTTTGGCGGCGCGCGCCGTCGTCACCGCGCCGATTGGAATGGAGCGCGAGCCCCCTGTGCCGCCGCCGCTATTCACCCGGTCGGAGTCGCCCTGGACCACGCGGATGCGTTCGAGCGGCACGTCGAACCGCTCGGAGACGACTTGCGCATACGCCGTCTCATGCCCCTGCCCGGTCGCCTGGGTGCCGATCAGCAGGGTGAAAGTCCCGTCCTTTTCGAGGACGAGGGCCGTGTCGGACTCGCCTGCGCCCATCGCCGTGCATTCGATGTAGCTCGCAAGCCCAAGGCCACGCAGCATGCCGCGGCGTTTCGAGTCTTCCGCGCGCTCTGCGAAGCCCGCGACGTCGGCCTTCTCCACGCAACGCGTCAGCGCGCCGGCGAAATCGCCGACGTCATAGGTCCGCGCGGTCTCGGTCTTGTACGGCATGGCCTCGCGCGGCACGAAGTTGAGAAGCCGGATCGCCTCCTGCGATAGGCCAAGCTCGCGCGCGCAACGATCGACCAGCCGCTCGAGGACATAAGCCGCCTCCGGGCGTCCCGCGCCGCGATAAGCATCGACCGGAACGGTGTGCGTGTAGACCCCGCGCACCCGCGCCGACAGCGCGCCGATCTTGTAAGGTCCGGTCGCCATGGTCGCGCCGAGCCACGGCACGTAGGGGGCGAATTGGGAGAGATAGGCGCCAGATTGGCGACGATATCGAGGCGCAGGGCCAGAAATCGACCCTCGCGGTCCAGCGCCATTTCGGCGGTCGCGACATTGTCGCGTCCGTGCGTGTCGCCGACGAAGTGCTCGGAACGGTCGGCCTGCCAGCGGACGGCTTCGCCAAGCCTCTCGGCGGCGACGAGGAGGAGCGGATATTCGCGATAGAGAAAGATGCGGGTGCCGAAACCTCCGCCCACGTCGCCGGTCGTCACGCGCAATCGCTCGCGGGGAATCTTGAGGACCTGATCGGCCAGCGCGTCGCGGAGGCCATGAACGCCCTGGCTGCCGACGGCGAGGGTCAGCCGGCCGTCCGTGGGGTCTACGGACGCAACCGCGCCGCGCGGCTCCATGTAGTTCGCGACGACGCGGGGATTGACGATGGCGATCGATACGACGCGGGCGGCTTTGGCGAAGGCCTCGTCGGTTTTCGCCTTGTCGCCCACATGGGCGTCAAAGGCGACGTTAGCCGGCGCGCCGGAAAAGACCTCCGGGGCGTCCGGGCGAAGCGCGGCGAGCGTGTCAGCGACCGCGGGAAGCGGCTCCCAATCGATGGAGAGACGCTCCGCGCCGTCTCGAGCTGCGGCCTCCGATCGCGCAACGATCATGGCGACGATATCGCCGACGTGGTGCGCCTCCTCTTCGGCCATGACGGGATAGGGCTTTAGCGGCGTCTTCGAACCGTCCGCGTTGCCGACCGCGCCCAGGCACGGCAGATCGCGGAGATGAGCGAAGTCGGAGGCCACATAAACCGCTTCGACGCCCGGCGCCTTCGCGGCGGCCGTCCGGTCCCGGATGACGAAGCGCGCGTGGGCGTGGGGGCTGCGCACGAAATAGGCGGCAAGCGCGCGTTCCGGGGCGAGGTCGGAGGTGTAACGCCCGGCGCCGCTAACGAGTTGGTGGTCCTCGATGCGCCGGACCGGCTGGCCGATCCCAAATTTCATCGCTGTCATCGCGTCAACCTCTCCGTTTGGCAGGCCGATGGTCAACGGTTCGTTAATCCCCGGGGGCGACAATCCAAGCACGAATTCGTGAATCGCGGACGACTGTTATGAACGACCAAGACGCCCGAGACGCCGAACCCGCCGATGAGGCGATCGACCCGACGCCCCCCGAAGCCCATGCCGAGGACCGACACGGATTAACGCCGTCCGAGGCCCCGAGGTCAATCGTCGCCCGCCATGAGCGGCTGCCGATCGTTTTGCCGCCTGCGTTTTGGGCGGAACCCAACCCCGAGCCGAGCGTGTCGCGCGCCGACACGCTTCGCAGGCGCGCCGGGCCCCTCGCCGCCGCGCTGGTTTGCGTTGTCGCCCTCGGCGCGGCCGCCTTTGTGGCGGTCGATCATCACCGGCAGGCCGGTTTGCTGGCCGAGAGCGCCGAGGAAAACGCAAAGCTGGCGGAAGCCGTTTCGACCCTCGGCGCCCGGTTGCAGACGATCGAGACCGTGAAGGGCCGCGACGACCTGGCGGACCTGCGCCGCTCGGTCGGCGACCTGAAAACCGCGACCGCGAGCTCCCGCGAACTCAGCGCCGCGATCGCCCAATTGTCGCAGCGGGTGGAGAGGCTCGACCGGGAGCAAGGCGCGAAGCTCGATAAACTCGGCGAACGCGTCGACCAAGAAACCACCGCGAGCAAGGCGGAGATCGCCGCCCGCCTGGACAAACTCGAAAAATCGCCTGCGCCGCCGGCGACCGCGGTCGCCTCCACACCCGCGCCGCAGAAGCCGAAATTCGGCCCCAACGTCTCGATGGAGCCGACCGGCTCGATCGACCGGTCGAGACAGGTCCTTCGCGGCTATGTCGTGCTCGGCGCCCGGAACGATACGGCCCTGATCGGCGGCCGCTACGGAGAGATGGCGGTTCGCGCGGGCGACGTCTTGCCCGGCGCCGGCCGAATCGAGCGGGTGGAGCGGCAGGGCGCCAGCTGGGTGGTGGTCACCGATCAGGGCGTGATCGCCTCGGCTTACGCGGCCCCCTACTAGTTGGCGTCGTCCGGAGTGGAAACCGCCGTATCTTTGCCCGTTATCTGACCGCAACCTGTGTCCGCGGCGCATCAGATGTGACAAAAACGCCGCGGCGCCGCGCGGCGCTTTCGGTCCCAGAGCGCTTATGTTACGAAGCCCCGTTCAAGGGTCCGAGCGTCTCGCCGCCGCGGCCCCAAGAGGCAGACGGCGCAAAATGGCAGAACGGCGCAGCAGTTTCAGCTACGAAGAGCTTCTGGCGTGCGGCAGAGGCGAATTGTTCGGAGCGGGGAACGCCCAGTTGCCCCTGCCGCCGATGTTGATGTTCGACCGCATTTCCGGGATTTCGGAGTTCTGGCGGCGCCAACGGCAAGGGCGAGGTGCGCGCGGAGTTCGACATCAAGCCGACGCTGTGGTTCTTCGACTGCCACTTCAAGGGCGACCCGGTCATGCCCGGTTGTCTCGGCCTCGACGCCCTCTGGCAGCTCACCGGGTTTTTTCTCGGCTGGCTGGGGCTTCCCGGACGCGGACGGGCGCTCGGGGTGGGCGAAGTCAAGTTCGCCGACCAGGTGCTTCCGAGCGTCCAGAAAGTCGTCTATGGCGTCGATATGAAGCGCGTCTTCAGGGGCAAGCTCATTCTCGGTATCGCCGACGGTTGGCTGGAGGCCGACGGCAAGCGCATCTACGACGTCAAGGACATGCGAGTCGGCCTGTTCAGCCCGGCGACGCCCGCGTCAGCCTGAAGGTCGAGCCCGTCGCGACGCGCTTTTCATGGAGAGTTTGGGATGAGACGCGTCGTCGTCACCGGCATGGGCATCGTATCCTCGATCGGAAACAACGCCGGGGAGGTCGCGGTCAGCCTTCGCGAGGCCAAGTCCGGCATCACGCGGTCCGCGAAAATGGCCGAACTTGGCTTCCGCTCCCAGGTGCACGGCGCCCCGACCCTGGTGGTCGAAGAGGTCGTCGACCGCCGAGCCTTGCGATTTGACGGCGGCGGCGCCGCCTGGAACCACGTTGCGATGGAGGAGGCGATCGCGGACAGCGGGCTTCAGTCTGATGACGTCTCGAACGAGCGCACCGGCCTCATCATGGGGTCGGGCGGACCTTCGACTCGCACGATCGTCGAAGCCGCCGACATCACCCGCGCCAAGGGGCCCAAGAAGGTCGGACCGTTCGCGGTCCCCAAAGCCATGAGCTCGACGGCGTCGGCGACGCTTTCCACCTGGTTCAAGATCAAGGGGGTGAGCTACTCGATCGCCTCGGCCTGCGCGACCTCGAACCACTGCGTTGGAGCGGCCTACGAGCAAATTCTCATGGGCAAGCAGGACGTGATGTTCGCCGGCGGCTGCGAAGAGCTGGACTGGACGCTGTCGGTGCTGTTCGACGCGATGGGGGCGATGTCCTCGGCCTACAACGAGACGCCCGCTCGCGCGTCTCGCGCCTACGATAAAAATCGCGATGGATTTGTGATTTCTGCCGGCGCCGGAGTCCTCGTTCTCGAGGACTACGAGCGGGCGAAGGTCCGAGGCGCGAAAATCTACGCCGAGATCGTCGGGTACGGCGCGACGTCGGACGGCCACGACATGGTCGCGCCCTCGGGCGAAGGCGCGGCGCGCTGCATGCGCCAGGCGCTCTCGACGGTCAAGGTGCCGATCGACTACATCAACCCGCACGCCACCTCGACGCCGGTCGGCGACCTCAAGGAGATCGAGGCGCTGCGCGCGGTGTTCGGCTCGGGCGAGAAATGCCCGCCAATCTCGGCGACGAAGTCGCTCACCGGCCATTCGCAGGGCGCGACCGGCGTGCACGAGTCGATCTATTCGCTCCTCATGATGCGAAACCGCTTTATCTGCGAGAGCGCGCATATCGAGGAGATCGACCCGGCGTTCGCCGACATGCCGATCGTTCGGTCGCGGCGCGACAACGTCGATCTGCGCGCCGTCCTCTCGAACTCGTTCGGTTTCGGCGGGACGAATGCGACGCTCGTCTTCAAGCACGTCGACGCCTGAGGCTGATCCTCTGACCCACCCCTCTCAATCTCACGAGCGCGCGATGACCACCGGCCTTATGCAAGGAAAGCGCGGCCTGGTTATGGGCGTGGCCAACGATCACTCGATCGCCTGGGGGATCGCCAAGGCGCTCTCGGCGGAAGGGGCCGAACTCGCCTTCACCTATCAGGGCGAGGCGCTCGGCAAGCGCGTGACGCCGCTCGCCGAAGGCCTCGGCTCGACCTTGATCTTACCCTGCGACGTGGAGGATCTCGCTTCGGTTGACGCCCTCTTTTCCCGGATCGCCGAGGAATGGGGCGCGATCGACTTTCTGGTTCATTGCATCGGCTTTTCCGACCGCAACGAGCTGAAAGGCCGATACGCCGACACGACGCGCGAGAATTTCGTTCGGACCATGGTCATTTCGGCCTTCTCGTTCACCGAGATCGCCAAACGCGCGGCGGTCCTCATGCCGTCGGGAGGCGCGATGCTGACGCTGACCTTCGGGGGATCGACCCGGGTCATGCCGAATTACAACGTCATGGGCGTCGCCAAGGCGGCGCTGGAGTCGAGCGTGCGCTATCTGGCCGCCGACTTCGGCCCCGACAACATTCGCGTCAACGCCATTTCGGCGGGTCCCATTCGAACGCTCGCCGGCGCAGGAATCGCGGACGCGCGGTTCATGTTCAATTTTGAGCGCGCCCACTCCCCCTTGCGACGGACCGTGACGATCGAGAACGTCGGCGGCTCGGCGCTCTATCTCCTCTCGAACCTGTCGGATGGGGTGACGGGCGAGATTCATTTCGTCGACGCCGGGTACAGCGTCATCTCCATGCCGAGGCCGGAAGACATCAAGGAATAGGGGCTCCCGGCAGGAGCGCCGAGAGGCGGGTCCTGCCGCGTGATTTCTGCTATATCTCGCGCGCTCGGCCCTGTCGGCCGGGCCCGGGAGATGAGCCATTCGCGCCGCGCCGTTGGGGAATCGTTTCCGGGTCGTGATCTGGGCGAGCGCCTTGCTGGTCCTTTCGGGGTCGCTCGCCTACGCGGCGTCCGGGTCGAAGAGCGCGCCCCCGGCCCGCAATCGCGCCTTCGCCGATTTCATCGCCTCCCTCTGGCCGATGGCGGAGGCGCGCGGCGTCTCGCGAGCGACGTTTGACCGCGCCTTCGACGGGGTCGTCTTCGACCCCAAGGTGGTCGCCCAAACGCAGCGGCAGGCGGAGTTCACGCTCCCGATCTGGACCTATATCGGGGCCGCGGCGGCGCCCGACCGAATCGCGCGCGGCCGCGAGAAGGCCGCAGAGGTCGCCCCCTGGCTCGCCAAAGCGAGCCGGACGTACGGCGTTCCGTCCGGGGTGCTGATGGGGATCTGGGGCCTGGAGACGGATTTCGGCGCGGCTCCGGGATCGTTCGACATCGTCCGCTCGCTCGCCAGCCTCGCCTTCGTCCGTTTCCGCGACGACTACTTCCGCGACGAGCTCCTGTCGGCGCTGGCGATTCTGGAGGCGGGCGACGTCGCGCCGCGCGCAATGACCGGATCGTGGGCCGGGGCCATGGGTCAGACCCAGTTCATGCCCTCGAGCTTTCTCGCCTACGCCGTCGATTTTGAGGGCGCAGGCCGGCGCAATATCTGGACGAGCCAAGCGGACGCGATCGGCTCGACCGCCAATTACCTCGCGGCCCATGGTTGGACGCCAGACCTTCCCTGGGGCTTCGAGGTCGCGTTGCCGGCGGCTTTCGCGCTCGCCGACGCCGATTCGGCGCGGTCCGCGCCGTTCGCCGCGTTCGCCGCGCGCGGCGTCGTCCGCGCCGACCGAACGCCGCTTCCTGCGACAGGCGATGCCCGGCTGCTAATTCCCGCCGGGCTTCGGGGGCCGATCTATCTCGTCACCGCCAACTTCGACGTCATCAAGGCGTACAATTCCTCGACGGCCTATGCGCTCGGGGTCGCCCTGCTCGGCGACGCCATAGACGGCGGACCCATCGCGGTTGCGCCATGGCCAACCTCGGAACGCGTGCTCAGCGCCGCGGAAGTGCGCAATCTCCAGGTCGCACTGAAAAAAATGGGCTATGATCCAGGCGAGGTCGACGGCATGGTCGGAGACGGCCTGCGCGGCGCGGTTCGCAAATACCAGGAGCAAAACGGTCTCCCCCCTGACGGCTACGCCGACGTCGCTTTGATGAAGCGGATCGGGTCCAATCGATGAGTCGAAGTCCGACGCCAGACATGCGGCCAACGACAACCAAGCCCGGCGGGACCGCCGTCTGGAAACGCGTGGCGCTGGTCGTCGCCCTGACCCTAGGCTGCCTTGTGGCGGCCGCGCCCAGTTCTCAGGCGCAGTACGCGGGCGGCTTGCCCGGCTTCTTTCAGCATCTGTTCGGGTTCGGCTTTCGGCCGCCGCCGCCGCCGGTTGCACACAACGCCGGAATCCGCGAGCGCGCGCACAAGCCGCCGGTCCACAAGCGGCAGGACTTTGTCTCCTCGACGGCCACGCGCGCGCCCGGCACGCCGGGCGGCGCTCCGATCAAGCCGACCTTCTTCGTTTCGGTTCTCGGAGACAGCCTGGCGATCCTCGCCGCTCAGGGCCTGTCGGAGGCTTTCGCGGCCAGGCCGGAGGTCTCCGTCACGGATCTTGCCCGCGACATCTCGGGCCTCGCGCGCGACGATTATTTCGACTGGCCGAAGTCGGCGCGCGACCTCCTGGCGACCAAACCGAAGATCGACGTCGCGGTGATCATGCTCGGCATCAACGACCTGCAGCCGTTCAAGGACAACGGCGAAATGCTCGACACGTTGAGCGACAAGTGGCGCGCGGCCTACGCCCAGCGGATCGACGCGTTGCTGACGCCTTTCCACGACGCCCATATTCCGGTCCTCTGGGTCGGGCTGCCGCCGATGCGGGACGAGCCGCTTCACGCCCAGGCCCTGGCGCTGAACGAAATCTACCGCGACCATGTCGGCAAGGCCGGCGGAACCTACGTCGATATCTGGGACGCCTTCTCCGATCCGAACGGCCAGTACGACGCCTACGGCCCGGACGCCGATGGCCAAAACGCCAAATTGCGAAATGGAGCAGGCGGAATTCTATCTCACCAAATCGGGATCGCGAAAGGTGGCCCAGCTTCTTGAGCCCGGCATCCGGCGTGAACTCGACAAGGACAAGCCGCAAGGTGATTCCGCCACACTGCCTCCCGATATTGAGAAGGAAGCCTCGGCGATCAACGCCGAGATCCAGCGCGAGAATGGCGCGGACGCGAAGGACCTGGGCTTGGCCGCGCCGGCGCCGGCCGCAAAGCCTTCGGCTGGCCCGATCGTCTCCTTGACGGCCCTGGCGACGTCCCCTGGGGGCGACCTGATCAACACCACGGATGCGGCGGAGCTTCGCGCCGCAGCGCGACAGACATACGCGGCGCACGCGGGAGCGCCGGCCGGAAGAGCGGACAATTTCGCCTGGCCGACGCTCCGGCCGCAGGGATCGGAAGCGGCCCGCTGACTGCTTGTTTGGCCTCAATCGGCGTGCTAGGCGACGCCGCACATCGATTTGGAACGCTTGAGATCGGCCTCGGGGACGCTCGGGCTCGGGGATGAAGGAAAACAAAGAATGTCCGACCAGAACGGAAACGGCGCAGCGGCGCAGCAGGCGGCTCCGAGATTCACCGTGTTGGCGCAATACACGAAGGACCTGTCGTTCGAGAACCCCAATGCGCCAAAAACGCTCGGTCCGCAGCAGACCCAGCCGAATCTTTCGGTGCAGATCAACGTCAACGCTCGACAGATCGCGCCCAACGATTACGAGGTCAGCCTGATGCTCGAGGGCGGGGCCGGCCAGGGCGCCGACACCTTGTTCAAGTTCGAGCTCAACTACGCCGGCGTTTTCCGCATCGAGAACTTCCCCCCGGACCAGGTTCAGCCGATCGTGATGATCGAGGGACCGCGTCTGTTGTTCCCGTTCGCGCGCCAGATCATCGCCGACGCGGTTCGCGGCGGATCGTACCCGCCGCTTTTCATCGATCCGATCGACTTTCATGCGCTCTATTTGCAGCGGCTGGCGGCCGCCGGCGGTCAGCAGCAGGTCCAGCCCGCCTAAGCCGCTCCAACCGCAAGACCTGCATCGACCGAAAGATAACGGAGCCAGACGGCGCCGTCTCCGAGGGCCCCGATGTGGCTGCGATGGGCCTCGGCCTCTTCCGGGCTGAGGCGCGGGGTTCGCGGCGGACGCAGGTCGATCCGCCGGCGGATTTGCTCGGCCGACCGGTCGCCGAATTCGCGCCGGTCCTCGAAAGACAGCGACCGCTGCCGGCCCCCGGTAAGCTCGCTGTAGATTTCGACCAGGATTTCCGCGTCGAGCAGCGCCCCGTGCCTGACGCGCTTGGACCTATCGATCCGATAGCGGTCGCACAAAGCGTCGAGGCTGTTCTGCTGGCCGGGATGCTTCTTCCGCGCCAACGCCAAAGTGTCGACCACGCGCTCCATGCCGATCGGCTCGCGCCCGAGCCGCGCGAGCTCGGCGTTGACGAATCGCATGTCAAATTCGGCGTTGTGGATGACGATTGGCGCGTCGCCGACGAACACGAGAAAGTCTTCGACAAGCATGGCGAAGACGGGTTTGTCCTTCAGCGCCTCGGCGGTATGGCCATGAACGCGCACGGCGTCCTCGGGGACGTCGCGCTCCGGATTGATCAGATGATGGAAGATGCGCCCGGTCGGCGCCTGGTGCACGATCTCGATGGCGCCGATCTCGAGCAGCCTGTGCCCCTCCAGTGGGCTGAGGCCGGTGGTTTCGGTGTCAAGCACAATCTCACGCATGAGCGGTCGTCCGTCCTTCCAGTCCAGAGGCGGCGCGGAGGAATTGGACGACCTGCGCCCGGGTCGCCGCCAGGGATCCATTGGTGTCGATGACCACATGCGCCCGGCGACGCTTCTCCGCGTCGGGCGTCTGGCGCGCTAGGATCGCGTCGAGCTTCTGCTCGGTCATCCCTTCCCGGGCCAGCGCCCGCGCACGCTGCGCGGCGACGGACGCGCTGACGACGACGACGCAATCGACGGCGTCCTCGCCCCCGGTCTCGAACAGCAGGGGCACGTCTACGATCGCGACCCGGCGTCCCTCATTGCCGTTTCGCTTGACGAAATCGGCGCGCATCGCGGCAATCGCCGGATGGACGAGCCCCTCGAGGCGCGCGAGCGCCGCCCGATCGTTCAGAACGATCTGCGAAAGCCGGTCGCGATCCACCCGGCCGTCGACCAGAACCCCGGGGAAGACGCTATCGATCCGTTTGGCGCTTTCGCCGGCGTAGAAAGTGCGAACTGCCGCGTCGGCGTCGAACACCGGCGTTCCGAGTTCGGCGAACATGGCCGCGACGGTCGACTTCCCCATCGCGATCGAGCCGGTCAGACCTGCCACGATCATCGCTTCGCCTTTTGCCGCGTGTGCGCGGCCTTCACATCGTCCTCGACAAGGGCGCGCAGTTCAGGCGTCACCTCGGGGCGCCGCCCGAACCAGCGTTCGAATGCGGGCGCCGCCTGGTGCAGCAGCATCCCCAATCCCTCCGCGGTGCGCAGGCCGCGCGACTGGGCCGCCTCGATCAAGGGCGTCCGCAGAGGCACATAGACGATATCGGCCACGACCGCGTGGCGCGGCAGCGCGGCGAGATCGAGGGTGAGCGCAGGATGGCCTTCCATTCCGAGCACGCTCGTATTGACGAGGCAATCGACGCCCGGCAAGGCCGCGTCGATCCAATCCCACGGCGCGGCGAGCACCCGGTCGCCGAAGGCCGCGGCCAGATCCTGAGCGTGGCTCAACGTCCGGTTGACAACCAGAATATGCTCGAAGTCGCGCTCGATGAGCGCGTAGACGATGGCGCGCGCCGCCCCACCCGAGCCGACGACGAGCGCCAGTCGCCGACGATCGTCCCAGCCCGGCGCGGATTCGTCCAGGTTGCCTTGAAAGCCGGCGACATCCGTGTTGTCTCCCCAGAGCAGCCCGTCCTCGCGCCACAACGTATTGACCGCGCCAAGCGCCTGCGCCACCGGGGTGCGGCGGTCGCAAGCGGCAAAAGCCGTCACTTTGTGCGGAACCGTGACGTTGGACCCGACCAGGCCGTTCTTTCCGATCCGCGCGGCAAATTCCGCGAACGCGCCCGGCGGCACCGGGAAACGCTCGTAGCCTGCGTCTATTCCGCACAGATCGAACCAGAATTCATGGATCATCGGCGAGCGCGAGTGCTCGATCGGCCAGCCAGCCACCCCCGCCCGGATCGGCGCGCTCGACGTCGTCATAGCAGGACCAGTCCCTGGACTCTGAACCAAGCCAGAAGCTTGACCAGCGGCAGCCCGAGAATGGTAAAATGATCGCCGCGGATTTGTTCGAACAGATGCACCCCAAGGCCCTCGAGCTGGTAGGCGCCGACGCTTGAGAGCACCGCTGGCCCGGCGGCGTCGAGATAGCGCGTCATCGCGACCTCATCGAGCGCGCGCATCGTCAGTTCGGCGACGTCCGAATCGACCGCGAGCAGGACGCCGTCGCGAGCGATCGCGAAGGCCGAGGTCAGCGCATGCGCGCGTCCGGAGAGCGCGGCCAGCGTCTGAGCCGCTTCGGCGCGCGTGCGGGCCTTGTGCAGAAGCCGCCCTCCGACGGTCAGCGTTTGGTCGGCGCCCAGGCAATAGGCCTCTGGTCTCAGCGCGCTCGCCGCCATGGCCTTGGCGCGGGCAAGCTCCGACGGCAGCCCTTCGACCGAACCGCCAGCCTCAAGGTAGCGCTCCTCCAGGGCGCGCTCGTCGACGTCGACGGCGATCGTCTCGCCGCCAAGCCCGCAGGCTGCAAGCAGCGCACGCCGGCTCGCGCTCTTCGACGCGAGCACGAGCGGCGCTGCGGCCAACCACAGGCGCGGTTTCGACGGCGTTTCGGCTTCGCTCATGCCGGTCAGACCTGGGCGATGAACTTGAGACGATGGGCGCGATAGAGATCGAGAATTGCCGCTGCGGTTTCCTCGATCGAGCGGCGCGAGACGTCGATGACCGGCCAGGTCCGCTCGGCGAACAGGCGCCGCGAGGCGGCGATTTCCTCGGCGACAGCCACCCGGTCGACATACTCGGTTTGCGCATCGGCGTTGAGGGACAGGAGCCTGTTCTGGCGGATCTGAACGATCCGGTCCGCCGAGGCGACCAGCCCGACGATCAGGGGGTGGCGGAGATTGGCGAGCCCGCGCGGCAGAGGAACGTGCGGCACCAGCGGGATGTTGGCGGTCTTGTAGCCGCGGTTGGCGAGGTAGATGCTGGTCGGCGTCTTCGACGTGCGGCTGACGCCGACCAGAACGATGTCCGCGTGCTCGAGATTTTCGGGCAGCTGGCCATCGTCGCTCATCATGGTGAAGTTGAGCGCATCGATCCGTTTGAAGTAGTCCGCGTTCAGCATGTGCTGCGCGCCGGCGCGCGGCGTCGAATTCTGTCCTAGGTACGATTTGAAGAGATTGAGAATCGGCCCCAGCACGCTCAGGCATGGCGATCCGTACGTTTCGCAGCTTTCCTCGAGTCGCCGCGAGAGATTTGAATCCACCAAGGTGAACAAAACGATGCCCGGCGCGTTCTCGATTTCGGCGATCACCCGGTCGAGCTGCTCGGGCGTCCGAACCAACGGATAGACATGCTCGATCGAAGCGACGCCTTGATATTGCGCGGAGGCGGCGCGCGAGGCGGCGATCAGCGTCTCGCCGGTCGAGTCCGACACCAGGTGGAGGTGAAAGTAGCTGCGGCCCAAGGGTTGGTCCCCGACACGAATCCCATGGGTTTATAGTCGGTGAATGAACCTGTGGACAGAGAGGGAGGAGCGCCTGTCCCCTGCGGCGTGCGCCGTGACGCGCGGCGGCGCCGCAACTGCTCCTCCACAGGGGTCGCAGCGGGGACAAGCGCCCGGACATTCGCGCTTGGGCGGTGAACTCCGGGGATAACGCCCCTCTGCGGGGAGGGTCCGAGCGAATCAGCCGGAAATCGTTAAGAAATCGTTAACGCCCTGGCGACCGCCACCCGCTGGTTTGAACGGCCCGCGCCTCCGGTCCGGTGAGCCGCAAGCGACCAACTTTGAATACGCGCTAAAGGGCCCTCTAAGAGAGAGAGAAGACTCAAGAATCTCTCTTCCCTGTCTTTCCCGCCTCGACCGCTTGCATCCTGCGGGCCCCGCCCCTAATCGCTTCGCTTTCCACAACGCCGCGACCCCGTGGCGACCTCGGATGCGCTCATGTACCTTTGGCTCAAGGCCCTTCACATCATCGCGATCATCGCCTGGATGGCGGGCATGCTCTATCTGCCCCGGCTTTTCGTCTATCATGTCGCCGTCCCCGCAGGCTCGCCGGCTTCCGAGACGTTCAAGGTCATGGAGCGGCGTCTCCTCAAAGCGATCATCAACCCGTCGATGGCGGTGGTGTTCATCACCGGTCCGCTGCTCGCCTACATGGGCGACTTCTGGATGGACCCTTGGCTGCACATCAAATTCGTCCTCGCCCTGGGGCTGGGCGCGGTCCATGGCTATCTGGCGCGTTATGTCAAACTCTTCGCGCGCGACGCCAACACTCGGCCCGCGGTGTTCTTCCGCGTCCTCAACGAAGTGCCGACGGTGCTGATGATCCTGATCGTGCTGCTCGTCGTCCTGAAGCCCTTCTGAGCTGCGCGATAACAAGTTCAGGTCGGAAAGCTGCAATTGCCCCATTGAAAATTGCGAAGAAGCCGATTATGAGACGGCTGCCCACCATCAACACGCCTCACGCGTGGCCCCGGACCGCAGGGTTCTGTCGGCCAGAGCGGTCCTCCGAGACCGCGAAAATCCGTAGAGCGCGCTCTCCACTCCCCACTCCGTTCGCGACACACGGCTATTTTCGGCCCGATCGCCCGAGGCAAAGGTCCGCAAATGCGGGAAATCAAGCTTAAAGACTTAAAGAAGAAATCTCCCACCGAACTTCTCGCTTTCGCAGAGGAGAACGACGTGGAAAACGCGTCGATTATGCGCAAGCAGGAATTGATGTTCGCCATTCTCAAGCAATTGGCGAGCGTCGACGTCCAAATCATTGGCGAGGGCGTTGTCGAAATCCTCCAGGATGGATTCGCTTTCCTGCGATCTGCCGACGCGAATTACCTTCCGGGGCCCGACGATATCTACATCTCGCCCTCCCAGATCCGCCGCCTCGGCCTCAGGACCGGCGACACCGTCGAAGGCGTGATTCGCAGCCCGAAGGAGGGCGAACGCTATTTCGCGCTCAAAGAGTGCAAAGCGATCAACTTCGAGGATCCCGAGAAGACCCGGCACAAGGTCCATTTCGACAACCTCACGCCCCTCTATCCCAACGAGCGCCTGAAGCTCGAAGTGGAAGATCCGACGCGAAAAGACATGTCGTCGCGGGTCATCGATATCGTCGCGCCGATCGGCAAAGGCCAGCGCGCCTTGATCGTCGCGCCGCCGCGCACCGGCAAGACCGTCCTTCTGCAGAACATCGCGCAGTCGGTCACCGCGAATCATCCGGAGTGCTACCTGATCGTGCTGCTGATCGACGAGCGGCCCGAAGAGGTCACGGACATGCAGCGCTCGGTGAAGGGCGAAGTGGTCTCGTCGACCTTCGACGAGCCGGCGGTTCGCCATGTGCAGGTCGCCGAGATGGTGATCGAAAAGGCCAAGCGCCTCGTCGAGCACGGACGCGATGTCGTCATCCTCCTCGATTCGATCACGCGGCTCGGGCGCGCCTACAACACCGTCGTGCCGTCCTCGGGCAAGGTCCTGACCGGCGGCGTCGACGCCAACGCGCTTCAACGGCCCAAGCGCTTTTTCGGCGCCGCGCGCAACATCGAGGAGGGCGGATCGATGACGATCATCGCGACGGCGCTGATCGACACGGGATCGCGCATGGACGAGGTGATCTTCGAAGAGTTCAAGGGGACCGGCAATTCGGAAATCATCCTCGACCGCAAGGTGGCAGACAAGCGAACCTTCCCCTCGATGGACATCACCCGCTCGGGCACCCGCAAGGAGGAACTCCTGGTTCCGCCCGACATCCTCAAGAAGATGTACGTGCTCAGGCGTATTCTCAACCCGATGGGGACGGTCGATGCGATCGAGTTCTTGCTCGGCAAGCTGCGCGAGACCAAATCCAACGCCGGTTTCTTCGAATCCATGAATACCTGACGAGGGTCGAGGAGGGAGCGCGGGCGTGGCGGAGGCCGTACCGGACAGCGGATCGCCCAAGCCGACCCTCGCCGAGATGCGCGGCGAGATCGATCGGATCGACGCGGCGATGCACGAGCTCCTGATCGAGCGCGGGCGGATTATCGACCGTCTCATCGAGGTCAAGGCGCAGCAGGGGGGCGGCTCGGCCTTCCGACCGGCCCGCGAAGCCTCGATGATGCGAGCGATCGCCGAGCGCCACCGCGGCCATTTGCCGCTGGACACGGTCGAGGGCATCTGGCGGATCATCATCTCGACCTTCACCTACCTTCAGGCGCCTTACAGCGTGCATGTCGACGTCTCGCGCGGCGACGCGCCGATGCGCGATTCCGCCCGATTCCATTTCGGCTTCACAGTCCCTTGCGTGCCGCATCTCAGCGCCGTCGACGTGATCGAGGCGGTCGCGAGCTCCGCTGGAGACCTTGGCATGTTCGCCCTCGACGGCGGGCCTCGGGCCGAGGCGTGGTGGACGCGACTCCTGCCGCTGAACGCGCCGAAGGTGATCGCGCGCCTGCCGTTTGTGGAACGCGCAGATCATCCGGCGGGCATGCCGGTCTTCGTCATCTCTCGGCCGCTCGCAGACGGGGGGGCGCGCGATGTGGTGCTCGAGGCGGTTCGTCTGGACCGATGGCGGCCGGACTATCCCTTCGCGCTTGCCGCAATCGGCGCGGAGATCGTCGCTTCGGCAGCCGACAGCATGGGGCTCAGCTTGCTGATCGGCCGTCCCGGCGCTCTTGACGCCGATCTCGCCTCGGCCACCCTAAGGGGCGCCGGGGCCGCGGATGTCCGCAGCGTCGAAATCGGATCTCACGCGGCGCGATTTGACGCGTCGGCGTTGCGCCCGAGCCTCGCTTGAGGCTATCGAGGCGTCATGTCCACCGCTGCTTTGCTCCGCCCGGAACCCCGTCCCGAAATCATGGCGATCGACGCCTACGTCCCCGGCAAGAGCGGGGCGGCGGGTGTTGCGAGGGTCCATAAGCTTTCGTCGAACGAATCCCCCCTCGGACCGTCGCCCAAAGCGGTTACGGCGTTCCAGGCCGCGGCGGGCAATCTGGCGGTGTACCCGGACGGGTCCGCGCGCGCGCTCCGGGAAGCGATCGGGCGGCGGTTCGGCCTGGACCCCGAGCGGGTGCTGTGCGGAAACGGCTCGGATGAAATCATCGCCTTGCTCGCGCATGTGTTCCTGCGGCCGGGCGACGAGGGACTCTATAGCGAGCACGGGTTTCTCGAATATCCGATCGCCATTCGCGCGGCCGGAGCCACGCCCATCATCGCGCGCGAGACGAAAAGGACGGCGGACGTCGACGCGCTTCTCGCCAACAGGACGCGACGGACGAAAATCGTCTATCTCGCCAACCCGAACAATCCGACCGGGACCTATCTGCCCTATTCGGAGGTCGAGCGCCTTCACGCGGGGCTGCCGGCGGACTGTCTGCTGGTGCTCGACGCGGCTTACGCCGAATACGTGACGCGCAACGATTACGCCGCCGGAATCGAGCTCGCCGCAGGCCGCGAAAACGTCGTGATGACGCGAACGTTCTCGAAGATCCACGGACTGGCGAGCTTGCGCATTGGCTGGGCCTATGGTCCGGCGCATGTGGCGGACGCGATCAATCGGGTGCGGCCGCCGTTCAATCTCAACGGTCCGGCGATCGCCGCGGGGGTCGCAAGCCTCGAAGACGCGGCCCATGTCGAGGCCGCGATCGAGCACAACGCGCAATGGCTGCCCTGGCTCGCCGAATTGATCGCCAGGCTGGGGATCGAGGTCACGCCGAGCGCGGCGAACTTCCTCCTCCTGGAGTTCGGCCGGAACGGGGTCGGGAGCGCCGCTGAGGCGGACGCCTACTTGACCGCGCGAGGCTACATTCTGCGCGCCGTCAGCGCTTATGGGCTGCCTCAGTGCCTGCGGCTGACCGTCGGCGACGAGGAAGCGAATCGGGGCCTCATCGAGGCGCTGACCGGCTTCGTGAGGCTCGGTCGTGGGTGAGCGCCTCGGGCCGCCGCTCGACGAGCCGGTCTTCGGCGCCCTCACGATCATTGGCGTCGGTCTGATCGGCTCCTCGCTGGCGCGCGTCATCCGCAAACAGAACGCCGCGCGCCGGATCGTTGTTGCGGACGCCTCGATCGAGGTTCTGGCCCGAGCAGAGGCCCTCGGGCTTGCGGATGCGTACACGGCCGATCTTGCCGACGCGGTCCACGGCGCCGATTGCGTGATTCTCTGCGCGCCGGTTGGAGCAAACGCCGGGATCGGTCGGGCGATCGCCCCGGCGCTGAAGAGAGGCGCGATCGTATCGGACGTCGGCTCGGTCAAGTCCGCGGTGATCACGGAACTGGAGCCGATTTTGCCCGCTCACGCCAGGCTGGTGCCGGCGCATCCGGTCGCGGGAACCGAGCAATCCGGCCCGGACGCGGGCTTCGCGACGTTGTTCGTCAATCGCTGGTCCATCCTCACGCCGCCGCCAGGGGCCGAGGCGGAGGCGGTGGCAAAGGTGCGGACGTTATGGGAAGCGATCGGCGCCAATGTCGAAACCATGGAGGCGGCCCACCACGACCTTGTGCTCGCCATCACCAGCCATGTGCCGCATCTGATCGCCTACAACATCGTTGGCACCGCGGCGGATCTCGAGGACGTGACGCAGTCCGAGGTGATGAAATTCTCCGCCGGCGGCTTCCGCGACTTCACCCGCATCGCGGCTTCCGACCCGACCATGTGGCGCGACGTGTTCCTGCACAACAAGGACGCCGTCCTCGAAATGCTGGGGCGGTTCACCGAGGATCTGACCGCGCTTCAGCGAATGATTCGGCGCGGCGACGGCGACGGGCTGTTCGAGCTGTTCACGCGGACGCGGGCCATACGGCTCGGCATTGTCGCCCAGGGCCAGGAAACGGCGGCGCCGGACTTCGGTCGGCGCGGCCCGGAAGCCAAGCCGCCATCGTAGCGACCGCGGGCCCGATGTCAGGCGCGAGCGGCTTCGAGGTCCGCCAGAGCCGCCCGCCGCTCCGCGGAGGAGCGCGCCAGCAGATGCATATGGAATTCGAGCGTCTCCACCCGCGGACCGAGTTCGCGCGCGGCTCGGGCGAGAATGGGCTCTGGAAAGACCCCGGTATCGAGCGCCGCCAGGACACGCCGCTCGCCGTCGTCGCGCGCGACCGCCAAGAGAATGGCGTCGCAGAACGCCGGACAGGCCGCGGGCGCATAGACCGAGAAGACGTAGGTTCTGCCCGAGAGGCCCGCCCACGCCACGAACCGTGACGCGAGCGACGTCTGAGACAGCGCCGCAAAGCCGCTTGCTGCGCTCGCCGCGCGTCGCTGCGGAGCCACGAGCCACGGCTCCGGCGTCGGCTCGAAAGAGTTGGGGGAATCGGCGCCAAAGTCGAAAGACAGCATGGTCTCGCTCCCGCTACGGAACAAGAACAGGTATGGAACAGATAAGGATCACGGTCAAGAGTGCGAGGCAGCGATCCGATCCGAGTTCGCGCCTGCCGCGATGACCGCTTTCAGCGAGGGATCGCGAGCAATGGCCTCTTCGTTGAGCCGAGCGCAAGCCGCCTCGATGTCGTTCTGCACGCGCGCCGCAAACGCCTCTCGCGTGAGACCCGGCGGAATGGGCGGCAGATACTCGATCACGGCCAGACCGGGACGGCGCAGGAATCCGCGCCGTCGCCAGAAGAGGCCCGTGTTCAACGCCACCGGCAGGCAAGGCGCGGCGTTGCCGGCGTAGATGGCGGCGACGCCCGATTTGTATCGTGGCGGCGCCCCCGGCAGTCGCCGGGTGCCCTCGGGATAGATGAACACCTGGCGGCCCGCGGCGAAGACCGGCCGCGACGCCTCTTCGATCTGCTGCAGCGCCTGGCGACCCCGCGCGCGGTCGATCGCGATCTGCTTCGAAACGATCAGATAGAGGCCGAAGAACGGGATATAGGTGAGCGAGCGCTTGAGGATGATTGCGAAATCGGGAGCGTATTTGAGCAGCGCGAAGGTCTCGAGGAAGGACTGATGTTTTGCAGCGATCAGCACCGCGCCGGGCGGAATGTTCTCGACGCCGCGGTATTCGACCCTCAGGCCGCAGATCGCCGCCAGAAGCCAGACCGAAACCACTCGCCAGGTGTTGGCGAGGGCGAAGACGCCGCGCCGGCCGGCGAGCATCGTCGGCAGACCGAGCACCATCAGGATCAACAGCGCCAGGTAGAACAGGACATTGAACAGCACGGAACGAACGATGAGCATGACCGAATGATCTTTGATCCGCGGGGAGGGTGGGTCGGTTACCATCACTGCAACGCGCGAAGGTGACGCAGAACGATGCGGCGGGAAAGCACCCCGGTGAGCAGCGCGACAACCGCCGCCACCATAAGCAGGCCCGCATACCCTGGGAGATCGAGGGCGAATGCGCCGAACAGCGCGGCGATTTCGGCGCCTCCGGGCGAGCTGGCGGAATAGCGCGACAAGGTCGAGGCGACGAAAAAGAACGCGATCGCGGTCCCTCCGCCGAGGATCGCGCCCTGCAGGCCAAGCCGTTGAAAGTGACTGTGAAACTGATTCGCCACGAATCGATCCGACGCCCCGACGAAGTGAAGAACCTCGACGATCTCGCGGTTTTCCGCGACGGCGCCTCGGGTTGCGAATCCGATCGCCGTCGCCATAGCGACGATCACCAGGACGAACAGCGCGGCGGCGAGGGCGACAACCGCGCCGGCCATGACCCCGATCCGTGTCGCCCACACGCGGTGATCGTCGAGATTGGCCTGCGGCGCGCCTTCGGCAAGCGTGGCGCGAAGCGCGGCGACATCGGCTTCGCCCGTACCGCGCACGTGAACCACGATGATGCGGGGGATCGTCAAAGCGGATAAATCTACGCCCTCGCCGACCCAGGGCTGGAGGAGCTTTTTCGAATTGTCGGCGCTGTAGGCGTGGACGTTTTCGGCCCCCAACCGCTCGCCGGCGATCGCGACGACCTTGTCGACCAGACGGTCGACGTCGTCGCCCGGGCCGGGCTTCACCTGGATGGTGACGTCGCTGAGGATGTCGGTCCGCCAGGCCTGAGACGCCCGCGTCATCAGGAGCGCGCCGCCGGCCGTGAGACACGCGAGCAGAGTCATGATCGCGACCACGACGACCAGCGCGCCGCCGGCGATCGAGTTGCGCGGAATGAGCGCCATGCGCCGGTCGAGCGCCGCCTCTGGCGCGATCGCGCTTTCATCCGCGGCCTCGTTCATTCGGGGCCGCCTTCGAAGAGCGCGACTTTTCCGTCGCCGACCACGAGCCGACGCGCGAATCCGAACTGCTCCATGAGCTGCAGATCGTGCGTCGCAATCACGACCGCCGTTCCGAGCCGGTGGAGTTCGACAAACAGCCGCAGGAGCCGGCGGGCGAGGCCGGGATCGACGTTTCCGGTCGGCTCGTCGGCGAGCAACAGTTCTGGTCGGACGATCAGGGCGCGCGCGATGGCGGCGCGCTGCTTTTCGCCGCCGGAGAGGACAGGGGGGATGGCGTTCATCCGCTGGCCGAGCCCGACCCAGCCCAAGAGCTCCACGACTTCGGCGCGGTAACTCGATTCCGCCCGGCCGAGCGCGCGGAGCGGCAGCGCGACGTTCTCGTAAGTGGTGAGATGGTCCAGCAGGCGAAAATCCTGGAACACGACGCCGATCCGCCGACGCAGCGCGGTGAGCTCGTCCTTGGTGAGCGTCGCCGCATCGTGGCCAAAGATGTGGATGGTTCCTCGGGTCGGACGCAGCGACAGCAACATCAGGCGGAGCAACGTCGTCTTGCCCGCCCCCGACGGGCCGGTCAAAAACTGAAAGCTCTGCGGCTCGACTGCGAAATTGACGTCGCTTACGACCTCCTCGCCCATTCCGTATCGCAGGCCGACGTTTTCGAAGCGGAGCAAGAGAGCCACCGGTGGGGAGAGAGGCGGTGTGGGACCGCGATCAGGCAGGCGATCGGCCGCCGGACGGCGGGCCGGGCAACGGCGAGGCGATCGGCAAGGCGGATATCGGAATCATGAGCGCACGCGACGAGAGCTGTGAGGACGGGGGCGTCGCCTCTGTCCATAAGGGGTTGCGCACCGGCAATCGAGCCCGGACTTGATTTTTTGCCGCGACCGCCCCGCGATCCCCTCTCCGAGCCATGTCATGCTTGGAAAACGCGGTCGCCGACGGCTATGCTGGGGGGCCGGGCGCGGGGCGACACCAGGCGTTTTTCCGATCGAGGTCGATCCATGAGCGGCGACAGACACGTCAAAGTCCTTTTCGACGAATTGGCGATCGCCGAGCGGACGGAAGCGCTCGCCAACGAGATCGCTGCGGCCGAGCCGAAGGATCTCCTGGTGGTCGCGATCCTGAAGGGCTCCTTCATGTTCGCCGCGGATCTCCTGCGCGCGATGCATCGGGCAGGCCTCGAGCCCCAGGTCGAGTTCTTCCATCTGTCGAGTTACCTTGACGGCACGGTATCGAGCGGGACCGTCAAGATCCTGCGCGACATTGATTTGCCGGTTCGCGATCGGGACGTTCTCGTGGTCGACGACATTCTCGAATCCGGCCGGACGCTGGCATTCGCCAAGGATCTTCTGGCGGCGCGCGGCGCGCGACGGGTGCTGATCTGCACGATGCTGGAGAAGCCGGGCAAGCGCGCCGTCCCGATCGAAGCCGACTTTGTCGGCTTCGTCTGCCCCGACGTTTTCGTGGTTGGCTACGGAATGGACGTGGCGCACTTCTACCGGGAGCTGCCGTTTATTGGCCGGGTTGTCACCGCGCAGGATGATCCTTAGAGCTGACTTTTTTGCAAAAGAATTTTTTTGCGCGTCGCTGAGGCGTGGAGAGGAGTTCGGGTGTTCGAGAGCCGATTTCAATCGTTTGCCGATGTTGGAGGCCCAACCCACGGCGCAGCGAGGATCGCGGAGTTGCGCCGCGTTCTCGTGGCCCAGGGGCTTGACGGTTTTCTCGTTCCCAGGGCCGACGAGCACCAGAACGAGTATGTGCCCGCCGCCGCAGAGCGGTTGTTGTGGCTGACCGGTTTTGCGGGCTCGGCCGGCTTGGCGGTCGTGCTCAAAGACAGGGCGGCCCTCTTCGTCGACGGGCGGTACACCGAACAGGCGAAAGCGCAGGTCGATGGTTCGGTGTTCGAGATCGTCCATGGGATCGAGGAGCCTCCGCCGGACTGGCTCTCGCGCGTGCTCAAGAAGGGCGAAAGGATCGGTTACGATCCCCGTCTCCACACGCGCGACTTTGTCCGCCGCTTTTCGGCGGCCTGCGAGGCCGCGGGGGCCGAACTCGCGCCGGTGGAGAGCAATCCGATCGATGCGATCTGGCGGGATCGGCCGGGCCTGCCAATGGGCGCGGTCACGCAGCATAAGGCGCGTTTCGCCGGCGAAACCGCGGCCGCGAAGATCGCGCGGGTCCAGGAGACTTTGAGGCGCGACGACGGGCTGCTGATCAGCGATCCGCACAACCTCGCCTGGCTCTTCAACATCCGCGGCGCCGATGTCTCGCACACGCCGCTTCCCTTGGGGTACGGCTACGTTCCGCGTGAGGGCCGGCCGATCGTTCTGCTCGATTCGGCGAAACTCTCGTCCTCCGCGCGCGAGGGGCTCGCCGCGCTCGCCGACCTTCTCGAACCGGACGCCCTGACGGCGCTCGTGGAGCGCCTCGGAAAAGAGGGCGCTCGCGTGCTTTTCGACAGCGCGACTGGGCCGGCGCTCCTGACGCAGACGCTGGAGCGCGCAGGCGGCAAGGCCGAAGTCGGCGCGGATCCGATCGGCCTGATGAAGGCCGCCAAGAACAAGGCCGAGCTTGCGGGAGCAAGGGCGGCGCACGAGCGCGACGGCGCAGCCCTTGCGCGGTTCCTCGCCTGGTTCGATGCGGAGGCGCCGCGGGGCCGGTTGACCGAGATCGACGCGGTCCAGGCGTTGGAATCGTTTCGACGGGCCACGGGGGCGCTGAAGGACATCTCCTTTCCAACCATCGCCGCGGCGGGGCCGAATTCGGCGATGCCGCACTACCGCGTGAGCCTCGCCAGCAATCGCAGGATCGAGCGCGGCATTTTTCTGGTCGACAGCGGCGCCCAATACGAGGACGGAACGACCGACGTCACCCGGACGATCGCGGTGGGACGCCCGACCAGCCTGATGCGGGACCGTTTCACACGCGTTCTCAAGGGTCACATCGCGATCGCGCAGGCGGTCTTTCCTCGCGGTACGAGCGGAGCGCAGATCGACGTGCTGGCGCGGAAGCCCCTATGGGACGTCGGTCTCGATTTCGACCACGGGACGGGCCATGGCGTCGGCTCCTACCTTTCGGTCCATGAAGGGCCTCAGCGGATCGCCAAGACGGGAACGGCGGCGCTGGCGGCTGGCATGATCCTGTCGAACGAGCCCGGCTACTATTCCGCTGGCCACTTCGGCATTCGCACCGAGAATCTGATGGTGGTTGAACCGCGGGAAATCCCCGGGGCCGAGCGCGCGATGCTCGGCTTCGAAACGCTGACGCTGGCGCCGATCGACCTGCGCCTTGTCGATTGGAAACTCATGGATGCCGAGGAGATCCGGTGGATCGACGCCTACCATGTGCGCGTTCGCAGGACGCTGTCGCCGCTGGTCGACACCGCGACGCGGCGGTGGCTCAACGATGCGACCCGCCGGCGCCCGCACGCAAAGTCCGCGCGGTAGGCCCACGTCCCCAACGCCGCCCGCCGGCAGGCGGGGCGGCGGGGCGCAAGATCTAAGGTCAGATCATATACTGGCCGCCGTTGGCCGAAATCGTCGAGCCGGTCATCAAGCCGGCGTCGTCGGCGGCGAGGAACACCACACAGCGGGCGATTTCCTCAGGTTCCCCAAGCCGGCGCAGCGGAATCAGCGGAAGAATGGACTTCTCCAGCACTTCCTTCGGCACGGCCTTGACCATCTCGGTCGCGATGTAGCCGGGGCAGATCGCATTGACCGTGATTCCCTTGTTGGCGTTTTCCTGGGCCAGCGCCTTGGTGAAGCCGATGTCGCCGGCCTTCGCCGCGGAGTAGTTGGACTGGCCCATCTGCCCCTTCTGGCCGTTGACCGAGGAGATGTTGATGATGCGGCCGAAATTGCGTTCGCGCATGCCCTCGATGACCGGACGGGTCATGTTGAAGAGGGAATTCAGATTGGTGTTGATCACGCCATACCACTGCTCGGGCGTCATCTTGTGGAACATCCCGTCTTTGGTGATCCCGGCGTTGTTGACCAGGATGTCGACGGGGCCGAGATCCTTTTGGACTTCCGCGATCCCGGCGACGCACTCGTCGTAGACGCTGACGTTCCATTTGTAGACATGGACACCCGTTTCGGCCTTGAACTTCGCCGCGGCGTCGTCGTTGGCGTGGTAGGTCGCCGCGACTTTATAGCCCGCTGCGGCGAGCGCCTTGGAAATTGCGGCTCCGATACCACGTGTTCCGCCCGTAACGATCGCTACCCTGGCCATGATTCCTCCCATGATGTTTTGCCGAATGACCGCGTCTATCGGCAATCTTACACGAAGCGGTTCCGTGGGCGCCAGTAGCCGAAGGACGCAAGGCGGCGGGTGGGCGCGCCGGCCCGCAACCGCGAAGACTGCGGAACGGCGCCGCAAAAAAAGGGGGGTTTCCGGGCCCAAAAAAACGGCTATCGTGCTTTTCCCGTGCGATCAGGTTCATCAGGACGCGCAGAAATATGGCGACTCACGCTCCGACAACCATCAAAAAATATGCCAATCGGCGTCTGTATAACACCGCTTCGAGCGCCTATGTCACGTTGGCCGACCTCGCAAAGATGGTGAAGAGCGGGGAAGACTTCATCGTCTATGACGCCAAGACCAACGAGGATATCACCAGGTCCGTCTTGACCCAGATCATCTTCGAGCAGGAGGGGATCGAGGGTCAGTCGCTTCTTCCGACCACCTTCCTGCGACAGCTGATCCGGTTTTACGGCGACAGCATGCAGGCGCTTCTGCCGAGTTACCTCGAGTTCTCGATCGACAAATTCAGCGGGGAGCGGCAAGCCATGCGGGAGGCCGCAGGCCGGATGTTCGGCGCCGACGCGTTCTCGGGGGGATCCTTCGCAACTCTGCATGAGCTGACGCAAAAGAACCTCACCGCTTTCAATCAAGCGCTCGGGATTTTCTCCCCCTTCACCGCGCCGCTGGCGAGTCCGGACGCGCTTGGCAAGAAGCCGACCTCGGCGGAGGATATCGAGGACCTGCGCAAGCAGCTTTCCGACATTCAAAAGAAACTGGAGTCCCTTGCCGACAAGACGTAAGCGCAGCGGTCTCTGGCGACCGCGCGGGATTGCGTAAGCGGGCCCGGTCGTCCACAATTCCCCGCTCGAAGCTGGCCTGAAGCGCGATGCCTCTCGACGCCCAGAAACTCCGCGACTTTTACGCCTCGCCTCTCGGCGATCTCGCGAGACGGCTGATCGGCCGGATCGTTCGCGCCCGCTGGCTCGGCGCCGCGGGCGTGACCGTGGCGGCCCTGGGTTATGGGTCTCCCTATCTCGACCGCTACCGCGACACCGCGACGCGCTGCCTGGCGCTGATGCCGGCGCAGCAGGGGGCGACGGTGTGGCCCGAGCCTGACTGCTGCGCCGTTGCGCTCGTCGAATCGGGAATGCTGCCGCTGCCGGACAACAGCATCGATCGACTGCTGATCGTCCATGCGCTCGAGGCCGCTGAACGGCCGGCGGAACTCCTCGAGGAGGCGTGGCGGGTGGTTGCGCCCGAGGGGCGTATCCTGGCGATCGTCCCATCGAGACGCGGCGTCTGGGCCCGGGCTGACGGAACGCCTTTCGGCTACGGCGTGCCCTACTCCAAGAACTCAGTTACGCGAGATCCTTCAGGACGCCGTGTTTTCGCCGGTCTTCTGGGGGGAGGCGCTGTTCGCGCCGCCGATCGATCGCCGGTTCGTGATTCGCTCGGCCCCGACCATCGAGCGCCTCGGCGCCGCCCTTTCCCTTCCGTTCGCCGGGGTCCATGTGGTCGAGGCGATCAAGCAGGTCCACCGGCCGGTCGGCGTCCACGCGATCCCGATCGCAAGGCGGGTCATCGCCACGCGCGCGCTCGCGCCGAGCGCGCGAAGGCAGGCCGCCGAATGCCCCGATCATGCGGCGATTTGATCCTTGGCGCCCAAGGAGCCAATGGACTAAAGCCATTTTGCGATCATCAAACGCGGTGAAGACAGATGCCGAATAGCGAACGCCTGCTGGTCCTCCTGCGCCATGGCCAGAGCGACTGGAACCTGAAGAACCTGTTTACCGGCTGGCGCGATCCGGACCTCTCGCCGGCTGGCGTCGAGGAGGCGAAGGACGCCGGCCGTCGCCTGAAGGCGCAGGGGCTCGCCTTCGACATCGCCTTCACCTCGGCGCTCACACGCGCCCAGCACACGCTCGCGCTGACTTTGGCCGAGCTCGGCCAGACGGGCTTGCCCGAGCACCGCGACCAGGCGTTGAACGAACGCCATTACGGAGATCTCTGCGGCCTCAATAAGGATGACGCCCGCAAGAAGTGGGGGGAGGAGCAGGTTCACCTGTGGCGCCGAAGCTACGACGTTCCGCCGCCCGGCGGCGAGAGCCTCAAGGATACTGTGGCGCGCGCCTTGCCCTACTACTGCCAGCACATCCTCCCCGAGGTGCTGCGGGGCAAGCGCGTTCTGGTCGCGGCGCACGGCAACAGCCTGCGGGCGTTGGTGATGGTGCTCGACCGGCTGACCCCGGAGACCATTCCGGCCATGGAATTGGCGACCGGCGTGCCGCTGGTCTACCGTCTGAACGCGGATTCCACGGTCGCCTCGAAAGACGTCCTGACCGCGTAACGAAGGCGATCGGCGGTTACGCTTAACGATTTGTGAAGACGCAGGCTACAGCTTGACCTCACGTGATTCGCGGTTCGCGGAGGTGAGCAATGTGGGCGAAGACTTCAGTTTGTGGATTTGCAGCGATTGCGGCTTGCGCGTTTGCGCCAGACGCCAAGGCGGCGGGCCAATACGAGTTTCTCGCTGCGCCGCAAATCAATCTGTCGCTGGTCTATCGGCTCGATAAATTGACGGGGGATGTCATCGCCTGCCAATTCGCCCATAGTCCAGGGCGTACCGATGTTGGCCCAGGCGCTTTCGGCGTCACCACCTGCTATCGCAGCGGTGACGGAGCGACAAAGCAGGGACCGAGCGACTATGGACTCGTGGCCACACGTCATGAGCAGGAAGGCGGCGTGTTTCGCGTCGATTATCGTACCGGCGCCCTCAGCATCTGCTATTTGTATTTTCAGCGCGAGAAACAGGGCGACCACGAGACGATTGCGGACCAGTACGTCGTTTGCACGCCGCAGTGGGCCATGCCCTCTGGCGGGGCGGTCAGCCAGTTGCCGGCGGCGGCCGACCGCGGTTCGGCGCGAGACTGACCCTCCACGCCTGAGCTTGCCTCTGGAGCCGGCGGCCAAGGGCTCTGAGACGGACCGTGTTCGCAAACGAGTCTGACACGATCTTCGCTCAGGCGAGCGGCGTCGGGAAAGCGGCCGTCGCCGTCTTCCGGGTTTCGGGGCCGCTGTGCGCGTCGGCGCTCGAGGCGCTCGCGCCGGGCGCGACCTTCCCGGATCGGACCGCGGCGCTGCGAACCCTGAGGGACCCCGTTTCGGGCGCGCCGCTTGATCGCGCCCTTGTGCTGCGCTTCGCAGCGCCCCGGAGTTTCACCGGCGAGGAGGTCGTCGAACTGCACGTGACCGGCGGCCGTGCCGTGCCCGCGGCGCTGGCGCGCGCCCTTCAGGCCGTGCCCGGACTGCGGCTGGCGGCGCCGGGCGAGTTCGCCTGGCGCGCTTTCCTGAACGGCAAGATGGACCTGTCCGAAGCGGAAGGGCTCGGCGACCTGGTCGAGGCGGAGACCGAGGCGCAACGGCGGCAGGCGCAGAGGATCGCTGGGGGCGCGTTGAAGCGCGAATGCGAGGCCATTCGCGCAACGCTCCTCGACGCGATGGCGACGGTCGAGGCGCAACTCGACTTCTCCGATGTCGAGGACGCCGGCGACCTGACCTCCGAGTCGATCCGCGTGGCCGCGCGGCAGGCGTCGGATCGCCTCGATCGCGCGCTGGCGACGGCGCAATCAGCCGAACGCCTGCGCGCGGAATTCGTCGTGGTGATCGCCGGCGCGCCGAACGTCGGCAAGTCGACCCTGATGAACGCGATCGCCGGGCGGGACGTCGCCATCACCTCGCCGTTCGCCGGCACGACCCGCGACCCGATCGAGGTCGCGATCGACCTCAGGGGCTATCCGGTCATTCTGGTGGACACCGCAGGCATCCGCGAATCGGCCGACCCGATCGAACAGGAGGGCGTCCGACGCGCCCGTCAGCGCGCCGAGAACGCGGACCTGACCTTGTGGCTCGACGACGGGGGATCCGCAGGCGCGCCGCCGGCCGCCACGGGGGCGACTCTGGTCGTGCGGACCAAATCCGACCTCGATGCGCAAGCTGCAAGGGGCTCGACGGGCGCCGACCAATTTGCGATATCGGCGAAGACTGGCGAAGGGGTCGACGCGCTCCTCGAGGCGATCGCTGATCGGGCGATCGGATCGATGGCGTCCGGCGAGCCTGCCGTGCTGACGCTGGCGCGGCACCGGGAGGCGTTCCTTGACGCGAGGCGAGCGCTCGAGCCGGCGCTGGCGTCCGAGCCGATCGAAGCCGAATTGGCGGCGGAAGCGTTCCGCCATGCCGCCTCGGCGATGGATCGCGTCGTCGGCCGAATCGGCGTAGAGGACGTATTGGGTCAGATCTTCTCGCGGCTATGCGTGGGGAAATAGGAGCAATCTGTTTCACGTGAAACACCGGGACGGACATGACGGGGTTTGATGTCATCGTGATCGGGGGCGGGCACGCCGGCTGCGAGGCCGCCGCCGCCGCGGCGCGCTGCGGCGCCGCGACCGCACTCATCACCCATCGCGCCGCCACGATCGGCGAAATGTCTTGCAACCCTGCGATCGGCGGGATCGGCAAGGGCCACCTGGTGCGCGAGATCGACGCGCTCGACGGCGTCATGGGGCGGGCGGCCGATGCGGGCGGCATCCAGTTCCGCGTCCTCAATCGCCGCAAGGGTCCCGCCGTCCAGGGGCCGCGGGCGCAGGCGGACCGCGCGCTCTACCGGCGGGCCATGAGCGCCCTGATCGCCGCCACCCCCGGCTTGACCGTCGTCGAGGGCGAAGCGTCGGGCGTCCTCTCGGCGAACGGCGCGGTCTCGGGGGTGGCGCTGGCCGACGGCCGAGCGTTTCCCTGCCGATCCGTGGTGCTGACCACGGGGACGTTCTTGCGCGGCGTCATCCATCTCGGGGACGTCCGGACCCCCGCAGGCCGGTTCGGCGAGGGGCCGTCGGTATCGCTGGCGGAGAGCCTCGAGCAGGCGGGCTTCGCGTTCGGGCGCCTCAAGACGGGCACGCCGCCGCGCCTCGACGGGACCTCGATCGACTGGGCGGCGCTCGAAATCCAGCACGGCGACGAGTTCCCCGAGTTCTTCTCGGTCGACACAACGGCGGCCGCCGCGCGTCAGGCGCCCTGCCACATCACCCGCACGACCGCCGAGACCCATCAGCTCGTTCGGGCTGACGCCCATCGTTCCGCGGTCTATTCCGGGTCCATCTCCGGGCGGGGGCCGCGCTATTGCCCGTCGATCGAGGACAAGGTCCTGCGCTTCCCCGATCGCGAGAGCCACCAGATCTTTCTCGAACCCGAAGGGCTTGACGACCCGACCGTCTACCCGAACGGCGTCTCGACGTCGCTCCCGGCCGAGACGCAACGCGCGCTGATCGCCACCATTCCCGGTCTGGAGCGGGCGCGGATCCTTCGCGCGGGCTATGCGATCGAATACGATTACGTCGATCCGCGGGGGCTTGATCCCACGCTCGAGGCTCGGCGGTTTCGCGGCCTGTTCCTGGCCGGTCAGATCAACGGCACGACCGGATACGAGGAGGCGGCGGCCCAAGGGCTGGTCGCCGGCGTCAATGCGGCGCGGACGGCGGGGGACGCCGCGCCCGCGGTTTTCGATCGCGCCGACTCGTATATCGGCGTCATGATCGACGACCTGACGACCCATGGCGTGAGCGAGCCCTATCGGATGTTCACCTCCCGCGCCGAATTCCGGTTGTCCTTGCGCGCCGACAACGCCGATGAGCGGCTGACAGCAAAAGGCGTGGCGCTCGGTTGCGTTGGTCAGAGGCGCGCGGCGCTCCATGAGCGGAGGCAAGCGCAACTGACCGCAGCAAGAGCGCTGCTCAAAGGCGCAACTGCCTCGCCTGCGAGGCTCGAACGGCTCGGCCTTGCCGTGAATCAGGACGGCGCGCGCCGGACGGCGTTCGAGCTCGCAGCCCAGCCGCAGTTCCCGCTCGCGACCCTCGCCCGCGTGTGGCCCGAGATCGCTCAGATTCCGGCATCCCTCGCCGCGCGGCTGGAGGCCGACGCAAAGTATGCGGTTTACGTCGAGCGGCAGGCCGAGGACGTCGCGCGCCATCGGCGGGACGACGCGCTGATTCTTCCGGACGACCTCGACTACGCCGAACTCCCGGGGCTTTCGCAGGAGATGCGGCAAAAATTCTCGGCGGTGCGACCGCGGAGCCTCGGCCAGGCGGGCCGGATCGAGGGCGTGACCCCGGCCGCGCTGGCGGTGATCGCCGCACATGCGCGGCGCCGCAACGCCAAGGCCGCCTCCCTGGCCGCAGAGTGAGGCCGGCCGGCCGCGCCGCGGCGCCGGGCGCCGGGCGCCAGGGCGAGGGGGATTCGCTCACCGCTAATCGTCGGGAGGCGCTGAGGCTCGTCCCTGTTTCACGTGAAACAGAGGACCGCCTGGCGATCTTCGTCGACCTCCTCGCGCGTTGGCGCCGGGCGACCAATCTCATAGCAGAATCAACTTTCCCCTCCGTGTGGACGCGCCACATCGCCGACAGCGCTCAGCTTCTCCCGCTCGCCGACGGCGCGTTGCGTTGGCTCGACATGGGCTCGGGCGCCGGCTTTCCAGGGATGATCGTCGCCATCCAGCTCGCCGGGACTCCGGGCGCGGTCGTCCACTGCGTCGACAGCGACCAGCGCCGTTGCGCCTTCCTCCGCGAAGCGGCGCGGGCGACCGGCGCGCCGGCCGTCATTCACCCCGTTCGGGTCGAGTTGATCGCGCCACCGGAGGTGGGAGCTGTGGACTGCGTCACCGCTCGCGCCTTCGCCCCCTTGTCGAAGACGCTCGAATTCGCCAAACCATGGCTGGAGAGCGGCGCGCTCGGATTGTTTCCGCGCGGAAGGTCGGCCCTGAAAGACCTGGGACAGGACCCTCCGCCGCCGCTCTACGCGATCGAGACCCTTCGCAGCGTCCTTGACGCCGACGCGGCGATCCTCAGAGTCCGGATGAGTGTGGCCGCGCCATGACGATCCCCCTGAACCCCGCGCCTACAGCGCGCCCGCGCGTGCTCGTCATGGCGAACCAAAAGGGCGGCGTCGGCAAGACGACCACGGCCATCAATCTCGGCACGGCGTTGGCGGCGATCGGCGAGCGCGTGCTGATCATCGATCTCGATCCGCAAGGGAACGCGTCGACCGGCCTGGGGATCGACCGCAAAAGCCAAGTCACCTCTTCCTACGACGCCCTCGTCGGGGAGCGCGCCCTGAGAGACGTGATCACGCCGACCGCCGTGCCGCGCCTCTCGATCGCCCCCTCGACCATGGACCTGCTCGGCGTCGAACTCGAGATCGCCGGCGACAGCGACAGATCTTACAAGCTTCGTAAAGCGCTGGAGGTCTTCTTCGACAGCGACCATGACCGTCCGGAGCCGATCACCTACGTCCTGGTCGACTGCCCGCCCTCGCTGAATCTGCTGACCATCAACGCGCTCGCGGCGGCCGATGCGGTGGTCGTCCCGCTGCAGTGCGAGTTCTTCGCGCTCGAGGGCCTGTCACAGTTGCTGACCACCGTCGATCAGGTGCGGCGCACCCTCAATCCGGCGCTGACGATCCACGGCGTGGTGCTGACGATGTTCGATCCGCGCAACAGCCTCGCGGGCCAAGTGGTCGCCGACGTCCGCGCGCACATGGGCGACAAGGTCTACGACACCGTGATTCCCCGCAACGTCCGGGTGTCGGAAGCCCCCTCGCACGGCAAGCCCGCGCTGCTCTACGATCTGCGCTGCGCCGGGAGCCAAGCCTACCTCAAGCTCGCCTCCGAAGTCATTCAACGCGAAGGCCGCTGGCGGCCGCATTAAGCGGCGCCGGGGTCACGGGAGCAACACCATGGCCGAAGATCTTGGCCGAACCGAACATAGGCCCCGCCTGGGGCGCGGGCTCGCGGCGCTCCTCGGGGCGACGCAGGATGACGGCGAGACGCCGATCGCGCGCGGCGCCCGCCACGCGCCGATCGAGTTTCTGAAGCCCAATCCGCGCAATCCGCGCAAGCGTTTCGACGACGCCGAGCTCGACGAGCTCGCCGCCTCGATCAAGGAGCGCGGGATCATTCAGCCGATCCTGGTGCGCGCGGTTCCCCGCGTCGCCGACGCTTACGAGATCGTGGCCGGAGAGCGGCGCTGGCGCGCCGCCCAGCGCGCCGGGCTCCACGACGTGCCGATCGTCCTGATCGAGGCGGGCGACCGCGAGGCGCTCGAGATCGCCATCATCGAAAACGTGCAGCGCGCCGACCTCAATGCGCTCGAAGAGGCGGCGGGCTACGCCCAGCTCGGCGCCGAATACGGCTACGCTCACGCCGATATCGCGCGGGTCGTCGGCAAGAGCCGCAGCCACGTCGCCAACACGCTTCGACTGACCAATCTCCCCGATCACACCAAGGCGCTGCTCGCCGAGGGAAAAATCTCCGCGGGTCACGGGCGCGCGCTGCTGGCGGTCGCAAATCCGGACGCGACCGCCGACCGGATCGTCACCGACGGACTGACGGTGCGCGACATCGAGCGGCTCGGCGAGAACGCCGGCAAAACGCCGCGGGCGAAAAAGGAGCCGGCGCGCATCGATCCCGACACGCTCGCCCTTCAGGACAAGCTGGGTCTCGCGCTCGGCGCCAAGGTCACCATCCGACACGCGGGCGAGAGCGGCGAGATCCGCATCGCCTTCCGCGACTTCGAGCAGCTTGACGACTTCTGCCGCCGCCTCTGCCAGCCGGCGGGACGATAGCGATCGGCTTGGGTGCGGCCGGCCGCGCGATCGGCCCTTCCCCGCCAAAGACTCGGCACGACAATTGCCCGGGAAACCCGTCGTAACGCCTTGAGCCTATGGGTTTCGCGCCCGGCGCCCGCCGGAGGCCAAGGCCCAGAGCGCCCGGCTCGCCAGAATCTCGGCCATCCCCGGGGTCGCCCGGACCTTGGCGCTCATCGCCCGAACAGTCGGCAGACGCTGCGCGATCGACTCCAGACGTCCAGCGCTCCGCGGCCTTTCCGAGAGCCCGGCGCGCCTCGGGCGGCAACCGGACGAACAGAGTTTGGCACGCGCCGTCAAAGGACGTCCCCGCCTCCATCTCGAGCCGCACCCGATGCAGCAGCGTCAGCCGCGCGACCAGCCGGGCGATCAGGGCGTCGGCGTCGCCGCCTTCGCCAAAATGGCGCTGGGCGGACTCGACCGCGCCCGGCAAGTCGCCGACCAGCGCCTGATCGATCAGGCCATCCAGCGGCGAGGGCGCGGCGTCCGAAACGATTGCGCACACGTCGGCGAGTTCGATGGTCGATTGTCCCCGCGCGTAGAGCAGCAGCTTGGCGATCTCGGCCCGGCTCGTCTGCCGGTCGGCGCCGAGCTCGTCCACCAGCGCCGACCGCGCGTCCGGGGCGATCGTGAGCCCGGCTGCGCGAATTTCTCCGTCGATCAGGGCGCCGAGCGCCTTCGGCTCGTCCCCGTAGCATTCGATCGCGGCGGCGCCCGGCGCTTTCTCGAACGCGGCGCGCAGGGCATGTCCCCTTTTCAGTTGCCCGGCCTTGATCACGATCGCGCATTCGGCGGGCGGGCGGGCGAACAGGGGTTCCAGCGCCGCCAGGAGATCGCGCCCCTGCGCGTCGATCCAGATCGCCCGGCTGCCGCCGAACATCGACACCGCATAGGCCTCGTCGCTGAGGCTCTCGGGACGGCGGGCGAGCGCCTCGCCGTCGAGCCGGACGAGCCGGAGCGGATCGGGGTCTGCGCCGACCAGTTTCCGGATGATGGCTTTCGACCGCTCGTGGGCCAGCCCCTCGTCGATCCCGTGGACGAGAAAGAACTGGACGCCCGACGGCAGGCGCTCGATATAACTGTCCGCGGCGTAAGTGGCGATCGCGGTCATCCGGCGACTCTTTTCCGGCTCGTTGCGGCTTTCATCGGGCTCCGAAATCGTCTAGCAGTGCGTCCCACTCCCGCCCCATCAAACAAGAAACGGCCATGACCTCCTATCATCTCTTCCTTCTTCCCGGCGACGGAATTGGCCCCGAAGTGATGGCCGAAGTCGAGAAGGTGATCCAGCAGTTCCAGTCCGAGGGCCTCGCCAAATTCGAAATCGAAAAGGGTCTGGTCGGAGGCTGCGCGTTTGACGCGCACGGGCAGGCGATCAGCGACGCGGACATGGTTCGGGCCGCTGCGGCCGACGCGGTTCTGCTGGCGGCGGTCGGCGGCCCGAAATGGGCGTCCGTTCCCTACGAGGTGCGACCGGAAGCCGGCCTCTTGCGGCTTCGCAAGGATCTCGGCCTCTACGCCAACCTCAGGCCTGCCGTCTGCTATCCGGCGCTCGCCGCCGCCTCCTCGCTCAAACCGGAAGTGGTCGAGGGGCTCGACATCATGATCATCCGGGAGCTGACCGGCGGGGTCTATTTCGGCGAGCCGAAGGAGATCGTCGATCTGGGCAATGGCCAGAAGCGCGGCATCGACACCCAGGTCTACGACACCTACGAGATCGAGCGGATCGGCCGCGTCGCCTTCGACCTCGCCCGCAAGCGCGGCAACAAGGTCACCTCGTCCGACAAGCGCAACGTGATGAAGTCGGGCGTGCTGTGGCACGAGGTGATCACAGCTCTGCATCAGCGCGAGTACCCCGACGTCCAGCTTGAGCACCAGCTGGCCGACGCCCTCGGGATGCAGCTCGTGCGCTGGCCGAAGCAGTTCGACGTCATCGTGACCGACAATCTGTTCGGCGACATGCTGTCGGACGTGGCGGCCATGCTGACCGGCTCGCTCGGCATGCTGCCTTCCGCCTCGCTTGGCGATCTGAATCCGAAGACGGGCAAGCGCAAGGCGCTCTACGAGCCGGTTCACGGTTCGGCGCCCGACATCGCGGGACGAGGGCTCGCCAATCCGATCGCGATGATCGCCTCGTTCGGCATGGCGTTGCGCTATTCGTTCGGCGCGCTCGCGGCCGCCGACCGGCTGGACGCCGCCATCGCCGCTGTGCTGGCCGACGGCCTGCGCACCGCCGACATCAAGAGCGAGGGGAGCACGGTCGTCTCGACTGCCCAGATGGGCGACGCCATCGTCGCCGCGCTTGTGAAGACGGCGGGGTAAGCTCGCCTACAGCAGGATCTCCGGTCCGAGCGGCACGACGCCGGTCGGATTGATGCGGCGGTGGCTCATGTAATAGTGGCGCTTGATGTGGTCGAAGTCGACCGTCTCGGCCACGCCCGGCCAGTGGTAAAGCTCCCGCAGATAACGCGTGAGCGCCGGGTAATCGCGGATCTCCCTGAGATTGCATTTGAAGTGGCCGAAATAGACCGGATCGAAGCGGATCAGGGTGGTGAACAGGCGCCAGTCCGCCTCGGTCAGCCGCTCGCCGCATAGGAACCGGCGGGCCGCGAGCCGCGCCTCCAGCCAGTCTAGCGTCTCGAACAGCGCCCGGAACGCCTCTTCGTAAGCCGCCTGGGAGGTGGCGAAGCCTGCGCGGTAGACGCCGTTGTTGACGGTCGCGTAGATGCGGGCGTTGAGGGCGTCGATCTCGGGCCGCAGGTCCTCCGGATAATAGTCGCCCGGCGCCGCGCCGAGGGCGTCGAAGGCGGAGTTGAACATCCGGATGATCTCCGACGACTCGTTGTTGACGATCGTGTTCGACTCCTTGTCCCACAGCACCGGCACCGTGACGCGACCGGTGAAGCCGGAACGCGCCTTCTCGTAGAACTGGCTCAAGCGATCGAAGCCGAAAATCGGGTCCGGGATGACGCCCGGCCCCGCGTCGAACGTCCAGCCGCGATCCGCCATCAGCCAATTGACGACCGAGAGCGAAATCATGCTCTCGAGCCCCTTGAGCTTGCGGAAGATCAGCGTCCGATGCGCCCAGGGGCAGGCGAGGGAAACGATCAGGTGATAGCGCCTGGCCGCGGCGTGAAAGCCGCCGGCGCCGGTCGGCCCCGGTGCGCCGTCGGTCGTCACCCAGCTCCGGAACGGCGAATCGGGGCGCACGAAATGGCCCCCTTGATCGCGGGGAAAATCGGCGTCCGCGCGCCACTCGCCGTTCACCAGAACGCCCATCGCCGCCGTCTCCCTGCCGAAAAGCCTGCAAGCGCCTATAGCATGAGGCCCTGCAGCGGCGATAATGACTGGCGAAACTCCGACTCGTTGACGGTCGCCCGGCGCCCCAGTCTCGCTCAGCCTTGCACAAGCGCGTCTGAGGGAGCATTTTACCCGCATGATTACCGAAGCTCTCGAAAAGCGACTGATTGAGGCTTTGAAGACCGTGGACGCGCACGGGGACGTCGCCCCCGGCCATGTCCATGATCCGATGACCATGCTGCTGCGCGAGACCGCCCTCCAATCCCATCTGATGCGCTGGGACGAGGACCGCGGCGGCTACGTGTTGACAGGCTCCGGCCGGCGACGGTTGGGCGCGGGCAACCGCGCTCCGGGCGCTGTCCTCGCCTTCCGCAGGCGCGCCGTTCCCAGCGGGAACGCGCCGAGCGCAAAGCCGCCGGGCCTCAAGCCAAAGCCGGAATAGCCGAGCGGTCGTCGCGCCTGGAAACGCTCATCCCGGCGCCGCCGGCGTGAAAGTTCCTGTCCGGGCCCGCCTCACCGTCGCCGACCCCTTGGCGAAGCCGGATGAATTTGGGCCGAATTTGCGCTAGGAAAAACGAGCATGTCGCGCCGCGCCCGGCGCTGAACCGACAGGGAAGCCGATGGACGGCAATCTTCCGCGTTACTGGATGTGGTCCGAGGCCTTCGAAATGCTGGCGCGGGCGGAACGCATGCAGCAGCAATTTGTCCGCCCCGCCGGCGCGCGGTCCCAGGTCGCCTGGGAGCCGCCGGTCGACGTCCTCGAGACCGACGACGTGGTGCTCGTGCTCGTCGCCTTGCCCGGCGTCGACCTCACCGGGGTGAACGCCCGCATCGAAGGGGACGATCTCGTCGTGTCCGGGGCGCGCGTCTATCCGCCGGAGTTGCGCACGGCGACCATCCACCGCCTCGAGCTGCCGCAAGGCCGGTTCGAACGGCGCGTGCGCCTGCCGGCTGGGCGCTACGCCGCGATCGAGCGCTCGGCGGCCCATGGCTGCCTCGCCTTCACGCTGAGGAAATCGGAGGGGCGCAATGGCTGACGCCGAGATCGCGAACGAGACCTTGAGCGCCAAGAGCGCCGAGGAGTCTTCGCCGCCCTTGCCGGCGGAGGGGCTGATCATCGTCCCGGTGCGTGGACTGGTGCTGTTTCCCGGCGTCGCCCTCCCGATCGCGCTTGGACGGCAACGCTCGATCCTCGCCGCCCAGCGTGCGGTTCGCGAGCAGAAACCTGTCGGCGTCGTCATGCAGCGCAACGCCGAGACCGCCGACCCCAGTCCCGCCGACCTGCATCGGATGGGGACGGTCGCCAACATCGTCCGCTACATCACCGCCCCAGACGGCACCCATCATATCGTCTGCCAGGGCGAGCAGCGGTTCCGGGTGGTCGACTATCTCGACGGCTGGCCGTTTCCGGTCGCCGATATCGTGAGAATCCCCGAGCCGAGCGCCCTCTCGAACGAAATCGAGGCGCGCTTCCTTCACCTCAAGGGCCAGGCGCTCGAGGCCCTGCGGCTCCTGCCGCAGACCCCGGAGGAGCTTGTCGCGACCATCCAGGGCGCCGAGCAGCCCGGCCCGCTCGCCGACATGGTCGCGACCTTCATGGACGCGACCCCGGACGAAAAACAGGAAATTCTGGAGACGATCGACCTCGGCGCCCGTCTCGACCGCGTCTCGCGGCTGCTTGCGCATCGGATCGAGGTCTTGCGCCTGTCGCAGGAGATCGGGCGGGAGACGAAAGCCTCGCTCGACTCGCGCAACCGCGAAGTCCTGCTGCGCGAACAGATGGCGGCGATCCAGCGCCAGCTCGGCGAGGGCGACGAGGGCAAGGCGGCCGAGATCGCCGAGCTCGAGAAGGCGATCACCGAAGCGAAGATGCCGAAGGAGGTCGACGACCAGGCGCGCAAGGAGCTTCGCCGCCTGCAACGGATGCCCGAAGCCGCCGGCGAATACGGCATGGTCCGGACCTATCTCGACTGGTTGGTGGAATTGCCCTGGGCGTTGCCTGAGGAGAAGCCGATCGACATCGCCGAGGCCCGCCGCATCCTGGACGCCGACCATTTCGGCCTCGAGAAGATCAAGCGGCGCATCATCGAATATCTCGCCGTGCGCAAGCTTGCGCCGAACGGCAAGGCGCCGATCCTGTGTTTCGCCGGCCCGCCCGGAGTCGGCAAGACCTCGCTCGGTCAGTCCATCGCCCGCGCCATGGGCCGCAAGTTCGTGCGCGTCAGCCTCGGCGGCGTCCATGACGAAGCCGAGATTCGCGGCCACCGCCGCACCTACATCGGCGCGCTGCCCGGCAACATCATCCAGGCGATCCGCAAGGCCGGCTCGCGCGACTGCGTGATGATGCTCGACGAGATCGACAAGCTTGGCCAAAGCATCCAGGGCGATCCCGGCGCGGCGCTGCTCGAAGTGCTCGACCCCGAGCAGAACAACAGCTTTCGCGACAATTATCTCGGCGTGCCGTTCGATCTCAGCCGCGTCGCCTTCATCGCCACCGCCAACATGCTCGACACGGTCCCGGGGCCGTTGCGCGACCGGATGGAGATCATCAGCCTGCCCGGTTACACGGCCGGCGAGAAATTGCAGATCGCCCGCCGCTATCTCGTTCCGCGCCAGTTGGAGGCGAATGGCCTGAAGGCGGATCAAGCCGCGATCGACGACGCCGCGCTCCGCGCCATCATCCAGAACTATACGCGCGAAGCGGGGGTGCGAAGCCTGGAGCGCGAGATCGGGCGCACGCTTCGGCAGGCGGCGATGCGGGTCGCCGAGGGCGAGAGGGGTCCGGTCGTCATCGCCGAATCGGATCTCGGCGGCATTCTCGGTCCGCCGATCTTCGAGGACGAGGTCGCCATGCGGACCAGCGTGCCGGGCGTCGCCACCGGGCTCGCCTGGACGCCGGTCGGCGGCGACATCCTGTTCATCGAGGCGACGGCGACGCCGGGAGGCGGCCGCCTGATCCTCACCGGTCAGCTCGGCGAGGTGATGAAGGAGAGCGCGCAGGCCGCGCTCAGCATCGTCAAGAATCGCTCGGCGAGCTTCGGCATCGACGCGAACCGGTTCGAGAAGACCGACATCCACATCCACGTTCCCGCCGGCGCGACGCCGAAAGATGGCCCGAGCGCGGGCGTTGCGATGTTCATGGCGCTTGTTTCGCTGTTCACCGATCGCACGATCCGCAGCGACACCGCGATGACCGGCGAGATTTCTCTACGCGGCCTCGTTCTTCCCGTGGGCGGGATCAAGGAGAAGGTCGTGGCCGCGCATCGGGCCGGCATCACGCGCGTCATGTTGCCCGCCCGCAACCGCAAGGACTTCGAGGACATTCCCGAGGAGGTCCGCCAGGCGCTGGCCTTCGTGTGGCTGGAACGGGTCGACCAGGCGGTCGAGGCGGCGCTGGAGCCGGCGAAGGCTGCGGGGGCGCTCGCCGGTTAAAGGGGCCCAGCCGCCGCCCGCTCGGCACGTGCGCTTCCGGCCTCGTATGCGGCAAGCCCCTGAAAGGCGGCCCGGCCGGTCGAGGCGGCGCTCGAGCCGGCGACGGCCGCGGCTGCGGGGTCTGGCGAAGGGGATGCGCCGCCCGCCGAGGTCGGGCGTCGCCGGCAAAGATGTCTAAGTACTTGAAAACAAACGCTTGCTCGTCCGAATAAGGACTAATCTCGTCCTTAACGCTTTGATCTTGTTCGAGTTTGGCCAGAAAACCGCGCTCGTCGGGCGGCTTCAGGCCCCGTCTGGCTTGGTCATCGCCGCCAGCCGCGTCTCTTCCTCCGGCGTCAGCGCTGCAGTCGCGCCCGGCGCGCGGCGCCGCGCGATCAGGACCGCGGCGAGACCGGCCGCGAGCGTCAGCGGGGCCGAGAGCCACAGCAGCAGCGTCTCGGGCTTCAGCGGCGGCTTCAACAAGATAAAGTCGCCGTAGCGGGAGACGAGATAGGTCCTGACCGCGTCGTTGCTCTCCCCCTCGCCGATCCGCTGGCGGATGAGGAGACGGATGTCGCGAGCCAGCGGCGCGTCCAAATCGTCGATCGACTGGTTCTGACAGACCATGCAGCGCAGTTCCCCGGACAGCGCCCGGGCGCGCGCCTCCAGCGCCGGATCCTTCATCACCTCGTCCGGCTGCACCGCGAAAGCGGGCCCCGCGAGGGCGGCGAGAAGGACTCCCAAAACGGCCGCCCTTTGCCCCCACGACCTCGTCCTGAGACGCCCGCCCATCGCCCTCACTCCGCCGCCGCAAGCGTCGCGCGCGAGCGCCGGGCGACGCCAAAGCGCAGCCGCCGGTCGGCGAGCGACAGGGTCCCGCCGAGCGCCATGGCGCAGCCCCCGAGCCAGATCAGCGTGACCAGCGGCTTCCAATACATCCGCGCGGGGACGGCGCCGTCCGGCGTCGGGTCGGCGATCGACACGTAGATCTGGCCGAAATGAAGCGTCGCCATGCCGGACTGGGTCGTGGTCATGGTGCGCGCGGCGAACTGCCGGCGCGCCGGCTCGATCGTCGCCACGACCGTATCACCCGACCGGACCGTCATCGCCGCCACGGTCTCCTTGTAGTTCGGACCGACCCGTTCCCCGACCGAATCGAGGGTGATCGCATAGGGCCCGACCGCCTGCGGAACCCCCTTATGCAGCGTGGTGATCGCCTCGGCCCCGAAGCCCACGCCCGCGAGCCCGAGCAGGGTCACGCCCACCCCGATATGGGCGAGCGCCGCGCCCCAGAACGACAGCGGGAACCCCGCGGCTCTTTGGAACGCCACGCCGGCTGAGAGGCCGGGCCGCCAGGCGCGCATGACGACCTCGACCAGCGTCCCGAAGATCACGAAGATCGCGAGCCCCATCGCGATCGGCGCGAGGATCGAGCCGCCGCGGAGCCACGCCGTCCCGACGACCGCGGCGAGCGCGCCCGCGACGATCGCGACGGCGAGGCGCTGGATCACGCCCAGGAGGTCGCCGCGCTTCCAGGCGAGGCCGAAGCCCACCGGCGTGACCGCGGCCGCAGCGAGCATGAGGACGCCGCAGGTCATGTTGAAGAACGGCGCGCCCACCGTGATCTTCTCGCCGGTGAACTGTTCGAGCGCGAGCGGATAGAGCGTGCCGAAGAACACGGTCGCGCAGGAGGTGGTGAGCAGCAGGTTGTTCAGCACCAGGGCGCCCTCGCGCGACACGGGAGCGAACAGGCCGCCCTGCTTCAGCATCGGCGCACGCCAGGCGAACAGTGCGAACGAACCGAGGATGAACAGGATCAGGATGGCGAGAATGAAGACGCCGCGACGCGGATCGCTGGCGAAGGCGTGCACCGAGGTCAGAACGCCCGAGCGGACGAGGAAGGTCCCGAGCAGCGAGAACGAGAAGGCGAGGATCGCCAGGAAAATCGTCCAGACCTTGAGCGCGTCGCGCTTCTCCATGACCGCGACCGAATGGATGAAGGCGGTGCCCGCAAGCCACGGCATGAGGGATGCGTTCTCGACCGGATCCCAGAACCAGAAGCCGCCCCAGCCGAGCGTGTAATAGGCCCAGAACGAACCGGCGGCGATGCCGATCGTCAGGAACCCCCAGGCAAGGAGGGCGAACGGCCGGACGAACCGCGCCCAAGCGGCGTCGATCCGGCCTTCGATCAAGGCGGCGGCGGCAAACGAATAGACGATCGAGAAGCCGACATAGCCAAGGTAGAGGATCGGCGGGTGGATCGCGAGCCCCGGGTCCTGAAGAATCGGGTTGAGGTCGCGCCCCTCGAACGGGGCGGGCGACAAACGCTCGAACGGGTTCGAGGTCAGGAGGATGAACAGCAAGAAGGCGACGCTGATCAGGCCCTGCATGGCGAGCGCATTGGCCCGCAGCGTCCGCGGCAGGGAACGGCCGAACACGGCGACCACCCCGCCGAAGATCGCCAGGATCAGCACCCACAACAGCATCGAGCCTTCGTGGTTGCCCCAGACGCCGGAGAACTTGTAGATCGCAGGCGCCGCGCTGTGCGAATTCTCCGCGACGTTGAGGACCGAGAAATCGGAGGCGAGATGGGCGTTGACCAGCGCGGCGAAGGCGATCGCGATGCAGGCCAGTTGAGCCAGCGCCGCGCTTCGGCCGACCGCCATCAACTCCCGGTCGCCGACCCGCGCGCCCCAAAGCGGCACGACGGTTTGTGCAATCGCGGCGGCCAGCGCCAGGACGAGCGCGAAATGACCGATCTCGACAATCATTTGACGTTCGCGCCTTCCTGCCAGCGGCCCTGCTTTTTAAGCGACTCGACGACCTCGCGCGGCATGTAGCGTTCGTCGTGCTTGGCAAGGATCTGGTCGCCGGAAAGCCGACCCGCGCCGCCGAGTACGCCCTCGACCACCACGCCCTGACCCTCGCGGAAGAGGTCGGGAATGTTTCCGAAGCAGGCGCCGACGCAGTCGACCCCGACGCTCTTCGACCCGTCCGTCACATTGAAGGTCAGGCGATCGTCGGCGCGAACGACGGTGCCGGTTTCCACCAGTCCTCCGACGCGGAGCCGTGTGCCCGGCTGCACACTCTTTTCCGCGATTTCGGCCGGGGTCAGGAACAACGACAGGCTGTCTTTCATCGCGTAAAGCCCGAGGCCGACCGCGCAGCCGACGACCGCAAGCGCGGCGGCGATCAACGCGAGGCGGCGGCTCTTGCGAGTCAATTGGCGTCTCCGAGGCCAAGGTCGTGCGCAAGCGCGTCGAGGCTGGCGACTGCATCGGCGTCAGGCGCGAGCGCCTTGCGGGCTTCGCCGAGCGCAGCCTTGGCTTTCTCGTCCTGATGCAGGACCGTGTAGGCGCGAATAAGGCGCGCCCATTCGTCCACGCTGCCGCCTTTTGTCGCAAGGCGATCGGCCAGACGGCTCACCATGCTCTCGATCATCGCCTTTTCCTCGGGCGACGCGAACGCGGGCGGCTCCGCCGCCGCCGGTTGCCCCGACGAGGGTTGCGCGTCTCCGTTGAGCTTGGCCAACGAACCGTTGGAGAGCCCGAGGTCGTGCGCGAGCGCGTCGAGGCTTGCAACGGCGTTGGCGTCCGGCGCCAGCGCCGTGCGGGCGCGGGCGAGCGCGGCCTTGGCCTTGTCGTCCTGATGCAGGACCGTGTAAGCGCGGACAAGCCGCGCCCATTCGTCCACGCTGCCGCCCTTTGTCGCGAGGCGGTCGGCGAGGCGGCTCACCATGCCCTCGATCATCGCCTGCTGCTGGGGCGAGCCGAGCGCAGGAGCGTCCGGAGCGGAGGTCCCCGCCATCGAGGGCTGCCCCGTCGTGGGCGCCGGCTCCCCTTTGAGTTTGGCCAGCCGGGTGTTGACGGCGACAAGCCACGGCGCGTTCGGCGGCGCGTCGGCGGCGATCGCCTCGTAGGCGCGGATGGCGTCGGCGGTTTTGCCGTCCTGCTCGGCGGCGAGCGCGAGATAGAATCGCGCCTGCGGCTGGGCCGGGTCGTTGGCGAGCGCCTTTCCGAAGGCCTCGCGCGCCCTGTCGGTGACGACGCCGCCCGCTCCCGCAACCAGCGCCTCGCCGTAGGCCGCACGGCGGGCCGGGTCTTCGCCCAACAAGCGCAAGGCTTCGGAATAGGCGTGCGCGGCGTCTTCGTAACGCTCGAGCCGCATGTAGACCGGCGCGAGCACGGCCCAGCCCTTACCGTCGTCCGGCTCCGCGATCAGGTGTTTCTCGACGCCGGCGACCGCCGCATTGAGATCGCTCGCGGCATGAATCGCGGGCTCGCGTGTCGCGAGCGGCTCGTCACGCATCTGCGGCTCGCCAAGCAACGCGTACAGGGGAAAGGCGACAGCAGGCAGGCCGATGATGATCAGCGCCGCGGCGGCGAGCCGATTGCGGCCGCGGGGCGCGGCCGACGGCCCTGAGTCTTGGGCGCCCGCGGCGATCAGCCTCCGGGCCGCCTCGGCGCGCGCGCCCTCAGCCTCGCTTTGCGGCAATTGGCCTCGCTCGACGTCGCGTCGGATCTCGTCGAGTTGCGCCCTGTAGAACGCTGCCTCGCTCGACGCCGGGGTGTCGTCGGAGCGCCCGGACGTCGAGCGCAGAAGCGGCCATATGGCGGCGAGGACCGCGAAAGCGGTCAAGCCCGCCAAGACAAACCACACCATGAAAGCCCTCAGAGCGCGCGATCTCGGCGAGACCGCGGCAAAGTCGGCGCTCCGTTATCGCAAAACGCTGGCGCGGTCTTGCAAAAACGCTAGCTCGTCATCTTCCAGACGCCGTCGGGCTGCTTGCAAGCGACGCCCTGCCCATGGTTTGGGCGCCCAGCGACGTAGATCGTCTGCGCGTAGGACCGGCATCCAGCGCCGGTCTCGGCGCCCGGCTCGACGAAGCCGAACACGCCGTGGCCGCCGCGCCAGGATCGGCGCTGCCCGGAATCGAGCGCGGCGATCTGTGCGTTCCAGGCCGCTTCGCGGTCGGCGTCTGGGAGGCTGGCCCCGACCGGCCCGCCGAGGACGCCGCCTAGCGCAGCGCCGGTCGGGATGGTGGGCGGAGGCGGAGGTGCAAGGGACGCCTGCTGCGGGGCCGCACCTGACGAAGAGGGCGGAAGCGAGCCGACGGTCACGGGTGACGCCGTGCTCGACGGAGCGGGCGGCGCGGAGGCGACCGGGCCTGCGCCGTCGCCCAATCCAATTCCGCCGCAGCCGGCCAGCATCGGCGCGGTCAGCGCCGCAATCAAAATTATTCTGCCCCTCATTGCCTCCGCCTCATCGTACCCAAATCCTTATGGAAGTCCTCGCGTCTCTTATAGCCGGGGCCCGGCGTAGAGCGCCATGGCGCGACTGGCGAAGCCGCTCTCTCATACGCAGGGCAGACGCAGGACGGCTCTGAGGCCCCCGAGCGGGCTTTCGTCGAGCTGCAACGAGCCGCCGTAAATGGAAGCGAGGTCGACGACGATTGAGAGTCCGAGACCCGATCCGGGCCGGGATTCGTCAAGCCGTTTACCGCGCTCGATCGCTTCCGCGCGGGCGACCGGTCCCAGTCCCGGACCGTCGTCGTCGATCTCCGCGATCAGGAACGGGGCCGTATCCTTGCTCGCAGCCGGCGCGCGCCGGGCGCGGATCGAGACCGTCTCGCGCGCCCATTTTCCAGCGTTGTCGAGGAGGTTGCCGATCAGATCGGTCAGGTCTTGCGCCTCGCCGCGAAATCTGAGCCCTTCCTGCAGATCGGCGGTGAAGCTCGGACCCCTCTCGGCGTGGAGTTTCTCGAAAGTGCGGACCAGCCCCTCCACCACTGGCTTGACGTCGGTGGAGAGGCCCGCAGTGCGTGCGCGGGCCGCCGCCCGTGCCCTGTCGAGATAGAACGTCACCTGCTGCCGCATGATCTCGGTCTGCTCGCGAACCTTTTCCGGCAGATTGGGGCTCGCAAAGTCCGCCTCGTTGATCAGAACGCTGAGCGGCGTCTTGATTGCGTGGGCCAGGTTGCCGACCTGGGTGCGAGCCCGTTCGACAATTTCGCGATTGGAATCGATCAGCTGGTTCACCTCGGCCGCGAGCGGCGCGACGTCTTGCGGATACTCGCCCTCGATGTGTTGCGCTTCGCCGCGGCGGATGGCCGCCACGCCCTCCCGCAGAACCCGCAGCGGGCGGAGCCCATAGCGCACCGCGAGCGCCGTCGAGCCGATCAGGGCGAGCGCAAGCGTCAGAAACGTACCCGCCAACGCCCACTGGAAGCTGCGCTCCTGCGCCTGGATCACGTCGGCGTTGGCGGCCACCTGGACCAGGAAGCGCCCCTCTTCGCCTGCGTCGATCTCTCGCTCCACCATGCGCAATTCGTGCCCGCCCGGGCCGATCACGTAGCCGCTGAGGATCTCGCCTTGGTCCCCCGATAAGGCAATCAGATGGGGAAGTTGCGTGGCGAACAGCGACTGCGAGGCGCGGATCTCCGGCGGCTCGACGTCTAAGCGGGTAATCTGCCAGTACCAGCCGGAGAAGGCGAGTTCGAACTGCGGGGCGATCGCGGCCGGGCCGCCGCCGCCCTTGCCCTCGTCGGTGGACACGGACAGGTCGGCGACCAGCGCCTTGAGATAGACGCCGAGCTCGTTGTCAAAATTGGCTTCAGTCCAGCGCGCGTTGAGCGCGCTCAAGCCCAGTCCCGCCAGGACCAGAATGAGCGTGCTCCAGAACGCCGCCGATAGGAAGAGCCGGACGGCGATAGAGCGGGCGCCGAACCGGACCGCCATTGTCGATTATGGGACCTCGCGCACGGCGCCGCGCGCCGCGCTGGTGGCGAACGCCGCATAGGCGCGCAACGCCTGCGAGACCTTTCGGGCGCGTGGCTTTTCCGGCTTCCACGCGGCGGCGCCTTTCGCCTCCATCTTGCGGCGTCGCGCGGCCAGCGTCGCCTCGTCGACCGCAAGCCGGATCGAACGGGCGGGAATGTCGATCTCGATCCGGTCGCCCTCCTCGACCAGGCCGATCGCGCCGCCCTCCGCGGCCTCCGGCGAGACATGGCCGATCGAGAGGCCGGACGTTCCGCCCGAAAACCGTCCGTCCGTAATCAGCGCGCAGGCCTTTCCGAGCCCACGCGACTTCAAGTAGCTCGTCGGGTAAAGCATTTCCTGCATGCCGGGGCCGCCGCGCGGACCCTCGTAACGGATCACCACGACATCCCCCGCGACGACTTTGCCGCCGAGAATCCCTTGCACCGCGTCGTCCTGACTCTCGTAGATCCGCGCCGGCCCGACGAATGTGTGGACGCTCGTATCGACCCCCGCGGTCTTCAGGATGCAGCCATCAAGGGCTATGTTGCCCTTGAGCACGGCGAGCCCGCCGTCCCTGGAAAAGGCGTGTTCGGCGTCCCGGATGACGCCCTTCTCCCGGTCGTCATCGAGCGAAGGGTAACGGGCCGACTGGCTGAAGGCCACTTGGGTCGGGACGCCGCCGGGAGCGGCCGAAAAGAATTCGCGGGTTGCGTTGCTCGACGTGCGCTTGATGTCGTGGCGGGAGAGCGCGTGTTCGAGCGACTCGGCATGGACCATGCGGACGTCGCGGTTGAGGAGCCCGGCTCGGTCGAGTTCGCCCAGGATGCCCATGATGCCGCCGGCGCGATGGACGTCTTCGATGTGAACGTCTGCGACCGAAGGCGCGACCTTGCACAAGACTGGCGCCCGCCGGGACAGGCGGTCGATGTCGGCCATGGTGAAGTCGATCTCGGCCTCGTGGGCCGCGGCAAGCAGGTGAAGCACCGTGTTGGTCGACCCGCCCATGGAAATATCGAGCGTCATCGCGTTTTCAAACGCCTTGAAACTCGCGATCTTGCGCGGCAGGACGCCCTCGTCGTTCTCCTCGTAATATCGTCGGGCGAGATCGACGATCAGATGCCCGGCCTCGACGAACAGGCGCCGCCGGTCGGCGTGCGTCGCCAAGACGGTGCCATTACCGGGTAGAGAGAGGCCGAGCGCTTCGGTCAGACAGTTCATGGAATTGGCGGTGAACATGCCTGAGCAAGAGCCGCAGGTCGGGCAGGCGGAGCGCTCGATGATCGCGACGTCTGCGTCGCTGACCTTGTCGTCTCCTGCCGCCACCATCGCGTCTATGAGATCGACCTTGCGCTCGCCGGTCGACAGTTTGACCTTGCCGGCCTCCATCGGTCCGCCGGAGACGAAGACTGCGGGAACATTCAGCCGCAGCGCCGCCATCAGCATGCCCGGCGTGATCTTGTCACAGTTCGAGATGCAGACGATCGCGTCGGCGCAATGGGCGTTGACCATGTATTCGACGCTGTCGGCGATGACCTCGCGCGAGGGCAGGGAATAGAGCATCCCGTCGTGCCCCATCGCGATGCCGTCATCCACGGCGATGGTGTTGAACTCCTTGGCGACGCCGCCGGCCGCTTCGACCTCCCGCGCCACAAGCTGGCCGAGGTCCTTGAGATGCACGTGGCCAGGAACGAACTGGGTGAACGAATTGGCGATGGCGATGATCGGTTTGCCGAAATCGCCGTCCTTCATGCCGGTGGCGCGCCAGAGGCCGCGCGCGCCGGCCATGTTGCGGCCGTGCGTAGAGGTGCGGGAGCGATAGGAGGGCATGTCGAGCCTGCAGCAGGAAGAGAAGCGCCGGTCGGGGCGCCGGAAACTCGCCTTCTCGCATTTTCGGGCGCGAGCCAGCAAGGGCGAGCGCGACAATTCGCGCAAGATGAGGCAAAACAATGGTTTTCGGTGGCGCGTCGACAGCGCCGCCATTCGGCGTTAGCTTGTCGCGCGTCGACGGGCTTTCCTCTGCATCTCCGAGATGCCAGAGCCGCGTTGACGGAAATCAATGACACGGGGGAGGGTTCATGACCGCTGCGCTTGCCCGGTCGCCGGCCTCGCTGGAGGATCGCTGGAGCGCGCCCGAAGGCTGGTTCTACATGACCGGCATGCAGGCGCTGGTGCGCCTGCCGATCCAGCAGCGCCTGCGCGATGCGGCGGCCGGCCTCAATACAGGCGGCTACGTATCCGGCTATCGCGGCTCGCCCTTGGGCCGATACGACATCGAGCTCTGGCGCGCGGAAGCCATTCTCAAGCGCCTGAATATCGTCTTCCGCCCCGGGCTCAATGAGGATCTCGCTGCGACCGCGATCTGGGGGGCGCAGCATGTCCAAAACTTCCCCGGCGCCACGGTCGAGGGGGTGTTCGGGATCTGGTATGGCAAGGGCCCTGGAGTCGATCGTTCCGGCGACGCGCTGCGGCACGCCAACTTCACCGGGACCTCGGCGAAAGGGGGCGCGGTTGCGCTCGCCGGCGACGACCACGGCGCTAGGTCTTCGACCGCGGTCAACTTTTCCGACACCTCCTTCGTCGCCGTCGGCATGCCGGTCCTCTATCCGTCGAATACCCAAGAGTTGATCGACTTCGGCCTCCACGGGATCGCGATGTCGCGCTTTTCCGGCTGCTGGGTCGGGATGAAGATCGTCACCGATGTCGCCGAGGGCGGCGGCACGGTCTACGTCGGCCCAAACTCGCCCGCGATCGTCACGCCGGAGCGGCCGAGCAACCCAACCGGTGGGCTCGGATCGAGGGTGCTCGACATGCCGCTCGCGCAAGAAGAGCGCCTGTACGCCCACAAATTGCCTGCGGCTCTCGCCTACGCTCGCGCCAATGGCCTCAATCGGATCGTCTCGGCCCCAGCGGACGCCCGGGTTGGCGTGGTCGCAGCCGGCAAAGCGTGGCAAGACCTCCTGCAGGCGCTCGGCAATCTCCGGCTTGATCCGGCGCTGGGAGGCGCGGGGGCGGAACCCGCCCTGCGGCTCCTGAAGGTCGGCATGGTGTGGCCGCTCGATCCCGTGGTCTTGCGCGAATTCGCCGAAGGGCTCGACCTCATCGTGGTGATCGAAGAGAAGCGCCCCCTCCTCGAGGATCAAATCCGGACCATCCTTTATCGCACGGCGAACGCGCCTCGCATCATCGGCAAGTTTTTCGATGGGGGTGCGTTCGATCCGGAGCGCGGCGCCTCCGCCATTCCCAATTTTGGCGAAGCCACGCCCGAGCTCGTCGCTGACGTTCTCTGGAAAGCGCTCCGCCTCCACGACTCGTCCTGCGCTCTGATCGCCCCGGCGGCGGCGCAGAAAAAACTCACGAACCGGCCCCCGCCGCTTCGCAGTCCCGGCTTCTGCGCCGGCTGCCCGCACAATCGCTCGACTCGGGTTCCCGAGGGGAGCCGCGCACTCGCGGGCATCGGCTGCCACACCATGGCGATGTTCACCAACCCGACGCAGACCACGACCGTCTCGCATATGGGCGGGGAGGGCGCCATGTGGCTGGGACAGCAGCCCTTCACCACGCAGGACCACGTGTTCGCCAACATCGGCGACGGCACCTACGCTCATTCGGGCATGCTGGCGATCCGGCAGGCGGTCGCCGCCGGCGTACCGATCACCTACAAGATCCTCTACAATGGCTTCGTCTCGATGACCGGCGGCCAGCCGGTCGAAGGCGGTATGACTCCGACGCAGATCCTCGAAGAGCTCGCCGCCGAGGGCGTCAAGAAGATGGCGCTGGTGGCCGACGACCCCGACCGCTACGTCGGCGTCGCGTTGCCGCCCGGCGTCAGCCTTCGCCATCGTGACGCAATGGACGAGGTGCAGCGCGATTTCCGCGAGTACAAGGGCGTCTCGGCCATTCTTTACGACCAGCCCTGCGCAACTGAGCGCCGTCGTCTCAGGAAGCGCGGCAAGTGGGCCGATCCCAAAGTCCGCACCTACATTCACCCGGAGGTCTGCGAAGGTTGCGGCGACTGCGGCAAGGTCTCGAATTGTATGGCGATCGAGCCGCTGGAGACCGAATGGGGCCGCAAGCGACGCATCAACCAGTCGAGTTGCAACAAGGACTTCACCTGCGCCGAGGGATTCTGTCCGAGCTTCGTGACGGTGCGGGGCGGGGAGGCGCGCAAACTCGACAGCGTCGCGCCCTTCGATCTGCCGCCCGTTCCCGCTCCCGTTCTGCCGGAGCTGGGAGAGCGCTACAGCGTGCTCGTCGCGGGTATCGGCGGCGCGGGTGTCGTGACGGTGAGCCAGACGCTTGCAGTCGCCGCCTATCTCGACGGACTCTTCAGCTCCAGTCTCGATCTTACCGGCCTCAGCCAGAAGTACGGAGCGGTCAGCGCGCATGTGCGGATCGCGCGGGCGCCCGAAGCGCTGCGGGCGACCCGGATCGCCTCGGGCGAAGCGGATGCGCTGATTGGTTGCGACCTGATCGTTGCCGCCGCCGACGAGTGCCTGTCCAAGCTGAAACCCGCGACGCGGGCGGTCATCGACGCCGACCTCATCCCGACCTCAGAATTCGCCCGCAATCCCAGCTGGAGCGTCGATCGCGAATCGATGATCGAGCGGGTCACGGCAGGTCTCAAGGACCCCGCGCTCGTCCTCGACGCGCAGCGGCTCGCGCGCGAGCTGCTCGGCGATTCGATCGCCGCCAACACTTTCATGCTTGGCGCCGCTTGGCAGCGAGGCCTCGTCCCGATGACCCACGCCGCGATCGAGCGCGCGATCGAGCTCAATGGCGTGGCGATCGACAGCAACAAGCTTGCGTTCGAATGGGGGCGCCGAGCCGCGCACGATCTTGCCGGCGTCGAGGCGCTGATCGCCGGAGGCGATCCGAAACCCGAGCCTCCGGCGACGGTCGAGGCCCTGATCGAGCGACGCGCCGAGCATCTGAGCGCGGCCTACGGTCAGGGACGCGCGCGCCGCTATCGGGCGCTGGTCGACAGGGTTCAGGCGGCCGAGCGCGGGCTGGGGCTTGGAGACGGCCTGACCCAAGCGGTTGCGCGCTCCTACCACAGGCTCCTCGCCGTCAAGGACGAGTGGGAGGTTTCTCGGCTGCTCTCGTCGCCCGAATTCAAGGCGACGCTCGCGCGCGAATTCGATGGCGACTACAAGGTCCACTTCCACATTGGGGCCTGGCCTTTCGCCCGGACCGATCCCCGCACCGGCGTGATGCGCAAGGGCGACGTCGGTCCCTGGGCGATAACGGCGTTCCGGATTCTCGCAAGCCTAAGGGGCCTGCGCGGGTCGTGGCTCGATCCGTTCCGCAACAATGACGAGCGCAAACTCGAGCAGCGCCTCCTCGCCGAGTTCGAAGCCGACGTCGACGACGTGCTGGCGAAGCTCGACGCTGGGAATCACGCCGCCGCGGTTCGTCTCCTCAGCGTGGCGGAGACGATCAAGGGCTACGGCCGGGTGAAAGAGGCGAGCGCGGTCGAGGCCGCAAAAGCGCGCGCGGCGGCGGCGCGGCAGTTCGACGCGAAACCGGCCCCAATGGTGAAAGCGGCGTGACGGCGAAGGCGATAGGGAGGAGAAAGCCGGGCCTATCGGTGCCTTTCGATTGCCTACCGCCTACGGCCTACCGCCCCGCTTCGGTCTGTCCCCGACTCCTCCGCGGCCTGCCTTTCGATCTCCGCGTTCAGTTGGGCGCCGACGAGGATGACGATCATCGAGATCCACATCCACATCATCATGCCGACGGCGGCGCCAAGCGAGCCGTAGGTGGCGTTGTAGGTCCCAAAATTGGCGATGTACCAAGAGAACAGCAACGACGTCACAAGCCAGGCGGCTCCGGCGAACACGCTGCCGACGCTTAGCCATTGCCAGCGCGGCTCGCGATGACAGGGCAGGTAGCGGTAGATGACGCCCAGTCCGACGATGACCCCGACGAGCAGCGCCGGCCAGCGTAAGAGGGCGAGGATCGAGCCGAAGCCAAGCTGGCCGAGAACCACCGGGATGACCACCACAGCCCCCACCATCACAACCGCCGCGACCATGGCGAGAAGGGCGTAGGCGAGCGAAATCAGGGTCAGCCGGATATAGCTTCGCTTCTCGGTTTCCTCATAGGCGACGTTGAGCGCGTCGATGATGGCTTTGACCCCAGAGCTGGCGCTCCAGAGGGCAAAGACAAGACCGATAACGAACCCGAAGCCGTTCGCGCCCTTGTGGGCAGTCAGCCGGCCCAACTCCTCATGCAGCAGGTCGAGCGCGCCACCGGGCAGCACCCCAGAGAGCGCGGACACCTGGGCGTTAATCGCGGAGGGGTCGGAGAACAGGCCGTAAAGCGCCACGAACGCGGCAATCGCCGGAAAGAGAGCGAGCAGGCCATAGAAGACCACGCCTGCCGCCACGGCCATCAGCCTGTTGTCGCTGATCTCCTGGTAGGTCCGCGCCAGGATGGTCTTCCAGCCGCTCCACGGAATGGCCATCGGCGACGACACGCGCCGGCCGGCTCTTGCGCGTTGCGGAAGAGGCGTCGCCGAACGAACCTCGCGGCCGATTTCAGCAACGTCTCCTGGGGAACGGGCTTCTCGAGAACGAATGGACTCGGCGTTCAGCGCCACCGCGACGAGTCCGAGGCCGACGTACGCCAGGAGCTCCAGGAACGAGGCTCGCCGAGGCGCGGCTGGGGGCTCTCCAACCCCGCTCAGGTCGGGCGCCTCCCTGCGCGGGCCTGCTCCGCTATCCACCGACGCTGTCGTCATGCGGCGCCTCTCCTCGAACTCACGAGGAACCCAATTCGACGATCAAGCGGTTGTTCCTTTCCCGATTGGAATTTTGCTCGAAGGCCGGAGGGAGCGCGGCTCACGCTCCTATAGGGCGAGGGCCCCTAAAGGCGCGCGCCGCCGGCTCGCGGGCGAAGCATCCGCCCGTTAGGGATGGGGGAAGCGAATCGCGCCCTCGCGGAGGCGGCGCAGGATGTCGAAATTCAAGTCGCTTTGCGTCCGCGAAGCCGTCTCGACATCCTCGACGAAGCACACCAGATTGAACTTGAACGCCCAGTCGCCGAAATCCGCGAATTGAACGGACGGAGCAGGAATCTTCAGCACGAGGTCCTGGGCCCTGGCGGCGTCGATCAGGATTTCCCGAACCTGCTCGACATCGCTGTCATAGGCGACATTGATGGCGATCAGAATGCGTCCGATCCGGTCGGGATTGACCCAGTTCTTGACCACGTTGCTGACGAGATTCGAATTCGGCACGATCAGCGTTGCGCGGTCGAAGGTCTCGATCTCGGTCGCGCGGGCGTTGATCCGGCGCACGAAGCCTTGATCGGCTCCGACCATCACCCAGTCGCCGACTCGGATGCCGCGCTCCCACAGGAGGATGAGGCCGGAGACAAAGTTGTTGGCGATCGTCTGAAGGCCGAAGCCGATGCCGACCGACAGGGCGCCGGCGACGATCGCGAGCTTCTGCACGTCGAGCCCGACCTGCGCGGCGCCGAGCAGCACCGCCACGGCCCCGCCGACGTAACCGAAGATCGTACTGATGGAGTTGCTGACGCCGGCGTCGAGGCTCGTTTGCGGCAAGAGCCGATTGCTGAGCCATCCTTGGATGAGTCGCGTCACGAACAGGGCCACGACGAATACGACGATGGCCATCAGCATCGACGACAGCGACAGCGTGACGCCGCCGACGCCAAAACCGAAATAGGCGGCGCGTAGCGAGCTGAACCAGTCCTGCGACTGCACGCCCCAGGGCTCGAGCACCGCCGCCGCGGCGATCACGACAATGGTGAGGCGCGCGACTCCCTGCACCACCACGACGATCTGCGCGAGCGCGTTGCGGCGCAGGCCGAGCATGATCCTGAGGCGAGCCCCGATCGCGGCTTCCGGGTCGAGCAGCGCCGCCACCCCATCCTGGACGATCACGTCGACGAGATAGAGAAGACATCCCAAAATGGAGAGATAGATCGCCTGATTGACCAGAAAGGCGGCGAAGGCGACGTAGCCGGTGGCGGCGGCGCCGAAAATGAGCACGGCCGCGATCCATCCGAGGCCCCGCGCCGGCGCCCAGCGGTCGGCTTGCGCGGCCGCGGTCGACGCAGGATGAGGCGTGAGCCGGCGGCACGTGTGAGCGAGGACCAGGGCGACCAGGCTCGCCCCGAGCGCGCGGCCGGCGACGGCGATGTTGAGCGACGCCGCGGCGTCCGCCGCCGGCTCGACCAGTCGCTGGGCCGCCCAGATCGTCGCGACCGCCATGACGCCGCGAAAGACGCGCCGGGCCGACGCGTCGCTGACTGGCACGAGTCGCCACGCCTCTGCGCCGGGCGAGAACAGTCCCCGGGCGAACGCATTGATGACGATCAGGAGGCGCGCGGCGTCGAAGACCGCGTCGAGCGCGCCCTGCATGCGCGGATCGCTGAGGTCGAAGATATCGAGCGCCTGCGCCAGCGCCCACAGGCCGAGAAGCGGCAGGACCGCGAGCACCAGCATGCTCCAGGCCGCCGCGAGCGTGCGTTTGAGCCGACTCGGCGATTCGGGCGCCGGGATTGCGATAGATGACGCGGCGCGCGCTCCAGTGAATCGGGATCGCGGCCAGCGCGAGCAGCAGGACGGTCCCGGCCATGCCGAGCGCCTGCGTCGTTGTCAGGCGGCTCTTGAGGCCCGAGATCCAGTCTCCCAGGACCGTCGACATCGCCCGCGCGTCGGCTGGAGCCTCGCGCGACACGCCGATCCACAACCGGGGACTGAAGACCGAGGAGGAGCGGGCGAAGGTCTGGCGAGCGAACAGGTCGCGGCGCCTCGCCCCGATCCGGGTGGCGTTGTCGTCGGCCTTGAGCAGCAAGGCGCGCGCGGTGCGCAGGTTGGCGTCGAGCGCGTCGTGCTTCTGCTTCTCGTTGGCCAGCTCGGTCGCCGCCGCGTCGGCCTCCGGAGCCGGCGCGGCGTCCTTGTCTTTTGTCTTGGGGGTCAGCTCAGCCAACCGCTTCGAGGACGCCGCGAGCCGCGGCGTGAGGTCGGCGATCGCCGCCTGCAGCGAGACCCCGAGCGGGTCGTTCTCGGCCCTCAGGCGCTGGAGGTCGGCGTCGGTGAGATTGGGCTGCTTCAGCGCGTTCTCGATCCCGCTCAGCGCGCCGCTGGTCGCCTCCAGATCGAGCGGCCGCCCATCGTCCGCGAAAGCGCGGCCGACGGACGCCAGAAGAAGGACAAGGGCGACAAGGCGCAGGACACGCAAGGCAGTCTGAAACGTTGGCGCGATCAAAGAGGACGACCTGAGGATTCGAGGGAGGCGGCTCCGTGTTTGCATCCCACCATGGCCGTCCCGTGACCGCAAATCGATGGGGAGCGCAGGTCGTGCGCCGGGGCCAAGCCCCATTCACCTTCAAATCGGAAAAGGGCTGCGCAGCCGCCCACGCTTTGCTAAAGGACCCCGCTTCCTTGAGGTGATCCCGTGAACGCGCCCCCGCTCGACGCATCGTTTCCCACCGCCCGCGGCGCCGGCGAGCGGGCGCTCGAGCAATTTTTGGCCGCGGGATTCAAGCGCACCGAGCCGGCGATCTTGCACCCCGCCTCGATTTTCCTCGACATGTCCGGGGAAGCTATTCGCGGCCGACTGTTCCTGACCGCCGACGCGACCGGCGAGGAGCTTTGCCTCCGACCCGAATACACGATCCCCGTCTGCCGCGCCTATCTCGCCTCGGACAAGGCGGGCGCGGTCGCGGAATATTCCTATCTCGGGCCGGTCTTCCGGGCGCAGGCCGAGGGCGGCGGCGAACGCGCCCAGACCGGCCTCGAAAGCTTTGGCCGCAAGGACGCCGAAGCGGCGGACGCCGAGATCTTCTCGCTGGCGATGGAGGCCGCCGCCGCGGCGGGCGGCAAGCTCGCGGCTCGGCTCGGCGACGCGGGCCTGTTCGACGCGCTGCTCACGGCGCTCGCCCTCCCTGACGTCTGGCGCCGGAGGCTCAAGCGCGGGCTGGCGCAGGGTCGCGACCTCGGCGCCATTCTCGACGGCCGGGGCCAAAGCGCCGTCGCGCAGCCAGGGGTCCTGGCCGCGCTGGAGACCGCCGACCACGCGGGCGCCCGCGCCCTGGTCGAGGACTTGCTCGCGATCGCGGGCATCGACGCCGTCGGCGGACGCACGGCGAGCGAAATCGCCGACCGGTTCCTCGAACAGGCGGCGCTTCGCGCCGGCGACGCGATCGGCGTCGAGCAGCGACAGGCGCTCGCGGCCTATCTCGCCGTCTCGGGCGATCCGGACGTCGCGGCCGACAAGCTGCGCGCGCTTGCGTCGTCGGCAGACCTCGACCTCGGCGGGGCGCTCGACGCCTTCGAGCGGCGCAACGGATTCATCGCCGCCCGGGGGGTCGCGATCGACGAGACGCGCTTTTCCGCCGCCTTCGTGCGCGATTTCGACTATTACACCGGCTTCGTGTTCGAGGCCCGCGACCCCGCCCACCCCGACGCGCGGCCCGCGCTCGCGGGCGGCCGCTACGACGGTCTTGCTCGGAAACTCGGGGCGAATGCGGACATTCCCGCGGTCGGCGCGGCGATCGCGCTCGACCGGCTGGGAAGCCAGGGAGCGCGCTGATGGCCCTCGATGGTCTTGGCGCCGACGCGCCCTTCGTGCTCGCGGTGCCCTCGAAAGGGCGGCTGCAGGAGAACGCCTCGGCCTTTTTCGCCCGCGCCGGGCTCGAACTCACCCAGGGGCGCGGCGCCCGCGACTATCGCGGCGCGGTCGCGGGGCTTCCGCAAGTCGAGGTCGCCTTCCTCTCCGCTTCCGAAATCGTCGGCCAACTCGCCGCCGGGGCCGCCCATTTCGGCGTGACCGGCGAGGACCTGGTGCGCGAGAAGGTTCCCGACGCCGACGCGCGACTCGAACTCCTTGCGCCGCTCGGCTTCGGCCGCGCCGACGTCGTCGTCGCCGCGCCGCAGGCGTGGATCGACGTGCGAACCATGGCCGACCTCGAGGACGTGGCCGCAGCCTATCGCGCCCGACGTGGCGAGCGGATGCGAGTGGCGACCAAATACGTCAATCTCACCCGCCGCTATTTCGCCGACCACGGAGTCGGCGACTACCGAATTGTCGAGAGCCTGGGAGCGACCGAGGGCGCGCCGGCGGCCGGCGCGGCCGAGCTCATCGTCGACATCACCACCACCGGGGCGACGCTCGCCGCCAATGCGCTGAAACCCTTGGAAGACGGGCCGATCCTGCGCTCCCAGGCGATGCTGGTCGCCTCGCTCGCCGCGCCGTGGGGGTCGGCCCAGCGCGAGAGCGCGCGAATCATCCTCGGCCGGATCGCGGCCAGCGAGGAAGCGCGGAAGACCCGCGAGGTGCGCGCGCGGATGTCAGGCCCGGCCCGGCCGATCGTCGAAGAGGCGAAGACTCGCTTCGGCGCCGTCGCGGCCTTCGGCGCTGAGGCCGACCCCGAGGGCTTTGTCGCCCTTCATTGCGCGAAAGCCGCAGCCGCCGATCTTGCAAGCTGGCTTTTGCAAAAAGGCGCCGTGCGCGTCAGCGTCGTGGCGCTCGAACACGTGTTCGACGCCAGGAACCCGCTCTACGAGGCGTTGGAGGCGCGGATCGGGGGCGTCTAGGCGGGCGACCCTTGGACGCCCTTTTGCGCGCGGCCGTCAATCGCCGCGCATTCTCTCCTTGAAGAAGTCGAGATGCTTCGACTGGGCGCGGATCATGCGCTCCCGGTACGCTCCGTAAATGAGATCGGTGTCGTGCAGCGTGACGCCGGCAATGGTCGGCGAGGCGAAGACCGGCAGCTCGACGCCCTTCTCGCCGAGTTTGCGCGCCGTCTGGGCCAAAAGCTCATGCATCATCATCATCGCAAGCACGGTCGAGGAGCCTGCGACCGGCCGCGACCACCCTTCGATCGGAACGATCGCGTCCTCGATCGGCGCGCCGGTGTCGATCACGATGTCGGCCGCGTCGGCGAGCCGCTTGCCCGACGAATGGGTCGCCGGCTTGTCGAGATTGGCCTTGGCGGTCACCGCGATGACCGTCAGTCCGCGCTTCTTGGCATAGAGCGCCGTGTCGATGCCGGAGGCGTTGCGGCCGCTGTGGCCGAAAATGACGATGCTGTCGCCCGGGTTGAGCGGCTGATGGTCGAGGAATTTCTCGGCATAACCCTCGGTGCGTTCAAGCCAGAGAAGCTCCCGCACGCCGCCGGCGCCGAGCACGTTGTGCCACATGACGCGCGGGTCGGTCAGCGGATTGAAGCCGAGGTAGCTGCCGTAGCGCGGATAGGTCTCCTGCGTTGGGAGCACGGAATGGCCGGATCCGTACAGGTGGATGAGCCCATCCCCGGTCAGCGTCGCAACCATCGCCGAGGAGGCCGCGTCGAACGCGGCGGCGTTCGCCTCGGCCGCCTGTTCGGCGATCTTGGCGAGGCGGCTGATGTAGAGAGTCGTCATGGTTGGAGAGCCTTTCCCGGGTTGTCACACGCGGAGCTTGGATCGAATTTCGTATCGATCGCCGCGCATTGTCGAAACGGTGAACTCATAGGGTCCGCGCGCATCCGAGGTGATGCGCTGGACAATGAAGGCGGGACTGCCCGCGGCGACCTCCAGAACCGCCGCGTCCTCCGCCGAGACGGCGTCGACGCGATAGACTTCGAGCGCCGACTGCGGGACGAGGCCGAAGCGTTCGCGAAGCGTTGCGTAGAGCGACCCGAGCGTCTCGCCCATGCCGGCCAGGCCGGGCGCGCGCTTCGCCGGCAAATGCGCGGTCTGAATGCCGACCGGCTGGCCGCCGCCTAAGCGCAGTCGGCGCAGCCTGACCACCGCCGCGCCTTCCCGGATTTCCAGCGCCGAGGCGATCGCATTGTCGGCGGGGACTTCGCTCAGCTCCAGAATGCGCGACCCGACCGAGAGTCCGCGGTCCGCCATCTCCTGGGTGAGGCTGCTCGGTCCGCGCGCGCCGGCGATGACGGTCGAGCTGCGTACGAACGTGCCGCGTCCCTGTTCGCGCCGCAGCAGGCCCCACTCTTCCATGTTGCGCAACGCGTGACGCATGGTGATCCGGCTCACCCCGAGCATCTCGCTGAGCTTGGCTTCGTTGGGAAGCTGAGCGCCGTCCGGCCACGTTCCGTCCGCAATCAGGGCGCGCAGGGCGCGCTCCGTCTGGTGCCACAGAGGCTCCGGCTGGTGGCGGTCGGGGCGCAGGATATGAATGGGCGCAGTCATGGGCGCAGCCCCGTCCACAGCGGATGGCCGAGCGCGGCGAGGCCTGCGCCGACAAGACTCGCGCGCGCTCCGAAATGAGCCGGGCCCAGCGCGACCGCGCGCAGGTGCGGCGGGGCATGCCGCCTGAGCGTGCGCAGGATCATCGGCCCGAGGACGTCGACGCCGTCGGCGAGCCCTCCGGACACGATCACCAGCCGCGTCGCGAGCATGGCTACGGGGCCGGCTAGCGCTGCGCCGAGCGCTGCGCAAGGGTCCGCCAGCCCTTCGCGCGCGGCGCGATCGCCAGCGCGCGCCGCGGCCAGCAACGCGCGCCCATCGGCGAGCCCGGACCGCCTCGCCATCGCGTCGAAGGCGGGACCCGCGGCATGGCGCTCGAGCCATCCGCGGGCTTCGTCTCCGGCGTCCAGCGGATCGGCGCAGGCCCAGCCGAATGACGCCGCCGCGCCGCCGTCGCCGCGCACGATCCGACCGTCGACCAGCACCGCCGAGCCGATTCCGGTGCCGATGGCGATAAGAACGGCGTTGTCGACGCCAACGGCCGCGCCAAGGGCCGCCTCCGCGAGAAGCGCGAACTGGGCGTCGTTGCCGAGCACGATGTTCACCCCGGGAAACAGCGGCGCCAGATCCCGTCCATCGAGGTAGGGCAAATTCGGAACCCAAAGACAGGTGGTCCCGGAGGCGAGCCCGGGAATCGCCATGCCGATCGACGACGCGCCCTGGTCGGCGATCAGGCGGCCGATACGCCGACGGAACGTCTCGAGGTCCGGCGGCGCCGGCCAATGCCCGAGCGGCGCGGCGTCGCTCTCGCGGCCGACGTCCGCGCGGGCGGCGCGCAGGTTCGTGCCGCCGAGATCGAAGCAGAGCGCCGCGGTCATCCCTTGATCCCCGAGCTGACAATGCTGTCGACGAAGAAGCGTTGCAGAAAGGCGAACAGGACCAAGGGCGGCAGGACGGCGAGGGTCGCGCCCGCCATGACCAGGTTCGTGTTCATGGCGCCGCGGTTGTAGCTGAGCAGACGGCTGAGGGAGATGACAATCGGATACTGGTCCGTGTGGCCCTGCAGCACCGTCAGCGGCCAGAGATAGCTGTTCCAGTGATAGACGAAGGCGAACAGGGCGAGGGCGGCGATGGCGGGAGTGACGCTTGGCGCGACGATCAGGAACACGATCTTGAGCTCGGAAGCGCCGTCCATCCTCCCGGCGTCGATCAGGTCGTCCGGCACGCCCTTGATGAACTGGCGCAGCAGGAAGACCCCGAAGGCGTTGGCGAGATTTGGCGCGATCACGCCGGCGAGGGAGCCGTCGATGCGCAGATAGCCCACCAGCCGGTAAAGCGGGATGAGCGTGACGATCGGGGGCAGGAACATCGTGGCGATGACGACGGCGAACAGGAGCTCCCGCCCGCGGAACTCGTATTTGGCGAAGGCGTAGCCTGCAAGGAGGCTGGTCAGCAGGATGCCGGCCGTCGTCGTCGTCGCGATGATCGCCGAGTTGACGAACGATCGCCCGGCCTGAACGACGTCGACAACTTTGGCGTAGGCGTCGAGCGACGGCGTCGCCGGGAGCCAGACGGGCGGGCTCTGCATCGTCTCCGCCGGCGTCTTGAGGCTGGTCAGGACCATCCAGGCGAGCGGAAACGCCGCCGCCACGGAAATCGCCACGATCGCCGTGAGCAGGAGCCAATCCGCAAAGGTAGGCGGTTTGGCGAACGGACTCAGGCGCATCGCCCGCGCGGACGCGCTCATGCCGCGTCCTCCCAGCCGCGCCGGGCCAGGGCGAACAACGCGACGATCGTCACGATCAGCGCCAGCATCAGCATCACCGCCATCGCCGACCCGAGGCCGCCCTGCGAGCGCTCGATGCCGACCCGGCGAATGTGGTAGGTGAGCACGTTCGTCGCGCCGACCGGTCCGCCTTGAGTAATCAGGGCCACCGGCTCGAACACCTGGACGGCGTTGATGACCGCGATGACCGCTGAAAACAGCATCGTCCGCCGCAGCAGCGGCAGGGTCACATAGAAAAAGCGCTGCAGCGGACCCGCGCCGTCGAGCCGCGCCGCCTCGAGGAGCGACGGGGGAATCTGGGTAAGACCCGCGACCGCCAGCACCGTGAAGTAGCCGACCTGCTGCCACACGTTGAGGATGACGATCGAGCCGAGCGCCGTGTCCGGCGAGGACAGCCAAAGCCCCGGAGGCAACCCGACCCAGCCGAGCATCTCGTTGATCGGACCTTCGATCGGGGAATACAGCTTGGACCACACCAGCGCCACGGCGATCATCGGCGCCATATAGGTTGAAAAGAGAATGGTGCGGAGCGTCACGCCGCCCTTGACGCGCTGCTGGTAGACGAGAAGTCCGAGCGCGACGGACAGGGGAAGGATGACAACGACCGACGCGAGCGCGTAGACGGCCGTGTTGACGAACGCGCCCTTGAAATCGCGCCCGACCGAAGTCGGTCCGAAGATTTCCAAAAAATTATCGAGGCCGACGAAGCGCGCTTCGCCGAAGCCCGTTTCGGTCGACCACTTCTGAAAGGAGAGCCAGATCGTCAGCGCCATCGGCGCGAACACGAACACGCCGAGCAGCGATACGGCCGGCGAGAGCATGACGGCAACCGGCCCCCGCATGGCGAGCGCGCTCACAGCGGCCCCGCAAAAGGGGCGCGGCGGCGCGCGCGGGGGGCGAATTGCCGCGCGCGCATGGTCCCTTTGCATTGTGGGCCGGCCATGTCGCCGCCTCGTCGGGACGCCGCCGCGCGTTCTATTTGGCCGCTCTGGCCAGGATGGATGCGGCGTCGGCCTGGGCGCCGGCCGCGGCGTTCGCGGCGGTCTCCTTGCCGAACTGGACGGCCTCGATGTGTTGCTGCAGCGATTCGGAGAACTCCTGCCCGCCGAGGACCACAGGGAACGGAACGGCCGTTGGTACGGCGGCGATGTAGGCCTTGAGGAAGGGGTCGCCAAGCTTGCCGGCGAAAGCCGCGGCGTCAGAAGTCCGCGACGGCAGGATGCCCATTGTGACGAGGATTTCGCCCATCGCCGAGCCGCCGGCCGGCCCCGAACTCGGACCGTTGAGCCAGGACAGGAAGTCCCACGCCGCTGTTTGTTCGGCCGGGCTCGCCTTGGCGTTGACGACAGTCATCCAAGAATAGGAGATGGAGTGCGACGCGTCGCCGTGCGGTCCGACGGGAACCGGGGCCGTTGCGACGTCCTCGAATTTGGCGCCCATGCCGGACTTGAGCGCGCTTTCCCACCAGTTGGCCATGATGATCATTCCGGTCCTGCCGGATACGAAATTGTCGAGGAACGGGCCGGTGGTGTTGGCGTCGGCAGTCCCCATGGCCGGATCGGAAAGGCCCTGCGTCACCAGCTTCTCGTACAGGGCGAAGGTTTCCTTCGCGGCGGGGCTGTCGAGTTCAGGCTTGCCGTCGGCGACCAGCCTGCCGCCGTTGGAGCTGATGAGCGAGGCGAACGGATGGACCACGCCCGCCGTCCACGAATTGATCAGCCCGAAGCCCTGATGGCCCTTCGCCTTGTCTGTCAGCGCCTTGGCGTCGGCGACGAGTTCATCCCAGGTCGCAGGGGGAGCCTTGAGCCCGGCTTCGGCAAACATCCGCTTGTTGTAATTCAATGCATAGACGTCGATCTCGTTCGGGAAGCCGAAGACCACGCCGGCAACGGACGAGGCGCCGACGATGCCGGCGGGCCAATCCGTCTTGACCTCGGTCGCCATCGTCGCCGGAGCCGGCGCCAGCAGCTTGTCCTTGGCGAGATCGGGCAGCCAGGCGTTGTAGATGCTGGCCATCGTCGCCCCGCCGGATCCGCCGCCGGAGGCGCGCAGCGTCGTCAGAAGGTCGCCGAACGGGACGGCGCGGACGGAGATCGACACCTCCGGGTGGGTTTTGGTGTACGCGCCCGCCGCCTTCTCCAGCATCGCTACGCTGTCGGGCGACCAGTGGGTCAGATACGTGAGACTGACCTTCTCGGCGCGGGCCGCAATCGGCGTCAGAACGACGGCAGCCAAAGCGGCCAGAGCGATCTTGGAGATAGGGATCATGGTGCAACCTCTCGGAGGGCGCATGCGGCGGGGGTTGCCGCTCGCAGCAAATAGGTTATAACAACATAATCACTTGCCTGTAAAGGGCATGAGAGGTCAATTCGCGATGACCAGCATCGAAGGCCAGGTCCTTACGCCAGAAGGCTTCCGCCCGGGGCGCGTGGCGATCGAGGACGGACGCATCCGCGCGGTCGAGGAAGCCCGGAACGTCGCCGGCCCTCTGATTCTCCCTGGTTTCATCGACCTGCATTGCCACGGCGGCGGCGGTGCGGACATCATGGAGGGCGGGGACGCCGCTAGGCGCGTGGCGCGGACTCATGCTCTGGCCGGCGTGACGGCCTTTCTGGCGACGACGATGACGGCGCCTGTTGACGAGATCGAAGGCGCGCTCGCCGCCGCAGATCGGGCGGGGCGCGATCCCGCCCGCGAGGAGGCTGCGATCCTCGGCGTTCACCTCGAGGGTCCATTCATCAGCCGCGATAAACTCGGGGCGCAGCCCGATTTCGTGCTCGACGGCGACGTGGCGCTGATGGAGCGGCTGATGCGGCTTGCGCGCATACGGGTCGTCACCTGCGCGCCCGAAGCCGACCCCAGCGGCGCGCTGACGCGGTGGCTCGGCGCCCGCGGCGTGCGGGTGCAGATCGGCCATTCCGGCTGCGACTACGAGACGGCGAGCGCGTGCTTTGCGGCGGGGCGCCACGGGGTGACGCACCTCTTCAACGCGATGTCGCCGCTCCTGCACCGGGCGCCCGGCGTCGTCGGCGCGGCCTTGGCCCATGCGACCTACGCGGAACTCATCCCGGATCTGCTGCATGTGCATCCGGGCGCGATCCACGCGGCGTTGCGGGCGATTCCGAACCTCTATGCCGTGACCGACGCGACCGCAGCGTCCGGTATGCCGGATGGCGACTATCGACTGGGCCGGCAGCAGGTTCGGAAATGCGGCAACGGCGTGCGCCTGGCCGACGGCGCCTTAGCCGGCTCCTCGCTGACGATGATGCAGGCGTTCCGCAACCTCGTCAGCATTGGACTCACGGTCGAGGAGTCTTCTCGACGCGCCTCGACGATCCCCGCGCACTATCTCGGGCTCGACGACCGTGGCCGGATTGTTCCCGGCGCCGTCGCCGACCTTGTCGTGCTCGACCCGGGGCTCGACCTGATTTCCGTGGTTCTGAGGGGGCATGCGATCTCGCCCGGTCCGCCGTAGAGCGCTTTGGCGCCTGGTCGAACCGAGGTTCGCGCCAAATCGACCCCTGCGCGGCCATTGCGCCAGTCAAGGCGAAGGGACGTCATCCCCGTCCCGTCCTCCCTGGGCTGAACCGCGCCTATCCGCCCGGATGCCCGTGGGTTGCGGAAAGATGATAGCTGCGTCTTTTTTGTTGTAGGAAAACAGAAGTTGCGGTACTCCTTGAGAATGCGCAATCCCGTCGCCCTTGCTCCTCATCCGGTATGGCGTGCGCTTTCCGCACGCGTCACGAGGCCCGGGTTTGTCACGATTCTTTTTTCCGCAAACTCAGCGATAACCCTCTGGAATCGCTCGAAACACAGTCGGGAACGGAGTCATTTTCCGCTGCTGAACGCGTGCCGAACGGCGTCTGAAGGATGCGGAACGGGCGCCGGAACCGGGTCCGGCGATCGGGTTCGGAGGCTCGACCTCAGGCCATCCACTCGCCGCCATCGTAGCGGCGGGAGGGGGCGCGCATGGTCACCAGCTCCTCCGCCGCGGTCGGATGAACCGCCATGGTCGCGTCGAAGTCGGCCTTGGTCGCCCCAAGCGTCATCGCCACCGCAATGAGCTGGATCATCTCGCCGGCGTTCTCGGCCAGGATATGCGCGCCGAGCACTTTCTGCGTCGTCCCGTCGACGATCAGCTTCATGATCGCGCGCTCGCCGCTGCCCGATAGCGTCGCCTTCATCGGCCGGAAGTTGGCCTCGTAGATCTCGAACTTTTCCAGGCGCGCCACCGCCTCCGCTTCCGTCATGCCGACTGCGCCAAGTTCCGGCGTGCCAAACACCACGCTCGCGATCGTGTCGTAGCGGATCGGCTTGGGGCCCGGGCCGAACAGGCGGTCCGCCAGCACATGGCCTTCGCGGATCGCGACCGGAGTCAGATTGATGTGGTTGCTGACGTCGCCGACCGCGTGAAGCCAAGGGACGCTGCTGTCGAGGTGGGCGTCGACCACGATTCCTCCGCGCGGCGTGAGCTTCACGCCGACGCTCTCCAGGCCGAGCCCCCCGGTGTAGGGGTGGCGGCCGGTCGCCACCAGCACTTGGTCGACCTCGAGCACGGTCCCGTCGGACACCGTGACCCGCAAAGCGCCGTTGCCGAGCTTCTCGATCCGGGTCGGCGAGGCTCCAAATCGAAACGCGACGCCTGCGCGGACCATCGCGTCGCGGACGCCTGCGCGCATGTCCTCGTCGAAACCGCGCAGCACGTTCGGGCCGCGCAGCACTTCGGTCACCTCGGCGCCCAGCCGCTGGAAGAGCGAGGCGAATTCGACCGCGATATACCCGCCGCCGACGACGAGGAGCCGCTTCGGAAAGACCGGCAGGTCGAAGGCCTCATTGGACGTGATCGCGTGCTCGATCCCTTCGAGGCCCGGAGGCGGCGTCGGCCGCGAGCCGGTCGCGACCAGGATATGCCGCGCAGAGATTTCCCGGCCGCCCGAGAGACGCACACGCTGCGGCCCGACGATCGTCGCCCGCTCCTCGATCAGCTCCGCGCCGGACGCCTTGAGATTGGCCCGATAGGCGGCCGACAGACGGGATATCTCCTTCTCCTTCGCCGCGACGAGGCTCGGCCAGTCGAAGGTCGTCCCGTCGATCCGCCAGCCGAACCCGGCGGCGTCCGCGAATTCGTCGGCGAAGCGGCTGGCGTAGACATAGAGTTTCTTCGGGACGCAGCCGCGGATGACGCAGGTCCCCCCAATGCGGCTCTCCTCCGCTACGACCGTTCTTGCGCCATGTCCCGCGGCGATGCGCGCCGCGCGAACGCCGCCCGAGCCGGCGCCGATGACGAAGAAGTCGACGTCGAAGGTCATCGACGCGCCCCCTAGAACTCGACGCCCTTCTTCTTCATCTCCTCGCGCGCCTTGGTCACGATGTCGGTCGAAAGCGACTGCTGCCAGGGCCCGAGTTGCTCCTGGAGCTGCTGGAAGAACACTGGCTGAAGCGCGAGATACTTCTTGCCGGTCGGGCTTTCAAAGAAGGCGGCGATGTCCACGATCTCTTTCTCGGACAGGGCGAGAGCGAGCAGCGCCTCGACCTTTTCGTACATAAGCTGCGCCGACTTGTCGAAGTCGGGTTTGATGGCGAGTAACGTTTGCCTGAGGCTGTCGCGGATCTCGGGGCGCGTGTTGGTGACGTTGGTCTCGAGTTCCGACATCATCGACGGGACCGTTTTGGCGATGCTCTGCTTGACCCCCATGTCAATCAGAAGCTGGTCCGCGGCGGCGATCGCGGCCGGCGAAGGCGGGGGCGGGACCGCCGGGGTTGCCGCGGCCGGAGCGGTGGAAGTCGAGGGCGCGGCCGGGGTCGTTTCCGCGGCGTAGACCGCCGGCCCGATGAGGATGGCGCAACCGAAGATGAGGGCCGTAAGCGTTCGCTTGGCGGGCATTCTGAAGCTCCTGTCTGAATTCAGATTTGGCCGTACGTCTCGACGGCCTCGGCGCCCGCAACGAAGGCGACGCGGGCGTAGCCGATGAACAGTCCGTGTTCGACGACGCCGGGAATTTGAGAAAGCGCCGCTGCAAGACCCTCCGCGTCCGGGATCGCCCCGAGCAGACAGTCGAGGATGAGATGTCCGCCGTCGGTGACGAAAGGGGTCGTCCCGCCTCGAAGCCGGATCGGGCCGGCCAAGCCGAGCCTGGATAGAGCCGCCTCTATGTGACGTTGCGTCGCCGTCAGGCCGAACGGGACGACCTCGACGGGGAGCGGAAAGGCGCCAAGGCGCGACACGAGCTTCGAAGCGTCGGCGATCACCGCCATGCGCGCGGAAGCCGCCGCGACGATCTTCTCCCGCAAAAGGGCGCCGCCCCCGCCTTTGATGAGCCTGAGATCCGGATCGATCTCGTCCGCGCCATCGACCGTCAAGTCGAGTTCCGGCATGGCGTCGAGCGTCGTCATCGCGATGCCGAGGCCCGTGGCCTGACTCTGCGTCGCCTCCGAAGTCGCAACGCAGCGAACCTTCAGCCCGCCCGCGACTTTCTCGCCTAGAAGGTCGACGAAATGGCGCGCGGTCGTGCCAGTGCCGAGGCCGAGCCGCATGCCCGATTCGACGAGATCGAGCGCGCGTCTGGCCGCCTCCCGTTTCAGGCGTTCGCTGTCCTGACTCGCGCCCATGTCCTCTCGTCCGTCAACGGCCTTGCAGCAGACAAGGCTCCCGCCCCGGCTCGGGCGCGAGACGCCGCTTTACCGGGTCGAGGAGTCGAAGGCAATCGGCGCGCGAGTGCGGCGTGCGCCGGTCAGGTCGCGGTCTTCCGGCTGGCCTCGATGACGTCCTCGAACGAACGGAGTCCGGTGGTCGGCGCGTTGACCAGCACCGCCATGTTGCCAGGGGCGTGCTCGTTTTTCCACATCTTGGTATGGGCGATCGGAATTTCCGCCCAAGGGAATACCTCGGACATGCAGGGGTCGATCCGCCGGTCGAGCACGAACTTGTTTGCGGACGACGCCTGCTTGAGATTTGCAAAATGTGAACCCTGGATGCGCTTCTGCCGCATCCACACGAACCGCGCGTCGAAGGTAATGTTGAAGCCGCTGGTGCCGGCGCAGAAAACCACCATCCCTCCACGCTTGACGACGAAGCAGGAGGTCGGGAAGGTCGCCTCCCCGGGATGCTCGAACACCACGTCGACGTCCTTCTTGCCGGTGATGTCCCAGATCGCCTTGCCGAACTTTCGGGCCTCCGCCATGTACGCGGAGTATCCGGCGTGTTCACCTTGGGCAACTGACCCCAGCACTTGAAGTTCTTCCGGTCCATCACGCCTTTGGCGCCGAGCGACATGACGTAGTCGCGCTTGCTCTCGTCCGAGATGACGCCGATCGCATTGGCGCCTGCGGCGGCGCAGAGCTGGACGCCGAACACGCCGAGGCCGCCGGAGGCGCCCCACACGAGCACGTTGTCGCTCGGGCGAAGCCGGTGCGGCTCGTGGCCGAACAGCATCCGGTAAGCGGTTGCGAGGGTGAGCGTGTACGAAGCCGCCTCTTCCCAGGTGAGGTGCTTAGGCCGCTCCATCAACTGGCGGTCCTGAACCCGGCAGAACTGGGCGAAGGAGCCGTCTGGCGTCTCGTAGCCCCAGATGCGCTGCGAGGCCGAGAACATCGGGTCGCCGCCGTTGCACTCCTCGTCGTCCCCGTCGTCCTGGTTGCAGTGGACGACAACCTCGTCGCCGACCTTCCAGCGCTTGACCTTGGAGCCGACCGCCCAAACGATGCCTGAAGCGTCCGAGCCCGCGATGTGGTAGGGGAGTTTGTGCACGTCGAGAACCGAGACCGGCTCGCCGAGCGCCGCCCAGACCCCATTGTAATTGACGCCTGCCGCCATCACGAGAACGAGCACATCGTGGCTGTCGAGCGGCCAGGTCGGCACGACCTCGATCTTCATCGCCTCCTCCGGGGGGCCATGGCGTTCCTTGCGCACCGCCCAGGCGTACATCGATTTTGGCACGTGACCGAGAGGGGGAATTTCGCCGATCTCGTAAAGGTCCTTGACCGGGGATTCGGCCGACAGATCCTTCTCGGCGTGGCGAGTGTGCATGGGCTTCCTCAAAACGCGACGTTCTCACGACGGAGCGCAAATCGGCCGCCCCGATATTGCGCCGCACAATAAGCATTGCGCGTCGAACCGTGAAAATCAATCCCTCTTTCTGCTGCACTTCGGGCGTTTTCAAGACACCGGAGGGCCTCCGACTAAGACGATTTGCCGACATCTCCATAGGTCGAGGCTGATCAAGATTGTGGCGCGCGTGGCGTTTTTCTGCGATTGTGCCCCGCACAAAATACGAGACCCTCCCCTCGCAGGATCGTCGCAACGGGAGGCGCAAAAGGTGGACGCGATGGCGGATAAGGACGGGCAAGTCCAGACCACAAAGCGGGACAAACCCTGGATCTTCCGCACCTACGCCGGACATTCGACGGCGCGCGAGTCGAACAAGCTCTACCGCCAGAACCTCGCCAAGGGCCAGACCGGCCTCTCCATCGCCTTCGACTTGCCTACCCAGACGGGATACGACAGCGACCACGTCCTTGCCCGGGGCGAGGTCGGCAAGGTCGGCGTGGCAATCTCCCACATCGGCGACATGCGCGCGCTGTTCGAGGAGATTCCGATCGCTTCGATGAACACATCGATGACCATCAACGCCACCGCGCCGTGGCTTCTGGCGCTCTATATCGCGGTCGCTGACGAGCAGGGAGCGCCGCGCGCCCAGCTTCAAGGGACGACGCAGAACGACATCATCAAGGAATATCTGGCGCGCGGCTCCTACGTGTTCCCGCCCGACCCTTCGCTGAGACTGACCAAGGACATGATCCTGTTCTGCGCCCGCGAGGCGCCGAAATGGAATCCGATGAACGTCTGCTCCTACCATCTGCAGGAGGCGGGCGCGACGCCGGTCCAGGAACTCTCCTACGCGCTCGCCACCGCCATCGCCGTGCTCGAGCGCGTCCGGCAGGCGGGCGAGGTCGACGAGACCGCGTTCGCCAATGTCGTCGGGAGCATGTCGTTCTTCGTAAACGCCGGCATGCGCTTCATCACCGAACTCGCCAAGATGCGCGCCTTCGTCGAGTTGTGGGATGAGATCACGCGCGACCGGTTCGGCGTGAAGGACCCGGCGAAGCGGCGCTTTCGCTACGGGGTGCAGGTCAATTCGCTCGGCCTCACCGAGCAGCAGCCGGAGAACAACGCCTATCGGATCCTGATTGAGATGTTGTCGGTGGTTCTGTCGAAGAACGCCCGCGCTCGCGCCGTTCAGCTGCCGGCGTGGAACGAGGCGCTCGGCCTCCCGCGGCCGTTCGACCAGCAATGGTCGCTGCGCCTGCAACAGATTATGGCCTACGAGACAGACCTTCTGGAGTTCGGCGACATTTTCGACGGCAGCAATGAGATTGCGGCCCTTGTCGGGAAGCTGAAGAGCGAGGCGCTCGCCGAGATCGCGGCGATCGACGCGATGGGCGGCGCGGTCAAGGCGATCGAGACAGGCGTGCTGAAGGCGAAGCTCGTCGAATCCAACACTCGGCGGATCGAGGCGATCGAACGGGGCGAACAGATTGTGGTCGGGGTGAACGGTTTCACCAATTCCGAGCCGTCGCCGCTGACAGCGGGCAAGACTTCGATCATGGTCCCCTCGGGCGAGGCGGAGGGCGAGCAGGTCGCAAGGCTCAGGGCGTGGCGCGCACAGCGCGACGAGGCGCGCGTGCGCGAAGCGCTGAGGGCGCTGAGGACCGCGGCGGCGACCGGAGCGAACATCATGCCGCCCTCGATCGAGGCGGCGAGGGCCGGCGCCACGACAGGAGAATGGGGCGACGCGCTCCGGGCGGAGTTCGGCGAATTTCGCGCCCCGACCGGCGTGTCGCCTCGGGCGCGGCAGTCGGCGGAGGGCCTCGATCCGCTGCGGGCGGAGGTCGAGCGCGTATCGCTGAAGCTTGGTCGGCGGGTCAAGTTTCTGCTTGGCAAGCCCGGGCTTGACGGCCATTCCAACGGCGCCGAGCAGATCGCCGCGCGGGCCACCGACGCCGGCATGGAGGCGGTCTACGACGGCATACGGCTGACCCCGGCCGACATCGTCGAACGCGCCAAGGAAGGCGTTCATTGCGTCGGGCTGTCCATCTTGTCCGGTTCCCACATCGCGCTCACCGAAGAGGTCCTAGCGCTGATGCGGGCGGCCGGACTCGACCGCGTGCCGGTGATCGTCGGCGGCATCATTCCCCCCGTTGACGCCGACCGGTTGCGCGCTGCGGGCGTTGCGGCCGTCTACACGCCCAAGGATTTTGAGATCAATACCATGCTCTGCGCGATCCTCGCGGAAATCGAGCGGCGCCATGATCAGGATATTGTCGCAAAGTCGAACTGACCGACGCAACAGGGCGTCCCGCTCGCTTGCCACACTCTGCTTCAATTGTGCGCGACGAACAGCAGGATCCCGGCCGCTATGATCGAGGCCATCGACGCGATGTAGGCCATCTGCAGCGTGATGTTCTTCCACCAAAGGATGCGCGAGAACATGGCGCATCGTTCTGGCAGGGACTCCGCCTCCGCCTCCGCATCCCGGACGAAGTCGAAGTCCTCCGGGCCGATCCGTCTCCGGATTGGGAAGCGCATTCGTCCGGCGCGAGGAAAGCGCGGATAGACCGAGATCAGGAGGTTCACGAAAATGAACATGAAGGGCAGGAGCAGGATGGGGAGATTCAGATAGGCGGGATAAGGAATCCTTGTACTGGACGACCGTGCCCATCATGATCGCCACGAACAACACGCCAATCAGCGCCTTGACGTCGCTGAGGCGGATCGTGTCGCTGTATCCGGCCAACAGGTTTCGGAGCTTCTTGTCTTTGTCTGCGGCCATGGACGGACCTGATCCTCGCGCTCACAGATACCAAACATAGAACAGCAAGACGATCGTGACAAAGATGCACACGATCGACAAGACGAAGCTGATGTTGATGTAGAGCGTCTTCCACCACAGGAGTTCGGACAGAACCGCGCAGCGCAGCCTGAGCTGTCCAAGCTCGTCGTCGTCTTCGGCGATGTTGGTGAAGTCCTCCGCCGCCGCGGTGCGCGAGACGATGAAGTGCTTCGACCCCCGTTTCGGGTAGCGTGGGATCAGCACCAGGAACAGGCAGAAATACACGATCAAAAACGGCAGCAGGACAAACGGGATCGGCAGATAGCTCGGGAATTTGGGATAGTTGTAGAGAATCGGCCCCATCATGAAAGCGACAAACAGAATGGCGATGTTAGCCTTGAAATCCTGGGCGCGGATGGCGTCGGTGTAGCCCGCGATCAGGCCGCGGTAGGGCTGGGCTGGGTCGGGGGGATTGTTACTCATCCGAGGGTCGGAGGCTCCAGAGGCTGCGAGCGGGTCGAGCCCGCACCGGGCGAACGAGGCTTCCCCACGAATTCAAACTACGATTCGCGTAATCTGATACGCGCTGTCAAGTCGCCGCCGGTCAGGCGATCGGCCACCCGCTCGCCCTCATGGCCGCAAGTTTCGTGATGGTGCCGGCTGGCTGGCGACCTGCCAGCTGGCGAAACGCATCCGCCGCTCCGACGGCGAGGCCTCGAGCATGAACAGGGTCGCCGGACCGGCCTCTGCCCCGCCCTGCAGCAGGCGGGCGAGAATCAAAAAGAATTCGGAGGGGGTCACCGTTGACGGCGCGCGTTCCGGCGTTGTCGCGCCTTCGCGATCCCGGCCGCCTGCAGCGTCGCTTCCGTATCGACGATCGTCGCATACTCGCCCTGAAGATGGGCGAGCGAAAGCGCGTGCACGTCCTCCGCCGGCCAGCGCCGGCCCCGCAAGTCGATCTTATCGATGTCCCAGCACGCGTCGCCCACCACGAAAGTCTGGTAGCCGAGGTTGCCCGCGTGCCGCGCGGTCGCCTCGAGCGAGTTCGATGTCCGCACGCCGCAGATCACGAGGGTCGTCGCCCCGATGGCGTCGAGCTCAGCCTCAAGGTCGGGACGGATGAAGGCGCTGTTGGCGGATTTGCCGATCACCCGCTCGCCCTCGCGCGGCTCGGCGCAAGCCTTGAAATGATGCCCCGGCCCGCCGGGCGCGTAGGGGGACCCCGACTCTACCGAATCATGGCGGATGTGGATCAGCGGGAGCCCCTCCATCCGCCAGCGGGCGAGCAGCCGTGCGACATTGTTCTCGGCGCCCGGGTTGTTGCGCGGGCCCCACCGCGGATCGTCGATCGCCTGCTGTATATCGACGACGATCAGCGTGGAGTCAGCGGGCAGGCGCATCAGGGCGCGCGCGGCGCGAGCGCCCAATAGTCGAGATCGAGGATGACGTTCGGCTCGTAGCCGTCGCCCTCCCGTAGCGGGAAGTCGGCGCAGGGGCGGTTCTTGGTCGCCACCGTCCGGACGCGCAAGGCGCCGACGTCGTCGCGGCCCGGCAGAGCCGAGGTCTCCAGGATTTGGCTCCAGGCGAAAACGGTGTCGCCAGCGAACAGCGGCGCAACATGCCGCCCGCCGTTGATCGCCGCGATATGGAATGCGTTGGCGAGCCCGTTGAAGCTCAGCGCCCGGGCGAGCGAGATCACATGGCCGCCATAGATCAGGCGGCGGCCGAACCGGCCCTGCCCCTCGCTGTGCTGATTGAAATGGACCTTGGCCGTGTTCTGGTAGAGGCGCGTCGCGATCATGTGCTCGGCCTCTTCCACGGTGATCCCGTCAACGTGATCGATTCGTTCGCCGGCGCGATAGTCCTCGAACCGGTGCGGCGAGCCGCTGAGCGCCGTATCGAAAGCGCCTCGGTCGATCGCCGGGCAGGCCGCGCCAAGGTCCGCCACCGCGACCGCCTCGGGGAGGTTCGGCGTCGTCGCGTCCGGCGCGGGCGCGTGATGGTCGTGCTTGCGCACCATCACCCACCGGACATAGTCGATGACCGTGTCGCCATGTTGGTCGACCCCGCGGGATCGCACATAGACGACGCCGCTCTGCTTGTTCGAGTTCTCCTTCAGACCGATCACCTCCGAGGTCGACGAGAGCGTGTCGCCTGGATAGACCGCCTTCAGGAACCGGCAGTCGGCGTAGCCGAGATTGGCGACCGCGTTGAGGGACACATCCGGGACCGTCTTGCCGAACACCACGTGAAACGCGAGCAGGTCGTCGATCGGGCTTCGGGGATAGCCAATGCTCTTCGCGAAAGTGTCAGCGCTCTGGGGCGCAAAGCGCACGCCATAGAGCGCCGAATAGAGCGAGGCGTCGCCGTCGCGAAGCGTCCGCGGCGTGGCGTGGCGAATCGTGTCGCCGACCCTGAAGTCCTCGAAGAACCGGCCGGCGGCGGTCTTGGTCGCGGAAGAGGCGGTCATGGCTCTCAGAACACGTTTGGATAAATGTAATAAACGATGATGCGCTCGATCAGCATGATTCCGAGGAGCAGAACGATCGGCGACAGGTCGAGGCCGCCGGTGGCGGGCAAAACGTTGCGGATGGGCCGCAGGAACGGTTCGGTCAGCGCGAGGAACAGGTTCCAGGCGGAACGCACGAGATCGTTGCGCATGTTGACCACGTTAAAGGCGATCAGCCAGGACAGGATCGCGCCGATGATGACGACCCATGTGTACAGGTTCAGGACGATCAGAATGATGTCGAGGATGGCGCGCATGAATTCCCCTGAAAGCTCCGCGACCCCGGCCGCTCACGATGAACGCCGCCTCGCCCGCCGCCGTTGACACGACCAGGGCGCGCAAGTAAAGAGCCGCGGACCGGGGCTGTAGCTCAGTTGGGAGAGCGCTGCAATCGCACTGCAGAGGTCAGGGGTTCGAATCCCCTCAGCTCCACCAAGCCCCTTGCGATTCCCCGAAAGATGATGACGCAGTCCGTCCTTCGCGATGCCATTCGCCGGCCGTGTTGACGGCGAGCCATCGTTCGCCGACAAGGCGAACGCGTTCAGGAGACTCGAACATGCCGGACCAGCACGAGATAATGCGCGCGGTGGCGGCCGATCGCCCGGGCGGTCCAGACGTTCTGACGATCGAAACCCGCCGGCGTCCCGTCCCGCAGGCAGGAGAGATCCTCATCAAGGTCGAGGCGGCGGGCGTCAACCGGCCGGACGTGTTGCAGCGCATGGGCTTTTATGCGCCGCCGCCCGGCGCGAGCGACATTCTCGGACTCGAGGTCGCGGGGACCGTTTTCGCATGCGGGGCGGGAGTCTCTCGACACGCCCTAGGCGCTAAGGTGACGGCGCTGGTTCCAGGCGGAGGCTACGCCGAATATTGCGTTGCGCACGAATCCAATGCGCTTCCGTTGCCCGCCGGACTGACGCCGATCGAGGCGGCGGCGGTCCCTGAGACCTATTTCACCGTCTGGGCCAACGTCTTCGACCGCGGCGGGCTGAAGAGCGGCGAGACTCTGCTCGTCCACGGCGGAACGTCCGGCATCGGAACGACGGCAATTCAACTCGCCAAGGCGTTCGGCGCCACAGTGATTGCGACGGCGGGCGGCGACGAAAAGGTCGCTGAATGCGAGCGACTCGGGGCTGACGTCGGCGTGAACTACCGCTCGGACGATTTCGTCGCCCGAACGCTGGCCGCGACGGACGGCCGCGGCGCGAACGTCATCCTGGACATGGTAGGGGGCGACTACGTCGGACGCAATTACACGGCTGCGGCGATGGACGGACGGATCGTCCAGATCGCCTTCCTGCGCGGCCCGGAGGCAAAGGTCGACTTGAGACCCCTGATGCAGAAGCGGCTCGTTCATACCGGCTCGACGCTTCGTCCGCGATCGGCTGCGGACAAGGCGGTCATTGCCGAGGCTTTATTGACCAAAGTCTGGCCGCTCCTCGAAGCCGGACGCTGCAAGCCGGTCATCGATTCAGTGTTCCGGCTGGACGAGGCCGCCAAGGCGCACGCGCAAATCGACGATAGCGCGCATGTCGGCAAGATCGTTTTGACGGTCTGAACCCGTTTGAGGCTTGAAAGCCCGGCGGCTTTCAATAATCTAGGAAGCGGAGCGCGCGACGAATTGACGTCGCGCCGATCAGGATCGCGACACTGACACTCACGCCTCCTTCGAACGCCCGGTGGGCTGAACAACCCGCGGCCGGTGCGCCGACGCTCGATCCCCTGTCAGAGATCATTCTCACAAGCCTCGAGGACGCCAAGGCGGAGAACATCGTCTCGATCGATCTTCGAGGGAAGACAACGATCGCCGATCGGATGATCGTCGCGTCGGGTCGGTCCAGCACCCACGTGGGAGCGATCGCCGATCGGGTGGTCAAGGCGTGCCGGGACGCGGGCTTCCCGACGCCGAAAATCGAGGGGTTACCCCTTTGCGACTGGGTGCTCTTGGACGCCCGCGACGCGATCGTCCATATTTTCCGACCGGATGTACGCCAATTCTACAACCTGGAGAAAATCTGGGGCGCCGACCGGCCTGGCGAAGCCCGGAGCGGCTGATCCGATCGAGCGAGGCGACGCCTTGCGGATCACGCTCATTTGCATCGGCCGCCTGAAGTCCGGACCGGAACGCGAATTGTTCGAACGGTATTTTACCCGGATGAAGAGCATGGCGCGGTCGGTTGGGGTCGCCGATGTCGAAATTCGGGAGATCGATGAGTTGCGGGCCCGGCGGCCGGAAGATCGGCGCGAGGAGGAAGCCGCGGCCATACTGGGGACCCTCGACCCTCGCGACATGCTGGTCTTGCTGGACGAGCGTGGCGCGTCGCTGACGAGCCCGGAGTGGGGGGCCGACATTGCAGCGGTTCGGGACGCGGCGCATCGCGCCTACGTGGTGGCGATCGGCGGTCCGGACGGCCTGTCGCCTTCGCTGCGGGCGAAGGCGCGACGCGTGATTGGCTTCGGAGCGATGACCTGGCCGCATCAGCTTGTGCGCGTCATGGCCGCCGAACAGCTTTACCGGGCCTTGTCGATTTTGGCCGGCCATCCTTATCACCGCGCATAATCGCCGCGATTCGGGCCAGATTTAATGATTGTGGACACCTCATGTGGGTGAATGGAAGCAGAACAGCGCGATCCGCGCTTTGCGCCGCGGCGTTGGGCGCCGCGGTCGGCTGCACGCCCGCGCTGTCGGAGCCGGCCGGGCCCGTCGCCCAGCCGCAACAGCCCGATAAGACGGCCGTCGATCAAACTGGCGGCCCAGAGAGAGCGGCCCCGGTCCAAGAGAAAGCCGATCGAGAGAAAGCCGGCAAGGAGACGGAGCTGCGTGGCGTCGAGGATACGATCCGCGCGTCCGAGGAGCAGCGCCGCAGCATTCAGGCGGAAATCGAAACCATCCGAATGGACAGGGCGCGTCTTATGGATGCGCTGATCGAGACGACGAGCCGCGTCCAGGACGCCGAACGCGGCGTGGCCGCAGCCGACCAGCGCCTGGCGGCCCTGAGCGACAAGGCTGACGCGCTCAGCCGATCGCTGCAGGCGAGGCGCGGCTCCATCGTTGAGGTCCTGGCCGCCCTCCAACGCATGGGCGCAAATCCGCCTCCGGCGATCCTGGTGCGATCGGGCGACATGGCGGAGGCGGTGCGGGCGGCGACCCTGCTCAGCGCGATGACCGCCAATTTGAATGCCGAAACCGCGCGGCTGGCGCGCGACATTGAGGATCTGTCGGCGACCCGCACATCGATCGTGCAGGAGCGCGAGGGCCTCGCGCGGGCGATCGCCTCCTTGGCGGGCGAGAAGGCGCGCCTCTCGGCGCTCGTCGAGGCGCGCAAGGACTCCTTGTCCGCGGCCGAATCCGCGCTGGGGTCCCAGCAGAAGCGGGCTGCCGACCTCGCCAGCCAGGCCGCGACGCTCAAGGACCTGATCGCTCGGATCGACCTGGAGGCGGCGCAGCGCAAGGCGCAGGAGCAGGCGGCTCGCGCGGCCGACGAACACGCGGCGCGCGACATCGAGGCCAAGGCGGAAAAAGCGCAGGACATCCAGCCTGTTCGACTGCGTCCGGAGTCAGCCTTCTCCGGCGCGAAGGGACGTCTGCCTCTGCCCGTCGCGGGCACGATCCTGAAGGCCTTCGGTTCGTCTGACGGTCTGGGCGGCACGGAGCATGGAATGCTGGTCGCGACCCTGGCCGAAGCGGTCGTTTCGGCGCCCGCCGACGGCTCAGTCCTCTATTCGGGTCCCTATAGAAGCTATGGACGACTCTTGATAATCGACGCGGGCGAAGGATATTATGTCCTCTTGGCGGGCATGGAGCGCACCTACGTATCGCGCGGCGAAGCCGTCTTGTCGGGCGAGCCTGTCGGCGTTGTGGGCGACGGGTCTCTCAAGATGGCGGCCGCAGCAGGTATTGGCGCTGCCCAGCCTGTTCTCTATATCGAACTGAGAAAAGACGGAACGGCGATCGATCCGGGGCCGTGGTGGGCGAAGGCAGACATCGAAAAGGCGCGCGGATGAATCGGAATGCAGGTCTCTTGGGTTTGGGCGTCGTTCTTGGCGCGGCGGTCACCTTCGCGGCGCCGCAGACGCTCGCCTACCTCAGCCCAGCCGCCAACGCGGCGGCCGCCGACACCTACCGCCAGCTCAACCTGTTCGGCGACGTGTTCGACAAGATTCGCAATGACTATGTCGAGAAGCCCGATGAGGCCAAGCTGATCGAGGCCGCAATCAACGGCATGTTGTCGTCGCTCGACCCGCATTCGAGCTACATGGACGCGAAGGCGTTCCAGGACATGCAGGTCCAGACCAAGGGCGAATTCGGGGGTCTCGGCATCGAGGTGACCCAGGAGGACGGCCTGATCAAGGTCGTCACGCCGATCGACGATACGCCAGCGTCTAAGGCGGGAATTCTGTCGGGCGATATTATTACAGCGATCGACGACACGCCCACCCAGGGGCTGACTCTGGACCAAGCCGTCGAGAAGATGCGTGGCGCGATCAATTCGCCAGTCAAGCTCAAGATCGTTCGCGGTCCCAAGAAAGACGTCAAAGACTATACCGTTGTGCGAGAACTGATCCGGGTGCAGTCGGTTCGCTCGCATGTCGAGGACGGCGATATTGGTTACATCCGCATTACGCAGTTCACCGAGCAGACGGCGGACGGCCTCAAGGAGGCGATGGAAAAGCTTAAGACCGAGATTCCGGCGGACAAGTTCAAAGGCTACATTCTCGATCTGCGCAACAATCCAGGCGGCCTGCTCGACCAGTCGATCGCGGTGGTCAATTCCTTTATCGACCGAGGCGAGATCGTGTCGACCCGTGGGCGGACGCCGGACGAGACGCAAAGGTTTGACGCCCGTCCCGGCGGCGACCTCTCTGCGGGCAAGCCGCTGGTGGTGCTGATCAACGGGGGTTCTGCGTCGGCCTCCGAGATCGTGTCGGGCGCGCTGCAGGATCACAAGCGCGCGTCCCTGATCGGGACGCGCTCGTTCGGCAAGGGCTCGGTGCAGACCATCATGCCGCTTGGGCAGGATGGCGCGTTGCGACTGACGACCGCACGCTACTATACCCCCTCGGGCCGCTCGATCCAGGCGAAGGGCATCGAGCCCGACTACAAGGTGCTTGAAGACGTCCCGGCCGATCTCAAAGGCAAGGACGACATGAAGGGCGAGGCCTCCCTCAAGGGGCATCTGGCCAACGGCGAAGAGGATACCTCGGCGTCGCAAGCTTACGTGCCGCCTGAAGAGAAGGACGACAAGCAGCTGAAGGCGGCGATTGGCCTGCTCCACGGCGAAAAGCCCGCGCAGGCGGCGTCAGCCGACACGGACGCCGGTAAGCCCAACGTCGACGCCGCCAAGCCCGACGAGGCGCCGGCTTCTGCGCCCAGCGCCCCCGCTAAACCCAACTGAACGTGTGCGAGATGATCGCGGGAGCGAAGTGACCATGCCGAAAGGCGTTTCTTATCTCGTCGTTGGCGTCATCGCCGGCGCTGCGCTCACCGGAGTTTCGCACGGCGTCCTCAAGGCTGCGACCGCGAACGGGACCAGCGGCGTTCCGCTGTTCACCGAGGTTTTCGACAAGGTTCGCAGCAACTACGCCGAGAAGCCCGACGACGACAAGCTTGTGCGTGGCGCGATTGACGGCATGCTGGCCTCGCTCGACCCCCATTCGACCTATTTCGATCCCAAGGCGCTGCAGGACTTCCAGACCAGCATGAAGGGCGAGGAGTTCGGCGGCCTGGGGCTCGAGGTCATGATGGAGGACGGACTGGTCAAGGTGGTCAGCCCGATCGACGACACTCCGGCGGCGCGGGCAGGCCTGATGTCCGGCGACCTCATCACGAGGATCGACGAGACGCCGGTCAAGGGCCTCACCCTCAAAGAAGCCGTCGACAAAATGCGCGGGCCGGCGAAGTCGAGCGTCCGTCTCCTTATTCAGCGCGGTTCCAACAAAGATGCGAAGGAGTACGCGATCGTCCGCGAGATCATCCATGTGCAGTCGGTCCGCGCACATATTGAAAACGGGAATATCGGGTATATCCGCATCACTCAGTTCAATCAGGAGGCCTACGACGGAGTTCGAAGGGCTTTCGATCATTTCCGCAGCGATCCGGGCGAGGCTAAGCTCAAGGGCTACATCCTCGACTTGCGCAACAATCCCGGCGGTCTTCTCAATCAGGCAGTCGAAATCACCAACGCTTTCGTCGATGGCGGCCCGATCGTCACCACACGGGGACGCAACGCCGAAGAGCAGCAGGGATACAGCGCGCGCCCCGGCGTCAACTTGTCCGAGGGCAAACCGCTGGTGGTCCTGATCAACGGCGGCTCGGCCTCGGCTTCCGAAATCGTTTCGGGCGCGCTCCAGGATCTCAAGCGCGCGACGCTGATCGGCACGCGCTCATTCGGCAAGGGGTCGGTCCAGACGATTTTGCCCCTCGGCGACGAGGGCGCGCTGAAACTGACGACCGCACGTTATTATACGCCATCGGGCCGCTCGATTCAGGCGAAGGGCATCGAGCCTGACGTGATGGTGCTCGAGAACATCCCTGACGATCTGAAGGGCAAGGTCTCGAGCCTCGGCGAGGCCTCGCTTCTCGGGCATCTTAAGAACGGAACCGACGAGGAGAAGGGGTCGGACGCCTACGTCCCGCCTGACAAGGCGAAGGACACACAGTTGCAGGCCGCCATAAGTCTGCTGAACGGCGCCAAACCCAATTCCCTGAGGAGCCCGACGACCACGGTGACCTCGCAATGAGGGGTTGCCTTTTTGTCGTGGCGGCGGCGCTCGCGTCAATTCCCACGCTTGCCGCGGCCGAGGAACCGACGGGTTGCGGCGCGTTCCGGTGGCCGATTGAACATGATCGCGCTGCGCTTGTGGAAGCCGCGAAGCCTGTCGTCGCCGATGGCGGAGCGCTGCGTTACGATGCGGCGTTAACCCTGCAGCTCGCGCCCTTTACCGAGACGAGCCTGCCGCATGCGCCGGAACGTTCGCCAAAGCGCACGCCCTCGTTCGCCGGCCATTTCTCGTTGCCCTCCCCAGAGAAACCAGGCGTCTACACGATGACAGTCAACTCCGAAGCGTGGATCGACGTGATCGATAACGGAGTTTTTCTCCACCCGGAGGCGTTCTCGGGCGCGCTCGGATGCGATGGCGTGCGCAAGAGCGTGAAGTTCGACCTGCCGGGGCGGCCGGTCGACGTCCAACTCAGCAACGTCAAGGACGCGCATATCGCTGTGATCGTCAGCGGGGCGGAGTAAAGGCTGGCCGATCTCCCCGGTTTTCTGCGATTTCGTGACGCCAGTCCACGCACTACTAAGATGACAGATCAACTTAGGCTACCGTCCGGCTCTAGGGTCCCGCCGCGGGCGCCCGAGAAATTCGCCGCAAAGTATTGAAAATGCTAGAAACTCGCTCGGGAGCCGCTCGCCGGGCCGTCTGCGACGCCCCGACTTTAGGGCTACGACCCCGGGCCGTCTCTTCGCGAAGAGGACGCCGGCGGCGTGGCGGCCGCATCGTTGGCGGCGGGATCGGGATCGACCGCTCTGAATTTGGCCAATTGATCCGCGGCAGCCGTCAGGGCGTCGGGATCCATCTTCTTGGCGATCTCGTCGCGCTTGTGCGCCGCTTCCAAGTCGCCCTGCCCGGCAGCCAGCGAGAACCACTTCCATGACTGGCGAAGGTCCTGGTCGACGCCGAGGCCGCGAGCATAGAGTACCGCGAGATTGAACTGGCTGTCGCGGACGCCCATTTCCGCCGCGCGCCGGAACCACTTCGCCGCTTCGGCGTAATCTGCCTTCTCGCCGTCTGGCTCCGCATCCATCACGCCGAGGTTGTGAGCTGCGCGGGCGTTCCCTAAACGGGCCGCCGCCGAATACCAACGTTTCGCCATGGCCGGATCGCGACCAACGCCAACGCCCTTCTGATAAAGGGCGCCCAGCCGGAATTGCGCTGGAGCGAAGCCTGCGGTCGCCGCGCGCCCGAACCAGAATGCGGCGTTCGCCTGATCCTGGGACAATCCCCGTCCTTCGAGGAGGCGCTGAGCAAGGTCGTATTGCGCCAAAGCGGAGCCGCCCAGGACTCCGTCTCGCAAGGATGCGGGCGCGTCACTTGGGATCGACGCTGTGAGGTCTGGAGGGGTCGGGTTGATCGCAGAGCCGCCGCTCCTGGCGGAATTCGGGGCGATCGAACCGGTGGGGATGGCGTCTACGGCGGCGGCCGCATCGAATGCTGCCAAGGCGCGAGAGGGCGAGTTCGGAAGGGCCAGCGCAGCGGGTGGCTTGGTCACTGGCGCGCTCAACTCGGACTTTTGCAGCAGCGGCGCGTGCGCGCCCATGATGCGCGCGACCGCGGTCAGGGTGAGGACGAGGACTGCGACGAGCAGGAGCGAGCGCCTGTGCTGCGTGTAGAATCGCTTCGCGTTCTGCACGTTCTGTTCAACGCGGGGCCATCCGTTCGACAATTGTGCATTATCGGCTAGCGCCGCTTGAGCGGCGCGGCGCGCCGCCGCGATATGCACGGAGACCGCTGGATTGGTCCGCGGCCCGATCGCTTGAGCGAGGCCGGCCGCGACCCTGAGATGCTCGGGCGCGCCGGCTCCCGGCTCGAGCAGGAACTCGTCGTCGCGCTCTTCCCGGGGCGCCGCGTTCTCGCCGCCCGCCGCTTGCCCTCGCCCAGCCTGAGACGAACGCGGCGCGAAGCCGCTGAGATCGCCAAGCTCCTCGGGATTTAGGTGTGCTGCGATGTCCCGGCCATCGCTCTCGCGGTCCGGAAACGCAGCCCCAGACCTGCCGGAGCCGTCTCCGGGAAGACGGTCGATCAACCTGTCGAGGTCGTCCCGGATCCCGCGCAAAAGCAATTCCGTGCGCCGTTCAGCTTCCTTCCGCTCATGTTGAAACGCGAACGGTCGTTCGGAGACTTCCTCTCTGTTCTCCCCCCGCCTTGAACCAGGGTCCTTGTCCTGAAGCCTCTCCATCAGGTCTCGCGCGGCGCGTTCCAGCGCGCTCACTTCAACGAGACGATTTGTGAAGACGTCAAATCGGCCGTTGAGCTCTGCGAGCTGCGCAGAAACCGCGCCGTCGCTCGCCTGTGCGGCGAATGCGCTTTCGAGCCGCTCGGTCAACCGATCGAGGGTGTGTGCGGCGCTTGCCTCGATGGCCTCTCTCAACGACTTGAGCTCATGATCGACGGACCGCAGCGCGCCGATTTCGCCCTCCGCACCGGCTCCCGGCAAGCGTTCCAATCTATCGATGATTTGCGTCAAAATCGGCTCGATCTGCGCGCGTTCGCGAGCCCAAGTCTCTGCGTTTTCGAGTCTTTTCCTTAGATCGCGGTCGGGGGCCGCGAACACCTTCTCGACAGCCGAGTCGAGTTTCGCATCAAAAGCCTCCAACGACGCCGCGATACGCGTGGCCGTCCTTTGCAACTCCTGCAAGGCGGCGTCGATGCGGCGCTCGGCTGATTCGCCGCCGACGGGGTTCGAGCAAGCCTTCGACCACCCCTCGAACTCGATCGACAAGCCTGGAGATCTGATCCTCGATGCGGTCAATCGGAACGCTGCGCCGAGCAGCTGCGAGCAGAAGGTCATGCACCTCCTGCATCTGCTGCCGAATAGCGTCGACGACTTCCGGACGAACCGTCGCGTCGGCCAAGGCGTCCATCCTGGCCACAACAAGCTCGATCCTACGCTTGAGGTCATCTTCCGCTTCGGCTCTCCTACCAGAATCACCGAGGATCTCGCGTAGCGCCTGTGCGTCGGCGGCCCGCGGGGCGAACATCGGGGGATCGCCGCCGTCTCCAGCCAGTCCGGAGACCTGCCGGGCCAACCCCTCGAAGGACTCCATAAGCACAGAGACGGCGTTGCGCGGCGCGAGATCGGAAAGGCTGCGTCTGACCTCCGCTATTTGATCCCGCAAGGTCGCCAGCTCGCGATCGCTCGCCTTCACGCCCGACCATTCGCGACCGAGCGCATCAAGCTTATCGGACAACGTCTGGAGGCCGAGCTTCAGCGATTCGCTCTGGGTCGTCGAAACCTCGAGGGTTGCAGAATCCATCGTGCGGGTTGCGCGACGCCCCGCGTCTCCAGCCGCCGTGTCCGACAAATTGACGCGCTCCAACTCCAACCTGTCGAGCGCCTGTCGAGCGCTAAGCGACCGCCGCCGCGAAGCGATCTGATTGACCGCCGATTCCAAGTCGAATGCGGCAGGCGGAGCAATATTCGCCGGAAAAGTTCGCCTTTGCGCAATGGGGTCTTGACCCCGACCGCTTCCAACGTCTCCCGCCGCAGGGTGGGGGTCCGGCCTGTCTTCCCGCGAGGTCAGGCTTTTGCCCGCGCCGCTGCTCGAGTTCGCCGAACCCTTGGCGACCGATGGAGTTTTCCACCAATATTCGGCTCGGCCGTCCGGCGCCGGTTCGGGTTGCGATGCGGCGCCGGGCTTCACGCGCCGCTCCACCGTAGCGGCGGAGGCTCGCAACCGTTCCTGGAGGTCTCTCGCAGACGCGCCTTCGACAAGGGCCTTGGGAAGCTGTCCCTTTCCTGCCGGGTCCCCCTTTGCAAGCTCCGCGATCGCGCGATCGAGAAAGTCTTCAAGCGTGACGCCGGCGCGGCGGGCGGCCTGTTCGGCAAGCCGCCGGGCGTCCGGGCTGACGCTTGCTTGACCCCACGCCGTGCTGTTGCTCATGCCCTCGACCGCCGCACGCGTTTCGCGATGGGACACGCGCCGGACGCGCGCCTCCGCAGGGATCATTCGATCGGCAGGGTGAAGAAACGGTTAAGGGTCGTTTTGACGGCAGCTTTCCGCGGATCTCGGCCAAAGACGATTCGGTTGTATCCAGCAACTTCTAGTTGCAACTCCTTTCTCGATGTGGCATAGTCGCGGCGGATCGCGCGGTGCGCGCGAATCACCTGGCGCGAACCCAACGGCGCCGACGAAAGGAGAGGTCATGAGCCGGTTGTCTTCCCTGAGTTATGCGGTCGCCGCATCGTCGAGCGAGGCGGACCCCGAGGCCGACCCCGTTCCCGGTTCGGGAACGGAAGAAATGACGATCAGTCAGATGTCCAGATTGTACGGGGTCAGCCTGCGGACGCTGCGCTTCTATGAGGATCGGGGCCTCATCAAGCCCCGCCGCGAAGGCAACGCCCGCTACTACCGCGCCCCCGACCGGCTCCGTCTGGACATGATTCTCAGTGGAAAAAAGCTCGGTTTCACCCTTTCAGAAATCAGCGATCTGATCGGCGGCAAAGGCGCGAACGAGGCGTCCGACCTCGAGGAGCGGTTGCAGCCGCAGCAGATCGTCAACCAGATCGGCCACCTCGAGCGGCAGCGGGCGGAAATCGAAGGCGCCATCGCCCGGCTGCGCGACACCCACCACCGCCGCTCGGGCCAAGCGGCCGCCTGAGACCCCGCGGTTCCGCTGCGGGACGGGTCGCGCACGGCCCTAGGCGCCGACACGCGCCGCCTCCACGATCCGCTCCGCCTCGGCGAACGCGGCCTCGATGCTCAGGTGGGTCGTGTCGAGCCTCAGGGCGTCGTCCGCCGCGCGCAACGGCGCCGCCGAACGCCCGGAATCGCGGGCGTCGCGCTTCAGAATGTCGGCCAGGATAGCGTCGTAATCCGCCCGCTCGCCGCGCTGCGCCAGTTCGAGGGCGCGCCGCTGGGCGCGAGCGGGGGCGCTGGCCGTCACGAAGATCTTCACTTCCGCGCGCGGGGCGACGACCGTGCCGATATCGCGGCCGTCGAGAACGGCGCCTCCGGGCCGGGCGGCGAAGGCACGCTGGGCGTCGAGCAGGGCCTCGCGAACGCCCGGCATCGCGGCGACCACCGACGCCGCCTCGCCCATCTCGCGAGTGCGCAGCACCGCCTCGTCGAAATCGGTGAGGCCAAGCCCCCGCGCCGCCGCCACCGCGGCGCTCTCGTCGTAGAGGTCGCGGTCCGCGCTGATCAGCGCAGCCGCCGTCGCGCGATAGAGGAGTCCGGTATCGAGGTGGGGCAGGCCGTAACGCGCGGCGAGCCGCCGGGCGATGGTGCCCTTGCCCGACGCCGCCGGGCCGTCGATGGCGATGATCATGCCGAGCGCTCGATCTCCAGAGGGGCCGACCGGCCGGAACCGGCTCTTAAAACCCCTCCGGCCCGCTGTCGAGGCGCCGCTGTCGAACGGATGACTTGGCGGCCGCAAATTCCCCGCGTTAAGGTGACAAAAATTTGACGGCGCCCCTTTCCCGGCCGCCGCGGGAGACGCTCATGAACCTGACAGGGCCACAAATCCGGACGATCTTCGCGGCCTATCTCGGCTGGACGCTCGACGCGTTCGACTTCTTTGTGCTGACCTTCGTCATCAAGGATATCGCCAAGGAGTTCGGAGTCGAGGTGTCGGCGGTCGCCTACGCGTTGTTCCTGACGTTGGCGATGCGCTTCGTGGGCGCCTACATCTTCGGCCGGATCGGCGACACGTGGGGACGCAAGCCCGCGCTGATGCTGGATATTCTGTGCTATTCGATCATCGGCGCCGCCGCGGCCTTCTCCCCGAACCTCACCGTTTTCCTGATCCTTCGCGCGCTGTTCGGGGTCGCGATGGGGGGCGAGTGGGGCCTGGGCAGCTCGCTCGCCATGGAGTCGATCCCGCCGACCATGCGCGGCACAGTGTCGGGCGTCCTGCAATGCGGATATCCGAGCGGCTTCATCCTGGCGGCGATCGCCTACGGCCTCCTCTACGGCAGGACCTTCGGGGATTACACGTTCGACTGGCGGGCGATGTTTCTCCTCAGCGTCTTGCCAGCCTTCGTCGTCCTGTTCATTCGGTCCGCGGTTCCTGAATCGCCCGCCTTCGAGGCGTCGCAAAAGCACGTCAAACCGAGGCTGTGGGAGACCGTGGCCCAGCACAAAGGGCTGGTCCTCTACATGATCGTGCTGATGATGTGCTTCAACCTGTTCAGCCACGGCACGCAGGACCTGTACCCGACGTTCCTGCAGAAGCAGCACCATTTCGATCCGGCGACCGTCAGCTGGATCGCGATCATCGCCAACATCGGCGCGATCGTCGGCGGCCTGACGTTCGGCCATCTCTCGGAACGGATCGGGCGGATCAACGCGATTACCATCGCCGCGCTCCTTGCTTTGCCGGCGCTGCCGTTCTGGGCCTATTCCTCGACCCCGGGAATGCTGGCGCTTGGCGCGTTCGTCATGCAGATCGCGGTGCAGGGAGCCTGGGGCGTGATCCCCGCCCACCTCAACGAACTTGCGCCCGGCGCCGCTCGCGCCACCATCCCGGCGTTCGTCTATCAGGCCGGCAATTTTCTCGCCTCTTACAATGGCCCGTTCCAGGCCAAGATCGCCGAAGCCAACAATGGCGACTATGCGTTTGCCCTGGCGCTGATCGCAGGAATCATCGCGGTCGCCATCGTCGTTGTCATCCGATTCAGTCCGGAGCGGCGCGGCGAGCTTCTGACGGCGCATTGAGGCGGCGGCGCCAAAACCAGTTCGGTTTTGAAGGCTTTGAGGAGGTTGCGGCTGATTTTCCGGGCGCCTATCCGCCGGGTGAACGACCTCCCGCAAGGCGACGGCGGCTATGCGCAGGCGCGCGACCCGGTCGCATTGGCCTTTATCATCGTCGTCTCCTTGGGCGCTTAGCAGTCCAGAAAGCTTCCGTCCGCGAATTGAACCGGCGGCGCCAACGCCAGTTCCGTTTTCATCGATTTCAAGAGCTTGCGGCGATATTTCCGGGCGCCGCGCTGCGCGGAAGCCGGCCTCGCGACCGCTTCCCGCGACGAGGGCGCCGCTGGATCTCTCGCGCAAAGTCTCGATCCCGCCCATCCCCAACCCCGACACAGCGACCCCCTGCCCGCGCGAACCCCTCCGAGCGCGCCGGTGTTTTGACCAAGAGAAATAACATGACACACAATTCCGATATTGGGAAGGATTTGTTGCGCTCCCGACCCGGCCGGCCTCATATCCAGGGGACAGCGACGAGCGCCAGGGCCGGTGATTGAAGAGGCCTGCATCCTGGTCCGGCGTCGAGGGTCGAGAGACGAAATGCGGCTGATGTCGGGGATCAACGCATCCCGATCGGCCAAGTCAACCCCGCGAAGCCGAAACAGGGCATGGCCAGTTTGAAAACCATCCGTGATTTCAAAGGCGCCTAAGCGACGCGATTCGCGGCCTGACTCAGTGCGCTTGGGCGCAAACCCAACGCATGATTTCCTCTTTGCGTACAAGGTCGCCGTCCGGCCCCTCGATGCGGTATATTTCCGCGCGCTGCCGGCGATGCAGCGTCCTTGCCTGAGCGAGCGCGTCCTCCTTGGTGGCAATGCTCTGAGAGGTCCTATCCCGATCCAGATCATCTCGGTAATAGACTTTCCAGTCAGACATCTCGCATTTCCTCCCTATGGGACTTCATCACGCCCGCAGTCGCGGTTCGGCCCATCCTCACGGTCAAACGTCCGACATTCGACTCGGTAAAACGCCGCGGGCCGTTGCTTTGCGCCGAACGGAGTACGCGAATCTACCGGCCGAAGTTCCACCCGTTTGAGGAACTCATTATTCGTGCGCTCTCAGAACAGGCGATGATTAACGGCTCGCGCAGGCGAGCGAGACCAACTGTTCACAGATACTGCACCTGCGAAAACATAACAATCATGCAAAATAATTAAAACGGGGCGCAGAAGTCTGCGAATTCAGATGGTTAACGACTCGGTCCGTTGTCCATTTCCGTCACGGTCTTATTCCTTTGACATTTGATCGGGTCGCGGTGCAGCATCGCCGCGGCGGATCGACCGACGGGTCGCGACCGCCCAAGACGACGGGACGAGGTCGGGTCCTGCCCCTACTGGCCGGGCTCGCCCGCCAGCGCCGCGGCGAGCGCGCGCATGTCGGCCCAGGCGGCCCGTTTTTGGGCGGGTTGGCGCAACAGGTAGGCGGGATGGAGCATGGGCAACGCCCGGACCGGACGGCCGTCGTCCCGGCTATAGGTCATCCACGAGCCCCGCGCCCGGGTGATGCCGCTTTTGATCCCGAGCAGCGTCTGGGCGGAGAGGGCGCCGAGGCAAACGAGAATTTCCGGATCGGCAAGCTCGATCTGGCGCCGGATGAAGGGCAGGCAGGCCTGCGTCTCCTCCGGCGTCGGGGTGCGGTTCCCCGGCGGACGCCAGGGGACGACGTTAGCGATGTAGACCTGACGGCGGTCGAGCCCGATCGCGCTGAGCATCCTGTCGAGCAATTGGCCGGCGCGTCCGACGAACGGCCGGCCAATCCGGTCCTCGTCTCCGCCGGGGCCCTCGCCGACCAGCATGACGCGCGAGCCGGGGACGCCATCGGAGAAAACGAGCTGCGTTGCGGTTTTCTTCAGCGCGCAGCCGTCGAAGCGCTCGAGCGCCGCGGCGAGGCCTGGCAAGTCGATCGCGGACGCGGCGAGTTCGGCCGCCGCGGTCTGGGCCGTCGCGCCCAGGAGACGGACGGCCGGCGGCCCCGCGTCTTGGCGCGCTGCGACGGCCGGCGGGGCTGCCCGGCTCGCGGGCGTCGGGGCGGCCGGACGCCCAGCCGCAGCGCCCTCGCGCCGTTCGGGAGCCGCAACGGGCGACGCGGCAAAGAGGTCGGAAGGCGCATCGCCGACCGTGAAGTCGACGCCCGCCTCCGCCCACCACAAGAGCGCGTCGGCGGCCGTCTTCTCGTCGAGATTGCGATGGGTCGGCCCCATATCGGGTCCTTCAGCTCCGTCCGCGTAGGTCGTCGCGTCTTGCGCTCGGGTTCCGACCTCAATAGCACGCAAAAGCAGGGCGTGCGCCACGACATCCCGGCGTCCGGCCGCATGTTTTTACCCCCCGTCATCGCATTTTCGCATCTTCGCCCCGTTGTCCTCGCTACTCAGGTCGCGCGGCCTCTGCTACAAAGGTTGCGACAGCGCCGTTGCGACCAGCGGGACGGCGGGGGAAGCGAGCCTTCGAGAGTTCATCGATGCAGTACGACAACACGCCCGTTTCGCAGAACATCGAGGATCGCCGCGGCCAGGGCGGCGGGATGGTGGGCAAGGGAGGCCTTGGCATCGTCGGCATCATCGCCGTGTTCGCGATCAGCTATTTCACCGGCATCAATCCTGCGGTCTTGATGGGCGGCGCCGAGATGGTTTCCCGCCACATGAATAACGGGGACCAGACCACCCAGCAGGCCACGACCGGGCCTGCCGCGGATCCCAACGATCCCACCCGAAAATTCCTGTCGCACGTGATGGGCACGACCGAGGCGGTGTGGGGGACCATCCTGCCGCAGCAGACCGGCGTTCAGTACCAGCCGGCGACGCTGGTCATCTATGACGGCGCGACCCGGTCCGGGTGCGGCGGCGCGCAGGCGGCGATGGGTCCGTTCTATTGCCCGATCGACAAGAAGGTCTATCTCGACACCTCGTTCTTCCGCGACATGAAGGCCAAATACGGCGGCGGCGGCGACTTCGCCTACGCCTATGTCGTGGCCCACGAGGTCGGCCATCACGTGCAGGATCTGCTCGGCATTCTCGACAAGGCCGACAACTACAAGCAGCGCGTGAGCCAGACGCAGGCCAACGCCATCTCCGTGCGCGTCGAATTGCAGGCCGACTGCCTCGCCGGCGTCTGGGCCGCCAACGCCAACCAGAAATGGCAGATCCTCGAGCAGGGCGACGTGGAGAAGGCGCTCGCGACCGCGCAGGCGATCGGCGACGACCGCCTGCAGACCGCGGCGCGCGGCTACGCCGTTCCTGACAGCTTCACCCATGGTTCGTCGGCGCAGCGCGCCAAGTGGCTGACCGCCGGCCTCAAGAGCGGGCAGGTTTCGTCGTGCGACACGTTCTCGCAATGAGGGCGGGCGCCGAGTGAGAGATTGTAGGGTGCGGTCGCCGACCGCGCCCGCGAGGTCGCGACACAGGGCGTCCAACAGGACGTCCTGAGGATCCCGCCCTGTAGCGTTGGGGGGTTAGGCTTTGAGGAAGAGTGTTTTGAACCGTGCGATCGCCGGCGCGGTCGCCGTCGTCTCGATTTTCGGCGCGGCTGAGAGTTTCGCCTGCACGCGGGTGCTATGGAACGGCGGCGGCCCGGCGATCCTGGTCGGGCGCACGATGGACTGGCCGGAATCCACCGAGCCGATTCTCACGGTGCTGCCGCGCGGCCTCAAGCACGACGGCGGCAAGCTCGCCGGGCAGAGCCTCAACGACCCCAATCCGATGGTCTGGACGTCGAAATACGGCAGCCTGGTCACGACGGTCTACGGGCTCGGCGCGGCCGACGGCATGAACGAGCACGGCCTTGCGGTCCATATGCTCTATCTCAACGCCGCCGACTTCGGAGCGCGCGACAAGGCGATGCCTGGCGTCCACGCCGGGCTTTGGGCGCAATATGCGCTCGACAATGCGGCCAGCGTCCCTGAGGCGCTCGACCTTCTCGCCAAGATCCAGGTTCTTCCGGTCGAATCGCACGGCCACAAGGCCACCGTCCATCTCGCGCTCGAGGACGCGAGCGGCGACTCCGCGATCATCGAATACATCGACGGCAAGGCGGTCGTGCACCACGGCCGCGATTACCGCGTCATGACCAACGATCCGAGTTACGACCAACAGCTCGAGCTTCTGAAGGCGCAGGATTTCTCTAAGCCGTCGAGCGATACGCCCCTGCCCGGCAACGTCAATCCGCGCGACCGGTTCCAGCGCGCGTCCTACTATCTGTCGATGGTTCCCACGCCCAAGACGGAACGCGAAGGGGTCGCCTCGGTCCTGGCGATCATGCGCAACGCTTCGGTCCCGTTTGGCGCGCCCTACAAGAGCTTCGGCGTCTACAACACCGAATACCGCACGGTCTCCGACACGACCAACAAGCTCTATTTCTTCGAGCTGACCACAAGCCCGAACGTGATCTGGACCGACCTCAAGGGCCTGGACTTTAGAGCGGGCGCGCCGGTGCGCACGCTCAACCCCGACTCGATCGATCTCGTCGGCAACGTCACCCGCGACTACGCCCGGGCGCGCGCGCCGTACTGAGGGGCTACGTGCGCTTCTCGCTGTCGAGATGGGCCATCGCCTGGGCCGGGTAGCGGTCGCCCCTGGCCGCCCCTTTCGGCACGGCGCCTTCGATCTCGGCGCAATCGAGTTCGGTGAGAATGATCCGGTCGGCTGCGCTCGACTCGGCCCATTGCTCGCGTCTGCGCGCGCCAACGAGCGGCACGATGTCAGACCCCTGCGCCATCACCCAGGCGACCGCGATCGCGGCCACGCTGACGCCGCGCGCGGCGGCGAGCTTGCGCAGACCTTCGACCAGCGCGAGGTTGTGTTCGAGGTTTTCGCCGGAAAACCGTGACGAGAACGCCCGGAAGTCGCGCGCGCTCGACCGGTCTTTCGTCCAGTGGCCGGAGATCAGCCCGCGCGCCAGCACGCCATAGGCCGTGATCCCGATCCCAAGCTCGCGGCAGGCCGGCAGAATGTCGGCCTCGATCAGCCGTACGATCAACGAATACTCGATCTGGAGGTCTGCGATCGGATGGATCGCGGCCGCCCGCCGGATTGTGCCGGCGTTGACTTCGGACAGGCCGATCGCGCGGACGTAGCCCTTTTGAACCATGTCCGCGATCGCCCCGATCGTGTCCTCGATCGGGACCGCCGGGTCGAGCCGCGCCGGCCGGTAGACGTCGAGATGGTCGACGCCGAGACGCTTGAGCGAGTAGGTGAGGAAGTTCTTCACCGCCTCCGGCCGCGCGTCGTAGCCGATGAAATTCATCGCGGGATCGCGAAGCGCGCCGAACTTCACGCTGAGCTGATAATCGTCGCGAGGGCGACCCTTCAGGGCCTCGGCGATCAGCATCTCGTTGTGGCCTTGCCCGTAGAAGTCGCCGGTGTCGATCAGCGTCGCGCCCGATTCGAGCGCGGCTTGGATGGTGGCGAGGCTCTCGGCGCGGTCCGCGGGGCCGTAGAAGTCCGACATTCCCATGCAGCCGAGGCCGATGGCGCTGACGTCCGGTCCGGCCGCGCCCAGTTTCCGCCGTTGCATGATCGTCTCCTCGATAGGCAAAGACGGCGCCCTTGGTCTTCAGTTGAAGAGTCGCGCGCCGGGGCGCATTCTGCGCCAACGGGCTCGCGAAGCAACGGGCCCGACCTCGATCGCATTGGGAGGACAAAGGCCCATGGATGCGTCGCCTTCGACCAATCCCTATCTCGCCGGCAATTTCGCTCCTGTGCGCAGCGAGGACGACTTCCAACTCGAGGTCACCGGCGAGTTTCCGTCCGATCTGCGCGGCGTCTTCTATCGCAACGGGCCGAATCCCCAGTTCGAGCCAAGAGGCCATTACCACTGGTTCACCGGCGACGGCATGATCCACGCCTTCTCCGTCGACGGCGGCAAGGTCGCCTATCGCAACCGCTACGTGCGGACGCCGAAATGGCGGCTGGAGCATGAGGCCGGCAAGGCGCTGTTCGGCGGGTTCGATCCGAGGGCCGCCGATCCCTCGGTCATGGGCAAGGACAGTGGCGTCGCCAACACCAACATCATCTGGCACGCGGGCCATTTGCTGGCGCTCGAAGAGGCGCATCTGCCGTTCGAGCTCGATCCGGGGAGCCTCGAGTCCCGCGGCTATGCCGAGCCCTACGGCGGGCGGGTCACCGCGCATCCGAAGATCGACCCGGAAACCGGCGAGATGGTCTGGTTCGGTTATTCGGTCGGCGCCGGTTGGTTCACGAAGACCATGGCGTACGGCGTCACCAACGCGGGTGGCGAGGTGACGCGGCGCGACACCTTCGAGGCGCCGTTCTCGAGCATGGTGCATGATTTTCTGGTCACGCGCCGCCATGCGCTGTTTCCCATTCTGCCGCTGACCGGCGACCTTCAGCGCGCCCTGCGCGGAGGGCCGGCCTTCGCCTGGGAGCCGGACAAGGGCTCGCATATCGGCGTGATGGCGCGCGACGCGGACGTCGCGAGCATGCGCTGGTTCACGACCGAGGCCTGCTACGTCTTCCATCCGATGAACGCATGGGAGGAGGGCGACACGATCGTCGCCGACGTGATGGAGTACCCTTCGGCGCCGCTCTTCCCGAACGTGGACGGTACGGCGCCGAAGCGCGCGTCTGCCCGGCTGGTGCGGTGGATGTTTGACCTCGCCGGCGCCTCGAACACGATCAAGCGCGAGCCGCTCGACGATCTGCCGGGCGAATTTCCGCGCTTCGATGAGCGCCGCGCGGGCTTGGGATATCGTCATGGCTGGTTCGCCGGACAGTCCAGCGGGCGCGACGGCGAAAGGTTCGACTGTATCGCGCACGTCGATCTCAGGACCGGAAAGCGGACGACCTATCGATTCGGCGAAGGCGACGCGCCGGGAGAGCCGGTGTTCGTTCCGCGCTCGGCCGATGCGCCGGAAGGCGATGGATGGGTCGTCGCTGTCGTCTATCGCGCGGCGGAAGACCGTAGCGATTTCGTGGTCTTCGACGCTGGCGCGATCGACCGCGGGCCGATTGGCATGGCCAAACTGCCCCGGCGCGTCCCATTCGGCTTCCACGGGAACTGGCGCGCCGCCTAAGGCGGCCACGGTTTCATTGTGGGACAGGGTTGACGGAGCGGCGCCCTCGTCTTATCTAAGCGTTCATGTTTTGTTCCAACGGAACGACGCCATGAACGCGAACAGGGCTTCCCGAGCCGCCGACCCGAGGCATCAGCCCGCGGCGATCGCCGAACGCATTCTCCCCGGCGAGCGGCGGCGGGGTCGCGGCGCCGCGACCAACGCCTCCGGCCGCTTCGAGATTCAGACCCGCGAGGATTTTGACGACGGCTGGACCCGCGACGAGGCGCCCGAGCCGCTCGTCACCGAGGTGACCTTCGAGAAGCCGAAGGCCGTCATCACGCGCAACACGTCGCCCGACATCTCGTTCGACCGGTCGATCAATCCCTATCGCGGCTGCGAGCACGGCTGCTTCTACTGTTTCGCCAGGCCGACCCACGCCTATATGGGTCTCTCGGCCGGTCTTGATTTCGAGACCAAGCTGTTCGCCAAGCAGGGCGTCGCGGCGGCGCTCGAACGCGAGCTTGCGGCGCCGAAATACGCCGCCGCGCCGATCGCGCTCGGGACCAACACCGACCCCTATCAGCCGATCGAGCGGCAATACCGCATCACGCGGTCGGTGCTGGAGACGCTGCGTCGCGCCCGCCACCCGGCGAGCATCGTCACCAAGTCGAATCTCGTGCTGCGCGACCTCGACATCTTGAGCGACATGGCCGCCGACGGGCTGGTCAAGGTGTTCCTGTCGGTGACGACGCTCGACCGCGCGCTGGCGCGCAAGATGGAGCCGCGCGCGCCGACCCCCGAAAAGCGAATCGAGGCGATCGCCCGGCTCAACGACGCCGGAGTGCCGGCGGGCGTGATGATCGCGCCGGTCATCCCCGCGGTGAACGACGCCGAGATCGAGACGATCCTGACCCGCGCCTCCGCGGCCGGCGCGCGCGAGGCCGGCTATATCGTGTTGCGCCTGCCGCTGGAGCTGCGCGACATGTTTCGCGAATGGCTGCAAGTGCATTTTCCCGACCGCCTCAAGCGTTCCGTGTCGCTGGTGCAGTCGATGCGCGACGGCAAGGACTACGAGGCGGCGTGGGGGCGGCGGATGGCGGGTTCCGGACCCTACGCCTGGATGATCGGACGCCGCTTCGAGATGGCCGAGCAGCGGCTCGGCTACAACGCCACGCCGATCCGCCTCCGCAGCGACTTGTTCGTCAAGCCGAGCCTGCCGGCGAACGAGACGGGGGCGCAGCTAAGCCTGTTCTGACGCGGCCGGCGCGGTCCGCAACCCTGCGCGACCGCCGGACAGCCTGCTCCATCCGCCGCCGCCAGCGCCCCCCGACGGCGCCGTCGGGGGCGCGAAGGCGCCGCGCCGGCGTTCGCGGGCGCGCCGCGCCAGGAGCGAAGTCGGATCGCCGTCGAGCGGCAGCGCGGAGACGTCGCGCAGGTCGGCGCAGGTGAGGCCGATGTCGGCGAGTTCGCGCTGGTCCATGCCGGCCAGCGCGTTCAGCGCGGCCCGCGCGGCGGCGACCCGGAACGGCCAGGCGGCCGCCCGCAGGAGGAACTCGGCAAGGGAACGAACGGCGCGGCCGGCGGAAGACATGGGCTATTCCTTTCCCGCTCAGGATTGACCGCCGGGCCTTGCCGCGCCAGAGACAGTTCAGTACAGTTGCGTCATACTGTACCAATCCACTGTCCGGACAATTTCCATGGATGACCGTCCCGCCTCCCGCGTCGAGAGCGTCGCGGCGCACATTCGCGATCGAGTCGCGAGCCGCGGGCTGGCGCGCGGGGCGCGCCTGCCGTCGGTGCGGGAGCTCGCCGAGAAGCTCGGCGTGTCGAAATCGACGGTCGTCGAGGCTTATGACCGGCTCGCGGCGGAGGGCGCCGTCGTTGCGCGCCGCGGCGCGGGCTTCTTCGTCGCACGCGCGGCCGAGCGCTCGACTCCGGCAGCGATCCAACCGCCGTCCGAACCCGCGATCGACCCGTCGTGGATCAATCAGCACGCCATGATGGGGCGCGCCCGACTTCCTCTGCCCCGGCGCGGGCTGGCTGCCCGACTCCTGGGTCCTCGACCTCGGCGTTCAGCGCGCCCTGCGGCTCGCCGCGCGCGACGGGGCGCAGAAGCGCCGCCAATACGACGAGCCGATGGGCTATGCGCCGCTCCGACGACTGTTCGCCGTGCGCCTCGCCGATCGCTCGGTTCTGGTCGATCCGGATCAGGTGATCGTGACCGATTCCTGCTCGCAGGCGCTCGACCTCGTGTGCCGATTCCTGCTCAATCCCGGCGACGCCGTGGTGGTCGACGACCCCTGCTACTTCAACTTCCTGTCGCTCCTGCGGGCCTGCCGCGTCCACGTCGTCGCCGCGCCGATGGCCCCGGACGGACCGGACGTCGAGGCGCTGGAACGGCTGATCCTGGCCCACCGTCCGCGCCTTTACCTGACCAACGCGGGCCTGCAGAACCCGACCGGGGCGACGCTGTCGCCGGCCAAGGCGCATCGCGTGCTGCGACTGGCCGAGGACCACGACGTTCTCATCCTCGAGGATGATACGTTCGGCGATTTCGAGCTCGACCCTGCGATCCGGCTCGCGGGACTCGACGGACTGAAGCGGGTGGTGCAGGTCGGCAGTGCGACCAAGACGGTCGGCGCCGCGACCCGCTGCGGCTATATCGCGGCGCGCGCCGACTGGATCGCGCCGCTCGTCGACCTGAAGCTTGCGACCTCGATGGGCAACAGCGTGACCGGCGCGGCCATGCTTCACCGCGTGCTGACCGAGAGCAATTATCGCCGCCATCTCGATGGGCTGCGCCGCAAGGCGGCCGAAGCCATGGGTCTGACCTTGCGCAATCTGCGCAGCCACGGCCTCGAACCCTGGACGGAGCCGCGCGCGGGCATCTTCGTATGGGCCCGCTTGCCGGACGGAATCGCGGCGGCGGATGTCGCCCGTTACAGCCTGGCGCGCAAGGTGCTGTTCGCCCCCGGCCCGGCGTTCAGCTCGTCCGACCTCGGGCGCAGCTACCTGCGCTTCAATGTCGCGCGCTGCAACGAGCCGAGAGTCTACACGATGCTGGACGAGGCGATCGCCTCCGCGCGCGTCAACGCGCCCTAAAACGAAACCGGTTGCAGAAGCAGGCCTATACCCAAAAAAGAGAGCCCCCGAAGGGGCTCGATGCGACGCCTACATGGTCCAGTAGGGTCCGACGCCGAAGTAGTCGTGAATGCGGTTCTCATAGGCGCGGTCGCCCCAATTCGGCTCCTGGTCGACGGCGTATGCCGGCGCGCCTTCGAGCTGCCGCTTGTCGAGGTTGACGACATAGCCGCCCTTCCCTGTGTCGTAGTGCAAGATCGACCACGGGAGCGGATGGTACTGGTTGCCCATCCCCAAAAACCCGCCGAACGATAGGATGGCGTAGGCGACCTTTCCCGAGGGTTTGTCGATCATGATGTCGTGGATTGAGCCCAATTCCTCGCCCGTGGCGTTATAAACATAGGTTCCCTGCACCTTGTCGGACGCAATCAGGTTGCCGGTTTCCTGGACAGCTTCCATCGTCGGTCTCCTCGCGTTGGCCCCCCTGGCTGAGGCGTCAACGCGCCGCCTTCCGGGCTGTTCCTGCGACGGGGCGATAATGGGCCCGCGGGTCCTTGGTTCACAGGCGGCGTTCGCCCTTGAGCGTTTCCCCTTGGCGGCGGCTCGCGTAAGAGGCCCGATGGTCTTCCGATTCGTCCTTCCGTGATGCCCCGCTTCAAGCTCACCCTCGAATATGACGGCGCGCCGTTCGTCGGCTGGCAGCGGCAGGCGAACGGCGTGTCCGTCCAGCAGGCGCTGGAGGAGGCCCTCTTCGCCATGACCGGCGAAGACAGGGCCGTGCACGGCGCCGGGCGCACCGACGCGGGCGTACATGCCGCCGGGCAGGTCGCCCATGTCGAACTCGAGCGCGCCTGGGCGCCGTTCCGTCTGAGCGAGGGCCTCAACGCCCATTGCGCGCCGCACCCCGTGGCCGTTCTCGGGGTCGAGCCGGTCGCGGACGATTTCGACGCGCGCCACTCCGCCCGGGCGCGCCATTACCTCTACCGGGTCGTCAATCGCCGCGCGCCGCTCACCTTCGATCGCGGCCGCGCCTGGCGGGTGAAGCCGGCGCTCGACGTGGAGAAAATGCGAGATGCCGCGCGGAGTCTCCTCGGCCGTCACGACTTCACCACCTTCCGCGACGTCCAATGCCAGGCGAAATCGCCGATCCGCACCCTCGACCGGCTCGATGTCGTCCGCGACGGCGACGCGATCGCGTTCGAAGTTTCTGCGCTGTCGTTCCTGCACCGCCAGGTGCGTTCGATGGTGGGATCGCTCGTTGACGTGGGGACGGGACGCTGGACGCCCGCCGACCTCAAGGCCGCGCTCGACGCCGCCGACCGCAGCCGATGCGGCCAGGTCGCTCCCGCGCACGGCCTCTATCTCATGCGGGTGGACTACTGAGCGCGGTCGATAGACGGGGTCATTCCTCGAACCTCTCGCTCGTTCCCGCCGCGCCCCTGGGGGCAATCCGCAGATCCGGCGTCTGCGCCGGCAGGCCGGGATCGCGGAAGCGATTGACGATCGGGTAGCGCCGGTCGCGGCCAAAGTTCTTCGGGCCGACCTTGACCCCCGGCGCCGACTGGCGGCGCTTGTATTCGGCGAGATAGAGAAGCTTCTCGATTCGGCGCACCGTGTCCGGATCGTAGCCTTCGGCGACGATGTCGGCGATCCGCATCTCCTTCTCGACCAGCCCGTGCAAAATGCCGTCCAGCACCGGATAGGGCGGCAGCGAATCCTCGTCCTTCTGGTTCTCGCGCAATTCCGCGCTCGGCGGCTTTTCGAGGATATTCTCGGGGATCACCTCGCCGTCGGGCCCAAGCGCGCCGACCGGCTTCCAGCGGTTGCGCAGCGCCGAAAGGCGGAACACCTCCATCTTGTAGAGGTCCTTGATCGGATTGAAGCCGCCGTTCATGTCGCCGTAGAGCGTGGCGTAGCCGACCGACATTTCCGACTTGTTGCCGGTCGTGACCACCATGGCGCCCGACTTGTTGGAGATCGCCATCAGGATCACGCCGCGGGCGCGGCTCTGGATGTTCTCCTCAGTGATGTCGCGAGCGCGGCCCTCGAACATCTTCGCCAGCGCATGCTCGACCCCTTCGACCGGCTCGGCGATCGGAACGATATCGTAGCGGACGCCAAGCGCCTCGGCGCAGTGGGCGGCGTCGGAGAGCGACTCGTTGGAAGTGAAGCGATAGGGCAGCATGACGGCGTGGACTCGTTGCGGCCCAAGCGCGTCGACCGCCATCGCTGCGCAGAGCGCCGAATTGACGCCGCCCGAAAGACCGAGCACGACCCCGGGAAAGCGGTTGTTCTCGACATAATCGCGCAGGCCCATGACGCAGGCGGCGTAGTCCGCCTCGTCGCCCTCCTCGACGACCTCCTTCGGCCCCTCGACGCAGGTCCAGCCCTTGGCGCCCCGCTCCCACACGGTGCGCGCGACCATCGGGCGGAATGCGGGAAGCTGGACGGCGAGACTGCGGTCGGCGTTCAGAGCGAACGACGCGCCCTCGAACACGACCTCGTCCTGTCCGCCGACCATGTTGAGATAGAGGAGCGGCAGGCCGCTCTCGACCACGCGGTGGACCGCGACGTTGTGCCGGATCGCGAGCTTGTCCCGCTCATACGGCGACGCATTCGGGACGAGGAGGATTTCGCCGCCCGTCTCGAGGATGCACTCGACCGGGTCGGGGCCCCAGATGTCCTCGCAGATGGGAACGCCGATGCGGACGCCGCGGAACACAATCGGTCCTGGCGACGGCCCGGGCGCGAACACCCGCTTCTCGTCGAACACGCCGTAATTCGGCAGGTCGACCTTGAACCGCACCGCCTCGATCCGTCCGCCGTCGAGGAGCGCGATGGCGTTGTGAAGCTTGCCCTTCTCGACCCACGGCAGGCCGACCAGCACCGCGGGGCCGCCGTCCCCCGTCTCGCGGGCGAGGTCCTCGCAAGCCGCGCGGCACGCCTCCTGAAAGGCCGGCTTCAGCACCAGATCCTCGGGCGGGTAGCCCGCGAGAAAGAGTTCGGGCGTCATGACGATGTCCGCCCCGAACGCCGCGGCCTCGGCGCGCGCGCGTCTCAGCCGTTCCGCATTGGCGGCAATGTCGCCGACGATGGCGGGAAGCTGCGCGAGCGCGATGACGAGGCGGTTTGCGGGTGCGGGCATGGGTCGACTTTGCCCGAGGCGAGGGGATGAGGCAATTGAGCCGTCGATCGCGCGAGGCTTCTGAGGTCTATACGCCCTCAACGAGCACGAGCCGCGCCGAACTGCATTCGTCGCGGATCGCCTTCAGATCGCGATAGACAGGCCCGTTATAGAAATCCCGCGCGGCCTGAGGGCTCGAAAACTCAAGCAGCACAATGCGGCGCGGCGACCAGTCGCCCTCTAGGACTTCATGCGCGCCGCCGCGCGCGAGATATCTGGCGCCTGCGGCCTGGAGGGCCGGCTTCACGGCGCGCATGAAATCCTGATAGCGGGCGTTGTCAGTGACCTCGACATCGAAGATCAGATAGCCTGCGGCCATGGTCGCCTCCGTCCGCGATCGCGCGCCAGACCGACTACGAAGCTCGTGAGGAAAGCCTACCCCTCCTTCACCACCGAAATATCCGGCGCGGCCGGGTTCTTCATGCCGACGACGTGGTAGCCTGCGTCGACATGCAAGATCTCGCCGGTCACGCCGCGCGACATCGGCGAAAGCAGATAGACCGCGGTGTCGCCGACCTCTTCGATGGTCACCGTGCGGCGCAAGGGCGCGTTGTACTCGTTCCACTTGAGGATGTAGCGGAAGTCGCCGATGCCCGAGGCGGCCAACGTCTTGATCGGCCCGGCGGAAATCGCGTTGACGCGGATCGCCTTCTCGCCGAGATCGGCCGCCAGATAGCGGACGCTCGCCTCCAGCGCCGCCTTGGCGACGCCCATCACGTTATAGTGGGGCATCCATTTTTCGGCGCCGTAATAGGTTAGCGTCAGCATCGAGCCGCCGTTCGGCATCAGCTTCTCCGCCCGCTGCGCGATCGCGGTGAACGAGTAACAGGAGATCGCCAGCGACTTGGTGAAATTGTCCTCGGTCGTCTCGATGTAGCGGCCAGTCAGCTGGTCCTTGTCGGAGAAGGCGATGCAGTGGACGACGAAATCGATCGAGCCCCAGGTCTTTTCCGCTTGCGCAAACACCGCGTCGATCGTCGCTCCATCGGTGACGTCGCAATGGCCGAGCACTTCCGCGCCGAGTTCCTGGGCGAGCGGGCGGACGCGTTTCTCCAGCGCCTCGCCCTGGAAGGTGAACGCCAACTCGGCCCCGGCAGCGCGGGCGGCCCGGGCGATCCCCCACGCGATGGAACGGGTGTTGGCGACGCCAAGAACGACGCCGCGTTTTCCGCTGAGGACGCCCGAAGTCGCGGCGACCGGATTTGTTGGCTCCATCAAACCCTCGCTAAAGCTCCGCATCGGGGCTACGAATGATTCGCATCCCTTACCGTCGCCGGGCGCGCAAGGGAAGGCGACGCCGGGGCTTCCTCCGTCACAAAATGTGTGGAAACGCTCACATCTGCGGCCAAAGCGGGAACGCCGTGGCGCCCGACTTGCCCGGCAAACCCCGCTCGCGAACGCTCACGCCGAGCGGGGATCGTAGGGCTTGCGGTCGCGCCATTTCCGCATGAGCTCGGCGAGTTCCGGGTCCTCGCCGTTCGGCAGCGCGATCCGGACGGTCGCCAAAAGATCGCCCACGGCCGCATCGCCGGAACCCGGCAGACCTTTGCCCCGCAGCCGCATCACCCGGCCGCCGCTCGTGCCCGGCGCGATCGACATCTCGAGTTCGCCGCTGAGCGTCGGCACGCGCACCTTGCCGCCGAGGACGGCGTCGTAGAGGGTGATCGGAAGATCGAGCCTGAGGTCGCGCCCCTCCGGCTTGAAGATCGGATGAGGGGCATAGCGAATCGTGACGATGACGTCGCCCGCAGCACCGCCGCGCGCGCCAGGATGCCCTTGCCCCCGCAGCCGGATCGATTTCCCCTCCTCGATCCCGGCGGGCACGCTGACGTCAAGCGTCCGCCCTGTCGGAAGCGCGACCCGAATCGAGCCGCCGCTGGCGATCGTGGTCAGCGGAACGGCCACGCTGACCCCGACGTCCTCGCCCTTTGTCGCCTGCTGCGGGCGGGCTCGGCCACGCCGTCCCGCGCCGCCGAACAGCTCGGCGAGAATGTCCTGGTCGATGCCGGCCGACGCGCCGCCCGTCCCGAAATCGAAACCGAAACCGCGAAAATCCCCTGCCCCGGCGCCTGCGCCCGGTTGGCGCCCGAATTCCGCCAAAGCCGTCGAACTGCGGCGCGCGCGGCTTGCCGTCCGCGTCGATCTCGCCTCGATCGAATGCGCCCCGCTTCTTCTCGTCGCCCAGAATCTCGTAAGCCGAGCCCACCTCGGAAAACCGCTCCTTGGCGCGCGGCTCCTTGCTCTGGTCCGGGTGATATTTCTTGGCGAGCTTTCGGAACGCGGACTTGATGTCCGCAGCGCTCGCCGTCTTCGGCACCCCCAGAACGTCATAAGGATTACGCATCATGAGCCCATTCTATCGCGCCGCCTTTACGAAGCGCGGTCGCCGATGTCTCCCGGACTTATCTGGCGCCTGACCGGCCAGCCTGCAAGTCTGGAAGCCGCGTGCGACAATCGGCAATGCTTCGTCAAGCCTCCTTGAGCTCCACGCGGTTGTCGATCCCGGAAGAGGGGATTAAGACGCAGTCCTCAAGGATTTGTTCCCTTATACGAGGAGCGGCAGAGCTGTGGACCATGGTTTTCCGGACGACTTTACCGACGCCGAAGACCCGTTCGCGCTGTTCGATCTCTGGCTGAAGGACGCTTCGGCCAGCGAAATCAATGATCCCGAGGCCATGACTCTGGCGAGCGTCGACGAGGCCGGCTTCCCGGATGCGCGGATGGTGCTGTGCAAGGGCGCGGATGCGCGCGGCCTCGCGTTTTACGGCAATGTCGAGAGCGCCAAGGGTCGCGAGCTGACCGCGCAACCGAAAGCGGCGGCGCTGTTCCACTGGAAGTCGCTTCGGCGGCAAGCGCGGTTTCGTGGACCGGTGAGTCCGCTCTCGGACGCCGAGAACGACGCCTACTTCGCCTCCCGGCCGCGCCGGAGCCAAATCGGCGCCTGGGCGAGCCAGCAGTCGCGTCCGCTGGATTCGCGCGCCACCCTCGAGGCGGCGGTCGCCGCATACGAAAAACGGTTCGGCGAAAGCGAGGTCCCACGCCCGGCGTATTGGCGCGGCTGGCGGCTGGCGCCGCTTCAAATCGAGTTCTGGCATGACGGCGCGTTCCGCCTGCATGACCGGATCCTGTTCAGCCGCGCCGACCTCGACGCGCCCTGGGAGAGGCGCCGCCTCTTTCCCTGAGGACGAGCATGACCTGGTCCGCCGCCCAGTACGTCAAGTTCGAGGAGGAGCGCACCCGCCCGGTGTGGGACCTCGTCGCCCGCTTGCCCACGTCCGACGTGCGCCGCGCCGCCGACATCGGGTGCGGCCCCGGCAATTCGACCGAGGTTCTGCGCGCCCGCTATCCCGAGGCCGAGATTGTCGGAATCGACAGCTCCCCCGACATGATCGCGGCGGCGCGAAAGCGCCTGCCGGATATCGCCTTCGAGGTTGACGACATCGTCGGCTGGGACGGCGCGAATTTCGACGTGATCCTCGCCAATGCGGTCATCCAGTGGATTCCCGATCACGAGACGCTGCTGCCGGCGTTGATCGCTGGGCTCGCCCCTGGCGGCGCGCTGGCCGTGCAGGCCCCCGACAATCTCGACGAACCCTCGCATCGTCTGATGCGCGAGGTCGCGGCCGACGGGCCATGGGCTGCGAAACTCGCAGACGCCGCAAACGCGCGCGCGCCGCGCCGCAGCGTGGACTGGTACTTCCGGCTCCTTCGCCGCTGCGCCTCGCGCGTGGACATCTGGCGGACGACTTATTTTCACCCGCTCGCGGGCGCGCACGCCATTGTCGAATGGGTGAAAGGGACCGGCCTCCGGCCCTTCCTCGACCCGCTCGATCCGACCGAGCGCGAGGCCTATCTCGCAGCTTACGAAGCCGAGATCGCGCGAACCTATCCAGCCGAAAGCGACGGCGTCGTCCTGCTGCCGTTTCCAAGGCTATTCTTCGTCGCGACCCGATAAGACCCGCGAGGCGCCGCCCGGGAAGCGGATTGAGGACCTCGCGAACGGGAAACGGACGTCAGCTCCGCCCACTCGAACCGGGCAGCACGCGCATGAAAAAGGGGCCGCGACCAGCACGGCCCCTCTCCCCCTCTTCGCCTACCACCACTTAGGCGTGAACAGACTAACACGTTGAGATCGCGCAAAAAACCAACCGCCAAGTTGCAATGCAAGATTATTGCAGCTTCTTCGGAAACGCCGAGCCCGGATCAGCCAACCGGCAGCGCTGGGCGCGGTTCGCGGCGTCGCAGAATCGGCGCCCTCGCCGGCCGCGGCCGCCGCGCTAGGCGCCGTCGATCAAATATCGAGCCAGGAAATGGAACGGGGGCGGCTCCGATCCCATTGATAGGGATTGGAGACGCGGAGGACGCGGCGGCGGATTGTCCGCGTCGCTTCCGTGACCGTCTCGAGAGGAATGGGCCATGCAGATCGCCTCGTCGATGAAGGTTGTTCGCATTGAGGCGTTCGGCGGCCCCGAAGTTCTGATTGAAGAGACCGTGGAGGTTCCCACGCCGGGCGCCGGGGAGGTGCTGGTCAAATCTCACGCGGCGGGGGTCAATCCGGTCGATTACAAGATTCGCGCCGGGCTCTATCCGGCGGTGAGGCAGAGTGAACTCCCCTACGTGCCTGGCCGCGATGTTTCGGGAGTCGTTGTCCAGCGCGGTCCTGGGACCAGGCGGTTCGCCGACGGCGACGCGGTCATCGCGATGCCGGGGATCGAGCGCGGCGGCTACGCCGAATATGTCGTGCTGAGGGAGGACGAAGCCGCGCCGAAGCCGAACGCGCTGGACGCCGTCGCGGCCGGCGCGAGGCCGCTTGCGGCGCTGACGGCGTGGCAGGGCCTGTTTCGCCATTGCGGCCTCGGCCGGGGCCAGACCGTCCTCATTCACGGCGGATCGGGAGGGGTCGGTCACTTCGCCGTGCAGTTCGCCAAGGCCAAGGGCGCCTATGTGGCGACCACCGTTTCTGGCCGGCACGCCGCCTTCGCGCGCCAGCTCGGAGCCGATCAGGTCATCGACTACGAGACCCAGAGTTTTGAAGACGAGGTCGCAAACATCGACGTGGTGCTGGACCTGATTGGCGGCGAAACGCAGGCGCGTTCGTGGTCCGTGCTGAAACGCGGCGGCGTGCTGGTCTCGACGCTGGCCCAGCCGTCGCAAGAGAGGGCGGCGGAGCGAGGCGTGAAGGCCCTGCGTTACACCGTCGAGGAAAGCGGGTCCGATCTGGGCGAGATCGGCGACCTGATCGACGCCGGAATGGTGAAGCCCGCGATCGCGAGGACCTTCCCGCTGGCGGAAGCCGCCGCCGCGCAGCAATTCCTCGAGAAAGAGCATCCGGCGGGGAAAGTCGTTTTGATCGTGAGCTGACTCAACCGAGGAGGGAGACGCCCATGCCGTCCACCTGGAAGCCGCACGAAAAGCACGGCGAACTGACCGCCAAGAGCGATCTGCCCGACAGCGTCTTTGCCTTTCCGAAGCAGCGAAAGGAGCCGATGACGGACGCCAGCCACGTCCGCAACGCCATCGCCCGTTTCGATCAGACCACCGGCGTCGAGGACTTCGGACCGCGATCTGGCCTTCGCCAATATCAAGGCGGCGGCCAAGCATTACGGCGTCGCCATGAGCGAGACGGATTGGCGGGAGCTCGGGAAGGCGCCTCGCACGGGTCGCACGGCCGCCGATCGCAGGAAATCGGCGCGGAAGGCGGCGACGACGCGCAAGACCAACGCCTAGAACGCGCGAGGGCGCGCCGCACGCTCTTGGGGAGCGCGCGCGATTAGGCTCCATCGGCCGCCCGTCCGCTCCGGCGGTTCAGTAACGATCCAAGTCTAGAAGGATCCAAGTCTAGATTGACGCCTCAAGCAGAATTGGGGTGTGTGCAGTGCACTACGTAGTCTCCCCAATTCAGAAGCGCGAACATTCGCTTTAGAAGAGCAGCACCCACACATTCTCGGTATGCTAGATATCCGATAGTGTTATGGTCAACTTCGTTGGTCAACTGGGAGAAAAGTCCGGCTGGATTTTGAAATCGGCTGGATCAAGGAGCGTTTATCGTGAATATCTATGATTTCGAAGTGATCAAAGGCGAGGAGGTCGTGGCCGCCGAACGTTCCGTTCCGCTCTATAGCGCCAAGGCGGCATGGCCAAGGGTCGTCAGCCTCGCAAAAAGCCTGGGCCTCACGGGGTGCCGGATCCGCGTGAAGGAGCAAGGGCAGACGATCATCCTGATCGGCGCCGCGGCCGCTTTGCAGCATCCTCACGGCGACTTCTACGACGCAAACTGAGTTTCTGCTGTCCGAACCGACGTCGGCGCTTGGCGAAGCCAAGCGCGATTTTCAGAGGCGTCGATTCGGAATTCCCCTCACTCAAGATTTCATAACGGGAGCAGCCGGAGTTGCGTGCGAATTCGCTGAGCCGGCGAAGGGTAAAAGCTGGTGCTGCAAGAGAGGATTGAACTCTCGACCTCTCCCTTACCAAGGGAGTGCTCTACCACTGAGCTACTGCAGCTTTCTTAGCGCCTGAAGGCGCGTCAAAGAGCGACGGGCTTTTGCCACAGGCGCCGTCGCATGGCAAGCCAAAGGGCGTTCGGCAAAACTATTCGCTGTCCATCCCTTCGATCGAGCGACGGTGTTTCGCCATCTCCGCCCCGGCGAAGTCCATAAACGCCCGAACCCGCGCCGAGCGGCGGAGATCGGAGTGCGTGAGGATCCACAGGCCCAGGTCCCATTCCTCGAGGATCGGGCCTAGTCGCGTCACGCTCGGGTTCGGCTCGCCGAGAAAGCAGGGCAACGGGCAGACGCCGAAGCCGTGCGCGGCCATTTCGAGCAGGGAATGAACCGAGTTGACGCGCGCGCCAAGGCGCTCAGGCTGGACGTTCGCTTCGATCCAGCGGTGCGCCAAGGACGGCCCGAAACCGTCGGCGAATCCGGCGAAGGGCAGCGTGTCGATGGCGCTGGGCCCGGTCCGGTCGGCGAGGTCGGGGCGGCAGTAGAGGCCCCAGCGCACCGCGCAGATGCGCCGCCCGACCAGCGTTTCCGGGGGGTCGTTGGTCACCCGGATCGCGACGTCCGCATCGCGCCGCGACAGGTTGAGCTCCTGCTCCGACAGGATCAGGTCGATCACGACGCCCGGGTTCTGGATCTGAAACTGCGACAGGATCGAGGGCAGGAAGCGCTGCCCGATCGCCTCCACGGTCGTCACCGTGAGCCGGCCGGTCGGCTTGGCGTCGCGGCCCGCGACCCGGCGCTCGAAATCCATGACCAGATCCGAGATCCGGTGGGCGAGCGCGATCATCTCTTCCCCCGCGGCGGTCGGATGGTAGCCGGAGCGCGAGCGCTCGAACAGCGGCGCCCCCACCACCTGCTCGAGCGCGCCGAGGCGGCGAAACACGGTCGAGTGATTGAGTCCGAGGACCGCCGCCGCGCCGGCCAGCGAGCGCGTATCGGCGATCGCTTTGACGAGCCGGAACTCGTCCCAATTCAAAGCTGCGTCCATGTCCTGCGTGTTTGGTTGCCGTCCCCACCGCCACGATGCGCCGCAGAGACGGGAGTCCGCAAGACCGCGCCGACAAAAAGTCAGACAAATGCGACTAAGCCTCTTATAACCATATCCTTTCTTAAAATGATTTCTTTCCGAGGCGAAGTCGGTTCAACCGTCCCGGGGAGCCGCGGCCCTTCGCAGGCGATCGTTGATCGCCGCGCCAAGCCCGCGCGCAGGGATCGGCGCCACGGCGATCATGGGCGCGCCAGAGGCGTCGAGCGTACGCAAATGAGCGAATAGGTTCGCCGCCGCCTCGACGAGATCGCCCGACGCCGACAGGTCGAGACGGGCCCGCGACGGCGATCCGGCCAGCACGCCGCCGAAATCGAGCGCCGCCTCGTCGGGCCCGGTCGTCGCCGCCACGAGTCGCAGCCGCGCGTTCGGCGCGTAGTGTGAGGCGAGCTGTCCGGGCGCATTCGGAGCGCTCTGCGCCGTGACAGCGGTTGCGATCCGGCGCCCAAGCGCCGCCTCGATCGTCTCCTGAGGCGCCGCCCCTTGTCGCAGCAGCGTCGGCTCGCCGCCGAGGCAGGCGACGATGGTCGAACTCGAGGCCATGTCGCGAAGGCCCCGCGTCGAGGATCCAGTCAATCCGGCCATCGAGGTCGACGAGGACGTGATCGGCCGTCGTGGGGCTGACGTGACCCGATCGGTTGGCGGAAGGGGCCGCCAGCGGCCGCCCCGCCGCTTCGATCAGGGCTCGGGCGACCGGATGATCGGGCGCGCGGACCGCGAGCGAGTTCGAGCCCCGCCCGGGCCAGCAGGCTGACCCGACACCCCCGTTCGACCGGCAGCACCAGCGTCAGCGGCCCGGGCCAGAAGGCGCGCGCCAGCCGCTCGGCATCGGCGTCGAACCGCGCAAGCGAGCGCGCCGATTCGACGCCCGACACGTGCGCGATCAGCGGATTGAAGGCTGGCCGGCCCTTCGCGGCGTAGATCGAGGCGACCGCGCTGTCCGAGGTCGCGTCGGCCGCGAGCCCGTAGACGGTCTCGGTCGGCATCGCGACGAGACCGCCGTCGCGCAGGCAGGCCGCGGCGGCGGCGATCGCGGCGGGCGTCGCCGGGACCCGGCGCGTCGTTCGGCGTTGAGCGGGCACGTGAGCTTCCTGTCGCGCAGTCGCAAGAATATCGTCTATGTTTAAACGGTTTCGCCTTTGATCTATCAAGCCGGCGCGTTGAAGCCGAGACCTAAGCGGAGGAGCCCTCATGACCTATCGATCCCCGGTCGCCGACATCCTGTTCTCCCTCAAGGCCGTGGCGGGTCTGCCGGAGCTGATCGGGGAGAGGCTGGACGGGGAATTCGACTGGGAGACGATCGCCTCCGTCGTCTCGGAGGCCGGGCGTTTCGCGACCGAGGAGATCGCGCCCCTCAACCGGACGGCCGACACGGTCGGCGCGACTTACCAGAACGGCGCCGTGACGACGCCTCCGGGGTTCGCCGACGCCTATCGCCGCTGGGCGGAGGCGGGCTGGGGAGGCGTGTCGGCGCCGGCCGAGTTCGGCGGCATGGGGCTGCCCCACCTCGTCAACGTCGCCTGCACCGAAATCTGGAACGGCGCCTCGATGGCCTTCGCGCTCTGCCCGCTGCTCACCGAAGGCGCGATCGGCGCGCTGAAGACGTATGGCTCCAGCGAGCTGCTCGACACCTATCTCGAGGCGATGGTCTCCGGCCGCTGGACCGGCACCATGAACCTGACCGAGCCGCAGGCCGGTTCCGACCTCAACGCCGTGCGGACGCGCGCCGAGCGCGCCGGAGACGGAACCTACCGGCTGTTCGGCCAAAAAATCTTCATCACCTACGGCGAGCACGACATGGCCGAGAACATCGTCCATCTCGTGCTCGCCCGTCTGCCCGGCGCGCCCGCCGGCACGCGCGGGCTTTCGCTGTTCCTCGCCCCGAAATTCCTGGTGAATCCAGACAGCGGTCTCGGCGCCCGCAACGACCTGCGCTGCGCCAGCATCGAACACAAGCTCGGCATCCACGGCTCGCCAACCTGCGTCATGATCTACGGCGAGAGCGAGGGCGCGAAGGCCTGGCTGGTCGGCGAGGAGAACCGCGGCCTCGCCGCCATGTTCGTCATGATGAACGCGGCGCGCCTCGCGGTCGGGACGCAAGGCGTCGCGATCGCCGAGCGCGCCTACCAGCAGGCGCTCGCCTTCGCACGCGACCGCCGGCAGGGCCGCAGCGCCAAGGGCGGCGACGCGATGGCGCCGATCATCGAGCACCCGGACGTGCAGCGAATGCTGATGACCATGAAGGCCTCCGTGCACGCAGCGCGCGGCATCTGCCACCTGACCGCCGCCGCGCTGGACCTCGCGAGCCATGGACGGACCGAGGAGGAGCGCGCGGCAGGCGCCAATCGCGCAGCGTTGCTGACGCCGATCGCCAAAGCCTTCTCGACCGACCTCGGCGATGAAGCGGCTTCTCTCGGCGTCCAGATTCATGGCGGAATGGGCTTCATCGAGGAGACGGGCGCCGCGCAGCACATGCGCGATTCCCGCATCGCCGCGATTTACGAAGGCGCCAACGGCATTCACGGCGTCGACCTCGTGCTGCGCAAGCTCCCGCTCGCCGGGGGCGCGACGGTTCGAAACGAAATCGGATGGATCCGCGATATCGCCCGGGCGGTGTCGGAGCACGGGGACGCGGGCTTCGGCGCCACGAGCGCGCGGCTGTCCGAGGCCGTAGAGGCGCTCGACGAGGCGACCCGCGCCATGCAGAAGTATCTCGCGGACGACGGAGAGTCGGCGCTCGCCGGCGCCTCGCCCTACTTGCGGCTGTTCGGGCTGACGCTGGGGGGCGCCTGCCTCGCCAAGGCGGGCCTCGCGGCGGCGGAACTCGCGGCGAACGGCGACTCGAGCGAACTCGCCCGCGTGGCGCTGGCGCGCTTCTACGCCGAGAAGCTGCTGCCGGTGGCGCCGGGAATGAACCGCATCATCGCCTCGGGCGCGTCGTCGCTGCACGCTTACGATACCGTCCTGGCGGACGCGATATGAGCGCGGGCGTCGAGGTTTTCCGCGAAGGGGCGGTTCTGGTCGCGGCCTTCGCGAGACCCGAAAAGAAGAACGCCATCACGGGCGCCATGTACGAGGCGCTGATTGGAGCGATGGACGAAGCGGCGCGCGATGCGGACGTGGGCGCGCTCGTGCTCGCCGGGCGCGGCGGCGTTTTCACCGCCGGCAACGACATCGCCGACTTCCTCGCGGTCGCCGCCAGCGGCGGGCGGCATGGCCAGGTCTTCCCGGCCTCCCGCTTCGTCACCCGGCTCGCCGATTTCGAAAAGCCACTGGTCGCCGCCGTCGACGGTCTGGCCGTCGGCGTTGGGACGACGCTTTGCTTCCATTGCGACCTTGTCTATGCGTCCCCGGCCGCCCGGTTCCATATGCCGTTCGTCAATCTCGGCCTCGTTCCCGAGGCCGGGTCGTCGCTGCTTGCGCCGCAACGTTTCGGCCGGGCCAAGGCGGCGGAGCTCCTCATGCTCGCCGAACCGTTCGACGCCGAGTTGGCCCTAGCGCTCGGTTTCGTCAACACGATCGTTCCGGCGGACGCGCTTCTCGCCCACGCGGTCGGTAAAGCGGCGGCGCTCGCTGCCAAACCGCGCGCGGCGCTCCTCACCACCCGCCGGCTCCTGCGCGGCGACCTCGGCGGGCTCAAGGCCCGGATCGCCGAGGAGGGCGAGGCTTTCGCCGCCGCGCTCGCGTCGCCCGAGGCCCGCGCCGCGTTCATGGCCTTCATGGCGCAGGGCCGGAAATAAAGGGTCAGCCGCCGTAACGGTTGGCGAGATCGGATGTGAGCCTCGCGGTCTCCGCGAGATCGCGTTCGATGATCGCGGCGGCGGAAGGTCCGCATGCGCGATAGCTCGTGGCGTAGTCCTGAAAGCTCCTGTTGTAGGCCCCGGCGAGTTGATCGCGGCGCTGCGCGTCGTTGGGCTCGACGGCGAGGAGCGCCGCCATCTTCGCCCGGAACTCGGCGCTGTCGCCCTGACCACAGAGATCGCGCAGGTAGGCGAGCGCGCCCATCAGTTCGGCGAGCCGGATCAATTGCGGCTCGTAGGGGGGTGGAGGCGTCGGCGTGGTCAGGGCCGGCGGCGTCGAGCTCGGCGCCGACGGAGCGGCGGCGGCCTTCGGCGCGGGCGCCGCCGCGGCGCTCGCAAGGTCCGCTCGCGCCACGACCATCGCCAAGGCGAGACTGAGCGCCGCCGCGCGCTTCACCGGCTTGCGCTTTCGATGCGCCTGGCCGCGGCGATCACCTCCGAAAGCTCCGGAGTCGTGAGCAGGGAGGCCGAACGCTCGGGCTCGATCCAGGCGACGGCGTCGATTTCCTCGCTGACGCGCGCCTCGCCGCGGGTCCAGCGGCCGACGAACGACGCAATGACGAAATGCGCCCGCACCCGCCCGCGCTCCCGAACGATCGGCTCGATATGCCGGTTGAAGCCGACGATCTCGCATTCGACGCCGACTTCTTCATAGAGTTCGCGCGCAGCCGCCTCGACCAAAGTCTCGCCGACTTCGACTACCCCGCCCGGCAGCGAGAATTCGGCCGGCCATCGGCGGCCGCGCCCGGCGTCCGATGAGCACCCGACCCTCGCGGAAGACGGCGACCGACACGGCGAGGATTGGTCGGGGGGGATAAAGCCGGTCCTCGGGCCCGTCCTCAGCCATATTCGGGCCCCTCGAGCGCATCGGCGGCCGGGGCGATCCGCGCACGGTCGAACCGCTGGGGTGCGCGCGACGGACGGGCGACGAGAGAGGACGTCATGGATTTCCGCCGGCAAGCATCGTCCATCTGCATACCACGAAGCGAGGGCGCCGCGAGACCCGGACGCTCTTGTCACCGCGGCGCCCGCCTGTCACCTTGGCGCGGAATTTTCCTCCGGCGACAGGCGTTTTCCCATGGCCATGCTCGTGTTCGGCCTCCTGATCTTTCTCGGGCTTCATTCGACCCGCATCTTTGCCGAAGGCGGACGAGGCCGCGCCATCGCCCGGCTCGGCGAAGGGCCGTGGAAGGGCGTCTACAGCCTCTTATCGTTGGCCGGATTCGTGATGATCGTCTGGGGCTTCGGGCAGGCGCGCTGGGCCGCGCCAATGATCTGGGGCCCGCCGGTCTGGACGCGCCATATCGCCCTGCTTCTTATGTTGTTCAGCCTGATTCTGCTGGCCGCCTACGGCCTCAAGACGAGCCACATCGCGGTCGCGGTCCATCACCCGATGCTGTGGGCCGTGATCGTCTGGTCCGTCGCCCATCTCCTCGCCAACGGCTCGGCGGCGGACGTCGTGCTGTTCGGCGCGTTCCTCGCCTGGGGGCTTCTGGACCTGTCGAGCAACTACGCCCGCGATCGGGAGAAGGCGATCGTCTATCCCGCGCCGAACTGGGGCGCGACGGCCGGGGCGATCGTCGTCGGCGTGGTCCTTTGGATCGTCCTGCTTGGCGGGCTCCATCGCTGGCTGTTCGGCGTTTCGCCGCTCGCGATGTAGCCAGGGCGACGCTTCGAACGACCAAAGATTGAATTGGCGCGGCGGCGCGCCCATACTGGCATGCCAGCGCGCCGTCCGAACGCGATGCGGCCCGCGAGGAAAGGTTCGACCATGGCAGACAATCTCGAAACCGGCGCCCCAAGGCCGGCGATGCGGGCAAGGCGAAGCGCCTCCGTTCGCGCCTGTGGTTCGACAACCCCGACAATCCCGGAATGACGGCGCTCTATCTCGAGCGCTATCTCAATTTCGGCCTCACGCCCGCCGAACTGCGGTCGGGCAAGCCGATCATCGGCATCGCTCAGACAGGCTCGGATCTCTCGCCCTGCAATCGGCACCATCTCGACCTCGCCAAACGCGTGCGTGACGGCATCGTGGCGGCGGGGGGCGTGCCGTTCGAGTTTCCGGTCCATCCGATCCAGGAGACCGGCAAACGGCCGACCGCGGCGCTCGACCGCAATCTCGCCTATCTCGGGCTGGTCGAGATCTTGATGGGCTATTTCCTCGACGGCGTGGTGCTGACGACCGGCTGCGACAAGACGACTCCGGCCTGCATCATGGCGGCGGCGACGGTGAACATTCCCGCGATCGTGCTCTCGGGCGGCCCGATGCTGAACGGCTGGCGCCACGGCGAACGGACCGGGTCCGGCACCATCGTCTGGCAGGCGCGATCGGACCTCGCCGAAGGCAAGATCGACTACGAGGAGTTCATGGCGCTGGTCACGTCCTCGGCGCCGTCGATCGGGCACTGCAACACCATGGGGACCGCCTCGACCATGAACGCGCTCGCCGAAGCGCTCGGCATGAGCCTGCCCGGCTGCGCAGCGATCCCTGCGCCCTATCGCGAGCGCGGCCAGATTGCTTATGAAACCGGCCGCCGCATCGTCGAAATGGTTTGGGAGGACCTGAAGCCCTCGGACATCCTGACGCGCGAGGCGTTCGAGAACGCCATCGTTGTGAACAGCGCAATCGGCGGCTCGACCAACGCGCCGATCCACATCAACGCGATCGCGCGCCATATCGGGGTGGCGCTGACCATCGACGACTGGGAGGCCGTCGGGCGCGAGGTTCCGCTCCTCGTCAACGTGCAGCCGGCCGGCAAATATCTCGGAGAGGAATTCTATCGCGCCGGCGGCGTGCCCGCGGTGGTGCACGAGCTGATGAAGCACAAGCTCGTGCGGGAGCAGGCGCTGACCGTCAACGGCCGCACGATCGGCGAGAACTGCGCAAAGAGCGTCGCCGGCGATCCGGACGTCATCTATCCGATCGGCGCGCCGATGAAGGAGGACGCGGGTTTTCTGGTGCTGAAGGGCAATCTGTTCGACGACGCGATCATGAAGACGAGCGTGATCGGCGACGAATTCCGCAAGCGGTTCCTGTCGGACCCGGACGACCCCGAGGCGTTCGAGGGCCGCGCGATCGTATTCGACGGCCCCGAGGATTATCACCACCGCATCGACGACCCGTCGCTCGAGATCGACGCCCATTCCATTCTGGTCATCCGCGGCACGGGGCCGATCGGCTATCCGGGCGGGGCGGAGGTGGTCAACATGCAGCCGCCCGCGGCGCTGATCAAAAAGGGCGTTCACGAACTCCCCTGCATCGGCGACGGACGGCAGTCCGGCACCTCGGGCTCGCCCTCGATCCTCAACGCCTCGCCCGAGGCCGCGGCGGGAGGGGGGCTTGCGCTCATCCGGACCGGCGATCGGGTGCGGATCGACCTCCGAAAGCGGCAGGCCAACATTCTCATTTCCGACGACGAACTGAACCTTCGCCGCGCCGATCTGCAAAAGCACGGGGGCTACGCCTATCCCAAGAGCCAGACGCCATGGCAGCAGATCCAGCGGGATATGGTGGCGCAGTTCGACGAGGGCATGGTGCTGAAGCCCGCGATCCCCTACCAGCGCCTCGCGCAGACAATGGGCGTACCGCGGGACAATCATTGACGGCGACGGCGCTCCGTATATACTGAAGGGGACTTGCGTATATACGGAGGCGCGTCATGGGCATCAGCATCCGCGATCCGGAAGTGGCCGACCTCGCGCGCAGGCTCGCCGACCTCCGCGGGACCAACATGACGGAAGCCATCGCCCATGCGCTCAGGGCGGAACTCAAGCGCGAACGCGACAAGCGACCGCTTGGGGAGCGGCTCAGGCAACTTGCGGATGAAACGGTCGCGATGGCGGGACCAAACCTCCGCGAGGTCACGAAGGAGGAGATCGACGACCTTTGGGGGCAGTGATTTTCATTGACACGTCGACGTTCGTCGCGGTGCTAGCAAATGAGCCCGACCGGGATCGTTTCATTGACGCGATCGAGGCGGCTGATCATCGAATAACGTCGCCTGTCGTTCGTTTGGAAACCTGTATCGTCCTGAGCAGCCGGTTGGATTTTCCCCCGCGGGCGGCCGCGGCCCAATTCGGTCGATTTCTTGAAGAGGCCGGGATCATGGAAGTCGAGGTCACAGGCGCCATCGGCATCGCCGCTGTCGCCTGTTTTGAGACCTTTGGCAAGGGACGCCATCCCGCCCGATTGAATTTTGCGGACTGTCTGAGCTATGCCTGCGCCAAGGTTCATGGCGCGACGCTCCTCTTCAAGGGCGACGATTTTTCAAAGACGGACGTCAATGACGGGTAGACTTCAATCGGCGCCGAACCCTGAAGCGCTCCCTTCGGCGATCGGCCCCGAGGTCGAAGCGTATCCGGCCCCGCGCCCCCAGCGCGTGACGCTCGCCGGGCGCTGGGTGACGCTCGCGCCGCTCGACGCCCGCAAGCACGCCGTCTCGCTCTACGACGGCTCGAACGGAGCCCCGGATCGGGAACGGGTCTGGACCTACCTCGGCGACGGCCCTTACGCCAACCTGCAGGACTTTCGCGCGAGCATCGAAACCAAGGCGCGTTCCGAGGATCCGCTGTTCTTCGCCGTCGTCGACAACGCCTCGGGCCGGGCCCTCGGCTACCAGACGTTGATGCGGTTCGACGCCGCCAATCGCGCCGTCGAGGTCGGCAACGTCATGTACACGCCGGCGCTGCAGCGCACCGCCGGCGCGACCGAGGCGCAGTACCTGTTTGCGAGCTACGTCTTCGACACGCTCGGCGTGCGACGCTACGAGTGGAAGTGCAACGCCCTCAACGCGCCGTCGCGCCGCGCGGCGGAGCGCCTGGGTTTCACTTTCGAGGGCGTCTTCCGCCAGCACATGATCGTCAAGGGCCGCAGCCGCGACACCGCCTGGTACGCTATGCTGGACAGCGAGTGGCCCACCCGCAAGAGCGCCTTCGAGCGCTGGCTCCGGCTCGACAATTTCGATGCCGAGGGCCGGCAGAAGGAAAGCCTCTCAACTCTCGCACCGCGCGGCGGCGCCGAAGCGCGTTAAGCCCCCGCCGGCCGGCGCAGATCCAGGGTCAGCGGGAACTCCGGATGGGGCGCCTCGGGCGGCGGCTCATACAGACCCGGCGAATGGCCCCTCGGCTCGAACCGCGCAAGACGGCGCGCCTCCGCCTCGTTGCTGTTGACCGGGAAGGTGTCGTAGTTGCGGCCGCCGGGATGGGCGACGTGATAGACGCAGCCTCCGAGCGCGCGTCCGCTCCAGGCGTCGAAAATGTCGAACACCAGCGGCGCATGAACCGGCACGACCGGATGCATGGCCATCGCCGGCTGCCACGCCTTGAAGCGAACCGCCGCGACCGAGACGCCTTCGGTCGCCGTCTGGCGCAAGGGAACGCGGCGCCGGTTGCAGGCGACGACATAGCGCGAGGGGTCGGCCGTCGTGAGCTTCACCTGCAGCCGTTCGGTCGAGCTGTCGGTGTAGCGCGCGGTTCCGCCGATCGCGCCGGTCTCGCCGAGCACGTGCCAGGGCTCGAGCGCCTGCCGGATTTCCAGCGCCGCGCCGTCGTATTCGACCTCGCCGCAGAACGGAAAACGGAACTCGGCCTGCGCCTCGTACCAATCGGACCGGAAGTCGAAGCCGTGCGCCTTCAAATCGGCCAGCACGTCGAGAAAATCCTCCCAGACGTAGTGGCCGAGCATGAAGCGATCGTGCAGCGACGAGCCCCAGCGCGGCAAGGCGCCCTCGACTGGCGAACGCCACAGTCGCGCAAGAATGGCGCGCACCAGCAACTGCTGGGCGAGGCTCATGCGCGGGTCCGGCGGCATCTCGAAGCCACGGAACTCGACAAGGCCAAGCCGCCCGGTCGGGCCGTCGGGCGAATAGAGCTTGTCGATGCAGATCTCGGCGCGATGGGTGTTGCCGGTCACGTCGGTCAGGATGTTGCGCATCAGCCGGTCGAGAAGCCATGGCGGCGGGGCGGCTCCCTCGCCCGGCTTCGGGATTTGCGCGATCGCGATCTCGAGCTCGTAGAGGCTGTCGTGACGCGCTTCGTCGATGCGCGGCGCCTGGCTGGTCGGGCCGATGAATAGGCCCGAGAACAGATAGCTGAGGCTCGGCCGCCTGAGCCAGTAGGTCACGAGGCTTTTCAGAAGATCAGGCCGGCGCAAAAACGGACTGTCGAGCGCCGTGGCGCCGCCGACCACGACATGATTGCCCCCGCCGGTGCCCGCATGCTTGCCGTCGATCATGAACTTGTCGGCGCCGAGCCGCGTCTGCCGCGCCTCTTCGTAGAGCGCCTGGGTGTGGGCCACGCATTCGCGCCAGTTCTGGGCCGGGTGGATGTTGACTTCGATCACCCCCGGATCGGGGGCGACGCGGATCACGTTCAGCCGCGGATCCACCGGCGGCGCGTAGCCTTCGATATGGAGCGGCAGCCCAAGGCGTTCCGCCGCCGTCTCGACGGCTGCGATCAGTTCGAGATAGTCCTCGAGCCGCTCGACCGGCGGCATGAACACGCAGAGGCGTCCGTCGCGCGCCTCAACCGAGATCGCGGTCCGCACCGCGCCGCTGATGTCGCCGAGCTTCTGCTCGACGCGCTCCTGCGCGGCCGAGCCGGACTCGGCGCCGCGAACGAGGCCTTCTGCTGCGCGCGCCCCCGCGCCGCCGGCTCGATATCCGGCAATGGCTGGCGGGGCTCGGTGGGATCGGCCTCGAAGACGTAAGGAAACGAAGCCGGCGGCACGTAGGGCAGGGTCCCGAGCGGCAGCCGATAGCCGACCGGGCTGTCGCCCGGCACGAGGTAGAGCATGCCGCGGCGCGTCTTCCACTTCTCGCTGCGCCAGTGCGAGCCGCTCGCCTGCGCCTGCCAGCGTTGGATCGGCAGAACGAAGCCGGAGGGCTCCGTCAGGCCGCGCGCAAACACCCGGGCGATGCGCTGACGCTCTTCCGGGTCCTTCAGCTTCGAGTTCTCGGGGGTGACGTTTTCGGGAAGGTTGCCTTCCTTGACGATCCACTCCGCCGGGTCCTCGTAGGCCGGGGCGACGTAATCCCCGGCGACGCCGAGCTCGGTCGCGATCCCGACGAGCAGCGCCTGGGCCTGGTCCTTGCCGGCGCCGGTGTCGCGACGCTCAGGCGCGATCAAGGCGGCGTCGCGCCAGACCGGCTTGCCGTCGCGCCGCCAGTAGAGCGAAAAGGTCCAGCGCGGCAGCGTCTCGCCGGGATACCATTTGCCCTGCCCGTAATGCAGGAAGCCGCCGGGAGCGAAACGATCGCGCAGGCGGCGGACAAGCTTATCGGCGAGGTCCCGCTTGGTCGGCCCGACGGCGTCGGTGTTCCACTCGGCGGAATTCGTAATCGTCGATCGAGACGAAGGTCGGCTCGCCGCCCATGGTCAGGCGCACGTCCTCGGCCTGCAGAATCCGGTCGACCTCGTCGCCGAGCCGGTCGAGCGCGTCCCACGCCGTCTCGGAAAACGGCTTTGTGATGCGCGGATGCTCCGAGACGCGCTCGACCTTCATGTCGAAGGCGAAGTCGACGATGGCGAAGCTCGCGAGCCCGCTGATCGGCGCGGCGTTGCGATAGTGCGGGGTCGCGGCGAGCGGAATGTGGCTTTCCCCCGCCAGCAGGCCCGACGTCGGGTCGAGGCCGATCCAGCCGGCGCCCGGAAGATAGACTTCCGTCCAGGCATGCAGGTCGGTGAAGTCGTGGCTGGTTCCCGGCGGCCCATCGAGCGACACGAGGTCGGGCTTGAGCTGGATGAGATAGCCCGAGACGAAGCGGGCCGCGAACCCGAGATTGCGGAGAATCTGAACCAGGAGCCAGCTCGAATCGCGGCACGAGCCCGAGCCCAGCGTCAGCGTCTCCTCCGGCGTCTGGACGCCCGGCTCCATGCGGATCAGGTATTTGACCTGATGCGACAGATGGCGATTGAGCTCGACGACGAAGTCGACCGTGCGCGTCTGCGACCGGTCGAGGTCTTGGAGAAAGGCCGCGAGGCGGGGGCCGGCGGGCTCCGGCGTCCGGTAGATGACAAGGTCCGGCTTCAGGTCCTCGCCGTAGTCGAACGGCCAGTGCTCGGCGGCTTCTTCGACGAAGAAATCGAACGGATTGTAGACGGTCATATCCGCGACGACGTCGACCTCGATCTTGAACTCGGTGACGAGCTCCGGAAAGACGTAGCGGGCGAGCCAGTTGCCGTAGGGGTCCTGCTGGTGGTTCACGAAATGCCCGGCCGGCGACACCTTGAGGGAATGCGAGATGACCCGGGTGCGGCTGTGGGGCGCCGGTCGGAGCCGGATGATCTGCGGACCCAGCGACACCGGCCGGTCGTATCGGTAATGCGTCAGGTGATGGATCGCGGCTCGGATGGACATGGGCTTCGGTGAACTCCCGGCGGATCGTCAAGCCTTTCACAATCCGCTGCGCCGCACAATGACGCGAGGCGCCCCTCAAGCGCCCAGGCCCAACCCGAGCGCGCTTTCCAGCGTGAGCTCGCGCCCGACGGCTTGCTCCTCGTCGTAGCGCGCTTCGCCCAGCGCCTCCTGGGCAAGCCGGGTGGCGTCGTCACGCGTGACGCGGAAGCTCGGGGCGAGCGGCATGGCGTCATGCGGACGGAGGGCCTCGACCGCGCCCAGGAGGCGGGCGGCGATGGCGGGGCGATTTCGCCGCGCCGCCAGATAAGCAACATGGCAGAGCGCTGGATAGGCCGAGCCGAGCGCCAGCGACAAGGGCTCCAGCCCGGCGCGCAGCTCAGCCTCGCCGCGATCGAGTTCGCCGACTTGTATCCGCGCGACGGCCCGATACGAACCGACGATCGCCTGGTTGAAGGCGCGAGTGGGCAGGCGTGGTCGGGACAGGAATTCATCGGCCGCGACGATGACCTCCCTCGCATTGCGCAGGCACAAGTCGGCGGCGATCAGGAGCGTCCAGACCGACTCGAGATAGGCGTCGTTCTCGGCGACCGAGCCGCGGAGGATTTCGAGAGCGGCGGCGAAACGGCGCCGACCGGCTGCCGGGTCCCCGCCCCACTGCGCGACGATCCCACGGACGAACTCGATCATGGCCCGCGCCGGCAGGGGCCAGCCCGGGTCGACGAGGCTCTCGGCTTCGGCGAGCGCGCGCTCGGCCTCCTCGCGCCGGCTGACGTAGCCGAACTGCGCGGCTGCGGTGTAGAGCGCGTCGAACAGCGCCATCGAGTTCGCCGAGCGGCCGGAACAGATCGGCGGCGCGAAGCGCGTATTCCCCCGGAAACTTCGCTGTCGCGGAATAAATCTTCGCGCGCGAGAGCCAAAAGCGGGCGGCGATGCGCGGCGGCGTCGAACTCGTCGACCCAGGGCTCCGCGGCTTCGAGATGACGCGCGCCTTCGTCGACGGCGCCCAAAACGTGCCAGAGCCAGTTGAACTCCGCCCCGATCTCGACCGCGGTCAACCTGTCGCCGGTAGGGCCGAGCGTCCAGCGCATCGCCGCGCGCAGATTTTCGAGGTCGGGAAAGAGCAGCGCGGAACGCGTGACCGGCGTGGAGTTGACGGGCCGCGCCCGCAAGACGGCGACCATCGCGCGCGCGTGGCCGCGGTTCGCATGATCGAGCCGGCCATTCGCCGCCAGCCGGTCGAGCGCGAACGCGCGCGTCGAATTCGAGCAGCCGATAGCGCGGCGGATCATCGGCGTCCGTCATGGCCAGCGACTTCTCGATGAGCCGCGACAGGAGGTCGAGCGCCTGCCATTCGGCGTCCGGCGTCGGTGCGAGCGCGGCGACCGCCGCTTCGAGCGGGAAGCCGCCGACGAAAACGCCGAGCGCGTCGAGCGCGCGCTGTTCTTCGTCATCGAGCAAGCCGTAGCTCCAGGAGAGCGCCGCTTCGAGCGCGCGATGGCGGGGCGGAGCGCCCCGCGTATTTGCGGACAGCAGTTTGAGCCGCGCGCCAAGTCTTCGGCGCACGCCCTGCACCCCGAGCGCTTCGACCCGAGCCGCGGCGAGTTCGATCGCCAGGGGCACGCCGTCCAGGCCGCGGCAGATTTCGATGACCGCCTCGACATTGTCGGCGCAAAGCTCGAAGCGCGGGTTCGCCTCCTGGACGCGGGCGGCAAAGAGCGCGACCGCGCCGTAGTCGAGCGCCCGCGTCGCCTGCGCATCATCAGGCACGGCGAGCGGGCCGAGTCGGTAGAGGCGTTCGCTGCGGACCTTGAGCGGAATCTGGCTGGTGACGACGAGCTTGACGTCGGGGCGCCGCGGCGCTGAGCGCCTCGGCCAATTCGGCGACGCCCTCGATGAGGCGCTCACAATTGTCGAGCACGACGAGCAGGCGTCGGGAGGAGAGCCGATCGGCAAGCGCCCGCGCTCCGGCGTCGGGCGCAAAGCTGTCGATCCACAGCGCGCGCGCCGCCGTCGGCGCGACCGAGGACGCTTCCGCGATTGCGGAAAGATCGATCACGATTGCCTGCTCAGGCTCGCTCCAGGCCCGGGCGAGCGCGCGCGCGAGCCGCGTCTTGCCAATTCCCCCGGGGCCGACGATCGTGATGAGCGCATGGACCCTCGCCAGACCGAAGATTTCTTCGAATTCGCGCTCTCGACCGTAGAGCGTTCGAGCGTCGTCTCTCTGCGCGGGAGCGGGGTTGGGCGGCTCGGCGCCGGCCCCGAGAGCGATCCGATAGCCGCGGCCGGGCACATTGACGATTGCCTGCGGCCCCAGCAGTTCGCGCAGCGCGTGGACCTGCACGCGCAGGTTGCCTTCCTCGACCGCCAGGTTTGGCCAGACGGCGTCTAGAAGCTCGCGGGTCGGCACGATCGCGCCCGCCTTGCCCGCAAGAACAATCAGCAAGTCGAGCGCGCGCGCGCCGATCTTCGCCGGTTTGTCGCCGATCGTCAGCCGGCGGGCGCCCTTGTCGATGCGGACAGCCCCGAACGCCCATTGGTCGTTGTCGCTCATCGTATCCTCTTGGACGGCGTGGCCTTCCGCGCGCCGATTTCCGCCAAAATCAAGAAGCCAGCTTCGCCGATTGGCAAGACGGGCGGCTCAGGATCCGAGACCGGTGTCGCGGGACGCCGGCGGTCTAACGAATTTTAACATGTTTTAACGGGTCTCCTTCTGCAGGTTAACGTCGCTCACGGTCTCGGGATGCTAGTCTTCCGCCTAGGGGGTCGAGCGTCCGGCTCACAGCCGCGGAGGATCTCCCCCCATTGCAAGCTGGGGTACGAACATGGGCAATCGCAGAGTTATCATTGGCGGCGTCGCGGCGGCGATCGTGGCGACCGCGGCGGGGGCGGCGCCCGCTCACGCGGACGCAATCTCGGCCGCGGACCCCAATAATGTCGCGCTCACCTCACGCGGAGCCTCGTTCGTCGCGGCTTCGAGCGCCAATCAAGCCCTTTTGTCGGGCGACCTTTCCCAGATGCAGATCAATCCCATCAGCGTATCGCCGTTGGCGACCTTCTCCAACGGAGACTGGCGCTATGTCTTCACCGATCCATGGGACGGAAGCGGCAATCCTCCAAACGGCGACCAGACCTACGAAATCAGGCTGGGCGCTCTGTACGATCTCAATTTTTGCCGTGGCCTGGGTCAACAACGATCCTCGCAGCGTAGGCTCGCTTGTCGTCTCCGTCTCGACGGACGGCGTCCACTTTACGACCTTGAACGGGACGCAGAGCGTCAAGCCGTCGGGCGAAACGGCCGACGCGGAGGCGACCACGCTGACCGTGCAACCGGTTGATGCGCAATACGTCTTGTATGATTTCGGGCCGCCGTTCGGCGTCGCCAACGGCGGCGAGCAGGTCGGGTCCGCCTTCTATTCCGTCTCGGCCGACGGAACGCTCCCGGGTCTCCCGTTCCGGAGGCGTCGACATGGGCGATGCTGCTGCTCGGTTTCGCCGGGATCGGTTTGGCCGGCGTGTTCGCGTCGAGGAACAGCGGGACGGCTTCGGCGTAATCGCTCTCGGTCCAACGAACGGGGGGCGTTGGACGCCGCTCTTCTGGTCGATCTAGACCCGCGGAAACGACAGACCGGGGCCGCGGCGGGTCGGGCTCCGTCCGCCCGTAGGTTACCGGCGTCAGGCGCCGGCCGTCGCGACGCGGGCCTCCTCCGTCCATCCGCACGCCGCCAGCGCCTCGCGCATATGCGCCGGGACCGGCGCCTGGACCTCGATCGGAGGCCCGGACTTTGCGAGCGGCACCACGATCTTGCGCGCCAGCAACTGCAGCGGGACGTCGGCGCGCGCGCCGTAGATCGGATCGCCAAGAATCGGCCAGCCCCGCGCGGCGCAGTGGACGCGCAACTGATGGGTGCGGCCGGTTTTGGGCTCGAGCTCGAGCCAGGCGATCGGCGCGCCCCGCCATTCGCCGCGCCCTCGGACCTGCCATAGCGTTAGCGCCGGCTGGCCGTTCGGATCGACTTTCATCCACCAGCCGCGCTTGTCGTCGAGCCGGCCGAGCGCCAGGTCGATCGAGCCGGCGTCAGCGTCCGGCGCGCCGGCCACGATCGCCCAGTAGGTCTTGGCGATCTTGCCCTGCTTGAACAGAAGCCCCAGTTTCTCCAGCGCTTTGTGATGACGGCCGAGCACAAGGCAACCCGCGGTTTCGCGGTCGAGCCGATGGGCGAGGGCGGGATTTCGCGGCAATCCGAAGCGCAACGCCTCGAAATCGTCCTCGAGACTGGCCCCGCCCTTCGGGCCGCGATGGACCGCCACGCCCGCCGGTTTGTCGAGCACGAGCATCAATCCGTCGCGATAGAGGAGCCGCGCTCTTGTTTCTTCGGGCGTCATGAGGACATAGGTAGCCAAGCAGACCCCGCCCGCATAGGCGGTAAGGTCACAGACGATATCAGTCGGTATGAGGCGCGATAGCCCCCGCCCCCGGACGCGTGGTCTCCCTCCCCGTTTCAGGGGAGAACCTTGCGCCGGCAGCGCTTCGGCGCGAAACGGCGATCTCGCCAAAGGAACGAAGAGCGTTGAGCGAAGACGGCGACAAGACAGCGAAACCCGGCTTCATTCGCCGTCTGTTCGGCGGCGGCGCCGCTCAGCCGGCCCCGGAGGCGTCGCAAGCGCCGCCTGCTGAAGCCGAGGCCTTCCACGAGCCTGAGCCGGAGCCTGCGGCGAAGGTCCTGCCCGAGCCGGAGCGGCCGGCCGTCGCGGAGGCGCCGCCCGAGCCGGAGCCGCCAGCCTCCCACGAGGGGGCGCCGGAGCCCGAGAGGTCGCCCGGTTTCATCCGCCGCCTGTTCGGCGGCGGCGCCCATCCGCCGCAGGAGCAGGCGTCTGCCCAGGACCCCTCTCCCGCGGCGGAGGCCCTGCCGGAGCTCGAGACGCCGCCGATGCTTGAGCCGGCTGCGCTTGCGCCGCCCGAGCCCGCGCCGAAACGGACCTGGTTTCACCGCTTGCGCTCCGGCTTGTCGCTGTCGTCGAACAGCATCGGCCGCGGCATCACCGACATCTTCACCAAGCGCAAGCTCGACGCCGATTTGCTTGACGACCTCGAAGACATTCTGATCCAGGCCGACCTCGGCCTGCCCGCGGCCACCCGCATCCGCGAGGCGATCGCGCGCGGGCGTTTCGAGAAGGGCATCGATGCCGATGCGGTGAGAGCGGTCCTGGCGGACGAGGTCGAACGCGCGCTTGCGCCCGTCGCGCGCCCGCTCGTTATCGATTCGTCGAAGCGGCCGTTCGTCATCCTGGTGGTCGGCGTCAACGGCTCCGGCAAGACGACGACCATCGGCAAGCTCGCCGCCCAGCTTCGCGGCGAGGGCAAGACGATCGTGCTCGCAGCGGGCGACACGTTCCGCGCCGCGGCGATCGAGCAGGCGCGCGTCTGGGCGCGCCGCACAGGGTCCGACCTCGTCGAGCGCGAGCAGGGCGCCGACGCCGCCGGCCTCGCTTATGACGCGTTGACCCGCGCGCGCGAGCTCAAGGCCGACGTCGTGCTGATGGACACCGCCGGGCGGTTGCAGAACCGGGCGGAACTGATGGGTGAACTGGAAAAAATCATCCGGGTGATGAAGAAGGTCGAACCTGAGGCGCCCCACGCGGTTCTCTTGGTGCTCGACGCGACGGTCGGGCAGAACGCCCTGAACCAGGTCGAGATCTTCGGCCGGACCGCGGGGGTGACAGGCCTCGTCATGACCAAGCTCGACGGCACCGCGAGGGGCGGCATTCTGGTCGCGATCGCCGACAAGTTCACGCTGCCCGTGCACTACATCGGGGTCGGCGAAGGGATCGACGATCTCGAACCGTTCGCCGCCCGCGACTTCGCGGAAGCGATCGCCGGGCTGGATCACACGGGCGCCGAGCGATGACGGAGACGAAAGTGACCGAGAGGACGGCCCCGCCCCCCCGCAAGGCGCTCAATCCAATCGTCAAGCTGCTGCTGGAGCTCGGGCCGCTGGCGCTGTTCTTCGTCGCCTACGGGCGCTTCAACATTTACGTCGCGACAGGGGTGCTGATGGCGAGCGTGCTCATCACGCTCGCGGTGTCTTACGCGGTTTTGCGGCGCATCCCCATCATGCCGCTCGTCACCGCCGTCGTCGTGCTGATCTTCGGCTCGCTGACGCTGTTCTTCCACGATGAGACGCTGATCAAGATCAAGCCGACCGCGCTCTATCTCCTGTTCGCCGCGGCGCTGTTCGTTGGGCTCGCGCTGAAGCGGCCGATCCTGAAAGTGCTGTTCGACGGGGCGCTGCAGGTGACCGAGGAGGGCTGGAGGCGTCTCACCTGGCGCTGGGCGTTCTTCTTCGTTGCGCTCGCGATCCTGAATGAGATCGTCTGGCGCACGCAGACGACCGATCTCTGGGTGAAGTTCAAGACCTTCGGCTTCCTGCCGCTGACGGTCCTGTTCGCCCTGGCCCAGGCGCCGCTGATCATGAAATACGAGACGAAGGACGAGGACGCGGCGGACAACGATTTTTGAGACCCCCTTACGGGGGAAGGTGGGGACCGCTCACACCCTCAGCGGCATCAACACATAGAGCGCGTTCGCGCCGTCGCGGTCCTGGATCAGCGTCGGGGAGCCGGGGTCGGCCATGCGGATCAAGGCGGTGTCGCCGGAGAGCTGCCCCACGATGTCGAGCAGGTAGCGGGCGTTGAAGCCGATATCGATCGGGTCGGAATCGTAGTCGACTTCGATCTCCTCGCTCGCCGAGCCGGAGTCGGGATTGTTAACCGAAAGCGTCATCTTGCCGTCGCCGATCGACAGCTTGATCGCGCGCCCGCGCTCGGACGAGAGCGTCGACACCCGGTCGACCGCTTTCTCGAACGGGTCCTTGTCGACCACGAGGCGCTTGTCGTTGCCGGCCGGGATGACGCGCTGGTAATCGGGAAAGGTGCCGTCGATCAGTTTGGTGGTCAGCACGACGTCGCCGAACTGGAAGCGCGCCTTCGCGGTGGAGATCTCGATCTTGACGTCCTGGGTCGGGTCTTCGAGCAGCTTCAGGATTTCGTTCACCGCCTTGCGCGGGGCGATCACGCCGGGCATTCCGACGGCGCCCTCGGGAGCGGCCGTCTCGACGCGGGCGAGGCGGTGCCCGTCGGTCGCGACCGCGCGGAGCTTCGCCGTCCCGTCGACCTCGATCGCGTGCAGGTAAATGCCGTTGAGGTAGTAGCGCGTCTCTTCGGTCGAGATGGCGAATTGCGTGTTCTCGATCAGGCGCTTGAGTTCGATCGCTGGCAGCGTGAACCGATGGGAGAATTCTCCGGACGTGAGGTCGGGGAAGTCCGAGGCTGGAAGCGCCTGGAGGTAAAAGCGCGATCGGCCCGAGCGCAGAAGCAACTGACCGGTGTCGCCGGCGATTTCGAGGCTGGCCTGAGCGCCGTCCGGGAGCTTCCGCACGATGTCGTAGAGGACATGCGCCGGAACCGTGGTCGCGCCCGACTGGACGACGTCGGCGGGCGCCTGCTCGGTCGCTTCGAGGTCGAGGTCCGTGCTCTTCAGCGCGATCTTCCCATCCGCCGCCTCGATCAGGACGTTGGCCAGGATCGGGATCGTGTTGCGCCGTTCCACGATGCGATGAACGTGCCCCAGCGCTTTGAGCAGGACCGAACGTTCGATAGTGACTTTCATCGTGAGGCTTCCGAAACTGATACCGACGCGCGCAAGGGGGGCGCGGACTTTGCCAAGGCGGATCGCGAAGCGCAAGGGCAAGCGCACGGCCGAGCGGGTGTTTCGCTCCCGATATTCACCATTCCGTCAACCGGGCCGAAACCTTTACCGGCCCTTAAATCGCCGCCTTTAGCTTCTCACCCAACGTCAGGCGCAGACGCCTTCCCGAGGCTGCGCGAGACGAGCGGGAAACCATGTCCGGGCGAGGCGGCAGAAAAAATCAGGCGCGGATCGAGCCGCGCCTCGACTGGCCCGGCGAGCGCCGCGACGACGAGGACGATTTGCGCGCCGACCCCGCCGACCGCCCTCCGCCCATCCGACGAAAGCCGCCTGCCAAGGCGTCTTCTCGCGGCAAAACCGTCAGAAAGCGCCGACGGGTCGGCTCGCTCGTCGGTCGCCTCGCCTATTGGGGCGCGGTCATGGGCCTCTGGGCGATTCTCGCGCTCGCCGGCCTGTTCGCCTTTTACGCCAGTCAGCTTCCGCCGATCGACCAGCTCGCGGTGCCGAAGCGGCCGCCGAACATCGCCATTCTCGCCGACGACGGGACGCTGCTGGTCAACCGCGGCGATTCCGGCGGCCCCGCGGTCCGGCTGATCGACCTGCCGCCCTATCTGCCAAAGGCCTTCATCGCGATCGAGGACCGGCGCTTCTATTCCCACTACGGCGTCGATCCGCTCGGGATGGGGCGCGCCCTGGTCCGCGACATCGTCGGCCACGGCGCGGTGGAGGGCGGCTCGACCCTCACCCAGCAGCTGGCCAAGAACCTGTTCCTGACCCAGGAGCGGACGCTCTCCCGCAAAATCCAGGAGGCGATCCTGGCCGTCTGGCTCGAGCGCCGCTATTCCAAGGACCAAATCCTCGAGCTTTACCTCAACCGGGTCTATTTCGGCTCGGGCGCCTACGGCGTCGAAGGCGCGGCGCAGAAATATTTCGGCAAGAGCGCCCGCTACGTCAGCCTGTCGGAAGCCGCCCTTCTCGCCGGGCTGATGAAATCGCCCTCGAAACTCGCCCCGACCCGCAATCCCGCCGGCGCCAACGAACGCGCGACCCAGGTCATCACCGCCATGGCCGAGCAGGGCCACATCACCGAGGCGCAGGCCAAGATGGCGCTCGCCAACCCTGCCCAGGTGTGGCGCGACAAGACCGCGGGCTCGATCAATTACGCCGCCGACTATGTGATGGACGCGCTCGACGACACGGTCGGCGCGATCGACGAGGATATCGTGGTCACCACCACGATCAACGCCGCGATGCAGGCCGAGGCGGAGCACGCCCTCGCCGACGAATTGACCGCCAAGGGCGCGAAGTTCGGCGTCGAGCAGGGCGCGCTGGTGGCGCTCGATCCGACCGGCGGCGTCAAGGCGCTGATCGGCGGCAAGAGCTACGCCGAAAGCCAGTTCAACCGCGCCGTCGCCGCCAAGCGGCAGCCGGGATCGTCGTTCAAGCCGTTCGTCTATCTGGCGGCGCTGGAAAAGGGTCTGACGCCGGACACGGTTCGCGACGACGCGCCGATCTCCGTCCACGGCTGGAACCCGGAGAACTACAGCCGGGAATATTTCGGGCCTGTCACGCTGACCAAGGGGCTGTCGCTGTCGCTGAACACGGTCGCGGTCCGGCTCGGCCTCGAAGTGGGTCCGAAGACGGTATGCGAGACCGCCCATCGTCTCGGCGTCACGTCTGAGCTCGAGCCCAACGCCACCATCGCGCTCGGCACATCGGCGGTCGCGCCGCTCGAAATGGCCTCGGCCTACGCCGCCTTCGCCAACGGCGGCGTCGGCGTCCAGCCGCACGTGATCACAAAGGTCCGCACGGCCGACGGCAAGCTGCTCTACACCAGGCGGAACGCCAATTTCGGCCGCGTGATCGAGCCGCAATACGTGTCGATGATGAACACGATGATGCAGGAGACGCTGCTGACCGGCACCGCTCACAAGGCGGAGCTGCCGGGCTGGCAGGCGGCGGGCAAGACCGGGACCAGCCAGGATTTTCGCGACGCCTGGTTCGTCGGCTACACCAGCTACCTCGTGACCGCGGTCTGGCTCGGCAACGACGACGACAGTCCGACCAAGAAGGTGTCGGGCGGCAATCTGCCGGTGGAGATCTGGAGCCGGTTCATGAAGGCGGCGCATCAGGGCGTTCCGGTCGCCGCCCTGCCGCTCGGAACCTGGCAGGCTGCGCCGTCGAATCCCTTTGCGCCGCTGTTTGCGCCCTTCGGCGGCGGGGGCGCCCCTCAGCCGCCGGCGCCGATCCCGCCTTCCGGAGGCCGCGGCGGAGCCCAGCCGGTTGCGACCCAAGCGCCGCCGGTTGCGGTCCAGGCGCCTGCGGTCAAGGCGCCCCTCGACCTCACCCCGGCGGCCGCGCCCGCCGGCCGCAGCCGCGCCCCGCCGCCGGCGCCGGACGCGCCCATTCCGCCCGCGAATGTGCCTGACGCCGAGCCAGGCCATAAGGCCAACGCTTTCCTCAACAAGATTTTTGGGAAGCTTTAGCCGGTCAACGCCTGTTTCGCGTCTCGGACTGACATGTTACACCTGCTCTCTTTACCCAACTCGATGAGGCGCATGACCGTAGACGAATTTCTCCACTGGATAGAGGGGCGCGAAGGGCGGTGGGAGCTGTTCGAGGGCGAACTCGTGGAAAAGAGGCCGGAGCGTCCGGCTCACACGGAAACGAAGCGTGAGGTGGCGTCAGCCCTGAGAAGCGCAATTCGCAACGCCGGCGCTCCGTGCCACGTCACGAAGGACGGTTCGATCGTCCGCATCACGTCGGACACGGCGTTCGAGCCGGACGCGATCGTCTACTGCAGTCCGCGCGTCGAGCCCGATACGATCGAAATTCCGCAGCCGGTGATCGCCGTCGAAGTTTTGTCGGACAGCACGGCGGAGCGCGACCAGGGCGCGAAGCTCTCCGGCTATTTCTCGACGCCGAGCATCGCGCACTATCTCATCCTGGATCCGGAGCGCCGGACCGTCGTGCATCATTGGCGTGGGAAGGGCGGAACCATTGACGCCCGCGTCCTGACGGATGGCCCGTTGCGTCTCGACCCGCCCGGCCTGGCGTTCTTCGTCGAAGAACTGTTCACGCCGCACTGAGCGAGCGGCGCGTCTTTCGTCAACGGACAACCCCGTCCCAGGCGTCCGGAAAATGGCAGGGGCCTCAACCCTTCAGCGCGCCGGCGGTCAGCCCGCTGATGAATTGCCGCTGCAAGACGAGGTAGACGAGGATGACCGGAACCAGCGCAATGATGAGCCCGGCGCAGAGCGCGGTATAATCGGTCCCGTATTGCCCAACCGCCTGAAACACGGCCGACTGCACCGTCTTCCTGCCAGGAGACAGGATGAGCGTGTTGGAGAACATGAACTCGTTCCAGGTGTACAGCGACTGGATGATCACCACCGTCGCCATGCCCGGGCGGGCCAGCGGCAGGTAGATATGCCAGAACACCTGAAAGTCGTTGCAGCCGTCGAGCCGGGCGGAGTCGCCGAGCTCGCCCGGCAGGCTGAGGAAGAACGTCCGCATCAGGAACACCGCGAAAGCGACGCCGCCCCCCACATACGACAGCGCCAGTCCAGTGAGCGAGTTGAGCAGATAGAGCGACTTCAGGAATTGAAACATCGGGATGAGAATCGCCTGCGGCGGGATCATCATCGCTCCGATGAACGCGTAGAAGACCAGCTCGCGTCCAGGAAACTTGTAGCGCGCAAAGGCGTAAGCCGCCGGAGTCGCCAGGATGACGACCAGCGCGACCGTCAGGCTGGTGACGTAAAGCGAGTTGCCGAGATGGACCGGGAAGTTCATCGCGAACCATACGCGGGGGAAATTCCGCCACTGGATCTCGGTAGGTAGGAGCGTGTTGAAGACTTCGTGCGAATCCTTCACCGACGTCAGGATCATCCACACCAGCGGGAACGCCTCCACGACCGCGATCGTCACGAGAATAACGTAGGTCAGGAGACGCGCGAGGGTCACCCGCGACACCGCCCGGGCCAGGGCGCGGCGGGAGCCGCGCATCGATAACGGCGTCGTGGCGATCTCCGTCATGGCCTTGCGCCTCACAGTTCAATCTGAGAGTCGAGGTCGCGGTCTCGTCCAATGCGGATCTGGATGATCGAGACCACGATGCTCAGCATGAGGATGACGATCGCGATCGCCGTCGCGTAGCCGAGCCTCGAATTCGAGGCGCCCATGGCGCCGAAGGCGATGGCGTAGAGGTAGGTTCCGAGCGTCGCGCTGGCGTAGTTGGGGCCCCCGGCGGTCATCACCCAAATCTGGTCGAACACCTTGATGCCGTTGATGGTGTTGAGGACGATCACAATCAGGATGACCGGTCGGATCGTCGGCACGCTGACGTGCAGGAAGCGGTTCCATGCGTTGGCGCCGTCGAGCTCCGCCGCCTCGTAGAGTTCGCCAGGCACGCTTTGAAGCGCCGCAAAGAAGATGACGAGATAGAAGCCGAGCGATTGCCACACCGACACGATGATCACGCTCGGCATGACGGTGTCGGCGCCGGCGAGCCACAGCGGGGCGAACCCGCCCAGTCCCACGGCTCGCAGCACGCTGTTCACGGCGCCGAAGTTGGGCTCGAACAGCATGGCCCAAAGGAGGCCGCTGATCGCCAGCGAAATGATCACCGGCAGAAAGTAGAGCGTTCGGAACACCGTGCTTCCGCGGACGCCCGAGTTAAGAAGGCTGGCGATCAGCAAGGGCAGAATGGTTTGCAGGATCACGGTGCACACCGTGAAGTAGGCGGTGTGCCAAAGCGCGGTGAAGAACGTCGCGTCGTGGAACAAGTTTATGTAATTGCTGAACCCGGCCCAGGTGGGCGGGGTCATGCCATTCCAGTTCTGCAGACTGAGCAGGACGGCGTCGGCCATCGGCGCCGCCATGGTCAGGATCAGGGCCAGGGCGGCGGGAGCGATGAACAGCGCCGGCGCAATGAAGGGCCGCAGGCGCAAGGACAAGGCCCGCGAACGGGCGGCTGTAGCCATTTTGGGTTCTTCAAGCCTTGGCTACGTCGCCGCCATGCGCGACGACGCAGCCGAAAAGGGAGTCGAGGGCGCTCGAGGTCACTTGGCGCCGCCTCACTTGGCGCTGAGTCACTTGGCGCTGCGCGCCGCCATCACGTCCGCTTCGATCTTTTTGGCCCCGTCGGCCGGCGAGATTGCGCCATCGAGGGCGCTCTGACAAACGTTGGAGACCGAGTCCCAACTCCCGGGCCCGAACAGAATGTGATCCGCAGCGTCGGTCGTAATCCACGGAATCATGGTGCGGACTTTGGGATTGTCGATCTGATCGACAGCGCTTTTGAGAGCCGGGAACGACTGCAGACCCTTCGCCCGCCAATTGTAGACGTCGGGGCGGAAGATGTAAGCGATGAACTTGATCGCGAGGGCCTTGTTCGGGCTGTTGGCGTTGACCGACCAGGCCTCGCCGGCGCCGTCCCCGGTGTAGTGGACGCCGTCGGCCGTCACGGCCGGCACCTTGTGCACGGAGTAGTTGTCGAGCCAATCCTTGCTGCCGTCGTGGGCGAAGATGCCCGGGGTCCACGATCCGCCGTAAAACATCGCCGCGCGCCCCTGGTAGGCCAGCTGATAGCTTTGAGGGTCGTCGATGCCGTTGATGCCGGCGGGGAACACGCCGGCCTTGGCCAGCCGCTCGAGCAGTCCGAGCGCGTCAATGACGGGCTTCGAATCCCAGCTCAGGCCGGGGGCGGTGTGATCGTCCAGCGCGTAGACGTCGCCGCCGTACTGGGCGACGAGCGGCAGGAAGAAGTCGGGGCAGGTGTTGCGCGTCAGGTTGCCCCAGGCGAGCGGGATATAGCCCGCCGCCTTGAACTTGGGCGCGTCGGCGATCAGCTCGTCCCAGGTGTTGGGCACGCCGAGGCCCACTTCCTTCATGATCCGATCGTTCGCGAACACGCCGAAGTCCTGGGCCATATCGGCGAGACCGTACGGCTTGCCGTCAAAAGTGTACTGGCGCAGCGGCCCCTTGAAGAATTGTTCGAAGAACGCGTCGTCGAACACGGTCTTGAAATCGACCAGGAGCCCGGAGCGGCCGAGCTCTCCGGTCTTGGTGCCGCCGTTGAACACATCCGGCAACGAGCCCCCGGCGATCATTGCGGTCAGGGTCGGGAGGTACTGGCTGAACGCGACGAAGTTGCTCTCGACCTTGACTCCGGGATTCTCGGCCTCGAATCCAGCGACGGTCTTGTCCCAATAGGGAGTCCCCGCGACGTAGGCGGTCTGCCAGCTCATCACATGGAGCGTGGTGTCGGCCTCGGCAGCGCCGGCGAACACTGCGGCGCTGGCGGCGGCTGCGCCGACCAGAGCCGACCTAAGTCTTGCAGGCGTTCTCATCTTGATTTTCCTCCTCGGACGTCGGCCCTCGAGGGCCGGATAGGACGGGCGAGGCGTTCACGACCTCCTCGCCTTGCTTGGCTCCAGGCGCCGTCATCGCGCCGTTCACCGCCCACATCGATTGGACGGCGTCGTCTCGGTAAGGGTGGTCCCGGACCGCCAATTCGTTGAGCTCGATGCCGCCCAGTCCCGGGAGCGCGCTGACGTCGTAGCTTCCGCCGACGGGCGTCGGGCAATGGCTGATCAACTCCGATCGCCAGGCGACGTCGAAGGCCGAAAAGGACTCCTGGCAGACGATGTTGGTCGTGGCCGCATTCAGCTGCAGGACAGCAGCGGAGGCGATCGGCCCGAACGGGCAATGAAAGGAGACGGGCAGGTAGCTCGTGTCGGCGATGGCGGCGATCTTCTTGGCCTCGAGCAGGCCGCCGACCTGGATCGGGTCGGGCTGGAGGACGTGCGGCCGGCCAAACCTCAGGAGAAGCGGCGTCTGGTAGCGGGAATAACAGCGCTCGCCCGCCGCGATGCGCAGGCCCGCGGGTCGCGCCACCTCGCCGAGGGCCAGGTAGTTTTCCGGGTCGACCGGCTCCTCGAACCAATAGACGCCGTTTTCCGCGAGCGCGTAGGCGAGGCTGCTCGCCGTGCCGACGCTGAAGCGGCCGTGTCCGTCGATCAGGATCTTGACGTCGGGGCCGACCGCCGCGCGCACCGCCGATACGGCGTCGACGCCGCGCCTGAGGTCGGCGAGGTCGGGATCGCGTCCCAGCCCCCAGAAAGGGTCGAACTTCAGCCCCCTGTAGCCAGCGCTGACGACCTTGCGCGCGGCCTCGGCGGCTTCGCCCGCGTTGCTCTCGGCCGGGAACCAGCCGTTGGCGTAGGCGGGAATGGCGTCATGGACCCTTCCGCCGAGCAGATTGTAGACCGGCTGGTTCAAGGCCTTGCCGCAGATATCCCAGAGGGCGAACTCGATCGCGGCGATGGCGCTGTTCAGGACCGGGCCGCCGCGCGCATATTCGTTGCGGTACATGGCCTGGACGAGGCGCTCGATGTCGAAGGGGGACGCGCCCAGCACATAGCGGCTCGCCATATGCGCGATCGCGCTTTCCACCGTGCGCGCCTGCCATTGCATGGTGCCCTCGCCGAGGCCGGAAAGGCCGTTGTCGGTGTGCAGGCGGGCGATCACGAGGTTGTTCCACTCGCGCCCGACCAGGAAAACTTCGACGCGGGCGACCTTCACGGGCCCTTCCTTGGGTTCCTCCGCCTTGCGGCCTGCGCTACAATGCATAGAAGTTTGATAAAAATCTATAGGATTTTTCGCCTTGACTCAAACGGTCGCGTGCAGCCTGTGAAGGACCTCCGGCGGGCGTCCCATGTCTAAAAACCTGAGCCTTTCTCATCGCGTGACCAGCGATCTTCGCCGGGACATCGTCGCCGGGATCATCGAACCCGGCGCGTGGTTGAAGACCGAGGAACTCGCGGCGCGCTACGGGGTGAGCGCCAACCCGGTGCGCGAAGCGCTGTGGCGCCTGCAGGGCGAGGGGTTCGTCGTCGCCAATCCCAACCAGGGCGCCCGCGTGCGCACCGTGGACGACGATTTCATCCGCAATATTTTCGAGATCCGCGAGGCGATCGAGCCGATCTTCGTGCGCCGCTTCTGCATGCGGGCGACGCCTGACGATCTCACCCGTCTGCGCGCCGCGGCGGCCGCCTTCGCCGAGGTCGCCTCCGACCGGCCGAGCGACTTCGAGGCGCTCGAAGTCGGCGAACCGGGATTTCCACGCCGTCATCCTCGAGGGCGAGTTCAACGTCCTGGCCATCGAGGCGATGGAGCGCTACGCCGGCCTCATCAACGCCACGCGGGCGAAGCTGCCCGTGACCTTGGCGCGCTTGCGGCAGCGGATCGCCGAGCATCGCGAAATCATCGAGGCGACAGCGGCGGGCGACGCCGAAACGGCGGTGAGGGTCGCGATCGAGCATGTCCGCGGCGCAGGCGAAGACCTCTTGAACTTGATGCGGCTCGCGCGGACGAACAGCGTCCGCGAAGGCAGGCTGTCGGAGTCCTCCGCGCGGGGATCGCGCAGGGCGACCACCGAGCCTGCGCCCTGAGGTGAGCGCGCGGGCCCCTTTGCCATCGCGGCGATATTGTATATGATTGATATCGGATTCTATATTATTTACCGCGGAACCCCTTGAGAGGAGACTGACCCATGGCGCTTAGCGTGCTCTACATCGGCGGCACCGGGCAGATCTCGTTGCCCTGCGTCGAAGCCTCCCTGGCCGCCGGCCACGATGTGACGATCCTCAATCGCAACAAGACCGCAGCGCCCCTCAAGGGGGTCAAGACGCTGGTCGGCGATATGAACGAGGCGGCCTACGGTGAGCTCAGCGATCGGCGTTTCGACGTCGTCGCCCAGTTCCGTCTCTACACGCCCGACCAGATGAAGCGCGACCTCGCGACCTTTACCGGGAAGACCGGCCAATATGTCTTCATCTCCTCCGCTTCGGTCTACGAGAAGCCGGTCCGTCACTACCTGATGACCGAGCGGACCAAGCTTGAGAACAAGTACTGGCAGTACAGCCGCGACAAGATCGCCTGCGAGATGCTGCTGCGCGATCAGGACGCGCTCGCCTACACGATCGTGCGTCCGAGCCATACGGTGCGCACCCACATGCCGATCCAGGTCGGCGACGCCGACGCCGCGATCCGGAGGATGATCGCAGGAAAGCCGGTGATCGTCGCCGGCGACGGCTCGTCGCTGTGGACGCTGACCCGCTCCGTCGACGTCGCGACGCCGCTTGTCCGGCTGTTTGGAAATTCAGCCGCGCTCAACGACGATTTTCATATCACCACGGATCGCGGCTTCACCTGGAACCAGATCCACGAGGCGATCGCTCGCGGTTTCGGCGTCGAAGCGATCCACGCGCATGTGCCGACCGAGACGCTCGTCCGGTTCAACGAGGACTGGGTCGGCCCGATGCTGGGCGACAAGACCTGGTCGGCTCTCTACGACAACGCGAAGGTGAAAGGCGTCGCCGGTCCGTTCGAGGCCTCGCAGGACATCGACGACATTCTGCGCGACTCGGTGATGCACGCGAAGGAGCGGCTGAAGGCGCCGCCGCCGCCCGAATCCGACGAGGATCGGCTGATCGACCGGATCATCGCGGCGCAGGACAGCCTGCGTCCGTAAGCGGACAATACGCGGCGAAAACCCGATCGAGGACAGCGTCGCCGTCAAACGAAGGAGGCCGCCGAAGCGGCCTCCTCAGACTGCTGACAAACCCCGTCGTTTTTCGGCGGGGTTTTTCTTTTGGGGTTGGGCTGCGAGGGCGGTGACGGCGGTTTCTCGGCTCAGGCTGTTGCGGGGCTTCTCCGGGGCGCCACGGTGAGAGCGATCTTCTTCATGTTCTGCGCGGCGGCGGCCATGAGGCACTGGCATCTGACCCGCACGAGCCCGCGGAAGCGCGCGTACCGGTGGCCGAAGAGCTGTTTGGCGTCGGCGAAAGAGCGTTCGACAGTCTCCTTGCGACGGGCGTAGACGAGCTTGCCCCACATCGTGACGCGGCGAGCGTCCATGCGTTCGAACGCGTCCTGCCAGACGTGGCGAGTGATGACCCGTTCGGCTTTGGCGTTGGCGGTGCAGGAAGCGAGCAACGGGCAGGTCGAGCAGATCTTTGGATCGGACGTGTAGTGCCGATATCCGCCCCGGTCGGTGAGCGCGTAGGCGAGGAACTGACCTTGCGGGCAGCGATAGGCGTCCTGCTGGGGCTCGTAGACGAACTTGCTCTTGCGCATCATTCCGGGTTTCGGAGGCGTTGGCGCGCGATAGCCTGTCACGCCCTGAATGTTGCGATCCTCCAATCCCTTGGCGATGGCGGCGGAGGCATAGCCGGCGTCGAGCCCGACCGAGCGGACGTTGAGATGGAACCGCTCGCGCTGCCGATCGAGCCGCTCGAAGTAGGGAATGCTGTCGTGGACGTTGGCGGGCGTGGCGTGGGTGTCGGTGATGATGCCGAGCTTGCCGTCGACGGTGCGATGGTCGAGGTAGAAAAAGCCCTTGGGCTTGCCGTCCCGAACCATGTAGCCGGAATCCGGGTCGGCGCGGCTGATCTTGGTTTCCTTCACCTCGGGTTGGCGAGGCTTGGGCGGAAGGGGATCGAGCCCATGCCGCAGGCGGTCCTCCTCGACCGCCGCATCGAGCGCCTCCCAGTAGGCCGCGCGAGACTTCGCCGCCGGCGCCAGGTCGAATTTGTTCTTGTTGGCGTTGGCCTTGAGATGAGTGGAGTCGGTGTAGAGGGTCGAGCCGTCGGCCAGGCCCCGGGCCATCGCCTGCTCGACGATGCGGTCGGAGATGGCTTGTGCAATCGTCTCGTCCTGGTACCGCCGCCTGCGGTTCTGGCTCAGCGTCGAGGCGTCGAACACCGGGTCCGTCAGCTTCAGCCCCAGAAACCAGCGATAGGCGAGGTTGACCTCGATCTCCCGAACCAACTGCCGCTCCGAGCGCACTCCGAACAGGTAGCCAATGAAGAGCGCCTTGAACATCAGGGTCGGATCCAGCGGCGGACGACCGTTGTCGGCGCAATACAGCGAAGCCGTCAGATCGTGAATGAACGAAAAGTCGATCGCCGCATCGATCTTGCGCAACAGGTGATCAGCCGGGACAAGCTGATCAAGCCAGACAATCTCAAAAGCGGTCTGTGTCGGAGCGGGTCGCCGAATCATGAATCACTGAATCAAAAACCCCTGGCTCGCGCCAGGGGTTTGTCAGCAGTCTGAGGAGGCCGCCGAAGCGGCCTCCTCATTCATCAGCGCGCGATCAATAGCCGGGATTGGCGCGGAACGACGGGTCGTTGATGTCGTAGACGAACGCGCCGGCGTCGCGCTTCTTCATGTAGTCGTCATGGAAGAACGGGACCAGCTTGTCGACGTTGATATTGCTCTTGTTGAACGGGATCACCGGAACGAAGATCGCCTTTTTGTAAGGCTTGTCCGCGAAGTGCGCCTTGATCTGTTGATAGGCGGCGTCCGCTTCCAAGGTCGCGGTCTCGTTGACGTCCATCGTGGTGGTGCCCTTCTGGACCCAGGCCCACGACTTCTCCTTGCCGTTGCTCGAGCCGAGCCAGTACTTGCTCGGGTCGAGGCCGGCCTCCTCCATCGCCTGCAGCGCGCCGGCCATCATCTCGTCGTTTTCGACATAGGCGCCGTCGAAGCCGTCCGGCCCCAGGCTGGTGATGGCGTCCTGCATGACCTTCTTGGCGGGATCGGCGAACCATCCGCCCGAACCCCAGAACACGACCTGAAGGTCCTTGCCTCCGGCGCCCTTGACGCCGACGTTTTGCGCGAGGTTGCCGATATCCTTGCCGGCCTCCTTGTACGCTTTCAGGAACCCTTCGGTCTGGCCCGCTGCGGTGCCCTGACCGAGCTTGCCCTCGATCATGATCACCTTCTTCACATTATGCTGCATCGCGGATTGGCCGGCGAGCACGCCGATGCCGACCCAGTCATAACCGGCGAAACCGGCGAGGCCCGGCTCATTCGGCGGATTGTGGGTCAGATGGAACTCGGGAATGTTGGCGGCCTTGGCCAGCTTTAGCGTCTGGGACGTCGTTTCCGGCGAGTTCTGAACCACGAGCAGCGCGTCCACGCCCTGCGTGATGAAGTTCTCGACCGCCGAGATCTGCTCCGGCGCAGTGCCTTGTCCGACGACGTCGAGAACAGTCCAGCCCTCGCGCCCGGCAAGGGTCTTGAAGACCTCGAAGCCCGCTTTGTAGAAATCGTCCGAGGCGTCCATGTAGTAGCCGATGACTTTCGGCTTGCTGTCGGCGGCCAGCGCCTGACCGCCGGTCGCGACGGCCAACGAGCCGAGCGCGGCCAGAGCCGTGAGTGTGAGCGCGAATTTCTTCATGTTACCACTCCCAATCTTTCATTTTCTTGGGCTCCATTCGGAGCTGTCAAACAGATGAGTCTTGCATATCGACCGGTACGCTTGCTTGATCTTGTCCACCCCCTTTCGTCACGACGCGCGCCCTCGCCCGCTCGCGCCTCAGGGCCCGGAAATCGGAGATCTGCGAGGAGACGTCTCCAGCGGTGACCGCGATGATGACCACGAGCCCCTTGACGAGGAATTGGACCTCGGAGGGCATCCGCAGCATGTTCATGGCGTTGGCGATCGACCCGAGGAACAGGACTCCGATCAGGGTTCCGACGATATTGCCCTTGCCGCCGCTGAGCGCCGTTCCGCCGATCACGACCATGGCGATCGTGTCGATCTCCAGGCCCTGTCCGAGGGTGACGATTCCGGTGTTGATGCGGGCGAGGAGCATCGTCGCCCCGATGCCCACGAGCAGACCCTGGACCATGTAGACGGAGAGGCGGATGTTCTTGACGTCGATCCCGGCGAGGAACGCGGCGCGCGGGTTGGTGCCGACCGCGTAGATACGCCTCCCGTACTTCGTGTAGGTCAGCGTCAGGCCGCCGATCAGCGCGATGACGAAGAAGGCCAGAACGTACGGGGGAACGCGCAACACCGAGTCCCGTGACCGGGTCTCGGGCGCCTTCGACGAGGTTCGTGGTGAGAAAGCCGAGTTCTCCCTTCATCACGACCTCGCGCGAATTGCACAGCAGCAGCGCGATGCCCTGAAACGAGATCATTCCGCCCAGGGTGATGATGAACGGCTCGATCCGGGTTCTCGAAATGATGAACCCCATGATCGTCTCGAGCGCGACCGCCGAGGCGACGCCGAGCAGGATCGACGGACCGACGCCGATCTCCCACTTCGAGATGCCCAGCGCGACGATGATCGACACCAGGGACGCCAGCATGCCGACCGAAAGATCGATGCCGCCCGATATCATCACCATGGTCATGCTGACCGCGACGATGCCCGGCACGGCGATCTGCTGAAGGATATTCACGATGTTTATGGGACTGATGAAGGTCGGGTAACGCGCGCCGCCCGTCGTGATCAGTTGCAGAAGAACGACGATCACGACGAAGGCGGCGAAGATCGAAAACACAGTCAGGTTTTCGTGCCGCTTGAAAAGCAACTCCTTGACCGGCAATGGCGTGCTCGGGGTGTCCGGCGTGCTCACGCTTTCTGGTCTCCTATCGAAATGGTGAGGATGTTTTCTTCGGTAATCTCCTTCCCGATGAGCTCCCCTGCGACCTCTCCTCGCTTGAAGACGATCACGCGATCGCTCATCGAAATGACCTCCGGCATATCCGAGGAGACCATGAGGATGGCTTTGTCGTCCTTCAAAAGGTCGACCATGACGCGGTAGATTTCCTGCTTCGAACCCACGTCGATGCCGTGCGACGGCTCGTCGAAGATGTAGATCTCGCCCCCGGTGTTGAACCACTTCCCCAGCACCACCTTTTGCTGGTTGCCGCCGGAAAGATTGACGACCCGGGTTTGCGCGCTCGGCGCCTTGATGTTCAGAAGCTTGACGTACTTGTCCCCGACCGCGGCGTCGGCCGACGGCCATTCGAGAACCTCGGAGGTGTTCGCCATATTCGCGACCGTGACGTTGTCGGCGATCGTCTTCGGCAGAAACAGTCCGGTGGCCTGCCGATCCTCGGTGATGAAGCACATCCTGTTTCGGATCGCGTCCTTCGGACTGGAATGCTTGACCGACCGGCCGTTGATCCGAATCTCGCCATAGACCAGCGGAGCGCTGCCGAAGAGGACCTGCATGAGCTCGGACCGACCGGACCCGACCATGCCTGCGATCCCGAGCACTTCGCCGCGATGGAGATCGAACGAGACGTTTCGCACCCCGTTCCCGGTGACGTTCCTGACCTCCAGGACCACCTCGCCGCGCTTGACGCGCTCGCGCTTGTAGAAGGTCGACGGATCCCGCCCGACCATGTCCCGGATCAGCGTCGTCTTGGAGAGTCCGGCGATCGGGTACATGCTGACGGCGCGCCCGTCGCGCAGAACCGTGGCGCGATCGCCGATCTCGAACACCTCGTCCAGGTGATGCGAGATATAGATGACCCCGATTCCGTCCTTCTTGACGGTCCTGACGATGTTCAGGACCGTGTCGATCTCCCGCGAAGAGAATGACGCCGTCGGCTCGTCGAGAATGAGCACGTTGCTCTTGGAGACGAGCGCCTTGGCGATTTCGACGATCTTCTGCTGGCCGCTCGTCAGCGCGCTCATGCGCATATCCGGCGAAAGGTCGCTCCTCAGATAGGCCAGGACCTGCTCGGTCTGGCGGCGCATCTCCTTGCGCTGCAGCAGTCCCCTTCGCGTGATCTCGGAGCCCGCAAAGATGTTCTCGGTGATGTTCAGGTCATTGAAGACGATGTGCTCCTGATAGATCGTATGGATCCCCATCTTCAGGGCGGCGTGCGGGGTCAACGACACTTCGGCGCCGTTGACGACGATCTGCCCGCCCTCGTCAGGCTGAAGCGCGCCGGAGAAAATCTTGATGAGCGTCGACTTGCCGGCGCCGTTCTCGCCGCACAGGCAATGGACCTCCGCCCGCTTCAAATCGAACGAGATGTCCTGCAGCGCCCTGACGCCGGGAAAAGTCTTCGAGACATGCGACAAGCGCAGAACTTCGTCCATGCTTCGACCCGTTGAGACGGACGACGCCTCCCGATCGCGCATCAGCGCGTCGAGAAGTCGGGGATATTGACGATCTGGCCCCCTTTGAGCGCCGACTGGTGGGCGCAAATCCCGACAGAGGTCCAGTTCGCGGATTGCTCCGCGTTCGGGAACGGGTCGCGATCTTCAAAGAGGGCGCACAGGAACTCGTTGACGAGATGCGGATGCGAGCCGCCGTGACCACCCCCTTGGATGAACGACAGATGGTCTTGGTCGGCGACGCGTCGGGTGAACTTGCGAATGGGCTCGGGCAGGAGGTGCGCGTAGTCTGGAACCTCGACGCGTTCTGCGATCTCCGGCTCCGGCCTCTTCGCCGTGTGCAGCACCGGATTCTCGTCCGTGATCAGTTGCCACTCGAACGATTTCTTCGAGCCGTAGACGTCGACGCTCTCGCGATACTGTCGCGCCGTATCCCAAAGGAAACGCCAGATGTGCGCCGCCAGATCGGAGTCCTTGATCTTGATATGGCAGGACTCGACCGCGAAGCGGGAGCCGGATCGGCGCGCACACTCGTCGTTGATGGTGCCGGAGCCAAAGCAACTGACATAGTCCGCCATGCCGTTGACCATGGCCATGAGCGGACTCACGACGTGGGTCGCGTAGTGCATCGGAACCATATCTTTCCAGTAGTCGGGCCAACCCTCCATGTCCTGAGGATGAGAGGCCTGCAGATACTAAATCTTGCCGAGCTCGCCCCTGTCGTAGAGCTCCTTGATGAAAAGATATTCGCGGCTGTAGACGACCGTCTCCGCCATCATGTATTTCAGGCCGGTCTCCCGGACCAACCCCACGATCTCCTTGGCCTCGTCGAGGGTGGTCGCCATCGGCACCGTGCACATGACGTGCTTGCCGGCTTTCAGCGCCGCGAGGGTCTGCGGAGCGTGATCCGGAATGGGGCTGTTGATGTGGACAAAATCCACGTTGGGATCGGTCAGCACCTCACGGAAATCGGTGTAGCGCGTGGCGATGCCAAATCGATCGCCGATTTCATCCAGTCGAACTCTTCGTCCGCTGGCAGATCGCCGAGACTTCCGCTTTCGGATGCGCCTGATAGATCGGAATGAACTCCGATCCGAACCCAAGTCCGATAAGTCCTACTCGCGCCTTTTCCATGATGCGTCCTCGGTTCCTTTTGGAAACGAGTATTGGTCTTTCCTCGAAATTGAACAGGAACATTCCCGCGAGAATATTGAGATTTTTTCCCTTAGGTCAGGCCGAAGCGCTTGGGGCTCAGGCGCAGGGCTTCCCGTTCCAGTCGCCACGACGCGACGTCAGTCCGGGAATTGAAGAAACAAACGTCCCCGCACCTGGTCCCGATACTCCCTGGGCGTCAGCCCGGTTTCCTTCTTGAAGAAGACGCTGAGATATTCGGGGTGCTCGATGCCCAGGGCTTCGCTGATATCGGAAAGGGACATGTTCGTTTCCAAAAGCAGCTCCCGCACCGCGTTTGTGCGGACGCGCAGGATCTCCTGGTGCGGCGTGCGATTGAGCGCGCGCCGGAATCGCGCCTCGAGGACGCGACGGGAAAGGGGAACGATATCCAGAACATCCTCGACGCGGATGTTTTCGTGCGCCTTCTGCCGGATGAAGGCGATCGCCTTGGCGATATGGGGATCGCCGACAGTGAGGACGTCGGTCGAGACGCGCTTGCGGACGCCGAGAGGTTCGATGGAATACTTGCGGCCGGGAAGCTCTTCCCCGCTCATCATGCGATCGAGGACCTCGGCCGCGTAAGCGCCGGCCCTCAGGGAATTGGGGATGACGCTCGACATGCTCGGCGCCGCGAGCTCGCAGAGGAGTTCGTCGTTGTCGACGCCGATGACTGCGACGTCCTCGGGAACCTTGAAGTCAAAGTGCCGGCAGATCTCCAGCACCTGCTGGCCGCACGCGTCGTAGCAAGCGAAGATGCCAACAGGCTTCGGCAGGCCTTCCAGCCACGCCCGGATCGCCTCGCGCTGAGTCCACCACTGGACCCGCGGCTCCTTCCGCGCCGGAAGGTTGAAGATCCTCGAATGGATGATGTCCGGACGCCCGAGAATGCGCTTGAAGCTTTGTTGCCTCCAGAGCGACCAGTTGTAGAAAGGGTCGCCGAAGAAGGCGAAGTTCTGCAGGCCGCAGTCGCGGAGGTGGTCGAGCGCGAGCCGCGTGATCGCCTCGTCGTCGGTCTCGACCCAGGGGATGCCCTGAATGAGGCGCGCCGCGCTCACATCGACCGTCGGGACGTTCATTTCGGTGATGATCCGCGCCATTTGATCGGTCTCGATGCGCGCGATCACGCCGTCGAACTTGGCGTTGCAGGCGAAGGACTCGTCAAATTCGTGTCGCCCGTGCTCGGTGAGATAGAGCGTCCAGCCGTGACGGGTCCGGGCATATTCGTGAATCCCCCGCAGCAGGCCGCGGGCGTAGCTGTTGGACGTCTCGACGATAACCGCGACGTTCCTCTCGTCCACCATGGATTCCGTTCCGCCGGTCGTTCGAATCGGCCCTTACTGCGCCAAACCGCCCGAGCGGGATCGCGCTCGGCGCCAGCCGGCGACGATCGGGTCGAGCGTCCCCGCGCCGACGCGACAGCGATCGCGCGCAGGCTCCGCGCTCACACGGCGGTTGCCGAGGATAGCCAAAGACTTCTCGCACGAAATCGTCGATGCCGCAGAGCATGCGAGTCGTCCTCCCATTCGTCGGTCTCGACTTTACGGACCGGATTTTGGCCCCGGGGCGCTGCGCTCGGGCGAATGCGCCGGCCAGCGCCCTGTTCCCCGCTCACCCGCCGGGGCGGGAGTTCCCTCTTCGGCGCCGTGGTGGTCCCTCAGTCCCGGCAAACGCCATCGGATCAACGCCTCGTCGGGGACTGAGGCGGGACCCGTCGCAACCTTGCGGTCGACGGCCCCCGGGCTCCGGCACGACGCCGCGGCTTCAGGCAAACAATTCGCGCAGGAAGCGCGCGCCTTGCGCCGCCAGTTCGTCTTGCGACGGCGCCAGCGGCCGCCAGATCGACGCGGCCTTCGCGATCTCCACCGTACCAGGGGTGAAGGACTCGATGACCGCCGCTCCATCGTACTCGATATCGCGCAGGGCGTCGCGAATTCCGATCCAGTCCTGATGACCGGTTCCGGGAATGCCGCGGTCGTTCTCGCAGGCGTGGAAATGGCAAAGCATGCCCTTGCCAAGCTTGCGGATCGTATCGGGCAGACGCTTCTCTTCGATATTCCCGTGGAACGTGTCGAAATGGATCTTATAGGCGGGGCTGCCGACGTCCCGCACCAGCTTAACCGCCTGCTCCGCGAGGTTGATCATGTCGGTCTCGAAACGGTTGAGGGGTTCGACGCCGATGACGACGCCCGCGTCCGTCGCCGCGCTGGCGACCTCGCGGAGGTTTTCGACGCACCAGGCCCATTCCCGCTTCTTCTGCTCGGCGGGAACCAAACGGGTCTTGCCGACCGCCGAATAGACCGGTCCGGCAAAGACCTTTGCGCCCACCTGCTCGGAGAAGCGAAGGCTCTCGCGAATGTAGTCGACGCCACTCTTGCGGATCGCCGGATCGTCGCTCGAAATGTCTCGCGACGGCCCGAAGGCTCCGCAGACCGTGACCGAAAGGCCGTTGTCCTCGGTCATTTTGCGCAAGAGCGCGGCGTCGATAATCGAGGCGTCCTCGAGCGCGACCTCCAGGACGTCGAACCCCATCTGCGCCGCTTTGGGGATGAGGTGGAACTCCTTCGTGCTGAAGGGCGAGGTCCACACCCAAGTGTTCACACCGATTTTCATCGCTCACGCCTCCCGACACTGGCGCAGTTCGGCGTCCGCGCGCTGAACTTGACGCTCCTCATCCCAACCCGCAGTTTCGATCTCCCGGACTGCGCCGTAAAGGAGCATTCGCGCGAGAAATATGAGATATCTGACCCCGAGTCCGCGCGGGTCGGAGCGGCCGTCGCCTCCGTGCGGATCGAAGGCCGTCCCGGCTTTCGGCCTCGCAGGCGCCCTGGCCAGGTCGGGCCAAGCAAGGCGCCGATAACCCTATGATATCGTTGAAAGTCTCGATGCGGAATCGGCCACTAGGCGGCGTAAGCCTTTGATAAGGCGTAGGTCTGATCGGAAATCCGCGCCATCGCCCGCGTGGCCGCCTGTCTCTTGAACCCGCCCCCCCGGTCGTGACAGGGTTGGCTGGAGAGGACATCTCGCGAGGACCGCATGGATCAGGCGACGGACAAGGCCCTTGAAGGCCACAACCGGGCCCGAAATCCGGGTGTTCCGCTCGATGCGGCCTGGTTCGAGGGGGTCGGCGTCAATGCGAGCGCGGTCGAGCGCCGGGCCTCGACGCTGACGACCCGCCGCTCGGTCAAGAAGGAGTACCAGGCGGCGTGGCTGATCAAGGCGCTGACCTGCATCGACCTCACCACCCTCTCGGGCGACGACACGCCGGAGCGGGTGCGCCGCCTCTGCGCCAAGGCGCGGCGGCCCTTGAGCGACGATCTCCTCGCCGCGCTCGGCCTCGAGGGCGCCCCCCGACCGTGGCCGCCGTCTGCGTCTATCCGACCATGGTTCCGCCCGCGGTCCGCGCGCTCGCAGGCTCGGGCGTTCCGGTCGCCTCGGTCGCGACCGGCTTTCCGACCGGGCTCATGCCCTTGAGGCTGAGGCTCGAAGAGATCCGCTACGCTGTCGACGAAGGCGCGGCCGAGATCGACATCGTCATCACCCGCGCCCATGTGCTCGGCCGCGACTGGTCGGCGCTTTACGACGAGATCGCCGCCATGCGCGAGGCCTGCGGTCTCGCCCATCTGAAAACCATCCTCGGCACGGGCGACCTGAAGACGCTGCGCAACGTCTACGCGGCCAGCATGGTGGCGATGCAGGCGGGCGCCGACTTCATCAAGACCTCGACCGGCAAGGAGGACGTCAACGCCACCTTGCCGGTGAGCCTGGTCATGGTCCGGGCGCTGCGCGACTACCGCGAGCGCACCGGCGTCGACATCGGCTTCAAGCCGGCAGGGGGGCTGAGGACCGCCAAGGACGCCCTCGCCTGGCTGATCCTGATGAAGGAGGAGCTGGGCCTGCCGTGGCTGCAGCCGGACCTCTTTCGCATCGGCGCGAGCGGCCTCCTGACCGACATCGAGCGGCAACTCGATCATTACGCGACCGGCCGCTACTCGGCCGCTTACCGCCACGCGATGGCGTGAGGACCTCATGGCGCTGATCAAGGACATTTTGCGGACGATGGACTACGGCCCCTCGCCCGAGAGCAGCGATCTCGTTCGCGCCTGGCTGACCAAGCACGAAGACGGCTTCGGCGTCTTCGTCAAGGGGAAGTTCGCTCGGCCGCATGATCGCTTCGACGTGTTCAACCCGGCGACCGGCGAGCGCATCGCGGGCGTGACCCAGGCCTCGGAGGCCGACATCGACGGCGCGATCGTCGCCGCGCGCAAGGCGCTGCCGAAGTGGGCCGCGCTCCCGGGCGCCGAGCGGGCGCGCTTTCTCTACGCGCTCGCCCGCCACGTGCAGAAGCGCGAAAGGTTCCTTGCGGTCCTGGAGTCGATCGACAACGGCAAGCCGATCCGCGAGTCGCGCGATCTCGATATTCCCCTTGTCGCCCGTCACTTTTACCACCACGCCGGCTGGGCCTCGCTGATCGAGAGCGAGTTTCCCGGCACGCGCCCGGTCGGCGTCTGCGGACAGATCATCCCCTGGAACTTCCCGCTGCTGATGCTCGCCTGGAAGGTCGCGCCGGCGCTCGCGGCCGGCTGCACGGTCGTGTTGAAGCCCGCCGAACAGACGCCGCTGACCGCGCTGGCCTTCGCGGAGATCTGCGTCGAGGTCGGTTTGCCGGCCGGGGTCGTCAACATCGTCACCGGCGACGGCGCGACCGGGGCCGCGCTGGTCGCCCATGACGGGATCGACAAGATCGCCTTTACGGGCTCGACCGAGGTCGGGCGCTCGATCCGCAAGGCGACCGCCGGAACCGGCAAGGGCCTCACGTTGGAGCTCGGCGGCAAGTCGCCATTCGTGGTGTTCGACGACGCCGATCTCGACAGCGCGGTCGAGGGGGTGGTCGACGCGATCTGGTTCAACCAGGGGCAGGTGTGCTGCGCCGGCTCGCGGCTGCTGGCGGCCGAGGGGATCGCCGATGCACTGCACGCCAAGCTCCGCGCCCGGATGGCGCACCTCAGGGTCGGCGATCCGCTCGACAAGTCGACCGACGTCGGCGCGATCGTCTCGCCCGTTCAGCTCGCGCGTATCGAGCGCCTGATGGCGGCCGGCGCGGCGGAGGGGCTCGAGATCGGCGCGCCGACGACGCGGTTCCCCCCCGCGGCTGTTTCTATCCGCCGACCCTGGTCACCGGCGTCGAGCCGGCCTCCGCGCTCATGCGCGAAGAAATCTTCGGGCCGGTCCTCGTGACCACGACCTTCCGCACCCCGGACGAGGCGGTGTCGCTCGCCAACAATACCCGCTACGGCCTCGCCGCCTCGGTGTGGACCGAGAACGTCAACCGGGCGCTGGAGGTCGCGTCGCGGATCAAGGCCGGCGTCGTCTGGATCAACTCCACCAACCTGTTCGACGCCGCCTCCGGCTTCGGCGGCTATCGCGAGAGCGGCTTCGGCCGCGAGGGCGGCCGCGAGGGGCTGTTCGAATACCGCGTCGCCGAGACGCCGGCCGGCAAGCCCTATCCGGGAAGGCGCCGGCGCCGAGCAGCCTCCCGGGCGTCGTCCCCTCGGAGGAGGGCGTGACGATCGTCGACCGCACGGCCAAGCTTTACGTCGGCGGCAAGCAGGCGCGGCCCGACGCGGGGCGAGCTACGCCGTGCTCGATGGGAAGGGACGCCAAGTGGGGCTTGCGGGCCTCGGCGGCCGGAAAGACATCCGCAACGCGGTCGAGGCCGCGGCCAAGGCATCGTCCTGGGGCGCGGCGACCGCACACAATCGCGCTCAGGTCCTCTATTATGTCGCCGAGAACCTCAGCGCCCGCGCCGAGGAATTCGCGGTCCGGCTGAGGGCGATGACCGGGGTGTCCTGGCGCGCCGCCGCGGCCGAAGTCGACGCCTCGATCAAGCGGGCGTTCTTCTACGCCGGCTTCGCCGACAAGTACGACGGCGCGGTTCACGCGACCCGCTCGAAGTTCGTGACCCTCGCGATGAACGAGCCCTGGGGCGTCATGGGGATTGTCTGTCCGGACGAGGCGCCGCTGCTCGCCTTCGTCTCGCTCGTCTGGCCCGCGATCGCGATGGGCAATTGCGTCGTCGCAGTCCCATCGCCGCGCCACCCCTTGAGCGCGACCGACCTCTATTCCGTCCTCGACACCTCCGACCTCCCCGCCGGGGTCGTCAACATCGTGACCGGCGAAGCCAACGCGCTGGCGGCGACGCTTGCCGACCACGACGGCGTCGACGCGGTCTGGTGGGTCGGCGACAGCGAGGGCGCGGCCAGAGTCGAAGCCGCCTCGGCCGGCAACCTCAAGGCGACCTGGACGCAGACCTCGCAGGTGGACTGGGCGGGCGCTGAAGGACGCGCGTTCCTGCGCCGCGCCACCCAGGTCAAGGCGATCTGGACGCCCTACGGGCAGTGACGCTCACCAGACCTTGGTGACCGTGTATCCGGCCCGCCGCAGCCGTTCGATGAGGCCGTCCCGGCCCGAGAGGTGCAGGGCGCCGACCGCGATGAAGGCGCCGCCGTCCTTCAGGAGCGGGGCAAGGCGCTCCGCCATGGTTGCGTTGCGGCCGGCGAGCAGGAGGCTGGCGAAGGCGTCCTCCGCGGCCCGTTCGCGATCCGTCATGTCGCCGATCGCGTCGCCGACGGCCAGGATCTCGGCGGGGCGGCTTTCGCGGTAGAGCTTGAGCAGCGTCGCGTAGACGTCGTCATTCAGCGCGGGATCGCGGGCGGCGACTTCGAGCAGCGCCGCGGCGGCCTCCGGGCGCAGCGCCGCGAGGGCGTCGAGCTGTTCCTGCGGCGTCTCCAGCGCGACGACCTTGACTTCGGCGGCCTTGGCCTCATGGGCGAGGAACTCGTCGATTTCGGGCAGATCGAGCGCCATGCGCTTGGCCTCGCACGCCGGCGCCGCGGTCAGGACGGCGAGGAACCAGAGCCTCAGGTGGTGGGCGAATTCCGCCGGGTAGCCCATGCCCTCGACCATCTTTTCGACGGCCGTGCGGTCCTCGGCGGGGATGTCGGCGAAGGTGTCGTGATCGCGATCCAGACCGCGGGCGAGAATGTCGGCGCCGATCGCGGCTTTCTCCATCGCGTCCATGGGGCCGCCGAGCTCGGTCGCGACCACCTTGGCCCCCGGGATCGCTTGCGCCGCGCGCCGCCCAAGCGCGAGCGCGCCGTCGTCGGTCGAATGGATCGTGCCGAAGAGATAGGAGGAGGGCAGGGGGGACTTGTCGATCCGCCAGAAGAGACCGTCGGCGTTGACGAGGTCGTCGGCGCGCTTGGCCCGGGCCTCGGCGATCCCGGGCCTGTCGCTGAGGTCGTGTCCGATGCAGGTCGGGGGCGCCTCGGCGAAGGCGGGCGGCGCCAGAGCCAGTCCCAGCAGCGCCGCCGCTCGCCAGCCCGGGCGCCGAAACATCGTCTCGGGCTCCTGTTTCAGAGCTTGCGCAGCGCCACTTCCTCGATCCGGTGGCTGCCGCCCTTGGTGAGCTGGAGATCGGCGCGCGGCCGGGTCGGCAGGATGTTCTCGTGCAGGTTCACGAGGTTGATCCGCCTCCAGATCGAGCGCGCCGTGGCCTCCGCCTCGTCGTCGTCAAGATCGGCGTATTGCTTGAAATAGCTGCGAGGATCGCGGAAGGCGGTGTCGCGCAGGTCCATGAACCGCTTGATGTACCAGTATTCGAGCAGCTCCTCCTCGGCGTGGAGGAAGATCGAGAAGTCGAAGAAGTCCGAGACGAACGGGATCTCCTGGCCGTCGCGCGGGAGCCGGTTGGGCGCGAGCACGTTGATGCCCTCGACGATCAGGATGTCGGGACGGTCGACGACGATCGTCTCGCCGGCGACGATGTCGTAGGTCAGGTGCGAGTAGACCGGCGCTGCGACCTTGTGCTGGCCCGCCTTGACGTTCGACAGGAAGCGGATGATCGCGGTGCCGTCGTAGCTCTCCGGAAAGCCCTTCCGGTCCATGATCCCCTGGCGGATCAGCTCCGCATTCGGATGCAGGAAGCCGTCGGTGGTGATGAGTTCGACCTTGGGCGTATTGGGCCAGCGCGTCAGCAGCGCCTGAAGAACGCGGGCGGTCGTGGACTTTCCGGCCGCGACCGACCCGGCGATCCCGATGATGTACGGAACCTTCCCGTCGGTCGCGCCGAGAAACCGCTGCGTCGCTTTGAACAGGCCCTGGGTCGCCGCGACATAGAGCGCCAGCAGGCGGGACAACGGAAGATAGATCGCCGCCACCTCGTCGAGCGAGATCGGGTCGTGGGTCGACTGCAGCTTGCGCAGGTCGTCGATGGTCAGGGTGAGCGGCGTGTCGGCGCGCAACTGCGCCCATTCTTCGCGCGTAAACCGGCGAAACGGGGAGTTCGACAGCGCTGTGATTGACCAGCTGATCCATGGTGATCCCTAGCGTCTCCGCCCTGTTCAGGCCCCGCGCGCCGCCTTTTCCTGGTGGCCGCTCTGCCGGGTCCGTCCTTCCAGTTCGCTTATCACGGAATTGAACGCGACGCCGCGCGCCCGCAACAGAACCAGGAGATGGTAAAGCACATCGGCGGCTTCCGCCCGCACCGCCGCGTCGTCCTCAGAAGTGGCCGCGATCGTCAATTCGATCGCCTCTTCGCCGAACTTGCGGGCGCAATGGGTCGCGCCCTTATCCAGCAGGCTTCGCGTATAGGAGGTCTCGCCCGACGCCTTCGCGCGCCGGTCGATGATCTCCGCGAGGTCGTCGAGACTGAACATGCTTCGCCCTACCCTGCTTTTGCCTCGGCGGATAGGGGGACCAAAAGTAGGGTGCGACGCCTGCAGGTTAGCCGTGGCCAACCACGGCCTTCCACTCCAGATAGTCCTCGATGCCGAAGGCGGCGTACTCGCGTCCATTGCCCGATTGCTTGAAGCCGCCGAACGGCGCGCGCACATCCCACGCGGGATAGTTGATGTTGACCGTGCCCGCGCGCAAGCGAGCCGCGACCGCCCGGGCGTGGTCGAGATTCGACGACGACACATAGGCCGCGAGACCGTAGGGGGTGTCGTTGGCGATCCGCACCGCCTCGTCCTCGTCGCGATAGGGCATGATCGACAGGACCGGCCCGAAGATTTCCTCGCGCGCGATCGTCATGGCTGGCGTGACGTCGGCGAACACGGTCGGACGCACGTAGTAGCCGCGATTGAGGCCCGGAGGCCGTCCCGGGCCGCCGGCCGCAAGCTGGGCGCCCTCGCCGATCCCGGCCTCGATCAGCCGCTGGATCTTGTCGAACTGGGCCGCGCTCACCACCGGCCCGAGATCGACGCCCGCCTCCGCGGGTCGCCGACCGTAAGGCCGTCGGCGATCGCCGCGGCGATTGCCGACGCCTCGTCGCGCCGCTCGGCCGGGACCAGCATCCGGGTCGGCGCGTCGCACGACTGCCCACTGTTGGAGAAGCACGACTTGACGCCCTCGCCGACCGCCGCGGCGAAATCCGCATCCCCGAGGATGATGTTCGGCGACTTGCCGCCGAGTTCCTGCGCGACCCGCTTCACCGTGTCCGCCGCGGCCTTCGCCACCAGGACCCCGGCGCGGGTCGAGCCGGTGAACGAGACCATGTCGACATGCGCGTGCGCCGCCATCGCCTGCCCGACGTCGGGCCCGCTCCCGTTGATCAGATTGAATGCGCCAGGCGGCGCCCCGGCCGCCTCGACAATCTCGGCGAAGATCAGCCCGCTGATCGGCGCGATCTCGCTCGGCTTCAAGACGACCGCACATCCGGCCGCCAACGCCGGCGCGACCTTGCAGACGATCTGATTCAATGGCCAGTTCCACGGCGTGATCAGGGCGGCGACCCCGATCGGCTCCCGGACGATCAGGGTCGATCCCGCGAGGCGGGTGAAGGCGAAGGTCTCCAGAGCCTCGATCGTCGCCTCGAGATGCACCCGTCCTGCCCACACCTGGGCGTCGCGGGCGAAGGCGAGCGGCGCGCCCATCTCGCGTGAAACCGCGTCGGCGAGATCCTCGGCGCGGGCGTTGTAGCAGTCGAGCATCCGCCGCAGGAGCGCGAGCCGCTCGTCCCGCGACGTCGCCGGGCCGCTGTCGAAGGCCGTGCGGGCGGCCGCGACGGCGCAGTCGACGTCGGCCGAAGACCCGATCGCAATGCGTCGTGAACGGCTGCTCGGTCGCGGGATCGATCACGTCCAGCGTCGCCGGGCGGACCGGCTCGACCCAGCGTCCGCCGATGAAGAATTGTTGGTGACGGGCTCATCGCGCGCGGTCCTCTCCCCGGTCGGCGCGCCGGCATTGTTTCCCCATCCGTCGCCGCCGCGCAACGCCTGCGCGCGGCGATGCGCCGCACCCGGCGGCCCCGTCCAAGCCCCCGCGCGGCTTGTCGGCAAAAAAGACGGCGAGGCAATATGTGTAAAAGTTGGCGAGACAGCGAGCGGCGAACATGAACCTACGGCCTGACGCCATGACCACGGCGACGGACGCCGAGCGGCTGGTCGCCCGTTACGACGGCCGCGTCCGCGTTACACCAGCTACCCGACCGCGCCCCATTCACGCCCGCGATCGGCGCGGGCGTCTACGCGCGCTGGCTCGCCGCGCTGCCGGCGGAAACGACGCTGTCGCTCTACTTACACGTGCCCTTCTGCGACCGGCTCTGCCTCTATTGCGGCTGCAACACCTCGGTCGTCCGCCTCGAATCCTCGCATCGCAACTATGCCGAACTCCTCGCTCGAGGAGATCGACGCGGTCGCCGATCGGATCGGCCGGCGCGCCGCCGTCTCGCATGTCCACTGGGGCGGCGGCACGGCGACCGCGCTCCCCGGCGATTGCCTGATCGCCATCATGGACCGGCTGAAAGAGCGGTTCGCCTTCGCCCCCGACGCCGAGATCGCGATCGAGCTCGACCCGACCTCGCTGCCCGACGACCGCAGGGACGCGCTGAAACCCATGGGCGTGACCCGCATCAGCCTGGGCGTGCAGGACCTCGAACCGGCCGTGCAGACCGCGATCGGCCGCATGCAGTCCTACGAGGAGACCGAAGCCTGCGCTGACGCCGCGCGCGCGCTCGGCGTCGGCTCGCTCAATCTCGACCTGATCTACGGCCTGCCGTTGCAGACCGAGGAGGGCGTCGCCCGCACCGCGCGCCGCGCGCTCGCCCTCAAGGCCGACCGGGTCGCGGTGTTCGGCTACGCCCACGTGCCCTGGATGAAGAAGCATCAGGCGCTGATCCCCGAGGCGCAACTGCCGGGGCCGGCCGCGCGCTATGCGCAATTGAACGCGATCCACCGCGTGCTGACCGAGGAAGGCGGCTACGTCGCGATCGGCCTCGACCATTACGCGCTGCCGAGCGACGCGATGGCCAAGGCCGCGGCGGCGCGCCGGCTCAAGCGCTCGTTCCAGGGCTACACCACCGACGGCGCCCCGGCGCTGATCGGCTTCGGCGCCAGCTCGATCGGCTCGCTGCCGCAGGGTTACGTCCAGAACGCGACCACCGCCGCGGCTTACGCCAAGGAGATCGACGCGGGCCGCCTCGCGGTCGTGCGCGGCGTGCCGGTCACGGCTGACGACCGGCTGCGGCGCGATGTGATCGAGCGGGTGATGTGCGATCTCGAGGTCGACGTCGCGGCGGTGGCCGCCGGGCACGGCGCCGATCCCGCGCCGCTGACCGAGGCCGCGTCGCAGGGCTGCCAAAATTCGTCGAGGATGGCCTGGCGACCTGGGACGGCCGCCGCATTGTGGTCAGCGAGCGCGGCCGCCCGTTCGTGCGCTCGGTCGCCGCCCTGTTCGACGCCTATCTCGCCCAGGCGACCGACGCGCCGCGCCACTCGCGCGCCGTCTGAGGCGGCGCTTTCCTCCGCCGCCGCGCAGGGGAGGGGGAACCGCGCGGAGGGCGGTGGTCGTCGGGGGCCGCGCCGCAGAACCCGGCTGCAAAGCCCCTCTCACGGCTGTTGACACGACGCGCTCGCCTTCTACTGTGCCCGCCTTTCGGCCGAAGGCCCCACGCGCGCCCGGTCCCAACCACACTAGGATGTCGATGCTTTCGCAGTCCCTGCGGGAGGCCGCCGAGGTCTCCAAGGCCTGGCCGTTCGAGGAGGCGCGCAAGCTGATTCAGCGGCTCGAGCGGTCGAAGAAGGACGAGGTCTTGTTCGAGACCGGCTACGGCCCCTCGGGCCTGCCCCATATCGGAACCTTCGGCGAGGTCGCGCGCACGACCATGGTGCGCCACGCCTTCCGCGTGCTGACGGGCGACGCGGTCAAGACCCGGCTGATCGCCTTCTCCGACGACATGGACGGCCTGCGCAAGACGCCGGACAACATCCCCAACCGCGACATGGTCGCGAAACACCTCGGCAAGCCGCTGACCCAGGTGCCCGACCCGTTCGGCGAATACCGCGAGCTTCGCCGCGCACAACAACGCCATGCTGCGGCGTTTCCTCGACCGCTTCGGCTTCGACTACGAATTCATGTCCTCGACCGAGGCCTTACCGGTCCGGGCGGTTCGACGCGGCGCTCATCCGGGCGCTGGAAAAATTCGACGAGATCCAGGCGATCATGCTCCCTTCGCTGAGGGAGGAGCGGGCCGCGACCTATTCGCCGTTCCTGCCGATCCATCCCGTGACCGGCGTCGTGATGCAGGCGCCGGTGCTCGGCCACGACGCCAAGGCGGGAACGATCCGCTGGCGCGACCCGGACACGAACGAGGAGTTCGAGACGCCGGTCACCGGCGGCCAATGCAAGCTGCAGTGGAAGCCGGACTGGGCGATGCGCTGGTATGCGCTCGGCGTCGATTACGAAATGGCGGGCAAGGACCTGATCGAATTCGGTGAAGCTCTCCGTCGCGGATCATCCGGGCGCTCGGCGGCGAGCCGCCGGCCGGCTTCAACTACGAGCTGTTCCTCGACGAGAACGGCCAGAAGATTTCGAAGTCCAGGGGCAACGGCCTGACGATCGAGGAGTGGCTGACCTATGCCGCCCCGAGAGCCTGTCGCTGTTCATGTTCCAGAAGCCGACGCGCGGCGAAGCGGCTCTATTTCGATGTCATCCCGCGCACCGTCGACGATTATCTCGGCTTTCTCGACGCCTATCCCGCCAGCACTGGAAGGAGCGGCTCGGCAATCCGGTCTGGCACATCCATTCGGGCGAGCCGCCCGAGCCCGAAGTCGCTCGATCCCGGCGACGGGCCGCAGACATCGGTCTCCTTCGCCATGCTGCTCAATCTCGCAGCCGTCGCCAACACCGAAAACCCCGCGGTGCTCTGGGGGTTCCTGCGCCGCTATGCGCCAACCGCCTCGCCCGAGAACCACCCGCGCCTCGACAGCCTCGTGCGCTACGCGGTCGCCTATTTTCGCGATTTCGTCGCGCCGAAGAAGCGATATCGCCTCGCCGACGCGGTCGAGCGCGAGGCGCTCGCACAGCCGTCTCGGCGAAGCTGGCGGAGATGCCGTCGGGCGCCAGCGCCGAGGCGATCCAGCACGCCCTCTACGACATCGCGCGGCCCATCCCCCGCTACCAGGACCTCAAGGCCAAGGGCGCGACGCCGGAGCGGCCCGGCGTCTCCAACGACTTCTTCAACATGGTCTACGCCGTGCTGCTCGGCGAGGAGCGCGGCCCGCGCCTCGGCTCGTTCATCGCGCTCTATGGGCTCGACGAGACCCGCGCGCTGATCGAGCGGGCGCTGGCGGGGGAGCTGGTCGAGGCGGTTTGAGGGGGGTTATGCCTCGCAGGAACGCACCTGAGGCGGCAGGAGGGACGCTGCACCCGGGGATCTAATGAAGTGTCGCCGTAACCCGTAACCCTGTATCGGCCTGTGGGCGCGGGCCCCCTTCTCCCGTGGGGAGAGGGACGGGGATGAGCGGATTTCGCTAACCCCTAATTGTCATCTCCTTCGTGCCCTGCCTCGCTGACGGAACGGGGATCAGGTGGATAATGCGACACTGTTCACCATAGACGCTTCGGCCTAGCTGACGTAGCCTGCCTCCGCAAACCGGGGATAGGCCATGTTGCGGACCATCGTATCGGTTGCGCTCATCGCAGTCGCTCTTGCGACGCCGAAACCATCGCAGGCGGCTGACACAGTTTATGACTGTGTGCCAGACGAGCCTCGGTGACGGCTCCAGATAGAACTCGTGTCTGTCGAAATCAGGTTAAAGCCGAATGGCGCGTTCGCCTCCGTAGTCTACAGGGCTGCCAATGGCGCCGTCATTGACCGCGCCGCGCAATACGAAAACATGAACGGACAGGAAGGCAATTTCCGCTACTGGGTCGGTCGATTGCGCAATAATCCGAACGTCGGGATCATGGGGTCATTCCAGCGTAACCAAGGCCGGCTCTTTTACCTTGAGACGGTCCACGACAGTCTCCAAGGCGGAAAGACTGTCGCGCAAGTCACGTCGCTTTGCGACGCGGGCCGCCTCGACTACGGTGAAGTTGCATCGTCGCCGCCGCAGAGCGCGCCGCCGCCCTTCCAGGCCTCACAGCCCGCGCCTTCTCCGACCTTGCCGGACCCCGAAATCAAGAAGTTCCTCGATTGCGTGGACGCGGCGACGGTAGCGCTGGCGGCGATCTCGAATGAGCCGGCGCAAACGGTTGTGGAGGCGGCAAAGGGCGAATGTCCCAAGGAAGAAGTTGCGCTGGAAAACGCGTTAGAGCGCCGCGGAATCGCCAAGTCCGTCGATTGGCTTGAGGGGCTCATGAACGAGATGCGCCCGAACCTCTTGGCCTTGGTCCTGAATGCCCGCGCGTCCGCCGCCAGGCCCCCCGAAGGCCCCGCGAAGACCGAGCCGACAAAGGGGCAGGCTCTTTAGATCGATCTCATCATTGACGGTACCGCCGCTTGGCCTTCGAGGAGGGCGCGTCCCCCTCCGCCCGCCTTGGGGGATGTCGCGCTCGACAATTCCTTGACAGCCGCCCGAATCTGTTCCACATTTGTTCTCAACGGCCGACTTTGAGACCTGCGCGTGTCCGACCCTCTTTCATGCCGACCCGCCCGCCCTCGTCGCTCGCCTTTCGCAGGGCGTACGCCCCAAGCCTGCGTTGCGACGCCGCCGTCATCGCGAGCGGAGCGTGGCGATCCAGAAGCCGCTCGGCCGAACGATGGAGGTTTGATCCTCGGCCCTGCGGCCGCTGGATGGCTTCGCTTCGCTCGCCATGACGGGTTAGCGCGATCGGACAGGGGCGTTGCGGGCGGAACCGAAAGGGGCGGCAACCCGCTGGAAAGTCTCGATTCGGGAGCCGGAGCCGCGCTCCCCTCTCCCCTTGCGGGAGAGGGGTCGGGGGCGAGGGGTCGGGCGCGCCAGCGCCTTGCAAGCGCGCCTGTCGGCGCGGACCCCTCATCCGTCGCCCTACGGGCGACGCCTTCTCCCGCAAGGGGAGAAGGGGAAGCCCGGAGCGGAACCGAAAGGGGCGGCAAGCTCTTGGAAAGCCTCGATTCCGGAGCCCAAGCGGGGCCCTCGGAAGGGGAGAAGGGGGGCCCGGCGTGAACACAATGCGGCAAGCTCTACGCCGCGGCGGGCTCCGGCTTGGGCTCATGGGTCAACAGCCGGCAGAGGCGGGCGAGGGTCTCGCGCTGCTGCGGCCGCGGGACGACCATGTCGATCATGCCGTGAGCCTTGAGATATTCCGCGCGCTGGAACCCCTCCGGCAGGCGCTCGCGGATCGTCTGTTCGATCACCCGCGCGCCGGCGAAGCCGACGACAGCCCCGGGCTCGGCGATGTGGACGTCGCCGAGCATGGCGTAGGACGCCGTCACCCCGCCGGTCGTCGGGTTGGTGAAGACGACGATGTAGGGCAGGCGCGCGGCGCGGAGGCGCCGCACGGCGACGGTGGTGCGGGGCATCTGCATCAGCGCGAACATGCCTTCCTGCATCCGGGCCCCGCCCGAGGCGGTGAAGATGACGAACGGGGTGCGGCGCTCGACCGCCGAGGTCATGCCGGCGATGATCGCTTCCCCCGCGGCCATGCCGAGGCTCCCGCCCTGAAAGGCGAAATCCTGCACCGCGACCGTGACGTCCTGGCCCTCGAGCTGGCCGAGCGCGAGCGTCACGGCGTCGTAACCGCCGGTCTTCAGCCGGTTTTCCCTGAGGCGCTCGGTGTAGCGCTTGACGTCGCGAAACTTCAGCGGATCGGTCGGGACCTCCGGCGACGGCAGCTCGTCATAGGCGCCGTCGTCGAACAGCGCCGCGAGCCGCGCCTTGGCGTCGATCGCCATATGGTAGCCCGAGCCCGGCACCACCATGAGATTGGCTTCGAGGTCCTTGTGGAACACGAGCTGCCCGCTCTCCGGGCACTTGACCCAAAGATTGTCGGGCGTCTCGCGCCGCAGCAGCGAGCGGATCTTTGGCGGAACGACGTTGGAAATCCAGTTCATGATTCCGGTTTTCTCATAAGGACCGTCCATTCGCCCGCGGGCCCGGAAGAACCCCGGAAAGGCGCAGCGAAGGACGGAGTCCTAGGTAGGCAGTCGACGCGCGTCCTGCGAGGCCCCGGCGCAGGCGCGCGCGAGGGTTTGCACCAGCGCGCTGACCGCCCCGACGGTCTTGGAGCTCGCCCTGCCCTCTGCGAGCGAGCCTTTGACCGCGTCGACCAGGGCGGAGCCGACGACCACGCCGTCGGCGGCCGAGCCGATCGCGGCGGCGCTTGCGGCGTCCCGGACGCCGAAGCCCACGGCGACCGGCAGGCTCGTGTGCCGCTTGATCCGGGCGACCGCCTTGCCGACCGCGTTCGGATCCGGGGTCGCCGCGCCGGTGACGCCGGTGATCGAGACGTAATAGACGAACCCGGACGTGTTGGTGAGGACGGTCGGCAGGCGGGCGTCGTCGGTGGTCGGCGTCGCGAGCCGGATGAAGGCGAGGCCCGCCCGCATCGCCGGCAGGCACAGCTCATCGTCCTCCTCGGGCGGCAGGTCGACCACGATCAGGCCGTCGACCCCTGCGGCCCTGGCGTCGGCGAGGAACGGCTCGACCCCATAGGAATAGATCGGGTTGAAATAGCCCATGAGGATGATCGGCGTGTCGGCGTTCCCCTCCCGGAACGCTTTGACCATCGCCAGGGTGGCGCGCAGGGTCTGTCCGCTCTTCAGCGCGCGCAAGCCCGCCGCCTGGATCGCGGGGCCGTCGGCCATCGGGTCGGTGAAAGGCATGCCGAGCTCGATCAGATCGGCGCCTGCGGCGGGCAAGGCTTTCAGGATGCTGAACTCGTCCCGGGGTCTGGGTCGCCCGCCATGACAAAGGTGACGAGGCCAGGCCGGCGCTCGCCAGCCAGCCGCTGGAAGCGGCGATCGATGCGTTCACTCATGGGCGGCTCGTTAGCATGGCCGGACCGCCTGGGAAACCAGGGAGGCGCGCGCAGCGCCGGGTCGCTGGGGCGCGGCGGCTAGGATTGCGGCGTCCCCATCGCCTTGAGGATCTGCGGCTTGACATCGGTTTCGAGCATGTCGGCGGTCATCGGACCGACGAATTTGTAGGCGATAGTCCCGTCGCCCCGCACGATGAAGGTCTCCGGCACGCCGTAGACGCCCCAGTCGATGCCGGCGCGGTTATCGGGATCGAGGCCGACCTTGGCGTAGGGGTCGCCGAGCGCGCCGAGGAAGCGGCGGACGTTCTCGCTCGAATCCTTTTGCGCCACGCCGTAGACGAGGACGCCCTTCTGCTTCAGCGATGGGTCCGAGGCGAGCGCCAACAGGACCGGATGCTCGAACCGGCAGGGCTCGCACCAGGACCCGAACACGTTGACCACGCTGACATGGCCCTGGCGCAGGTCGGCGTCGGTCAGGCCGGCCGAGCCGTCGAGGCCCGGCAGGGTCAACGGCGGCGCGCTCTGACCGATCAGGGCCGAGGGCAGCTTCGAGGGGTCGCCGGCATAGAGACGAACGAACAGCAACGCCGCGAGCACGGCGAAGGCCGCAAGCGGCAGGAAGGCGAGCCAACGCCGCGGCCGATGCGCCGAACTCGGGCGCGAGGGTCATCGCCGCCTGCCTTTCGCGCCGCGCGCGGCTTCGAGCGCGCGGGTGGCTTCGTCGAGATGCGCGCTGAGGCGGCGGCCGTCCAGCACCACCGACCCGACCATCCCCAGGAGGACGATGGCGGCGACGGCGTAGGCCGCGATGACGAAGCCGATGTGCGGATCGCTCATCATAGCTCAGACGCCCTCCGCCGCGAGCGACGGCGCGGCGAGCCGGTCGCCCTCGGCGGCGGCCAGCATGGTCACGCGCGCGATCCGCCGACGCAGGATTTCGTTGCGGATGGCCATCAGGTGCAAGGTTAGAAAGAGGCAAGCGAAGGCGGCGAGCATGACGAGCAACGGATAGAGCAGGGACTTGTCGATGGTCGGCCCGCCGAGCCGGAACACCGAGGCCGGCTGGTGCAAGGTGTTCCACCAGTCGACCGAGAACTTTATGATCGGCAGGTTGACGCAGCCGACCAGAGTGAGGATCGCCGCCGCGCGCGCCGCACGGCCCGGGTCGTCGATCGAGCGCCAGAGCGCGATCAGACCGAGGTAGAGCAGGAACAGCACCAGTACGGAGGTCAGGCGGGCGTCCCACACCCAATAGGTTCCCCACATCGGTTTGCCCCACAGCGACCCGGTGGCGAGGCAGATGAAGGTGAATCCGGCGCCGAGCGGTGCGGCCGCCTTCTGCGCCGCATCCGCCAGCGGATGGCGCCACACCAGCGTGCCGAGCGCGGCGACCGCCATGAGGGCATAGACGAACGACGCCATCATCGCGGCGGGCACGTGCAGATACATGATCTTGGCGGTTTCGCCCTGCTGGTAGTCCGGCGGCGCCATGGCCGAGAGCGTCAGGCCGAGGGCGAACAGCGCGGCTGTCGCGAGGGCGAGCCACGGCGTCACGCGGCGCGTGATATCGACGAAGACCGTCGGGTTGGCCAGGTTGATCATGTCCGGCGACCTTTTACCGTTCCTCGCGCAGGCGGGCAATTGCGGCGGGTCGTCTCACCGCGTTCCGCCGAGCGCAGCGTTGCAACTCGGGTCGTTCGGTTCGAGTTCCTATCGCGGGCGGGCGACGTAGATGCCGGCGAGGATCGCGAGCCCGCCGATCCCCTGAATTGCGCTGACCGGCTCAGCGAGAATCAGCCAGCCGAACCCCGCCGCGGCGATCGCCTCGAGGAAGATGACCAGGGAGGAAAAGGCCGCCGGCAGCCGACCGAGCGCGATCGACAACAGCCCCTGTCCGCCCGCATGGCTGATCCAGGCCATGGCGAGGAGCGCCGCAAGTCCGCGCAGCGTGTGCGGCAGCATCGACCGCTCGGCGGCGAGGGCGACGACGAACAGGATCGCCGCCGTGACCACCGTCGCCTCGAAGGTGAGGCGCGCGGCCGAGGTCGTCCTGCGGGCCGCCTGGACGGCGAGGAAATAGAGGCCGAAGAAAACGCCGGTCGCGATGCCGAACCCATCGCCGATCGCCCCGGTGGGTTTGAGCTCGAAGCTTTGCGCCAGCAGGGCGGCGCCGCCGGTCAGGCATAGCGCCAGCCCGACAAGGACGCTGCTCTTGACCCGCTCGCCAAACAGGAGCCAGCCGAACAGGACGACCCAGATCGGCGCGCAGGTCGCGAAAAACGTGGCGTTGGCGACGCTCGTGTGGACGATCGCCAGATGCCAGAAGAAGAGATCGCCAGCGAAAGCGAGGCCCGCCAGGATTGTCGGTTTGGCGAACCAGGGGCTTGAGGCCTCGGACCCGTCCGCGACCCGCGTCCAGGCATAAAGCAGCGGAAGGGCGAGTGTGACGCGCCAGAACGCGCTGGTGAAGGGGCCAACGTCGGCCAGCCGGACAAAGATCGGGGATACGCCCATCGCGATCGCGCCGACCACCAGCGCAGCGAAGGAAGCGAGGACGCCGCCGCGCGCCGCGGGGGGGTGGGGCTTCATCAGCAAGGGGATATCCGTCCGCAGGCGGTGGACAAGGGGCCCCGAATCGGGCGCTTCGTCCATAGTCTCGCCTCATCCGATCGGCAAGCATCCGCCATGGATCCAACCCAGCGCAACGCCCCCGCGCCCGACACGGCCTTTTCCCCGGTCGAGACGGTCGCCGGACCGCTCGACGCCGGCGTGCTTCTGATCTGCGACCATGCCTCGAATGCGCTGCCGCCCGGCTACGGGACGCTTGGCCTCGAACCCTCGGCGCTCGAACGCCATATCGCCTACGACATCGGCGCGGCGGACTTAACCCGCGCGCTGACGGAGCGGCTCGCCGCGCCAGCGGTGCTCTCGACCTTCTCGCGCCTGCTGATCGACCCGAACCGCGGCGCCGACGACCCCACGCTGGTCATGCGCTTTTCGGACGGAGCGATCGTACCCGGCAACGCCCGCGCGGACGCGGCCGAGATTGCGCGGAGGCGAGAGCGCTACTGGGCGCCTTATCGCGGGACGGTCGCCGCAACGGTCGAAGCGATGCTGGCGAGCGGCGAGCCGCCGGCGCTTGTCTCGATCCACTCGTTCACGCCGGTCTGGCGCGGGGTCGCAAGGCGTTGGAAGATCGGGGTGCTCTGGGACCTCGACGACCGCGTCCCCTTGCCGCTGCTCAAGGCGCTCCATGACGAGCGCGATTTGCACGCGCACGGGGTCGGCGACAACGAGCCCTACGACGGGGGCTTGGCCGGCGACACGATCGACGCGGTCGCGACCGATCGGGGCCTCGCCAACGCGCTGATCGAGGTCCGGCAGGACTTGATCGCCGAGCCCGCCGGGGTCGAGGCTTGGGCTGATCGTCTGGCCCGGCTTCTCAAGCCCATCCTTGCCGACCGGGAAGCCCGCGTCCCCCAGGCCTTTGGCAGCCGCGGCAGGCGAGGGCGGGCGCAGCCGAAGGCGGGCGCTTGAGCCCCTCTGCAGGTCTGGGCGTCGCGCGGGCGGCTTGCCGTAATCTGTCACAAACCCCGGTTCGTCCACAGCTCCGCGCCGCGCGGCCTTGACGGAGACCGGGGTTTGGCGTCCTTTCCCCGCCCCCAAGGGGAGAGGATAGGATCGCAATGGCCGAGCCGGCGAAAAAGGACGAGATCGCGACCGGGACCGAGGAGGTCAACTCCGGCCATTTGCGCGCCTTCATCGAGCGCATCGAGAGGCTCGAAGAGGAGAAGAAAGCGCTCTCCGACGACATCAAGGACGTTTACGGCGAGGCGAAGGCCAACGGCTTCGACGTGCGCATCATGCGCAAGATCGTGTCGATCCGGAAGCAGGACCGCGACAAGCGGATCGAGGAGGAGACGATCCTCGACCTTTATCTCGCCGCGCTCGGGATGAACTGAGCCTCGGGCGCCGCGGGCCTTGCGCCAAGTCCTGCGACGGTCGCGGGACATCGACCAGGTCAATCGCCTATCCTCCCGGCCTTGGGGGCTGCCGTTCATGCGGCGTCAATGGAGGTCGCCATGTCTTGGAATCCTGCGCTCGATCCTGAATCCCCCAACACGGTCGCGCCCGACGCCATCGAGACGGTGATCGTGCCGCGCGGCCGCGACCTCGGCGGCTTCGAGGTCAGGCGGGCGCTGCCAGCGCCAGGGCGGCGCATGGTCGGACCGTTCGTGTTCTTCGACGAGATGGGGCCGGCCGAATTCGTCACCGGGCAGGGGATCGACGTCCGCCCCCATCCCCATATCGGCCTCGCCACCGTCACCTATCTCTATCGCGGCGAGATGCAGCACCGCGACAGCCTCGGCACGAACCAGCTCATCCACCCCGGCGCGGTCAACTGGATGGTCGCCGGCAGGGGAATAACCCATTCCGAGCGGACGAGCGCGGAGGTCCGCGCCGCGCCGCATGCGCTTTTCGGGATCCAGACCTGGGTCGCCCTGCCCGAATCGCACGAGGACGCCGCGCCGAGTTTCGAGCATCACGCCCGGCACGATCTGCCGGAGCTCGAGGACGCGGGCGCGACTCTCCGGCTGATCCTCGGGCGCGCTTACGGCGAGACCGCGCCGGCCAAGGTCTTTTCCGACCTCTTCTACGCCGATGTCGCGCTGAAGCCCGGCGCCCGCGCGCCGCTGCCGGACGATCACGAGGACCGCGGCCTCTATGTCGTCGAGGGCGCGATCGCGATCGCCGGCCAGACGTTCGAGGCTGGGCGAATGCTGGTCTTCCGGCCCGGCGACCGGATCGCGGTCGCGGGCGGCGAGCATGGCGCACGGCTCGTTCTGTTGGGCGGCGCGAACCTCGGACCCCGCTACCTCTGGTGGAATTTCGTCGCCTCGAGCAAAGATCGGATCGAGGCCGCCAAGGAGGATTGGCGGAAGGCCGACTGGGGCCACGGCCGCTTCGACCTGCCGCCCGACGACCGCGACGAGTTCACGCCTGCGCCGGACGCGTGAGCCTCCGCCGGGGCTTGCGACCGCAGCGCCAACCTCCAGCCGTCCCAGGTCGCCAGAAACAGCTGCCGTCGCAACTCGATCCCCATCGCGCCGGTGCGCTGAACGGCGCGCGCCCCACGTCCTCTACGCGCCGTCTTTGCAGCCCCCTCGCCCCGCTTGCGGGGAGAGGGCCGGGGCGAGGGGCCCAGGCGATTAGCCTCCGGGTCTCGTCGCCCGCGCCCCTCATCCTAACCTTCTCCCCGCAAGCGGGGAGAGGGGACGGCGCCTCTACCGAATCGCGAACGGCTCTACGCGCCGGCCGCGGCCAGCGCGCCGACCGATGCGGCCGTCCCCATCCAGGGGCTCGCGGCGCGGCCGGAGCGGATCGAGCGCGGGCGCGGCGGGCCGGCCCGGGGGCGAACCCGCGCCCGAATCGGGACTTTTCAAGGGGTTGCGGCGGAAATTCCGGGCGCGCGTTGGCCGGGGCGCGGGCGAGGTCGGGCGCCGGCGCCGCGGCGGCCCAAGCCGGACGTTTGGCCTCGGCCTCCCGTGACGCGGCCACGCCGGCCAGGCTCCGGGAATCAACCTTTTCAAGGGCTTCAGCAACGTTTGGGCGCCGGTTGCGGTCGTCGGGCAGCGCCGGCGGCGCGGCGGCCTCGGCGTCGCGGTCGAGCGCGGGCGTCCGGGTCAGCGGCCGGGCGGCGAGCACTGCGGCGTAGCGGTCGAGCGCGCGCACGATCCTCACCACCCGATCGACCGCCTTGAGGTTCATCTCCCCCATCGCGCTATAGGCGACAAGCAGCGCCTCGTTCAGCCGGCTCATCTGGAGCGCCGCGAACTCTTCCGGGGATTCGGGGATCGAGCGGGCGAGGACATCGCGAAGCAGGGCGCGCGCCGCGCGCTCGGTCATGCCGACGCGCGCCGCGATTTCTGGCATCGCCACGCCGCGATTGGCGTAGTCGACGAGGACCCGCTCGCGCTCGATCGCCTTCAGGCGCAGGGCGAGCGCGGCGTCGGCGGGATTTTCAGGGGCGGGGTTTTCCGCGGCAGGCTCTTCGGCGGCGGCGAGGCCTTCGGCCAATTCGGTCATGGCGGCGTCCTTGCTTCTGAAATTACCAATGTACGGATCCGCGCTGCGCTTGGCAAGCTTTTGTTTCGGAAAATTCGCATGGGGAGACGCGTAGCGCTTCGCTGGCGTTGCCGATGTCTCGCCGGGCCCGTCCTGGCGGGCGATGCGTTTTGCGCCGGCGATCCACGCGGTTCGCCGCAATTCCCGGGCTCGTTGTCTGCTCGCGCACGCGGCCGCCGATCGTCTCGGGACCGGGCTACCTGATTTGAGGCTCCGGGCCGCCCTTCGGCTCGCGCCCGAGGTCGTTCTGCTTACCCATCGCCCAGCCGTGCGGTCGCCTCGGCAAGGCGCCGGACGGCGGAGGCGTCGATCTGGGCGGAAAGCTCTTCGTGCGCCCGTCGCCACGCGGCGAGGGCCGCTTCGAGATGACGGGCGCCCTGCTCGGTCAGCCAAACCGCCCGGCGACGGGAGTCGGCTTCGTCGATCGCAATCTCGACCAGTCCATCGCGCTCCAATACCTGGAGATTGCGAGACAAGGTCGACGGGTCGAGCCCCGTGCGCTGCGCAAGCGCCCCCAGAGAATTGTCGTTTGTGGCGGCGATCTGCGCAAGAAGAGCAAATTGTGCGACCCCCACTCCGCTTGCGTTCATCCGTTCGTTCAGAAACTGGGTAAGCCGCCGGGCGGCGAGGCGGGCGTTGGCGACTGCGCAGGTTTCGATCGCCGCGCGGGCGTCTTCGACCAGCGTTCTCGGCGGGGAGGGTCTTGCGTTCCGATTCATTCCATGCATATACAATAATTGTATCTACAATGGAAAGGGCGGATGTCCATGCTCGATGTTCCGGATCGCCGCTACGGCGTCGCCGACCCGCAGGCCGTCGCGCCCATGAGCGGCCGGCAAGTTCTGGAAGCGATCATGAAAGGCGAGCTGCCGGCGCCGCCGATGGCCAAGACGCTCGCCTTCGACCTCGTCGAGGTTGGCGACGGCTCGGCGGCTTTCGAGGGCGAACCGGGCGAGGCCTTCTTGAACCCGATGGGCGCGGTGCACGGCGGCTGGGCGCTGACTCTGGTCGATAGCGCCGCCGGCTGCGCAGGAATGTCTCTGCTGCCCCCCGGCGCCCTCTACACCACCGTGGAAACCAAGGTGAATTTCGCCCGGCCGATCACCCCCTCCACCGGGCGGGTTCGCGCCGAGGCGCACATCGTCGCGCGGGGCCGACGGATCCTGTCCGCCGAGGCGCGCGTCACCGACGCCAGGGGCCGCGTGCTGGCGCACGGCTCCTCGACGCTGATGGTGCTGAGCGAGGGCGCGGCCGGCTAAGGCGAGACAGCGAAAAGCCTGAATTGTTCAAACACCTGCGAACGTCATCGCGAGGATCGACCCCGGATCGAAGAGCCCGGGGAGGACGAAGCAATTGCCGCCATGGCGGCGCCCAGCGGCATGGATTGCTTCGCCTTTGGCTCGCCGTGACGCAGGTTACCGGTTGCGCTGTCTTTACCCCAGTATCGGCGGCTAGGTCTGACCGGCGCCGACGGCGACCTTCTTCAGGCTGACGGGCGGCTTGGAATCGTCCGGCACGAAGAAGTCGGGAGCGAGGTCCAGGCTCGGATCGACGCGGTAGGCGTCGAAGTCGCGCACCCCGTTCTCGTACATAAACGTGTCGTCGATCAAAAAATTGCCGGTGAACGCCTTCGAGTCCTTGAGGAAAATCATGTGAGCGGCGTCGGCGAGGATGTCCGGCGTGCGCGAAGCGCGCATCAGCGCGTCGCCGCCGAGCAGGTTCTTGACCGCGGCGGTCGCGATCGTGGTGCGCGGCCAGAGCGCGTTGACCGCGATCCGCTTGGGCTTGAGTTCGCCCGCAAGGCCCAGCACGACGAGGCTCATGCCGTATTTGGCCATCGAATAGGCGGTGTGGCCGGCAAACCACTTTTCCTTGAGGTCGAGCGGAGGCGACAGCACAAGGATATGCGCGTTGGCGGATTTCTCGAGATAGGGGACGGCGAATTTCGACACCATGAAGGTCCCGCGCGCATTGATCTGCTGCATCAGATCGAAGCGCTTCATGTCGGTCGCCTGGGAATTGGTGAGCGAAATCGCGCTCGCGTTGTTGACCACGATGTCGAGGCCGCCGAAGGTCGCGGCGGTCTTTTCGAGCGCGTCGCGGACCTGGGCCTCGTCGCGGACGTCGACCGTGAGCGGCAGCGCCTTGCCGCCCGCCTTCTCGATCTCCTCCGCCGCCGAAAAGATCGTGCCTGGCAGCTTGGGGTTGGGCTCGGCGGTCTTGGCGGCGATGGCGACATTCGCGCCGTCGCGCGCCGCCCTGAGACCGATGGCGAGCCCGATGCCGCGCGAGGCGCCGGTTATGAACAGGGTCTTGCCGGATAGGGTCCCGGTCAACGGCCATCCTCCTCACGGTCTTGTATCGTCTCGTATCGTCAATGGCGCAGGCGGGGGCGTTGAGCAAGCCGGCGCTTCCGCCGCCGCCTCCTATGTTTGGCCTCCGGCCTTACCGCGGAAACCAAAGGAAATTGCATTGGCGATCGGCGGGTTCGCGCTGAGACGGCAATCGTCGCCCGCGGCCGGCCGCTCGCAGGCGGCCCTCCTGTCTTTTCTAAGTACAGTCACCGTATTCGGGACGGCCAGCGACATCTCGCTGGCGGAGATTTCGATCCGAATCCTTTGATCCGGCCGATGAGGGAACGCGGCGGGCCCTGCGGTCGCTCGAGAGGACGGCTCAGACTGCGGCATCTTGCGGGTGGTCAAGCGCTTCCCCGCTTGCTATCACCGCCGCCACCCCGTTGAGGCGAAGCTATTCCATGCGCAAGGGCGCGGTCGAACGCAAGACGAAGGAAACCAGCATCGAGGTCGAGATCGACCTCGACGGGACCGGCGTGTCCGACATCTCGACCGGGGTCGGCTTTTTCGACCACATGCTCGACCAACTCGCCCGCCATTCGCTGATCGACGTCACGATCGGGCCGAGGGCGACCGACACATCGACGACCACCACACGGTCGAGGACGTCGGCATCGCGCTCGGACAGGCGCTCGCCCGGGCGCTCGGCGACAAAGCTCGCGCGCTACGCCGACTGCCTGCTTCCGATGGACGAGACGCTGACCCGCGTCGCCGTCGACGTGTCCGGCCGGCCGTTTCTGGTCTTCCGTACCGAGTTCCCGACCGAGAAGATCGGCGAATTCGATACTCAGCTCGTGCGCGAGTTCTTCCAGGCTTTCGCCGGCAACGGCGGCCTCACCCTCCATGTCGAAACCCTGTATGGGACGAACAGCCACCACATCGCCGAATTGTGCTTCAAGGGGGTCGCGCGCGCACTGAAAGGCGCGGTCGCCATCGACCCGCGCCAGGGGGGCAGCGTGCCCTCGACCAAGGGCGCGCTGTAGGAATGAGGCCATGAGCGTCGCCATCATCGACTACGGCTCGGGCAATCTGCACTCGGCGCAAAAGGCGTTCGAGCGCGCCGTGAGCGAGGCCGGAATGAGTTGCGCGGTCAAGGTCACCTCGCGTCCGGAAGACGTGCTGGCCGCCGAGCACGTCGTGCTGCCCGGAGTGGGCGCCTTCGCCGACTGCCGTCGCGGCCTCGACGCGGTCCCTGGAATGGTCGCGGCGCTGACCGAAGCGGTCAAGAAGCGGGGCCAGCCCTTCCTCGGCATCTGCGTCGGCGCGCAACTGCTCGCCACCCGAGGCCTGGAATACGAGACGGTCGAGGGACTCGGCTGGATCCCCGGCGACGTCGCCCCGATCAAGCCAGACGATCCCACGCTCAAGATTCCCCACATGGGCTGGAACACGCTCGAGGTGAAGCGTCCCCATCCCGTTCTCGATGGCGTCCGTACCGGGCCGGACGGCCTGCACGCCTATTTCGTCCACTCCTTTCAAATCTACCCCGACAGCGCCGACGATGTCGTCGCGACCGCCGATTACGGCGGCCCGGTCACCGCGATTGTTGGGCGCGGCAACATTGTCGGCGCCCAATTCCATCCCGAGAAGAGCCAGACGCTTGGCCTCGCGCTGATCGCCAATTTTCTGAAGTGGCGCCCGTGATTTTATTTCCCGCTATCGATCTCAAGAACGGCGAATGCGTGCGCCTCTTGCGGGGCGACATGGCGCAGGCGACCGTGTTCAACCCCGACCCGGCGGCGCAGGCAAAGGCCTTCGCCGCACAGGGGTTTGCTTATCTGCATGTCGTCGATCTCGACGGGGCTTTCGCGGGCGAGCCGGTCAACGCCGAGGCGGTCAAGGCCATCCTCTCGGGCCTGACCATGAAGATCCAGCTCGGCGGGGGCGTGCGCGATCTGAAGACGGTGCGCGGTTGGCTCGAGGCGGGGGTGACTCGCGTGATCATCGGGACGGCGGCGGTCAGCGATCCCGATTTCGTTCGAGAGGCTGCGCGGCTTTATCCCGGCCGAATCGCCGTCGGCATCGACGCGCGCGATGGCCGGGTGGCGGTCGAAGGCTGGGCCAAGACATCGAACGTCTCCGCCCTCGACCTCGGCCGCCGCTTCGAGGACGCGGGCGTAGCGGCGATCATCTACACCGACATCGCCCGCGACGGCGCGCTGCAGGGGCTCAACATCGCAAGCACGGTCGCGCTCGCCGAGGCGCTCGCGATTCCGGTGATCGCCTCGGGCGGGCTTGCCTCGATCGAGGACGTGCGGCGGCTGACCGAGCCCGATTGCGCCAGGCTCGCCGGGGCGATTGCGGGCCGCGCGCTCTACGACGGCCGGCTCGATCCGCGCGAGGCGCTGGCGCTGCTCAGCGCGAACGCCGCCCGACCGGACGATGCCGAAGGAGCTGCGCGATGAGCCTGAAGGCGCGCGTCATTCCGTGCCTGGACGTCAAGGATGGCCGCGTCGTCAAGGGCGTCAATTTCGTCAACCTGCGCGACGCCGGCGATCCGGTCGAGAGCGCCATCGCCTACGACAAGGCGGGGGCGGACGAACTTTGCTTCCTCGACATCACCGCGAGCCACGAGGACCGCGGCATCCTGCTCGATGTCGTGCGCCGCACCGCCGAAGTCTGCTTCATGCCGCTGACGGTCGGGGGCGGCGTGCGCACCACCGACGACATCCGCAACCTCCTGCTCGCCGGGGCGGACAAGGTCTCGATCAATTCGGCGGCTGTCGCCGACCGGCAATTCGTCCGCATCGCCGCGGAGAAATTTGGCAGCCAGTGCGTCGTCGTCGCGATCGACGCCAAACGCGTCTCGGCCGAAGATGAGGCTCCCCGCTGGGAGATCTTCACCCACGGCGGGCGCCGTGCGACCGGCCTCGACGCCGTCGCTTACGCCCGCGAGGTGACGGAACTCGGGGCGGGAGAGATTCTTCTGACCTCGATGGACCGGGACGGCTCGAAAATCGGCTTCGACCTTGCGCTCACCCGCGCGATTGCCGACGCCGTGCCTATCCCGGTGATCGCTTCTGGCGGCGTCGGCAATCTCGACCATCTGGTCGACGGCGTGATCGAGGGCCATGCGAGCGCGGTGCTGGCCGCGTCGATCTTCCATTTCGGCGAATACACCATCCGCGAGGCCAAGGCCCGCATGGGCGAGGCCGGCATTCCCGTCCGGATGGACTGAGCCGGTGTACGCCGGCCGCCCGGCGCGCTAGAACGCGCCGGCCTCCAGGGAGTTTTGCGATGTCCACGAGCCCCGACCATACGCATTTCGGCGAGCGCCGCGTGCGCCTGGACGAAAAGCAAGGACTGGTGGACGACGTGTTCCACAAGGTCGCGGACCGTTACGACGTCATGAACGACCTGATGTCGTTCGGCCTTCATCGCATCTGGAAGGACATATTGACGGCCAAGGTCCGGCCTGCGGCGTCTCGACCCTACGCCCATCTGGACGTGGCCGGAGGCACCGGCGACGTCGCCTTCCGGATCGCCAAGGCCGGCGGCGCGGGGACGCACGTGACGGTCGCCGACATCAACGCCGACATGCTGCGGGTCGGGGCCGAGCGCGCGAGGAAGCGCGGTCTCGACGGGCAGGTGAGCTTCATTGAAGCCAACGCGGAGGCGCTGCCGTTCGGCGACGCGACCTTCGACGGGTATACGATCGCCTTTGGCATCCGCAACGTGCCAAGGATCGAGAAGGCGCTCGAGGAGGCCTTTCGCGTTCTGAGGCGTGGCGGCCGCTTTCTCTGCCTGGAGTTCTCGCAGGTCGATTTGCCGGCGCTCGACCGGCTCTATGACGCCTATTCCTTTGCAGCGATCCCGGCGATCGGGAAGGTGGTGGCCGGCGACGGCGCGCCTTACCGGTATCTGGTCGAATCGATCCGTAAGTTCCCCCCTGCCGATCTGTTCGCCGATATGATCGCCGAGGCCGGATTCTCCCGAGCCGCTTATGAGAAGCTCAGCGGCGGAGTGGTCGCCATTCACTCGGGCTGGAAGCTCTAATTCATGCCGTTCGTCGCCGCGGTCGGCCATAGCCTGAGGCTCGCGCGCGCAGGCTTCGTGTTCGCGCGCGAAGGCGCGTTTGTCGACGTCGACCCGATCATGGCGCCGCCCGGCGCGAGGTTGCCGCTCGCCCTCGCCAATCTCATCGCCAAGCGCAACGTCAGGGGATTGACCGGACTTTCCCGCGCCATCGACCGCCTCGGGCCCTCCTACGTCAAAATGGGGCAGTTCCTGTCGACCCGGCCCGACATCGTCGGCCCCAAGGTCGCCCTCGAACTCGAGAGCCTGCAGGACCGGGTCACTCCGATGAGCCGCGAGACCGCGGTCGGCATCATCGAGACCGCTTTCGGCGCCAGGATCGAAACGGTGTTCTTGGAGTTCGGCGAGCCGGTCGCCGCGGCCTCGATCGCGCAGGTTCACCGCGGCTTGGTCGCGACCCCCGAGGGTCCGCGCGCCGTTGCCGTCAAGGTGCTGCGCGCAGGCGTCGAAAAGCGATTCGCCCGCGACCTTGCCGACATGATCTTCGCGGCGCGGATCGCCGAGCGCGCCTTTCCCGAAACCCATCGTCTGCGCCTCGTCCAGGTCGTCGAAACGCTATCGCGCTCGGTGCGGATGGAGATGGACTTCCGCCTGGAAGCGGCGGCGGCGTCGGAATTCGCCGAGAATTCGAAGGACGACCCTGACATTCGCGCCCCTGCGATCGACTGGGACCGCACCACCCGCGAAGTCATGACGATGGAATGGGTGGACGGCGTCACGCTCACCGATCCGGAGCGCATCGAGGCGCTCGGCCTCGACCCGCGGGCGCTGGCCCGGGCGCTGATCCAGACCTTTCTGCGCCATGCCCTAAGGGACGGCTTTTTCCACGCCGACATGCATCAGGGCAATTTTTTCGTCGACGCCGAGGGGCGGATCGTCGTGGTCGACTTCGGCATCATGGGCCGTCTTGGCCTCAAAGAGCGACGATTCCTGGCCGAGATCCTGTTCGGCTTCATCCGGCGCGACTATCGACGGGTCGCGGAAGTTCATTTCGAAGCCGGGTATGTGCCGCGCGTCCATCGCGTTGAGGACTTCTCCCAGGCGATTCGGGCGATCGGGGAGCCGATCCATTCGCGCACCGCCGATCAGATCTCGATGGCGAGATTGCTGACCCTGCTGTTCGAGGTGACGGCGCTGTTCGATATGGAGACCCGAATCGAGCTGGTCCTGCTGCAGAAGACCATGGTCGTCGTCGAAGGGGTTGCGCGCAAGCTCGATCCCCAGCTCAACTTGTGGTCGACCTCGGAGCCCGTGGTCAGCGCCTGGATTTTGGAAAACCTCGGACCGAAAGGGCGTATCGAGGACGCAGGCCGCGCCGCCGCCTCGCTCGTCGCGTTCATCGCCGACGCGCCGCAACGCATGGAGGATATCGCCGTAAAGCTGGAGGTGATCGCCGCGAACGCCATCATCCGTCCAATGGAGCGGAACGTAGCGGCGCGGTTGGGTTATATCGGGATTGGCGCCGCGATCACATTTTTGTTATTGGCGCTCTTCCGCTGGAAATTGTAAATTGTTTCGCCTCGTTCGCCGATGAGTTTCGGCGCGGGGGCGAGCCGCGGCTGGACTTGAACGCCGCGTTCGTCGGGCGCGCAGATAAGGCGGCCTGGCTCCATTCGTATAAATCGCAGGAACTCTCCGGGTGCATGCGAACGGTGTCCAATTGCGTGCGTGGTGACCGACATGACGTCGATTCCTCTTTCGACCGCCCGCATTCTGCTGATCGTCAGCGGCGGAATCGCGGCCTACAAGACGCTGGAGTTAATTCGCCGGCTTCGAGACCGCGGCGCCGCGGTGCAGGTCGTGATGACCGCCTCGGCTGAGGCGTTTATCACCCCGTTGTCGGCGGCGACTCTGAGTGGGCAGCCGGTTCGCCAGGACCTGTTCAGCCTGACGGACGAGTCGCTGATTGGACATATCGAGCTCTCGCGGTCAGCCGATCTGATCGTCGTCGCCCCGGCGACGGCGAATATTTTGGCGCGGATGGCGGGCGGGATCGCGGACGATCTCTCCACGACGCTTTTGCTGGCGACAGATAAACGGGCGCTGGTCGCCCCGGCGATGAACGTGCGGATGTGGCGTCATCCGGCGACGCAGCGCAACGTCGAACGCCTCAAGGCTGACGGGATCGCCTTCGTCGGGCCCGATGACGGTTCAATGGCCTGCGGCGAATTCGGGCCCGGCCGTATGGCCGAACCGGCCGCCATCCTCGAAGCGATCGAGGTTGCGCTTGGACGGGAAGCCGGTGATTCGGCCGAATCAGCCGCTCTTCCTCTGGCTGGACGGAGGGTCATCGTCACCTCCGGGCCGACGTATGAGCCCATTGACCCCGTTCGGTTCATCGGCAATCGGTCTTCCGGGCGTCAGGGACACGCAATCGCGCAAGCCGCCGTTGGCGCAGGCGCAAAGGTTACGCTCGTCACGGGACCGGTTTTCCTGCCGGATCCGCCTGGGGCCACGGTCGTCCACGTCGAGTCGGCGCGAGAGATGCGCGCTGCGGTCGCCGCAGCCTTGCCGGCTGATGTCTTCGTCGCCGCCGCGGCGGTTGCGGATTGGCGAGTTGACCAAGTCGAAATGGAAAAGATCAAGAAAGGGTCTGAAAGCCCCCCGGCCCTCCGCCTTGTTGAAAATCCCGATATTCTTGCGGAAGTCGCCAAGAAGACCGTGCCGCGACCGGCCGTCGTTATCGGGTTCGCGGCGGAAACGGAGCAAGTCATAGAGAATGCGAAAGCGAAATTGCGGCGCAAAGGTTGTGACCTCATCATCGCCAATAGTGTCGCCTTTGGAACTACGACTTTCGGCGGCGAATCGAATGAGGTCCAGGTCGTCAGCCCCGAGGGGGTCGAGTCCTGGCCTCCGATGAGCAAGGCCGAGGTCGCGCGACGCCTCGTCGCCCAACTCGCGGCGGAACTGGCCAAGCGCCGATGATTGCAGTTGTTTTTAAACAGCTGGCGCATGGCGAGGGCTTGCAATTGCCGGCGTATAAGAGTGAAGATGCGGCAGGGATGGACTTGGTGGCCGCGCTGCCCGCCGAGGGTGAGGTGGTCCTTGCTCCCGGCGCCCGAGCGCTAATTCCGACGGGATTGGCGATTGAGCTGCCCAAGGGTTTTGAAGCGCAGATCCGTCCCCGTTCGGGACTGGCTCTGCATGAGGGTGTGACGGTTCTCAATAGTCCGGGAACGGTCGACGCTGATTATCGAGGAGAGATCGGCGTCATTCTCATCAATTTTGGAAACAGACCTTTTACCGTTCGACGAGGGGCGCGTATTGCGCAACTCATCGTGTGTCCTGTGGAACGCGTCGCTTTAATTTCGGGCGAGCGGCTCACTGCGAGCGTCCGGGGCTCAAGTGGATTTGGCTCCACTGGGCGCTCTTCTGAGGAGGATTAAAATGAACCTGCTATCGCGACGGAGCGTACTCGCCATCGCCGCCGTTGTCGATGTCGCGCTGCATTCGAGGTCTGCGCCGGTTGCGGCGAAGGCTTTGGCGGCGCGCCACAAGCTGCCCCCCCGCCACCTGGAGACTTTGCTCCAGGGGCTCGTTCACGCCAAAATTCTCAAGGGCGTGCGCGGACCACGGGGCGGCTACGAACTCGCTCGCGAACGCCGACGCATCACGGTCGGCGAAATCGTCCGCACGGCCATGTCGTTAAGCACCGCCGATCCCGACGACCTCGGCGCGAACTCGCTCCTTCTGGAGCGTGTCATCGATCCGGCCGTCAAGAAGGCGGGAGAAACGTTTCTCGCTAATCTCGACGCGATCACGGTCGAGAACATGTGCGAGACGGCCGAGCACGCGCATGTGCTGGACGACGAGAAGGCCGCCGGCGATTTTGCTATCTAGCGTTGATATAGTCGCCGTACTATAGAGCCGTTTCGGTCAAAGTGTTACGCCGGGCCGCGTCGTTGAGGCGTCGGTCCGGCGGCGCTTATGGAGGAGCGGGCTATGACGAAAGACGCAGGGGCCGGCCGCAAACCGGGGCGAGGCAGGATCTACGCTTCGATCACCGACACGATCGGAGATACTCCGCTTGTCGCGCTGGATCGCCTCGCCAAGGAGAAGGGCGTCGTGGCGCGCCTCCTTGGGAAGCTCGAATTCTTCAATCCGATCTCCAGCGTCAAGGACCGCATCGGCGTCGCGATGATCGACGCGCTCGAAGCACAGGGGAAAATCTCCCCCGGCCGAGGCGTGCTGGTGGAGCCGACTTCCGGGAATACCGGCATCGCCCTTGCGTTCGTCGCGGCGGCGCGCGGCTATAAGCTCATTCTCGTGATGCCCGAGTCGATGTCGATCGAGCGGCGCAAGATGCTCGCGCTGCTGGGTGCGGAACTCGTGCTCACGCCGGCGTCGCAAGGCATGAAAGGCGCGATCGCCAGAGCCAATGAGATCGTCGCGGAGAACTCCCGGCGCCATCATTCCCCAGCAGTTCGAAAATCCCGCCAATCCCGATATCCATCGCCGCACGACCGCCGAGGAGATCTGGAACGATACCGAAGGCGCCGTCGACTTCGTGGTGTCCGGCGTCGGCACCGGCGGCACGATCACCGGGGTGGGCCAGGTGCTGAAGGCGCGTAAGCCCAGCGTGCGAATAGTGGCGGTCGAGCCGGAGGACTCGCCGGTGCTGTCGGGCGGGGATCCTGGGCCGCACAAAATTCAGGGGATCGGAGCAGGCTTCGTGCCTCCGATCCTCGACAGGAGCGTCATCGACGAAGTCGTTGCGGTCGGCAACCAGACGGCGTTCGACACCGCTCGCCTTTCGGCGCGTCTCGAAGGCGTCCCGGTCGGCATCTCGTCGGGCGCCGCGATCGCCGCCGCGATCGACGTCGGTCGCCGCCCCGAGAACGCCGGCAAAACGATCGTCGTGATCATACCGTCCTTCGCCGAGCGCTACTTGTCGACCGCGCTGTTCGAAGGATTGTAGACGGCGCGCGAGGACGGGAGACGAGCTTCGTAAAGAAGGACCGGCCTGACGGTCCCGGGACGGACGATCGCCGCGTCCATGTTCGTTTCCGCGCGATCATCCGATCGAACTCGGGGTCGAGGAGAAGTCCGTGCATCGCAGATCATTTTTGGCGACCGGAGCCTCGACGGGCGCGATGTTGCTTTTTGCCTCCATCGCGGGTGCGAAAACGGCGCTCGCGGCGGCCGAGGGCGTCGACGTCGAGGCAATCCTGAACGATCCCGAGGCTCCGGTCGGCGGAAATCCCAACGGAGACGTCACGATCGTCGCGTTCCTCGACTACAATTGTCCGTTCTGCCGTCGGTCCGAGCCCGACCTGCAGCGGGTCGTCTCCACCGACGGCCGGATACGGCTGGTCTACAAGGATTGGCCAATCCTGGCGCGTTCCTCCGTCACAGGCGCTCGGCTCGCGCTTGGCGCCAAATATCAAGAGAAATACGAGTCCGCGCACGCCGCCCTGATGGCGATCCGCGGAAAGAAGACGTCGGACGCGGCCATGCGCGAGGCCGTCCTCTCGTCAGGGGTCGACGGGGCTCAACTGGACAAGGATCTCGACGCCCATGACGCCGCAATCGGCGGTCTTCTGCGTCGCAATTCGGCCCAGGCAAACGCGCTGGGACTGAAGGGCACGCCCGTCTATCTCGTCGGACCCTATGTCGTGGCCGCAGCGCTGGACTACGACGGGTTCGCCGACGTCGTGTCCAAGTTCCGCTCGCAGATCGGCAAGTGACGGATCAGGCGGTCCGCGCGGGGGCCAACGACGGCGGCGCGGCCAAGGATCGAGGCGAAGACGCTTCGCTGCCGCGAGATCCGGACATAACGATTAGGAAGCTGATGTTGCGGATCTGAGATTCGCTCGAGTGTCAGTTTCCGTCGGCAGCCGGCGGAGCCGGCCTCAAAAAGAACGGTTCGACCGATCCGGTCAATTTGATCAGCAGCGGATTGCCTTTGCGATCCCGCGTCTTTCCGACCGGGGCGCGGATCCAGCCCTCGCTGATGCAATACTCCTCGACGTCATGACGTTCCGCGCCGCGAAAACGGATGCCGATCCCGCGGGCGAGCGCCGCTTCGCTATAGAACGGGCTCGCCGGATCGACGCTAAGCCGATCGGGAGGGGAATCAGCCTTGGGGCTCGGCTCGGTCATGGCGGCGCCCGTCGGATCGCCCGCGCGCGGCTATGCTCCGCACGGCGACGATCGGTCAGGAGGGACGTCAGCTGGCGAGGGCTTTGACGCGCTTGGTCAGGCGCGAAATCTTGCGCGAGGCGGCGTTCTTGTGAACGATGCCCTTCTGCGCTGCGCGCGCGAGCTTCGGCTCGGCTGCGTGCAAAGCTTCCGCCGCCGCCTTCGGGTCCTTCGCCGCGAGCGCTTCCTCGACCTTTCGGACAAAGGTGCGCATCTCGCTGCGACGCGACTTGTTGACAGCGGTGCGGCGGACAGTTTGGCGGGCGGCCTTTTGGGCCGACTTGGTATTGGCCATAAACTCAATTCCCTCGGGCGCGCGTCCGGCGCGCATTCGCACAAAAATAATGAGGCCGGGCGAAAGGCCCAGCCTGGATTGCGGGCTTATATGCTCTTCTCGCGTCCGACGTCAACCGCAGGGCGCGGAACAGCGCCTGGCCCCGTCAGGGCCTGGGGACGGCGGGCGTCGCGCCGCGAAAAGCAAACCGGGCCGGACGCTTGTCGGCGAAGGCGGCGCAGCCTTCGGCGAAATCCGGCCCCAGCGCCGCAGACTCGGCGAGCGCGCGAAAGGCCGGCGTTTCGATGGTCACGCCCGCGGCAATGGCGTCGACTGCGCGCTTGGCGCCGCGGATCGAGGCTTGACTAAGATCGGCGAGCCCGCGCGCGTAGCCGAACGCGGTTTCGCGCAGCGCCGTCTCAATGCGTCGGTCGATCAGGCCGATCGCCAGCGCCTCGTCGGTCTCTATCCGGCGCCCGGTAAAGAGAATGTCCTTGGCGCGGGCGGGTCCGACGAGTTCGACGAGCCGGCGGGTCTCGGCGTGCCCGTAGATAAGGCCGAGCTTGGCCGGCGTCACCGCGAGATAAGCGTCGTCGGCGCAGAACCGGAGGTCGCAGGCGATTGCGAGCGCGATGCCGCCGCCGACCACGTTGCCCTGCAGGATCGCGATGGTCGGCCGGTCGATCGCCATGATCGCCCGGAGACCGTCCTGGATGGCGTCGCCGTATTCGCGCGTGGCGGCTGCATCCTTATAGACCTCGCCGAATTCGGAAATGTCGGCGCCCGCGCTGAAGTGACCGCCCGCGCCCTCGACCAGTACGACCAAGGCGTCGGGACGCGCTTCGATCGCGTCCTGGATCGAGGGCAATGCGCGCCACATGGCGCGCGAGATGGCGTTGCGCCGCTCGGGCCGGTTCAGCACGATGCGGGCGAAGGGCGGCTCGAAACTTAGGGAGATGTCGGTCATGGGTTCTTCGAAGAGACACGCGGGCTGCGGCCTCTTTTGGAGCAAACGCCGGGTTGGCGCAAACGGCGTCCTATCGTAGCTTCGCGCGGAAGACCGAGCGAGGGACCGATCCGCATGACAGGCCAAGACAATTACCCGCGCGATATGGTCGGATACGGTCGCACGCCCCCTTTCGCCGACTGGCCGAATGGAGCGCGCGTCGCGGTTCAGTTCGTCATCAACTACGAGGAAGGGGGCGAGAACAACATTCTTCATGGCGACGCCGCGTCTGAGGCCTTCTTGTCGGAAATCGTCGGCGCGGCCCCGTGGCCGGGCATGCGCCACATGAACATGGAGTTGATCTACGAGTACGGTTCGCGCGCCGGGTTCTGGCGCCTGCACCGGATGTTCACCGAACGCTCGATTCCCGTCACCGTCTATGCGGTCGCGACCGCGATGGCTCGCAATGCCGAAGCCGTTGCCGCGATGAATGAGGCCAAGTGGGAAATCGCCACCCACGGCTTGAAATGGATCGACTACCGCGACACCCCTCCGGACGTCGAGGCTCAGCACATCGCTGAGGCCGTGCGGCTCCACACGGAGGTCGCAGGCGAGCGGCCGCTCGGCTTCTATCAGGGCCGGTCGTCGGTCAATACGATCCGGCTTGGCGCGGAGGAGGGCGGCTTTCTCTATTGCGCCGACGTCTACGCCGACGATCTGCCCTACTGGTGCGAAGGGCCGCGAGGCCCACAACTGCTCACGCCCTACACGCTCGATTCGAACGACATGCGGTTCGCCACCGCGCAGGGCTTCAATTCCGGCGACCAGTTCTATGCGTACCTCAAGGACTCGTTCGACACCCTCTACGCCGAAGGCGACGTCGCCCCGAAGATGCTCTCGGTCGGCTTGCACTGCCGCTTGGTCGGCCGGCCGGGCCGGGCGGCTTCGCTCAAGCGGTTCCTCGACTACGTGCTCGCCCACGACAAGGCGTGGGTTCCAACCCGGCTCGACATCGCCCGCCACTGGATCCGGAAGCACCCCCCGCCGGGCGGCTGGAAGCCGACGCAGCTGACGCGGACGCTGTTCGTCGAGCGCTTCGGCGGGGTCTACGAGCACTCGCCATGGATCGCCGCGGCGGCCTACGACGCCGGCCTGCCGGCGAACGCCGACGCGGCCGAAGGACTCGCGCAGCGCGTTCGCAGCCGCCGTGGCCAAGGGAAACGACGACCAGAAGCGCGCCCTCGTCCTCGCCCATCCCGATCTCGCCGGGCGCCTTGCGCAGGCGAAGCGCCTCACCTCCGAATCGACCGGCGAGCAGGCGAGCGCCGGGCTTGACCGCCTGAGTCCCGACGAGCTCAAGACCTTCACCGATCTCAACGACGCCTACCGCGGCCGCTTCGGCACGCCCTTCATCATGGCGGTCAAGGGCAAGAGCAAGGCCGACATTCTCGCCGGCTTCAAGCGCCGGCTCGAGAACGATCCCGACTTCGAAATGCGCACCGCGCTCTCCGAGATCGACCGCATTGCCGCACTGCGCCTCCAGGATATCCTGAAGTGAGCGCGGCTCAGCGCGTCGTCCGCGGACGCATCCTCACCTTCACCGACGATCCGGCTCGAGCCGGCGCCGCGGCGCGCATCCTCATCGAAGACGGAGCCGTTCTTATTGCAAACGGGCGGATCGCTGCGGTCGGTGAGGCGCGCGACATTCTCTCCGGCGCCCCCGAAGGCGTGACGGTCGACGACCATTCGGGCGCGCTCGTCATGCCCGGGCTGATCGACGTCCATATCCACTATCCGCAGACCCAGGTGATCGCCTCCTATGGCGCGCAGTTGCTCGACTGGCTGCACACCTACACCTTCGTCGAGGAGCAGCGATTCGCGGATCCTGCCCATTGCGCGCGCGTCGCCCGGTTCTTTCTCGAAGAGCTTTTTCGCTGCGGCACCACGACCGCGATGGTCTACTGCACCGTCTATCCGCAGTCGGCCGATGCGTTCTTCGCCGAGGCGCTCCGCGTCAATGCGCGCATGATCGCCGGCAAAGCGATGCTCGACCGCAATGCGCCGAAGGGGCTCCTGGACACGGTCCAGACCGGCTATGACGACTCGAAGGCGCTGATCGAGCGCTGGCGGGGCCAGGGACGGCTCGACTATGCGGTGACGCCGCGCTTCGCCATCACTTCGACCGAGGCCCAGCTCGACGCCGCGGGCGCGCTGATGGCGGAATTCCCGGGAGTCTACATGCAATCGCACGTGGACGAGAACAAGGACGAGATCGAGTTCGCCCGCCAGCTCTTCCCGGAGGCGCGCAACTATCTCGACGTCTATGGCCGCGCGGGCCTGTTGGGGCCGCGCTCGGTGTTCGGCCACTGCATCCACATGAACGACGATGAGGTCGCCGCGATGGCCGAGACCGGATCGGTCGCGGCCTTCTGCCCGACCTCGAACCTGTTCCTCGGCTCCGGGCTGTTCGACCGGGCGCGGATGGCGGCCGCCGGGGTCCGGATCGGTCTGGCGACCGACGTCGGCGGCGGCACCAGCTATTCGATGCTCCGGACTGCGGCCGAGGGCTACAAGGTGTTGCAGCTCGGCGGCCAGTCGTGGCCGGCGGCGGAGGCGTTCTACCAGATGACGCTCGGCAACGCCCGGGCGCTAAGTCTCGACCACGCGATCGGATCGATCGCAGCCGGCAAGGAGGCCGACCTCGTGGTGCTCGATTCGAGCGCGACGCCGGCGATGGCGCACCGCATGGAGACGATCGACGGCGACCTCGACCAGGAGCTGTTCGTGCTCATGACGCTCGGCGACGACCGCGCCGTACGCCAGACTTACGTGGCCGGCGAGCCCCGCAAGGCGTGAGCCGGCGAAAGCGCCGGGCGGCGCTCCGCCGTCCCGCCCTATCGCTGGCGTGGTCCCAGACGAGCGCCGCTGGCCGCGCTGCAGGGGCCGCGGGTGACCATCGCGCCCTAGGCCCAGGGCGTCTGTTAGCACTCCCTTGCGGCGAGTGCCAAAAGTCCTTATCTAAGGGACGTCGGACCGCCGCCGTAAGCCGGAGCCTTTGCTCGTGAGCCGGTCGGGTGGTCGACCTGAAAGCGACCTCCATGAAATTCCGACCCCTGCACGACCGCGTCGTCGTCCGCCGCATCGAAGGCGAAGACAAGACAAAGGGCGGCATCATCATTCCCGACACCGTCAAGGAGAAGCCCCAAGAGGGCGAGGTTCTCGCCGTCGGGCCCGGCGCCCGCGACGACAGCGGCAAGCTTCAGCCGCTCGAACTGAAGGCCGGCGACCGCGTCCTGTTCGGCAAGTGGTCGGGCTCGGAGGTCAAGATCGACGGCCAGGAGCTCCTGATCATGAAGGAATCCGACGTCATGGGCGTCATCGAAGCCGAGGGCGCCGCGAAGAAGAAGGCCGCCTGACGGCGCGTCTCGGTCTCCCTTTCTCATTTTAGGAATTGAAACTCATGGCTTCCAAAGACGTACGTTTTTCCAGCGACGCCCGCGACCGCATGCTGCGCGGCGTCGACATTCTCGCCAACGCCGTGAAGGTCACGCTCGGCCCGAAAGGCCGCAACGTCATTCTCGACAAGTCCTACGGCGCGCCGCGCATCACCAAGGACGGCGTCACCGTCGCCAAGGAGATCGAGCTCTCCGACAAGTTCGAGAACATGGGCGCCCAGCTCGTGCGCGACGTGGCCTCGAAGACCAATGATCTCGCCGGCGACGGCACGACGACCGCAACCGTGCTCGCGGCCGCGATCATGAAGGAAGGGCTGAAGCTCGTCGCCGCCGGGATGAACCCGATGGACCTCAGGCGCGGTATCGAGATTGCGGTCACCGCGGTCGTCAAAGACATCGCCAAGCGCGCCAAGAAAGTCGCCTCGTCCGAGGAGATCGCCCAGATCGGCGCCATCGCCTCCAATGGCGACAAGTCGATCGGCGACATGATCGCCAAGGCGATGAAGAAGGTCGGCAACGAGGGCGTCATCACGGTCGAGGAGGCGAAGACCGCCGAGACCGAACTCGACGTCGTCGAGGGGATGCAGTTCGACCGCGGCTATCTCTCGCCCTATTTCATCACCAACGCCGAGAAGATGGTGGCCGAGCTCGAGGAGCCCTACATCCTCCTGCACGAGAAGAAGCTGTCGTCGCTGCAGCCGATGCTGCCGATCCTGGAGGCGGTCGTCCAGACTGGGAAGCCCCTCCTGATCATCGCCGAAGACATCGACGGCGAGGCTCTGGCGACGCTGGTCGTCAACAAGCTGCGCGGCGGCCTCAAGGTGGCTGCGGTCAAGGCGCCCGGATTCGGCGATCGCCGCAAGGCAATGCTCGAGGACATCGCCGTGCTCAGCAGCGGCACGCTGATCGCCGAGGACCTCGGGATCAAGCTCGAGAACGTGACCATCGAAATGCTCGGCCGCGCCAAGCGCGTGCGGATCGAGAAGGACGCCACCACGATCATCGACGGCGCCGGCAAGAAGACGGATATCGAGGCTCGGATTACGCAGATCAAGGCGCAGATCGAGGACACGACTTCCGATTACGACAAGGAGAAGCTCCAGGAGCGTCTCGCCAAGCTCGCGGGCGGCGTTGCGATCATCCGCGTCGGCGGTTCGACCGAAGTCGAAGTCAAGGAGAAGAAGGACCGCGTCGACGACGCCATGAACGCGACCAAGGCGGCGGTCGAGGAAGGCATTGTTCCCGGCGGCGGGGTGGCGCTTCTGCGGGCGAAGGCGGCCATCGGCAAGCTCGAAGGCGAGAACGCCGACGTCCAAGCCGGCATCAGCATCGTCTTGAAGGCGCTCGAGGCGCCGGCTCGGCAGATCGTCGAGAACGCCGGCGTCGAGGGATCGGTCGTCATCGGCAAGATCCTCGAGAACAAGTCGCAGACTTACGGCTATGACGCCCAGACCGAGCAATATGTCGACATGCTTGCGGCAGGCATCGTCGATCCTGCGAAGGTGGTGCGGGTCGCGCTGCAGGACGCGGCCTCGGTCGCCGGCCTCATGATCACGACCGAGGCGATGGTCGCGGAGCGGCCCAAGGCCGATGCGCCCGCGATGCCGGGCGGGGGCATGGGCGGCATGGGCGGGATGGATTACTGATCGCCTGGTCGCATCGAGAAACGCAAAGGGGCGGCTTTGTTTGGCCGCCCGGGCGGCTTTGGCCGCCCCTTTTTCATGTGCGTCCGGGATCTTCGCGCCGGCCTGTCGACCGCTCTCCTCCGTCAGTTCGATCCGGGATCGGGGCTTGTCGCGCGCGTCGGCCCTGCGCGCCACTCCTCGGGCGAGCGCGGCAGATCGCCGCTGACATCGACATGGGCGGCCTCGGCCGCTGAAGGCAGCTTTTTTTCGGAAAACGTCAGCTCGAGCAGCCGGCCGGCGTCGGTCAGAAGCTGAACGCCGGTCTGGCCAAACACGGCTGCAAGGTCGGAAGGCGCGAGGATCAATTCGCCGGAAGCCGTCACGCCTCCGTGCGGCGTCGCGAAGCCGTCAAAATCGTAGTTCGCGCGGGCGACCGTTGCGCCTCCGATCCTCACGGCGCCGGCCCCGGCAATGCGACCGAGATAGCCGACGATCGCGTTAGACTGAGCGGACATGCGTCTCATGGCGCACCACCATCAGCTGCGAGGGCCGCGGCGAACGCGTCCGGATCGATCGTCGCGCGGGTCCGCGTGGTCGCCGCTTACGCTTCACTTTCGCTTCGATGGAGTCGTCGCAGCGGAGGGGCCCTTGGGCGCGAACGGCGAAACCGGCGCCGCGGCTGCCGCCTTATCCGCCTTGGGCTTGCGCGTCTCCCGATTGCCGCGCCGTTTTTCCTTCGCCATTTCTTGTTCTCCTTATTGCGGCGGTCTGCGAAGTCATGGGCGTTAGGCGCAACGCGCCCAAATCCGCCGATGGCCCTTAACGGGATATAGGTATTGAATGTCTGACGGATAAGAGCAAGCGGCGACGGGATAGGGAAGCCTCGCACGCTTTTGCCACGCGGCGCACGATTTAGGACCCTTGACGCATGCAACGGGGCCCGCGCTTGGGACGGCGGGACGCCGTCTCTCCGTGCGCGCTGAAGCGCCGATCCGTTCAGACCGTCACGGCGCCGCCGTGGGCGCGCCACTGCGCCATCCCGCCGGCGTAATGCTTCAGATCGCTTCGCCCGGTCGCTTGCGCCTGGTTCAGCGCGTTGCGCGAACGGACGCCCGCCTGGCAGATGATGACGACGGTCTTGTCGTGCCCGCTCGGCAGATCGCGCGGATGGAAGCGCGACAGCGGAAGATTGACGGAATCCGGAATATGACCCGCCGCGAACTCATGCGGCTCGCGGACATCGACGACCGTGACTTCGCCGGCCCCGACCGCCTCGGCGAAAGTCTCGAGATCAAGATCGACGACGTGAGGCAAAGCAAGTTTGTTGATCGCGTTCATAAACAAGATTCCTACGTTAATCTAGGTTGCTCGACGTCGCGCGGAATATATATCGACTTACTCGCATATCCAATCTCTCGTCGCAGCCGTCGCCAACCCCGGCCGTCTCGACAGGTCTTCCGCATAACGGCTCGTCAGAGCGTTTGGGGTTCGTCGAAAAAACGCGCGCTTACGGCGGACTTGCGCGGGGCTGCGTCCGCTCATACATCCGGCGCCTGCCGATCGAAGGACGATGAAGACCATGCGCGATGAAACCGCCGCCCGCTCGCCGGGATGGCATGCGACGACCATCCTGATGGTGCGCAAGGGCGACCGGGTGGTGATCGGCGGCGACGGTCAGGTCAGCATGGGACAGACGGTCGTCAAGGCGAACGCCCGCAAGGTGCGCAGATTGGCCAAAGGCGAGGTGATCGCGGGCTTCGCCGGGGCGACCGCGGACGCCTTTACCTTGTTCGAGCGGCTCGAAGCCAAGCTCGAGCAATATCCGGGACAGCTGCCGCGCGCCTGCGTCGAGCTCGCCAAGGACTGGCGCACCGACCGATACCTGCGCCGCCTCGAGGCGATGCTGCTGGTCGCCGACAAGGGCACAGGTTTCACGCTTTCGGGCGCGGGCGATGTGCTCGAACCGGAGACCGACGGGGACGGTTCGGCGATGGCGATCGGTTCGGGCGGCAACTACGCCCTCGCCGCCGCGCGCGCGCTGATGCCGATGGCGCTCGACGCCGAGGCGATCGTCCGCCGCTCCATGCAGATCGCCGCCGAAATCTGCGTCTACACCAACACCAATCTGATCGTCGAAAGCCTCTGATCTCATGTCGGAACTCAGCCCGCGCGAAATCGTCTCCGAGCTCGACCGCTACATTGTCGGTCAGAACGACGCCAAACGGGCGGTGGCGATCGCTCTGCGCAACCGTTGGCGCCGCCTACGGCTTGGCTCGCCGATGCGCGAGGAGGTCATGCCAAAGAACATCTTGATGATCGGCCCGACCGGCTGCGGCAAGACCGAGATCGCGCGGCGCCTCGCCAGACTGGCCGGCGCGCCCTTCCTCAAGGTCGAGGCGACCAAATTCACCGAAGTCGGCTATGTCGGACGCGACGTCGAGCAGATCGTCCGCGATCTGCTCGAGGTCGGCATCGGGTTGACCAAGGCGAAGAAGCGCAAGGACATCGAGGCCAAGGCCGAGCTCGCCGCCGAGGAGCGGATCCTCGACGCCCTGGTCGGGGCGACCTCCTCCTCGGCGACCCGCGAATCGTTCCGGCGCAAGCTGCACGCCGGCGAGCTCGACGACAAGGACGTCGAAGTCGAACTGCCCCAGGGCTCGACGGGCACGCCGATGTTCGAATTGCCCAACATGCCCGGCGCCTCGATCGGCGCCATCAACATCGCCGACATCTTCGGCAAGGGCAATCGGACCAAGCCGAAGCGCATGACGGTCGCGGAGGCGCGGGAGCCGCTGGTGGCGGCGGAGGCCGACAAGCTCCTGGACCAGGACGCGATCGTGCGCGACGCGATCGCCGAGGTCGAGAGCAACGGCATTGTCTTCCTCGACGAGATCGACAAGATCTGCGCCCGCGAAGGCCGCGGCGGCGCGGACGTGTCGCGCGAGGGCGTTCAGCGCGATCTTCTGCCGCTGATCGAGGGCACGACGGTCGCCACCAAGCACGGCACGGTCAAGACCGACCACATCCTGTTCATCGCATCCGGCGCCTTCCACATCTCCCGGCCCTCCGACCTCCTGCCCGAGCTTCAGGGCCGCCTGCCGATCCGCGTCGAGCTGAAATCGCTGACCGAGGACGACTTCAAGCGGATCCTGACCGACACCGAGGCGAGCCTGATCAAGCAATATGTCGCGCTGATGCAGACCGAGGGCGTGTCGCTCGAGTTTTCGGACGACGCCATCTCGGCGATCGCCCGCATCGCCGCCAAGGTCAACGGGTCGGTCGAGAACATCGGCGCGCGCCGGCTCCAGACCGTGATGGAGCGTTCGCTGGACGAAGTGAGCTTCACCGCCGCCGACCGCTCAGGCGAGACGGTGCAGATCGACGCCGCCTTCATCGAGCGCACCGTCGGCGACCTCGCCGGCAACGCGGATCTGAGCCGGTTCATTTTGTGACGCTGGCTGCGTCCGTCGGGAAGCGGCTCCCGCAAGAGGGTCGCGCGGAGGGAGGGCCAAGATGACTTCGTTCGTTCTGGTTCCAGGGGCCGGCGGCATGGCCTGGTACTGGCATCGCGTCGCGCCGCTCCTTCGCGCCAGCGGACACGACGTCACGGCTGTGGATCTGCCGGGCGATGATGACCGCGCCGGCCTCGAGGCGTACGCGGACATCGTCGTCGGCGCGCTTGCGGGCCGAGGCGACGCAATATTGGTGGCGCAGTCGCTCGGCGGCTTCACCGCGCCGCTCGTTTCAGCGCGCTCCCCGGTGCGATCGCTTGTCTTCGTCAACGCGATGATCCCGAAACCGGGCGAAACCGCCGGCGCATGGTGGGGCGCGACAGGCGCAGTCGAAGCGCGGGAAGACGCGGCGGATCGGGTCGGCTACGCCAGGGCGTTCGATTTGACGACCTATTTCCTCCACGACGTCCCGCCGGAGATTCTTCGCGGCGCCCCGCCGCCGCGCGAGGAGTCCGGCGTGGTCTTCGGCGAGCCGTGTCGATTCGAGCGCTGGCCCGACCTCCCCATGCATGTTCTCGCAGGCAGGGACGATCGGTTTTTCCCGGTCGAATTCCAGCGGCGCGTCGCCCACGACCGGCTGGGGTTGGAGATCGAGACAATACCGGGGGGACACCTTGTCGCGCTCTCGAACCCGGACGGACTGGCGGAACGCCTTCTTGGCTATGCGAACGCGTCGTAGCCTTGGACCGATTGTCGCGTTTGCCGCTCCCGCGCGATGACCTAGAATGAAGCGTCGCCGCCTTTAGGAGTCCGCTCATGATCCCGCTGGTTCTCACCTTCGTCGGCGACGACAGACCCGGACTCGTCAACGCGGTGGCGGAAAAGATCGCCGTGTCCGGAGGAAGCTGGCTCGAAAGCCGCTCGGTTCGGCTGGCCGGCAAGTTCGCTGGCGTCGTGCGCGCCAATGTTCCTGAAAGGAACGCCTCCGCGCTCGAACAGGCCCTGCGCGATCTGGCGCCCGCGGGGCTGAACCTGACGATCGAACGCGGCGCGCGCGACGAGGCCCCGCGCGTGTCCGAGATCGTCACGCTCGACATCCTCGGCAACGAGCGGCCCGGCATCGTGCGCGACGTGACGCAGGCGCTGAACGCCCTCGGCGTCAACATCGTGGAATTCGAGAGCGGCCTCGAAAGCGCGGCTTTCACCGGCGTCGAGATGTTCCGCGCCCACGCCCGCCTCGCCGTTCCGGAGAAGCTGCCGCTCGACGATCTTCGCAAGGCGCTCGAGCGGCTCGCCGGCGAGATTATGGTCGACCTGACCTTCGGCGACGCCTGACGCCGCTTTGCGCCGTCGCCGCCCCTTGCGTCGCCGGACCGGCGTTGCGATAAGGCCGCCCTCACAAAAAAACCCTGACTGAAGCGACAACCATGGCGACCTTTCCTGAGCTGGTGTTTTCCGGCGTCCAGCCGACCGGCAATCTCCACCTCGGCAACTATCTCGGAGCGATCAAGCGCTTCGTGGCGCTGCAGGAAACGCGGCCCTGCATCTATTGCGTGGTCGATCTGCACGCGATGACCCTGCCCCACGAGCCGGCCCAGCTTGCGCGCACGACGCGCGAAGTGACCGCGGCGTTTCTCGCCTGCGGGATCGACCCGAAGATCAACGTCGTCTTCAACCAGAGCCGGGTCGCCGAGCACGCCGAACTCGCCTGGGCGCTCGATTGCGTGGCGCGCATGGGTTGGCTCAACCGCATGATCCAGTTCAAGGAGAAGGCGGGCAAAGACCGCGAGAACGCTTCGGTCGGCCTGTTCAACTATCCGGTCCTGATGGCGGCCGACATTTTGATCTACCGCGCGACCCACGTTCCGGTCGGCGACGACCAGAAGCAGCATATGGAGCTCGCCCGCGACGTCGCGCAGAAGTTCAACAACGACTTTGCCGAATTCGATCGCGGCCCACGGCTACGGCGACGCGTTCTTCCCGCTGCCCGAGCCCTTGATCCAGGGTCCGGCGACCCGCGTCATGAGCCTGCGCGACGGCGCCAAGAAGATGTCGAAGTCCGACACCTCGGAGAATTCCTATATCGCGTTGACGGACGACGCGGACACGATCGCGCAGAAGATCCGCAAGGCCAAGACCGACCCGGAGCCGCTGCCCAGCCATCTCGACGGCCTCGCCGGCCGTCCGGAGGCGGACAACCTGGTGGGGATTTTCGCGGCGCTGACCGACCGATCGAAGGCGGACATCGTGCACGAGTTCGGCGGCAGCCCGTTCTCGACTTTCAAGACAGCGCTCGCCGACGCCACGATCGAGAAACTCGCCCCGATCCGCGCCGAGATGCTGCGCCTCGCGGCCGATCCCGGCCACGTCGACAGGGTGCTCGCCGAGGGGGCGGACAAGGCGCGCGCCATCGCGCGGCCCAACATGGACGCGGTCAAGGACATCCTCGGACTCGTTCGCTAGAGGCCGGCGCGCGCGACTCGCGCGGAATTCTTTTTAACGCCGGCCAGCGCACGATGTCCTCCTTTTCAGCGGGGGCGTCATAGATGTTGGGATGATCTTGCGCGACCGCTCTATATATTGAATTCCGCCGTGTTTTCGCCCGGTCCGGACCAGGATCATGGTTAACGACTTTGGGGCGAACATTTCGTAAGTCTGTTCGGTAGCTGATTTCGGACCTTCCTGGCGGAGGGAGCCGGATCGGCGCGACCGCGGGGGCGTCGGCGCCCTCCCGGGCTCTCGAGGAGGCTTGTCGTTGCGGGGGTTCAGCGGTGGAATCTTCGCCGGACCTGGGGGGCGCTTGCAACGGCGCCGCCGAGCGCCCGTCGCCGCCGCGGCGCCGCTCACGCTTCTGGGCGCGTTCGGCGCGCGGGCCGACGAAGCGCTTCGCGGTTTCGATCCGCCGGCTTCGGCGTCGGCCGGCTTGATCTCGGGCCCGGCCGCCGTCATCGGGCTCGCCGTCTTATTGATCGCGGCGGCGACGGCGGCGCTTTTGCATTGGGCCGCGCGGCGAGCCTGGGCGCGACGGATCAGCGCCATGGAAGCGAAGCTTGCGAACGCTTCCGTCCGCGTCGACCGCGCGGCGCTGATCGTTCGCAGCGAGCCCCAGATCGTTATCGCATGGGACCGGCCGGACGCCGAGCCTTCCATCGAGGGCGACTTCAGCATCGTCTCCGACGCGCCTGCGCCGCGCCGCGTTCTCAGCTTTGCGGCATGGTTGGAGCCGGAGGCGGCGGCCAAAGCCGAGGAGGCGGTCGAGCGGCTTCTCAGCCGAGGCGAAGCCTTCTGCCTGCCCAGCGCGAGCCTGCGTGGACGCCACCTCGAGATCGTCGGCCGCCCGGTCTCGGGCAGCGCGGTGGTGCGCATTCGCGAGGTGTCCGGCGACCGTCTGGAGGCCGCCCGGATGCGCGACAAGCTTGCGGAGACGGAGGCGAGCGTGAAGGCCGCGCGTCTCGCTCACGAGCAGGCCGCGATCCTCGCCTGGAGCCGAAATGAAGACGGGCGGATGGACTGGTGCAACGCGGCTTACGCGCGGGCCGTCGAAGTCGCGGGCGAGAACGCGGCTGTCGATCAATCCGCCGAGCTGTTCGATCCGGGCTTGCGCCGGGAGGCCGCGGCGGCGCTGCGGGAGACGGGGGTCTGGAAGCGCCGCGCCAGCGCCGTCGTCGCCGGCGAGCGCCGAACCTTCGAGGTCGCGGAAGTGAAGACGCCGTTCGGATCGTCGGGCGTCGCCTATGACGTCTCCGAGGCCGCGGCGCTGAAAGCCGAAATGGAGCGTAACGAAGACGACTATTCCCGCATGATCGACCGGCTGTCGACCGCGGTGGCGATCTTCGACAAATCGAAGCGGCTCACCTTCTACAACGCCGCCTACGCCCAGATGTGGTCGCTCGAGCCGGCGTTCCTCGACTCTCATCCGACCGACGGCGAGGTTCTCGATCGGCTTCGCACCAAGCGGCAGCTGCCGGAGCAGGCGGACTTCCGCACCTGGAAGGCCCAGCTGATGGAGGCCTATCAGGCGATCGAGTTCGAGCGAAACGGTCTGGTACCTGCCGGACGGACGGGCGCTGCGCGTCGTCACCAGCCCCAATCCGAAGGGCGGGGTGACCTATCTCTACGACGACGCCACGCAGAGCTACGCGCTCGCCTCGCAAGTCACGGCGCTCACCCACGTCCAGGGCGAGACGCTCGACGCGCTCAAGGAAGGCGTCGCGGTTTTCGGCGCCGACGGGCGGATGAAGCTGTTCAATCCGGTATTCGCCGTGATGTGGGGCCTCGATCCGGCGCTCCTTTCCGACCATCCCCATATCGACGCGATCGCGCAAGGTTGCCGGGCGTTTGCCAAGAGCCCGCGCTCTGGGACCGGCTGCGCGGCATGGTGGTCGGCCTCCACGATCATCGCGAGACCCTCGCGGTCCGGATCGACCGCGTTGACGACCTCACGCTCGACTGCGCCGCCCTGCCGCTCCCCGACGGCGCGACCCTGCTGACCTTCCTCGATGTGACGGCGAGCGCCAGCGTCGAGCGCGCGCTGACCGATCGCAACGAGGCGCTGGTGGCGGCGGAAAAGCTGCGCAACGACTTCGTCAACCACGTATCCTACGAGCTGCGCACGCCGCTCACCAACATCATCGGTTTCACACAACTCCTGGCGGCCGGCGGGGTCGGGCCGCTCAACCCGAAGCAGCTTGAATACGCAGGCTTCATCACCAATTCCTCGCACGCGCTTTTGGCGATCATCGACGACATCCTCGATCTCGCCTCGATCGACGCCGGCGCGCTGGAGCTGCGTCTCGAGCCGGTCGACGTCGCCGAGGCGATGCGGGCGGCCGCGGCCGGGGTGCAGGACCGCCTGGACGAGGCGTCGATCGAACTTCGCATGGTGATCACCGACGGCGTCGGCGCCTTCGCCGCCGACGGGCGGCGCGTCCGCCAGGTGCTGTTCAATCTCTTGTCGAACGCCATCAACTATTCCGAGTCCGGCCAGACCGTGACCTTGGCGGCGATGCGGCGCATGGACGAAATCGTCTTCAAGGTGAGCGACCGCGGCCGCGGCATTCCGCCGGAGATGATCGACAAGGTGTTCGACCGGTTCGAAACCTTCCCCAACGGCTCGCGGCATCGCGGACCCGGGCTCGGCCTTTCGATCGTCAAGGCGATGGTCGAACTGCACGGCGGCCGGGTGCTGATCGACACCGCCCCGGGCGAAGGGACCACCATAACCTGCATTTTTCCTGTTGAGCCGGCCGCGGCAGGGGCCGGCTCCGAAGACGCCCGCGCCTCCGCCCTGACGAAGCCAAAGATGGCGCGGTAGAACGCATGCACCGATCCCGTCAGACGCGAAGCCCATGCCTGTTTCTCCGCTGAACGACAAGGAGCCGAAGGTCTGGCGCTTCGAAACGGCGGACGAGGCCTCGACGCTCGTGCTCGCCGCCGCGCAGGCCGCCTGGCTCGAGCCCGGCGACTTTGTCGCGCTGTCCGGGGATCTCGGCGCGGGCAAGACGCTGTTCGCCCGCGGCCTGATCCGCGCGCTGGCCGACGAGCCTCTCCTCGAGGCGCCGAGCCCCACCTTCACGCTGATGCAGGTCTACGACGCCCCTCGCGGACCGGTGGTGCATGCGGACTTCTATCGCCTAAGGAGCGCGATGGAGCTTGAAAACCTGGGCTGGGACGAGGCGATTTCGGACGCGGTGGCCCTCGTCGAATGGCCGGAGCGAATCCCTGAGGCGCTGCCCGCCGACCGGCTCGAAGTCGCGATCCGCTTCGACGCCAAGCGCGGCCCCAACTTCCGCGTGCTGGAGATGCGCGGGCGCGGCCGAATGGGCCGGCGGCTCGCGCGGGCGCTCGAGCGTCGGCACCCTCCTTCACGCGGCCGGCTGGATCGAGGCGCGGCGCGAGTTCGTGCAGGGCGACGCCTCGGTGCGCTTGTACGAGCGCCTGACCAAAGCCGACGGTTCGACCGCCATCCTGATGGTGGCGCCGCCCCGACCCGAGGGGCCGATCATCCGCTTCGGCAAGCCCTACGCCGCGATCGCCAAGCTCTCTCCCGACATTCGCGCCTTCCTCGCCATGGCGGAGGGGTTGCGGGGCCTTGGCCTCTCCTCCCCGCGCGTCCTCGCCGCGAGCGTCGAGGACGGGCTGGCGCTGATCGAGGATTTCGGCGAGGAGACCGTGGTCGAGAACGGCGCGCCGAACCCCGGCCGCTACGCCGAGGCGGTCGCGCTGATCGCCGACCTGCATGGGCGCGACCTGCCCGATGCGCTTCCCTTCGGCGACGACCTCTACCGCGCTGCCGACCTACGACATCGAGGCGATGCTGATCGAGGTCGAGCTGATCATCGACTGGTACGGTCCGGCGATCGCCCGGGCGGCGGTGCCGTCCGGGGCGCGGATGCAGTTCCTCGCCGTCTGGCGCGAGATCCTTCAGCCAATTCTCGCCGAGCCCACGACCTGGACGCTGCGCGACTTCCACTCGCCGAACCTGCACTGGCTTTCGGGCCGGCACGGCGTCGCCCGGATCGGCCTGATCGACTTCCAGGATGCGGTGATCGGACCGCCGGCCTACGATCTCGCCTCGCTCCTGCAGGACGCCCGGGTCGACGTTCCCGACGACCTCGAGATGCGGTTCATGGCGCTCTATGTGCGCCGGCGCGCGTCCGCGAGCCCTGGCTTCGACGCCGAGCGCTTCGCCGCGTCCTACGCGGCCATGGGCGCGCAGCGCGCGACGAAAATCCTTGGGATCTTCGCGCGCCTCGACAAGCGGGACGGCAAGCCGCAGTACCTCAGGCACCTGCCGCGCATCGAGCGCTATCTGCGGCGCAACCTCGCGCATCCGTTGCTTGCGCCCTTGACGCTCTGGTATCAGACCCACCTGCCGCGCGCGCTGGGCTCCGAACCGGAGCCGGCGCCGCCCGACGTTTAAGCGCGGCTTCGGGAACAATTCGACATGAGCGCGCCGATTCCCAAAACGGCCATGGTTTTCGCCGCGGGCCTCGGCCAGCGCATGCGGCCGATCACCGAGACGCTGCCGAAGCCCCTGGTGAAGGTCTGCGGCCGCACGCTGATCGACCATTGCCTCGACCGGCTGGCCGAGAACGGCGTCGAGACGGCGATCGTCAACGTCCACTGGCTCGCCGATCAGATCGAGGCCCACCTCCTGCGCCGCGAGCGCCCGCGGATCATCATTTCCGACGAGCGCGACCGGCTGCTCGATCAGGGCGGCGGGATCAAGCGCGCGCTCAAGCAGATCGGGCGCGAGCCGTTCCTGATCTGCAACACCGACGCCTTCTGGATCGAGGGGCCGCGCTCGAACATCGCCCGGCTCGCCCGGGCGTTCGACCCCGAGGCGATGGACATCGTGCTCCTGGTGGCGGCGAGCGCGAGCGCGGTGGGGGTCGACTGGCCGGGCGACTTCACCATGACCAATGAAGGCCGGCTCGAGCGGCGGATGGACCGCCATGTCGCGCCGTTCGTCTACACCGGCGTGGGGATCCTGAAGCCGGAGCTGTTCGCCGACGCGCCCGAGGATATCTTTCGCCTCGCCCCGTTTTTCCACGCCGCCGCAGAGAAAAACCGCCTCTACGGCGTACGTCTCGACGGCCTGTGGCTGCACGTCGGCCGTCCCGAATCGATCGCCGAGGCGGAGCGGGCGATCGAGCGGTCGATTTTCTGAGTGGCCCCTATCCCCCGATAGGACGAAGCACGACGCCGCGCCGCAGGTCCCGATCAGAATTTGATGCGAAGACCGACGGTCGGATCGATGTTCTGCGTCTGCAGATATCCCGACGCCATGCCGCCATAGACGTTCGACAGCGCGACGCCAAAATAGAGATCCATGCGCTTGTACGGGCGGTAGTCGATCAGCAGGGAGAAGGAGTCGGTCGATCCGGCGCATGAGCCGGACTTGGTGTTGACCCCCGTGCCTGTGCACACACCCGTGTAATAGTCATTCTGGAAGCCGTAGTAGACGCCGCCCATGACGTCGAGCTGGGAGTTGAACGCGTATTTTATGCCAGTCCAGAAGAAATTGAAGAGTTTGTTGTTGTCATAGGCCGTGTAGTTCGTCCACTGAGTCGGCCAGTATTTTGGAGCCCCCGGTATCCACGACGGGATCGTGGCGGGAATGTTATACCCGCCGATTGTCTTGAAGCCGTTCAGGTAGTCGTCGCTCGGGTTCGCTTGCCGGTACACCTCGTAGCCGCCGTAGAACGTGACGGCGTCGCTCAATTTGTACTTTGCCGCGACAATCAGGCCGGTGTTGTTCGACAGCGTCGCCTTCAGGTCGGACGCGTTGTAGTACTGGGGAATGGCGGACGAACACGCGGTGGAGCTGCACGAGCCGCTGAAGATGCCAGCGCCCACGGCGTTCTCGACGAAGCCCGCCACGGCGTCGAGCGACAGTCGCCCGAGGTCCGCGCCCACCTGACCTTGAACCATGGCGGTCGAGCCGTTGCCGAGATTATAGCCGCCGGTCTGCACCAGCGCGGCGGCCCGGAAATTGGCGATCGCGAGCCGATAGGTGAGAGCCGTGTTCGAGCGGGTCGCCTCGGTGTTGCCGAAGCCCGCGTAGGAGCCAAAAAACCCCAAGGGATCGAAAGCGTTCGGGGCGCCGAGCGGGTCATACGCGCTGAGGATGTCCAGCGAGAGCGCATTGACCCGTCCCCAGGTCAGCGTGCCATAGGTCGTGTTGCTGACGCCGAGGAAGGCCTGCGAATTGTCCCACTGGCCGGCGCGGCTCGAATCGCCATTGGAGCTCTGGATCACGACCGCCTTGCCGTTGTTCATGACGAGCGAGCTTTGGCCGCTGAGGAGCGTGCCGGAATAAGGATCGAAGCCGGCTTCGACGGCGCCGATCAGCGACCAGCCCGCTGCGATCGGCTCGCTGATTTTGGCGCCGAGGACCGTGGTGCTGATGTTGTTGGGGGACCACACCCACTTCGGGCCGTTGTTCTGTCTGCTGATCAGACTCTGCAGGCCGCTGCCCGGGTAGGGCGCGTTGTAAGACGCGCCGTTGGTCATGTAGGCGAGGCCGCCGAGATCGAGCGTCCCATAGACCGTCACGCCCATGGCGCTGATCGGGCAGGCGGCGGCCGAGGTGTCGAGCCAGGTCCAGAACGAGGCGAAACAGTTCGGCGGCGAAGCCGCCGCCGGCGCTTTCGTGGTCGGCAAGTCGGCCGCATGGGCGAGGGTCGCGAGCCCCAGCGCCCCCGAAAATACAGCCCCGACCGCTTTCATCGCCCCGCCCCCCGCACAAGGGTCGCATGGAGCGCCGCTCCATCGCCGTTGTGGACCGAATCCGCCTTTGCATGCGCGCGAGTTCGCTCGTCTTCCGCAGTTGCGCGGACGCCTCGCTTTCTTGTGGGAGCCCACCGATCTCAAGCGCCGTTTCTTGCGCCGCCGAGCCGCCGGATCTCGCCCACTCGTCTTAGCCTCAATTCGCGTCCGGCAATAGATGGTTGCGAACGCGTCGAGACCTGAAGCGCGGTCGGCTCCGGCCGTCGTCGGCGTATCGGCGACCGCCGTTGCAACGCGACCTATTTCCCAAATCCCCCGACTTGTCTTATTCCCTGCGCCCCAGGAGTCCGGGGCGGTTCGCCGCCCCTGTTGGAGGCGTGGATGCGATGAAGCTGCCGAACGAGATCGGCCCCATTCATTTTGTCGGCATCGGCGGCATCGGCATGTCGGGAATCGCCGAGGTGCTGATCAATCTCGGCCACGCCGTCCAGGGCTCGGACGCTAGCGACAACGCCAACGTCAAGCGGCTGCGCGAGCTCGGCGCCAAGGTGTTCGTCGGCCACGACGCGGGCAACCTCGGCGACGCCGCGGTCGTCGTGGTCTCGACCGCGATCCGGCGCGATAACCCGGAATTGGCCGCGGCGCGCGCGAAACGCATCCCGGTCGTGCGCCGCGCCGAAATGCTGGCCGAGCTTATGCGGCTGAAAAGCTGCGTTGCCGTCGCGGGCACCCACGGCAAGACGACGACGACCGCGCTCGTGGCGACGCTGCTCGAGGCGGCGGGATTGGACCCGACCGTCATCAACGGCGGCATCATCAACGCCTATGGCGCCAACGCCCGCCTCGGCGCGGGCGACTGGATGGTGGTCGAGGCCGACGAGAGCGACGGCACGTTCCTGAAGCTGCCGGCGGATGTGGCGATCGTCACCAACATCGACCCCGAGCACCTCGATCACTTCAAGACCTTCGACGCGATCAAGGACGCCTTTCTGGCGCTGATCGAGAATCTGCCGTTCTATGGCTTCGCCGTGATGTGCCATGACCATCCGACCGTGCAGGAACTGGTCGGCAAGATCGAGGACCGCCGCGTCTTCACCTATGGCGAGAACCCGCAGGCCGACATCCGCCTGCTCGACGTCGAGATGAGCGGCGGCGTCACGCGTTTCGCCGTGCTGGTCCGCGAGCGGGCGACCGGCCGCGCGACCTACATCGACAATCTCGCGCTGCCGATGCCGGGACGCCACAATGCGCTGAACGCCACCGCGGCGATCGCCGTCGCCCATCAGCTCGGCGCCTCGGTCGAGGTGATCCGCAGGGGGATCGAGAACTTCGGCGGGGTCAAGCGGCGCTTCACCAAGACAGGGACATGGAACGGCGTCGCCATCTACGACGACTATGGCCACCATCCCGTCGAGATCGCGGCCGTGCTCAAGGCGGCGCGGGGCGCGACCTCAGGCAAGGTGATCGCGATCGTGCAGCCGCATCGCTATTCGCGCCTCGCCTCGCTGTTCGACGCCTTCGCCACCTGCTTCAACGACGCCGACAGCGTGCTCGTCGCCGACGTCTACCCCGCGGGCGAAGCGCCGATCGACGGCGCCGACAAGGCGCACCTCGCCGCCGCGATCGCCGCGCATGGCCACCGTCACGCGGTTGCGCTGCCCTCGCCCCGGGACATTGCGCCGAGAGTGCGCGAACTCGCCGCTTCCGGCGATATCGTCGTTTTCCTCGGCGCAGGCACGATCACGCAGTGGGCCTATGCGCTGCCTGGCGAACTGGCCGCGCTCGAGGGAGCGAGGTGATGTCCCAGACCGCCGTCGCGATCCGGCACGTCGCGTTCGAGGACGTCGGCGTGTGGAAAGAGCCCCTTGCCGAAAGAGGCTATTCGCTCACTTACCTCGAGGCGGGCGTCGACGATCTTTCGGTCGAGGCCGTGCTTTCCGCGGATCTCCTGATCGTGCTCGGCGGCCCGATCGGCGCCTACGAAACGGACGCCTATCCGTTTCTGGTCGAGGAGATCGCGACGATCCGGCGCCGTATCGAGCAACAAAAGGCCATCCTCGGGGTTTGTCTCGGGGCGCAGCTCATGGCGGTCGCGCTCGGCGCGCGCGTCGCGCCAGGCCCGGGCAAGGAGATCGGTTATGCGCCGGTCGCGCTGACCGGCGCAGGCCGCAACTCGCCGCTCGGGCGCCTCGAAGGCTTGCCCGTGCTGCACTGGCACGGCGACAATTGCGAGCTGCCGCCGGGAGCGGAGCGGCTCGCCTCAACTCCCCTGTGTCCGGTCCAGGCGTTCCGCGCCGGCCCGGCGTCGCTCGGCCTCCAGTTCCACGTCGAAGCCGATCCGAAACGAATCGAGGCCTGGCTCATCGGCCACGCGAGCGAGCTCGGCCAGGCCGGGATCAGTCCGAGCCTCCTTCGCGCCGATGCATTGCGTCTGGGAGCGACGACCGCGGCGGCGGGGCGGGCGATCCTCTCCGAATGGCTCGAGGCCCAGGCCCCATGAGCTTTGCAGAAGAAATCCGGTCGGCCGCTGAGGCGGTCCGCGGGGCCGTCGTCTACGATGCGCCGCTCGCGCCTCTGACGTGGCTCCGCGCCGGCGGCGCGGCGGAAGCTCTGTTTTCGCCGGCCGGCGAGGACGACCTTGCCGAGTTCCTGACCCGTCTGCCCGCGACCGTTCCCGTCACGGTCATCGGTCTCGGCTCCAACCTGATCGTGCGCGACGGAGGGGTCGCGGGCGTGGTCGTCCGCCTCGGCGGCAAGCCTTTCAACACGATCGACGTGATGGCCGATTCCCGCATCGTCGCGGGCGCCGCGGCCCCGGACCAGTTTGTCGCGAAAGCGGCGTCGACGGCGGGTGTCGACGGCCTCGCCTTCCTGCGCGGCGTTCCTGGTTCGATCGGCGGAGCGCTGCGGATGAACGCCGGCGCCCACGGCGGCGAGATCAAGGACGTATTGGTCGAGGCGCGCGGCGTCGATCGCGCGGGCGTGATCCGCGTCTTCGGGAACGCGGACATGGGCTATTCCTATCGCCACAGCGCCGCGCCGGACGACGTGATCTTCACCCGCGCGACCCTCCAGGGACGCCCGGGCGATCCGGACGCGATCCTCGCCGAGATGGAGCGGATCACCCGGGCGCGAGAGGCTTCGCAGCCGATCCGGGAGAAGACCGGCGGCTCGACCTTCAAGAACCCGCCCGGCCTGAAGGCGTGGGAGCTGATCGACCGGGCGGGCTGCCGCGGCTTCATCCTCGGCGACGCCGAGATTTCGATGATGCACTGCAACTTCCTGATCAATCGGGGCCAAGCGACCGCGGCCGACCTCGAAGCCCTCGGCGAGGAAGTCCGGCGCCGCGTGCTGGAGACGAGCGGCGTGACGCTGCGAATGGGAGATCCGGCGAATAGGGCGGCCTTAGCCCCTTCGCCCAGAAAGGGAGCGCGTCCCTTCCGCGATCCGCGGCAAGTCTCCAGGCCTTTTTCGGCGGCGAATCGCCCGGGTTAAGACCCCGTTAAGCGCGCCGCCTTAAGTCTGCCTTAACTGTGCCGCTTGGCGGATCGTTAGGGAAGTGTCGCGCAATGAAACACGTCGCGGTCCTGATGGGCGGCTGGTCGGCTGAGCGGCCGGTGTCGCTGAACTCCGGCCGCCAGTGCGCCGACGCGCTCGAAGCCTCGGGCTATCGCGTCACCCGCATCGATGTCGACCGCTCGATCGCCGACACCCTCGCGCGTCTGAAACCCGACGTCGCCTTCAACGCCCTGCATGGGGTCGGCGGCGAGGACGGGACGATCCAGGGCGTGCTGGAGATCCTGCGCATCCCCTATACCCACTCCGGGGTGCTGTCCTCGGCGCTCGCAATGCAGAAGGACCTCGCCAAGACGGTCTTGGCCGCGGCCGGCGTGCCCGTCGCGCAGGGGCTGGTGATCGACCGGCGCGAGGCCGCGCTCCGCCACGCGATGGCGCCCCCCTATGTCCTGAAGCCGGTTTGCGAGGGGTCGTCGTTCGGCGTGGTGATCGTCAAGGAGGATCGCGCTGACCCGCCCCAGGAGGTCGGGCGCGACGACTGGCCCTACGGCGACGCGCTGCTCGCCGAAAAATTCGTCGATGGGCAAGAACTGACCTGCGCGGTGATGGGCGAGCGGGTGTTCGACATCATCGAGATCGAGTCGATTTCCGAAGCGTTCTACGGATATGACGCAAAGTACGCAAAAGGTGGGTCCCGGCACATCCTTCCGGCAAATCTTAAACCGAATATTTACCATAAGGTCCAAGAGTTGACCCTCAGAGCGCATCGAGCGCTGGGGTGTCGGGGCGTCAGTCGCGCCGACTTCCGGTTCGATGAGACGAAAGGCGATGAGGGCGAACTCGTGTGTCTCGAGGTCAACACCCAGCCAGGCATGACGGAAACTTCGCTGGTCCCCGATATGGCGGCCTACGCGGGGCTTTCGTTCGCGGAGCTGGTGGCCTGGATGGTGGAGGACGCCTCGTGCGACCGCTGAGCCTCGCCTTCGGCGCCGGCGTCGTCTCGGCGCCGCCGCGCGCAGCCGCCGCGCCCTCCAAGGTCTTGCTGCGCGGCGAGCGCGCGGCGCGCGGCGCGTTCCGCTTCCGCCTGCCGCTCGACCGCCCTCCGCCGCTGGGGGTCGAGATCGCGCTGACGCTGCTGGTGCTCGCGGGCGCCGCCGGCTACGGGGCGGCGCGCGGCGGACAGCTTCAGGCTTTCGTCGCCGAACATGGCAGCCTCGAAGACGTGGCCGCGAGGACGCTCGGTTTCGGCGTCGACATCGTCACCGTCTCAGGCGCGACCCATATGAGCGAACCGCGCATCCTCGCGATCGCCGGCGTCAGCGCCAAAAACTCGCTGCCGTTCTTTGACGTCGCGGAGGCGCGCGCCCGGCTCGAGGCCGACCCGCTGGTCGCCCGGGCGAGCGTGCGCAAGCTCTATCCCAATCAGATCGTCATCGACATCGTCGAGCGCACGCCCTTCGCGGTCTGGCAGAAGGATGGCGAGCTGAAGGCGATCGCCGCCGACGGCGCCCCGATCGACGAGGTTCATGACAGCCGCTACGGCGGCTTGCCGTTCGTGGTCGGCGAGGGCGCCAACGCCCGGGCGCCGCGAGTTCACCGCGCTTCTCGGCGCAATGGAGGAGCTCAGGCCCCGCGTCGAAGCCGGCGTCCTGATCGGCGAGCGGCGCTGGAACCTGCGGCTCAAGTCCGGGATCGACGTCAAGCTGCCCGAGACTGATCCGCAGGCTGCGATCGCCACGCTTCTCAAGCTTCAGCGCGAACAGCGCATCCTGGATCGCGACGTGCTCGCGCTCGACTTCCGCGCTCCCGACCGGGTGTTCGTCCGGCTGACGCAGGATTCCGCCGCAGCCTGGACCGAGGCGCACGCGCCGAAGAAAAAGACGCGCAGCCATGACCTTCCGGCCGCTCCCCCCGCGCATGAGGCAGATTCCCGCTCGCAAGGCGGCGATCCTGTCGGTTCTCGACATCGGCGCCTCGAAGATCGTCTGCCTGATCGCGCGGCTGTCGCCGATGGAGCCGTCGGCCGCGCTGCGCGGCCGCACCCACCGCTGCAAGATCCTCGGCATCGGCCATCAGCGGTCGAGCGGGGTCAAGGGCGGGGCGATCGTCGATTTGCAGGCGGCCGAGCATGCAACCCGGCTCGCGATCGACGCGGCCGAGCGGATGGCTGGCGTCGAGGTCGGCGGCGTCATCGTCAACATGTCCGGCGGCCTCCTGTCGTCGCAGCGATTCAACGCCAAAGTGGCTTTGCGCGGCAAGACGGTGTCGGAGCACGACATCCACCGGGTGCTGGAAGCCGCGTCCGCGGCGAGCACGCTTCCGGGGCGCACCGTGTTGCATGGACTGCCGACCGCCTTCACGCTCGACGCCACGCGCGACGTCAGCGACCCCAAGGGCATGATCGGCGAGGATCTTGGCGTCGACCTGCACGTCGCCTCGTGCGAGCTGGCGGCGGCGCGCAATCTCATGCTGGTGGTCGAGCGCTGCCACCTGCGGGTCGAAGCGATGGTGGCCACGCCCTACGCAGCGGGCTTGTCGACGCTGGTCGACGACGAGGCCGAGCTCGGCTCGGCGGTGATCGATTTCGGCGGCGGCACGACGACGGTCGGCGTCTTCTCCGGCGGACGGCTCGCCCATGTCGACGCGGTCGCCGTCGGCGGCATCCACGTGACGCGCGACATCGCCCGCGGCCTCAACGTGTCGATGGCCGACGCCGAGCGGCTGAAGACGCTCTACGGCGCCTGCATCGCGTCCCCCTCGGACGACCGCAAATCGATCGCCGTGCATCGGCTCGGCGACGACATGGATCATCCGGCCCATCTGCCGAAGTCCGAACTGATCCGGATCATCCGGCCGCGGGTCGAGGAAATCCTCGAGCTGGTGCGCGACCGGCTGCGCGCCTCCGGCCATGCCGCCCATGTCGGGCGGCGGCTGGTGATGACCGGCGGCGCCTGTCAGCTGACCGGTCTGCCCGAATTGGTGCGAACGGTCATCTCGAGCCAGGCCCGAATCGGGCGGCCGCTCGGGATCGAGGGCCTGCCGGAATCGGGCAAGAGCCCGTCGTTCGCGGCCGCCGTCGGCCTGATGATCTACCCGCAAATGGCCGGCCTGGAATATTTCGAGCCCTCTCGCCATGCGACCCGGCAGGCCTACGAGGGGGAAGGATATGCGACCCGGGTCGGGCGCTGGCTCAAGGAAAGTTTTTAACAGGTTTCGGGCCCTGCCGGCGAGGGCCTGGAAGGCGCAAGAATGCAGTCATAACGGCGTCCCCGGGCGCCCCAACGGGATGAGGTGAACATGTCTATCAACTTGAAGGCGCCCGAACTGAGGGAATTGAAGCCGCGCATCATGGTGTGCGGCGTGGGCGGCGCCGGCGGCAATGCGGTCAACAACATGATCGTGTCCGGGCTCTCCGGGGTCGACTTCGTCGTCGCCAACACCGACGCGCAGGCGCTGACATCCTCGCGCGCCGAGCGCATCATCCAGATGGGCCTGCAGGTCACAGAGGGGTTGGGCGCAGGCTCGAAGCCCGAGGTCGGCAAGGCCGCCGCCGAAGAGGCGCTCGAGGAGATCCGCGACCACCTCGCGGGCGCCCACATGGTGTTCGTCACCGCCGGCATGGGCGGGGGCACCGGCACCGGAGCTGCGCCGGTGATCGCGCGGGCCGCGCGCGAGATGGGCATCCTCACCGTCGGCGTCGTGACGAAGCCCTTCCATTTCGAGGGCGGCCGGCGAATGAAGGTCGCCGAAACCGGAATCACCGACCTGCAGAAGGCGGTCGACACGCTCATCATCATCCCGAATCAGAACCTCTTCCGGGTCGCCAACGAGAAGACGACTTTCGCCGACGCCTTCGCCATGGCCGATCAGGTGCTCTATTCCGGCGTCGCTTGCATCACCGACCTCATGGTCAAGGAAGGTCTGATCAACCTGGATTTCGCCGACGTCCGCTCGATCATGAGCGAAATGGGCAAGGCGATGATGGGGACGGGCGAGGCGACCGGCGAAAAGCGCGCCGTGCTCGCCGCGGAGGCGGCGATCGCCAATCCGCTGCTCGACGAGACCTCGATGCGCGGCGCGCGCGGGCTTCTCATCTCGATCACCGGCGGCAACGATCTCACGCTCTATGAGGTCGACGAGGCGGCGAGCCGCATCCGCCAGGAAGTCGACGAGGAGGCCAACATCATCCTCGGCGCGACCTTCAATTCGGCGCTCGACGGCGTCGTTCGGGTTTCGGTGGTGGCGACCGGCATCGACCAGATGGCGATTTCCCAGATCGAGCCCGTGACCGTCCTGTCCCGGCCCGAGCCCCCGCCCCGTTCTCGGACCGCCGCCCCGGCGCCCGGCCCGTCCCGCAACGCGCCCCAGGTCGAGTTGGCCCCGGTCGCTGCAATCGTCAACGACGTCGAAATTCAGCCGGTCGCGACGGTCGCCGCGCCGTTCCCCGATCCGATCGAAGCGCGGCGCGAGATCGAGGAGGAGGCGGAAGACTACGACTTCATCCCGCCCGCGCCGGAGCAGCCGGTGGTTCGCATGCCGCGCATGCCGCAGATCGAGGACCTGCCGCAGGTGGCCCAGAACCAGTTGCGCGCGCGCGACGCCGCGCAGGTCGGACAGGCCGGGCCGGAGACGCGTCGAAAGTCGCTCCTCGAGAAGCTGGCGGCGTTCGGCATCACCCGTCACGACGAGGAGCCAGCCGCAAGGCCGGTCGCCGTTCCGGCTCAACCCCCGGCGGCTGCGCCCAGGACCTACGCCACGCCGGTCGCCCAGGCGGACTTCGGTCGCGCTCAAGCCCGGCCGCTTCCGGCCCGCGCGCCGGCCGCCCCGACAGGCGGAACTCGACGCACACGGCCGACCCGCCCATCGGGCGCCGGTCACCGAGGACGACCACCTCGATATCCCGGCGTTTCTGCGGCGGCAGCAAAGCTGAATTCGCGGCGCTTTGCGCTGCAATCCGGCCGCGGCGACGCGCTGCGGCCGGCCATATTGCCTGTTAACGAAGTTTTAACATGTCCGGATACTGGATTGAAAACAAATAGATAAATGCTGATGGACCTGCTGTAATTTTTGTTCACCAAAGGTGATTTGTCTCCGTCCCCGCTCGCCCCCTATTTTGCCCCGCAGCAAACGGGTCCTCGCCATACCGAGCGACTGCGACCGCAAACGGCGTTACGCCCCTGGCCTCCCGAAGGCCGCATGGCGGAAGCGCCTGCAACCGGGACCGGGCAATGAGCCCGGAGGCGATCGAAGATGAAGGCAGGATATCAGACGACTCTCCGGCGCCGTGTGGCCATCGGCGGCGTCGGCGTTCATTCCGCCGCCCCCGCGCAACTCGTGCTTCATCCGGCCGCGCCCGATTCGGGAGTGACCTTCCTTCGCACCGGCCTGCCCGATGGGCGCGAGCGTCATTTGAAGGCCCGCCGCTCGAACGTCACGCATACCGCGCTTTGCACCATCCTCGGCGATGCGTCCGGGGCAAGCGTCAGCACGGTCGAACATCTGCTCGCCGCGCTCGCGGGGCTTCAGGTCGACAATGTGCTGGTCGAGATCGACGGACCCGAGACGCCGATCATGGACGGCTCCGCAGCCGAGTTCGTCACGGCGATCGATCATGCGGGCCTCGCCCAGCAGGCCCGCCCGCGGCGCTCGCTGAAGATTCTCAAGCCGGTGCGCATCGAGCGCGACGGCGGCTACGCCGAATTCCTTCCCGCCGAACGCGGGTTCCGGCTCGATGTCGAGATCGACTTTTCCTCGCCCGCGATCGGTCGGCAGCGTCTCGACATTGCGCTCGACCCAGGGGTGTTCCGCCGCGAGATCGCGCGCGCCCGAACCTTTGGTTTCGTCAGCGACGTCAAGAAGCTGTGGCAGGCGGGCTACGCCCTCGGCTCCTCGCTCGACAACTCGGTCGCCATCGACAACGACGAGATCCTCAATCCCGAAGGCCTGCGCTACGCCGACGAGTTCGTGCGTCACAAGGCGCTCGACGCGGTCGGCGATCTCTCGCTGGCCGGCGCGCCGATCGTCGGCGTTTATCGAACCTATCGGCCGGGCCACAAGCTGAACGCGCAGGCGCTCGAGGCGCTGTTCGCCGATCGGTCGGCTTACGCCTATGTCGAGGCGGCGGTCACCAAGCCGTTCATCAAGGGTTTCGGCGCGGGCGCGCATGTGCCGGCCGCCGCTTTCGCCGCGGCCGAATAGGTTTCTCAGGCGCGTTGTCCGCATACGCGCTCTTGGGCGCCGCGCCGCCACATTCTCCAGCCATTGCACGAATCGCGTGTCGACCGCACAAACTGGCGCGCGCGTCGGGACTCAGCTAAACACCCGTTGCGTCGCGAGACGCCGGGAGGGGCGGCGGACCCACCGCAAACCAAACGAGCTGCAATCGAGTCCGAACGTATGGTCAAAATCGAACTGGGCGTCCTGTCTTCGATCGCCGGCCGGCGACCCTGGAGACCCATCGCGGCTGCAGCGGCGCTGATGGCGTTTGCGCTCGTCGGCTCCGGCTGCTCGATGATCGACCAATTCAATCCGTTCGGCGCGGAAAAATACAAGATGGAGATCGTGCCGGACACGCCGGCGAGCAAGACCTACGACCAGGGACTCGAGAAGCTGGCGAACGGCGCGCCCAAGGACGCGGCGAAGAAGTTCACCGACCTCGGCCGGCAGTATCCAGAGTCTGACTGGGCCCGCAAGGGCGCTCTGATGACGGTCTACGCCAACTACCAGGCTTCCGAATGGACCGACACCGAGACCTCGGCCGAAAAATATCTGAAGGACTATCCGAACTCCCCCGACGCGCCCTACGTCGCCTATCTCTCCGCGAACGCCTATTATCAGCAGATCCCCGACATCTCGCGCGATCAGGACGTCGCCAACAAGGCGATGACCGCGTTCCAGGAGATCGTGAAGAAGTACCCGAACTCCGAATATGTCGAGGACTCGAAGTTCAAGATCACGGTGTGCCAGGATCAGCTCGCCGGCAAGGAAATGTCGATCGGGCGCTTCTATCTCAACCGGAAGAACTATACCGCGGCCATCAACCGGTTCCGCAACGTCCTCCAATATTACCAGACCTCGCGTCACGCGCCGGAGGCGCTCTATCGTCTGGTCGAGGCTTACATGGGCCTCGGCATCGTCGGCGAGGCGGAGACGGCGGCCGCGGTCCTCGGCCACAACTTCCCCGACAGCGAGTGGTACAAGTACGCGTTCAGTCTCCTGCAGAGCAAGGGCCTGTCGCCGCAGGAAAATTCGGACTCGTGGATATCCAAGATCTACCACGCGGTCGTTCCGTCCTGAGCGGAGCCTCGCAGCCATGCTCGCGCGCCTTTCCATTCGCGACGTGGTGCTGATCGATCAGCTGGATCTCGAATTTTCGGCCGGCCTGACGATCCTCACCGGCGAGACCGGCGCGGGCAAGTCGATCCTGCTCGATGCGCTGTCGCTCGCGCTCGGCGCGCGCGGCGACGGCGGCCTCGTCCGCCACGGCCAGACGCAGGGCCAGGTGACGGCGGTGTTCGAGCTTCCGAAGGGGCACGCCGCCCACGCGATGCTCGAAGGCCAGGACATCGCGATCGGCGACGAGCTGATTCTCCGCAGGGTCCAGCTCGCCGACGGACGCAGCCGGGCTTACGTCAACGATCAGAGCGTGAGCGTGCAGGCGCTGCGCGCGCTGGCGGCGTCGCTGGTCGAGATCCACGGTCAGCACGACGAGCGGGCGCTGACCGACTCCGCCACGCACCGCGCGCTGGTCAATTCCTATGGCCGCCTGGACGCCGAGGCGAGGGCGACCGAGAGCGCCCACGCGGCGATGCGCGACGCCGAGCGGGCGCTGGAGGCTGAGCGGGCCCGCGTCGCCGCCGCCGAGGCCGAGGCCGACTTCGCCCGCCATGCCCACGAGGAGCTGGCGAAGCTCGCCGTCCGCCCGGGAGAGGAAGAGGAGCTCGCCGTCCGCCGGCAGGCGATGATGCAGGGCGAGAAGGTTGCCGCCGATATTCGCGAGGCGCGCGATCACCTGAGCGGCGATTCGGCGATCCTTCCGATGCTGCTGTCCGTGTCGCGGCGCCTGCAGCGGCGGATGGCGCAGGCGCCCGCGCTGATCGAGCCGAGCGTCAAGGCGCTCGACGAGGCGATCGAGGCGCTCGAAAGCGCAACCCAGGCGGTCGAGACGGCGCTCGAGGCTTGCGCCTTCGATCCGGGCGAGCTCGAGCGCTGCGAGGAAAGGCTGTTTGCGCTGCGCGCAATGAGCCGCAAGTACGGCGCGCCGATCGAAAGCCTGCCCGCGCTGGCGCAGAAATACGCCGACGACCTTGCCGCGCTCGACGCCGGGCGGGACCAGGTCCAGCGTCTCGAAGCCGCGTGCGCCCGGACGCGCGAGTCCTACCGCGTCAGCGCCCTCGCGCTGAGCGCAGCTCGCAGGCTCAGCGCGCGGGCGCTCGAGACCGCGGTCACCGCCGAACTGCCGCCGCTGAAGCTCGAACGCGCGGAATTCCGGGTCGATCTGACGACCGACGAAGCGCTCGCCGCGCCGAGCGGCTACGACCGGGCCGAGTTCCTGGTCCGCACCAATCCGGGCTCGCGTCCGGGACCGCTGATGAAGGTGGCTTCGGGCGGCGAACTCGCCCGTTTCCTGCTCGCGATCAAGGTCTGTCTCGCCGAGCGCGGCACCGCGCCGACGCTGGTGTTCGACGAGATCGACGCCGGGGTCGGGGGCGCGGTCGCCGATGCGATGGGCCAGAGGTTGGCGCGCCTCGCGGGCCAAGCGCAGGTTCTGGCGGTGACCCATGCGCCTCAAGTCGCCGCCCGCGCCCAGAGCCACTACCGCATCGTCAAGACCGACGTTGGCGAGGGCGGCGAGCGCGTGGCGACCAGCGTCGCGCGGCTCAAGGCGGGCGAACGGCGGGAGGAGATCGCCCGCATGCTGGCGGGCGCGCAAATCACCCGGGAGGCGCGCGCGGCCGCCGCAAGCCTGATCGAGAAGGCGGGATGAGCGCTGAAAATCCAGCCCTTTCGACGCCTTTGGGCTTGCTCCGGCCGCCTCGTTGGCCCTATCAAGCCATCGACCGGCGAGGGCTCTTCCCGAGTCTCTTCGGTTCGGCGGAGGGTGAAGGACGCTCATGACCCCGGACGACGCGGGGAAGTCGCCCCGGGATCGACGGCAGGCCCGCCTCGCCGCTTCGCTCCGAGAGAATTTGAAGCGGCGGAAGGCCCAGCAGCGTTCGCGGACCGCCGAGACGGGATCGGTCGCGGTCGAAGAGAGACCGCAGACCGCCCCGGAGCAGCGCCCGGGGCTCGCGGCGGACGACAAGATCCGCTGATCCCGTGCGGGCGGAGTGTTCATTCAGGTTTTCGGGGTCGGAAGGATAGGGGAATGGATCGCATTCAAATTCGCGGCGGAGCCCAGCTCAACGGCGTCATTCCGATCTCCGGCGCCAAGAACGCCGCGCTGCCGCTGATGATCGCTTCGCTCCTCACCGATCAGACGCTGACGCTGGAAAACCTCCCGCGCCTCGCCGACGTGATTCAGCTCGCGCGCATCCTCGGCAATCACGGCGTCGATTATTCGATCGACGGCAAGCGGGTCGGCGAGGAGGCGGCGTCGGGCCAGACCGCGCATCTGAGGGCTCGCACCATCGTCGACACCACCGCCCCTTACGAGCTGGTGTCGCGCATGCGCGCGAGCTTCTGGGTGATTGCGCCGCTGCTCGCCCGGATGGGCGAGGCGCGCGTGTCGCTGCCGGGCGGCTGCGCGATCGGCACCCGGCCGGTCGACCTCCTGCTGATGGCGCTGGAAAAGCTCGGCGCGTCGATCGAGATCGACGCCGGCTATGCGGTCGCCAAGGCGCCCAAAGGGCTCATCGGAGGCGAGATCGAATTTCCAAAGGTGACCGTCGGGGGGACGCATGTCGCGATGATGGCGGCCTCGACCGCGCATGGCGCGACCCGCATCGTCAACGCCGCGTGCGAGCCGGAGGTGGTCGACGTCGCCGCCTGCCTCAACAAGATGGGCGCGCGCATCCGCGGCGCCGGCGCCCGCACGATCGAGATCGTCGGCGTTCCCCGCCTCAACGGCGCCCACCATCGGGTCCTGCCCGATCGCATCGAGGCCGGCACCTACGCGACCGCCGTGGCGATGACCGGCGGCGACGTGCTGCTCGAAGGCGTCGGCGAGGATCTGCTCGAGACGGCGTTCGATACGCTGACCCAGGCGGGGGCTATCGTGACGAGCGACAATCGGGGCGTGCGGGTCAAGCGCAACGGCGCCGGCATCCAGGCGGTCGACGTCGAGACGGCGCCCTTTCCGGGCTTTCCGACCGATCTCCAGGCCCAGTTCATGGCGCTGATGACGCGGGCGAAGGGAACCTCGCGAATCACCGAGACGATTTTCGAGAACCGTTTCATGCATGTGCAGGAGCTCGCCCGGCTCGGCGCCCACATCAGGCTCGACGGGGAGACGGCGATCGTCGAGGGGGTCGAACGGCTTCAGGGCGCGCAGGTGATGGCGACCGACCTTCGCGCCTCGGTCTCTCTGGTGATCGCGGGCCTCGCGGCCGAAGGCGAGACCGTGGTCAATCGCGTCTACCACCTCGACCGCGGCTTCGAGCGGCTGGAGGAGAAGCTCGGCGCCTGCGGCGCGGACATCACCCGTATAGTGGGCTAAGGCATGACCGCGGACGCCGGCAGATTGAAGCTGATCGCGCTCGAGCGCGAAGGCCTCGACGTCATCTCCGCCCACGCGCAGAACACCTGCGTCAAGCGCGCCGATATGGTCTGGCTCCCGAGCCAGCGGCGCTTCGTCGTCGCGGGCATGCGGTATGATTGGGTGGCTGCGAAAACCGGACGGGCCGAGCGGGTGTCCAGCGTGCTGCGCTTCGATCGGGTGCTGAAGGTCTCGCGCCTCGGCCTTGGCGACGCCGACATGGAGACGACGCTGAACCTCATCGGGGTGACGTTCCAGAAGACCGATCCTCCCGCCGGCATGATCATGCTCGCCTTCGCCGACGGCGCGCTGGTGCGCCTCGACGTCGAATGCGTGGAGGTCGAGCTTCGCGACATGGAGCTTCGCGCGCCCGCCGAAAGCTGCGCCGGCCACGCGCTGTCGGATCCCTCGGGGGTCTGAGAGCCGCGACAGAGAGGTTTTATGGCGATTGAACTCGACACCGCGGCGGCCGACTTCGAGCAGCGCTTCGCCGCGCTGCTCGGCGCCAAGCGCGAAGCGGCGGCGGACGTCGACGCGGCGGTCGCCGCGATCATCGAGGACGTGCGGGCGCGCGGCGATGCGGCGCTCGCCGAATATTCCCTCCGCTTCGATCGCGTCGATATCCTGCGCCAGGGAATCGAGATCGCCGTCGCCGAAGTCGATGCGGCGGTCGCGGCTTGCGACGCAGAGGCGCTGAAGGCGCTCGAACTCGCGCATGCCCGGGTGACCGACTTCCACAAGCGCCAGAAGCCGGCCGATCTTCGCTTCACCGATGCGCTCGGCGTCGAACTCGGCTGGCGCTGGCGCCCGATCGACGCCGTCGGCCTTTATGTGCCGGGCGGCGCGGCGAGCTATCCCTCGTCGGTGGTGATGAACGCGGTCCCGGCAAAGGCGGCCGGCTGCCGCCGCCTCGCGATGGTCGTGCCGACGCCGGACGGCCATATCAATCCGCTGGTGCTGGCGGCCGCCCGTATCGCCGGGGTCGACGAAATCTACCGGGTCGGCGGCGCGCAGGCGATCGCCGCTTTGGCCTACGGCACAGAGACGATTGCAGCGGTCGACAAGATCGTCGGGCCGGGCAACGCCTATGTCGCTGCGGCGAAGCGGCGGGTGTTCGGATCGGTCGGGATCGACATGATCGCGGGGCCCTCGGAGGTGGTCATCCTCGCCGACCGGACCGCCGATCCGCGGTTCGTCGCCGCCGACCTCCTCGCCCAGGCCGAGCACGACGCGGCGGCCCAGTCGATCCTGATCACCGACGACGCGGGGCTGGCGCGCGCGGTCGTGGCCGAGGTCGAACGGCAGCTTGCAGACTTGCCGCGGGAAAAAATCGCCCGGGCGAGCTGGTGCGACTACGGCGCGATCATCCTCTGCCATCGGCTCGAGGCGGCGCTGCCGCTGGTCGAGCGGCTGGCGCCCGAGCACCTGGAGATCATGACCCGCGATGCCGAGGCGCTTTCGGAGCGGATCGTCAACGCCGGGGCCGTCTTCCTCGGATCGCATACGCCCGAAGCAATCGGCGATTATGTCGGCGGATCCAATCACGTGCTTCCGACGGCGCGCTCGGCGCGCTATGCCTCAGGGCTCGGAGTGCTGGATTTCATGAAGCGGACGTCCCTGCTCAAATGCGACGCCAAGGCGCTGGCGGCCCTCGGACCCGCGGCGATCGCGCTCGGGCGGGCGGAGGCGCTCGACGCTCACGCCCGGTCGGTCGCGATCCGGCTCGCCCCGGAGTCGGGCTCGTGAGCCGGAAGAAGGACGAGAGCCGGGATCGCCTGAGCGACGTGTTCCTCGACGAGGACACCATCCCGCGCGGCAAGATCGAGGACGACCACGAGCGCGCGGTGGCGATCTTCGACCTCGTCGAGGAGAATTCCTTCGCCATCCCCGGCCGCGACGACGGCCCCTACACGATGACCATCTCGCAGGAGGAATCGAAGTTCACCTTCGACGTCCGGACCTCGGACGGCGAGCAGGCCGTGTCGATCGTCGTGTCGATGACCCCGTTCCGGATGCTGCTCAAGGACTATTTTCTGGTCTGCGAGACCTATTATTCGGCGATCCGGACTGCGAGCCCGCGACAGATCGAGGCGATCGATCGGGAGCGCACCAAGCTCCACAACGAGGGCGCCGAGCAGATGGCCCAGCGCATCAACGAGAAGTTGACGATCGACCAGGGCACGGCGCGGCGCCTCTTCACCCTGATCTCGACGCTCCGCTGGAAGATATGACGCCATGGTCGCGTCTTGAAGAGCGCAGTCGATGACCGCGCTGTAGGGCCGGGTCAGCGACCCGGCCCTACAGCGCCGCGCACTGACTTCATTCGCGCCAACACCCGGCTTCTCGCTCCGCCGCTCGTGCCGGAACTCAGGCTCCGGCTCGCCGACGAAGCGGTGCCGATCTGGAAAAAGACCGAAGAGGAACTCGGCGAAATGGGCCTGCCGCCGCCGTTCTGGGCGTTCGCCTGGGCTGGCGGGCAGGCGCTCGCCCGCTATGTGCTGGACAACCCGACCCTCGTTCGAGGCAAGCGCGTGCTCGATTTCGCCTCGGGCTCGGGACTGGTCGCGATCGCCGCGGCGCTCGCCGGCGCGGGCGCGGTCGAGGCCTCCGACGTCGACCCCTTCGCCGTCGCGGCCATCGAAGCCAACGCCGCCGAGAACCGCGTGACGGTCGCCGCGCGTTTCGAGAACCTGATCGGGACGGACGAAGGCTGGGACGTCGCGCTGGCCGGCGACGTCGCCTACGAGAAGGATCTGGCCGAGACGGTCACGGACTGGCTGGCCAAACTCGCTCGCCGCGGCGCGACCGTTCTGATCGGCGACCCCCGCCGGACCTACCTCGCCCTCGACCGGTTGGAGAGCGTGATCGAATACCGCGTGCCGGTGACGCGGGAACTCGAGGATGCTGAGATCAAACGGACCGGGGTGTTCCGGTTTCGGGGGACGTGATGAACATTATCGGGATCGACTTTGCCAGCAATCCAAGCCGGCGAAAGCCGGTGACGTGCCTTCGCTGCAGTTTCGATGGCGACCGGCTTCGCGCAGAGAAGCTTGAACGATGGCCGGATCTCTCTCGCTTTGAGGAGGAGCTCAAGAGGCCAGGTCCGTGGATCGCCGGAATCGATTTTCCCTTCGGTCAGGCTCGCAGATTTATCGAAACGATCGAGTGGCCACGCGACTGGCTGGGCTACGTTCGTCAAGCCAAATCCTTGGGCCGGGAAGGGTTTCGCCACGCGCTCGACGCTTACCGGGCGCCCCGACCTGACGGCGACAAGGAGCACCGCCGGAAGACCGACAAGGCGGCCGGTTCCGTCAGTCCACAAAAGCTCTATGGCGTGCCCGTCGGCCTGATGTTCCTCGAGGGCGCCCCGCGGCTCGCCGCGTCAGGCGTCACGATCCCGCACTTGAAGGACGGCGATCCCGATCGAAATCGTAGTCGAGGCGTATCCCGGGGTTCTGGCGCGAAGCATCATCCAGCGCCAAAGTTACAAACACGAAACGAGGAAGAAACAGTCGCCGGATCAAAAGCAAGCGCGCCTCGGCATCCTCGAAGCGCTGGTCCGAGGAGACACGAGGGAACGGTACGGGTTCGGCCTCGAGGCCTGCAAAGAGCTTTGTGACGATCCTGCGGGAGACGATCTCGACGCGCTGCTCTGCGCGGTGCAGGCCGCTTGGGCTTGGCTCAACCGTTCAAGGGGCTATGGCGCGCCCGCCGATGTGGACCCGGCAGAAGGCTGGATCGCCGATCCTATTGTCAGCGCCAAGTCGCCCGGTGACTTGCCCAAAATGGTACCGCCACCCCGGCTCGAACGGGGGACCTCTAGATCCACAATCTAGCGCTCTAACCAACTGAGCTATGGCGGCATCGGCTTTTGGGCGGCGCGGAACCTAGTCGCAAAGCCCCCCGCGCGCAAGCCTGAGGACGGTTTCTGGCGCCGGAATCCGGCGCCCGGGTCGACCCGGAAGGACGGCCCGTTCTTGACCGCTCCCGGCGCCTCCGGCATGGGTCGGCGCCTCCGCCGCCGTCGAGGCCGCGATCCCCGGGCCCATTCCTTGCGCTTCTTGTCTTCCCTCGTTTTCTTGCTGCTCGCGCTCGCCGCGGCGGCGCCCGCTCGGGCCGCCGCCGATCGGCTGGTCCCGTTCGCCAGCGCATCCGGCGAGCCGATCCGCGGCTATCTCGAGAAGCCGGCCGGCGCCGGGCCTTTTCCAGCGGTCGTGCTGCTGCACTCGTGCCTCGGCCTGCCGTCGAACCGCCGCGCGATCCAGACGAGCCTCGCCGTGGCGGGCTTCGCCTCGCTGTTCGTCGACCAGTTTGCGACCCGCGGGCTGAAGGAGACCTGCAGCGTCGATTTCCCAAGTCTTTCGTCCGACGCCTTCGGGGCGCTCGCTTTTCTCGCCCGCGAACCCGGGGTCGATCCCGCGCACATCGCGGTCGCCGGGTTCTCGCAGGGCGCGGACGGGGCGTTGGCGGCGGCCGCGTCGCCCGACGGCTCGGCGCATGCCGTTTCCGGCGGGATCGGCTTCCGCGCCGCGGCCGCCTTCTATCCGCCCTGCGCCAATGAGCAGGGCCAGCGGCTCGCGATCCCGACCCTCATCGTGGTCGGGGGCGCGGACGCGGTGACCCCGGCCGCCGACTGCCGGCGGCTCGCCGAGGGACAGGGCGACGTCCGGCTGTCGGTCTACCCGAATGTCGGCCACTGCTTCGACGATCCGGCCTTCGCCGGCGGCAAGCGGATGCTGGGCATGACCCTCCGCTACGACGCGAACGCCGCGCGCCGCGGCATGGCGGAGCTGATCGCCTTTCTGCGGGACAGCCTTGCGCGATGAATCTCGACCAGGCTCTTTGAAAACGCAGCATGATTACGAAAAGACCGGGCGTCCCTTTTCGCATCCCGCTCCAGATTTCACGATCACGCCACAAACTTGGCCGAAGCGGGTGGGCAGCGAACCCGCACAAGGACGGTTGAGCGGATGATACGGAGACGCGATTTTCTGATCGGCGCTGCGGCGACCGCGGCCGTTACGCCGCTGGCGGCGGCGCCGGCGTTCGCCCGCGACATGTCGCCCCCGCTCGCCGACAAGGCGGCGTTCATCGCGTGGGGCAAGGCCAACACCCGCGAGGACCCGATCTACCTCGAGCGGCGCTTCGATCGCTACCAGGACGTGCTGTCGTTCAACGACCTCTACACCTCGGCCGAGAAGCGCGCTTTCCTTCTGACGCCGCGCCAGGAATTCACCCGGCCCGGGGACAAGGACCAGGCCTATATCGCGCGCTACATCGACATCGGCTTCGGCGTCACCATCACCCCGCCCGGCACCATGGGGCGGATGACCAGTGCGCTCCAGATCCGCAACGGCGAGAAGGTGCTCGAGATCGGCACCGGGTCCGGCTACCAGTCGGCGCTGCTCACCTATTTGACGCCGCGTGTCTATACGATCGAGATCATTCCGGAACTGGCCGCCCGCACCCGCGGCGTCTACGACCGGCTGATCGCCGCGGGCTATCGCGAATATTCCGACATCGCGACCCGGAGCGCCGACGGCTATTACGGCTGGGTCGAGGCCGCGCCGTTCGACAAGATCATCGTCACCTGCGGCATCGACCACATCCCGCCGCCGTTGCTCCAGCAGCTGAAGCCCGACGGCGTCATGGTCATCCCTGTCGGGCCGCCCGGCGCTCAGCACATCCTCAAGGTGGTGAAAAAGACCGGGGCGGACGGCGCGCCGACCGTGGCTCGGTCCGACATCTTCGGCGGCAAGGTGATCCCGTTCGTGCCGCTCTCCGGCGGGCATCAGGCGGGCGGCGACGCCGGATAGCCGGCCGCGCTCCGCCTCCGTACGGGAACCCCCGAGGTTGACAACGCGTTTGGGCTTCCGCAACCTTTGGGGGACGGCGCTACGGCGCGAATCCGTCCGAAAATCGTGGGAGGATGAACTTGAGCGTCATTAGCGCGCGTAGCTCGATACTTTTTTCCGGCGTTCTGGCCGCCGCCCTATCCGGCGGGTCGGCGATAGCCGGCCCCTACGACAACATGTACGTCTTCGGCGACAGCTTGTCCGACCGAGGCAACCTGGCCGCGATTCTTGCCAATTCCCCAACCCGCCGAGCTACCACGACAGCTTCACCAACGGTCCCGTGTCGGCGGAAAGGCTCGCCGTGGCCCTGGGCCTGACCGCTGACCCGTCGCTCTGGGTCACTGGGCGTCTGACGCCGGCTGGGACGAACTACGCAGTCGCGGGCGCGACCGCGTCTTTGATGGCGCCCGGCGGCCCGACCGGAATCAATCTGCCGGAACAGATCGGAGCCTACAACGCCTATTCCGGCGGCGTCGCCGATCCGAACGCGCTCTATTACATCGACATCGGCGGGAACGACGTCCGTAACGCCGCGACTTTACACCACCGGCCCGACGACCGGAGGCAATGCGGCGATCACCGCCGGGGTCGACGCCGAGATGGGCGCCATCGAGACGCTCGTCAGCGAAGGCGCCAGAAACTTCCTCATCGTCAACGTCCCCAATGTCGGGGTTATCCCGGAATTCACGCAACAGAATCCGGGCGACGCCGCGAACGCCACGATGTACAGTCAGAACTACGATTCCGAGCTCGCCGCCGATCTGGCCGCCTACGAAGCGGGGGGGCTTCCCTCCGGGACGAACCTCGACACTTTCGATCTCTACAGCTACAGCGCCAATCTCCTCGCGAATGCGGCGTCCTACGGGTTCACCAATACGACGGACCCTTGCTACACCAGCACGCCCTATTCCGCCGCGACGTCGGCGGCCTGCGGGCCGAACGCAGAAAACATCGGCAGCTTCGTCTACTGGGATGACGTCCACCCGACGTGGAAAGTCCAGGGCCTATGGGCTCAGGGGATGGGCGAAGTTCTCGGCGTGCCGGTGGCGGCGCCGGAACCGTCCACCTGGGCGATGCTGCTCGCGGGCATGGCGGCCCTGGGTCTCGTCGGGCGGAACCGGGCCCAGAGGCAACGGGCGGCGACGGCGTAGGCCTCCCTTAGACCGATCGTTTCAAAAGGCGAATTCCGCCCGAAACCGCGGGCGGAATTCTTTATGCGGAAAGAGGCCGCCTGCTCGAGAGGCGGATGAAACCGCCCGCCCCTTGACGCCGCTGAACCCGGACTCCTAGGAGATCCCGGTCGAGACAGTGGAGGCCTGGGATGAGTTTGGTTCTGGTCACCGGCGGGTCCGGATTCATCGGCGGCCATTGCATCCTGCAGGCGCTGGCCGCCGGCCACGCGGTCCGCGCGACGCTTCGCAATCCGGCGCGAGGCGAGGAGGTTCGAGGCCAGCTCGAGCGGGCCGGCGCCAAGGGCCTCGACCGGTTGTCGTTCGCCGCCGCGGACCTCGAGCGCGACGCCGGATGGCCGGAGGCGGTCGCCGGCTGCGACTTCGTCCTTCACGTCGCCTCGCCCTTTCCCTCGGTCGAGCCCAAGAACGAAGACGACTTGATCAGGCCTGCGCGCGACGGCGCGATCCGCGTGCTCAAGGCCGCCCGCGCAGGCGGCGTCAAACGCGTTGTCCTCACCTCTTCGGTCGTCGCGGTCTGTTACGGCCATTCCGAGTCGAGGACCTACGACGAATCGGACTGGACGGACATCGCGTCCCCGGACGTGACCCCCTATCCCAAGTCGAAGACGATCGCCGAGCGCGCCGCCTGGGACTTCGTGGCCAAGGAGGGCGGACTGGAACTGGCGACGGTCTGTCCGTCCCTCGTCGTGGGCCCGGCGCTGGGGCCCGACGCTTCGACGTCGATCGAGCTCGTCAGGCGCCTTCTGGACGGCGCGTTGCCGGCCCTGCCGAAGATCTTCTTCGGCGTCGTCGACGTCCGGGACGTCGCCGACCTGCATCTTCGCGCCATGACCGATCCTGGCGCCAAAGGCGAGCGCTTCATCGCGAACGCCGGCGACTTTATCTCGCTGCGCGAGATCGCGCTGACGTTGAAGGCGCGGCTCGGGACGGCGGCGCGCCGCGTCCCCACAAGAGAGCTTCCCGATTGGGTCGTCCGGCTCTTCGCCCTGGTCGATCCCTCCGTGCGGCAGGTGGTTCCCGAACTCGGCAAACACAAGAACGCGACCTCCGAGAAGGCCAGGAGCCGGCTCGGCTGGGCGCCGCGGTCGCGCGAGGACGCCGTGGTCGCGACCGCGGAAAGCCTGATCAAGCTCGGGCTCGTCAAGCGCTGACGGGGAGCGCCTGGCGGCCGTCGGCCTTTGCCCGAGGCGCGCGTCTGCCGTAAGGACGCCGCGGGAAGCGGCGGCGTTTCGGCGCGCCCATGGACTCCGGGGGCAGGGCAAGAGCATGAGCGCGAGAGCATGAGCGCGAGCCGCATCGTATCGGCGATCGCCGGTATCCTTTTGGCGATCCTGATCGTCGCGCCCATCGGCCTGTGGTGCGCGTTGGCGCTGTGGTATCGCCTGCCCGCGCCGGACGCTGTGCGAGCCGTTGCGGCCGGGGTCGCCGCCCTCTTCGCGCTCGCGACCATGGCCGCGCTCGTCACCCGCTTCCGATGGCGGGCGCTGGGCCTCTTCGCGCTGCTCTTCGCCGGCGTCGTCGTCTGGTGGAGCACGATCCTGCCGCCGCTCGACGGCGACTGGGCGCCTGATGTCGCCCGGCAGACCACCGGCACGGTCAACGGCGACATTCTCACCCTCTCCGACGTGCGCGACTTCGACTGGCGCACCGACGACGACTTCACCCAGAAATGGGAGACCCGCTCCTACGATCTCTCGAAGCTCGATTCGCTCGATCTCATCCTGTCCTATTGGGCGGGGCCTCAGATGGCCCATCTGATCATGAGCTTCGGCTTCGCCGACGGACAGGTCTTAGCCTGGTCGATCGAGGTCCGGCGCGAGAACGGCGGCGTCTATTCGCCGATCGCCGACGCGTTCAAGTCGCACGCGATCGTCTCGCTCGCCACGACCGAACGCGATTCGGTCCGTCTGCGCACCAACGTGCGTAAGGAAGACGCGCGCCTCTATCGCCTGCGCGCCTCGCCCCAGGCGATCCGGACGCTGCTGATCGGCTATGTCGACGAAGCCACTGCGCTCAACCGTCAGCCGGTTTGGTACAATTCGATCACCACCAATTGCACGACGGCGGTCACCCGGCTGATCCGCGCGCTCGGCGGCGCGCTGCCGTTCGACTGGCGGCTGATCGCCAACGGCTATATGCCCGGCTTTCTCTACGACCACGGCGCCGTGAACACCTCGATCCCGCTCGCCGAACTGATGGAAAGGGCGCGAATCTCCGAGCGCGCCAGGGCCGCCGACCAGTCGCCCGATTTCTCCCGTCTGATCCGGATCGGCGTTCCCGCGCCGGACGGCAAGCCGCTGATGTGAGACGCAGCGGCGCGACCTGTCGGCGGCGCTTCAGCCGCTGCGCCGGCAAGCCTCCTCGGCCAGCGGGAGCCTCATCAGGAGTTCGTCGAAATAACGTCCGCCGACCTTCGTCGCGGCGGGCTCGCGTCCGAACGTCTGGAACCCGGCCTTTTCGTAAAGCCGCACCGCGGCGTCGTTCGAGGAGACCACGGTGAGACGGATCGCCTCGAACTGTCCTTCTGCGTGACGAATCAGCGCATGCAGCAGCGCGGCGGCCAGCCCTCGGCGCCGGGCCTCGGGCGCGACATAGAATCCCCAGAGCTGGGCGACATGCCTCGACCGAACGGAATCCGAAGACCTCAGGCCCGCGACGCCGAGCAGCGCCTCGGACTCCGACAAACCGCCGAAAACGACGTTGCGATCGAGCCGCTCCGCAAACCATTCCAGCGGCCGCGCGCTTTCGTCCTCCCAGGCCGCCCCGAAGGATTGTGGACATTCGCACAGTCCGCGAAGCCGGAGCGCGCGGTAGGGGCCGGCGTCGGCGGCCCGAAGTCGCCGCAGCCCAGGCGCGGACGCCGGCTCCAAACCCTGCATCCGAGTTCGACCCTCACGTCTCGGTCGGCAGCTTGTAGCCCTTGAAGGTCTCGCGCAGCTTCAGCTTGTTGATCTTGCCGGTGGCCGTGTGCGGGATCTCCTTCACGATCTGCATGTCGTCGGGCATCCACCATTTGGCGATCTTCGGCTTGAGGTATTCGAGAACCTCCGCGGTCTTGGGTTCATGGCCTTCCTTGGGCACGACGACAAGCAGCGGCCGTTCGTCCCACTTGGCGTGATGGACCCCGATGACGGCGGCCTCGGCGACGTCGGGATGACCGATCGCCAGATTCTCGATGTCGATCGTCGAGATCCATTCGCCGCCCGATTTGATCACGTCCTTGGCCCGATCGGTGATTCCCATGAAGCCGTCAGGGTCGATGGTGGCGACGTCGCCGGTGTCGAAGAATCCCTGGTCGTCGAGAATCTGGCCGCCTTCGTCGCGGAAATAGGTCTCGACCACGGCGAAGCCGCGCACCTTGAGCCGGCCGAACCGCTTTCCGTCCCATGGCAGGTCGTTGTTCTCCTCGTCGACGATCTTCATTTCGACGCCGAACGGCGCCCAGCCCTGCTTGGCCTGGACCGCCAGCTTGTCCTTGAACGACAGGCCGGTTTGACTGGGCTTGATCGCGCCGGCCGAACCGATCGGGCTCATCTCGGTCATGCCCCAGGCATGGCGCACCTCGATGCCGTAGTCCTCCTCGAACGCGCGGATCATCTCGGGCGGGCAGGCGGAGCCGCCGATGCCGACGAATTTCAGGGTCGTCAGGCGCTTGCCCTCCTTCTGCAAGTACTGCAGCAGGCCGAGCCAGACGGTCGGCACGGCGGCGGTCATCGTCACCTTCTCGGTTTCGAGGATGTCGTAGACCGAGGCGCCGTCGAGCTTCGCCCCGGGCATGACGATGCGCGCCCCGCGGATCAGGCAGGACAGCGCCAGACCCCAGGAATTGGCGTGGAACATCGGCACGACCGGCAGAACCGAATCGAAGGCGTTCAGGGTCAGCACCTCCGGCCCCGTCGCCATCATCGAGTGCAGGACGTTGGACCGATGGGAGTAGAGCACGCCCTTCGGATTGCCGGTGGTCCCCGAGGTGTAGCAGAGTCCCGCCGCCGTTCGCTCGTCGAATTCGGCCCAGCGGAAGTCGGCGTCCGTCTCCGCAAGCCAATCCTCGTAGGGGACGGCGTTCTTGAGCTTGGTCGCCGGCATGTGCGCGGCGTCGGTCAAGATGACGTAGCGCTCGACGCTCGGCAGGTGATCGGCGAGCTTCTCCAAGAGCGGCACGAAGGTCAGATCGGTCATCACGATCCGATCCTCGGCGTGATTGATGATCCAGGCGATCTGTTCGGGGAACAGACGCGGATTGACGGTGTGGTAGACGGCGCCGAGACCAGTGATGCCGTACCAGGCCTCGAGATGCCGGAAGCCGTTCCAGGCCAGGGTCGCCACGCGATCGCCGAGCTTGATCCCGTCGCGCTCGAGCCGCTTGGCGACTTTGAGCGACCGTTCGCGCAGCTCCGCGTAGTTGGTCCGGTGCATCGGACCCTCGACCATCCGGGAGGCCACTTCCTGCTTCGGAAACTGGATGGCGGCGAAGTCGATGATCTTGTGCATCAACAGGGGCCAGTCCTGCATCCGTCCGAGCATTGCGCATCCTCCGTGAATAACCAACGCCGCGGCTTGATCGCGACGCTCAGATTGTTCATGTCTATACTATGACGGGCGCCGAGCGCTAGGGCAATCGCCGCGGGCGCGACGGCTCAGCGTCGTCAAACCGTCGCCATCGTTGCGAAAACAGACTGAGACAGAGAAGGTCCCCGATGCCGAACCTCCCTCCCCCCGAGCGCCCGATGCGGGTGTGGCTTCGCCTCATCCGCCTGGAGGCGCGCATGCAGGCCGCGGTCGGCGATCGGCTGCGCATGATCGGCGTCTCCATTCCGCAGTGCGACGTGCTGACGACGCTGAGCGAGCAGGAAGGGGTCAACCAGCAGGAACTCGCCAAGCGTCTCTATGTGACCAAGGGCAACATCTCCGGCCTGCTCGACCGGCTCGAGGCCGCGGGCTTCGTCGAGCGCCGGTCGCTCGCCTCGGACCGCCGCCAGCATTCCATCCATCTGACCGAAGCCGGGCGAACGATGGCCGGGAAGGCGATCGCGACCCAACACAAGTGGCTGTCCTCGACCCTCGGACGGCTCAACGATGCGGAGCTCGACGCGCTGGAGACGCAACTCGTCCGGCTGCGCGACATCATGCGCGAGCCGGAGACGCCCGCCGCGCGCGCGGCGGGAGGGTGAGGCCGCGCCGGGTCTGGGCCAAAGCGGAACCCCGAGCGCGGGATCGTGGCATGACCGCTTCGCGCAGGTTGCGGTCGGCGCCGGACGGATTCGCAAACATGCCCTATCCGGGGCTTTGTCGCCCTGGCGGTTCGTTCCTTTACCGAAGCAGGGCGCTAACAGCGGATTCTCCGGAAGGTCCGAGGCCTCGACGGGACCGAAATGCATTGGCGCTGAGCCGAGCGCGGCTCAGTCGACATAGGGTTCGAGGCGCGCCTTGAGACGCGGGGTGAGCCAATCCAGGATCACACGGAGCTTGACGGGCATGGGTTTGCGGTCCGCGTAAACGATATGGACAGGCAGAGGTTCGTTTTCGAACGAGTCCAGAATGACTTCGAGACGGCCGGACCGTCTGGCGGCCTCCATCTTGTAGGACATGACGCGGGCGATGCCTGCGCCGCCGATCGCAGCCTCGACCGCGGCCTCCGAAGTGCTTACGGTCAATCTCGTTCGAATGGGCGCAGCGATGTCGCCATGGCGCCCGGCGAACCGCCAGAGGCGGGGCACCCCTATCTCGTCTACTGTGATGCATTCATGGTCCTGCAAGTCGTCGGGCGTCTCGGGACGTCCCCGAGCGGCCAGGTACTCGGGGCTGGCGCAGGCCACGACACGGACGGATCCGATTCGGATCGCAATCATGCTGCTGTCGGGCAGCAACCCAATCCGAATGGCGAGATCGATTCTGTTCTCGACCGGATTCAAGACGCGATCGCTGAGCAGAAGGCGCAAAGCGATTTCCGGATAGAGGGTCTGGAACTCGCAAGACAGCGGCAGGAGGTGGAGATGGCCGAGGCCCCATGGAGCCGTTACGGTAAGATCGCCGCTCGGAGCGCGATGTTCGCCTGAGGCTTCTCTTTCGGCGTCGGCGACCTGCTCGAGGATGCGTTTGCAGGCCTCTATATAGGTCCGGCCCGCATCCGTTAGCGACAGATGGCGAGACGATCTCTGGAACAGTTGCGTGTTCAGGCGCGCTTCGAGCTCGGAGAGCTTGCGACTGACGGTCGGGACGGGCATCCCGATGCGCCGCGCCGCCGCCGTCAGACTGCCGGCGTCGGCGATCGCGACGATCACGGCCATCGACTGAATTCTGTCCATGAAGCCGCTGTTCCGAACATTGAGAAGTTACTTCTCGAAACTACCGAGTGCACACCGGGCTTGCAATCGTCTACGTCTTTCCCGGTTCGGTTCGTCCCTCGCATCCGGCGACAGCGCGATAACTAGAGTTCTCGCGACTTCCAGTTACGGGTCAGTGCATCCCCGACACCATCTGACGCCAAGCCATTATGCCCCAGAGGCGACCTCTATGTTCGCGCACACGACCAATTTCGGGAAGTCAAGACTTGCAACGCGGCGAAATGTTATCGTGGCCGCGGCCATGGGAACCGCTGCGCTCGTCAATTGGCCAAAGACGTGGGTCGCCGCGGGGACGTTGGCGGGAAGCGCACTGTCCACTCAAGAAGAAGGAGGACAGAGGGCCGGCACGGTCACAACCTCGGACGGAACGGAGATTTTCTACAAGGACTGGGGTTCCGGGCAGCCGATCGTCTTCAGTCATGGCTGGCCTTTGTCGGCGGACGACTGGGACGCCCAGATGATCTTCTTCCTCAATCACGGTTATCGCGTCATCGCGCACGACCGGCGCGGACACGGGCGGTCGACGCAGACAAGCGACGGCCACGATATGGATCATTACGCAGACGACCTCGCGGCGGTGACGGCGCATCTCAATCTGAAGGACGCAATCCACGTCGGCCATTCGACGGGCGGCGGGGAGGTGGTGCGCTATCTCGGGCGCCACGGCGGGAGCGGCGTGGCGAAGGCCGCAATCATCAGCGCAGTGCCCCCGCTGATGCTGAAAACGGCGGCCAATCCGGAAGGGATTCCGAAGCACGAGTACGACGGGCTGCGGGCGCAACTCGCTTCCAACCGGTCGCAACTTTATCGCGATATTCCCTCGGGCCCCTTCTTCGGCTTCAACCGACCCGGCGTGAAGACGTCCGAGGCGCTCATCCAGAACTGGTGGCGTCAGGGCATGATGGGCGGCGCGAAGGCGCACTACGACGGCGTCGCCGCCCAGACTGAGACCGACTTCACCGAAGACCTCAAGAGGATCACGGTCCCGGTCCTGGTGATGCACAGCGAGGACGATCAACTCGTCCCCTACGCCAACCACGGACCCCTGACGGCGAAGCTCCTCAGGAACGGGACGCTCAAGACTTACAAGGATTTCCCCCACGGCATGATCACCACGCATGCGGACACGATCAACGCCGATCTTCTCGCTTTCATGACAGCCTGAGCAAACCCCCGCTTCTGTTCCCGCAACATTGGGAGTTCCGGTAATGAGCACCATTCAGACGAAGGACGGCGTTGAGATCTTCTACAAGGATTGGGGCAAGGGGCAGCCGATTGTGTTCAGTCACGGCTGGCCGCTTTCGGCCGACGACTGGGATGCGCAACTCCTCTTCTTCCTCAATCGCGGCTATCGCGTCATCGCGCACGACCGCCGCGGCCACGGCCGGTCGGCCCAGGTGGGCGACGGCCACGACATGGACCACTACGCCGACGACCTGGCCGCGCTCACCGCGCATCTCGATCTCAAGGACGCCATCCACGTCGGCCATTCGACCGGCGGCGGGGAGGTCGTGCACTATCTTGCGAGGCACGGCGAGAGCCGCGTCGCGAAGGCCGCGATCATCAGCGCGGTGCCCCCGCTCATGGTGAAGACGGAAGCAAACCCAAAGGGCACGCCCAAGGAGGTGTTCGACGGGTTCCAGGCGGCGCTCGCGGCGAACCGGTCGCAGTTCTACCTCGATATCGCATCCGGGCCGTTCTACGGCTTCAACCGACCGGGCGTGAAGACCCTGGAGTCAGCTGTCCGAAACTGGTGGCGTCAGGGCATGACCGGCGGCGCCAAGGCCCACTACGACGGCATCGTCGCCTTTTCGCAGACCGACTTCACCGAAGACCTCAAGAAGATCACTGTGCCTGTACTCGTGATGCACAGCGAGGACGACCAGATCGTTCCCTACGTCGCAGCCGGTCCGCTGTCAGCGAAGCTGCTCAAGAACGGAACGCTCAAGACCTACAAGGATTTCCCGCACGGCATGATCACAACGCAGGCGGACACGGTCAACGCCGAGTTGCTCGCCTTCATCAAAGCCTGACAAGCGCCCGCTCCTTTGTCGAACGAGGTCCGCTCCGGCCCTGCCGGGCGCGGCAATGAGACTTCGCGACTGAACGCCAAGAGAATGGAGACCCTCGTGTCGATTTCTTCCCTCCGCTCCGCGAGCCTCGCACTTGTGGCGACGTTGATGGGCTCGACGGCCCCTCTCGAAGCGGCGCGAGCCGACGCGGCGGCCTGCGCCTGGGATCGCGCGGCCATTCCGGTCGTTCACTACCGCACCGATAAGATCGATGGCGTCGACGTCTTCTATCGCGAGGCCGGCCCGGCGGGCGCGCCGACCGTGCTGCTGCTGCACGGGTTTCCGACGTCGTCACACATGTTCCGCAATCTGATCCCGGCGCTTGCCGACCGCTACCATGTGATCGCGCCGGACTATCCGGGTTTCGGCGAAAGCGGCGCCCCAGACCACAAGACGTTCGCCTACACGTTCGGCCACTACGCCGACATCGTCGACAAGCTGGCGACCGACCTCGGCGTCAACCGCTACGCGATCTACCTCATGGATTATGGCGCTCCGGTCGGCTACCGGCTCGCGCTCAAGCATCCCGAGCGAGTGAGCGCGCTCATCATCCAGAACGGCAACGCCTACGAGGAAGGCCTCAAGGCGTTTTGGGATCCGATCAAGGCCTACTGGGCCGACGGATCGGAGGCTCATAGGGAGGCTATCGGCGTCCTGGTCGCGCCGGAAACCACAAAGTTCCAGTACACGGACGGCGTCGCCGACGTGTCGAGGATCGACCCGGACAACTGGGGCCACGATCAGCCGTTGCTCGATCGTCCCGGCAACAAGGACATCCAGCTCGACCTTTTCCTCGACTACGGAACCAATGTCCCGCTCTATCCGAAATTCCAGGCGTTTTTTCGCGAACGCAAGCCGCCAACGCTGATCGTCTGGGGCAAGAACGACAAGATCTTTCCTGCCGACGGGGCGACGCCCTACCTGCGCGATCTCCCGGACGCGGAGCTCCATCTCATCGACACCGGCCACTTCGCGCTCGAGGACAAGGCGGATGAGATGGTCCCGCTGATCCGCGATTTTCTGTGCCGCAAGCTCGCGTCCGGTTGAGCAGGGGGCGGCAATGACGGCATGGCTCCTGTCCACGGTCGCCATGGCGTTGGGCGCATCCGCGCCGGGCCTTCGGACGCTGACGGCAAGGGAGGTTCGCGGGTCCGCCGGCGTCGTCCCACTCGCAAACGAGCCGCCGGCGAAGATCGTCATCGACGCGCCGCTGCCCGACCCGCTCGCCCGCGGTCTGGTGGTGATCCAGTATCGGACCGAGAATCTTCGAATCCTGCCGGTCTACGGTCCGCGCGCCCTCGACGTCTCCCCGCGTGTCGGACATCTCCATGTGACCGTCGATGACGCCCCCTGGCACTGGGTCGACGCCAGCGGCGAGCCTCTCATCATTCAGGGCCTTCCGTCCGGACCCCACCGGGTCCTGATCCAGCTTGCCGATCCAACGCACCGTGTGATCGACCAGGCGACGGTCGAGCTGGTGATCCCGCCGAAATGACGTCGGCATCCCGGCCGCAGCCGCTGCGGCCGGCGAGGCCTCTTGCGACAGAGGAGCCAAACCCATGACGACCAGCACGTTTTCCGCCCCGTCGAGGCGCGGCTTTTGCCTCTGCTGTATCGGCGCCGCCGGCTTCGCTTCGACCGGCGGCTGGCTCTCGCCCCGCCAGGCCTACGCGGAGGCGCGCGGCATCGTCACCCTGATCAAGGATAGCGCCGCAGTTTCGCCCATCGCGGTCCACAAGGTTCGAGACAACCTCTTCGTGCTCGAAGGCTCGGGCGGCAACGTCGCCGTGCTCACCGGCCCCGACGGCAAGGTCCTGATCGACGCCGGAATCAGCGTTTCGCGGCCGCAAATGACGAAGGCGCTCGCTGAGCTTGGCGCCGATCCGGTCACGCATCTTGTCAACACCCACTGGCACTTCGATCACGCCGATGGCAATGTTTGGCTGAATTCCATCGGCGCGAAGATCATCGCGCAGGAGAATACGCGGAAGTATCTCTCGCAGGTCCAGCGCGTCGAGGATTGGGATTACAATTTCCTGGCCTTGCCGCCCAACGGACTCCCGACAGAAGTATTCGCGAACGAGCACGCGCTGAAGCTCAATGGCGCGTCGATCGCCCTGAAACATTACGGCCCCGCTCATACGGACAGCGACATCTCCGTCACCTTCGGCGAGGCCGACGTCGTGCACGTCGGCGACACGTTCTGGAACGGCGTCTACCCATTCATCGACTATTCGACCGGCGGCAGCATCGACGGCACGATTGCGGCGTGCGACGCCAATCTCGCCGCGACCACCGACAAGACGATCATCATTCCCGGACACGGAAGGCCGGTGAGCAACAAGGCCGAGCTTCAGGAATTCCGCGACATGCTTGTAGCCGTCCGCGAGACCGTGGCGACGCTCAAAAAGAAAGGCATGACGCGGGACGAAACGGTTGCAGCCAAGCCGACCGCCGCCTTCGACGCCAAATTTGGCGCCTTCGTCATCGACCCCCCTTTCTTCACCCGACTCGTTTATGAGGGCGTGTGATGGGATCGCCCCCGCACAGAGGCCGGGCCTGATGCGCTTGCTGATCGCGCCCGCCTCGTTGTTCGGAATCGTCTTGGGCGTGTCGGGGCTCGGCGGAGCATGGAGGCTTGCCGCCCGGACGTGGGGACTGCCGACACTCGTTGGCGAGTCGTTGATGCTGTGCGGCGGCGCGATCTGGGCGTGTCTCGCTGTCCTCTATCTCGCCAAGTGGGCGTTCGCGCGCAAAGACGCGATCGCCGAAGCCGAGCACCCGGTGCAGTGCTGCTTCGTGGGGCTGGTCGGCGTCTCGACCGTGCTCGTCGGGCTTGCGGCCTTTCCCTATAACGTGTTCGCCGCAATTGCTCTCGTGTTGCTGGGCGCGGCGCTAACCCTGATATTCGCGCTCTGGCGAACCGGGAGGCTGTGGCGCGGCGAACGCGACCTCGCCGCCACCACTCCGGTCCTCTATCTGCCCCTGGTCGCGGGCGCGTTCGTCACCGCCACGGCTCTGGCGACGATCGGATATCCGGACTGGGGACAGCTGGCGTTCGGCGCCGGATTCTTCTCTTGGCTCGCGATCGAGTTGGTTCTGCTGCACCGGCTTTACACCGGGCCCGCGTTGTCGCCCCCGCTGCGCCCGACCTTGGGCATCCAGCTTGCGCCCCCCGCGGTCGGCGCCATCGCCTACTTGAGCGTGTCCTCCGGCGTCCCCGATGTCCTCGCCCATGCGATGACCGGCTACGCGCTGTTGCAGGCGCTCTTGCTCGTCCGGATGCTGCCGTGGATCCTCGAGCAGCCCTTTTCGCCGTCCTACTGGGCCTTCACGTTCGGCGCCACGGCGCTCGCCGCTACGCCCTTGCGGATGATGGAGCGCGGCGAAGCTGGCGCCGTCGCGGTCCTCGCGCCGTACCTGTTCGTGGCCGCGAACCTGGTCGTCGGCTTGATCGCCGTCGTCTCGGTCCTGAAACTGACGGCGTGGCTCTGGTCACGCTTGACAGGCCCGCAACTTCGTCAGGACCCCGCCTGAGCCGATCACGCCGTCTGGCCCGACTCGCGGGGTCGGGCGCCCGAACTGAGACATTGGAGACGAAGCCATGGGAAAGCTCGACGGAAAGGTCGCCGTGATCACCGGCGCGAACAGCGGCATCGGCCTTGCCTCGGCGAAGCTCTTCGCCGCGGAGGGCGCACGGGTGTTCATGACCGGGCGACGAAAGGGAGAGCTCGACGCCGCCGTCGCTGAGGTCGGCGCCCAAGCGCGGGGAGTTCCCGGCGACGTCGCCAGCCTCGCCGATCTCGACCGGCTCTTCGCCATCGTGAAGGCAGAGGCCGGAGCGATCGACATCCTGTTCGCCAACGCGGGCGGCGGCGATTTCGCCGCCCTTGGGGACATCACGGAAGACCATTTCGACCGGACCTTCGCCACCAACGTGAAGGGAACGCTTTTTACCGTGCAGAAGGCTCTCCCTCTCCTCAAGGACGGCGCCTCGATCATCCTGACCGGTTCGACCGCCGGCTCCACGGGCATCCCGGCCTTCAGCGTCTATTGCGCAACCAAGGCCGCCATCCGCAGCTTCGCCCGCAGTTGGATCCTCGACCTCGCGCCCCGCAAGATTTGGGTCAACGTGCTCGCGCCCGGCGCCACCGCGACGCCCGGCTGGCGCGGGCTTTCGAAAACGCCGGAGGGGCTTGGCGAGATGATCAGGCTCGTGGAGACCACAACGCCTTTGGGTCGCCTGGGAGAGCCGCACGAGATCGCAAGCGCAGCGCTCTTTCTGGCCTCCGACGACAGCAGCTTCGTTACCGGCGTCGAGCTTTTCGTCGATGGCGGCTCTGCTCAAATATAGGCGGGGACGCAAGTTCGGCCACTCGCCACTCGCCATGCGCCATAAGGAAGGCTCCAAGCCGCGCGCCCTCCCGCATCGCTTACCCATGCACCCATTCGCGGTAGCGTTCGAAGAGCTGTGAGAAGCTGCGCAAACGCGCCGCGCCATCCAAAAAAATGGATGTGGATTTCGGCTACTCGCAACAGCGAGTCGCTATCCCCCTTGATCGTCACCCGATCTTCGGCGAGCAACGTCTCCAGCATCGCAGTCCCATCGATCAGGCGGACCACGTCGGAGGCGCTCAGGCTTGCCTGCAAGGTCACCCTCTGGTCCTGCGAATCGGCTTCGACATAAAGGTCGCGCCCGTCCGAAGTCGCCAGGAGGATTTCGTCGTCGATGATGTAACGGCTCGGCGCGGCCTTCATTCGGCGCGCGATTTCAGAATAATGCCGAGGCGCCTCGTCCGCGAGCCGCGCCAGGGCGATTGCGGCGAATTCTCGATTAGAGGCCAAGCGTAACCCGGGGCAAGCGAACGGTGCGGCCGGCGCCGGCGAGCTCCGCGAAGGCGCCCCGCTCGAACAGGATCTTTCGCCCGTCAATCTCGCCGCTGACGCTGTAGGTCCCGACGAGCTCGGAGACCGCGGTATGCGCGGAGTCGCCAGGATGGGGGATCAGGAGCTGAATCGCGTGGCGCACATTGCAATCGATTCTGAGCTTGTCGGCCCCGTCGAGGGCGTCGACGGACAGGCGCTCCGGCACATGGGAGACGCGGCCAGGATTAAGCAGCGCCATGACGCCGGGAACCCGCGGCGTGAAGCCGTCGAAACGTCCAAAGGTCTCCAGCGTCACCGCCTCGTCGAGGAAGACGTGCGTCAAGCGCTCGCCTCGCCACACCATCAGAACGAGTTCGGTCTGCGCGGTCGCGCGGGACGCGTCGGTAACCTGGCCAAAAACGACCGCCACCTCTTCGCCATCAGGGCCGCCGGGCGGCTCCAGGAGATATCCCCAATTCCAGCCAAGATCTCGGCTCCAGTCCCAGGCGCCCCAATTGTGGTCATGGTATCCAAGGACATGGCGAAGGTCGTACGCGCGCCCTTCGATCTTGAGGCGGCCATCGACGTAGAGCCGCGGCACGATAAACGTGTTGATGAAGCCGCCCATGTTTTCGATGCGTACGGCCTCGGCGCTTGGGGTCCAGACCGCGTCGATCTCCACCGAGCGGTCGCGAAGCGCCGCGACGACACGATAGGCGCCGTCCTGAAAGATGACGGCGCTGGCGCCGATCGCCAGACCGATCTGCCCGGGCGTAAAGCGCGCCTCTTCTGGGCCAAGCACGTTCATCGTTCCGCGCCAACCGTGTTCGGCCTCGTGGGTGACAAGGGATAGGCCGCAGCGGCCGCGCTCCTGGTCATGGATATCGCCGGAAAGCGCCAGATTGACGATGCCGCATACGCCGGCATTGTCGTCGCCGAAAGTGAAATGATGCCATTCGCTGTACTTCTGATCGCGCAAGTCCTGCTCGCTCGGGCGGGACAGCGCGTCGAACGTATAGTCGCGTCGGGCGAAGTTCAGTTTCACGTCGTCATCGCAGCAATTGACGACCGGTCAGAGGCCGCGCGGGGCGCCTGACGCTCGGCGCGGGCGTCGGCGCGATCGGCGCAGCCGCCACCGGCAGCAGGAGATCCAACAAAAGACGGATTTCGGCTCGGCGCTGGCGATAGAAAAACTCGGGGTCGACCAGCGCGCCGAGCGCGCCCTCGTCGGGCATGAGGTCCCGGGCCAGAACCAGGAAATCATTGCGCAACGACGGTTCGATCGAGATCACCGGGACCTCGAGGCTCATTGCGCGCCGAGGGGCAGGGGTCGCTTGCGCGGGCGTTTGGGCGCGGGTTTCGAGGCGGGCGCCGCGATGGTCTTCGGCTCAGACTCCGGCTTGTCGGCGCGCGCGTCGACATTCAGGCGAACCCGGATCGCCTGCGCCTCAAAGCCGACGGTTCTCAGGGTCGCAAAATACGACAGGCCGGGCGCGAACGCTTCGCCGATCAGGACGCTGAAGCGAATGACCGTCTGTCCGCGAGGCGGCAGCAGGCAGAGTTTCGGCTCCACTTCGAGCAGGACGCCCGGAACGGGTGGTCTTCCTTCCGCAAAAAAATCGCTCGCTTCGAAGCTGACCTCGACATTGCGATCGTACTTGTTGTCGAGCAGAAACGCCGACCCGGCGCGCTCCCCGCTCGCGCCCCTGATGACGATTTCGACGCCGTTGGATTCCGCGCGCGCCGGAGCGGCGCCCTCGAAGGCGCCTTTGACAGGCTCTCGGTCCTGCAACCGCGCTTCGGCTTCGTCGAGAATCCCGTTGACGATCATCAGCGAATGTTCGGTCAAGAGTTTGACCGACGCCAACGCGAAATCGAGGATGCGCGCCACGTCGCCGTTCGCGGCGATCTTCGGCGCGTCCGCGAGCAGCGGACTGCGACGGACGCTCGTCGCCGAGATCGAGAGCAGATTCCTGACGCGGCCCGCCGCCTGGAGATTGCCGGCGATCGAGGAGGTCAGCACCGACTTGAACTCTTGAATCACGGTGTCGAGGGGGCGCATGCGCGGCGGCTTGTCGCTGTCCGGAGCCTCCATGGTCTTCCCCGCTCAATCGCCCTCGCGCCGGCCGAGCTCCGGCTCGTCGCAAGGCTCGACACACTGGAAGTGATCATACCAGTGATGCGCCCGGATGCGATAGCGGCGTTCCAACTGCTCGACGACGCAGGTTCCGGTGAGATTTTCGTCGCATCCGACTTCCAAAAAGACTTCGACGCATTGCTCGTAGGAACCCTTGACCAGGATCTCGGCCTGATAGCGCCCCTTGGCGAAGCTCGCGGGGATGGCCAGGGTCCCGACCGAAAGCGCGGAATCGCCGGCCGGGATCGCCAAAGTCGCCGGCGCCATGGTGAACTCGGCCTGATGCGCGCCATAGACGAAAGGCGTCGCGGAGAGATGGAAAGTGCGCCCGACCTTCGCTTCGTTCACGACGCGGATACGCGCGGAAACGGTTTGTCCGGTCATGGCGGCCAGACGCATCCGGCAGGCGCAGCGCGGAGGGCATTCGGTCTCGGGAATCGAGCAGCAGCCGCAATTCCATCCGCCCCGGCAGCCGCACTCGCACGCGCCGCTCTTTTTCTTGTCCGCGCCGTAGCCGGCTCCGGGCATGAAGCCGGAAGGCTTGGCGTTCAGCACGTCGCGTCCGAGGTGCCAGGCGTCGGAAAAAATGTTGCGCATTCGCCGGACGATTTCATCCCGGTCGATCGAGAGAGTCGTGTCGTTCATCGAGGCCTCCGCTTAGGTGACGCCGTCCCGCCAGTGCAGCCAATGCCAAGCCGAAGCCGAACCCCGGCGAAGTCGAAAAATGCAGCGTAGTTTCGCCCTTTGTAAAGTCCGGTCGGCAGCGTCATGGAAATTTTCGCGTTGGTCGCCGCCCCGGGCGCCAGCGACCGGGTTTTGACTTCGACCTCGACGCTCGTCTTGTGCTGCATCGTGCTGCGCAGTTCGTGGTAGACGCGGTCGCGATAGCGGTCGAAACTTTCGTCCTCGCCAACCTCGCGCATCGCAAAGACGAGCGCCCGTCCCAACCAGTCGACCTCCTCGAAGAAGACCGACCCGGCGTCGTGGAGCGCGACAGCCACGTTGCCGCGATTTTCGAGATAGAGGTCGGCGGCGACCACTTGACCCGCTTCCGCGACGAACTCGACCGACTGCGGCTTTATGCTGACGCTGCGACGCTCGAGCACCCGCAGTTCGATCGGGTGCGTGTTGTCGTCGGCGCGCATAGACGCGCGGTAGATTCCGGGCGCCATCGTCCGGTCGACGAGGAGTTGCGCGCGCAAGCGCGCGTTCGCCTCGGGCGGAAGGCGGCCCGGAATGCGGATCGGCCGATCGTGCGCCTCGTCGGGCAGCTTCGCCGTCGCGTGGCGAGGACAAACGGGGCGCTTGCCGGGATTGTGCAGCTCCAGTTCGGCCACGAGCAGCGGCGGGACCCCGATGAAGACCCGAGGGGCGTCCGGCGCGAGGCGCCAAGCGGCGGCGGTCATGCGCACCGCTCCCGGGCGTGCGGATGATAATCCTCGATGATGACCATGCTCTCGCCGCAGGTCGAGAACGAAAGGATTTCCCAGCCCAGGATGCAGACCGAGAACTTCATGCTCGTGGGCAGGTGCACGCGCGTCGGTCGGATGCCCATCTGAATGTCGATCTGCGGAATATGGACGATGTCGATCTTGATTTCCGGCAGCTGTGTGATCGCGATCGCGCTTTCCGACTTCAGGTCTCCACGGAAGGTGCTGTTCGAGACGATCACGGGCAGCTCCGTCACGGCGATCGATGTGTCGAGGCCGCCGGATATGTTGGTGTCGATTGTCCAGGGATTGGGAATGCTGGGAACGCTCACGATGCCCTCCTTTAGAGATCCCGGTCGATCACATATTCGATCGCTTCACGCAGGAAAGCCTTGTGCGGCGAGTCCTGCACCGTCGCAAAGAGCCGCTCGAACGCCGTGGCGGCCTTGCGGGCGTGCGCGCGGGAGACGCCTCGCGCGTAGTCTATGCTGCCATAACGGTCCATAAGACTGAGCACGTATTGCACCTCAGCCTCGGATTTGCGGTCGCGCGCCTTGCCCATGATGCGGACAACCCGCGCGCGCTCGCCTTCGCTGCAACGGCGAACCACATGAATCAACATGAGGGTTCGTTTGCCCTCCCAGATATCGCCTGCCGTTTCCTTTCCGTACCGCTCTTCCTCGGCGACGAGGTTCAGAACGTCGTCCTGGATCTGAAAGGCGACGCCCAAGTGGTAGCCAAACACCTCGAGCGCGTCGAGATCGGCCTGCGAGCCCAAAGCGATGATCGCGCCCACCCGACAGGGGGAAATGCAGGTGTACCAGCAGGTTTTTTTCGTCGTCATCACGAAATAGCTGCGATCGGTCAGGCCCCATTGACCGGAGCGGACCCAATCGAGCTCCATCGCCTGGCCCTCGACCGAACTCGCGCGCCATGCGCTCGATTTCCTTGAAGACGCGCAATGTCTTTTCGAGGCCGATGACGCGGAGATTGTCGAGCAAAGGCGTCATCGACAGAACGTTCAGCGCGTCTCCAACATTGATGGCGATCGCCGTGCCATATTTTTTGTGCATCGTCGGCGAGCCGCGACGGTGAATCAATTCGTCTTCGATGTCGTCGTGAACGAGAAACGCGTTGTGGAACAATTCCAGCGCGACCGCGGACGGCAGAGCGTCTTCGGGCACGCCCCCATAGGCCTGGCAGCAGGCAAGACAGAGCGCGGGCCGGAGGCCCTTGCCGGCGCGCAGTGGGTACTCGGCCAGACGTTTCGCAAGCGCGCGGTGAAACCCACGCCGCTTTACGGTGGCTTCCATCTCGTTGATCACGACATCCCGATAGCTGCGCAGATGCGTGAGGAATGCGGCCCCCGAACTGTGCACGCCGAGCGGCGCCGCCGCTCTGCGCTTCGTCCGCGCCGTGGTCGGCCCCGGCGATGCGCCGCCGGCCCCGCTAACGCTGGACACGTCGGATCTCCCGTACCGCCGAAGCGCCGCGCCCTGTGGCGTTCCGCTCGCCGCCCGCGCCGGGGGCCCGCATCTCGAGCGGCAAACGGAAGCTCACCGTCTCCCGCTGGCCGAACTCTTCAAGGGTCAGCCCGCCGGCAAGGGAATTCTAGTCGCTCGATGACGGCGTCTACCAGATACTCGGGCGCGGAGGCGCTCGACGTAAGCCCCAGCGATTTGACGCCTTCGAGCCACCCGCTGCCGATCTCGTCGGCGGTTTCAATAAGCCGGGCCGTCACGCCGGCGCGCTGCGCCACTTCCACAAGGCGGGTCGAATTGGAGCTGTGCGCCGCGCCAATCACCAGGATCAAGTCGCAGTCTTTGGCCAGCTGCCGCACGGCGTCCTGCCGATTCTGGGTCGCATAACAAATATCTTGTCGGTGCGGCGCGATGATCCGCGGAAAGCGGGCGGCGAGCGCCGCAACGATCTGCAGGGTTTGATCGACGGCGAGCGTCGTTTGCGTCACGTAAGCAATCTCGCCGGATCGGGGTTCGGGCACGGCGATGACGTCGGTCTCCTCCTCGACGACAAAGGCGCCATCTCCGTTGGGATTGTCGTAATAGCCCAGAATTCCTTGAACCTCGACGTGATCGCGATGTCCGATCACCGCGACCGCTCGCCCCTGCTTGGCATGCCGGGCGACTTCGAGATGCACCTTGGTCACGAGCGGACAGGCCCCGTCGAAAACGCGGAGGCCGAGGGCCTTGGCCTCTGCGTAAACCTCCGGCGGCGACCCGTGGGCGCTCAAGACGACACGGGATCCGGGGGGAACTTCCGAGAGTTTTTCGACGAATATAGCGCCGCGACGGCTGAGGCGTTCGATCACCACATTATTGTGAACGATGGCGTGACGGACGAAAACCGGCCCCTCGTTACAGTCGAGCGCCCCCTCCACGATCGCGATGGCTCGATCGACCCCAGCGCAAAATCCGCGCGGATTGGCCAACACCAGCTTCATTCGTCCTCCGGCCAGAAGAAATTTGCTAGCGGGACCTGATAAAAGCATCGCATCTCGTCGGCTCGCATGTCAAATGCATGCCGCTGTTAACAAAGGCTATGGTGTAAAGCCGCCGGCCTCGAAAAAACCGATTGAGCGCCATGTTTCTGCCGGGGCTCTTCGAGCATCCGGGTCGCGTCGCCGGGGGTCCGAACGATCGAGGCGCCGCCGGCGCGAGCCCAGATGGCGACCTCGGAGTGGCGAATTGTTCGCCCGCCTCCGAGCGGATTCGACCCCAAGACGCAAAGCCTCGCTTCCCTGCGCATTTACGCCGTTCGCGCTCGCGATTGGCGACGTCAGCCTCACGTTGAAAGACGACATCCGCTTCGGCATCGGCTCGGACCTTCGTGGCGGTCGCCGGGGGTCAGGTTTTTCCACATCGCCAGAGAAGCAATTTCTTGACAGTCGAAGGAGATTGTTCCACATTTGTTCGCATCAACAGGAGAACAGTCCCGATGTCCGATCTCGCCGAAGCCGCTCTGGCGGCCGCACCCGGGAAGCCAGTCTCCGCGCGCGCCGCGCGGCTCGAAAAGTTCAAGCGGGAACAGCGAATTGTCGAGTCTCTGAACCGCGGGGTCGCCGTCGCCGAGATCGCGGCGCAGGTCGGGGTCGGCGAAAAGCGGATGCGCGCGATCATCCGCGAGATTCTCGCCCGCCGCATGCCGGCGCCGCCGGCGGAGTTCGCAGCGATCCAGGTCAGCCGTCTCAACGAGGCGCTGCTGGTCGCCTACAGCGCCATGGGGGACATGAACCTCAAGGCGGTCGACCGCGTCGTCAGGATCGTGCGCGAACTCGACCGCTACCACGGGTTTGTCGCCTCCGGCCGGCGCTGGAGCGAGCGCCGCCGGGGGGCCGGCGAAGGCGTTTTGGGATTCGGCCGCCCGCTCGGGATCCGCCAGGGTTTGGCGCCGGAGGATTGGGCGGAGATCGCGGCTCAGCGGGACGCGATGTCGCCAAGGGCCTCGGCTCGGGATGAGGATCGGGGCGATCGGGGCGACCCGGAGCCGTCAGCCGTTGCGGCGGATCGCCCGGCCGAAGCCCGACTTGGCGACGTTCGCCCGGAGATTCCGCCGCAAGCCCCTGAAAAGATGGATTCCGCGCCCGGCCTCGCGACGAGCCATAAGGGAGAAGCCCGTCCTTCGCTCGCCACGACCGACATCGACCCATGGTTTTCCCAGGCGCGCCGTTCCCTAGCGGAGCCGGCTGCGGCCGCTGCTGGCCCGGAGAATCCGGCGCAACATCTTGAAAACATGGATTTCACGCCTGGGCTTGCGCCGGGCGCGCGGCCGAGCGATCGATACAGCGCCGGGGCGGGACGGCGGGGGCTGGAACCCGGCCTTCCCGCGGGGCGCTTCGAACCGGCCGCCGCGGCGAGCGACGGTCGCCCGGAAAAGTCGTGGCAAGGCTCTGAAATCTTTCGATTCGCGCCCGGGTAGCGCCTCCGCCGATCGCCGGCTCAGCGTTCCCGCATGGCGCGCGAGGCGACCTCGACCAGGGGCGAGAAGACATAATCCATCAGGCGGCGCGCGCCGGTCTTGATCTCGACCGTGGCGGCCATGCCCGAAGTTAGCGGGCGCTCCACCCCGTCGATCGAGAGGGTCGAGGCGTCCGGCGCCAGTTCGACCGCGAACACCAGATTCTGCGTCCGCTCGCCCCCGGCGAAGCCGGATGCGTTCGAGGCCCGGGCGGGATCGCCCTCCAGGGCGCTCGCGTCGGGCGAGGGGATCGCGTCGTCGGCGATGCGCACGACATGCGCCTTGACCGAGCCGTAGCGGGTAAAGGGAAAGGACTCGACCTTCACCACCGCATCCTGGCCGATGTGGACGAAGCCGATGTCGCGGTTGAGCACGTAAGCCTGGATCTCGAGCTGCGAGTCCTGCGGCACGATGCGCATCACCTCCTGACCGCTGGTCAGAACCTGGCCGACGTTGGTGATGATCGACGACTGGACGCGGCCGTCGATCGGCGCCTTGAGCGTGAGATGGTCCAGCATCGCCTCGGCCTTGGCGAGACGCTGGCGATCCTCTTCGGCCTGCCGCTCGGCGGTGTCGAGTTTCTGCGCCTGATCGGAAAGGAAGCTCTGGACCGCCTTTTCCGAATCGCGCGCAATGACGTCGAGACCTGTCGCAGCGGAGGCGAGCTGGGCCTGCTGCATGGCGAGCTGAGTCTGCTGATACTGCAGCGTTTCGGTCGCGTCGATGACAGCGGACCGGGCGCCCGACTGGGACTCGACCAGCTTGGTGCGCATGTCGACGCGCTCCTGCAGCGTCGCGACCAGATTCTTCTGGGTCCCGATCGTGTGGGTCAACATGTCGCGCTCTGCGGCCTTTTGCCTCTTCTGCGCGTCGAACGAAGCGACGGTCGCCGCGAGCTGGCCCAGATCCGCGGCCAGGACGCCCTGCTCGCGGGCGCGCAGGCTCGAGTTCGACCCCCTCGGGCCAGGCGATCGCCGAAGACGGCGCGTAGTCATGGGCGCGGGCCGCCGCGAGCGCCTCCCGGCGCCGCACGGCCTCGGCCTCGGCCGCGGCGAGATCGGCGCGAGCCGCTTTCGCGTCAGCCTCCGCCGCGGAAGGGTCAAGCTCGACGAGAACGTCGCCGGCCTTCACCGCGCTGTCGTTTCCGGCGTGAATGGCCACCACTCGGCCCGTCTCGACCGGCTCTATCACCTTGACGCGCCCGGTCGGCTGGAACTTGCCCTGCGCCGTGGCGATGATGTCGATGCGCCCGAAATAGGCGAGGCCGAGGCAGGCGACGACGAGCGCGCAGATCGTCCAGAGGAAGGCGATCCGCACCGGCGAGGCGGGCGTCTCGAGGATCTCAAGCACGGGCGCAAGAAACTCGCGGTCCGACGACTCGCCGTGGCGCATATCCCTCAGCGAGAGCATCCGCGCCGACGGCGCTTGGCGCGGGCGCACCACAACGGCGCCCGCCGGGGCGCCCGTTCGCACGAGCTCGTTCATGCCGCGACCTCGACCGGCTTCGTCTGGAGACCCCATAGGTAGGCGTAGAGGCCTCCCGGGCGGCGCATCAATTCGTCGTGTGAGCCGATTTCCACGATCCGTCCGTCGGCCATGCCAACGATGCGGTCGCACGCGCGCACCGCCGCCAGCCGATGGGCGACAATGATCACCGTCCTGTCTTTGACGATGCGGCGCATGTTGCGCTGAATGATCCGTTCGCTCTCATAGTCCAGGGCCGACGTCGCCTCGTCGAGAATGAGGATGCCCGGGTTGGTGGCGAGCGCCCGGGCGATCGCGATGCGCTGGCGCTGTCCGCCCGACAGGTTGGCGCCGCGCTCTTCGACCATCGTGTCGTAGCCCTCCGGCAGCTTGTCGATGAACTCGTCGGCGCCGGCGAGGCGGGCGATCTCGATCACCCTGGCCCTCGGCATCGCAGGATCGGAGAAGGCGATGTTCTCGTGGATCGTGCGGTTGAACAGCAGGTTCTCCTGCAGCACCACGCCGATGTGGCTGCGCAACCACGCCGGGTCGACCTGGCTCAGATCGGCGCCGTCGAGGAAGACCTGGCCCTCGGTCGGAAGGTAAAGGCGCTGTACGAGTTTTGTCAGGGTAGACTTGCCCGAGCCCGACGGGCCGACCACGCCGATGGTCTCGCCCGGCGCAATCTTGAGCGATACATTCCTCAGAACATCGGCAGAGCCAGGGCGATAGCGGAAACTGACGTTTCGGAACTCGATCGCGCCGCGCGGCGTCTGCGGCGCAAGCCGCATCATCGGCGCCGGCTCTGGCGGGGTGTTGAGGATGTCGCCGAGCCGTTCGATCGAAATCTGGACCTGCTGGAAGTCCTGCCAGATCTGCGAGAGGCGCAGGATCGGCTGCACCGCCTGCGCTGCGATCATGTTGAAGGCGACGAGCGCGCCGACGCTGAGCTCGCCGTCGATCACCGCCTTGGCCCCGAACAAAAGGATCGCCGCCGTGGTGAGCTTGCTGACATATTGGATGCCGAGCTGACCGCCGGTCCCGAGCATAGTGGCCGAGAAGCTCGTTTTGACGTAGGCGGCCAGTTTTTCTTCCCACTGGGCGCGCATAATCGGTTCGACCGCGGCGGACTTGATCGTCCCGACGCCGACCACGGTTTCGACCAGAAACTGCTGGCTCGCTGCGCCACGATTGAATTTCTCGTTGACGAGGTCGCGCAGCGGCGGCCTTACGGCGAATCCAATCAGAACATAAACCGGCAGGGCGATCAGGGTGATCAGCGTGAGCGGCACCGAATAGGCGAACATCACCGCGAAAAAGACGACGGTGAACACGAGATCGATCGCGGAGAACAGTCCCTGTCCTGTCAGGAAGGCCCGGATGGTCTCGAGTTCGCGCACGCGCGCGACAGTCTGGCCCGCCGAACGGGTCTCGAAGTAACTCATCGGCAGACGTAGGAGATGGGCAAACAGGCGCTGACCGAGTTCGACGTCGATGCGATTGGTGGTGTGCGACAACGCATAAGCGCGCAGATATTGCAGAACCACGTCAAACAGCGATACGACGACGAGGCCGCCGATCATCACGAACAGCGTCTCGTAGCCGCGATGGGTGAGGACCTTGTCGACGATGACCTGAAAAATGAGCGGGGTCGTCAACGCAAAGATCTGAACGAACAGCGACGCCGCCAGTACGTGCCCCAGTGGCTTGCGGTAGCGCCACAACGTCGGGAGAAACCAGCGCAGCCCGAACTGTTTTGGACTGATCCCGGCGCCGCCCATGCGTCTTGCGACCAACAGCACCCGGCCGTCCGTCTCGCGGGTTAGCTCATCAAGCGGGACGTCGGTCGCCGCATGGCTAACCGGATCGACCAAACGGCAAAGGCCGGCCGCATTCCTTCCGCCAAAGACGAAAAGCGCGCCGTTGCTGAGGCGGACGATCGCGGGGGTAGGGATCTTTCGCATGCGACGTTCGTCAACCCCGGTGATCAGCCGAGCCTTAAGGCCGATCATTTGCGCCCCGCGAATGAGGTCGAAGTCATCGGATGCGCGCTCGCCCAAGGCGAGTTCACGTCGAAGCTGGTTGGGATCGGCGCCAATTCTGTAGTAGGCAGCGATGCCGCTCAGCGCCCGCAAACCAGGGTCTAGCGGCGCAGCCTCGCCGGAGGGGGGCGCGGATTGCTCCATCTGCCGTGCTTTCTTGCAGTGTCGAGACGTCCGGGAGGACGATTGCGACTGAGGGCCTTGGCTCGCGTGAAGCGTCTCGTGGCCCACGCAAGCAAACTCATATGCCGCGTGACTGATCCCAAAATCAAGAGCGCCGATGAAAGAGGCTTATCGGAATATTGCCCCGAGCAGCGTCGCCCGACAACATGAAGCAACAATGACAACATATTTCGCTTAAGCGGCAAAAACAGTGGCTCGCAACCCGGTTCAACCAGTGCGTGGTACGTAAGACGACTTAGGGAGGCGCCATAAAGTTTCGCAACGCCGATCCCTAAATTAGGCCGCCCCGTTTTGCGATTTCCAGCCAAGTTCTATAGTAACGCAGAATGAAGTCGTCGTCAGCCAAAACGCTACGGAAAGCGAGCAGGCCACCGACGACCAGCAATTTCCACAGCGGCGCAGCCAAGTCGGTAGGGGCCACGAAACGAATCAGGCCCCCTTCCGGCCGTTAGCTATGGGACGCTTTGCCGCACAGCAGCGCGGCGGTCTTCTCCCCGCTCTGGAAACCCGCTTCAGGATCCGTGTACAGTCAACTTGACATCGACGTTGCCACGAGTGGCGTGGCTGTAGGGGCAGATTTTTTCGTGAGCCTCCTCGACGAGCGCCCGGAGTTCTGCTTGCGGTAGGCTCGTATCGGTGACGTCGAGGGCGACCGCCAGGCCGAACCCGCCCCTCTCGCGCGGGCCGATCGACACCGCGCATTTGATCGTCGCTCCGGTCGCGTCCTTCTTGTGCTGCTTGGCGATAAAGTCCAGCGCGCCGCCGAAGCAGGCGGCGTAGCCGGCTGCAAACAAGTGCTCGGGGGTCGCGGTTCCCGGCTTCCCAGGGCCGCCCATTTCTTTCGGCACCGATAGATTGACCTCGACTGTTCCGTCGTCGGCGCGCGTGTGACCATTGCGGCCGCCTGTTGCCGTGGCATGTGCGGTGTAGAGAGACTTTATTGCGTCCGTCATGCGTTCGATCTCCTTCTAGCCGGGGCGATATGGTTTCGGCGTTCGCTCGAAACCGACTTATGAATTCCACGCTGACAACCGAGTTGCGTCAGCGGCGACCAGTCTCACCGACAATGGCGGCCATAGCCAGCGACCCGTCGTCGCCAAGAACTCCAGGCCTTCGACGACCCCCGCGCGATCGGCCGCGTTGCGGTTCTGGCTCGTCTTCCACTTTCCCCTAATGTCGGCGATCTCGATCTCAAGTCCGATGATCGCCTTGCGTTGGGCTGCGATGAAGTCCGCCGGCGCGTCGTCGACGGCCCATGGCGCGGCTCGTGAGGACTCCTGTTCGCGGGTCAGTTGCCCGATCTGACGTTCCAGCCAATTGTCATCTTCGATCACTCGGACTGGCCCGCGCGCCTGCACCATCACATAGTTCCAGGTCGGAACGACTTTGTGCGTCTCTTGTTTGCTCGGATACCAGGAGGGCGAAACGTAATGCTCCACGCCCTGGAACACGACGAGCGCCTCCGCGCTGGCCGCAAGGTCGCGCCATTGCGAATTGGCGCGCGCGATATGCGCCTGCAGCGTGCCGAGCTTGGAGGCGCCGGGATCGAGGCGGAACGGGACGGCATTCGCCATCAGCCCTTGCGGCCCATGGCTGACTAAAAGCCCAAGCGGACGCGCCTTGATCAGCGCATGCTGCCGGACGAGTTCGTCAACGCGATGGAGAGGCGGGTCATACAAGCGGCGCTACTCCGCCGCCTGGTCGACGCCGCCGAACCGTCTGGCGACATAGGCCTCGACCAGCGCCTTGAAATCGGCAGCGATTCGAGGCCCGCGCAAGGTCACGGTCTTGACGCCGTCAACGAAAACCGGGGCCGCCGGCGCCTCGCCGGTGCCGGGCAGGGAGATCCCGATGTCGGCGTGCTTGCTTTCGCCGGGACCGTTGACGATGCACCCCATTACCGCGACGTTGAGACGCTCGACTCCGGGATAGCGGGCCCGCCACTCCGGCATCGACGTGGAGAGATGGCGCTGAATATCGCGGGCGAGCTCCTGGAACACGGTGGACGTCGTCCGCCCGCAGCCTGGGCACGCGGCGACCTGCGGAGCGAATATGCGAAATCCCATGGTCTGAAGGAGTTCCTGGGCGACCCGCACTTCCTGTGTGCGGTCGCCGCCCGGTTCGGGCGTGAGCGAAATGCGGATTGTGTCTCCGATTCCCTCCTGCAGCAGGACGCCAAGCGCCGCCGACGAGGCGACAATCCCCTTGGAGCCCATACCGGCTTCGGTGAGGCCAAGATGCAACGCGTAGTCCGATCGCATCGCCAGCATGCGGTAAACCGTAATCAGGTCTTGCACCGCCGAGACCTTGGCCGACAGAATGATTTTCGAGCGCGGCTGGCCGATCGCCTCGGCGCGTTCGGCCGAGAGCAGCGCCGAGCGCACGAGCGCTTCGCGCGTCACCGCGCGGGTGTCGACAGGGGCGTCGCTGGCGGCGTTCTCGTCCATGAGATGCGTCAGGAGCTCCTGGTCGAGCGACCCCCAGTTCGCCCCGATCCGCACCGCCTTGCGGTTGCGGATGGCGATCTCCAGGATCTGACCGAATTGCAGATCCCGTTTGTTTTTGAAGCCGACATTGCCAGGATTGATGCGGTACTTGTCGAGCGCCTCGGCGCAGGCTGGATGCTCGGCAAGAAGCTTGTGGCCGATATAATGGAAGTCGCCGATCAACGGGACTGACACCCCCATCGCGGCTAGCCGGTCGCGAATGTGAGGAACCGCCGCCGCGGCCTCGTCGCGGTCTACGGTCAACCGAACGAGTTCCGAACCTGCGCGCGCCAGCGCGGCGACCTGACGAGCTGTCGCCTCGACGTCGGCGGTGTCCGTATTGGTCATCGACTGGACGACGATCGGAGCGCCGCCGCCGACCTCGACGGCCGAGTCTCCCTCGCCGATCTTGACAGCGACGGTCGCGCGGCGTGCTCGCGGACCAAACTCCGGTTCGGCCGGTGAAGCGTTCATGGGAAACCACCTTCGCGCGGCGTTTTAGGGGACGCCGCAGCTCCTTGAGCCCAATTTAGGTCGTGGCGGCAGAAAAGTCACCCGCGACTGTTCGTCCACTCGAAAGCTTCATTGCAATGCAATATGACGAATACTACGCAAACAGCGTCCGTCAGGCGTGGTCGCGTGGCGGTCATTTTTTTGGAGGACCGCCTCATGTCGCTCGCCAATCGTAACGCCGTTGTCACCGGCTCCACCAGCGGGATCGGCCTCGCCATCGCCCGTGCGCTCGCCAAGGAGGGCGCGGATGTGATGATCAACGGCTTTGGCGACCCCAAGGCGATCGAGGAGGAGCGCGCCAAAATCGAGAGCGAGTTCAAGGTCAAATGCGTCTATAACGGCGCCGACATGTCGAAGGGCGACGAGGTCGAGGCGATGATCAAGGACGCCGCCGAGAAGCTCGGAGCGGTCGACATCGTGGTCAACAACGCCGGCATCCAGTTCGTTTCGCCGATCGAGGACTTTCCGCCGGAGAAGTGGAATGCGATCATCGCGATCAACCTCGTGTCGGCCTACCACACGATCCACGCCGCGGTCCCGGGCATGAAGGCGCGGAAGTGGGGCCGCATCATCAACACCGCTTCGGCCCATTCGCTGGTGGCCTCGCCCTTCAAGTCGGCCTATGTGGCGGCCAAGCACGGCATCGCCGGCCTCACCAAGACGGTCGCGCTCGAACTCGCGACGTTCGGCGTCACTTGCAACTGCATCTCGCCGGGCTACGTGTGGACGCCGCTGGTCGCAAACCAGATTCCCGACACGATGAAAGCGCGCAACATGACCCGCGATCAGGTGATCAACGACGTGATGCTGGTGGCGCAGCCGACCAAGCAGTTCGTCACCGTCGATCAGGTGGCGTCCATGGCGGTCTATCTCTGCTCCGATGCGGCCTCACAGATTACCGGCGCGAACATCTCGATCGACGGCGGCTGGACGGCGGCGTGAGCGCAGACGGGGCTCGGGATGCGGACGACGGCAAGGCGGTCAACCTCGCCCTCCAGGGCGGGGGGTCCCACGGCGCCTATGCCTGGGGCGTGCTCGATGCGCTGATCGAGGACGATCGGATCGAGATCGGCGCGATCAGCGGGGCGAGCGCCGGCGCGTTCAACGCCGTGGTCTATGCGGCCGGCCTCGCCGAGGGCGGACGCCAGGGCGCCCGGGAGAAGCTGGAGCAATTCTGGCTCTCCGTCTCGACCGAGGGGTCGCTCGGACCGGCCCAGCGCAAGCTGATCGACGCCTGGCTTAGGCCCTGGGGGGCGCTTTGGCCGGGGACAAGCTATTTCGGCGCCTGGGCGGATGCGATGGCGCAATTCGTCAGTCCCTATGCGCTCAATCCGTTCAACATCAATCCGCTGCGCGACCATCTGGCCGCGATCGTGGACTTCGAGCGGCTGCGGGCGTTCGACACGCCGAAACTGTTCGTGGCCGCCACCAACGTGAAGACCGGCCGCGGCGAGATCTTTCGGCGCGACGTCCTGACGGCCGACCACGTCATGGCCTCGGGCTGCCTGCCGCAGCTCTTCCAGGCGGTGCGGATCGACGGGGAGGCCTATTGGGACGGCGGCTACGCCGGAAACCCTCCCCTCTGGCCGCTCTTCTACGAGACGGCCTGTCGGGACGTGATCATCGTCCAGATCAACCCGATCGAGCGGGCGGACGTTCCGCGGACGCCTGAAGAGATCATGAACCGTCTGAACGAGATCACCTTCAACGCCAGCCTTCTCGGCGAACTGCGGGCCACCGACTTCGTCGCCCGCCTGATCCGCTCCGGCGTGCTGAAGAGCGACAGCTACCGGCTCGAGCGCCTGCATCGGATTGGCGGAGCGGGCCGGCTCGAGGCCTTCCCCGCCTCGACCAAGTTCGACGTGTCCTGGCCGTTTCTTCTGCGCCTGCGCGATCTTGGCCGCGCCGACGCCAAGGCCTGGGTCGCGAGGCATTACGACTCGATCGGCGTCGAGGGCACGCTCGACATCGATCAGACGCTGCAGCGCGAGCCGGCGAAGGACCCGGTCGAGGGGGCGGAGGCGGCCAAGGCGTAGGCGCGCCCGCGGCCGGCCGGGAGACGCCCCGCACGCCTGGCGCCTCAGAGCCAATATCAAACGCTTAAGTGCACAAACCTGTCCCTTTTCAACGTCCAAGCCGCTGCCCATGATCAGCGCGCCGCAGGGCTGGACGCTGACGAACGGCCGCGCCGCGGCCTGAGAGCGCCGGCCCCAAGCCGGCGGGGCGTCGAACTCCAAGGCCATGCCGGCGGAGCCCAAATCCATGCCAACTCCAGTCAAGGGTTTCCCCTTGCCGAAATCAATCTTTTCAATGACTTACTGCAATCGACCGCTGCGCCGCCAACGCGCTGCGTCGCCCCTCCTCAGCGGGGACGATCGGATAACGCGCGGTCGCCTCCCGCCGACTTTTGAACCCTACCCAGAATTCCGATAATCTGAAAGAGATTGTTGCTATTCCGGTCTATCCCCCGGTTGGACCCGGCCTCGGGCGCCCGGACGGCAATTGGCAAGCGCCGCGCGCCTCACCCCGCGTCGAGGCCGCCCTTCTCGCGCAGGAAGGCGATCACCGCGTCCACGCCTTCGCCGGTCTTCATGTTGGCCATCACGAACGGCCGGGCTTTCCGCTGGATCTTGGCGTCGCGGGCCATGACGTCGAGGTTGGCGCCGACATGAGGGGCGAGGTCGGTCTTGTTGATGACGAGCAGATCGGATCGGGTGATGCCGGGGCCGCCTTTGCGCGGGATCTTTTCGCCGCCGGAGACGTCGATGACATAGATCGTGAGATCGGCGAGTTCGGGCGAGAAGGTCGCGGCGAGGTTGTCGCCGCCCAATTCGATCAGGATCACGTCGAGCATGGGGAAGCGCTTGCGCATGTCGGCGATCGCGGCGAGGTTGATCGAGGCGTCCTCGCGGATGGCGGTGTGCGGACAGCCGCCCGTCTCGACCCCCAGGATCCGTTCGGTCGGCAGCGCGCCCGCCTCGACCAGAATGCGCGCGTCCTCCTTGGTGTAGATGTCGTTGGTGATCGCGGCGACCTCGAGCCTGTCGCGCAACCGCTTGCACAATTGCTCCATCAGCGCGGTCTTGCCGGAGCCGACCGGGCCGCCGACGCCGACGCGGAGGGGTTGTTTTTGAGGGGTCATGGACTCTCCTTTGCGCTTCGGCGGCAGGCCCTGCGGCGCGCGCTCCGTTAGGCTATCCGCTCCCACTTGAGCTCCCGCACAAGGTCGCTCGCGCCCAGGGGGTCGATCGGCAGACGAAGCGTAAGGCTGTCCCCTTCCAGGCGCGCCTCGCGGACCTGCGGCTGGGCGAGGAAGGCTTCATGGGAGGCGCCGTCGACATGGGTCACGAGGCGGGCCCCGTCGAACGTGTAGTCGCCGCAATAGGACAAGAAGATGCGCGCCCCGTCGATCGGGCCAGGGCGTCCGTCGGACAGCACAGCCATCATGCGGCCTTCCGCGGTGAAGGTTATGAGCCCGATTCCCATCGGGCCGTATCTTTTCGGTCGCGGCTCGCCGGCCGCACTGGAAGCGTTCTCGGCGACCAGGCGCCAAACACCGACGAGAGGATTCATGCGTTCCGGCTCCCTGCGCCCTCAAGAGGAAGTTCCAAGCGCCGTGAAGCGGTAGCAGCGCGAGCCTAGCGATCGACTTTACGCCCTTGTTCGCCCGCCTGCCCATGAAGATAGCGGGCGAGAGCCAAACGGCGAATTGTATCGCTGGATGTCACTGTTCCCTGTGTAGATCGCCGATCAGCGCTTTAGGGACCGAATAGAAGATCGCGCGCCGAGGGGGACTATAGGGGCGATTCGCTCTCCCGCGCGAGCTAGGGCAGACTTTTCGTGCAGATCGGAATAGGTCGGTCCACCCGAGCGTACGGCGCAAGCACGCTGATGGCCAACGCGGCGCGCTGTCGTCGCCGGCGTGAAAAATGCCGCGCTAGGGACCACGCCGCATTATGACCCATATTTATTCAGGACTTCTGCCGCGTTGAACGCGCCTTTTGCGCCTGCTTCGTTTGGATGGAACATGACGACGGTGACGCCGATCTCTGAAGTCGGCGCATAAACCGGGGTCGAGAAACTCGAACCGTACGCGGTCGCGCCAAAAGCATTCCCATAGACTGCGGCGTTCCCAAAGGACGAGGTCCCCGCGTACTGCGAGCTCTGACCCATCTCCGCTTGCTCCAAGCGGAAATATTCGTAACCATTCCTGATTGTGACTTGTGCAGCCCGTTGAAGCGTCAGCGCCCCAGTGTGACCTACGAAGAAAGCGCCTCTAGCGCTTGTATCCAAGCGGACGATGTTTGGCGCGAGCGGCATTTCTTCGGTGCTTACGCATCCGGCCAAAACTGTACTCAAGGCCACGACAATCGCGGCCCGGAAAAAGATCTTGTCCATTGAACTGCCCACCCTGCCCCGCCCTTGGGGCGCATCACAGGCTGGCATGGCCGGTGAGAAAGCACCATGCGTCAAAGTAACTCGACGGGCGGGGTAGAACGCCAAGCGAACAACTCTCGTGCTGGTGACCAAGGAATGCACCCCACGCCCTGTCGCATTTGATGGCCGTCAAATCTACTTTGTGTCGTTAGTGCATGGCGCTGACCTTGTCGGTTAGCGCCCTTACGACCGAAACAGCCGTGAATATTGCGTCTCATGGCGCATCGCGGCGATGTCGGCGCGGAAGGCGCAGGAGCCGAGGTCGGCGAGGGTCGAACCGGCCGCCTCGCGGGCGAGCGCGCGGATGCGGGGGATCAGCGTCGCCTGGATCTTCTGGCCGTCGGTCTGGCCGATCGAGCCGAGGCGCACCACCGCCGAGACCGCCGCGGCGACCTGCGCCAGGACAAAGGCCTGAAGGCTCGCTTCGAGCGGGAGGCCGTGGCCGGCGCAGGCGGCGGCGACGGCGACCGGATAGGCGACGCGCTCCTCGTCTGTCAGCGCGCGCAAGGGCGCGCAGTCCCATGCCGCCCGCGCCGCCGCGACGAAAGCCGAGCCTTGCGCGGTCGTCTCGAGCCGCCGCTCGGCGGTAGTGGCAAGGGCGACGGCGAGTTCGTTGGTCGTTCCGAGCGCGGTCCAGGCTTCCGCGTCCGCCGCGCGAAAGCTCTCTGCGAACAGAAGCGCGTCGGCGCGCGGCGCGCCGAAGGTCAGCAGGTCGACCAGCCAGCCGCCGAGCGAGCGCGCGTCATGGAGTCGCCGTTCTCGACCGCCCATTCGAGCCCCTGCGAATAGGCGAACGAGCCGACCGGAAAAGCCGGCGACAGCCACAGCATCAGCGGCAGGAGGGCGCGGTCGGCGCGGGGGCTTCGCATCAGTCTGCCGCTCTTCCTTCTTCGCGGAGAGAAGGCGGTCCGATCAGGGCCGCGGGGCTGACCGCATGCGGCCATAGCCCCTCGCCCCCGCCCTCTCCGCAACGGGCGAGCCGGTTCGCGTGGTCAGCTCAGTCAGTGGCTATGGCCATGACCGTCGTGTGGTCGTGGTCCGGATGATCGCAGGCCTCGTGATCGTGGTCGTGGTGGTGGTGATCGTGGTCGTGATCGTGATGGCCGTGCGCGTGATCATGTTCGTGGCCATCCCCGTGCCCATGCCCATGCCCATGCCCGTGCGACTCCGCCTGCACGTAGGCGCCGCCCTCCGGGTTGAACGGCGCCTCGACCGCGACGACGCGGGCGCCGAGGCCCTTGGCCATGTCCTCGATCACGGGGTCGCGGCGGATGCGCAAAGCCTTCGGGGTCATTTCGGTGGGCAGATGGCGGTTGCCGAGGTGCCAGGCGACGCGGACCAGCGCGAGCGCGTCTGCGGCGCGGATCTCGGCGAGCGGTTCGGGCGACGCGACCACCTCGACGATACGGCCGTCCTCGAGCCTGAGCCCATCGCCGCCGCGCAGCATCGCGGCCTCGGCGAGGTCGAGCAGGAACGCGAAGCCGCCGACGCCGGTCATGACGAGGCGTCGCCGATACCGCTCGTCGAATTCGAGCACCACGCTGTCGACCGGCGTTCCCGTCCAGTCGCCCGCCGGAAGCACCTTGTCCGCCCGAAGCATCGCATCGTCTCCCAAAACTCACCGAAACTCAAACGGCGCCCGCCACAATGGACGAGCGCCGCCATGAACGCCAGCCGGCCTGTAAGCCGGGTTCTGTATGGCCGGGGCGTGAACCCCGACGTGACGGCCATTCCTCTGGGACGCCCGTCGCCGGGCGCCTCAAGCAACCAACCCGAGCGACAGGGGCTACGGAAAAGCCCTGCGGCCATGAGCCGCGCATCGCTCCTATTCGGTTTTGCTCCCGGCGGGGCTTGCCATGCCGCTGACGTTGCCGCCCGCGCGGTGCGCTCTTACCGCACCCTTTCACCCTTACCCCGGAAAGCCTCTCGGCCGCTCGGGGCGGTTTCCTTTCTGTGGCGCTTTCCCTGGGGTCGCCCCCGCCGGACGTTATCCGGCGCCGTATCCGTATGGAGCCCGGACTTTCCTCCGCTTCACGCGGCGGCCGTCCAGCCGACTGGCGGGAGTGGGCATAGGGGGCCCGCGCGCCGGCGGTCAAGGGAAAAGCGGCGGAGCGCTAGCCGACGGCGCGCCGACCGAGCGCTTCGGAAAACCGAACAAGGTATCCGTCGGGATCCTGCGCCAGGAACTGCCGAACGCCGACCTCGATGTCGCCGGCCCTGTACCATTTCTCTTCGGGGGCCATGAAGAGCGGCCAGCTTGCCGCAGCCAGCGCCGCCAGAATTGGGGCAATCGTCCGCACCGTAATCTGAAAATTGACCCCGCGTCCCAAAGGCGCTTCCAGAGGGTCCGGTCACCCACTCGCGACCATGGCCGCGCTCCTCCAGCATGACCTGCGCGCCATCCCGGTCCAGATACGCGAAACCTTCGGAGAGCCGGCTGTAGGCGACGCCGAAGCCACAGAGATCGCGCCAGAATTTGAGACTCGCCTGAAGGTCGGCGACGAGCAGTTCCGGCGCCAGCCGCGCCCAGGCGAAATCCGGTCCAGGCGCCGGGATCGATGACATCAAACGCTTCCAGGTCTGAGGGCCGTCGCCGGGTTGGCCGAGATCTCAATGGCTCTCCGGCGAACCGGATAAGTCCGTCGAGCGGCGAAGGCGAGGCGAAAATGGAGCGGCGGCGAGGAACCAAAGCCATATTCCAGTCGTTACCGCGCGATGACGGCGTTTCCCCTCATTCATTGCAGCTTGATCCCGTTTATGGGAATGTGCCGCGCGCGGGCGGCTGGCCCGCTTGGCGGCGCGCGCCGCGGTCCGGGGGGCGCCCAAATTCGTTTCGAGACCCATCGAACGGGAGATAATTACCCATGAAAAAAGTCTTGGCTCTTGCGCTGGCGCTTTCCGCCGCCGTCTCGGTGTCGGCATGCCAGACGCCGCAGCAGAACAATGCGCTGGTCGGCGGCGCGCTCGGCGGCGGCGCTGGCGCCTTGATCGGCTCCGCCGTCTCGGGCGGCAGCGCGGGCGGCGCGCTCGCAGGCGCCGCGATCGGCGCCGCCTCGGGCGCCATGATCGGCGCCGCCGCAACGCCGCAGCCGGTCGGCAATTGCGCGCGCTTTGGTTACGACTACAACGGCAACCGCGTCTGCGTCGCCTATTATTGAGCGGCGCTGGATCGCAAGGGATGGAGACGGACAGGAGATGGTTGGCATGAAGAGAGCATTGGCGATGTCCCTGGCGCTTGCGGCTGCCGTCTCGGTCTCCGCCTGTCAGACTCCCCAGCAGACCAACGCTTTGGCCGGCGGCGCGCTCGGCGCGGGCGCCGGCGCGTTGGTCGGCTCCGCAGTTTCGGGCGGAAGCGCAGGCGGGGCGCTCGCGGGCGCCGCGATCGGCGCGGGCACGGGCGCGCTGATCGGCTCCGCCGCCACCCCTCAGCCGACTGGCCAATGCGCGCGCTTCGGCTATGACTACAACGGCAACCGCGTCTGCGTCGCCTATTATTGACACCCACAAGCCGCGCCGGTCCGCTTTCCCGAGCGGACATGAGCGCGGCCCGCCGGCGCAGGGGCCGCCGAAAGGAAACGCAAACATGACAAAGAAGATGACCGCCATCGCGCTCGCTTTCATGAGCGCCATTTCGCTTTCCGCCTGCGCCACGCAGCAGCAGCAGACCGGCACGCTGGTCGGCGGCGCCTTGGGCGCGGGCACCGGCGCGCTGATCGGTTCGGCCGTCTCCGGCGGCAGTGCGGGCGGCGCGATCGCCGGCGGCGTGATCGGCGCCGTGGGCGGCGGCATGATCGGCAACGCCGTGACGCGGCCGCGCCACTGCGCGCGCCATGGCTACGACGCCTACGGCAATCGCATCTGCATCGCCTGGTACAACTGATCTCCGGCGGGGCCGGACGTCGCGTGTCGAAAGACAGGCCATGACGTCCGGTTCCGTCTGCGACAGCCCGCTTGCCGAGCGCTTCGTCACCTCGCCGAATTATGGCGAGCGGCGCGGCGCGCGGCAGCCGAACGCCCTCATCCTCCATTATACCGGCATGCCCACGGCGGAGGCGGCGCTGGCGCTGCTGACCGATCCGGCGTCGGAAGTCTCGTGCCATTATTTCGTGTTCGAGGACGGGCGGATCGCCCAGCTCGTGCCGGAAGGCGCGCGCGCATGGCACGCCGGCCAAGGCCATTGGAAAGGCGAAAGCGACCTCAACTCGGCCTCGATCGGGATCGAGATCGCCAATCCCGGCCATGACGGCGGCCTGCCGCCCTTTCCCGACCGGCAGATCGCGGCAACCCTCGCGCTCTGCCGCGACCTTTGCTCCCGCTGGCCAATCGCCCCCGAGCGCGTGCTCGCCCATTCCGACATCGCGCCCCATCGCAAGCGCGATCCGGGCGAGGCCTTTCCCTGGCGGCGCTTGCACGAGGGCGGCGTCGGCCACTGGGTCGAGCCCGCGCCCATTTCCGGCGGCCCGCTGTTTCGCCACGAGGAGGAGGGCCCGCCGGTGCGGGCGCTTCAGGCGTTGCTCGCGCTCTACGGCTATGGGCTGGACCTGACCGGCGTCTGCGACCGGCGCACGCGCGCCGTGGTCGCGGCGTTCCAGCGCCACTTCCGGCCGGAGCGCGTCGACGGCGAAGCGGACGCGTCTACGGTGGCGACGCTCAAGGCGCTGATCGAGGGGCTGAAATAGAGGGCGCCGGATGCGACAGCGCCGGCACGACGCGGCGGGGGCCGTTCTTGTTGAAAAAAGCTGCTATCGGGCCGCCGTCTCGGCGATGACCGTGAGCGGCACGACCTCCAAGGTTCCGCCGGAAACCCGCTTGGATTCGCTGGTGTAGCGTCCAAAAAAAGCACGCTCCTGAAGCGTCCTGGCGGCGTCTTCATCCATCGTTGTGGCGATGTGATAATAGTCCTCGGAGGGTCCGCTCGCTTTCATGCAGAGATACCCGATCCGGCCTTTCAGCGACGGATCGCCCTCGAGCGCGGCGATAAATCGCTTGATCTCCTCATGCCAGTCGTCCTCGGAGCCGTCCTTAAATCGATATTTGATGAGAAAGCGCTTCATCGTTCCCTCCGCTGATCGCCGCGCCGGTTGTTCGGTTTCGCATGCGCATGAACGCCCAACAAAACGGCCGCCCCAAGGCGGCCTCGACGACCTTGGGGTCGCCGATGATAGCCGCCGCCGGCGCGGACGACCGATCGTTCAGCTGCGCACGACCGCCTCGTAGGCCTCGCGCACGCGTTTGCGCGCCTCGTCGAGCGCGGCGACGAAGGTCTCGAAATCGGGGAAGCCGGCAGAGGCGGCGATGCGGAGCTTGACCCCCGAGGCTGCGGTCTTCGGGTCGAACGGCCCGGATATGGCGAGCCGCATGAACTGGGTGGCGTCGGTATAGAGGCGGTGCGCCTCGATCAGCGTCTCGACATGACGCGCTTCGATGAGCCCGGCCCGGCCCGCCTTGTCGATGGCGTGGCGGGTCGAGACGTCGAGAATCTCCGGCTTCGCGTGGGCGTAGGCGAGCATCAGATCTTGGGCGACGAACTCGATGTCCATCAGGCCGCCCCGGACGAGCTTCAAATCCCAGTGGTCGCGGTCGCCCTTCTCCTTGGCGATCAGCGCGCGCATCTTCGCCACCTCGCGCGCAACCGCGCCGGGATCGCGCTTGCGCGTCAGCGTCTCGCGGATTGCGTGCGCAATGTCGGCCGCGAGGCTGGCGTCCCCGGCGATCACGCGAGCCCGGGTCAGCGCCATGTGCTCCCAAGTCTCGGCCTGGTCGCGCTGGTAGAGGGCGAAGGCCGAGAACTGGGTGGCGAGCGGCCCCTTGTTGCCCGAGGGCCTGAGCCGCATGTCCACCTCGTAGAGCGTCCCGCGCCGGGTCGGAGCGGTCAGCGCCGCGAGCAGGCGCTGGGTGAAGCGCGAATAATAGACGGACGCGCCGAGCGGCTTGGCGCCGTCCGAGTCGCCGGCGTCGGCGGGGAAGTCGTAGATCAGGATCAGGTCGAGGTCGGACGCCGCCGTCATCTCGCGCGAGCCGAGCTTGCCCATCGCCACCACCGCGACGCGCCCGCCGCGCACGAGCCCATGGTCGGCGGCGAAGGCGGCCTCGACCCGCTTCAGCATCGCCCCGACCAGAGCCTGCGCCAGCGCGCTATAGGCCTGTCCGGCGCGATCGGGATCGAGCCGGCCGGAGAGGAGATGAAGGCCGATCAGGAACATCTCCTCGGCGGCGAAGTCGCGCGCGCGGTCGAGCGCATCCTCGAAGCTGCGCGCCTGATCGACGTAAGTCGAGGCGCGCAGACAGGTCGCTTCTTCGTGAAAACTGTCCTCGAAATCGGGCGTCCGATCGGGGTCGATCGCCGCATCCAGCACATGCGGGCGGGTCGCGATCACCTGCGCGAGGCGCGGCGCGGAGCCCAGCACGTCGCCGAACAGTTCGCGCACCTTGTCGTTCGAGCGCAGGATCGACAGGAGCTCGACCGAGGCGTTCATATGCGCCATGGCGCCGTCGAAGGCGGCGAGCGCCGCGTCGGGGTCGCCCGAGCCGGCGAAGGCTTCCAACAGCGCCGGGGTCAATTCCGTCAGGACCTCGCGGGCGCGCGGGCTCTGCACCGCCGCCCGGCGCCCGAAATGCCAGCCGCGGATCGTCTCGGCCGCCGCGTGCGGGCGCTGAAAGCCGAGGCGGCCGAGCGTCGCCAGCGTCTCCGGATCATCCGCGACGCCGGTGAAGACGAGACTGCCGACGGCGGCGCTCAGCGTCGGGGCGTTCTCGAACAGGCGCGCATAGTGCTTCTCGACCTGGGTCAGATGGAAGGTCAGGTCCCTCGCGAAGGTTTCGAGCCGGCTATAGCCGCAGAATTTGGCGAAGCGGGCGAGGTCTTCGCGCTCGAACGGCAGACGCTGGGTCTGCTCGTCGGCGACCATCTGCAGCCGGTGCTCGACCTTGCGCAAAAGGAAATAGGCGGCGGTGAGGTCCTTCACCGCCTCGGCCGTCACCCATCCCTCGTCGGAAAGTTCGGCCAGCATGTCGAGGGTGCGCGAGCCGCGCATCCTTGGCCGGCGGCCGCCGAAAATGAGCTGCTGCGTCTGGACGAAGAACTCGACCTCGCGGATGCCGCCGCGCCCGAGCTTGACGTCGTGGCCCGCGACCACAACCCGCTCGTGCCCGCGCACCGCGTGAATTTGGCGCTTCATCGCGTGGATGTCGGCAATGGCGGCGAAGTCGAAATACTTGCGCCAGATGAAGGGCGCGAGGTCGGCGAGAAAGCGCCGGCCGAGATCGAGGTCCCCGGCCGCCGGACGCGCCTTGATCATCGCCGCGCGCTCCCAGTTTTGCCCGAGCGTCTCGTAATAGGCGTAGGCGCTCAGGGTCGAGAGCGCGACCGGGGTCGAGGCCGGGTCGGGCCTGAGCCGCAGATCGACCCGAAGCACATAGCCGTCGGGGGTGCGCTCCTGCAGGAGCCGCGCCAGCGCCTTGGTGATCCGCACGAACAGGGGCGCCGGCGCCGTCCCCTCGGGAATCGCGGCGGAGGCGGCGTCGTAGAGCACGATCAGGTCGATGTCGCTGGAATAGTTGAGTTCGCGCGCGCCGTGCTTGCCGAGCGCCAGCACGACCAGGCCGCACGACGCGGCGAGATCGGGCGCGTCGGGGTCGAGCCTGAGCCGGCCGCTCGTGGCGTACTGGCGCAGAAGGAACGCGAGCGCCGCGCCCACGGCGGCGTCGGCGAAGCGGGTCAGCGCCTCGGTCGTCTCGACCACATCCCAGACTCCGCCGATATCGGCGAGCGCGATCAGCAGAGCGGATTCGCGCTTGGCGATCCGGAGCGCGCGCATCAGCGCCGCCTCATCCTCGTCGCGTCGGGCGCCGAGGCTCGCCAGAAGCGCGTCGAGCGCCTGTTCCGGCGGCCCCGAGAGCAGGCGCGCGAGCCGGGCCGGATCCTCGGTCGCGAGAGTCCACAGATAGGGCGAATGCTCGGCGAGGCCGAGAAGGAGATCGCGCGTCTTGCCTGCGGCGAGGAGCGGCGCAAGGGCCTCGGCGCCGGGCTCGGCGATCAGCGCCTCGAGCTGGCGGCGCGCCGCGGCGGGCGCGGAAAGACGCGGGGCGGCGCAGATCCTTTCGATCAGAACGCGCGAATCAGCTGGAGATCGGTTCATCGACGCCCCCCAGCGCCGGGACAGGCAGGGCGGGGGGCGCCGGCTCCGCGGGCAGGATCACGCGCACGCGCAAGCCCGGCTCATTGTCCTCGAGCTGGACCCGGCCGCCGTGCATCCGCGCGACCGCGGCGGCGAGCGAAAGGCCGAGCCCCGAACCCGGCCGGGAACGCGAGCCCTCTAGCCGGACGAAGCGACCGAGCACCCGCTCCCGGTCCTCCGGCGCGATGCCGGGGCCGCGGTCCGCGACGGTCAGCTCGACCCAGTCGCCTCTCCGGCGCGCAGAGACGACGATTTCGGGCTCCACGCCGGCGGCGTCGCCGTCACTGAGCGCTCCATACTTCAGCGCATTGTCGACCAGATTGGCCAAGGTCTGGCCGATCAGCTCGCGGTTGCCCCGGACGTAGAGCGGGCCGTCGACGTCGACGTTCAGCGCCAGCCCTTGCTCCTCGGCGAGCGGCTCGTAGAGCTCGGCCACGGCCTCGGCGGCCTCGCCGAGATCGAATGCGGTCTGGCCGTCGACGCCGCCGCCGGCCTCGGCGCGGGCGATCAAGAGCAGCGCATTGAAGATCCGGATCAGCGCGTCGGACTCCTCGATCGTCTTTTCGAGCGCGATCCGGTAGGCGGCGGCGTCGTCGCCGAAGGCCAGCGCCGCCTCGGCGTGGTTGCGCAGGCGGGTGAGCGGCGTGCGCAGATCGTGGGCGATGTTGTCGCTGACCTCGCGCAGGCCCTGCATCAGCACGCCGATGCGCTTGAGCATCCCGTTGAGACTCTCGGCCAGGCGGTCCAGTTCGTCCCCTGAGCCTGAAACCGGCAAACGGCCGGTCAGGTCGCCCGCCATGATGCCGTGCGCCGAGGTGTTGATGTCGTCGATGCGTTTGAGCACGTTGCGGGCGACGAACAGCGCTCCCACCGCGGCGAGCGCGGCGAAGAACACCAGCGACATCGCGAGCGCGCGCACGAGAACCCCCTCGATCCGGGCGCGGTCGCCAAGATCATGGCCGACCAGCAGCAGGAACCCAGGCGGCAGCTTGTAGATGCGGACGAGCGCCTGACGGACGCGGTCGCCCGGGCCGTTGGTCCTGTAGTCGACGACGATGAAACCGTGCCGCTCCAGGACCTCGAGCGGAATCTGCTCGACGTTGCCGGCGAGCAACTCGCCGGCGGGATCGGTCAGGAGATAGAGGGAAGCGCCCGGCTGGCGCTTGCGCGCTTCGATCGAGGAATAGAGGCCGACGAGGCCGTCGTGATTGTAGGCGTCCGTCAGGCCTTTGGCTTCGGCGTCGATCGTGCGGGCGATCTCCTCGTCGACCACCGAGACGACCTGCCACGCGATCACCGTCGAGCACGACGCCGGCGCCGACCGCGCTGACCGCCAGAATCGCCAGCGCAAGACGAAACGCCGTGGCTCGAAAGAGCTTAGCGAGCGCCGTCACGGATCATGTATCCGGCGCCGCGAACCGTATTGAGCAGCGGCGCATCGAAGTCCCGGTCGATCTTGGCCCTGAGCCGCGACACATGGACGTCGATCACGTTGGTCTGGGGGTCGAAGTGATAGTCCCAGACATGCTCCAGAAGCATGGTGCGGGTCACGACCTTGCCCGCGTTCTGCATCAGATATTCGAGCAGGCGGAATTCGCGCGGCTGCAGCACGATCTCCTCGCCGCGGCGGGTCACCTTGTGGGAGAGCCGGTCGAGCACCAGGTCGCCCACGCGATATATTGTCTCCTCGGGGCCCCCGCCGGCCGGCGGCGCGCCAGCGTCTCGACCCGGGCGAGCAGTTCGGAGAAGGCGTAGGGCTTGGCGAGATAGTCGTCGCCGCCCGCCCGGAGGCCTTTGACCCGGTCGTCGACCTGGCCGAGCGCAGAGAGGATGAGAACCGGGGTTTCGTTCTTCTGGCCGCGCAAGGCGCCGATCAGCGTCAGCCCGTCCATCTTCGGCAGCATCCGGTCGACGATGGCGACGTCGTAACCGCCTTCCAGCGCCATGTCATAACCGCTGACGCCGTCGTACGCGGCGTCGACCATGTGGCCGGCCTCCCGAAACGCTTTCTGAACATAAGCGGCGGCGTCGCGGTCGTCTTCGATAATCAGGATTCGCATGACCCGCTATATATCAACACTGCGCCGTTTGGCCAAAAAACGGGAACGGCGGCAGGTCCCTGGGGGGCTTTATGGGACCTGCCGCCGCCTTGCCGGCGTCGCGCGGGCGGGGATTTGTGCGACCGCCGACTGAACGAAAGAGCGCGCTTCGCGCTGGGCCGGGGACATGCCCATGAAAGCCCTTCCGTCCATTTGTTGCTGGCGAGCCGCTTTCCTCAGCGGCGCGCCAGAACGCTAAGACGCTTGCGTCGGGAGGGCTAGAAATCGCTCACCCTCGTCGGACTGCACGCGAAACAGCACGCTTTTCTTTCCGCCGCTCTTGGCGGCGTCGATTTCGTCGGCCACCTGAGACGGGCGGCTGACCGCCTTGCCGCCGACCTCGAGGATCACATCGCCGCGGCGGAGGCCTTCGTCCGCCGCCGGACTGTCAGGTTCGACCTCAGTCACCATGACGCCGTCGTCGCCGCGGTTCGGACTGAGAGTTAACCCAAGTTTGGCGAGTTCGTTCCCATCGCTTGCCTGCGCCGGTTCGACGTTCCCTTGCTTGTCGACCGGCGCCGCCGCGACCGTCACATCGAAACTCATCGGCGCGCCATTGCGAATGAGCGCCAGGGCGATCGTCTTGTGCGGACCGATCGCCGCGATTCGCCGGGCGAGTTCGTGCGGGTCGGCGACGGTCTCACCGTCCACCGCCGTGACCACGTCGCCGCTCTTGACCCCAGCCGTAGCGGCGGGGGAGTTTTTCTCGACCTCGGCGACCAGCGCCCCGCCCGCGCTCTTCAAGCCGAGGCTGTCGGCAATGTCCTGCGACACCGACTGAATCTGCACCCCGACCCAGCCGCGCGTGACGACGCCGCTCGTACGGAGCTGGTCGACGACATTCTTGACCACGTCGCTCGCGATGGCGAATCCGATGCCGACGCTGCCGCCCGACGGCGAGAAAATCGCCGTGTTGACGCCGACCACTTCGCCCTGGGCGTTAAAAGTGGGGCCGCCGGAATTGCCATGATTCACCGGGGCGTCGATCTGCAGGAAATCGTCATAAGGGCCGGAGCCGATGTCCCGGCCGCGCGCCGAAACAATCCCTGCCGTAACCGTTCCGCCAAGGCCAAACGGATTTCCGACGGCGATCACCCAGTCGCCGACCCGCGGCGGCTTGGACGCGAAAGCGACATAAGCAAAGCCGTCACCCTCGGCCTTCAGGAGCGCGAGGTCGGTCTTTTTGTCGACCCCGATCACCTTGGCCGGCATGGTCTTGCCGCTGGCCAGCGTGATCGTCACGTCGCTTGCATGGTCGACCACATGATTGTTGGTGACGATGTAGCCGTCTTTAGAAATGAAGAAGCCTGACCCCTGCGCCATGGTCGCGTGGCGGCGCGGGGCGGCGTCGCCCTCCCCCGGCAAGCCGAAATGACGGAAGAAGCGCTCAAACGGGCTGCCCGGCGGGAAATCGGGAGCGCCGTCGGAGTCCTGATCGTCCGACTGAGCGCCGTTGACGATCTTCACCTTGACCGACACCACAGCCGGTTCGACCTGGTCGACGATGTCCGCGAAAGACGCAGGGCCAGAGGACGGCGCGGCCCCCGAGGAGTCCGCCGCGCCGGTCCCGACTGCATACGCCGGGTCGAACGACCTCTCCAGCGCCACGGCGGCGACCGCGGCGCAAACGCCGGCGCCAAGGAGGGCGCGACGCAAGGAGGAGTTTCGACCGGTGAAACGCATCGCTGGGCCTGCATGGACGGCAGCCGGCGGCTACTCGCCACCTAGTGTCGCGTGCACGCCCTAACCCCAGCATGACTTGCGTATGAAAGCTTGGTAATGTTGACAGAGTCGGAGAAGCGCTGGACGCGAGAGCCGCGCGAGTTCAAAACTTCCCAATCGTTCACACCCCTGATAGCAGCGCGGACGATGTCTGAGACCGCCACCATGCGCGCAACGCTCGCCGCGACGTTGATCGGGTTTGGCGCGATCGTCCTGTGGTCGTCGCTTGCGCTCCTGACCGCGCTTTCCGGAGCGGCGCCGCCGTTCGAACTGGCGGCGCTCACCTTTGCGGTCGGGGGTTCATGCGGCCTGGTTTATGCGGCGGCGCGCGGGAGGCTTGGCGCGCTCGTCCAGCCGTGGCGCGTTTGGGCGGTCGGGATCGGCGGGCTGTTCGGTTATCACGCGCTTTATTTCGCCGCGCTTCGCCGCGCTCCGCCCGCCGACGCGAGTCTGATCGCCTATCTCTGGCCGTTGCTGATCGTGCTGTTTTCCGCAGCGTTGCCCGGTGAGCGGCTCAAGGCCCGGCACGTGATCGGGGCGGCGCTCGGCTTCGCCGGAGCGGCGACGCTCTTTTTGTCCAAAGGCGTGAGCTTCGCCGCGGCCGGCGGAACGACGCTCGTCGGCTACGGCCTCGCGCTTTGTTGCGCTTTCGTCTGGTCCGGTTATTCCGTGCTTTCGCGCAAGCTCAGGGCCGCGCCGACCGAGGCGGTCGCCGGCTTCTGCCTGGCGACGGCGGCGCTTGCAGCCCTCTGTCACGTCTTCTTCGAAACAACCGTGTTTCCGGCGACCGCCGGGGAGTGGCTCGCGATCCTTGGCCTCGGTCTCGGACCGGTTGGTCTAGCGTTCTATGTCTGGGACTACGGAGTGAAGCACGGCGACATTCGTCTCTTGGGCGTCGCGGCCTACGCCGCCCCGGTGCTGTCGACGCTGATCCTCGTCGCCGCCGGCGTCGCGCCCGCAACCTCCGCCCTTGCGCTCGCCTGCGCACTGATCGTCGGCGGAGCGATCGTCGCTTCCTGGAGGGGCTGAGCGGCGGCGATCCGCATTCTCACCGCCCGACGTCAAAAAGCCGACCCAACGGGCCGGCTGCTTGATGCGTCAGAAAAAGGAAAGGTCAGGCGTCCGCCGTCGCGCCCTTCGGCTTGAGCACCTGACGGCCGCGATACATGCCGCTCTTCAGGTCGATGTGGTGCGGGCGGCGCAGTTCGCCCGAGTCCTTGTCCTCGACATAGGCCGGCGCCTTGATCGCGTCGGCCGAACGGCGCATGCCGCGGCGGGAAGGCGAGGTTTTGCGTCTCGGAACGGCCATGGGTACAACTCCAAAAAAAGCGCGCGCAAACGTGTCCTCGCGCGCGGGGAAAACAGGAAGGCGCGCTCTTACACGCAAAAGCGCCCGAGCGCCAGCCCCGTTCTTTGACAAACGCAGCGGCGCCTTGTCCTTAAGGAGCGGCGGCGCAGGCTGAGCGTCGCGAAGGAAGCGCGGGGGGTTGCGACGGGGCGCCTACGGGACGGCTCTTCGGGACGACCGCTCCCGCGGACTCCTCATCTCAAGGACGAGGTCGTGGCGGTTACGCCGCGCCGCGGGTCTCGAACGCGGCGAAGGCGATCGCCTCGCGTGGGCTTCGGTCGGCCCAAAGCACGAATTGGAACGCCTGAAAGTAGGTCTCGCAGGAGGAGACCGCCGCCTTCACCACCGCCGAACACTGAGCGTCGCTCGCGCTCGCTCCGCCGGCGAGGCAGAGTGAATGGCGAAACATCACCAGGTCCTGCTCACGCCACAGATCGAAATGGCCGAGCCACAGCTGCGCGTTGATCAGCTGGATCAGTTCGCTGACCGCCGGGCGCTTGCGCTGCGGCGCCTTGAGATCGAACGAGCAGGCGACGTGCAGCGATTCCAGGTCGGGAAGCCATGTGAACGCCACATCGTAATTTGCCCATTCGCCGGCGACGAGGATCGAGATCTCGTCCTCCTCGGCGCGGTCGAAGCTCCATTCGTTGATGGCGGCCAGCCGCTCGACCACGTCGACGGGATGCTCGGGTCGGTCCTCGGCGGCAGGCTCGATCAAGCTCATCACGGATCTTTCGGCGCGGGATGCGGGATGCGACACCCTAAAAATCAGGTTTCGAGGCGTCGCCTCGCCGCCCGATTCGGGGCCGCCCCATCTCAGGAGCGGACGGCCGCAACCTCGGTGATTCGTGACGAATCGTAAACCCGCCTGTCCCCGCCGTCCACAGAATTCTGCGAAACGAATCAAGACTCTGCGGAAGTTCCGCCGCGTTCTCAGAGCTTTGGCTCGGCCAGCTTCGCCTCGAGCGCGGCGATCCGGGCGGCAAGCTTGTCGTTCTCGTCGCGAGCCTTGGCGGCCATCTCCCGCACCGCCTCGAATTCCTCGCGGCTGACGAGGTCCATCCCCGCCATCATGCGCTCGAGCTGGCCCTTGGCGAACGTCTGCGCCTCCCGCCGCGCGCCATCGGCAAGCCCCGCGGCGTCGGTCATCAGGCGGGAGAGATCGTCGAAGAAGCGGCTGTTGGTCTGCGGCATGTGAGACTCCGGGTTTGCGCCGGCTGCCGCTCGAAAAGGGCCGCGACGCAGGCGCTATGTGGCGCGCGGTTGAGCGGCGCGCAAGAGCGGGCGCGGGTCTGTTGGGAGCGGTCCATAGCCCGTCGCCACGCGGGCGTCCCGACGGACACCTTAGTGGCCCGGCCGGCGGGGTCACTGGACCCGCCCTACAAATCGGGCGCACACATTGCTAGCATCCATGTGGCGGGCATCCGCTCGCAACAGACCGTCGAGGAAACCCCATGCGCATCCGAGCCGCCGTTCTCAAGGCCGCGGGCATGTCGCCCCCCTACGCTCAGTCGCTGCCGCTCGACGTCGTGGACCTCGACCTCGCCCCGCCGGGTCGCGGCGAGGTCTTGGTCAAGATCGCAGCGGCCGGCCTCTGTCATTCCGATCTGTCGGTGATCGACGGCTCCCGGCCGCGCCCCGTCCCGATGGCGCTCGGGCACGAAGCGGCGGGCGTGATCGCCAGCCTCGGCGAGGGCGTGACCGACTTCGCCGTCGGCGATCATGTGGTGCTGGTGTTCGTGCCGAGCTGCGGACGCTGCGCGCCTTGCGCCGCCGGTCGGCCGGCGCTCTGCGAGCCGGGCGCCAAGGCCAACGGCGCCGGCACGCTCCTTTCCGGCGCGCGGCGGCTATCGTTCCACGCGGAGCCGGTCAACCATCATCTCGGCGTCTCGGCCTTCGCGACCCATGCGGTCGTGGCGCGCGAATCCTGTGTGAAGATCGACCCGGACCTGCCGCTCGAACTGGCGGCGCTGTTCGGCTGCGCAGTGCTGACGGGGGTCGGCGCCGTGATCAATACGGCGCGCCTCGAGCCCGGCGCGTCGGTTGCGGTGGTGGGCCTGGGCGGCGTCGGCCTCAGCGCGATCCTGGGCGCGCGGGTGGCCGGGGCGCGCCAGATCGTCGCCGTCGACCTGTCGGACGAGAAGCTCGCCTTCGCCCGCGCGCTCGGGGCGACCGACGCCGTCAACGCCGGCGCGCCCGACGCCGTGCAATCGATCCGCGCGCTCTCGGGCGGAGGCGTCGAAGTCGCGTTCGACATGGCCGGCGCCGTCTCGGCGCTCGAACTCGCCTACGCGGTCACGGCGCGCGGCGGCACGACGGTGACCGCCGGCCTGCCCCACCCCGACAAGCGGATGGCGCTCGCCCCGGTCACGCTGGTCGCTGAGGAGCGTACTCTCAAGGGCTCGTACATCGGCTCGGCCGCGCCGTTACGCGACGTGCCGCGCCTGATCGCCCTGTTCAAGGCCGGCAAGCTCGCGGTCGACGCGCTGCTGACGACCCGGCTGAAGCTCGAGGACATCAACGAGGGTTTTGATCGCCTGCGCGAAGGGATCGGGGTGCGGCAGGTGGTGACGTTCGACTGAGCGGTGCGCTCCGAGCCAAATGCTGTCGTCTCGCGCCAGCGGTCGCGGAGACCCGTCTGCCGACGGGGGCCGGGCCTTGAACTTCGCCGAGCCGCTGCTATTCGGAAGTCGTGACCCCGGCGGTCACCCCGCCGCGAGCTGCTTTTCGAGCGCGCCCAGCACCTCGTAGCAGGGGAGCACCTGCGCGACGCTGGCGTTGGGCTCGCGGCCCTCGCGGATGGCGGCGAAGAACTCTCTGTCCTGCAACTCGATGCCGTTCATCGAGACGTCCACCTTGGAGACGTCGATCTTCTCGTCCTTGCCGGTGAAGAGGTCGTCGTAGCGGGCGATGTAAGTGGCGGTGTCGCCGATGTAGCGGAAGAAGGTGCCGAGCGGGCCCTCGTTGTTGAACGACAGCGAAAGAGTGCAGATCGCGCCGTTCGCCGCCTTGAGTTGAATGCTCATGTCCATCGCAATGCCGAGCGTCGGGTGGATCGGCCCCTGCACCGCGTTCGCCTTCACGATCGGCGAGCGCGCCTGGTAGGCGAAGAGATCGACCGTGTGCGCGGCATGGTGCCAAAGCAGGTGATCCGTCCACGAGCGCGGCTGACCCAGCGCATTCATGTTGGTGCGGCGGAAGAAGTAGGTCTGCACGTCCATCTGCTGGATATGGAATTCGTCGGCGAGGATGCGCTTGTGGACGAACTGATGGCTGGGATTGAAGCGGCGCGTATGGCCGACCATGGCGACGAGCCCGGTCTTCTTTTGCGCCGCGATCACCGATTGGGCGTCCTTCAGGCTGTCGGCGAGCGGGATCTCGACCTGCACGTGCTTGCCGGCGTCGAGGCACTCGATCGTCTGCGCGGCGTGCATCTGGGTCGGCGTCGCGAGAATCACCGCGTCGAGGCCGGGGCGCTTCAAGGTCTCGGAGAGTTCCGTGGTCGCGTGGGGAACGCCGTATTTCTCCGCCGCCTCCTGCGTCTTGTCGAGCTCCCGGCCGACGAGTGAGATCACCTCAACTCCGTCGATCAGCTTGATCGCATCGAGATGCTTGAGCCCGAAGGCGCCGGCGCCGGCCAGCGCGACCTTGATGGTCTTGGTCATAAATGCTCCCCGTCTCCAACGTCGATGACCGCCGGCGGCCTCGCCGAGCCCGCCTTGATGCGGTCCGCGACCGCGCCTACTGGGCGTTTTCCAGAATGAGATGGCCGACGGCGGTGTTCGACGCCGGCACATGATAGAACCGGTGCGCGACCTTCGGCTTCGGGCCGCCGGCAATGTCCGCCATCGCGCCGCGCGCGATCAGCCACATCACCAGCTCGATGCCCTCGGAACCGGCCTCGCGGACATACTCGATGTTCGGCATCTTCGCGAGGTCCCGGGGGTCGTCGATCAGCTCGTCGAGGAACTTGTTGTCCCACTCTCGGTTGATCAGTCCGGCGCGCGGACCCTGGAGCTGGTGGCTCATGCCGCCCGTGCCCCAGATGTGGACGTTCAAATCCTCGGGGTAGCTCTCGATCGCCTTGCGGATCGCCTGGCCGAGCGCAAAGCAGCGCGCGCCCGACGGCACCGGGTGCTGGACGACATTGACGGCGAACGGGATGATCTTGCACGGCCACGCGTCGACCTTGCCGAAGACGCAGCTCAAGGGGACAGTGAGGCCGTGGTCGACGTCGATCTCGTTGACCATGGTCAGGTCGAAATCCTGCTGGATCACCTCCGAAGCGATGTGGGAGGCGAGCTCCGGATGCCCGATTACCTTCGGCACCGGGCGCGCGCCATAGCCTTCGTCCGCCGGGTTGAATTCCGGGCCGGTCATGATCGCGAATGTCGGGATCATCTGCAGGCTGAAGGCGGTGGCGTGATCGTTATAGACGAGAAAGATCACGTCGGGGGTATGCGTCTTCACCCATTCCTTGTCGAAGTCATATCCGGCGAACACCGGCTTCCAGTAATCCTCCTGGGTCCTGCCCAGGTCGAAGGCGGCGCCGACGGCGGGGATGTGCGAGGTGTAGAGGGAGGCGGTGATGCGGGCCATGGGTCCCTTGTCCTGAAAGTCGGGGAAGGTCAGTCTTTCCGGGGACGCTGCGCGTCGCCGTCCTCGCCGATCCTGCGATTGCCGTCGATCTTGCGGCCGCCGCTGATCATCATCTTGCGATAGTCTTCCTCGCTCATGCCGGTCATCGAGCCGGCCATCTGCTGGAAGCTCTTGCCGTCGGTCGCGCCGATCTTTGACAGGAAGTAGATGTTGCCCCCAAGCGCCATCATGCGGTTGAGATCGCGGTCGATGACCGCCTGCTTTTGCTCCTCGCTCAGCTTCCATTCGTCGAGATAGGCGCGCTCGTCGGCCTTGAACCGCGCGCGGTTCTCGGCCTTCATCAGGGACATGCAGAACTGATTGAGCCAATAGCCTTTGCGCGCCTGCTCGGCGTCGAACACGACCGTGCCTGGGATTTCGCTGAATTCCTTGTCGAGCGCCATGGGTCAGCCTCCAACGTCCTCGGGCCAGTAGAGCCGCATCGGATTGTCGACCAGGAGCTTGCGCTGAAGCGCCTCGGTCGGCGCGATCGCCGGCAAGATGTCGACCAGCAGGCCGTCGTCGGGCATGTGGTCCTTGAGGTTCGGATGCGGCCAGTCCGTTCCCCAGATCACGCGGTCGGGAAAGGTCTCGACGACCTTTCGGGCGAAGGGCGCGAAGTCGCGATAGGGTCGCCGCTCGCCGTTCAGCGCAGGCGGACCGGACACGGACAGACGCTCGGCGCCCGACACCTTCGCCCAGACGTTGGCGTTCTCGCGCATGAACTTGAGGAACACCGCGAACTCGGGGCCGTCGACCGGCTTCGTCACGTCCGGCCGACCCATGTGGTCGACCACGATCGTTGTCGGCAAGGCGGTGAAGAAGTCCCACAGTTCCGGCAGATCGACCGCTTCGAAATAGATGACGACGTGCCAGCCGAGTTTTTGGATCCGGCCGGCGATCTCCATCAGCTCGTCCTTGGGCGTGAAGTCGACCAGGCGCTTGACGAAATTGAACCGCACGCCGCGAACGCCTGCCGCGTGCAGGCGCTCGAGCTCCTCGTCGCTCACGCTGCGCCTCACGGTCGCCACGCCGCGGGCCCGACCGCCGCTCGCGAGGCACGCGTCGACCATCGCGCTGTTGTCGGCGCCGTGGCACGTGGCCTGCACCACGACGTTGCGCGAAAAGCCCAGGTGGTCGCGCAGCGCGAACAGGTCCGCCTTGCTCGCGTCGCAGGGCGTGTATTTGCGCTCGGGCGCGTAAGGAAACTCTGCGCCGGGGCCGAACACGTGGCAGTGCGAATCGACGCTGCCGGGGGGCAGGGCGAAATCGGGCTTGCTCGGACCGTCGTACCAGTCGAGCCAGCCCTTGGTCTTCTCGAACGGCCCGCTGACGGGCTTATCCTTAGCGCTCATGGGATCCCGCCTCAGTCCGAAGCCTCAGTCAACGTATTTCAGGCCGGCTTTTTCGAGCGGCTCGCGCATCTTGTACATGTCGAGGCCGAGAACGCCGGAGGCGAGTTTCTGCCGCTTCTCGCCCTCGTTGGCTTCGCGCGCCGCCGCCGCCGCGAGCGTCTTCTCCGTCCAGGCTCGCGGTACGACCACGACGCCGTCGTCGTCGGCGACGATCGCGTCGCCCGGATGGACGAGCGCGCCGGCGCACACGACCGGAATGTTGACCGAGCCGAGCGTCGCCTTCACCGTGCCCTTGGCGGAAACGCACTTGCTCCAGACCGGAAAGCCCATCTCGGTCAGCGTCTTCACGTCGCGGACGCCGGCGTCGATGATCAGCGCCCGCGCGCCGCGCGCCTGAAACGACGTCGCGAGCAGATCGCCGAAGAATCCGTCCGTGCATTCGGCGGTGATGGCGGCAACCACCACATCCCCGGGCTGGATCTGTTCCGCGACCACATGCATCATCCAGTTGTCGCCGGGATGGAGCAGCACCGTGACCGCCGCGCCGGCGACCTGCGCGCCGGGATAGATCGGCCGCATGTAGGGCTGCATCAGACCGACGCGGCCCATCGCCTCGTGGACGGTCGCGACGCCGAGGGCCGCGAGCTTGTCGACGGCCGCGCGGTCGGCGCGCTCGATTTTGCGATGGACCACTCCAAGTTCGGTCATGGGGCTGTTCTCCTTGCCGGATGTCTTAGCGGCCTCGGGCCTTGAGCGCGGCGTCGAGCCGCGGATAGACGCGGCGGGCGTTGCCTTCGTAAACCTTGTGGCGCTCCTCTGGAGTCAGGTTCGCCGTCGCCTCGATGTAGCGCTTGGTGTCGTCATAGTTATGGCCGGTCTCCGGGTCGACGCCGCGCACCGCCCCGATCATCTCGCTGGCGAACAAAATGTTGTCGACCGGGATCACCCTGGTGAGAAGGTCGATCCCCGGCTGGTGATAGACGCAGGTGTCGAAGACCACGTTCTTCAGCAGGTGATCCTTGAGCAGCGGCTTCTTCAACTCCTGGGCGAGACCGCGATACCGGCCCCAATGATAGGGCGCGGCGCCGCCGCCATGCGGGATGACAAAGCGCAGGGTCGGGAAATCCTTGAAGAGATCGCCCTGGATGAGTTGCATCACCGCGGTGGTGTCGGCGTTGATGTAGTGAGCGCCGGTGGTGTGGAAGCAGGCGTTGCAGCTGGTCGATACGTGAACCATCGCGGGAATGTCGTATTCGACCATCTTCTCGTAGATCGGATACCAGTGCCGGTCGGTCAGCGGCGGGCTGGTCCAGTGGCCGCCGGACGGGTCGGGATTGAGATTGATCCCGACGAAGCCGTACTCTTTCACGCACTTTTCCAGTTCCGGAATGCAGGTCTTCGGGTCGACGCCGGGGCTCTGCGGCAGCATCGCCGCGCCAATGAAATTGTCGGGAAAGAGCCTGGAGACGCGGTGGCAGAGCTCGTTGCAGATCGCGGCCCAGGTCGAGCTCACGGCGAAGTCGCCGATATGGTGGGCCATGAAGCTCGCGCGCGGCGAGAAGATCGTGAGATCGACGCCGCGCTCCTTCATGAACCGGAGTTGGTTCGTCTCGATCAACTCGCGCAGCTCGTCGTCGCTGATCTTGAGGTCTGACGCCCTGGGCGTCGCCGCCGGGTCCTTGATCCCGGCGATCTGCTGGTTGCGCCAGGCCTCGAGCTGCTTCGGAGCGGTGGTGTAATGGCCGTGACAGTCGATGATCATGGCAAGCGCTGTCCTCAAATGCGAAGTTCACAAGGCTGCCGATTCCGTCGCAGCGTCAAGCGACGAGAAGTTGGCGCGTTTCCTCAGCCGTGCGGCGCCATGGGGCGCGATGCGGCGATATTAGCAACGCCGCGGCCTCCTGCAAGCGGACGCCTCCGATCGGTCTCGCGCCTCGAGGAAGCGCGAAATCGACCGGACAGCCGAGATTGAAAAACGCTCGTCAGGCGGTCTCGAGCACGAGAGTCGCTGCGGCGGTGTTGCTGATCGGTATGTGATAATTCTGGGTGACCTTGCGCATGCGCGCCGGCAAGGCGGCTCTCGCGGCGAGCCAGTTCAAGAGTTCGACGCCCTGCGTCCCGGTCTTCTCGACCAATTCCACGATGCTGAACTGCGTCGCCCATTCCGGATCGGCGACCATCGTCTCCAGGAACTTGAGATCGAACGGCTTGTTGATGAAGCCGGCGCGCTGGCCCTCGAGCTGGTGGCTCAAGCCCCCAGAGCCGATGGTCACGACCTTGAGGTCCCTGTCCCAGGCGGCGATCGCTTCACCGACCGCCTTGCCCATGGCGTAGCAGCGCCTCGCGCTCGGCAAGGGAAACTGAACGGTGTTGATGCACACCGGCACCGCCGCCGGCGCGTCGCCGTCCGGCCAGAAGAGTTTCAGGGGCACGGTGAAGGCGTGATCGACCAGCATCTCCTGGCAGGTGACGATGTCGAAGTCGCTGGCGATCAGCCGATCGATAATCGCCCAAGACAGTTCGGGGATCCCCTTGAATGGCGGCAGGGTCGGAATGCCCCAGCCCTCGTCGTCGTTGCGGTACTCCGCCGCCGCTCCGACGGCGAAGGTCGGCATCTTGTCGAGGAAGAAATTGAGGCCGTGGTCGTTGTAGAACACCACGACCACGTCCGGCTTCTCCCTCGCGAGCCACGCGCGCGCGGGCTCGAACCCGTCGAAGAACGGCTTCCAGTAGGGCTCCCGCTGCAGTCCCTTGGCGATCGCCGCGCCGATCGCGGGAATATGGGAGGTGGCGAGTCCGCCGATGATTTTGGCCATTGCCGCGTCCTTCGCTTTCAGAGCGTTTCGGGTTGTTCGTTCTGGGCGACGAGACGCGCCTTGAACGCCTCCTTGGTCATGCCGGTCTGGGCCGCGCCGAGGTCCTGCACGTCGAGGCCGAGGATGCCGGCGAACTTGGCGAGGTAGTAGACGTTGCCGCCCGCCTCGAGCAGCCCCAGAACGTCGCGCTTGCGGATCGCCTCGGCTTGTCTGTCGTTGAGGCCGTACGCGCGGATATAGGCGTCCTCGTCCTTGCGAAACGTCTCGCGATTCTGCGCGCTGTTGAACGAGAAGCACATCTTGTTCAGCGCATAGCCGCGCTGGGCCATGGCGCCGTCGAACAGAGTCGTCCCAAAAATCTCGTGCGAACCAGGCATCGGGTTCCCTCCCAAAATAACGATTTCCTTGTCGAATATCGGCGCTGTTGCCAAAGAACAATGCATGGATCATCATAAATCGCATGAGTGATTTCGATTGGTCTGACCTTGACGCCCGCTTGCTGCGACTGCTCGTCGCGGTCGTTGAAACAGGCTCCGTAACCGGCGCTGCTCAAAGACTTGGCGTCACCCAGTCGGCGGTCAGCCATCTGATCGGCAAGCTGCGCGCGATCGTCGGCGACGCCCTGTTCGTCAAGTCCGGCCGCGGCATCGTCGCGACCGCGCGCGCGGTGGCGTTGGCGGTCCGGGCGCGCGACATCCTGCGCGAACTCGAGCGCTTCGCCCACGCGGAAACCTTCGACCCGGCGCGCTGGCGGACGACCTTCACCATCGCCGCCAACGACCTTCAGAGGGACGCGCTGTTGCCCGCTCTGGCCGCGCGCCTGCGCGCCGACGCGCCCGGCGTCACCCTGAGAATCATTCCCTCCGACGCGCCGACCGCCTCGATGCTTCGCGAGGAGCGGTGCGACCTGATCATCAGCCCGCGGCCGCCCGAAGGCTCCGACATGATGCAGAAGCGCCTGTTTCAGGACCGCTACCGCGTCTTCTATGACGGCGCGCGGCGGACAGCGCCGGCGACGCGCGCCGAATACCTCGCCGCCGACCACGTTACGGTCGTCTATCAGCCGCAGCGGACGCTCGATCTCGATGCGCATCTGGCGGCCAGGGGCGTCCACCGAAAGTTCGTCGTCATGGTTCCGGGTTTTGCGGGCGTGCCCGCTTTTCTGCGGGGCGGGGATCTGATCGCCACCGCCCCGAGTCTGCTGCTTTTCGGGCCGTTTCAGGGGCTCGCCAGCGCTCCGCCGCCCATCCCGTGCCCGGTCCTGCCGATGTTCCTCATCTGGAGCCGCCGCGATCACGACGACGCGGCGCACCGCTGGATGCGGGGCGAGGTGGAGGCGGCGGCGAAACCGGTCGCGGCGCAAGCGCGATAGGGGCGCCAAAACCTTCGTTGACGCGGGTGGCCGGCGAGATGAGGTTGATTCTCCTCGGCGGGGCGGTCGAAGCGGCGGGGCGGTTTCCGACCTCCAGACCCGTCACCCTCACGGCGCCGCGCGCTGTCGCTCTCGCCATGCGCGCGGCGTGAGCCCCATGCGGCGCTTGAAGAAACGGTTGAAATAGGCCGGGTCCTCAAAGCCAAGTTCGGCGGCCAGCTTTTCCGCGGGCGCCGCGATCCAATAGAGGCGGCGGCAGGCCTCGCGCGTCAGACGCTCGTGCACGATCTCCAGCGCTGAGCGGCCGCTCTCGGCATGCGCGAGCCGGTTCAGCCGCTGCGTCGAGAGCCCGAGCGCGCGAGCGTAGCGATCGAGCGGCCAGCGCTCGAACACGTGGCTCTCGACCAGCAGCAAGAAGCGCGCGTAGAGCGCGTGGTGGCGATGGGCGGTCTCGCCCTGCGCGTGGCCCTCGCGCACGCGCGCCTCGCCGAGCCGCCACACGATGGCGCGCGCAAGCCACAAGAGCGTCGGAGAAGCGGACGAGTCGGGAAAGGCGAATTCGGCCGCGAGCTGGCGCATCAGTCCGTCGATCCGTTCGGCCGCGGGATCGTCGTGGGCGAGCCGCACCACGCCGGGCGCTGAAAACAAGGCGCGGAAGGCGCCGGACGATTGCGCCTCCCCTTCGACGAGAAAGCGCGCGCTGAAGGTCAGCACCAGCCCGTCCGTGTCGGGAGCGAAGCGGAAGCCGTGCACGACGCCCGGCGGAACGACGACCGCCGCCGGGCCCTCGACCTGGGCCCTGAGCTCGTCGAGCACGGTCTCCGCCCGCCCGCGCATCAGCCAAAGCGTCTGGTAGAGCCTTTGGTGCACATGCGGCTGGATCTCCCACTGATACAGTCGGCTGCGCGACTGAACCTCCTCGATATGCAGAATCTCGCGCTCAGGCGCCGGCGCTTCGCCGTAGAGGGCGAAGCTCGGGATCGCGGCGGCGCGCTCGGGCCTCCTGCGGCGGCGGGAAGGGGACGGCTCGAGCATCGTGAAACCCTCTGCAAAGTCTGGCGCCGATGCGTGGTCATCGACCGCGCCGTACAGTTTTGAACGAAAAGTGCAACTTTTGCAGCCCGTTTCACCGGGCGCCGCTCCTGCAGTTGGGCTAGCTTGCCCGGCAAGAACAGTTCGGGAGGAGACCATGCTGCATTTTGATCCCTATTCGCCGTCGGTCGACGCCGATCCCTTTCCCTATTATCGCCGCCTGCGCGACGAGGCGCCGTGCTTCTGGAGCGAGGAAGCGCAGATGTGGGTCCTCTCGCGCTACGCCGACATCGTCAGCGCCGGGCAGGACTGGAAGACCTACTCCTCGGCGGCCGGCAACATGATGACCGAACTGCCCAACCGCGCCGGCGCGACCCTTGGCACCACCGATCCTCCGCGCCACGATCGCTTGCGGGCGCTCGTCCAGTACGCCTTCATGAAGCGCAACCTCGAAGGCCTCGCCGATCCGATCCGCGATATCGCGCGCGCCGCCGCGGAAGAGGCCCGCGGCGACACGACGCTCGACTTCAAGGACTTCTCGGCGAAGTTCACCGTCCGCGTTCTGATGGCGGCGCTGGGCCTGCCTTCGGGGGCGGAGGCGATCGTCGACGAGGACACGGTCCGCGAGAAGGCGGTGCTGATGGTGCAGAGCGATCCGCGCACGCGGGCGAAAGGACCCGAGCATCTCGCCGCCTTCGAATGGATGCGGGACTATGCGGCGAAGGTGATCGCCATGCGCCGCGCCGATCCGCGCAACGACCTGATCTCGAACTTCGCCTCGGCCGAGATCGACGGCGACAAGCTCGACGACCGCGAGGTGCTCTTGACGACGACGACCCTGATCATGGCGGGGGTCGAGTTGCTCGGCGGCTTTATGATGATGTTCGCCTACAACCTTGCGACCTTTCCCGACGCGCGGGCGGCCGTCGTCGCAAATCCCGACCTGCTCGCCGACGCGATCGAGGAGAGCCTGCGATTCAACACTTCGGCGCAGCGGTTCAAGCGCCGCCTGATGCGCGATGTGACGCTGCATGGAGAAACCATGCGCGAGGGCGACTTCGTCTGCCTCGCCTACGGCTCCGGAAATCGCGACGAGCGGCAGTATCCCGATCCCGACCGCTACGACCTCGCGCGCAAGCCGCGCGGACATCTCGGCTTCGGCGGCGGGGTGCACGCCTGCCTCGGAACCTCGATCGCCAGACTCGCGACCAAGATCGCGTTTGAGGAGTTTCACAAGGTCACGCCGAATTACAGCCGCGTCGCCGATCAGCTGGCCTGGATGCCCTCCTCCACCTTCCGCAGCCCGCTGGCGCTCGAGCTTGCGGTCCACTAACAAAAAATCTGCTGACCCCGCACCGGAGCCATTCATGGCCAAAATCACCTATGTCGAGTTCGACGGGCGCGCCACGACAGTCGACGTGCCCGTCGGCTGGAGCCTGATGCAGGCGGCGGTGACCAACAACATTCATGGCATCGTCGGCGAGTGCGGCGGGTCGATGGCCTGCGCCACCTGCCATTGCTATGTCGACGAGGCGCGCCTTGGCGAGCTGCCGCCGGCCGAACCGGGCGAACTGGACATGCTCGACATGGCCGCCGCCGAGGTGCGCCCGAACAGCCGGCTCTCTTGCCAGATCAAGGCCACGCCCGCCCTCGACGGGCTCGTCGTCCATCTGCCGGAAACCCAGGGGTGACGCCTGGCTCGATCGCGTTCCTCGGCTTCGGCGAAGCGGCGCAGGCGTTCCTGGCGGGCTGGCGGACGGAGCCGGGCTTCGCCGCCGAGGTGACGGCCTACGACATCAAGACCAATTCCTCCGATCCCGAGGTGCGCCGGGGCAAGCGCGCCGACTACGCCCGAGCCAATGTAGCCGGCGCCGCCGCCGCGCCTGAGGCGCTCGCCGGCGCAGGCGCAGTCTTCTCCGTCGTGACCCCGGATCAGGCGCACCAGGCGGCGGTCGCGGCGCTTCCGGGCCTTGCGGCGGGCGCGCTGTTCTTCGACTGCGATTCCTGTGCGCCGCAGACCAAGGCGCGCACCGCGGCGGAGGTCGAGGCGGCGGGCGGCCGCTATGTCGACGTCGCGGTCATGGCGCCGGTTCACCCGCGCCTGCACCGCACACCGCTCCTGATCAGCGGTCCGCACGCCAAACCCGCCGCGCGCAGGCTGGCGGAGCTCGGCATGGCGGCTGCGATTCACGACGGTCCGGTCGGCTCGGCCTCGGCGGTCAAGATGATCCGCTCGATCATGATGAAGGGCCTTGAGGCGCTGGTCGCCGAATGCGTGCTCGCTGGGACAAAGGCAGGCGTGATCGACGAGGTCTTGGACTCGCTCGACGACACCTACCCGGACTTCGACTGGAAGGCGCGCTCGGCCTACATGCTCGAGCGGGTCGCGACCCACGGGCGCCGCCGCGCCGCCGAAATGCGCGAGGTCGCGCTGACCGTCGACCTCTTCGGCCTCGACGGCGCAATGTCGCGCGCTTCGGTCGGGTGGCAGCAGACGATCGGCGAGCTCGGCCTTCGCGCGACGCCCGAGGAGGCCGCGGACTATCGCGTCATGGCGGAGAAAATTCTCTCGCGTCTGGCCCCGAACGCCAAAGACGCTCTTTCGCAGAAGATTTCCGGCGGCTAACGTCGTTCCGGACAGACCCTTTGAAACGCTTGGGACCCATGGGAGGAATGATGACCGCGAAATGTTGGATGACTGCGGCTGCGCTCGGCGCAATGCTCGCCGCCGCGCCTGCCTTGGCCGACGACGCCGCCGTGACGGTCGGGCTGATCCTTCCGATGACCGGCCCCTCGGCCTCGACCGGCAAGCAGGAGAAGGCCGGCGCCGAACTCTACATGCAGCAGCACGGCGACACGGTCGCAGGCAAGAAGATCGTGCTCGAAGTCAAAGACGACACCGGGGCGGCCGACGTCACCAAGCGCCTCGCCGAGGAACTGGTCACCAATGACCACGCCAACGTGCTGATGGGATTTGGCCTGACGCCACTCGCGCTCGCCGCCGCGCCGATCGCGACCCAGGCGAAGGTTCCCGAAATCGTCACCGCTGCCGCGACCGCGATGATTACCGAGAAGTCTCCGTATATTACGCGCACCTCGTTCACCCTTCCGCAGGCCGCCGCGCCGATGGCCGAGTGGGCGTTGAAGAACGGGATCAAGAAAGTCGTCACCATCGTCACCGACTACGGCCCGGGCGTGGACGCCGAGAAGTGGTTCGGAGACACGTTTGAAAAAGGCGGCGGAACGATCGCTGAGAAGATTCGCGTTCCGCTGAAGAACCCGGATTTCTCGCCGTTCCTCCAGCGCGTCGCCGACGATAAGCCCGACGCCGTATTCGTCTTCGTGCCCTCGGGCTTCGGCTCGGTCTTTATGAAGCAGTTCGTCGAGCGCGGGCTCGACAAGTCGGGGATCAAGCTGATCGGCACCGGCGACGTGACCGACGACGACCTGATCACCGACATCGGCGACTCGGCGCTCGGCGCGGTCACCGCGCATCACTATTCCGCCGATCACGATTTGCCCGAGAACAAGGCGTTCGTCGCCGCGTTCGAAAAGGCCAACAACGGCATGCGCCCGAACTTTATGGCGGTCGCCGCCTATGACGGCATGGAGCTCGTCTACAAGGCGCTGGAAAAGACCAAGGGCGACGCCAGCGGCGATGCGCTCATCGGCGCGATGAAGGGCATGTCCTGGATGAGCCCGCGCGGGCCGGTCTCGATCGATCCCGAGACGCGGGAGATCGTGCAGAACATCTACGTCCGCAAGGTCGAGAAGAAGGACGGCGCGCTCTACAACGTCGAGTTCGCAACCATCCCCAACGTGAAGGATCCGTACAAGGCGAGCAAGCATTAGGGCTAATCGGGGCAGCGGACGCGGCGGCCCCGCCTCTCGCGTGTGATTTCCGCGTAACAGAATTTTGTGAACATTCTCTTGCGGAAAAACGATAACGGGTGCATGGTGATCCCGATGGCGCTGGATCAAACCTCGCGACGGCGATCGCCATGCGGTCGGGCCGTGTTGTCGCCGCCCCGGCCTGCAAGGCGCACGGCCGTAGGCGTCGTCGCCCCCGGCGTCGTCAAACCGGGCTGCGGCGAATCAAAGGGCGCCGCAACAGACAGTCGCGCGCAAGGGAGGTTCGAAGCCTTTGATATCGCTCACGCCGAGACACGTGTGCGCAGCGCGCGGCAGGTCGCGGCCATGCTGACGATCCTGTTCGACGGCGTCGCCTACGGCATGCTGCTTTTCGTATTGGCGAGCGGGCTCTCCGTGACTCTAGGGCTGATGAATTTCATCAACCTCGCCCACGGCGCCTTCGCCATGGTCGGCGGCTACGTGACGGCGCTGATGATGTGCGAAGCTCGGCGCGCCCTTCCTTGTCACGCTTCCGGTGGCGTTCATCGTGCCGGCGATCCTCGGGGTCGTCCTCGAGCGCACCCTTTACCGCCGGCTCTACGGCGCCAGTCCGCTCGACCAGGTCCTGTTCACCATCGGCCTCGTTTTGATGGCGATGCCGATCGCCAATTTCCTGCTCGGCGATGAGGCGCGTCAGGTCAACCTGCCGCCGTGGCTCTCCGGCAGCTTCGACCTCTACGGCGTCGGCATCAGCCGCTATCGCCTGTTCATCGTCGCGATCTGCGGCGTGATCGCCGCCGCGCTGCAACTCTTTCTCGTGCGAACGCGGTTCGGAGCGCAGCTTAGGGCCGCGGTTGACGATGCGCGGGTCGCTAACGGGCTCGGAATTGACGTTGACCGCATCTTCGCCGTCGCCTTCGCGGTCGGCAGCGGATTGGCCGGACTCGGCGGGGCGCTGGCGGCCGACGTGGTTGGCGGGATCGATCCGTCGTTCCCGGTCAAGTTCCTGGTGACGTTCCTGATCGTCGTCACGGTCGGCGGCTCGAACGGAATCCTGGGCGCGCTGTTCGGCGCGCTGCTCTTGGGCGTGCTGGACGTCGCCGGAAAATACTACATCCCCTCGATCGGGGCCTTCATCATCTACGCGGTCATGGTCGTCACCCTGATCGTTCGGCCTCAGGGCCTGTTCGCCCGAGGAGACGGCCGATGAGCGCCACGTCGGCTTCGGCGACGACGCGCCGGATCGAGGCGCACTTGAGCCGGCGGGCGGCGTGGCGCTGGCCCGAGATCGCGTTCTGGCTCGTCATCCTCGCCGCGATCTTCCTCTTCCCGTCCCGGGCGGCGCTGATCAACGAGATTCTGGTCGCGGGCCTGTTCGCCCTGTCGCTCGATCTGATCCTGGGCGTCACGGGGATCGTCTCGCTCGGTCAGGCGGCGTTCCTCGGCGTCGGCGCCTATGCCGCGGCGATTCTGGCGAGCCAGAATGTTACCGACCCCCTGCTGGGGCTCCTCGTCGGCGCGGGCGTCGCCGCCGTGCTCGGGATTCGTGACGGCGCCCTTTCTCTTGCGCGGCGCCGACCTGACTCGGCTGATGGTGACGCTCGGCGTATCGCTGCTGCTCGGCGAACTCGCCAACCGGAACGGCTGGCTGACCGGCGGCGCGGACGGGCTCAATTTCTCGGTTGGGCCGGTGCTCGGGCTTTTCCCGATCGGGTTTACCGGGCAGCGCAACGCGGCGCTCTACAGCTTCGTCGTTCTGTTCCTGCTATTCGTTCTGGCGCGCCGGCTCCGCCAGTCGCCGTTCGGGCTGGCGCTGGCGGCGATCCGCGAGAACCGGCTGCGCGCCGGCGCGCTCGGCATCGCGACCCACTGGCGCATCATCGCCATCTATACGGTGTCGGCGGCCTATGCCGGGGCGGCGGGCGCGCTGCTCGCCCAGACGACGCAGATCGTGTCGCTCGATCTCTTCGACTTTCATCGCTCGGCCGACGTGATGCTGATGCTGATCATCGGCGGCGCCGGCTACCTTTACGGCGGCGTCATTGGGGCGGCCGTGTTCATCGTGCTGCGCGACGTCATATCCGCGGCGACGCCGGAATACTGGGAATTTTGGATCGGCCTGTTGCTGGTGGTCCTGGTGATGGTCGGACGCGACCGCCTCCAAACCGTTGTCCGGCGCGCGGCTTCCGTCGTTCTTCCGAAGAGCCTGCGAGGGAGCGCAGCGTGAGCGGCCCGGCGTTGGAGGCGCGCGGCCTCATGAGGCAGTTCGGCGCCCTGCTCGCGACCGACAATGTGTCGTTCTCGCTCGCCCCTGGCGCTCGCCAGGCGCTGATCGGCCCGAACGGCGCCGGCAAGACGACGCTGATCAATCTGCTCACCGGCGTGATCAAGCCGACCGAGGGACAAGTTTTCCTGGAAGGACGCGACGTCACCGCTCTGTCGTCCAGCGAACGGGTTCGGCTCGGCCTGTCCCGGACCTTCCAGATCAATCAGCTCTTCCCCCACCTGACGCCGATCGAGTCGCTGGGGCTCGCCATATCCGAGCGCAACCGCTCCGGCGCCGACTTTTGGCGCGTCGCCGGAACCCGACCGGCGATCGTCGCGGAGATCGAGGACCTTGTCACACGGTTCGGCCTCGAGGCGGACATGGACAAGCCGACCCACGAGTTGCCGTACGGCAAGCAGCGGCTTCTCGAGATCGCGCTGGCGCTGGCGACAAGACCGCGGGTGCTGCTGCTCGACGAACCGGCCGCCGGCGTTCCCGAGGAGGAGCGGGAAGATATTCTCGCCGCGCTCGCCGCGCTTCCCTCCGACGTCGCCATCATGCTGATCGAGCACGACATGGACCTCGTCTTCACCTTCGCGACCCGCATTTCGGTGCTGGTCGCCGGGCGGCTCTTGACCGAGGGCGACCCGGACACGATCGCCAAGGACGAGCGTGTGCGCGCCGTCTACCTGGGCGAGGACGGCCATGGCTGAGCTGCTGCGCATAGAAGGCTTGAGCGCCGGCTATGGCGAGGCGCGCGTCATCCAGGGGATCGACTTCGCCCTCGAGGACGGGCGGTCGTTGGCGCTGCTCGGCCGCAACGGCGTCGGCAAGACCACCCTGATCGACACGATCATCGGCGTCACCACCCGATTTGCTGGAAAAATCTGGCTCGGCGGCGCGGAGATCACGCCGCTCACCCCGCACGCCCGCGCGAGGGCCGGAATCGGCTGGACGCCGCAGGAACGCAACATTTTCCGCTCGCTGACGGTCGAGGAGAATCTGACGGCCGTCGCGGCGCCCGGCCCCTGGACGGTGGAACGCGTCTACGGTCTGTTCCCGCGCCTGCAGGAGCGGCGAACCAACGGCGGCCGGCAACTTTCCGGGGGCGAGCAGCAGATGCTGGCGATCGGTCGCGCCTTGATGCTGAACCCGCGCCTGCTGCTCCTCGACGAGCCGACCGAAGGCCTCGCGCCAATCATCGTCGACGAGCTGCTTGCGGCGCTGCGAGCGCTCGCCCGCGAAGGCCTGTCGATGATCATCGTCGAGCAGAAGCCCAAGAAGATCCTGCCATTCACAGACCACGCCATCGTGCTCGACCGCGGCGCGATCGCCCACGACGCGCCGAGCTCCGAGTTGCTCGCAGATCCCGCGGCGCTCGATGCGCATTTAACCGCGACAAAGAAGGGGTGATCCTCCGCCGCCGAAGCGAGGGACTCCCGAGGCCTAAGTCGAAGGCCCTGCAAAGCCGGAGTTGGCTGCGGTCCCGGAAACCGATAAAACGGTCCGCGGTCTGTCTTGTTGGGGCGCGGGGAACGACACAATGGGGCACAAAGAAGCGGCGGCGACCGACTCGGACGACTCCGGAGCCTCGGAGGCTCGCGATTCCGGTCTCGTCTCGATCCGCGTCCAAAAGGACCAGGCTCCGACTTCGGACCTCGCGTCGAATGTCGCCGGAGGCGCCCGCGATGCGGCTCTCGATCTCGCGCACAGGGGCGTCGACGCCGCCTCGGCGGTCTCGGCGCAGGCCGCCGACCTCGTGTCGCATGCGGCTGACCGGGCGGCGAGGTCCGCAAGCGACTTGGCTTCGAATGTCGCCGGAGGGGTTCGCGGGGTTGCCGGCGATCTGGCCGACAGGGGCGCCGACGCGGCCTCTGCGGTCACGGCCCGGGCGCAGTCGCTCGCCGCTCAACTCGAGGCCGCGGCGCGGCGAAACCCGATCGGCGCGATCCTCGCGGCCTTCGCGATCGGGGCCGTGATCGGCCTGCGGAGGAGACGTTGATGCTGTTCCAGATCTTGAAGGCGATGGGGCTCGACGTTCCCGCGCAGATCAATGCGCTGAAGGCGGACCTCGACCAGCGCGTAGAGGGCGCCGCCTCGCAGGTCGGACAGGCGGCTCAGCAGGCCGCCGTGATGGCGGCTCTGTACGTGCTCGCCGGCATCGCGGCGCTGCTGGCGATTGGGGTTGCGTTGCTCGCGGTCGGGTGGTGGGTGAGCGACCACTACGGCGTCCCGGCGGGGTTGGGCGTCGTATTTGTCCTTCTCGTTGTCGCCACGGCCATCCTGGCGATCGTCGCGCAGGGGCGAAGCCGGTCGCTGGCGATCCATGCGGCGAAGGCGCCGCAGGCGCTCTTTGGCTCGACACGAGCCGTTTCAGACGCAGGGGTCGCCGCGCCTGCGCCCCCGTCTCCGGCCGCGACCGCGGCTCAGAACCCTTCGACGAGCGGTCTCGTCGAGCCGTTGGCCGCTCTGCTGACCACCGCGGGAGGCGGCCGGGCGATCGCCGCGGAACTCCTTGGAGGTCTCGACGGAGCCGGGCCGGCCAAGCAGACGCTCGACCGAGCCGCCGCCGCCATCCGTAGCGGCGACCGCTCCAGCCTCTTCGCCGTTCTCGGCGGGGCCGCGGTTCTCGGCTTTCTGCTCACGCGCCAAAGGCCATAGTTGTCATTGCGAAGCGACGCGAGTCGGCGCGCGCTTCCCCCTCACCGCCCGACGGCGGGCTGCGCGCCGACAAGCTCGGCCAAAGTCCGCTCGTCCAATCCCATATCGGCGAGGCTGGGCATGGCGTTGCGGCCGCGATAACGCGTCCGGCGCGAAGCCAGGCGCCCTATGCCGCTTTCGGCCTCGGGGGTCACGGGCAAATCACAACGCCCGTAAATGCGGTGGATGACCGCGAGCGGATCCGCAGTCAGCTCGGTATAATCCACATCGACGAATCGGTCCGCCAGTTCCGGGCGGGCGGCGCGAAACCGCGTGAGACGGTCCGTCATTCCGGCCAGCACCCGCGCCTCGCGCTCGGCCAGTTGCAGCGGATCGCCCGGCGGCTCGTAAAGCCCCCGCAAGACCCGGTTCAAATGGATCGAGGATTTCAAAACCTGCAGCGGGTCGCGATGCGTGTGGATAACCAGCGCGTCCGGGAAGACGGAAAACAGGGCCTCCAGCCCGTAGACGTGGTCCGGGGCTTTCAACACCCAACGCCTGACCCGCTGATCCCTCTGCAGGAATTCCAGAAAGCGCCTTTCCCATTGATAAACCGGGGTCAAGTCAGACGCCCGCAGAAAGGCCTCGTAAGAAGGCACCCGGCAACTCGACACGAACTCTTCGGACGCCAAACAGTAGCTATGAATGGCGACGCACTCGTGGGGCGTCCGGGCGCGCAGAGGATAAACGGCGTCGGCTCCCGGCGAGAGCCTGCGAAACCACCATAGAGACGTCGCGGCGTTCCAGACACGTCGGTCCCGCCAGCCTCTGTCCGGCTCGTTCGCACGGACGGGAACCATAATTTCCCACGCTCGGGGCGCCCTCAAGCCGGGGTCGGCGGCCAGCAATTCGTGAAGAAAGGTCGAACCGCTGCGCGGCGTTCCGGTGATGAAAATCGGCCGCGCGATCGGAGACGGCTCGACGCGGCCCTGAGGCGGGTCTTTCCAAGCGTCGACAAGTCTCAACCGGGTCTTCAACAGATCCAGAATATGCATTCGCATCAGGAACCGCCCGACCTGATGCAGGTTCGCTTCCCGCTCCAAGCTCTCGGCAAGGACGGACAAGGCCTCTTCAATGGGCGGGTCGCCGAAATCCTGCAGGCCAGTCGCACGGCGCGCCTTGGCGCACAAAGCCTCGGAGTCGAAAGGCCACAGGCGCCGCGCCCAATCCTCATGGGCAGTTGGCGCATCTGAGTCTAACGTAACGGCGCGGCCTTTTTTCATCACCTGTCTTTTCCCGTGTCCACGCCCAAAGTCCGCCGCCTTTCGACAGCGAATGCTCCCGAGACGCTGGCGATTTCCGTCGACGCCGAGCGCCCCCGGCCTTTTAGGCGCATATCCAATCGGATCACAATTCGTCCGTATCGTGTCAGCCGGCCCGCCTATCGACGGCGTTTGCGAGCGTGCGCCGCGCTCGCGCAAGCGGCGATGCGATTGCCCGGCTGGACTCGGATGAGCTAGACCGGTGCAAAATCGACCGTCCGCCGCTCCATTGGATTTGGGGCGAAGCTCAACGGTCCGCCTCGGGTCAACTCAGGGAACTCCTCCATCTCAACCGTGCTCACCGCCGCCGGCGTCGCCGGCCTCGTACTTGTCGGCATGCTGATTGTCAGCAGCGGCGCCGACCAGGTGGCGCACGCCATGCTAACCCTTGGCTGGCGCCTGGCGCCCATCACTCTTTTCCACCTTATACCCCTTGGATTGGCCGCACTCTCATGGCGGCAACTGATGGCGCCGGCTGGTCGACTGAGCATCGCGAGCGCCTGCTGGATCCGCTGGATCCGAGAATCCGATCAATAATCTGTTGCCGGTCGCCAGCATCGGCGGCGACGTTGCGGGCGTGCGGCTGACTCATCTGCGTGGGGTCGGAAGCGCAGAAGCCGCCGCCAGCGTCGTCGTGGACACCACGGTCGGCGTGGTGACCCAGTTGGCCTTCGTCTCGGCGGGCGTGACTTTGCTGATGATCCGCTCGACCGACGTCGCCGCGCTTCTGGCGGCGCGGGTTGTCTTGATCGGCGTAGCCGGTTTTGTCGTGGCGCTGACGCTTTTCGTGTGGCTGCAGCATCGGAACATGGCTGTCGCTTTGACCGGGGTCGTGCGCCGCCTGATTCCCGAGGACTGGCGATCCGTCGTGGCGGATCGCGCTTCGGCGATCGACGACGAGGTTGTGGCGACCTACCGGCGGCGGCCCGCCCTCGTGCGCGCCGGCGTTTTGCGCTTGGCCACCTGGATCACCGGAGCCGGGGAAGTCTGGTTGATCACGTATTTTCTGGGTCGGTCCCTTTCGTTAATCGACGCTTTGATCCTGGAAAGCCTGGGGAACGGAGTTTACGCTGCGGCGTTCATCGTTCCGGGCGCGCTCGGCGTGCTCGAGGGCGGCTACGTTATGTTCGGCGCGCTGTTCGGGTTGCCGGCGGACATTTCGCTGACGATTTCGCTATCGAAGCGCGTGCGCGAACTGCTCTTGGGGCTTCCCGGTCTGCTTGCCTGGCAATGGGCGGAGACTCGGGGCCTGTGGCGTCGAAAGACCTCGCCTTGATTGGGTCGCAATCGAGGCCTGCAACGCGTCCCATATCGATGAGGTCGAGGGTCGCGGCCGGGAAGTCGCCGCTCCTTCCGGACGTCGAACAGGAGGATCCCGTCCAAATGTGAAGCTCAGGAAGAATTTGACTTGAGGACGAGTTGTCGCGAGGACTTAGACCCATGATCACCGATAATCAGGATGTCCGAGAACGCGTTGCGCCCGAGAAGGCCGCCGACCGCGCGAACGCGGAGGTCCGCGGCCCCGTGGTCAAGCCCCGGAAATCCGCTTGGCGCCTCGTCGGCGAGGTGCTTGATCACGGCGGACCCGGATACTTGCAATTCGCCATCACCAACATCTGCAACGCCCGTTGTGACTTTTGCGGGTTCGCGGTGGACAGGTTCAACCCGAGCCACCGCCGCTCGGTCTCCCTGAAAGAGGCTCGCGATGTGATTGACATCGCGGTCAAGAACCACATCGGTTATTTGCTCTTCGTCGGCGGCGAACCGCTCGCGCACAAGGACCTTCGCGCCATGGTGCGCTACGCCGCCGAGCGGGGCGTTCGCCCGATGATTTGCACGAACGGTTCCCTCTGGACCGAACAAAACATGCGGGGCTTCGCAGAGGACGGCTTGAGCAGCGTGATCATGTCGATCAACTCGCACGACGTAGCGCGGCACGACCAGAACCGCGGACTGCCGGAACTTTGCCGCAAGATCAAGCGAGCCAACGAAGTGTTCGCCAGTCTGGGCGTCCAAACCACCGCCAGCGTCACCGTCAGCCGTTTGATCGATGACTACGAAAAGCTGCCGGAGTTCTTGCAGTCCCTCGGATTTTCCAGTTGCACGTTCAGCTATCCGCTGACCAGCCTCAATTCCAGCTATCTCAGTTTCAGCAATTCAAAACTGGTGAGTTACACGACCGAGGAATTGATCGACGTTTTCGAGAAGATCAAGGCGATGAAGGCGCGCAGCGGCTATCCCGTTGTCAACCCAGTGGAATCGCTGACGGAAATGCAACGCCATTTGCGCAAGGAGCCGGAGCGGTTCGGTTGTCTCGGCGGACACAAGTATTTCTATCTCGACTGGAATCTCGATCTCTACCGCTGTCATGCCTGGGACAAGCCGATTTGCAACATTTACGATTTCGACGAGACCAAGCTGATCCGCGACGGCTGCACCAAATGCATGATCGACTGCTACCGCGATCCCAGCGTTCTTCAATTCGTGGCGATCAGCGCCAGCGACGCTTGGAACAACCTCAAAAAAGGGAAGCTCGGCGCAGCTGCCGGGAATGTCTTCGACCGACGCAATCTCACCTCGTTGCGGGCGGTGTGGGAAGACAGAAAATGGATCGGCAAGGTGTGACGGATCGGGTCGCGCCCCGCGTTTTTCCGCCCGCCGAGGATGGAATGGCAGCCGGATGGTTTGTTCTTGCGCCGACGGAAACCTTGTACTATATGGGGCTGAACAGTGTCTCATAGCCTTCGGTCAGGATTGATAGAAGGTCGTTTTGAGAGTGGGCCCGACCGGGACCCGCTCTTTTTTATTGTCCAGAGGTCCATGGTCGAGTTGACGTCACTTGAATCCAACGGCGCGGCGGAAGCGCTCGATGAGCCGCGCCTGATCGAGGATGCCGGCGCGGCCATGCGCATTGGCCGGATCGCAGCGCCGGTGCTGCGCGATCTCGGCCTTCGGCTGGTGCGGGTGAAGATTTCTGCGGCCGCTGGCTCGACTGTGCAGATCATGGCGGAGCGGCCCGACGGGACGATGACGATCGACGATTGCGAACGGGCGAGCGATGCGCTGTCGCCGGTCTTCGACGCCGCGGACATCATGTCGCAGGCTTACCGGCTCGAACTATCGTCGCCCGGCATCGATCGTCCGCTCGTGCGCCGAAGCGATTTCGAGCGCGCGGTCGGTCACGAGGCGAAGTTCGAAATGGCGACCCCGGTCAATGGCCGAAAGCGCTTCCGCGGTCGGATCGAGGCCATCGAAGCAGGTCCTAACGGGCCTGCCGTCCGGCTCGCAGTCCTCGCCGACGACAAGAGCGAGGGCCACAAGGGTGAGACTCTTGTCGAGCTGGCGCTGTCCGCGATGGGCGACGCCCGGCTGGTTCTGACCGACGATCTGATCCGCGCCACGCTTCGGCGGGAGAAGGCGGCGCTCAAACAGGCCAAACGCGGGCCAGCCGAGCGCAAGCCCAACACGAACACGTCAATGGCGAAAGTGAAACGCAAAGCCGCCGCCCGCGGCGCGGCCGACGAGCCGATCGGGCCTGATCAAGGAGACAGCAATGGCCGTTAGCGCCAACCAACTCGAACTCTTGCAGATCGTCGACGCGGTCGCGCGCGAGAAGTCGATCGACCGCACCATCGTGCTCGCGTCGATGGAGGACGCGATGCAAAAGGCCGCGCGCTCGCGCTACGGCCAGGAAACCGATGTCCACGCCGAGATCAATCCGAAGACCGGCGAGATCCGCTTCACGCGACATCTGCTCGTGGTCGACCGGGTCGAGAACGACGCGATTGAAATTTCACTCTTCGACGCGCAGCGCAAGAACCCCTCGGCGCAGATCGGCGACATGATCTCCAAGTCGCTGCCGCCGTTCGACTACGGACGCATTCCCGCTCAGGCCTCAAAGCAGGTGCTGGTGCAGAAAATCCGCGAGGCCGAGCGCGACAAGCAGTACGAGGTGTTCAAGGACCGGATCGGCGAGATCATCAACGGGGCCGTCAAGCGGGTCGAATACGGCAACGTGGTGGTCGACCTTGGCGGCGCCGGCGGAGAAGCGGTGGTTCGCCGAGACGAGCTGATCCCGCGCGAAATGTTTCGCCCTGGCGACCGCATCCGCGCCTATGTCTATGACGTGCGCCGAGAAGCGCGCGGGCCGCAGATCTTTCTGTCGCGCACGCATCCGCAGTTTACGGCGAAGCTGTTCACCCAGGAAGTGCCCGAGATTTACGACGGCATCGTCGAGGTGCGGGCGGTGGCGCGCGACCCCGGCTCGCGGGCCAAGATCGCCGTCACCTCCAACAATTCGTCGATCGATCCGGTCGGCGCCTGCGTCGGCATGCGTGGTTCGCGCGTGCAGGCGGTGGTCAACGAACTCCAGGGTGAGAAGATCGACATCATTCCCTGGTCGCCCGACGCCGCAACCTTCATCGTCAATGCGCTGCAACCGGCCGAGGTTATGAAAGTGGTGCTCGACGAGGACTCGACCCGGATCGAGGTCGTCGTTCCCGACGATCAGCTCTCGCTGGCGATCGGGCGACGCGGGCAGAATGTCCGCCTCGCCTCGCAACTCACCGGCTGGGACATCGACATTCTGACGGAAGCCGAGGAATCGGAGCGCCGGCAGAAGGAATTCGCCGAGCGCACCACCCAGTTCATGGACGCGCTCGACGTGGACGAGACGGTCGCGCAGTTGCTGGCGTCCGAGGGCTTTCGCACCGTCGAGGAAATCGCGTACGTCGAACCTCGCGAACTCGCGTTGATCGAGGGCTTTGACGACGATACTGCGGCCGAGATCCAGACGCGTGCGCAAAATCATCTCGCCGCCATCGAGGCGGAGTTGGACGAAAAGCGGAAGGCTCTGGGCGTCGCCGACGAACTGAAGGACATCGAGGGCTTGACCACTGCGATGCTCGTCAAGCTCGGCGAGAATGGCGTCAAGTCGCTCGAGGACCTCGCCGATTGCGCCAGCGACGATCTGGTCGGGTGGACGGAAGGCGATTCCGCCAAGCCCGGATACCTCGCCGGCTTCGACGTGACCCGCGCTCAGGCCGACGCCATGATCCTGGACGCGCGCGTCCGCGCCGGCTGGATCGACGCGCCTGCGCCGGAAGTCGCGCCGGACAACGAGGAAGGCGAGGCGGCCTGAAGGCCGTTCGAAGGATTTCGGATTGCCATCGCCCGAGCGAACCGAGGATGACGGCGGGTCGGAGCGGACCTGCATTGCAACGGGGGCCAAGGGGCCGCCCGAGGCAATGCTGCGCTTCGCTCTCGGCCCGGACGGCGCGGTCGTTCCCGACATTCGGCGGAAGCTGCCCGGTCGCGGCGTTTGGACGAGCCTCAGCGCCGCGGCGGTTCGACGCGCGTCGGCCAAGGGCGCTTTCGCGCGGGCCTTTCGCGCCAAAGCCGAAGCCCGGGCCGATCTGGCGGACGCCGTGGACGCCCTTCTCGAGCGTGACGCGCTCCAGTCTCTGGCGATGGCCAACAAGGCGGGCCTTGTGCTCACCGGGGCGTTCAAGGTGGATGCGACGATCGCAGCCGGCGCGACCGCGGCCCTGATTCAGGCCTCTGACGGCGCGGCGGACGGCGCGGCCAAACGTGAACAGGCGGTCAGGGCGCGACTCGGCGAGGCGTCCGGCGCCGTCGCCCGCATCAATCTCTTCTCATCAAGTCAATTGGATTTGGCATTGGGGAAGGCAAATGTGATACATGCTGCGCTCAAATCCGGCGCGGCGACCTCGGCCTTCCTGACGCGGGCCGAGCGGCTGCGCCGTTTTCGCGCGGACGCGGCGGACGCGGATCTCAAAACCGGCTGCGGCGACGCGTCGGACGGATGTGTGACGGCGCTTGGCCGAGCGAACGAATTGGCTGAAAAGCCAACCGATTAGGAATGGGCATGAACGAAACGAGCAATAGCGACAAGCCGTCCGGCGCGGCGCCTCCGAAGGCGACCTTGCACCTGAAGCGGCCGGTCGAACAAGGCACAGTCCGCCAGAGCTTTTCGCACGGCCGCAGCAAAGCCGTGGTGGTCGAGAAGGTCAAGCGGCGCGTTTTAGGGCCTGGCGAGGCGCAGCCCCCCGCCGCGCCCACCGCGCCGCCGCCGCCGAAGCCGACGGTTTCGCTCGCCCCGGGCAAGGGGGCGCCGGCGCGACCGAGCGCGCCGCCTCCCAAGACCGGGGTCGTGCTTCCGACGCTCACCGCCGAGCAGCGCGAGGCGCGCGCCAAGGCGTTGCTTGGCGCGAGGGCCCAGGAGGAAGAGGACCGCCGTCGTCAGGAGGCTGAGGCTGAAGCGCGCCGCGAGCGCGAGGCCCGCGAACGCGCCGAACGCGACGCAGCCGAAACGCGCAAGCGCGAGGAAGAGGTTCGTCGCGCCCAGGAAGCCAGTCTCAAGCGGCAAGTCGAAGAGGAGGCGCGGCGCCGCCTCGCCGGCGGCGAGCCGGCCCCGCCGCCCACGACCCCGCGCAGGCCGCCGCAGTCCCAGGTCCAGCCGCAGCCGCCCCAACCTTACCAGCCTGCCGCCTCGGCGGCCGCGCCGACTGTTTCCTCCGCGGCGCCCAGCGCCGGGGCCACAGATGCGCCCCGTGTCGTCAAGCGCGCGCCCCTCGGCCCGATCCTGCCGCAAAAGGTGATGTTGCCGACGCCCCGTCCAACGCGCGGCGCCGAGCAGCGTAACCGCGGCCGCCTGACGGTCACGACCGCGACCTCCGCCGAAGAGGAGCGCACCCGTTCGGTCGCCTCGTTCCGTCGTCGCACCCAGCGCCTGAAGGGCGGCGGGATGCAGGACCACAAGGAAAAGATCGCGCGCGAGATCGTCCTTCCTGAGGCGATCACGATTCAGGAACTGGCCGCCCGCATGTCCGAGAGGGCGGTCGACGTGATCAAGCTCCTGATGCGCCAGGGACGGATGGTCACGCTGACCGACGTGCTTGACGCCGACACGGCCGAGCTGATCGCCGAGGAAATGGGCCACACGGTCAAACGCGTGGCCAACTCCGACGTCGAGGACGGTCTGTTCGATCGTCCCGACGAGGAAGGCGCGCCGGTTCCGCGCCCGCCGATCGTAACGATCATGGGCCACGTCGACCACGGCAAGACGTCGCTGCTCGACGCAATTCGCCACGCCAATGTGGTGGCGGGCGAGGCCGGCGGCATCACGCAGCACATCGGCGCCTACCAAGTCATCGCTCCCGGCGGCCAGGCGATCACCTTCATCGACACGCCAGGCCACGCGGCCTTCACCGCCATGCGCGCTCGCGGCGCGAAGGTGACGGACATCGTGGTTCTGGTGGTGGCGGCCGATGACGGCGTCATGCCTCAGACGATCGAGGCGATCCGCCATGCCAAGGCGGCCGGCGCTCCGATCATCGTTGCGGTCAACAAGGTCGACAAGCCTGAGGCCAATCCCTCGCGCGTGATGCAGGAATTGCTGCAGCACGACGTGCAGGTCGAAACGTTCGGCGGCGACACCCTGGCCGTCGAGGTCTCGGCGACCAAGCAGATCAACCTCGACAAGCTCCTCGAGGCGATCGCGCTGCAAGCCGAACTGCTCGATCTCGTAGCCGATCCGTCCCGCAGCGCCGAAGGGACGGTCATCGAGGCGCGACTCGATCGCGGCCGCGGCCCGGTCGCGACCGTGCTGATTCAGCGGGGCACGCTGAAGGTCGGCGACCTCGTGGTCGCGGGTTCGCACTGGGGTCGCGTTCGGGCGCTGATCAACGACAAGGGCCTGGCGCTCACCGAAGCGCCGCCAGCCATGCCGGTCGAGGTGCTCGGCTTCTCGGGCGCGCCCGAGGCCGGCGATCGCGTCGCCGTCGTCGAGTCGGAGGCGCGTGCGCGCGAGATCACCGAGTATCGCGAGCGTATGAGGCGCGAGAAGGCGGTGGCGCGCGGGCCCGCGGTGCGCACCTCGCTTTCCGATATGATGAGCAACCTCAAGGCCGCCGGGCGCAAAGAGTTGCCGGTCGTGGTCAAGGGCGACGTGCAGGGCTCGGTCGAAGCGATCACCGCCGCGGTCGAGAAGCTTGGCAACGACGAGGTCACGGCGCGGGTCATCCACGGCGGGGTCGGCGGCGTCACCGAGTCGGACGTCACGCTGGCGGAGGCCTCGAAGGCGGTCATCCTCGGCTTCAACGTGCGCGCCCACAAAGAGGCGCGCGAACTCGCCGAGCAGTCCGGCATCGAGATCCGCTACTACAACATCATCTACAATCTGGTGGATGACGTGAAGGCGGCTCTTTCGGGCATGCTGTCGCCGACGTTGCGTGAAACCATGCTCGGAAATGCGCAGATCCTCGAGATCTTCCACATCTCGAAGGTCGGCAATGTCGCGGGCTGCCGGGTCACCGACGGGGTCGTCCAGCGCGGCGCGCATGTGCGGCTCATCCGCGACAATGTCGTCGTCCACGAGGGCAAGCTGTCGACGCTCAAGCGCTTCAAGGACGAAGTCGCCCAGGTTCAGGCGGGCCAGGAATGCGGCATGGCGTTCGAGAACTATCAGGACATGCGCGCAGCCGACGTCATCGAGTGCTACAACGTCGAGGAAATCCGCCGCACGCTGTGATGGGCGTCCGGCCTGGAAAGCGGACCATGAGGGCGAACGTCACGCGCGCCGCCGAGGGTTTCGACCGCCGTTCGACGCCGCGCGCCGAACGGCGGTCCTCCATCGCGGCCCGGACAGGGATCATTGGCGGTCTGTCGTCGAGCGGGGCCCGAAGGTGGCGCTGACCTTCGTGGCTTTGCCAGGCTTCTCGGCGCAACCGGCGACGGTCTAACTTCCGGAAGGTCGCCCAAGCGACCCGACTTCCCTCCATTCCGCGCGCGGAAAAAGCGCCAGGTTGCATCCGATGTCCCGATCCTCTCCCAAGTCCCCCACGCCGACCCACCGTCTCGAGAGAGTCGGTGAATTGATCCGCCACGCGATGGCCGAGATTCTCGCGCGCGGCGACGTGCCCGATGACGTCCTCGAGCGCCATCCGGTCACGGTCAACGCCGTGCGGATGTCGCCGGATCTCAAGGTCGCGATCCTTTCGGTGATGCCGCTCGGCGGCCGGGACGCCGCCGCGACCATCGACGCGCTCAATCGCCACAAGAAGGAACTCAGAACCCTGATCGCGCACAAGATCAATCTTCAATTCGCTCCCGACCTTCGGTTCACGCTCAATTCGAGCTTCGAGGCGCAGGCGCGCATCGACGCGCTCCTGCGCTCGCCGGAGGTGGCGCGCGACCTCGAACCGCGCGACGCCGTCGAGGGAGACGAGCCTTGATCGACGAAGCGGTGGACTCGGCGCGGGTCCCGCCCGAGCGTGACGGCAGACGGGGCAGATCGCCGCAAAAGCGATCGACCCGGGTCGAGGTCAACGGCTGGATCAATCTCGACAAGCCGGTCGGGGTCTCGTCGACCCAAGCGGTCGGCCGTCTGAAATTCTTGTTCAACGCCAAGAAGGCAGGACACGCCGGCACGCTCGATCCGCTGGCTTCCGGCGTTCTTCCGGTGGCGTTCGGCGAGGCGACCAAGACCGTGCCCGTGGTCCAGGACGGAGCCAAGGCTTACCGGTTTCGGGTGCGATGGGGCGAGGAAAGCGCGACCGACGACGCCGAAGGCGCAATCGTCGCCCGTTCAGACCGCCGTCCGAGCCCGGCCGAGATCGAGGCGGCTCTTCCGCCCTTCACCGGCCTGATCGAACAGACTCCGCCAACCTTTTCGGCGATCAAGATCGACGGCGCGCGCGCTTACGATCTGGCGCGCGAAGGCGAGACTTTCGAGATCGCCGCTCGGCCGATCCATGTCTATCGCCTGGCGCTTATCGAGGTCGACGCCGACACCGCCGTCCTCGAGGCGGAATGCGGCAAGGGCGCCTATGTGCGCGCGATTGCGCGCGACCTCGGCCGGGCGCTCGGCTGCTATGGCCACGTCATTGAGCTCAGGCGCACGCGAGTCGGACCCTTTTCGGCCGATGTCGGGATCCCGCTCGACCGCCTGCCCGACAACTCCGAACTGATGGCGCGCGCCATGCTCCCGCTTCAGGCCGGCCTTTCCGAGCTGGCTTCGCTCCCGGTCGACCGCAGCGGCGCCGCGACGCTTAGGCGCGGACAGGCGCTGCTGGTGCGCGGATCGGCGACTGCGGAAGGACCGGCTTGGGCGTCTTGTTTCGGCGCGCCGATCGCCTTCGGCGTCATCGAGGGCGGCTATTTCGTTTCGACCCGCGTTTTCAACCTGAAGGGATAGCGGCCCGCAGCCTTATTGGATGGCGAGGTTCGCCCCTTTGGGTCCTGCCCGATCAGCTCTCGATGTGCGCAATACGACAGGGTGGTTGGCGCTACCGGGCAGCCGCGCCAATGCCGGTCAGTCGGACGATAGGTCGCTCAATCATCCCTTGCCGTTGACTTCCAAGTTCGTTTATTCGTTCCGAGGCCGAGGGTAGGGAACGGGGATGCCGGAGCGGGATCATTCGGACGACGAGGGCAAGAAGATTTCGCGTCGTCGGGTTCTCCAAGCCGCCGGATCGGCGGCGGGCGCGGCGATCGGCGGCGTACAGGTCGCGCAAGCCGGGCCGGCCGCCGGCGCGCCAGCGGCCGAACAAGCCGCCGAGGAGGTCGAGGTCGAGGAACTCAACTCCGCATGGAACGACGTCGCCGGCGCTGATCAGCGCGAGTTTCCGCTCAACGATCCGAAGCTACTGGAGATTTTTGGCTACACGGAGTGGCTGAGTTACGAACCGGGCGAGTCGGTTCGCCTATTCGTCCACACCACGGCCCCGACCTACGAGATCGAGGTCCTGCGCGACGGTCTGAAGCCGCTGAAGGTCTGGTCGATGTCGGGAGCCCGCGGCGTCCGACAGCAGACGCCGGACAACGCTTACGCAGTCGGTTGCGGCTGGGGCGAACCCGTCGTGATTGCGGTCGACGTCTCTTGGCCGTCCGGGTTCTACCTGATCATCCTACGCGCGATCGCTCCCAACGGAAAGACGATGGAGCGCGAAGCGGGCTTCGTCCTCCGGCCGAAGAAAGGCGAGCCCCGGGGCCGGATCGCCTTGATCGTGCGGACCGCGACCGCAACCGCCTACAACGACTGGGGCGGAGGGAATTCCTATCGCACGATCGTCGACGGCCGGTCGAAGGGGATCCTCGCGCCGCGCCTGTCGCTTCAACGGCCGTGGGGGCGGGGGTTCCTGCGCCTGCCTGTCGGCGCGCCGCGCCATTCCGAGACGCCCGATCTGGCGCCGTTCGCCTCGCCGATCTTCCAGTATGTCGACTGGGCGCTGACGCGTGGCTACTCGCGCCATTACAGCGACGCCGGCTGGGCCTATTACGAGCGGCCGTTCGTGATCTGGCTGGAGCGGAACGGGTACGCGCTCGACTATTTCACTCAGCACGACCTGCAGTTCCGGCCCGATTGCCTCGACGGCTACCCTTGCGCGGTCATCATGGGGCACGACGAATATTGGTCGTGGGAGATGCGCGACACGATCGAGGCCTTCACCCGCAAAGGCGGGCGAGTCGCGCGGTTCGGCGGGAATTTTCTCTGGCAGGTCCGTATCGAAGATGGCGGAAGGACGCAGGTCGCCTACAAGGCGACGCCCGACCCTGAACTCCGCGTCCGCGCCGACCCGGACGACGACCAACTGGGATGCGAAGATCGTCAACCGACCCGCCGCCACCACGTTCGGCCTGACCGGCGTCGGCGGCATCTATGTCCGGACGGGCGCGACCACGCCGCGCGCCCCAGGCGGCTTCACGATCTACCGGCCCGACCACTGGGTGTTCGAGGGGACCGACGCCTATTACGGCGACATGTTCGGCGCCGCGCCGTCGCGCATCCTGGCTTTCGAGGTTGACGGCGTCGATTACACCTTCCGCGGCGGTCTGCCCTATCCGACTCATGTCGACGCCGCACCGGAAAGCCTGCAGATCCTCGCCATGGCGCCCGCGGTGCGCGGTGAACCCCCAGCGCGCCACGGCGGACTCATCATGGCCCCGTTGGAAATGCCGTCCAAAGACCACTGGCCGCTCTTCTACGACATTGAGAATCTCGATTACGGCGCGGCGATGATGAGCGTCATGAGCGCGGGCGCAGGCGAAGTGTTCACCGCCGGCTGCTGCGGCTGGATGGACGGCCTGACCCACAATGATTTCGTCGTGACGACCATCACGAAGAACGTGCTCGACCAATTCTCGCGGGCTCACGGCTCGCAGTAAGGCGATGAGCGCGAGTGACCGATTTGGCGGACACCAAACTCTTCCTTGCGGTTTTGTACGTCCGCCAACTCGCCTATTCGCGCCGTTCGGCCAAAGCTTGACGTCCGGCTGTTCACGCCGTTCCGGCGGCGGCGTTCCGACGGTATTCTCGGCGTGAATGGGAGCCTGACCCCGACGGCTCCTACTTCCAGGCGTCGAACGCCTTCTGTAGCATCGCATCGCCTTCGGCCGACTTCTGGAAGACCAGCTTGGCGATTCGGTTGTCGTTCAGCAGCAGCGGGAAGTCGAACCATGCGCGAGTTTGCATGAGGTCGAGATTGCGCGCGGCGTCCTGGTCGGTCTTGGCCAGCGCAAACAGGAAGTAGTCGTCGCCGATCTTGACCTTGACCGCGTTCAAAGCCTCGGAGGCGGTGGAGTCGAGCTTGCGCATCTGCGGTAGGCCGACGTCCTTGAAGCCGTTGAACGGCGCGCCGTCTTGGAAGGTGAACTTCAGGTCGATCGTATGCGTGGCCTGGAGCGTCGGATCGGCGTTCTTCCGCAGGATCATCGAGGCGTGCATCTTGAGGTCCGGGATATCGGCGTCGGCCTCAACGGCCACGGCGCTCGGCTGTCCCTGAGGGGCGGGAATCGTCGACCAGACCGTGGAGCCGAGGTTGACCACCGGCTTCTGAGGATTGTCAGCCGACGCGATCAGCATCGCCGCCCGCCCCGCGCTTGGGAGTTGCGGTTCGGCTTGAGCCTCCTGCTGCGGAGGGTTGGCAGGCGCTGCGCCCTCGGGCGCCGGGGCGGGTTGCGACGGCCCGCAGCCGAGGGCTGCGTTGCGGAATCCGTCTCGGATGAGGACGGCTGCGCCCGCTGGGCGATCTTCGCCGGGCCCTGATTGGCCTCCGGCGCGGATGGCGCCGGCGGATTGATGGCGAGATCCTGAGGCTTCTGTCGCATGACGATCGCCACGACGGCGACCGACAGAACAATGCCGAGCACAAGCGCAAGCGCCGCCCATGGCCATGATCGCCGCCTCTCCACCGGAGCCGTCGGCGCGACCGGCCGCAGACCTTCCGCTTCCGGGCGGCCGTGGCCGACGCGTTCGCCGTCGATCGGCACGTCCGGGACTATGTCGAGCGATTCGGCTTCGTCTGGTGCGCGGGAGACGATCGGAGGAGCGCCCGACCTTCCCTCCGTGCGCGCCTCCTCGCTCGGTACGACGGCCGCAAGGCTAGCGGAGTCCGAGGCGTCGTCGCTCCCCTTCGAGACGATCACGGGCGGGGCGGCCACGTCGGTCGTGTTCGGCGAGGAAACCTGGACCACGGGCGGCTTCGCCGTTTCGGCGAGCGATGAGCCTGCGGGTCTCCCCGATACGGGAGGAGGTTGACGTAAAGGCGCGGTTGGGGCGGCAGGGCGAGCGGGCCCCAAGGGGCGAGGGTCGAGCGGGCGAGTTTCGGTGCGCCGAGTTTCGACAGCACGAGACGTCGGAGGCGCGGGAGGAGTAGCCCGCGGCGGCTGGACCGTGCTCGCGCCGGGCTGAGGCGCATGCACCGCAGTAGACGCCGCGGGAGCCGGATTTGCAGCCTGGCGCGCCAGGGAGCCCGGGACTCGGAGCCGGCGGCGGGGGGCTCTGCGGCGGAGAGGCCTGAGGGGCCGGCGCGGGCGCCGACCTGGGGTTTGACCCGACCGGCGGACGCGGCTTCCGCGGCCGGTGGAGCGGCCTCCGTCGCATGACCGGCTGCAGCAGGCGCAAATTTCTCCTCGACCGCCTCGATCGCCTTGTCGAGCGCGGCTTCCTCGCGCTCAATATCGCTCTCCGGCAACGGCGGACGCAACGAACGCAGTTGCGTCACCAGCGCCTTGCGCGCGCGCTCATAGATCGCCCGCCGGGCCGCGGCGGGGCTGGAAGGCGGCAGGTTGGCGACGGCGCGCGTGAGCAGCGATTGATAGTCAGCCATGCGACATCCGCTCGACGGTCTCCGGCCGGTCAATCCTGAAAGGGATCGTGAACGAGGATCGTATCGTCCCGCTCGGGACTTGTAGACAGAAGCGCGACCGGAACGCCAACCAATTCCTCGATCCGGCGCACGTATTTGATCGCCTGCGCCGGAAGCTCGGCCCAGGACCGCGCCTTGCCGGTCACGCCTTTCCAGCCTTCGATGGTTTCGTAGATCGGTTCGATCCGCTCCTGGGCGGATTGCGAGGCCGGCAGATAGTCGAGGTCCTTGCCGTCCAGCCGATAGCCGGTTGCGACCTTGATCTCATCGAAGCCGTCGAGAATGTCGAGCTTGGTCAGCGCAATTCCGTCGATGCCGGACGTCAGCGCCGCTTGCCGCGCCAGCACGGCGTCGAACCAGCCGCAGCGCCGGGCGCGGCCGGTGTTGGTGCCGAATTCATTGCCGCGCTTGCCGAGCAGCCGGCCGATGTCGTTGTCCTGCTCAGTCGGGAACGGTCCGGCGCCGACGCGCGTGACATAGGCCTTGGCGATGCCGAGCACATAACCGATCGCGCCGGGTCCCATGCCCGAACCAGTAGCGGCGTTCGCCGCCACCGTGTTCGAAGAGGTAACAAACGGATACGTCCCGTGATCGACGTCGAGCAGGGCGCCTTGCGCGCCTTCGAACAGGATGCGCTTGCCCGCGCGCCGCTCGCGGTCGAGCAGCGCGAAGGTCGGCGCCATGAAGGGCAGGATCTTCGGCGCGATCGCGAGGAGCTCCTCGCGGATGGCGCTTGCGTTCGGCGGGGACAGGCCGAGCCCGCGGGAAAGCGGGTCGTGGTGGGCGAGCAGCCGCTCGATCTTGTCGTCCAGCGCATCGGGCTCGGCGAGATCCATGAGCCGAATCGCGCGGCGAGCGACCTTGTCTTCGTAAGCGGGTCCAATGCCACGCTTGGTGGTGCCGATCTTGGTTCCCCGGGCGGAAGCCGATTCGCGGTGGGCGTCGAGTTCGCGGTGCAACGAAAGGATCAGCGGGACGTTCTCGGCGATCTTCAGGGTGTCCGGCGTCACCTCGACCCCCTGCCCGCGAATCTTCTCGATCTCGTCGATAAGGTGATAAGGGTCGAGGACGACCCCGTTGCCGATCACGGACAGTTTTCCCGGGCGGACGATGCCCGAGGGAAGCAGAGCGAGCTTGAACACCTTGCCGTCGATCACCAGCGTGTGGCCGGCGTTGTGGCCGCCCTGGAAGCGGACGACAACGTCCGCGCCGACCGACAGCCAGTCGACGATCTTGCCCTTCCCTTCGTCGCCCCACTGAGCGCCGACCACCACGACATTGGCCACCGACCTTCGCCCTCCTTGGCTGCCTTGAAAGCGTGAAACCCCGGCGCCAGACAATAAGCTGGGGCCGGGGCTTATTGCGGAAATGGCGTAGACGATTGGGATAGCGGAGTAAAGCCGCGCATTAGGCGAAGCCTGTTTGGTTCCTTCCCTCCCTTTGCGGTTTGAACGTGGCGGCGCCGCCCTCATCGCCGCCCCAGCGACGCGCCCTGGAAAATCGGCGCGCCCGTCTTGGATTGGCCGCCGGCAATGTCCATATCCCCGGCGCGGGCGGTTAAGGCCCGAATCGGAGACCGTCATGACCCCCGAAGAACGTCAGATGCTCGCTGGTCTGTTCGAGCGCATCAACGCGGCCGGCGCGGCTCCGCGCGATCGCGACGCAGAGACCTTCATCAACGACGCCGTTCGTGGAGCGCCGTTCGCGCCTTACGTTCTGGCCCAGACCGTGCTCGTTCAGCAGCATGCGCTGGAAGTCGCGTCGAAGCGCATCTCCGATCTGGAGGCGGCCGCGCAGCATGCGACTGACCCGGCTCAGGAGCAGGGCAGCTTCCTTGGCAACCTCGGCCGGTCGATTTTTGGCGGCCCTTCGTCGGCGCCGCCGCCCCTCTCGCCAGGGCTATGATCCGGCTTATCAGCAACAGCCTCCACAGGCGCCGGGCTACGCGCCCCCGCCACCCTCGGGCTATGCCCCTCAGCGCCCCGGCCCATGGGGGGGCGCTCCTCAGGCTCAGCCGGCGCCTTTCCCGCAACAGGGCGGCGGAGGCGGGGGCTTTCTGCAGAACGCCGCCTCTACCGCAACGGGCGTCGCTGGCGGCGTCGTTCTCGGCAATCTTCTGGGGGGCCTCTTCGGCGGCCATTCGGGCGGGGGTCTGTTCGGCGGCGGCTCGAACGCGGGGTTCCTCGGCGGCGCGCCGGGAGGCGGCAACGAGACGGTCAACATTTTCGAGGATGGGCCCGGCCGCAACGATCAGGGGTTCGATCCGAGCATGCCGGACGACGCCGGCTATCTCGACGATTCCTCGTTCGACGACAATTCGGGCGGCGGCTTCGACGACGTGTGAGCGAAAGCGACGCGAGCGCGGCCTGAACGCTGCCGGCCGGCGCTAGGAGCCTTTGTCGGCCGTCGCTTCTGCGACGGCAAGGGCGGCTTTGAGACCCGAGCCGGTTAGGAGCGCGACCGTGCTTTCGCTCGGCTTGATCCGGCCGGAGGCGGCGAGCTTGTCCAGCGCTGCGGCCGCGACCGCGCTCGTCGGTTCGGCGAACAGACCTGATCTGGCGAGCCGCTTCAGGGCGGCGACGATCTCCGTCTCGGTCACGGCGATCGTTCCCCCACCGCTCTCGCGCAACGCAGCGATGATCTCTCGCAGGCGACGCGGGCGCTTGATGGCCGCGCCCTCCGCGATCGTCTTGCCCGCCTCGCGGGGAACCGGCGTGTCCACGCCGGCGGTGTAGCTCGCGTCGATCGGCGAACAGTTGAGGGGCTGCGCCGCAAACAGACGAGGCAGCTTCGAAATCTGCCCCGCGGCTTTGAGCTCGCGAAAGCCGAACGCGCAGCCGAGCAGGCTGCTGCCGGCGCCGACCGGCGCGATGATCGCGTCCGGCGCGGCAAAGCCGAAATCCTCCCACAATTCGTAGGCGAGCGACTTCGCGCCTTCGAGAAAAAACGGCTGCCAGTTGTGGCTGGCGTAGAAAATCCGATCGGATTGGCGAATGGCCTCGGCCTCTGATTCTTCGCGGGGCCCGGGGACGAGTTGCACCTCCGCGCCATAGGCCCGCGCCTGAGCGATTTTCGCGGGCGAGGTCTCCGCGGGGGCCAGGATCTTGACCCGCATATCGCCCGCGGCGCCGAAGCCTGCGATCGAGGCGCCGCCGTTCCCCGAACTGTCCTCCAGGACCGCCTCGACGCCCATCTCTCGCAGGACGGACAGCATCACGGTCGATCCCCGGTCCTTGAAGCTGCCGGTTGGGTTGAACCATTCGAGTTTGAAGAAAGGACGAAGATCCCCCCACGGTCGCTGCACCAAGGGCGTGCAACCCTCCCCCATGGAAATCGGGTCCGCGACGTCCACCGGAAGGGCCGCGCGATAGCGCCACAAAGATCGGACGTGTCGGTCGATGTCGTCCCGGCAGAGTCCTGGCCCCGGCGTGACCAGGAGCGGGGTCCGATCCGGCGTACACCATCGCGGCGGTTCGAACGGGTAGAGATCGCCGTTGCGCGGATCGATGTAGGACGCGGGCGACATGAATTCCCTCGGGTCTTGCGGACGGCCTCAGACGGCTGGTTCGGTCGCCCCGGCTCCGCTCAGCGGATTGTTCTCGTCCCATCCATAGCGAAGCGTTTCGAAGCGCATCGCCTTGAGATCGATCAGCAAGAGCCGCCCCAAGAGCCCTTCGTCGCCATCGCCAAAACCGCCGACAATCTCACGGATGGCTTCGAGCGCCATCAGCGCCCCGAGCACGCCGCCGGCCGCGCCGAGCACGCCGGCCTCCGCGCAGGTCGGGATCGTTCCCGGCTCGGGCGGGTCGGGAAACAGACAGCGGTAGGTCGGGTTCGGGCGTCCATTCGCGTCGCGTGCGTAGGGTTTCAAGAGGGTGAGCGTGCCGTCGAATTCGCCGAGCGCGGCGGTCACCAGCGGGCGGCGTTCCCAGTAGCACGCGTCGGACAGCGCGTAGCGGGTGGCGAAATTGTCCGACCCGTCCAAGACGACGTCATAGCGCCGGATGATCTCGCGGGCGTTTGCAACCTCGAGTTTTTGCCTGATCGGTTCGACCGACACATGGGGATTGAGGCGACGGATCGCGTCGGTTGCGCTTGTCGTCTTTGGCCGGCCGACGTCCTCGGTTCCGTGGAGGATCTGGCGATGCAGGTTGGAAAGCGCTACCTCGTCGTCGTCAACGATCCCGAGCGTCCCCACGCCCGCGCCGGCAAGGTATTGCAGCGCCGGCGAGCCGAGTCCGCCGGCCCCGACCACGAGCACCCGCGCCGCCTTCACCTTGTTCTGTCCCGGGCCGCCGACGCCGCGCAGAACGATCTGCCGCGCGTAGCGCTCGATTTCTTCGCTCGAGAGGCTCATGGACCAACCTTACAATAGGTGCGCGGGCCGGCTACTGGCGAGCCGCAGCACTTCTTGAATTTCTTGCCGCTGCCGCACGCACAGGAGGCGTTGCGTCCAGGCTTTTGAGTCTCGCCCGCTTTGAAGGGACCCCGATCTCCACCGACGTATGACCATTTTGCGCGTCCGGCGTTGCGAAATCGGGAGACTTCATGATGAGCGAGGATCTCGCCGTTTCGGCGGTACGTCGCCACAAATTCGACGGTCCCGTCCAGATCCTCGGCTTGGCCTTTGCCAGTCGCGAGAATCTGAAGCCCAAGCCATGTGGCCTCCGTCGACCACGCCCTTGCGGCTTGCGCGTCGAAGTCCGCGCGCGACTCCCGCGCGGTCGTCCTCTCGATGTAATCGATGTCGCCACGCGTGTAGGCGACATATCGCGAGCGCATCAGCGCTTCAGCCGTGAGCGGACTGGCGGACCCGGAGATGTAGGGATCACAGCACTGGTCGAGATTTTTCCTGGAACCGCAAGGGCAGCGCATGGGCGACACGATAACACGCCGCGCGTTTGACGGCATCGCGGTTTCTCAAAGTCTGGAAGGCGGATGTCGAACCGTCGGGTTGCGCGGCTTGAGAAGGTGGGCAAGAAGCGCCCTGTGAATGGAGCGGCTTTGGGAATCGACAGCGACGGGGACGGGACATCATGACCGAAGAGCCGTGGCGCGCGACTTTGGACGGCGTCGTCATCGCCTGCCGGCTGACGCCCAAGGGCGGTCGTGACGCGATCGACGGTTTTGCGCGGCTGTCGGACGGCACGGCTGTCCTCCTGGCGCGCGTGCGCACTGCGCCCGAGGACGGCCGCGCCAACGAGGCGCTCTGCGCCCTCATTGCGGACAGGCTCGGCGCGCCGGCGTCGCGGGTTCGGTTGACCCTCGGTCTGAAGAGCCGGCTGAAACAGGTCGCCGTGACCGGCGATTCGAACGCGCTGATCGCCCGGCTGCAAGCGCTTCGAGATTCCTGCGACCTCCCGCGCCATTGCGCTCGAAGGTAAAACGCGCTTCGATGTTGCCGGAGTTGGCCGCTCGCAGGGGCCCGCGCGATGGCGCGTTTACAGCAGACGCTGTTTTCCAGGAGGATGCGCATGAGATCAGTCCTATTCGGAGTCGCTGTGGCGGCTCTTCTTGCCGGTGCGAGCGCGGCTTCGGCCAAGACCCTCGTTTATTGCTCGGAGGGCAGCCCCGAGAACTTCACGCCGGCGATCAACACGACCGGAACCAGCTTCGATGCGGCGCGGCCGGTCTACAATCGCCTCACCGAGTTCAAGCGCGGCACCACCGAGGTGGTCCCGGGCCTCGCCGAAAGCTGGGACATCAGCGATGGCGGCAAGACGATCACCTTCCATCTGAGGAAGGGCGTCAAGTTCCACTCGCTCAAGGACTTCAAGCCGACACGCGATTTCAACGCCGACGACGTGCTGTGGTCGTTCGACCGGCAGTGGAAGCCGGATCACCCGTATTACAAGGTGTCCGGCGGCAAGTACGACTATTTCAATGACATGGACATGCCGACCCTGCTCGATTTGGTGACCAAGACCGACGACTACACGGTCGTGATGAAGCTGAAGGAACCGAACGTCGCCATCCTCGCCAATCTAGCGATGGACTTCATGGCGATCGGATCGAAGGAATACGCAGATTTCCTGCTGAGAAAAGGCACGCCCGAGCAGTTCGACCAGGCGCCGGTCGGCACCGGGCCATTCTCGTTCGTCGCCTACCAGAAGGATTTGGTTATCCGCTACAAGGCGAACAAAGATTACTACGGCGAAAAGCCTCTGGTTGACGACCTCGTCTTCGCCATCACCCCCGACGCTACGGCCCGCTACGCCAAGCTCAAGGCCGGCGAATGCCACGTCAACGCCTATCCGCGACCGGCCGACCTGGCCGAAATGAAGAGCGATCCTTCGCTCAAGGTCCTCAGCGCGCCAGGACTCAACGTCGCCTTCTGGGCGTTCAATGTGACCAAGCCGCCGCTCGACAAGAAAGAGGTGCGCCAGGCGCTCGCTATGGCGATCGACCGCGACGCCATCATCAAGGACGTCTATATCGGCGCCGGCGCGAAGGCGACCACGCTCATCCCGCCGACCATGTGGTCCTACGACGACAAGATTCCAGACGTCCCGTACGATCCGGAGAAGGCCAAGGCCTTGCTGGCCGCCGCGGGCGTGAAAACGCCGCTCGAGATCGACCTCTGGTATCAACCGGTGCAGCGCCCGTATAATCCCAACGGCAAGCGGATCGGCGAGATGATGCAGGCCGACCTCGCCAAGATCGGCGTCAACGCGAAGCTCGTCACCTACGAATGGGGCGAATACCGCAAGCGCGCACAGGCCGGCGAAGACATGACCGCCCAACTCGGGTGGACCGGCGATAACGGCGATCCCGACAACTTTTTCTTCCTCGACGGCTGCACCGACGGCAAGCCGGCCGGAAACAATATCCCGAAATGGTGCAACGCCGAGTTCAACGATCTCCTGGTCAAGGCCCGCACGATCTCCAGTCAGGCCGAGCGCGCCAAGCTCTATCAGCGGATGCAGGAGATCGAACACGAGGAGCAGCCCGAACTCCTCATTGCGCACTCGATCGTCTCTGAGGCGACCCGGGCCAACGTGACCGGCTATAAGCAAAGCCCGCTCGGCACGCACGCGTTCGAAGGCGTGGACATCCAGTAAGGCCGGTTCGGGCTCTGCCGCCGTGAGCAGAGCCCGACGCCCCGGACCCGGCTATGCTTGGTTATTTCCTGCGGCGCCTCGCGCTGACGATCCCCACGTTCTTCGCGCTGATGTTCCTGACCTTCATCGCGATCCGGCTGGTGCCCGGCGATCCGGTGGAGGTCCGGGTCGGCGAGCACGGCATGTCGCCCGAACGGCTCGCCTTCTTTCGCCACCAGCTCGGCCTCGACCAGCCGATCTGGAGGCAGTTCGTGACCTACGTCTGGAACCTTCTGCACGGCGATTTCGGGGTGTCGCTCTCCACCCAGCAAAAGGTGCTGACCGAGTTCCTGACCTTGTTTCCCGCCACGCTCGAACTGTCGTTCTTCGCGATGCTGTTCGCCGTGCTTCTCGGCGTCCCGGCCGGCGCGATCGCCGCGGTCAAACGCGGCAGCGTCTTCGACCAGGCGCTGATGACGGTGTCGCTGTTCGGCTATTCGATGCCGATCTTTTGGTGGGGCCTGCTCCTGATCATGTTCGTCTCGGTGCGGCTCGGGCTTCTGCCGGTCTCCGGCCGGATCGACCTGATCACCTACTATTTTGACCAGCCGACCGGCTTCATGACCATCGACGCGCTGCTCTCCGATCAGCCGGGCGCTTTCCTCGACGCGCTGCGCCATCTTGTTCTGCCGGCGATCGTGCTCGGCACGGTGCCGCTTGGGGTCATTGCGCGCATGACGCGCTCGGCGATGCTGGAGGTGCTCAGCGAGGACTATGTCCGAACCGCCCGCGCCAAGGGCCTGTCGCCTGCGCGCGTCATCGGCGTCCATGCGTTGCGCAACGCGCTGCTTCCGGTCGTGACGGTAATCGGACTCTCGGTCTCGGGACTGTTGGCCGGCGCCGTGCTGACCGAGACGATTTTCTCCTGGCCCGGCGTGGGCAAGTGGCTGATCGAATTCGATCGGGCGGCGCGACTATCCGGCGCTGCAGGGCGGGGTGATGCTGGTCTCGGCGGTGGTCATTCTGGTGAACCTGCTGGTTGACCTGATCTACGGCGCGATCGATCCGAGGATCAGCCATGGCCGCTGACGTGACGGTCTCGGAGCCGACCGCAGTCGATCTCGGCGCGGCGGAAGTTCTCGCTCAGCCGTCGCCGCTCGCCGCCTTCTGGGCCGCCTTTCGGGAAAACAAAGGCGCCGTCTTCGGAATCGCGGTCTTCGGCATTGTCCTCTTCATGGCGGTGGCCGCAAATCTGATTGCGCCGTACTCGCCGATCGAGCAGTTCCGGGACGCCGTGCGCGCGCCGCCGGTGTGGGAGAGCGGGGGGTCGTGGCGCTTCGTTCTCGGCACCGATGGCGACGGCCACGACATGCTGTCGCGTCTCATCTACGGCTCGCGCGTGTCGCTGTTCATTGGTTTCTCGGTAATGGCGGTGTCGTTCGTGATCGGAGCGGCGCTGGGCCTCGTCGCGGCGATGACCGGTCCGATCGTCGACGTCGCCGTCACGCGGCTCATGGACCTCATCATGGCGGTGCCAAGCCTGGTGCTGGCGATCCTCGTCGTCGCGGTCCTGGGGCCCAGCCTCACCAACACCATCGTTGCGGTGACGATCGTCTACCTCCCACGCTACGTCCGGCTCGTGCGGGCCTCGGCGTTGGGCGAGCTCAACAAGGACTATGTGACGGCGGCGAAGGTCGCGGGCGTCGGACCGTTCCGCCTCGCCTGGTCGACGGTTTTGCCGAATTGCCTGGCGCCGCTCATCGTGATGGCGGCGCTCGGCGTGTCCGACGCGATCCTGGAGGCGGCGGGCTTGGGCTTTCTTGGCCTCGGGGCCCAGCCGCCGACCCCGGAATGGGGCTCGATGCTGGCGGATTTGCGTGAGTTCATCCGCTCCGATCCCTGGATCGTCACTCTGCCGGGCCTCGCCATCTTGATTACGGTCGTGGCGATCAACCTCGCTGGCGACGGTCTGCGCGACGCGCTCGACCCGAAGATGCGGCAGGGGTGAAGCGACGGGCGCCCTGGCGCGGCGCGCCCATTACGCTGGAGCGCGCACGATCCGGTAGGCGACGCCGCCGCTCTTGTAGACCGGCCGGTACCATGCGTCGCCGTGGGTATAGTAGGTGACCCCGCCGACGGTCTTGCGCGTCGCTCCTCGCGGCAGCACGGCGACGGTTGCGCCGACGGGCGGCGGCACGACCTTGTAGGCGCCGCCTTCGACGGCGGCGTAGTAGGCGCCGCCGCAGGAATAGTCGCCGCCGCCGAGCGCCACGCAGTCCGGGGGCGGCTCGGGGATGACCGCGCCGACGACCGGTGGCACGACGACATAGGCGTTCGCCTGCTCGGCGTACCAGTAGCCGCTCGCATACCAGTAGTTCGTGCCGAGGTAGTTGAGGTTGTAGGCGCCCGCCGGGACGACCGCCACCGTGGTTCCGTAGGGGTAGTAATGGTCCGCGGCGACGCCGCTGTAATAGGCGTTGGCGGTCTGGCTTTCGTGGCTCCAGTCGGCGCGGGCCGCCGTTGCGGCCTGGGTCGTGGGGCGCTGAACGTTCGGCGCGTTGGTCGTGAACGTCGAGGGGCGCTCGGGCGAGATGGCGTCGGACGGATGGATCGAGCCGTATCCGCCGCCGCCGAACCCGGCGTCCATTCCGCGGTCGCTCGCCCCGCCGTCGCCGAAGCTCGACGGCGCGCGGTCGAAGTCGCCCCTGTCGCCGCCGAAGTCGCCGTCGCCGCGAAAATCGCCGCCGCCGAATCCGCCGCCGCGCGCCGTCGCCGCCTCGTCGGCGGCTGCGGCCGCGAGCAACGAAACCGCGAGGGCTCCAGCGAGGCGGCGCAGGGTGATTGCGTTCGTCATCGTCGCTCTCCGTCGTCGCGTCATCGTGCGTCCTGCACGGATTCGAAGGGAATCTTCTCGAGCCCCGCCGGCAGCGCCGGGGTGAAGGCGCGCTCGCCGAAGCGCGGCGCGAAATCCCAGTCGGAGAAGACGGCGCTGAACGCCGGCGCCGACGGGGCGGTCTTGTAGATGATCGTCAGCTTGCACAAGGTCGGCTGAGGCCCAGCCGCGACCCACACCTGGAGGTCGGCGGTCTTGCCGGAGAAGGCGAGCGACCGGCAGGCCCTGTCGCCGACCCGCGAGAGCCCGAGGTCGACGCCGTATTGCACGGCGTCGCGAACGGCGCCGTAGGGATCGCTCCTGAACAGATTGGTCAGCGGCGGCGTGAAGCCGAGCTCCTTCACGAGCTTGCCGAGCATCGCGTCGAGGTCGGCGGGCGCCGCGGCCGCGGCGTAGAAGCGGGTCGCGGGATCGTGCAGCGTGACGGTCGAGCCGTCGTACCAGAAGCGCCGCGCGCCGAGATCGCCGCTCCAGTCCACGAAGAGCTTGCCGGGCCGCTCGAGCGCGACCTCCTCCCGCGCGGCGAACTGCGCCTTCTGTCCACTCGGCAGCACGTGGTCGAAAACCACGTCGGCGGAAAATGAGAACGCCTTGGCCGAAGCGAGGAAGTCGGCCGCCTCGCGCAGCGTGCGATCGGCCGATTCCGAAACCAGAGGCTTCTCGCCGTCGGCCAGCGCGACGGCGCCGGCGCCCGCCGACAACATCAACGCTAGGCACAGGAAACGCAGTTTCATCTCGATACGCCCTCGCAGGTTGGGGAATGCGTCGCTGAGCCCGGCCGCCGTGCTCTCGCGCCGGGCGCCCGATCGTGAAGTCGCGCATCCTTCGTCGCGCCAGGATCGATGCCGGGCCATCGGCGATGCGGTCCTTTCTGCACCATGCGTTCGCACAGGTCCAGTTCGACCAACGTCCACGGCGCCCCGGGGCGCTACGGCGCCGGCGTTGAGCGGCGCCCCGATCCATGTTCGCGCGAGACCCTCCGGCGAGGGCCGCAATCGCTGACGGGCGGCCTCAATCGGAGAGGGACACCGCCTTGTTGAGCGATTTCAGGACGGCCTGATTCGTCGGCCTTGTTCGCGACCGTGGGTCGCGGGTCGTCCAGAGAGCGACAGCGGGGCGGTTCTCGCCGGCCCGACGCTGAACCAGCCCACGCAGACCGGCCCGGAGGGATACCCTTACGCCGCGATTGCGTTCGTTGCGCTCGACCGGTTTCCGGGCCTTTACATTCAGAACTCCGGCCAGAGCGCCTTCGCGAAGATGCGTCGTTCTTGCGCTCGCGGTCCGCGGGCGTCACGATGGCCGCCTGACGCCGCCTTTCGGCGCCGAGGCCGTGTGTCGCGGGCGACGGAGCGCGGCCCCGCGCGGTCGCATCCGTGGCCGACCATTGGAGCAAAAACCCCCGGACGTCCATGCCCCTCCTCGACATCAAGAACCTCACCGTCTCCTTCGCCACCCGGCGCGGCGCCTTCACCGCCGTCGACGGCGTGGATGTGACCGTCGACCGAAACGAAGTGCTGGCGATCGTGGGCGAGTCCGGTTCGGGTAAGTCGGTCGCGATGCTCGCCGCCATGGGCCTCCTGCCGCGAACCGCGACCGTCACCGCCGACCAGATGACGTTCGACGGCGTCGAACTGACGACGCTCTCCGCCGACCAGCGCCGCCGCCTCGCCGGCAAGGACATGGCGATGATCTTCCAGGAGCCGGTGTCGTCGCTGAACCCCTGCTTCACCGTCGGCTTCCAGATCGGCGAGGCGCTGCAGGCCCATCTCGGCTTGGCCCGCAAGGCGCGGGGGGCGCGCGTCGTCGAACTCTTGGCCGAGGTCGGCATCCCGGACCCCGCCCGCCGCGCGCAGGCCTATCCGCATCAGCTTTCCGGCGGCATGAGTCAGCGCGTGATGATCGCCATGGCGCTCGCCTGCCGGCCGAAGCTCCTGATCGCCGACGAGCCGACCACCGCGCTCGACGTCACCATCCAGGCGCAGATCCTCGACCTTTTGCTGCGGCTCAAGCGCGACAACGGCATGGCGCTGGTGCTGATCACGCACGACATGGGAGTCGTGGCCGAAACGGCCGATCGCGTGATCGTCCAGTACGCCGGCCAGCAGGTCGAGGCGAACGCCACGGCCGAGCTGTTTGACGATCCTCACCACCCCTATACCGCCGCTCTGCTGGCCGCCTTGCCGGAACGCGCGACAGAACGTCGCCTGCCCGCGATACCCGGCGTTGTGCCGGGTCAGTTCGACCGACCCAAGGGCTGCCTGTTCGCGCCGCGCTGCGCCTTCGCCTTTGACGCCTGCCATCGCGTCGCGCCGCGTCGAGCCGGGCCCGAGTTCGGCGCCGCGCTCTGCCACACCCCGCTGAAATCGGGCGCGCCTCAACCGAGCGTCTTGCAGGGCGCGACATGACCGCGACGCTCGAAGCCAGGAGCCTTGCCCGCGATTACCTGGTCCCGCGCGGCGCTTTTCGGCCGCCGGCGACGGTGAAGGCCCTGGCGGGCGTCTCGTTCTCGCTCGAAATCGGCCGGACGCTGGCGGTCGTCGGTGAATCCGGCTCGGGCAAGTCGACGCTCGCGCGGCTGCTGACCTTGATCGAAACGCCGACGGACGGCGCGCTGATCATCGACGGCGAGGATGTCGCCCACGCCAGCGCCGCAACTCGCAGGCGCCTCCGGCGCGAGATCCAGATGGTGTTCCAGAACCCCTATGGGTCGCTGAACCCGCGCCAGACGATCGGCAAGGCGCTCGAGGAGCCGCTGCTGGTCAATACCGACATGGATCGGGCCGAGCGCCGCGCCGCGGCGCTGGCGATCATGGACAAGGTCGGGTTGCGGCCGGAATATTACCTCCGCTATCCCCACATGTTCTCGGGCGGTCAGCGGCAGCGTATCGCCATCGCCCGCGCCCTCGTGCTGAGACCGAAAATCCTAGTGCTCGACGAACCGGTTTCGGCGCTAGACGTCTCGATCCGCGCGCAGGTGCTCAACCTGCTCGCGGGCCTGCAGGAAGAGTTCGGCCTCGCCTACGTGTTCGTCTCGCATGACCTTTCGGTGGTGCGCCACATCGCCGACGACGTGATGGTCATCTATCTCGGCCATGCGGTCGAGACCGGCTCGCGCGACGCCATTTTCGAAAGCCCTCAGCATCCCTACACGCGGGCGCTCCTTTCCGCGACGCCAGTCGCCGATCCGACTGCGAGGCGAGCGCGCATTCTCCTGACCGGCGAGCCGCCGTCTCCCATCGCGCCGCCGCCCGGTTGCCCCTTCCACCCTCGTTGTCCGCTGGTCTTCGACCGCTGTCGCAGCGAGAAGCCTCCCGTGGAGGCGAAGCGCGGGCGCGATGTCGCGTGCTGGGCCGTGACGCCGTGAGCGAAACCTACGACTACATCGTCGTCGGCGCAGGCTCGGCCGGATGCGTGCTGGCGAACCGGCTGACGGCAGACCCGCGCAACCGAGTCCTTTTGCTCGAGGCCGGCGGCAAGGATGACTGGATCTGGCTGCATATCCCGGTCGGCTATCTCTACGCCCTCAATAATCCGCGCGCCGACTGGATGTTCAGGACCGAGGAGGAGGCGGGCCTCAACGGCCGCGCCATCGCCTATCCGCGCGGCAAAGTGCTCGGCGGCTGCTCGGCGATCAACGGCATGATCTATATGCGCGGCCAGGCGGCGGACTACGATGGCTGGCGCCAGCTCGGCCTGGAAGGCTGGGGCTGGGACGACGTGCTGCCCTATTTCCTGCGCCACGAGGATCACCATGCAGGCTCGTCGGCGTTCCATGGCTCAGGGGGCGAGTGGCGCGTCGAACGGCCGCGCATTGCCTGGCCGATCCTCGATGCGGCCCGCGACGCGGGCGTCGAGATCGGCATTCCCAAAGTCCGCGACTTCAATCGCGGCGACAACGAAGGTTCGGACTACTTCGAGATCAACCAGCGGCGCGGCCGGCGCTGGAGTGCGGCGACCGCCTTCCTCAAGCCGGTCCTCGCGCGGCCCAACCTGAGGGTCGTCGAGCACGCCCATGCCGAATCGATCCTTTTCGAGCACGGGCGCGCCGCCGGCCTCGCCTACGTGCGGGATGGGACGCCTTTCACGGCTCGGGCGCGGGGCGAAGTGCTGCTCGCGGCCGGCGCGATCGGCACGCCGCGGCTCCTAGAGATTTCCGGCCTCGGCCGACCGGCGGTCGTCCAGGCTGCGGGCGCAAGGTTGCGCCGCGCCCTCCTGGGCGTCGGCGAGAACCTGCAAGATCACTTGCAATTGCGGATGGTCTTCCGGATCCAGGGCGCGCGCACCCTCAACGTCGACTCCCAGTCCCATTGGAAGCGCGCCTTGATGGGCTTCGACTACGCCTTGCGCCGCCGCGGGCCGCTGACGATGGCCCCTTCGCAACTCGGAATGTTCGCGAAATCGTCTTCCGACTACGCCACGCCGAATGTCGAGTTCCACGTCCAGCCGCTGTCGCTCGACCGGTTCGGCGAACCACTGCACGATTTTCCCGCGATCACGATCAGCGTCTGCAATCTCAGGCCGACCAGCGTCGGCTCGAACTCATGCGACCAGCGCTGACCCCCACGCCGCGCCCGCGATCCGGCCGAACTATCTTTCGACGCTGGATGACCGACGGGTCGCCGTCGAGTTCGATCCGCCTCGCGCGGCGCCTCGCCAAGGCTCCAGCGCTCGCGAAATTTCGGCCGACCGAGCTGAAGCCGGGCGCCGAACTCAGCAGCGAGGAGGACCTCACCAAGGCTGCGGGTGACATCGGCACGACAATTTTTCATCCAGTCGGGACGGCGAAAATGGGCCGCGCGGATGACCCGCTCGCCGTTGTCGACAGCCGATTGCGGGTGATCGGCGTTCCGGGCCTGAGAATCATCGACGCCTCAGTCATGCCGCGGATCGTCTCCGGCAACACGGCGGCGCCGACCATGATGATCGCGGAGCGGGGAGCTGAGATGATTCTGGCCGAGGCCAAGGCCGGCTCATGATGTCGGACTCCCGTCTCCTCCCGCTCGACGGCCGGCAGTCCGAGACGGCGCTGATGATTGGGCGCGGCGTCCGTCGGCTCTTGCGGGCGCGCGGCTTTTCCAGCGTGACGGAACTGCCCCTGATCGATGGACGGCGCGCGGATATCGTCGGGGTCAACGGCGAGGGGGAAGTGCTGATCGTCGAGGTCAAGTCCTCGCCCGCCGACCTCAGAGCCGACCGGAAGTGGCGCGATTATCTTCCGGCCTGCGATCGGCTGTATTTTGCGATCTCTGAGGCGACTCCGGTCGCGATCATGCCCGCCGAGGCCGGACTGATCCTCGCGGACCCCTATGGCGCAGAAGTCCTGCGGGAGGCGGACATGAGGCGGATGGCCTCGGCGACCCGGCGCGCGCTCCTCCTGCGCTTCGCCCAGGCCGCAGCCGACAGGCTGCATCGCCTCGCGGACCCGCATGGCGGGCTGGAGTTCTGACGCTCAAGACCGCGCGGTCCGCACGCGTGGCTGCACTGCCGCGCGTACGGGCGTCGCTCAATGCGACATCAGCACCGGCAGCGACTGCTGGCGCATGAGGTCGAGGCTCACGCCGCCGAACAGGCCCTCGTAGAGCCGCGAATGGCTGAAGGCGCCGGCGACGATCAAGTCTGAACTCTGGGTGTCGAGGCTGGCGAACAGCGCCTCGATCGCGCTGAGATCGCCGGTATTGGTCCAGTCGGAAATATGCGCGACGACGCCGTGCGCCCCGAGGTGGTCGACCAGCATCTGCGCGGATGCGCGCAAATCGCTTGGGCGCGACGAAAAGCAGAAGACGGTCGTCTTCTTGGCCTGCTCGAGGAAGGGCATGGCGTCGTGCACCGCGCGCAACGCCTCGCGCCCGCCGTTCCAGGCGATCACGACGTCGCTGCCGATCGTTCCACCCGTCCAGTCCGGGGGCAGGATCAACATCGGCGCCCCAGATTCAATTAGCGCGCGGTCGAGCGCTCCGCGGCGGACCACTTCACGGGATGCGCCAGCCGGAGCGGGCGCGATGATGAGATCGACACAGTGGGTGAAGGCGTCTCCCGCGTCCGGTCTTTCAGCCGGCACGAAGATCGCCTTGATCCCCTGAGTGATGTTCAGAAAGTCCTTCTTGGTCACGGCTCCTTCGTCCGCCGCCAGCGCGCCCGTCGAGGCGCTGGCGTCAACGCCGATCAGCCGCGCGCCGCTGCTTTTGGCGAGGTTCACCGCGAATTTCAGGCGCTCGTCCGACTCTGCCGTAGGGTCGAGGTAGACCAGGATATCCTTGTAAGCCATCCTACCCTCCGATGCCGTCCCCGCATTGTGGCGGGGTATAGCATGTCGCCCGTCGTGTGGCGAAGGCGGCGCATGGTCGCGGAGGGCGTTGCCGGTCTAAGCCGACGAACGGTTTCAGCAGTCGTCAATTATCCAGGAAGCTCCGCAGCTTCCGGCTGCGGCTCGGGTGCTTCAGCTTGCGCAGCGCTTTGGCTTCGATCTGGCGGATGCGTTCGCGGGTGACCGAGAACTGCTGGCCGACCTCCTCAAGCGTGTGGTCGGTGTTCATGCCGATGCCGAAGCGCATGCGCAACACGCGCTCTTCACGCGGGGTAAGCGAGGCCAGCACCCGCGTCGTCGTCTCGCGCAGGTTCGATTGAATAGCCGCGTCGATCGGGAGGACGGCGTTCTTGTCCTCGATGAAATCGCCGAGATGCGAATCCTCCTCGTCGCCGATCGGCGTCTCGAGGCTGATCGGCTCCTTGGCGATCTTCAATACCTTGCGCACCTTCTCGAGCGGCATCGCAAGCTTCTCGGAAAGCTCCTCCGGCGTCGGCTCGCGGCCGATCTCGTGCAGCATCTGGCGCGAGGTGCGCACGATCTTGTTGATCGTCTCGATCATGTGCACGGGAATGCGGATCGTGCGCGCCTGATCGGCGATCGAGCGGGTGATCGCCTGCCGGATCCACCAGGTTGCGTAGGTCGAGAACTTGTAGCCGCGGCGGTACTCGAACTTGTCGACCGCCTTCATCAGACCGATATTGCCCTCCTGAATGAGATCGAGGAACTGCAGGCCGCGGTTGGTGTATTTCTTGGCGATCGAAATGACGAGGCGGAGGTTCGCCTCCACCATCTCCTTCTTGGCCTGGCGCGCCTCGCGCTCGCCCTTTTGCACCATCTGGACGAGGTTGCGGAACTCCTGGATCTCGAGACCCGTCTCCTGGGCGAGCGACTGGATTTCGGAGCGGATGTCCTTGATCGCAATCTTGTCTTCCGAGATGAAATCCTTCCATCCGCGCGTCGTGAGCTTCGAAACGCGCAGGAGCCACTTCGGATCGAGCTCCGAATTCTGATAATTGCGCAGGAAGTCTTCGCGGCTGACACGATGCGTCTCCGCCATGCGCATGAGGCGCACGTCAAGGCTGATCAGGCGCTTGTTGATGTCGTAAAGCTGCTCGACCAGCGCGTCGATGCGGTTCTGGTTTAAGGACAGCGACTTGACGTCGGTGACGATCTCCTTCTTCAGCGCCTTGTACTTCCGCTCCTGTGCGGGAGAGAGCGACTCGCTGCGAAGCTTGTTCTCGACGTTCTGGTCCTGCAGGCGGCGCAGCTTCTTGTAGGCTTCGGCGATGCGGTCGAAGGTGATCAGCACGCGCGGCTTGAGGTCGGCCTCCATCGCGGAGAGCGACATCGAGTTTTCGAGATCGTCTTCGTCGTCGAAATTATCGGGGATCGGGCCGCCTTCGCCTTCGCCCTCGAAACCTTCGGGGGGCGCGGCGGGCGCGGTCGCCGGCGCGAGGCGGTCGCGCACGGGGTTCGGGGCAGGGGGCGCGCCGGGCGCGGTATAGTCGACCTTCGGCGGCTTCTTGCCGTCCGGGCCGGTGTAGGACGCTTCGAGATCGATGATGTCGCGAAGCAGGATCTTGCCCTCGTTAAGCTCGTCCCGCCAGATGATGATCGCCTGGAAGGTGAGAGGGCTCTCGCACAGGCCCGCGATCATCGCCTCGCGGCCAGCCTCGATTCGCTTGGCGATCGCGATTTCGCCCTCGCGCGACAGAAGTTCGACTGAGCCCATCTCGCGAAGGTACATGCGGACGGGATCATCGGTGCGCTCGCCCGGCTCGGAGCTGCGGGTGGCGACGGCGGTCGAGCGCGTCGTCTCGACGATCTCAGTGCCCTCGGCCTCCTCCTCCTCCGGCTCGGCGGCCTCCTTTTCCCCCTCCTCGGCATCCTCGGCGTCGACGACGTTGATGCCCATCTCACTGAGCATGGCGTTCATGTCTTCAATCTGGTCGGATGAAATTTCTTCCGACGGCAGGACAGCGTTCAGTTCGTCCTGTGTCACCCAGCCGCGCTTCTTGGCAAGCTTCAGGAGCCGCTTGACGGCGGCGTCGGTCAAATCGAGAAGGGGGCTGTCGGTCGTTTCGACGGCTGCCGCATCGCCTTCGGCCTTCGCCTCGTCCTTCTTGGCCATCAGAAGTCTCCGTGCGCCCGCGCTCTAAGCGTGGGAATAATTTCGGCTTGCCAAACTCGGGCGGCGCAAGCTCCACACCGTCCCGTTCAAAACATCAATGCGCCGCCGGTTCCAGGCGATAGCCGGATCCGACGGCGTTCTGCATTCCTTTTCGCCCCTTTGACGCGCGCCCTCAACCCCACCCAACCCCTGAGCGGTCAGATCGGCGACGAAGGACGTCCGGACTGATCGCCGAAACCGTCTATGGCCGCCTCCGCGTGCGCGAGATCGGCCAAGTGCGTTTTGATGTCCAGCAATCGGGCGAAATTCCGCTCGTTTGGCTCCTCGGCGAGCGACCGCTCCGCGATTTTCAGCTCCCTATTTAACGCGCCCGCGCGCCGATGCAAGGCCAGGCTCTGCCGAAGGGCGTGCTCGGCGTCGGTCGGCGCCGCCTCGGCCCGCAGGCACCACCAGGCCGGCGTCTTCGCCGCCTCGGACAGAATGCGTTCCCGCTCCGCGCCCCGGCCTGCCGCCCGGAGCGCCTCGGACAGCGCCTCAGGCAAATCGAGCGCCTCCAGCGGCGTCGCGAGAAGGGCGTCGCGGAAAGCGGCAAGCTTCGGCGCGCCGAGCTCGAGAGTCGCGAACTCCTCCCAATGAGCCTCGAGCAGCGCCGGGTGCCCTAGCGCGATCGCCAGAATGGCGATCTCGCGCGCGGGCTCGCGCCGCCGTTTCCCAAGCCGCTCCTGCGGCGGCAAGGGCGTCTCCGCCAGTCCGACCCGTGGGCCCCGCGGCGGCATCGGCCCGCCGCGCCGTTCGGCATTCAACGGTCGCTGAGGTCCGCGGCGCCCCCGGGCCGGAGAGCGGTCCTCGCCGAACAACGCGGCGAGCCTGCGGTTCATGTCGGCCTGATAGTGGCGGCGCAGCGTCTCGTCGGCGATCAGGGCGACCGCTTCGGCCAGCCGACGCTCGAGCGCAGCGCGACTCTCCGGCGTGTCGATCGGCCCCTCCTCGCATCCACGCAGAAAGAGCATGTCGGCGAATGGCCGGGCGGCCTTCAACGCCTCAGCCATCGCCGGAGCGCCGCTCGCCCGAATGAGGTCATCGGGGTCCTGGCCTTCGGGAAGCAAAGCGAAACGCAGGCTTTTCCCCGCGCCGATCAGCGGCAGCGCGGTCTCGATCGCGCGGAAGGCCGCCTTGCGGCCGGCGTTGTCGCCGTCAAAACAAAGCGTCGGCTCGCTCGCCATCGCCCAGAGGAGGGCGCACTGGTCGGGGGTCAGGGCGGTGCCGAGCGGCGCCACGACGTTGGGGAACCCTGCCTCGCTCATCGCGATCGCGTCGATATAGCCTTCGACGACGACGATTTCACCGGAATCGTGCGCGGGTTTGCGGGCCCGATGATGATTGAAAAGCAGAGAGCCCTTGTGGAAAAGCGACGTCTCAGGCGAATTGAGATACTTGGCCTTGGCGCCCGGCTCCATCGCCCGGCCGCCGAAGGCGATGACCTTGCCCGCGCGGTCGTGGATCGGGAACATCACCCGATCGCGAAAGCGGTCGTAGGGCACCGCGATCCCTTCGCCGTGGATGAGGAGGCCAGCCTCGATCATCTGCTCGGCGCCAACCCCCTGGGCGGCCAAAGCGTCCCTTAGCGCAAAGCGATCGGGAGGGGCGTAGCCGAGCGAAAAGCGCTGCTGCACCGCCGGCCCCAGCCCTCGATCGGAGAGATAGCCGCGCGCTCTCGCGCCGGCCGGCTGATGGAGATTGCCCGCGAAATAGCGCGCGGCCATCGCCAGGACTTCGAGCAGGCTCGCGCGCTGCTTTTCGTGTTCGACGTCGGCGCTGGTCAGGCGCGGCATCGGCACCCCCGCCGCGCCGGCCAGCCGCTCGACCGCGTCAGGGAAGCTCAGGCCCTCCGTCTCCATGAGGAACCTGAAGATGTCGCCATGCTTGCCGGACGAGAAGTCGTGATAAAAACCCTTCTGGTCGTTGACGAAAAACGACGGCGTCTTTTCGGCGTTGAACGGCGACAGTCCCGCCCATTCCCGCCCCTGCCTGCGCAGCTTCACCCGGTGCGCCACGACTTCGGAAACCGGAAGCCGGGCCCGGATCTCATCGAGAAATGCGGGCGGAAATTTCATGGGTCCCAGATTGGCTGTGGGCCGCGGTTTGGCAAGCGCGGAGCGCGGTTGTCCCCGGCTTTCACACCGGCGCGCGTCGCGATGGGGATCGGCCGGCACGCCGCGAATGCCGGTCTCGATCAAGTCGTAACCGGTGAACAGAAGAGCATCCCCACGCGCCGCGGCGAGAGCGGACGAAAAGCAATCGGCGAAGTTGAAATAAGCCGGGTGGCCCGGGCGCGGCCCAATCGTCCGCGGCAAGCGCCGGCGAAACGGGCCTACATGCGTGCGGGCCGGCTCAGCCCGGCTCCGCGCCCATGAGCTTCCGCGCCGCGACCGCGCTCATCGGCTGGCCGAACGCCGCGCCTTGCGCGAACTGGCAGCCGATCTGGGCAAGCTCGACCGCGTCCAATTCGGTGTCCGCGCCCTCGGAAATGACGTCCATGCCCATCTCCTGGGCCATGGCGACGATCGAGCGCAGAATTGGCGAGCGCTGGCCGAAGGCGTTCGGCCTGACCAGTGAGGCGTCGATCCGCATGGCGTCGAAGCGGTACTGCGGCAGGTGGCCGAGCGAGGTGTATCCGGCGCCGAACCGGTCCAGCATCAGGGCGGCGCCGATCTCCCGCACGCGCCTCAGGAGCACGGCGGCGTACTCCGGATTCTCCATCACCAAACTCTCGGCGACGGCGATCTTCAGTGAACCGCGCTGGACGAAATGCCGGCTGAGCGCGGCGCGCACGTCGGTCAGAAGGTCGTGCCCAAGCATCTGGCGCGACGATGCGCCGACGGTGGCGAAAATCGGCGGGTTGACCTCGAGCGCCTTCTGCCACGCGGCGAGTTCGCGCGCCGTGGTCTCCAGGGCGAAGGCCCCGATGTCGATCGCGGCGCCGGTCGATTCGGCGGCGGCGCCGAACTCGCTCTCATCGAGGACGCCGAGGCGCGGATGGCGCCAGCGGGTCAGCGCCTGGAAACCAGCGACCGTCCGGTCCTCGAGCCGCACCACTGGACGGAACAGCACCATGATCTCGCCGCGCTCGAGCGCGTGGCGCACATCGTTTTCGAGCGTTCGTCGGTCCGACCGCAGCGAGCGCATGATCGGCGTGAAGAGCTCGACCCGATCGCCGCCGGCCTTCTTGGCGTTGGCCAGCGCGAGCTGCGCGTCGGCGACCAGGTCGCCGCCCTTGGAGTGGAGCTTGGGATCGTAGACGGCGGCGCCGATCGACACGGTCAACGCGATCTCGCGCTCGCCGAAGCTGATCGGCGCCGCGAGCGCCGCGCGCAAGGCGTCGAGCCGGGCGGACAGATCGGCCTTGGGATGATCGACCTTGAGCGCATCGGATTTGGAGAGGTCCGACTTCGAGAGATCAGACTTGGAGGGATACGACTTGGAGCGTTCGGACAGGGTCGCCTCGGCGAGGAAGATGACGCCAAACTGATCGCCGGCCAGACGCGCCAGGGTGTCCCCGGGCTTCAGGTCTCGCGCGATCCGGCGCGCGATCGCGAGGAGGGTGGAATCCCCCATCGACAGCCCATAGGAATCGTTGACCCGCTTGAAGTCGTCGATATCGACCACGAGCGTGACCGGCGCGGCGGCGCCCGGCTTCTGCGCGAGCTGGACAGCGGTGTCGAGGCGGTCGTGGAACAGCTCGCGATTCGGCAGACCGGTCAGGTTGTCGTGAATGGCGTCGTGGAGCATGCGCTCCTCGGCCGACTTGAGCTCGGTGACGTCGGCGAGCGAGCCGACGACGCGGACGACCTCGCCGTCCGCGCTGACCACCGGCCGGGCCTTGAGCATGTACCAGAAGTAGTGGCCGTCGGCGCCGCGCAGTCTCAGCTCATGGTTGATCCGTCCGGAGCGCTGGTGCAGGAGCCCGTCGAGCGCAAGGGAATAGCGATCGCGATCGAGCGGATGCAGCACGTCGAGCCAGCCCACGGCCGATCCTTCGAGCGCCCCGCGCTTGAGGCCGAGCTGACTTTCGAGCGACTCGCTGCCGCTGATCTCGTCGTTGACCACGTTCCAGTCGAAGATTGCTTCGCCCGAGCCGGCCATCGCCAGCGAGCGGCGCTCACCGTCGCCGCCGCTGTCTCCGCCGCCGCTGCGCGCGCCGGAGAAGGCGAACTGCATCACGGTGAATCCGATCAACATGACGATCAGCACCAGGCCGCCCACGAGGCCCGGGGAGGCGAGGTCGTTGGTGAGGTAGCCAAGCGCCGCCGCGCCGGCGGCGACCACCCAGACCGCGAGCAGGTACCAGGTCGGGATCAGCATCACCGCCCGGTCGGAGCCGCGCGCCGCAAGACTGAGGATCAGCAAAAGCCCGACGCCCGCGACCGTCGCGATCGAGATGCGAGCGACGCCGGCCGCGACCGGGGCGTTGAACACAGACAGCGCCACGACCGCCGCCATCAGCACGAGCCACGCCAGCGCAAAATGCAGGTAGCGGACGTGCCAGCGGCGCAGATTGAGATAAGCGAACAGAAACATAATCAAGGTGGCGGCGATCGTGGCTTCGACCCCGGCGCGCCAGATCCGCTCCGAGGCGTCTTCGAGGCCGAACATCTTTCGCCAGAAGCCGAAGTCGATGCAGACATAGGCGAACACCGCCCAGGCTAGGGCCGCGGCCGCGGGAAAGATCATCGCCCCGCGCACCACGAACACGATCGTCAGGAAAAGCGCAAGCAACCCCGCAATGCCGATCAGAATGCCTTCGTAGAGCGTGAGGCTGGTCGACTTGTCCTTGAAGGCGTCCGGCTCCCACAGATAGAGCTGCGGCAACGACGGCGTGCGCAACTCCGCGACGTAAGTTACTGTGGTGCCTGGATCGAGGGTCAGCCGGAACACGTCCGCCTGGGGGTTGTCCTCCCGGTCCGGCGCCTGCCCCTGGCTCGCGGTAATCGTGGTGATGCGCGAGGATCCGAGGTCCGGCCAGACAACGCCTGAGCCGACCAAGCGGAAGTGGGGCGCGACAATCAGGCGGGTCAACTGCTCGTCGGAATCGTTGGTCAGCGCGAACACGATCCACGCCGGCTGAGCGCCGGCCTCGAGCGCGCTGACCTCGATGCGCCGGACGATGCCGTCGGCGCCCGGCGCGGTGGAGACCTGAATGCGGTCGCCCTGCGCACTGTAATGCTCGACCGCGTGGGTCAAATCGATGGCGTCGGAATCCGCCGACACCCGCACCGACTGGACCGCGAACGCCGGGCGGCACGTCGAAAGAACGAAGCCGACAAGAACGAGGAGGCGCAACGCTGCGGCGATGCGCCTCGGAAAGCCCGAGCGTGCGCTGCGGGGCGTCGCTTCGACGACGAGCACGTTATGACCTAACAATTCAACCCGCCGCCGGTCTTGTCCGCGGGTCGCCCTCGACGAGCCCGAACAGAACATGGTCGCGCCAGGCGCCGTCGATCTTCAGATAGCCGCGCGCATAGCCCTCGCGCTGGAAGCCATTGCGACCGAGCAGCGCGATCGACGGCGCATTGTCGGGAATGCAGGCGGCTTCGACCCGGTGCAGACGCAGCCGCGCGAACGCGAACTCGACTGTCGCCGCGACGGCGCGGGTCATGCGCCCCTTGCCCGCGTGAGACGCGCCCATCCAGTATCCGAGCGTTCCGGTTTGCGACACGCCGCGGCGCACCCCTCCGAGGGTGACGCCGCCGAGCAGCTGATCCGAAGTCTGGTCGAAAATGAGAAGAGCGTAAGCCTCGTCGCGCGCGATGTCCTCCTCCTGACGCTTGAGGCGGCGCCGGAACGCCGCCTGCGTCAGGTCGTCGTCCGGCCAAGTCGGCTCCCAAGGCTCGAGGAAGGCGCGGCTCGCCGCGCGGAGTTGCGCCCAGGCGGAATAGTCCGCCGGGGTCGCCGGACGCAGGTAGAGTCCGTCGCCGCGCAGCATCGGCTCGGGATTGACTGTTCGTGTCAGGCCGAAAAGCGCCATCAAACTCCCCTCAGCGCCCTTGCGACCTTGGCTCTGCCGGGAACCTTGCCGACCGCGCCGATCGCCGCAACCGTGGGCGACGATCTAAGCATGGCGGCTCCGGTTTTGCGAACGTCGTCGACAGAAATCGCTTCTACGCGAGCGATCATCTCGTCGAGCGACAACGGGCGGCCATAGATCTGAATCTGTCGCGCAAGCTGGTGGGCGCGGGCGCCCGGCGTCTCGATCGCCGACAGAATCGAAACCTTCATCTGCGCCTTGGTCCGCCGGATCTCCTTCTCGTCCAGCCGATGCGCGGCCTCGGCCAGGCAGTCCAGCGAAGCGGCCACGACCTCGGCGGCGTCCCGGTCGGCCGAGGCGGCGTAAAATCCAAACAACCCGGCGTCGGAATAATCCCAATGAAAGGCATAGATCGAATAGGCGAGACCGCGCTTCTCGCGCACCTCCTGAAATAGCCGCGACGACATGCCGCCTCCCGCGGCGGCGGCGAAAACGTGCGCCGCGTCGTGATCGGGTGCGCCGATCTGACGGCCCTCGAAAGCGACGACGACGTGCGTCTGTTCGAGCTTGCGCTTGAGGCGCGTCTCGCCGCCGCGGTAAACGGCTGGAACGACCGTTGTTGGCGGGGCGCTCGGGAGACCAGCAAGTCGCTTCTCGGCGAGCGCGACGATCTCCTCGTGCTCGATTGCGCCCGCCGCTGCGACCACGATCGACGAGGCGCCGTAATGCCGGCGAAGATAGCCGTCGATCGCCTCGCGATCAAAAGCCCCGACGCCTTCGCGAGTGCCAAGAATTGGACGTCCGATCGCCTGGTCCGGCCACGCCGCGGCGGTGAGCAGATCGAATACATGGTCGTCGGGCGTGTCCTCAACGGCTCCGATCTCTTGGACAATGACATTTTTCTCGCGCTCCAGCTCCGCCGGATCGAAAAGGCTGTCCGTGAGAATGTCGCCGAGAACGTCGAGCGCGAGCCCGACGTCGCTGCCGATCACCCTGGCGAAATAGCCTGTCCGTTCGACGCCGGTTTCCGCGTTCAGGTCGCCGCCGACGTCTTCGATCGCTTCGGCGATATCGCGCGCGCTTCGCCGCCGCGTTCCCTTGAACGCCATGTGCTCAAGCAAGTGAGAGAGTCCGTGTTCCGCGACGCTCTCGTGGCGCGAGCCGGCGGCGACGAAGACGCCGACCGACGCCGTGCGCACGTGAGCGCTGGCGTCCGTGACGATCGCGAGGCCCGAGGCAAGCGTCGTGGTCTGAGGGGTGAGAGGCTTGGCGATCATCGTCTCGGGGTCATGGTCTAGGCGGTCATGCGCGCGCTGGCGCGGTTTGGCGCATATAGCGCGCCACGGCGACGGCGTGGTTCGGCAGGACGACGATGGTCTCGCGCCGGTCCATCAGACCGGCAAGATGCGAGGGCAAGGCGGGGCGGACCCCAGTCGCGCGCTCGACCGCGTCGGGGAACTTGGCCGGATGCGCGGTGCCGAGCGCCACCACCGGCGTCTCGGGCCGCGCAGCGAGCGCGCGACGCGCCGCCGCGACGCCGACGGCGCTGTGCGGATCGAGAACCAGCTCGCAGTCGCGATAGACGCGCGTCATCTCGGCCGCGCACTCAGCCTCGTTCACCCGTTCCGCGCAAAAATCCGTGCGGATGCGTTCGAGCGTCGCCGGGGGGATGGCAAATCGGCCCTCCGATGCGAAATCCGACATCAACCCCCGCACGGCCTCCGGGTCCTGGTCCGACGCCTCGAACAGCAGACGCTCGAAATTCGAGGACACCTGGATGTCCATCGACGGCGACTGGGTGGCCTTGACGCCCCGCGGCTCGTAGCGCCCCGAGTGAAGCGTGCGCGCGAGGATGTCGTTCTCATTGGTGGCGATGATCAGGCGTTCGATCGGCAGCCCCATGCGCTTGGCGTAGTAGCCGGCGAGAATGTCGCCGAAATTGCCGGTCGGAACGGCGAACGTCACGGGCCGATCCGGCGCGCCGAGCGCGACCGCGGCCACGAAGTAATAGACGATCTGGGCGAGGATACGGGCCCAGTTGATCGAGTTGACGCCCGACAGGCGCAACTCGTCGCGGAGGCGCAAGTCGCCGAACAGGTCCTTGACGATCCTCTGGCAGTCGTCGAACGTGCCCTCGACGGCCAGCGCATGGACGTTCGCTTGGCCGACCGTCGTCATCTGCCGGCGCTGGACTTCCGACACGCGTCCCTGCGGATAGAGAATGTAGACGGCGGTCTGGGCCAATCCCCCGAAGGCTTCGATCGCCGCGGCGCCGGTATCGCCCGAGGTCGCGCCGAGGATGGTCGCCCGCTCGCCCCTCTGCGTGAGGATGCGACTCATGGCGCGGCCAAGCCATTGCATGGCGAAGTCCTTGAACGCCAGCGTCGGTCCGTGAAAGAGTTCGAGCGCGAAGAGATTGGGCTCGATCTGGACAAGCGGGGCGGTCGCCGCGTGGCGGAATCCGGCGTAGGCGGCGTCGGTCATCGCCTCGAGCTCGGTCGCGGCGAAATCGCCGCCGACAAATTCGGACATCACCCGAACGGCGGCGTCGCCGTAACGCAACCCGCGGAGCGCCCGGATCGAGTCCGGCGACCATTCGGGAAGGGCGAGAGGCGCGTAAAGTCCACCGTCGCGAGCGAGACCGGTCAGGAGCGCGTCCGCAAAACCAAGGGTCGGCGCCGTCCCGCGCGTCGAAACATAATGCACGAACAGGAAATCCTTTGCCGTTTTGCTGGTCGTCTATCGCAAAAGCCGCGAAAGGGAAAACGGCGGCGGACATGTCCCGATGAATGGGGCCAAACCAAGACGGCGATCATTTGTTCGTGAGCCGATCGGGAACGTCGCAAGCGGTCTTGCAATGTATGGCGTAGCTTCCATAGTTATGTGTCAAGTGGGTCGCTGCGGCAGGAAAGGTCCGTTGCGAGAACGAGGTTGAGGATATGGCTGGCACTTTTGCGACGCTGATCGGCAAGCTGGTTCAGACCGGAAACCTGGAATTGGAGACGGCGGACGGGGTCACCCACAGGTTCGGCGACGGGACAGGCCCGAAGCTCGGCGCGCGCCTCACCGACCGCGCGGCCGAGCGGGAGCTGCTGATTGACCCCTCTTTCTATCTCGGCGAGCTCTATATGGATGGCCGGTTCATCGTCACTCAGGGGTCCCTCTATGAGATCCTTGAGCTCGGGGCCAGGAACCTCACGAAGATCGAGGTCCTGCCATGGGTGAAGGCGATCGAGAAGGCTCGGATTGCTTTCCGCGGCTTGCATCAAATCAACGACCGCAAGCGCGCGAAGGCGAACATCGCCCGACATTACGATCACGACCGGCGGATCTACAATCTCTTTCTCGATGCCGACAAGCAGTATTCGTGCGCCTATTTCGAGCATCCGGGACAGTCGCTCGAGGACGCCCAGACCGCGAAGAAGCGTCATATCGCCGCCAAGCTCCTGGTGAAACCGGGAGCGTCCGTGCTCGACATCGGCTGCGGCTTCGGCGGCATGGCGCTCTACCTTGCCGGCGTGGCCGGGGCGGGAAAGGCGACGGGCGTCACGCTCTCCGAGGAACAGATCGGGGTCGCCAAGGAGCGGGCGCAGACATCAGGCTTCGCCGGGCGGCTGGATTTCCGCTTGCAGGATTACCGGGACGTGACAGAGACGTTCGACCGCATCGTTTCGGTCGGCATGTTCGAGCACGTCGGCGTCAGCCGGTACGACGAATACTTTCAGAACGTCCGCCGCCTGCTCAATGACGATGGCGTCATGCTGCTGCACTCGATCGGCCGCAATTCCGTGCCGGGCGCGACCAACGCCTGGATCCGCAAATACATCTTCCCCGGCGGCTACATCCCGAGCCTGTCGGAGGTGCTGCCGGCGATCGAGCGCGCGGGGCTCTACGTCACGGACATCGAGATTCTGAGGCTGCACTACGCCGAAACGCTGCGCGCCTGGCGCGAACGCTTCCTGGCGAACTGGGACAAGGCGCAGGCGATCCAGGGGGACCGCTTCTGCCGGATGTGGGAATTCTATCTGGCGGGATCGGAGACCGCGTTCCGTGTCGACGGGCACATGGTGTTCCAGATCCAGCTCGCGAAGCGGCAGGACGCCGTTCCGCTCACAAGGGACTACATCGCCGAGCACGAGGCGGCCTTGCGCCTTCGGGAGGCCGAGCAGCCGCTGCTGCGTGAGGCCGCCGAATAGCGCGCGCCGCGGTCGCTGCCCGTTGGCTCGACCGGAGGGTGTCAGGCGTTAGGCCGCCTGCGACTTGGCGAAGCGGACCGCGAGACCGCTGACGGTCACGCGCTGAAGCGCGACGCCCTCGATGTCGACGCCTTTGACCCCGTCCACCTCGAATCGGACGTCGACGATGGCGTCTGCGTCGTATTCGGCGGCTTCACGGATCAGCGACCCGATCGCAGCCTTTCGCTCCTCTTCGGTCCCCGGCTCCGCGGCCGCCCGCCAGCGCGTAGTCGCCCTGACGCGGCCGATTGGAGTCATTGCGCGACCGTCGTCGAGACTGGCGTCGAAACTGACTTTCATGAGGTTCCGTCCCTTGCTTCCCCAGCGTCGAGTTCGATACCGCCGCGTTCTTTCCAGTCCGTTAATCTCAACAGCATGAGAGAGCGCGTCGAGGCTTCGGACCAACATGGCCTAGCTCAGGCCAAGGAAAATAAGCGGCGCCCCGCTCAGGCGCCGCTCGCGGAGAACCGCTCGACTTGGGCGTCAGTCGGCGGCGTTCGCCGTCTCGGCCGCTTGGGTCTTTTCGAGGTCGGCGCCGGTCTGTTGATCGACCACCCGCATCGACAGCTTCACCTTGCCGCGATCGTCGTGACCGAGGACCTTGACCTTGACCTTGTCGCCTTCCTTGACGACGTCGGTGGTCTTGGCCACCCGGCCCTTGGCGAGCTGGGAGATGTGCACAAGACCGTCCTTGGAGCCGAAGAAATTGACGAAGGCGCCGAACTCGACCGTCTTGACGACCGTGCCGTCGTAGATCGCGCCGACTTCCGGGTCGGAGGCGATCGACTTGATCCAGTTGATCGCCGCCTTGATCTTGGCGCCGTCGCTGGAGGCGACCTTGACCGTGCCGTCGTCCTCGATGTTGATCTTGGCGCCGGTCTTCTCGACGATCTCGCGGATCACTTTGCCGCCGGTGCCGATCACTTCGCGGATCTTGTCGGTGGCAATCTTCATCGTCTCGATGCGCGGGGCGAACTCGCCGAGCTCGGCGCGCGCGCCGGTGATCGCCTTGCTCATCTCATTGAGGATATGCAGGCGGCCGTCGCGCGCCTGGGCGAGCGCGACACGCATGATCTCCTCGGTGATGCCGGCGATCTTGATGTCCATCTGCAGCGAGGTGACGCCCTCGCTGGTGCCGGCGACCTTGAAGTCCATATCGCCAAGATGATCCTCGTCGCCGAGGATGTCGCTGAGCACCGCGAAGCGGGAGCCTTCGAGGATGAGGCCCATCGCGATGCCGGCCGTCGGGCGCTTCAGGGGAACGCCGGCGTCCATCAGAGCGAGTGAGGAGCCGCACACCGTCGCCATCGAGGACGAGCCGTTCAACTCGGTAATCTCCGAGACGACGCGGATCGTGTAGGGGAACTCCGCCGCGGTCGGCAGCATCGGACGGATCGCGCGCCAGGCGAGCTTGCCATGGCCGATCTCGCGCCGGCCGGGCGCGCCCATGCGGCCGGTCTCGCCGACCGAGTAGGGGGGAAAGTTGTAGTGGAGCAGGAAGCGCTCCTTGTAGGTGCCGTCGAGCGAATCGACGTACTGCTCGTCCTCGCCGGTCCCGAGCGTCGCCACCACCAGCGCCTGCGTCTCGCCGCGGGTGAAGAGAGACGAGCCGTGGGTGCGCGGCAGAACGCCGACTTGCGCCAGGATCGGCCGCACGGTGGTGAGATCCCGTCCGTCGATCCGCCGGCCGTGGTCGAGGATGTTCCAGCGCACGACCTTGGCCTGCGCGGTGTGGAACGCCTCGGCGACTTCGGAGGCAGGGAATTTGGCCTCGCCGCCTTCCGGCGCGAGGGCGGCTGTGACCTTGGCTTTGGCCGCGTCGACGGCGGCGTAGCGCTCCTGCTTCTGGGTCAGCGCATAGGCGGCGCGCAGATCGCTTTCGCCGACCTCGAGCACGGCCTTCTCGACCTCGGCCCGGTCGCTCGCCGGAAGGTCGCGCGGCTCCTTCGCCGCCTTCTCCGCGAGACGGATGATCGCGGCGATCACCGGTTGGAAGCTGGCGTGGCCGGCCATCACCGCTTTCAGCATCGTCTCTTCGCTGAGCTCCTGGGCCTCCAACTCGACCATCAGGACGGCGTCCGCGGTGCCGGCGACGACGAGGTCGAGCGTCGAGTCTTTCATCTCCTCAACGGTGGCGTTGACCTTGATGTCGCCCTTGATGAAGCCGACGCGGGCGGCCCCGACTGGGCCCATGAACGGCACGCCCGACAGCGTCAAGGCCGCCGAGCAGGCGACCAGCGCGAGAATGTCCGAAATCCAATTCGAGGTCATAGGAGAGTACAGTCGCGATGACCTGCGTCTCGTTGCGGAACTCGTCAGGAAACAGCGGGCGGATCGGGCGGTCGATCAGGCGCGACGTCAACGTCTCGCGCTCGGACAGACGGCCTTCGCGCTTCAGGTAGCCTCCGGGAATGCGGCCGGCCGCGAAGGTCTTCTCCTGGTAGTGGACGGTCAGGGGGAAGAAGTCCTGGCCGGGCTTGGCCTGCTTGGCGGAGACGACGGTGGCGAGAACAGTGGTCTCGCCCCAGGTCGCCAGCACGGCGCCGTCGGCCTGACGGGCGACGCGGCCGGTTTCCAGCACGAGCTTGCGCCCGCACCAGTCGAGTTCTTCACGTTGAATATCAAACATCTTTCATCATCCTGGTTAGGATGCGAAAGCCTGCGGTTCATGTCGCCCATCAATCGGGCTCGTCATCGGCAAGACGGCGGGGGGCTGGGCGGTATCTCTAAGCGCCAGCCCTCGGCGATCCTGCCATGACGCGAGGCCTTCGCATGTCAATGCGGACGTCGGCCCCTGCCGTCGCCCGCCTGGGGTTAAGGAGCGCCTCGCTTCAAGGCGCCCCTCTACGAATCGAGGCTTAGCGGCGGATGCCGAGGCGCTCGATCAAGGTTTTGTAGCGCGCTTCGTCCAGCTTCTTGACGTAATCGAGCAGCGTGCGACGCTGCGAGACCATCTTGAGCAGGCCGCGGCGGGAGTGGTTGTCCTTTACATGAGTCTTGAAATGACCGGTCAGATTGGTGATCCGCTCGGTGAGAATCGCGACCTGGACCTCGGGCGAACCCGTGTCGCCGACCTTGCGGGCATACTGGTTGATGAGCGCAGTTTTGCGCTCCGCGGTGATCGACATCGGACTGTTCCTTAAAGTGTTCGGCGGCCTTTTGAGCCGGCCTCGGGTCGAATGAGCGGCCGAGCCGGGATGTCGTCCAGGTCGGTCGCGATGCAATGCTCCGCCAGCCATTCGGGATAGCGGGATCGCGCGCTTATACAGATTTCGCGCCGCGGCGCCAGTGTTTTCTCCGTCGCGAACGTCGGGGAACGCCCCACTATGCAGCCGCATTGCCAAAAAGCCGAGTATGCCGGGAATCCTTACGCCGGATCATCTCCTCTCCGCCGTACGACCTTGATCCGCCGGGGCGGACCTGCCCCAGCGGCCGGTCCCGTTGCTGGCTGGGCTCGAAAAGTCTACGAACCCCAGGAACGGTTCGCTTCCCCTCATCCACATCTCCGCTATGCCCACCTCTCCGGAAGACCTCCTCGACTATCTCGAAAACCTCGGCATCGCGACCGCGACGATCGAGCATCCGCCGGTGTTCACCGTCGAGGAAGCGCAGGCCCTGCGGGGAGACCTCCCGGGCGGGCACACGAAAAACCTGTTCGTCAAGGACAAGAAGGGCAGGCTCTTTCTCCTGGTGCTCGGCGAGGAGACCGAGGTCGATCTGAAGCGCGCGCACGAGCGAATTGGCGGACAGGGACGCGTCTCGTTCGGCTCTGCGGAGCTGCTCGGGGAGGTCTGGGGCGTCAAGCCCGGCGCGGTCACGCCTTTCGGCGCGATCAACGACGTCGCGGCCCGGGTCACCGTCGTGCTGGACGCGGCGATGATGCGGCGCGACCGCCTCAATTTCCACCCGCTGGTCAATACCCGAACGACCGGTCTTGCGAGCGCCGATCTCGTCAAGTTCCTGCGCGCGACCGGCCATGAACCGGTGATCGTTCCGCTGGGCGTGGACGCGGAAAGAGTTGCATAAGGCGCAGCGCGCCTCCATCTAGGGCCGTAAAAATGGACGATCCGAGAGGCTGACGCCTCGCCGGGCTGGAGAATGAGGGTCAAGATGGCGAACGCAAACGGGGCGGTGGCGACCGCGACGGCGGTCAAGGATGTGACGACGGCGTCGTTCCGCGCGGACGTGCTCGCCGCATCGCAGCAGAAGCCGGTGCTGGTCGACTTCTGGGCGCCGTGGTGCGGCCCCTGCAAGCAGCTCGCCCCGGCGCTGGAGAAAGCGGTCAAGGATTTCGGGCGGCAAGGTCGCGCTGGTCAAGATGAACATCGACGACCACCCGCAGATCCCCGGCCAGCTCGGCATCCAGTCGATCCCGGCGGTGATCGCATTCGATCGCGGTCAGCCCGTCGACGGCTTTGTCGGCGCGCTGCCGGAAAGTCAGATCCGCGGCTTCATCGAGCGGCTGATCGGGCCGCTGAAGGGCGGAACGGCAGATCTCCTGGCCGAGGCCGAGGAGGCCGCCGCCAAGGGCGACGCGGCCGGCGCGGCGTCGATCTACGCCGAAATTCTGGCCGAGACCCCGGAGGAGGTGAAGGCGATCGGCGGGCTCGCCAAGCTCCATGTCGCCGCCGGCAATGTCGCCGAGGCGAAAGCGCTGCTTGCGACCGTCCCGGCGCCAGCCCCCGGCAAGGAGCCCGACCCGGCGATCGCCGCGGCTCAAGCCGCGGTGAACCTCGCCGAGCAGGCCTCCAATGTCGGCGAGCTCGGGCCGCTCGAGGCTGCGATCGCCGCGAATCCGGAAGACCATCAGGCGCGCTTCGATCTTGCGGTGGCGCTCTCGGCCAAGGGCGAGCGGGATGCGGCGGCCGATCAACTGCTGGAGATCATCCGCCGCGACCGCAAGTGGAACGACGAGGCGGCGCGCAAGCAGTTGTTGCAGCTTTTTGAAGCCTGGGGTCTGATGGACCCGGCGTCGGTCACCGCCCGCCGCAAACTGTCCGCGATCTGGTTTTAACGATACAGGACTTGTGGAGGGCTTGAGCCGGCCGCCGCGAGTTGATGGAATGTGAAGCGATGAAGCTCAATCGCACTTACGCCTTGCCAGCGGATATGCCCGCGACGATGCCGCTCTTTCCCTTGGAAGGCGCGCTCCTGTTGCCGCGCCGTCCGCTTCAACTCACCGTGTTCGAGCCGCGCTATCTCGCCATGCTCGACGATGCGCTGAGCGGAGACAGGATGATCGGCGTCATTCAGCCGGCCGCGCCTGAGATGACCGCTGGCCCGCCGCCGGACCTCTATCCGATCGGCTGCGCCGGCCGGATCGTCCAGTACGCCGAAATCGGGGACGGTCGCTGCTTTGTCACGCTGATGGGCGTCGCCCGGTTCCGCATCGCCGAGGAGATGCATTACGCGACCCCCTATCGCGTCGCCGCCGCAGACTATGCGCCCTTCGCCGAGGACTTTACCGAAGGCGCAGGCGAATCGTCGGTCGATCGGGATTCGCTGCTCGCGACGCTCAGGCGCTTCGCCGAGGTCAACGACGTCAAGGTCGCCTGGAGCGACATCAAGAAGGCCTCCAACGAGGCGCTGGTCAACGGCCTCTCGATGATGAGCCCCTGCAGCCCGCGAGAGAAGCAGGCGCTGCTCGAGGCTCAGGATTTGCGGGCGCGCGGCGAGATGCTGGTGGCGATCACCACCATCAACCTCGCCCGGGGCGATGACGCCGGGACGCAGTTGCACTGAGGGCCGCTTCCACGGGCGCCGGCGCAGGCAAGCGAGCCGACCGCGCATTAAGCGAATGCGTTGAGAAAGGGGACAGAGATCCTCAGCCGGCCACGCCGGGCGGCAAATACTTCGGAGAATTCGTAATATGTGGTACAGTCGCTAGGTCGCAGATCGATCCGTCCTGACCGTAGAGTGACGAGCATGAGACCTATTCTCGAAGAGAACGGACGTTCTCTTCGAGCCGCCCGACGCGTCGAATTTTTTTCCCGGAACTCCGGCGCAACCCTCTGGAATCGCTCGATTCACGGTTGGGTTTGGAGGTCAAATCGCTGCCTGAACGCATGACCAGCGCATGTCGAATGGTCGCCGCATCGTCGCTTTGCCCCTGAACGGGCGATTGGGCGCGCCTATCGCCGCTCTCGCCCCGCCGCCGCCGCCGGCGCGTTGCACGGGTTCATCCGCCCGTTGGATCCAGAAACATGGCGCCAACGCATGTTCTTTTCCCGCCGCGCCAAAACCAATCTGTTATGGTTGCCGAGGGTTACCTTGAAGGTGCGGTCTGAAGACGAGGCAGGAGACGATTTGGCGTGATCGGAGGAGCGCAGCCATGCCGCTTGATTTGAAGGTGGTCGCGGAAGGTCTTGGTTTTCCCGAGGGGCCCGTGGCGATGGCCGACGGATCCGTGCTCTTCGTCGACCTGAGGACAGAGACGCTCTCCCGCCTGACGGTGGACGGAAAGGTCGAGGTCGTCGCCGAGATCCCGGGAGGACCGAACGGCGTGGCGCTCGGGCCCGACGGCGCGGCCTATGTCTGCAACAACGGCCGCGTTTACAGCTTTGTCCCGTACCAGGAGGGCGTCTGGGTTCCCGGCCCGCGGCCGCCAACCTATCAGGGCGGCTCCATCCAGCGGGTCGATCTCAAGACCGGCGAGGTCACGGTTCTCTATGATTTGTTCAATGGCGCTAGGCTGCTCGCGCCGGACGACATCGTCTTCGACGCGGACAGGGGCGGATTTTGGTTCACCGATTTGGGACTTCACGATCCGGAGAGCGCGCAGAAAGGCGCACTTTACTTTGGGACGATCGATGGCCGCCCGCTGATGAAGGTGGCGACGATCCCGATGCCGAACGGCGTCGGCCTCTCGCCTGACGGCGCGACCGTCTACGTGTCGGACACGAATTACGGGCGGCTCTGGGCGCTCGACATCGCGGGTCCGGGAGAGGTGAAGCCGGGGCCGCTGCCGGTCATGCCGGGCCGGGTCGTCCAGACCCTTCCCCAGTTTCAGTGGCTGGACAGCCTCAAGGTCGAGGCGAGCGGCCGCATCTGCGTCGGCACGATTTTCAACGGGGGAATCACGGTTTTCAACCCCGGAGGCGAGACCGAGCATATGCCGGTTCCGGACCTTTTCACCACCAACCTATGCTTTGGGGGCGATGACCTTCAGGATGTGTGGCTGACCGCGTCGAGCACGGGCAAGATCTACAAGACCCGTTGGCCGCGGCCAGGCTTGAAACTGGCGCACCATCCGTGACCTTCGCGGCCCCGCGCGGCAAAAGCGCTGGCTTGTCAAAGGTGGACATGTCCCGGGCCCCGCCGCGACTGGGTTGAGCGTCGGGTTTGTCTGGACCCTAGGACGTGAAATTATTTGGGGATCACGCCGGATCGCGGCGTCGAACCGCGACAGGGGCGTCAGGCCCGGAGGGGACGAGATGGACGATCCAGGATTGGCCAAGGAACTGGTCGACGCGCTCGTCTCCGGTTTTCCCGACAGCAAGCCCAGCCTCCGGCCGGTGCACACCTGGGGCGTCGGCGCGACCGGTTCCTTCGTCGCATCGGACGTGGCGCGCGAATACTGCAAGGCCGAGCATTTTCTGGGCGGCCCGGTCAAGGTCACGGTGCGATTCTCCAACGGTTCGGGCAGCTCGGTTCAGCACGACGGGTGGTCGGACGTGCGCGGACTGGCGACGCGATTTCATCTGGTCGACGGATCGGCGACCGATCTCCTCGCGATGACTCTTCCGGTGTTTTTCACGCCGACGATCGACACCTTCTTCAAGTTCTCGGACGCCACCAAGCCAGTGCGGATCGCGCGCGAGGCGCCCTGGCTCAAAATCCTCGACATGCTGCGGTTGATCAATCCGCAGGACAATCCCCCTCCTGGACAGACCACGAGCCCCAATCCCGGCGCGGAAAAATTCGCCGACGGCTACGACCGGTCCAAGCTCCCTGTTTTCCTGGGCTCTCAGCTCGGCGCGCCCGTCAGCTATGTGCGCGCGACGTATCACGCCGTGCACACGTTTATCGTCACGGCCCGAGACGGGACACGGCGCTGGGTGCGCTTCACCTGGCAACCCGTCTCCGGGGTTCTCAAGAACGATCCCAGCGAAGCGCCGGTCGATAACTATTTGCCGGAGGAACTGCGCAAGCGCGTCGCCAAAGATCCGAAAGATCCCCCGCGCTTCACCCTGATGATGTCGATCGGCGAGGCTGGCGACGATTTCAAAGATCCCGCACGCCCGTGGCCGCCGCGTCGGGTCCGGGTCGCGATGGGAACGATGACGATTGACGCCGTTCCGGAGGACCAAGTCGCGAATTGCGAGCGCCTGAGCTTCAATCCGATGCGTCTGGTCGACGGCATCGAGGCCTCGGACGATCCGATCCTGCGCGCGCGTCTGGGCGCCTATGAATACTCTCGCGAGCGGCGCGGCGGAACCGCTTGTCCCTTTTCAAGGAGTTGAGTTGATGGCGAACGACGAGGGATGGTTCGCTGGGTTCGTCGACAACAAGCTGCGCAAGAAGTGGTGGTTCAAGCTCCTCTCGAATCATGTTGTCGTCCCCTTCTGGGCCTGGCGGTATCCAACGCCGAAGCTCCCCGGCGGTCCGCGGCCTTCGACTCAGCCCAGTGAAAACCTTCAGCGCATGATGAACCTCGTGATGCCGCTCAAGGACAAGTCGCCAATCGGGCGCGCCCTCGCCGCTTTCGCCATTGCGAAAAACGTCGACGAGATCTTCGCCGGCCTCGACAATGTCGGCACGGTCCATTTCGCGCGGTTTGTGTTGATCGGCGATTACATCTGCATGATTTCTGTCTATGACGGCGACTTCACGAACTACATCCGGGACTTCATCGCCACGATCGGCAGCGTCTTCGACGACGTCGTGTCGTTGGTTGAGGGCAGCGAGGGGATCACCCCCTCGACCCAAAACATCGAGGCTTTCATCGACTGGGTGCACGCGCACGACCTGTTCCAGGCGCCGGACCTTCCGACGGACATGTTCGCGCTCAACGCAGAGGCGCGCCGGAATCCGAAGGCCGGGCCGCAACCGCTCAAATTGCTTCCGCGCGAACTGATCCTGCAATTGAACGTCAATCCGAATATCTCGCTGGGCGGCGGCTATCGCGCCTATCCCGGTTACTCGGCCGCGCAAGTCCGCAGCAAACTGGGAGTGGGCTGGTGAGCGAAGCTTTCTTTTTCGGCGACGTTCAGGGCAATATCCTGCGGGGCTACAAAAGAAACTTCGTTCGCCATCTGATCCTCGAGGTCGGAGACAGCAATGCGGCGCGGGGCTTTCTCGGCGCCTCGGCCCGCGGCGGAAACGGAAATGTCCCCGCAATCACCTACGAAAGCGAAAAGCGCTGGAGCCAGAAACCAGACGTCTGTTTCAATATCGGCGTGACCTACGAGGGGCTGAAGGCGCTTGGCGCGCCCACGGAGTTGCTCGCGACCTTTCCGACCGAATTCACCGAGGGCATGACGAGCCGCGCGCTGAAGCTCGGCGATTTCGGATCAAGTTCGCCCGAAAATTGGCCGGCTCCGTTTGACAAACCGGCGCGGGTGCATCTCGTCGCTTCCGTCTATGCCGACGACCAGGCTCATCTTGATCGCATCCAGGCCCAGGTCGCCAAGGCCTTTGTCGTGACCGGCGTCCGCTGCGGACGCAATCTCGCGCCCGATCCGGGCGATCCGAGCGGCGTCCGCGTCAAGGTATTTTTCGACTACACCGACAACATCTCGCAGCCTCGATTCGCGGGAGTCCACGACGCTGCTCAGGCTAAAGTCGACGAACCGATCGATCCGCCCGGGACCGTTCTGCTTGGCTATGACACGAGCCTCGAGGGGCTCAGGTTTCGGGTGCCCATTTCGCCGGAGGTCGGGCGCAACGGGTCCTTCAACGCGTTCCGCGTGCTCGCCCAGAACGCCCGCGCCTTTGAGGACTATCTCGATCGGGCGGCGCGGGAGCTCATCGGTCATTCCGACGTCGACCAACTGCTGGCGCCGGGCGAAGAGCTTCGTTTCGGCCCGGGTTTCGACTATTTCCGCGCCTTGCGCGAGGTTGTCGCCGCCCAGATGTGCGGACGCTGGCGCAACGGCGCGCCCCTCGCCAATGCTCCTGATTGGCCCGATCCGAAGGCCAATTTCACCAATTTCGACTACAATAGCAGCTCGCCATGCCCTGTCGGCTCGCATATCCGGCGCGCTAACCCGCGCGGCGGTCCGGTCGTCCAGCGCATCGCCAAATTCACGCGGCGGCTCGTCCGGCGGGGCATGTCCTACGGCCCGGAATTCGACCCCAAGCATCCCGACGACCAGGAGCGTGGGCTCCTGGGCAATTTCATAGGCGCAAGTCTCGGCGCGCAATTCGAGGCGGTCATGTACGACTGGATCAACCTCGGCCTGCTGGATCCCGACATCACCGGCTCCAACGACCCCGTGATCGGCGCGAACGCGCCGGAGACGAGCTGGTTCGACCTTCGGCTCAAGACCGGCGGCAGTATCCGTCTGCGCGGCTTCCCGCGTTTCGTGACGACCCGCGGCGGCGCCTACACGTTCCTGCCGAGCCGGCCGGCGATCGAGTACCTGTCTCAGCTCACGGACTGAGCGCCGCGTTCGGCGCGAGCGCGGCGCCTTCACTTCGGCGCGCGGGACACGTCAGCCATCGCCGCCTCGACCCGCGCCAGCATAGGGGACGGGCCGAACGCCCCGAGGATCCGGCGCGCCTCCGCCAAATGGCGCGCCGCTAGCGCTTTCTCTTTCTTCGCCTTGTAGAGCAGCCCCAGGATCATTTCCGTGCGGCCGATATAGTGTCCGTCCCGGTCGAACTGAGGATTCGAGCGAACCTGCTCGATCAGCGAGACGATCCGTTTCGGTCCGAACAGGAAGGCCGATGTCAGCGATCGGACGTTGCGCAACAGTATTCCGAGCGGCGCATCGCCGTTGCCCGAAAGGATTTCGAGATAGACTTCGCACAGGAACATGCGGCCCCAATCCGCCGCCGCACGCCAACCCTCCTGCTCACGACGGGCGATCGCCTCCTCGATGCGGCGTAGCCCTTCGTCGATCCGCCCATTGAGTGCGAGCGCGACGCCGAGAAGATTGTCGGGGCCCGCGAGAAACAGGGTCCAACCCTTCTCGGCGCACTCGTCTATATAACGCCGGACCTCGTCGATCGCGCCCGGTTTCCTGAGCAGCACCAGCGCGATGATCCGCGCCGACGTCGCAGAAGTCCTTTCGAATGGCGCGGCGGCGATAGAGATGCCGAAATCCGCGACGACCAGGGCCTTCTCATAATTGTCGCTGAGGTTGGCGAGCAGAGCCTCCTGCGAAGCCGCATAGCCGAGCGACCTCGGGTCGTTCATCGAGGCCCCAACGGCTCTCAATCGCTCGAGGCTCCGACGGGCGTCCGCGAAGCGGCCGCGGTTCATTTGGTCCCACGCACAAACGGCCAAATAGAAATTATGAATGTAAGCGTCATCCACGTTCGCTAGGGCGGTTTCGGCTTCGCGACGTCGGGCTTCGAAACCGTCGATCGACATCGGCGCGCAATACGTCGACGCCGATAATTCGGCGACCAGCGCATAAGCCAAGGACTTTGGGTCACCGAGGCGAAACGCCATCGCGGACAAGTTCTGCTGGACGCTCAGCGCCTCCGAAAACCTCATGGCCCAGACCAGGCCTGAAACGTGGTGATGCAGAATAAGGACATGATGGCTGCTGTCCCCGACGCGGTTCAGGACCGGCCTGAACTTGGTCGCCAGCTCGAGGATGGTCTCGACTCGCAATGAAATGTTCGAACAGAGCGCGTAGTTGGCGAGGAACTCGGCGAACTTCTCATCGCTGGCGCAAGAGGGGTCGCGCTCGTAGAGCGCAAGCGCCGACGCGAAGTATTGATCGGCCTCGTCGAGCGAAAAGACGCCGAGGCTCTTGGCGCCCGCCATGGCGAGATAGGTGAAGGCGAGGTCCCTGCGATCGGTGAGCGCGTAGTGATAGGCAAGCGTTTCCGCGACCTCGGCGAGCCGGCCTTCGCTGCGCTGTTCCAGCGCCTCGGCGATCTTCAGATGAAGGTCGGCCCTGCGCCCGGAAAGAAGGCTCTGATAGACCGAGTCCCTCAAGAGAACGTGCTTGAAGACGTAATCCGAGGAATTGGCTTCGCGAAAGACGATGTCCTGAGCCTGCAATCTCTGCAGCGCGGCGCCGACATCCTCCGCTTTCTCGACGACGAGGGACAGCAGACCGGGGTCGAAACGGCGGCCAATCGCGGCCGCCGCTTGCAGGAGCGCGCGATCTTCTGGCGGCAGCCGATCCATCCTGGCGGTGAGCAGACCCTGCATGCTCGCAGGCAGACCGATGTCCCCCATCGCGGTGTCGAAGTCTGCTTTGCCCGATTCGACGCGCAACGCCCCATTTTCGATCAGGAAGCTCAGGATCTCCTCGCCAAACAGCGGATTGCCCGCGGCGCGCTCGGTCACCTGCCGGGCCAGCGCGTCGGGCAGGGACGCGACGCCGAGCCGCGTCTGCGCGAGGTGCCGGATGTCGCTTGCGGGGAGCGGTTTGAGCGCGAGCGTCGTCACGCCGGCGCCGCCCCGCCAGCGGGGAACGTATTCGGGACGCCGCGTCTGGATAACGAGCAGGTTGGCGTGGTCGGCGGCTTCGATCAGTTTGCCGAGCAACTCTTCAGAGGCACCGTCGATCCAGTGAATGTCCTCGAGCACGAGAACCACCGTGGAGGCGCGGCATCGCGCTCTGAGCAGCGCCGGCAAGAGGTCGCGCGTGCGTAAGCCGATCAGGACGCCGTCGAGTCCCGCCAGCGAGGCCTCCGGCGGTTCGAGACCGAGGAGATTGAGAAGGAGGCCTAAACTCTCTGTCGAGTGCAGATCCAGTCCGCGCAGGCCTGCGTCGAGTTTCTCAGCGATTTCCAGCGGTTCGTCCTCGGGACGGATCCGGAAAGCGTCGCGGACCACCTCGAGGAACGGCAGAAATGGAACCTGCTGACCGTCGGCCGCGCAGTGACCCTTCAGAACGACGGCCTCGTCGGTTTTGAGGCGCTGCAGAAACTCAAACACGAGTCGCGTCTTGCCCAGACCCGGCTCGGCGGCCAGGTCGATCACACAAAGCCTGTCTCGCGCCCGGCCGATCGCATCCCGCAACGTCGCCAACTCCTCGTCGCGACCAACATACGGACTGAGGCCCCGGCCAAGCGAGGCGTCGAACCGCTTGGCCCCCTTGCGAACGGACAGCAGTCGCCAGAGTTTCTGCGGCTTGGCCTTGCCCTTGATCGTGTGCTCCCCGTCGAAGCTCATGTCGACGAGCCATTCGACGAGGCGTCGCGTCGCTTCGCAGATCAGGCAGCCTCCCGCCGGCGCCAGGGCCTGAAGGCGGGAGGCCAGATTCACCGCATCGCCGACGGCGGCGAGCGCGGCGCCTTCGCGCTCGACCTGCGCAATCACGGCGATTCCCGAACTCACGCCCGCGCGTAGGCTCGGGCGCACGCCGAACCGGGTCTCGATCTCCCCGGCCGCGGCCGCAAATGAGGCGTGGATCGACAAAGCCGCACGGCAGGCCCGGAGCGCAGCGTCCTCCTGCGCCTCGGGAATGCCGAACATGGCCATGACGCTGTCGCCGGCGAAGCCCTGCACCAAGCCGCCATGCTCGCGAACGGCGCCGGTCAGCTTGTCGTAGATCAGTCGGCCGAACTCGAAGGCTCTTTCCTCGCCGAGCCTTTCGACGATCGCGGTGTATCCGACCATGTCGGCGAACAGCACGGACACCTGACGCCGTTCGCCCAGGAGCGTCGACGGGGACGCGGCAATCTTGTTGACGTCGCTCATAGCCAAAGTCCCCTTTACCATGCGTCCGGCGACGACCGCTAGCGGGACAGGGGTGCGCGGAAGGAGGAAAGCGGCGGCCGACATCCGCGGCGCCGTCGGAGCCCGGCCTGCGTTCGTTCTGACCAATCTGTCCCGGGCGACCCCGGCAAGGATCGCGAGGCTTGGTTACCGCCGACCCTTCTCGGCCGCCCGCCGCAGCGCCTCGCCCAGCGCGCCGTCGCTCGGAGAGAGGCGGCTCGCCTGGGCGTTGACGGTCCGGACCGCCTTCGCGTCGGGGCGACCGCCGCCCCGATGCGCGTCGCCTTCAGGATCGGCGAGCCGCATCGTCAGCGCGATGCGCTTGCGCGGGACGTCGACCGACAGGACCTTGACCTTGACGACGTCGCCGGGCTTGGCGACCGAGCGCGGGTCTTTCACAAAGGTATTGGCCATCGCCGAAATATGGACGAGCCCGTCCTGGTGGACGCCGATGTCGACGAAGGCGCCGAAAGCCGCGACGTTCGTGACCGTCCCTTCCAGCACCATGCCGGGCTTCAGGTCCCCGATCGTCTCGACCCCCTCCTTGAACGCCGCGGTCTTGAACGCGGGTCGAGGGTCGCGGCCGGGCTTTTCCAGCTCCCTAAAGATGTCGACGACCGTCGGGACGCCGAACCGCTGGTCGGCGAAGCTCTCGGGCCTCAGGCCCACGAGCGCCTTGGGGTTGCCGATCACGGCGTGGATGTCCGCTTTGAGTGTCTCGAGGATGCGCCGCACCACCGGATAGGCCTCCGGGTGGACGCCTGAGCGGTCGAGCGGCTGGTCGCCGTCGGTCACGCGCAGGAAGCCGGCGCTGAGCTCGAACGCCTTGGCGCCAAGGCGCGGCACCTCCTTCAGCGCCGCCCGTGTTCGGAACGCCCCATGCGTCTCGCGGTGGACGACGATCGCCTGCGCCAGCGCTTCGCCCACCCCGGACACCCGGGCGAGGAGTTTGGCGGAGGCAGTGTTGACGTCGACCCCGACCGCGTTGACGCAGTCCTCGACCACCGCGTCGAGCGAGCGGCCCAGCTTCTGCTCGGAAAGGTCGTGCTGATATTGGCCGACGCCAATCGACTTGGGATCGATCTTGACGAGCTCAGCGAGCGGGTCCTGCAGCCGCCTCGCGATCGACGCGGCCCCACGCAGTGTGACGTCGAGACTGGGCAGCTCCTCGGCCGCATAAGCCGAGGCCGAATAGACCGAGGCGCCCGCTTCCGACACCGTGACCTTTGTGAGCTTGAGCTCGGGACGCCTCGCGATCAGATCGGCCGCAAGCTTGTCGGTTTCGCGCGACGCCGTCCCGTTGCCGATCGCGATCAACTCGGCCTTGTGGCGAACGGCGAGGGCCGCGAGCGCCGCGAGGCTCTCGTCCCAGCGCCGCTGAGGCTCGTGCGGAAAAATCGCCGTCGTCTCGACGATCTTGCCGGTCGCGTCGACGACCGCGACCTTGACCCCCGTGCGGAAGCCGGGATCGAGGCCGATGGTGGCGCGGCCGCCCGCAGGCGCAGCAAGCAGGAGGTCGCGCAAGTTTGCGGCGAACACCTTCACCGCCTCGTCCTCCGCCTGCGTCCAGATCCGCAGGCGCAGATCGACCACGAGCTGCGTTTCGATCTTGGTCCGCCACGCCCAGCGCGCCGTGTCGAGAAGCCAGCGATCGCCTGGCCGGCCGCGGTCGCCGATCGCGAAGCGGCGAGCGACGGCTAGTTCGAACGGCCCTATCGTCCGGCTTGCGGGATCGGCGCTCGGATCCGGGACGAGCTTGAGATCGAGGATCTCCTCCCGCTCGCCTCGCATCAAGGCGAGGGCGCGGTGCGACGGGATTTTGGTCAGCGGCTCGAAGAAGTCGAAATAGTCCGAGAACTTAGAGCCCGCGGCCTCCTTCCCCTCCCGCACCTTGGAGACGATGCGGCCGCCCTTCCAGAAATCCTCGCGCAGCCGGCCGATCAGCTCTGCGTCCTCGGCGAAGCGTTCGGTCAGGATCGCCCGCGCCCCATCGAGTGCGTCCTGGGCGCTTTTGACCACGTCAGGTATGACGAAGGCTTCGGCCTGCGCGAACGGCTCCTGCTCGGGATGGGACAGCAGCGCCTCGGCGAGCGGTCCGAGTCCGTTTTCCCTCGCGATCTGCGCTTTGGTGCGGCGTTTGGGTTTGAAGGGCAGATAGATGTCTTCGAGCCGCGCTTTGGTGTCGGCCTCGAGGATCTGGGCCTCCAGGCCCCCGTCGAGCTTCCCCTGTTCGCGGATGGAATCGAGGACCGTCTTCCGCCGGTCTTCCAGCTCGCGCAGATAGGCGAGGCGGCTCTCCAGCATGCGCAATTGCGTGTCGTCGAGCGCGCCGGTCGCCTCCTTGCGGTAGCGGGCGATGAACGGCACGGTCGAGCCCTCGTCGAGGAGGGCGATGGTCGCCGCGACCTGCGTCGGCCTGACGTTCAGCTCTTCGGCGATGCGGTCGGCGATGGGCTTCATGGTGTCCGAATCGTTGGCGGCCGGAGCGCCGCTTTTAGGCGGCCTGCGCCCTCTCGGTCAAAAGCCAGGCGGCGGCCGATCACCGCGCGGCCCCGGCGTGCTCCACCCGCCGAAGTCGATGCTTCCCGGGCGTGGAATCAATCTTTCCAAGGCCTTGCGGCGGATTTTCCGGGCGACCGTCGTCCACGACGCCCGGCGCTGGACAGACACGCTTGCGCCGAGGCGACGTCCTGCTCCGGCCGGCGCGCCGAGCCGCGAGGCCAGCGGCCGCGGCAATTGGGCGGCGGAGGCGGAGTAGGCGACGCCTCGTTCGAGGCAGGGGGGCTGAGCTGAAAATCCACAAAGGCCTCGGTCAAGCGACATCGGCGGCGACAGGAACATATTAAGAACATTGTGCTCGATTTGGCAAGACATTGTCGCCATATTCGACTTTTGCCGGGCAGCGCCTTCGGCCGCCTGGGACGGGACGACGGCCGCCACGCCGACGGGCAGCGACTTAAAGCCGCGAGCGAGGCGCCCGAGCCCTGCAGGCGACAAGATATAGAGAGTTGAGTAACGTCTTCGGAATAGGAACTTGCCAATCGAGCCTGGTGACGGCAATAGACCTTCAGCGGGTGTATGCCCCACTTTCATCTGAGTCTGAACGACAGCGGGAAACCCAAAACTATGAACAGGGATCGTGGAATTGCCAATGCCGGCGAGAGGTACGAGGGGGCTCTGCCTGGGCTTCGGTCGGCGCTCCTCGACCGCCGGTCGTTTCTGTTCGGCTCCGCCGTCAGTCTCGGCGCGCTGGGGCTGGCCGGATGCGCGTCATCCGATGACTTGCTCCGAGCCGAGGCGGCGAAGACTTACGGGCCGGCGCCCGACGAGAAATTTCCGATCCCGGCGGTTGATGTCAGCAAGATCGATCCAAAATATTTCCGAAAGATCGTGGACTATGAAAGCGCCGAAGAGCCCGGCACGATCATCATCGATCCCAAGAATTACTTTGTTTACCGCATCGAAGGCGACGGAAAAGCCACCCGCTACGGCGCCAATGTCAGCCGCCCCGAGTTCATGTGGAGCGGCGACGCCTATGTCGGGCGCAAGGCCGAATGGCCCGTCTGGACGCCGCCCAAGGAAATGATTCAGCGCCAGCCCGAGGCGGGCAAATACGCCAAGGGCATGCCGGGAGGTCTCGACAATCCCCTCGGCGCCCGCACGCTCTACCTCTATCAGGACGGCAAGTACACGCTCTGCACGATCTACAGCACCAGCGATCCCGAAATCGATCGGGACCGGCGTGACCAGCGGCTGCACCGGCCTCCTCAGCCAGGACATGCTCGACCTCTATCCCCGCACGCCCGTCAAGACGAAGGTGATCATGCTGGCGGCGTAGGCGACGCCCTCGGCCGCGCGACGACGCGCGGTTCGCCCATGGGATTGCGGGTTTGCGGCGGCGCCTCCGATCACCGGCGGGTTTTTTGATGCTGACCGCGCGTCGGTGGCCGATCGGGAAAGTTACGCTGCTACTGCGAGGCGCTGACCTTCGGGCGCCAAGGTCCTGGTCGCGCGGCGAGCGCCGCCTTAGCGTTCCGCCACGCCAAGCTTTGCCAGCCCGAAACTGAACAGCCGCTTGGTCGTGGCCGCGAAATCATCCTTGTGCCCGAGCGCCCGCTCTTCGATCAGCTTCCAGGACACGACGGCGATCGCGATCGACACAACGGCGGATGAGGCCATCATCGCCGCGAGCGTCAGGGCCGGAAACAGAAAGGCCAGAGTTTGCTGGACCGGGAAGGCGTAGATATAGACGCCGTAGGAGTAGTCGCCCACCTGGTTGAAGCGCCGAATACGCCCGCCGGGCACATAGGCCAGATGCAGGACGAACGGCGCCATGGAAAGAAGGTAGACGATCAGGAACGTCGTCCGGTCGAACGAGGCCGCGAGCAGCGCCGCCGTCAGCGCGAGCAGCGTGCCCACGCCCATCGGAATCTTGTCGCGCCACAGAAAGAGCGCCGATCCATAGAGGTACATGAACATGCGGATATTCGCGCCGTTGAACACGCCCTCCGAAAATCGTCCCCGCACGACGATCACGAAGAACAGGGCGACGGCAGCGAGCGCGACGAACCGCATGCCCCTGACCCGCAAAGCCGGCAGGAGCGCGAAGGCCGTCCAGAGCACGGCCACATAGATGTACATCCTGACCTCGACCGGCATGGTCCAGAGCGAGCCGTTGAACTCGCTCTTGAGAGGCAGGGAATCGAAAACGCCGGGCAATGAATAGCGGATGCCGCCGAGCAGCGTCGCGCATTTCGCGAAATAGCTCCAGGTCATGTCGGATGCGTAATAGTCGCGCAGCGGGAGGGTGGTCAGAGCCGGCGCCAGGAGGAAGACCGTCACGAGGAGCATCACCCACAGCCCTGGATAGACCCGCAAGGCCCGCGCCCAGAAAAAACTGATGAGATCGCCGCGATTGACGAGGCTCGCCGTGACGAGAAAGCCGCTGGTCACGAACAGGGCGTCGAGGCCCATTTCGCCGAGCGAAAATCCGACGCGCCGGAAGACAGGCTCCGTGTCCGGGGGCAGCCCAAGCGCGCCGATGCTGTGGGCGAACAACACGGTCATCGCCGCCGCAAGGCGCAGCAGTGTGAAATTGTTGTCCCGGCCGACGGCGTAGTGCGAAAGCCGGGTCGGGCGTCGCGCGGCGGTTCGGGCGGCCGGCGTGGCCGTCATTCGGCCGCCCGCACCGGACGCTCCGGCTGGGCGAGGCGTTGGGCCTTCAGGAGATCCGCGACCAGGAAGGCGAGCTCGATCGCCTGTTCGGCGTTGAGGCGAGGATCGCAATAGGTGTGGTAGCGATCGCGCAGATCCGCCTCCGAGATGGCCCGAGCGCCGCCGGTGCATTCGGTGACGTTCTTGCCGGTCATCTCAAGATGAACGCCGCCGGCGTAGACGCCTTCCGCTGCGCAGATTCCGAAGAAACTTCGGATTTCTGACGCGATCCGCTCGGTCGGCCGGGTCTTGTAACCCGTCGCGGTCTTGATCGTGTTGCCGTGCATGGGGTCGGTGACCCACAGTAGCTGACGCCCCTCGCGCCGTACGGCGCGCATAAGCGTCGGCAAGGCGGCCTCGACCTTATCGGCGCCGAAGCGACAGATCAGGGTCAAACGGCCCGGCTCGCTGTCGGGATCGAGCGCCTCGATGAGACGCAGGAGATCGTCGGTCGTGATCGACGGACCGCATTTGAGGCCGATCGGATTCTTCACCCCGCGGGCGTACTCGACATGGGCGCCGCCGAGCTGACGGGTGCGGTCGCCGATCCAGATCATATGGCCGGAGGTCGCGTAGAAATCGCCCGAGGTCGAGTTCGAGTCGGGTCAGAGCCTGCTCGTAGCCGAGCAGCAACGCCTCATGCGAGGTGTAGAAGTCGGTCGCGCGGAGCTCCGGATGCGACTCGGCGTCAAGGCCGATCGCGCGCATGAAGCCGAGCGTCTCGCTGATGCGGTCCGCGACGCCCTGGTAGCGCTCCGACTGCGGGCTGTCCTTGACGAAGCCGAGCATCCAGCGGTGCGCGTTCTCGAGATTGGCGTAGCCGCCGGTGGCGAAGGCGCGCAGCAGGTTCAGCGTCGCGGCCGACTGGCGGTACGCCTCGAGTTGGCGGCGCGGATCGGGCTCCCGCGCTTCCGGGCTGAAGTCGATGTCGTTGACGATGTCGCCGCGATAGGCGGGCAGCGAGACGCCGTCGATGGTTTCGAGGTCGGACGAGCGGGGTTTGGCGAACTGGCCGGCGACCCGGCCGACCTTGACGATCGGCGACCCCGCCGCAAACGTCATCACGACCGCCATCTGCAGGAAGACGCGGAAGAAGTCGCGGATGTTGTCGGCCGAATGCTCGGCGAAGCTCTCGGCGCAGTCGCCGCCCTGGAGTAGGAAGGCCTGGCCCGCCGCGGCGCTGCCGAGCGCCCGCTTGAGCTTGCGCGCCTCGCCCGCGAATACCAGGGGCGGATAGCCGGCGAGCTGGCGCTCGGCCTCCGCGAGCGCGCGCTGGTCCCTATAGACCGGCGATTGCTCGATCGGCCTCGTCCGCCAACTGTCCGGCGACCACCGTAAACTCGCCATGCCCTACGCCTTTTGTCCGCGCCGATCCTTCTCCGGGCGCGCCTTTTGACCGGAAAGCCGGCAGTATACAAGCCGGGACGCCCCGACAACATGCCGAATTTCGGCAGAGCCGCGACAATTTGCTGTCGGCCGCGGCGTCGCGCCCGCCGCTTCCCCGTGCGACAAGGGCCGTTCCCTTCCTCTGATTCTGTCCAGCGCGTTGTCCGCCGCCCTCTCCTCCATCGTCGCCCTGTTGGGCTCGGTCGTGCTGCTGATCGGCGGCGCTGCGCTCGTTGGCGTGGCGGCGCCGCTGCGCGCCCGGATCGACGGTTTTCCCGAACTCACGATCGGCCTACTCGGCTCGGCCTATTTCGCCGGCATGCTGGCGGGAACGCTCGCCGCGCCGGCGATCATCCGCCGCGGCGGGCACATACGCGCTTTCGCCGCCTTCGTCGCGCTCGCGGTCGTGGCGACCGTCCTGATGCCCGTCGCCGTTTCGCCCTGGTTCTGGCTCGTCAGCCGCGCGGTGCTGGGCTTCGTCTTCGCGGGCCTCTACGCCGTGATCGAAGCCTGGATTAACGCGAGGGCCAGCAATTCCAACCGCGGCGCGCTCTACGCCCTCTACCAGATCGCGAATTTCGTCGCCTCCGCCGCAGGACAGATCGCCCTGCAGCCGCTCGGCGCGACCGGATTCGCCGCCTTCTCGGTCGCGGGCGCGCTGATCGCGCTGGCGATCGTGCCGATCGCGATGACCCGCGTCGATCCGCCCGCGCCGCCGCTGAGCGTCCGGCCGCGGCTCCTGTGGCTCATCCGGATGGCGCCCGTCTCCTGCGCCGCCGCGCTCGGCGCCGGCGCCGCCAACGGGGCCTCGATCTCCCTTGGCGCGATCTTCGCTGTCGGCGTCGGCATGCCGTCCGACCGGGCGCCGCACTTCACCGCGGCGATCGTGGTCGGCTCGGCGCTCGGCGTGTTCCCGATCGGTTGGATCTCGGACCGCGTCGACCGCCGGCTGGTGATGGCGGCGGTGATGATCGCGGGCGCGGCGCTCGAAGTGGCGCTAGCCGGCAGGCGGTCCCGGGGTGGCCCCTGATTCTGCTCGGGTTCCTGGTCGGCCTGACCACCTATTCGCTCTATACGCTCGCGGTGTCGATCGCCAACGACGGCGCGGCGTCCCACGATCTGGTCGCCATTTCGGTCGGGCTCCTGTTCATCTATTGCGTCGGCGCGATCGTCGCTCCGGCGGTCGCGGCGGTGCTGATGCGGGATTTCGGCCCGGGCGCGCTGTTTGTGCAGAACGCCTATGTCCACATGGCGGTCGCGGCCTTCGCGCTCCGCCGCCTCATGGCGCGGACCAAAACTCAGCCGGCCGCTTGGTGAGCGCCACGCCCAGCTTGCCGCAACGGGGCCGCCTTTACGTCTGTCACATCCTTCGCTTAGTCTTTGGACGAAGCCGCCCGCAGGGCGGCGTGAACCCCGAGGATTGCCCATGACCATCGCCGTCGGCGAAACCCTTCCCAATGTGACGCTCATGCTCGTGACGGCCGAGGGCCCCAAGCCGGTCGCCACCAAGGACTATTTCGCCGGAAAGAGAATTGTCCTCTTCGGCTTGCCCGGCGCTTTCACGCCGACCTGCCACAAGAATCACCTGCCGGGCTTTATCGCCAACGAAGCGGCTTTCAAGGACAAGGGCGTCGATGCGATCGCGATGACTTCGGTCAATGATCCGTTCGTGCTGTCGGCTTGGTCCGGCGCGACCGGCGCCGGCGGCCATATCGATTTCCTTGCCGATGGCAGCGCGGCCTTCGCCAAGGCCGTTGGCCTTGACCTCGACCTCACCGAGCGCGGCATGGGCGTGCGCTCGCATCGCTACTCGATGTACGTCATCGACGGCGTGGTGAAGGAGCTCAACATCGAGCCGCAGCCCGGCGTCGCCGACCTTTCCGGCGCAGCGCATATTCTCGAACAGATCAAGTAACCGGGCGGACGCGTCACCGCAGGATCTCGACCATCAGCACCCAGGCGTTGACGACGACCGCGGCCAAGCCGGCGACGTCTCCCGCCGCGATCCAGAAGAGGCCGGCGCGCGCGCCGGCCGCGAGCAGCGCGCCGCCGACGACGAAGGCCGAACTGTAGCCGGCGCTGGTCACGAAGCGCATGATCCGCTGAAGCGCGGTGGCTTTGGTCCACGTCCGCCGCGCGTCCAGCTGAATCGCCATCGGAGCGGCGACCATCGCGAGGCCGACGGCCAGAACCTCGGCCCCGGCGAGCGCCTGAGGCTGCTCGGGCAGCAGGACGAGGCTCGTCGCGGCGATCGCCCCGACCGGCCCGATCAACGCCTCGGCCGCCCGTCCCGGCAGGCTTTCGTTATCCAGGATCCGGCTCAGGTTGATGGAGATCGCCACGATGGCGAAGCCGGTCAGAGCGGCGAGCGCGCCGAGCTGGGCGGTGAAGAAATTCGTCCACTCGGGCGACAGCGGCATCGCTATCGCAAGTTCCCGGTGTGGCCGAGCGAGTACCGGCCCGGCTGCGGCCATACGGTCAACCCATGCGGCATGCCGCCGACCGGAATCGTCTTCACCGAGCCGTCGTCGGTGTTGAAGGCGTAGATCACGCCGTCGTAGCGGCCTGAGAGCCACAACCATTTGCCGTCGGCGCTGAGGTTGCCCATGTCCGGGCTGCCGCCGCCGGGGATCGTCCAGGTCTTGAGCACCCGCGGCGCGTACATGTCGACCACGCTGACGCTTCCCAGCCCGTTCTTCACGCCGGCGAGATTGTGGGTGCCGCGGTTCGCCACATAGAGGGTCTTTCCGTCGCGCGACGGATAGAGGCCGTGCGCGCCGACTCCGGTGCCGATGAATCCGATCTGTTGGAACGAATCGCCGGCGACGAGAACCAGTCCGTCCTTGAGCATGTCGGCGACGAAGAACACCGAGCCGTCAGGGCGAGACGCGGATGTCCTGCGGCATGCCGCCGGGGGTCAGCGCCAGCATGCCGGCCAGCGTGTGATGAACGAGATCGATCTTGGCGAGGGCGTTGCCGAACTCGCAGGTGAAGATCGCGTAAGACCCGTCCGCTGCAAAGTCGGCGTGGTTGATGCCGGCGCATCGCGGCGTCGCGATATAGCCCTGCAGCGCCATGGTGTGCGGATCGCGGAACTCGAGCCGCCGCATGGCCTCGGCGACCATGATCGCCGACTTCCCGTCGGGGGTGAAATAGAGGTTGTAGGAATCCGGCACGTCGATCGCCTTGCCCAGCTTGCCGGTCCTCGGGTCGATCGGGATGACGTCGGCATGGCCGCCGCGATAGCTGATGTCGCCCGACACCCACAGGGTTTGCAGGTCCCACGACGGCACGATGTGCTGCGGACTCGGAACGGCCTCCAGGCTCTCGATCACCTTGAACGTCTCGGGATCGATGACGTCGACCTTTCCAGTGATGAGGTTGGGCGAATAGACCCGCGACAGGTGCCCGGCCACGGCGGGGCTGAACATGCCCGCCCCGGTTCCGGCGTAGACGTTGGCGGGATCGAGCGGCGCGGGCATCGACATATTGGCCGGCGGCAGGTCCATCGCTTGCTCAGGGCCGAGCTGATACGCTGCGAGCTGAAGGAAATCGCTCTCGCTGCGCCCCTGTTCGAGGACGCTGCTGCAGAACGAGGCGCACTGAGCGGCGTCCTTGCAGGCGGTCGGAATGGTGAAGGATTGCGCGGTCTCGAGCGCCGAATCCGACCCGAGGATCGCCCCGGCCAAAGCCAGGACCGACGCGCCGATCCATGAAAGCCGCTGCATCACCAAGCCCCACAGTCGCGAATCCGGGCGCCGGCCCCGCCGCGAATCAATTCGATCTTCATGCGCCGCCCCGGATGACTGGCCGATGAACGGCGCGCCGTCCGCTTGATCGCGCTCGGGGTGGAAAGGCGAGCCGCCATCGCTCTCGCCCCCGTGGCGCGCGCGCGCCGCATCGCCTATTCTCGCGCCCCATGACCCAGCCCCACCGTCCGGTCGGCCCCGGCGACCACGTCTTTCTCGTCGACGGCTCGTCGTTCGTGTTCCGCGCCTACTATCAGTCGATCCGGCAGGATCAAAAGTACAATTATCGCTCGGATCGATTGCCGATCGGCGCGATCCGGCTGTTCGCCACCAAGATGTTGCAGTTCATCAAGGACGGGGCGGCGGGCATCAAACCGACCCACCTCGCGATCATCCTCGACAAGTCGGAAGATTCATTCCGCCGCGAACTCTATCCTCCTTACAAGAGCCACCGCCCCGACCCGCCGGCCGACCTTGTTCCGCAGTTTCCGCTGATCCGCGCGACGGTGCGGGCCTTCGGCATGATTCCGGTCGAGCAGGACCGCTACGAGGCGGACGACCTGATCGCAACCTACGCCCGCGAGGCGCGCGAAAAGGGCGCCGACGTGCTGATCGTCTCGGCCGACAAGGACCTGATGCAGCTGATCGAGCCGGGCGTCGCGATGTACGACCCCGCCTCCGGTCAGGCGGGCGCGGCGGGGGCGCGGGAGGAACGGAGCATCGGGCCGGCGGAGGTCATGGAATATTTCGGCGTAGGTCCGGAGCGAGTCGTCGACGTCCAGGCGCTCGCGGGCGATTCCACCGACAATGTCCCCGGCGCGCCCGGCATCGGCGTAAAGACGGCCGCGCAGCTGATCGCCGAATACGGCGACCTCGAGACGCTGCTCGCTCGAGCTGGCGAGATCAAGCAGCCCAAGCGGCGCGAAGCCTTGACGCTACCCGAGAACGTCAACCGCATCCGGATCTCGCAATCGCTGGTGAAGCTCGTGCGCGACGTGCCGCTCGAGACGCCGCTCGACGATCTCGTCACTCCGACGCCCGACGGAAAGGCGCTCGTCGCCTTTCTCAAGGCGATGGAGCTCACCACAATCACGCGCCGCGTGGGCGAGCTCTACGGCGTCGACGTCTCGGGCGTCGACCCCGACCCGAATTTCGTCGGGACGGCCGGATGGCGCGCGCGCAATGGCGAACAGGGTCAAGCGCCCGAACCCACCGCGGCAGCCGAGCCCGCCCCTGCGCCCAAGCCGGCCGCGTTGCAAGCGACGACGCCGGCCGATCTCGCGCGGGCGCGGGCGGCCGAGGCCAAGGCGCCGTTCGACCGCTCTGCCTATACAACCGTTCGGAGCCTCGACGAGCTCGGCCCGTGGATCGCGCGCGCGCGCGAGGCTGGGCTCGTGGCTTTCGACGCCGAGACGACGTCGCCCGATCCGCTTCAGGCGGAGCTGGTTGGGATCGCCCTCGCGGTTGCGCCGAAAGAAGCCTGCTATGTCCCGCTTGGCCATCGGGTCGGCGCGGCCGATCTCTTCGAGGGCGGCGGGGGACTCGCGGCCGATCAGATCCGCGAAGAGGACGCGATCGCGCTCTTAAAGCCGCTCCTCGAAGCGCCAGGCGTTCTCAAGATCGGCCACGACGTCAAATTCGGCATGCATGTGTTCGCTCGGCGCGGCGCGATCGTCGCCCCCATCGACGACACGATGCTGATCTCCTACGCGCTCGACACCGCGGCGACCGGCGAGGGCCACGGACTGGAGTCGCTGTCGGAGCGGTTCCTCGGCCACAAACCGATCGCCGTTTCCGAGGTCGCCGGCTCGGGCCGCAATGCGATCGGCTTCGCCCGCGCGCCGATCGACAAGGCGACCGAATACTCGGCTGAAGCCGCCGACGCGACGCTGCGGCTCTGGCGCGTTCTAAAGCCCCGCCTCGTCGCCGAGCATGTGGCGACGGTCTACGAGACGCTCGAGCGGCCGCTGGTCGCGGCGCTCGCGCGGATGGAGGAGCGGGGCGTCGCGATCGATCGCGACATGCTGTCGCGGCTCGCCGGCGATTTCGCGCAGACCATGGCGCGATTGGAGGCCGACATCAGCCGGATCGTCGGGGGGCCGTTCAATCCGGGATCGCCGAAACAGCTCGGCGACATCCTGTTCGGGCAGATGGGTCTGCCGGGCGGCAAGAGGACCGCGACCGGCGCCTGGTCGACGACCGCGAGCGTGCTCGACGACCTCGCCGCGGAAGGGCACGAGCTGCCCGCCCGCGTCCTCGAATGGCGACAGGTCTCGAAGCTCAAATCGACCTACGCCGACGCGCTGCCGGGCTACGTCAATCCCTCGACCGGCCGCGTGCACACGTCTTACGCGCTGGCTGCGACCACCACCGGGCGGCTGTCGTCCTCCGAGCCGAACCTGCAGAACATTCCGGTCCGCACCGAGGAAGGGCGCAAGATCCGGCGCGCCTTCGTGGCGCCGAAGGGACGCAAGCTAATCTCGGCCGACTACAGCCAGATCGAGTTGCGGCTCTTAGCCCACATCGCCGACATTCCCGCGCTGAAAAAAGCCTTCGCCGAGGGGCTCGACATCCACGCGATGACGGCCTCGGAGATGTTCGGCGTCCCGATCGCGGGCATGCCCGGCGAAATCCGGCGGCGCGCCAAGGCGATCAACTTCGGGATCATCTATGGCATATCCGCCTTCGGCCTCGCCAACCAGCTCGGCATTCCGCGAGAGGAGGCGGGCGCCTACATCCGCAAATATTTTGAGCGGTTTCCCGGCATCCGCGATTACATGGAGGCGACCAAGAAGGCGGCCCGCGCCAGCGGCTACGTGACGACCATTTTCGGGCGCAAATGCCACTACCCGCGCATCGCCTCGTCGAACGCCTCCGAGCGCGCCTTCAACGAGCGCGCGGCGATCAACGCCCCAATCCAGGGCTCGGCCGCCGACATCATCCGCCGCGCCATGGTGCGGATGGAGGAGGCGCTCACCAAGGCCAGGCTCTCGGCCCAGATGCTCCTGCAAGTGCACGACGAACTCGTGTTCGAGGCGCCCGACGAGGAGGTGGAGGCGACGCTGCCGGTGGTGTCCAAGGTGATGATCGAAGCGCCCGAGCCGGCGATGAAGCTGCATGTGCCGCTGCAGGTCGACGCGCGCGCCGCGCAGAACTGGGAAGAGGCGCATTGACGACTGTCGAGATCGCTCCGATTTCACCCAGGCTCATTGAAAGCTATCGGCTTGCGGTGGACGTTGTCGCCCGCGAGCGACGGTATCTTTCGCTCCTGGAGGCGGTGCCTCCGGCGCAGACGCGCGACTTCGTTCTCGGTCTCATGGCGAAGGAGGACCCGATGTTCGTCGCTCTGGCGGATGGCGACGTCGTCGGCTGGTGCGACATTCAACGCCAACCGTTTCCGACCCACGCCCACCGCGGGAGGCTCGGCATGGGGATTCTTCCCGAACACCGTCGCCGCGGCCTCGGCTTACGCTTGATCCGGCGGACTCTCGACGAGGCTTTCGCGAAGCGCTTCGTCCGGATCGAGCTGAGCGTCCGCGCCGACAATCTCGACGCGATGCGGCTCTATGAAAAAGTTGGTTTCGTTGTCGAAGGAGTGCTTAGCGACGCGGTGTTCGTCGACGGCGAATACCATGACGCCATAGCCATGGCCTTGGTCGACCGAACCCGTTTGCCGTCATGACCGCCCTCTTCGACCGCTACCGCGCCCTCATCGGGGAGCGTCGCCTGGCGCCCGACCCTGCTCAGGCGGAGCTTATCGAGCAGCTCGATGCGCTCTGCGATCGGCTCGCCGGCTACACGGCCGAGCCGAAGGCGGGCGCTTTCTCCTGGCTGTTCGGCGCCAGGCCCGCGGAGGCGCCGCGCGGTCTCTACGTTCACGGCGCGGTCGGCCGCGGCAAGACGATGCTGATGGACCTCTTCTTCGGCGCGGTCGAGGTTCCAAAGAAACGTCGGGCGCACTTCCATGCGTTCATGGCCGACGTCCACGCGCGGCTGCACGCATGGCGGCAGGCGCGCAAGGTCGGGGCCGTGACGGGCGAGGACCCGATTGCTCCGGTCGCCGCCGATCTCGCGCGCGAGGCCTCGCTGTTGTGCTTCGACGAGTTCTCCGTGCGCGACATCGCCGACGCGATGATTCTCGGGCGGCTGTTTACGGCGCTGTTTGCGGCCGGCGTCGTGGTGGTGGCGACCTCCAACGTCGCGCCCGACGATCTCTACCAGGACGGCCTCAACCGCGCGCTCTTCCTGCCGTTCATCGCGCTGCTCAAGGAGCGCTGCGCGGTCGTTCGCCTCGACGCGCTGACCGACTACCGGCTGGAGAAGCTGGTGCGCGCGCCGGTCTACTATACGCCGTTGGGCGAAAAGGCGGACGCCGCGCTCGACGCCGCCTTCCTGTCGCTGACCGGCGTTCCGCGCGGCGGGCTAGTCGCCATCGAGTTGCTCGGCCGCGAGCTCCAGGTTCCGCAGGCGGTGGACGGCGTCGCGCGCTTTCCGTTCGATGACCTTTGCCGAAAGCCGCTTGGTTCGCCCGATTACCTCGAGATCGCCGAGCGCTTCCACACTGTGCTGATCGACCGCATTCCGGTGCTGGGCCCGAACGAGCGCAACGCCGCCAAACGCTTCATCATCCTGATCGACGCGCTATACGACATGCGGGTGAAGCTCGTCGCGTCGGCGGCGGCCGAGCCGGAAGGGCTATTCACCGGCGCCGAAGGCGCGGAGGCGTTTGAATTCGCGCGCACCGCCTCGCGCCTTTTCGAGATGCGCTCGGCCGATTACCTGGCCTTGCCGCACGGCGCGGTCGGGGCGCGGCTTGACGACCTCGGCGGCATCGCGGAGACCTGAGTGGCGAACGGGCTCATCGCCGAGAGCAACGAGGCGAGGCTGGTCGAAATCGCCAGGGCGCATGTGCGCAAGTTCGGGCACGCCCGAACCACCGTCGTCGGGGTCGCCGCCGACGCCGGCATGACCCACGCGAACGTCTACCGATATTTTCCTTCGAAGGCGGCGCTGCTCGACGAGGTCGTAGCGAGCGGACTGAGGTCGCTGGAAGCGCGTCTGCGCGAAGCCGTCGAAGGGGCCGACCCGGCCTATGACAAGCTCGAGCGGATGCTGCTCGCTGTCCACCGCGATTATCGGATGAAGCTCGACGACGATCCCGAGTTGTTCGACTTGCTGGTCGAAGCGCTCGCGCGCAATCGCCCGAGCGCGCGCAAGCATCGCTCGCGGGTGCAATCTGAGATTCAGCGGGCCTATGAGGAGGGCGTGGCCTCGGGCGCCTTCGCGATGACCGACCGGCGCCGCGCCATGTCGCTGATCTTCGACGCCGCGCACCGCTTCATCCATCCGGTCGCGCTCCGGCTCGACCGAGACAGCGCGCCTCAAGCGGTGGCGTCCCGCTTCGAGACGGTGCTGGCGATCACGCTGAGGGCGCTGCGCACCGGGCGCGTGTGAAAGAGGCGGCGCCCGCCGTCACCTGAGCTCTGGATAGCCCGCTCTTTGCGCCTCGCGCTCGGCGTCGAGCACGCGGCGATAGTCGGCGATCGTCAGGACCTGCGCGCCGGTGATTCCGAGCGCCGCGCGCGCGTCCGCGAGTCGCGGATCGGCGAGCGCCTCGAACAAGGCCTCGCGCACGGCGGGGAGGGCCGAGGCGAGGCCGGCGCTCAGGACGAACGGCAGGCTGGGCGAGCGCGGGCTTTCCGCCACGATGACGACTTGCGCGGAGAGCGCGGGGCGAAGGCGGGCGAGGAGGCCAAAGGTGACGCAGTCGATTGCGGCGAGGTCCGCCCGGCCCTCTGCGACGGCTTCGAGACTTGCCGCATGCGACCCGGTGATAATGACCTTCGAGAAAAACGGCTTTCCGCAGGCAATCGGCGCGATCGTCGCGCGAAACAAATTCATGCCGCTGTTGCTGTCGTGCGCATTCACCGCGGCGACCGCGCCCCGGAACGCCGTGAGTTCGCGGCGCGACGCGCGCTTGGAGCATACGAGAAAGCTGCGATGATCGGCCCCGCTGCACCCTGCAAAGTCGTATTCGGGAGCTGCAATCAGGACGACCGCCTCCCGCAGCGCCGTCATGTAAGGGTAGCCACAGGTCTGGGCGAAGATCAGGCCCGGGTCGCGCCACAGGTCCGTAAGGTCGCGCTCGCGCGTCAGCTCCGCCGGCGCGGCAAATCCTCGCGCTCGCAAGGCCGCCGCGATCCGGCGCCACAGCGCGTCGTTGGCGGCGAAAATCTCCGGAAAGTCGTACATCGGCAGCGCCGCGACCGGCGCGTGCGTCCTCATGCGGCGCGGCCGCTCCAGTCGGGGTGGACGGGGCGGTCGTGGCCCTTGAGCCCGAAGCGCTGCGCGACGTCAAAATAGCTGTCGTACACGAGGCCGCCATTGCGGCGGATCAGCGCTTCCCGGTTGAGTCGATAGAAAGCCGGGATCTGGTACCACGGCAGGCCGCCGCGCAGGTGATGGGCGACGTGCAGGTTGTTGTGGAGGAACAGCAGGCCGAGGATGCGGGCGTTCTCGACGATCGCGGTGCGCCGTTCGGGCTCGGCGGCCGCGCGGTGCTCGGCGAAAGACCGCACCATCGCCAAACTCATGCCGGGATAGACGAAGGCGGCGACATAAACCACAAGCGGCATGCCGCAGAACCCGATCACCCAGATGAGCACCGGCGCGCATTGCACAGCGTGCCAGAACAGCGTCGAGCGCGCGTCGTTGCGGCCGCGCCAGGCGTCGCGAGCGTATTTGAAGACGAAGCCCCCGACCATCCAGGCCGGACCGAAGACCATGCGGCCAAGCAGCGTCGATTGCGCGACGACCAGCGCCCGCCGAGCCGGCCCGAGGTCACGCCATCCCGCCGTGGTCCAGTAATAGCTTTCGGGGTCCTCGAAGGGGTCTGTCAGGTTGGCGTCCTGGTGGTGCCGCATATGGGTCTCGCGATAGATGCGGTAAGGCAGCCAGAGCGACAGCGGCCAGACGCCGAGCGCCTCGTTGACCGTTCGCCACGGCGTGGGATGGCCGTGGATGACCTCGTGCTGCAGGTTCATTTGCCAGGCGATGATCCAGGCGCCGAGCGGCGCCAGCGCCCACCAGGGCAGATCCCGCCAGAACCAGGTGACCAATCCCCACAATCCGTAGATGACGATCGCCAGCAAGAGAGTTGGCCCTTCGACCTGGCGGCCGACGGGCGGCAGTTCGACAATATCCACGTCCCACTCCGCGTTCGGGGAGGGTCTCCAAGCGTCCCCAACTCGAAGTCGACACAATCATTGTTCACAGCCCGCGACAATGCGGCGAAAAGGCGCCGCGCGATATTTTTCTATACAAATAGTCAAGTTTCAATGTTCACGCCAAATTGCGCAGCTTAACCGCCGCGCATCTCACCCTTCGCCGCCTCCAGCGCGCCGGGCTCGAGCTCGCAATAAAGGAGCCGCGCCGGGTCGACCGGACCGGGCAGGCTGATGCGGCCTGGAGGAGCCGGCTTAAATCCCATGCGGGCGTAGTACGGCTCGTCGCCGACCAGGATGACCAGCTTCCAGCCCGCCGCCTTGGCGGCGTCAAGGGCGTGGTTCACCAGCGCCTCGCCGATGCCCTGGCTGCGGAAAACCGGCTCGACGATCAACGGACCGAGCAGCAGGGCTGGCGCGCCGCCGATGTCGACGGGCGTCATGGCGTTGGCCCCGACCAGCAGCGTGCCGACCCGCGCGACAAAGCTGAGCTCCGGCACGGGGGCCGTGGTCTCGCGGACACGATACGCCGAGCGGGCAAATCGGCCGGGGCCGAAAACACGTGCGTTCAGATGATCGATTGCGGCGGCGTCGTCGGGCGTTTCGGGTTCGAGCAGGAGCGAGAGGTCGGACATCGCGCCGCCTCTATCACGCAGCGCGGCGATCCGTCATCCGATTACGTCCCAAACTCGTCCGGTTCGCGCCACCCGCGCTCGAATGGCAGTCTCCACGAATGGGGCGCGATCAGCTGATAGATCGACTGCGGACCCCAGGAGCCCGGAGCGTAGATGCGGACCGGCGGCGGGTTCTCGAGCACGCGGGTCGACACCTCCCACAGGCGCTCGATGCCGTCGGCCGTGCAGAACAGCGTGTGGTCCCCCTTCATGGCGTCGAGGATCAGCCGTTCGTAGGCCTCGAGCACAGCGGCGCCCTCGCCGGTTTCGTGCAGTCGAAACTGCAGGCTCTGCTTGGCGAGCCGCATGCCCGGTCCGGGCTTTTTTCCGTAGAAGGACAGGGACACTCGGGACTGGTCGGCGAGATCGAAGGTGAGATGGTCGGGCCCCTGCAAACCGAGCCCGGAATCCTCCGGAAACATGCTGCGCGGCGGCTCCTTGAAGGCGATCGAAATGATCCGCTGGCCCTGCGCCATGCGTTTGCCGGTGCGCAGGTAGAAGGGCACGCCAGCCCACCGCCAGTTGTCGACCCGACACTTGAGGGCGATGAACGTCTCGGTATCCAATTCCGGATCGACGCCCTTTTCGTTGCGGTAGCCGATGTATTGCCCGCGCACGACGTTGGCGGGATCGATCGGCATCAGCGAACGGAACACCTTGTTCTTCTCCTCGCTGATTGGGCCCGGCGCCAGCGAGGTCGGCGGCTCCATCGCCACGAAACCGAGGATCTGGAAGAGGTGAGTGACGACCATGTCGCGAAACGCGCCCGTCTGCTCGTAGAAGCTTATGCGATTGCCAATATCCAGCGTCTCGGGAACGTCGATCTCGATGTGATCGATAAAATTGCGGTTCCAGATCGGTTCGAACAAGCCGTTGCCGAAGCGGAAGGCGAGGATGTTCTGCGCCGGTTCCTTGCCGAGAAAATGGTCGATGCGGAAGATCTGGTCTTCGGCGAACACCTTGTGCAGTTCGGCGTTGAGCGCAACCGCGCTCTCGAGGTCGGTCCCGAACGGCTTCTCCATGATCACCCGCGAGCCCTTGGCAAGGCCCGCCTCCTGGAGCATCTTGACCGCCGACAGCGCCGCGGCGGGCGGCACGCTGAGATAATTCACGAGCTGGAACTCTCCGCCGAGCGCTTCTTCGGCGCGCCGAACGGCCGCGGCGAGCGCGCCCGGGCCCTCCTTAATCGGGACGTAATCGAGCGCGGCGTCGAGCGCCGGCCAGTCGCCCGGGGCGGGCGGGTGATCGTGGTGCATCTCGACCGCCTTGCGCGCGATCGCCCGGAAGTCGTCCAGCGTGATGTCGTCGAGCGAGACTCCGATGATGCGGCACTTGGGAATGAACCGCGCCGTCATAAGGTGGAAAAGTCCCGGCAGCAGCTTGCGCTGGGCAAGGTCGCCGGTCGCTCCGAACAGCACGACCACCTGGGGCAACTTGGGACCCACTCCGGTCGGTATCTTCGCCATGTGTAAAATCTCCCGGGCGCCTTCGCCGTCCGCGACAATGTGCCGCGGGTAGCGTGACAGTCATGCGACAGGATGGACGTTCCGCCAAGCCCGGAGTTCAGAATACGGCTCGCGGCGACGCGGCGCGACCGTCAATCTTCGTCCAGCAGCGCCAGCCGCATGAGGCCTGCGAGAGAGGCGTCCGTCGCCCGCTCGAGTTTGTTCACAACGCCCGCGCGATCTTGGATCGGCCCGTTGTGGCCGCCGATCGCCAACTCGCCGGCCTCGAAGAGGGCGAGGGCGTGAGCGACAAGATCGTCGCGGGTCCGCGTTCCGTCCAGGAGGGGCAGATAGAGGCGCTGCAGCGGTTCGAGGCGCACGCCGGCATGGCGTCGGCTCACGGTGTCGAAACCTGCGCGCGCGTCGCTCGCCGCGCCAAGGCGACGGGACGCTCGGCGACGCGGGCGGCGCAAACGACCGGCTCGGTCGAAATCGCGCAAAGTCCGAACGCCACTAGGCTCGCAAGCAGGTTGGCGACCCGCTCGCGCAAGGCGGGGTCTGTATCGCGCGAAGGCGCGAGGTCTTCAAGGCGCGAGGAGCGCGGCGTCCGGGCGATCAGCCCGCCGACGGCCTGCACGGCCGCTTCATCGTCCACCTGGACAGCGTCGTCCTCCTGGGCGATGCGCCGCTCGGCCGCGCCGTCCTGCGGCGGGGTCACGATCAGGTTCTGCGGCGCGACGAAATGCAGCGCTTCCAGCACATCGCGTCGGATGTCTCGCCTGATCAGGGCCGCGCGGCGCCGATGAGTGACGATCGCCTCACGAAAGCCTCGGCCGCTGAAGATATCGAGATATTGTTCGCGTGCGCGGTCGTCTCCCCGCGCCAGCGCACGGATCATTCCGCTCCGGCCGGCGCCATGGCCTCCTCTCGGTTGGCGGACACGTTGCATTCGCCGACATAGGTCAGGTCGTGGCGGTCGAGCGCGGCCCAAAAGTCGTCGAAGGCGACCGGCTCGTTGGACACCTCGAACATCTCGTGTGCGATATAGGCGTCGCCGCCCGCCGCGACCCACCGCGCGTCCTCGCGCCAGAACCGGCCGTAGGTGTAGCGGCTGTTGCTCTCGGCCGAGAGCCGGTCGAGGAGTTCGCGCGCCTGCTCCGCCCGGCGGGTCAGATCGTTCTGCAAACGCGCATGAATGATGAGGCTGTCGCGGGCGATTTGAAACAACCGCCAGCCCGGGAGCACGTTGAAGCTGACCGTGGCGGCGCCTTCGGGCGCGAGCCGCTCCGCCACCACGCGCAGGAGCTCTTCCCGGACCGGCTGCGGAACCCAGCTGTAGAACTCCGTGGCAGATGATAAAGTCGAACACGCCGTCGGCGGGCCCGATCGTGTCGAGGCTGCGAGCGCCGAGTTCGATGTTGGTCAGCCCCAACCGCTCGATGCGCTGGGTCCCGGCGGCGATCTGAACGGGGGAAAGGTCGACGCCGACAAAGCGCGCCTCCGGCCAGGCGGCGGCGAGCGGAATGATGTGCCCTCCGGAGGCGCAGCCGATCTCGAGCACACTCGCGGCGCGCGCCAGAGGACTCGTCAGGCCGAACCAGAGCGCCGCTGCGGCGATCCGCGCCGGCTGCTGGCGTTCGAGAGGCTGGGAGACATAGGGGATCTCGTCATAGCTGGCGCGGGTCCGTTCGACCGCTTCGCGAACGTCCGCCGGAGTGGGGTCGGGGGGAATCGCGCTGCGGCTCACGTACGTCTCAGCCTGAGACTCGACCAGCCTTCAAGATCGATGCGATCGGCGCAGTAAAAACCCTGCGCGCGCCAGCCCGCCAGCACGCCAGGAACGTCGGCGATCAGCAGCCCGGAGACGATCGCGTCGCCGCCAGGGCTGGTGACGGCGGCGAGCGAGGGCGCAAGCAGCCGCAGGGGTCTGGCCAGAATGTTGGCGAAGACGACGTCGTAGGGGGCGCCCTCGCGCAAAGAGCGGGACTCGACGCCGCGCGAGACGACCGCTTTGCAAAACTGACCGACGCCGTTGAGCCGCGCGTTATCGTTGGCGACCGCGACCGCGACCGGATCGATGTCGCCGAGCCAGACCTTCCGTTTTAGGACCTTGGCCGCTGCGACCGCGAGGACGCCCGCGCCGCATCCGACGTCGAGTACGGCGCGCGGGCGGCGCCGCTTGAGCAAACGGTCGAAATGCAGGAGGCAGCCGCGCGTCGTGCCGTGGTGGCCAGTCCCGAAGGCAAGGCCGGCCTCGATCTCGATACTGATGTCGTTCGCGCGGACCTTTTCGCGGTCATGACCGCCATGGACCAGGAAGCGCCCCGCGCGGACCGGGACGAGCCCGGCGAGGGCATTGGCGACCCAGTCTTTCTGCTCGGTGAGACCGAAAGTGGCTGTTCAGGGCCGTCTCCTGGTCCGCGGCGGCGGCGATCAACGCCCGGAGCTCGTCATGGTCCGGCTCGAAACCGAAATAGGCCTCGACCAGCCAGGCCTTGCCGCCACCGGGCCAGGGGTCGCCGGTCTCGAACGCGGCCGAGGCGGCTTCTGCGGGTTCGAAGCTCTCGACAATCAGGTCGGCGACCGCCCGCGCGCGGCGCTCGTCGGTGGTGAGCGTGAGGCGGTGGGCGGCGTTGTTGGGCGGGAGGCCTTCGAGCATGTTCGCCGCCTAACACGGCTTCACACTCCCCGCCAGCCTAAGCCATACAAGCTCCCACGCCGCCGACGCCCTCGGCGCGTGTCCTTCGGTCAGGAGGAGGCATATGGCCGCAAGATCGGATCTGGCGACGGCGCGTTCGTTTTCGGTCGACTTCGCCGAGAGCGCGGAAGAGATCCTTCTTCAGCCGAACGGCTGGGTTCCGAATAATGCGCGCCTGCCGGCGCTCGTCTATCGCCGCGTGCGCATCGGCGAAGGGCAGGTCGGCGAAGGGCAGGTCGGCGAGCGGCAGGTCAGCAAGCGGCAGATCGACTTGGCCTCCGCGTTCGAAGCCCTGTTTCAGCGCAACGCTTGGCCGCCCGCCTGGCGCAACGGCGTCTATGGATACCACCACTACCATTCGACCGCTCACGAGGCGCTGGCGTTCGCGGGTGGCTGGGCGAGGCTCATGCTCGGCGGACCGGGCGGAATCGAGGTCGAGGTCAACCCTGGGGACGTCGTCGTGCTTCCGGTGGGGACCGGTCATTGCCGGCTCGATGCGGACCGCGATTTCCTGGTCGTCGGCGCTTACCCGCTGGGCCCGACATGGGACATTCGCCGCGCCGCGCCCACCGCGGCTGAGATCGCGCGCATGTGCTCGCTGCCGGTCCCAATGTCCGATCCGGTCGCCGGCGTTCACGGTCCGCTGACATCGCTCTGGCGCAGACCGTCGTCTTGACCGCTTTCATGGAACCCGATTTTCGCGCGCCGCAGTCTCGAAGAAGGAGGCGCTGAGCTTCGGCGTCCGCTTCTGGGTGGCGTAGTCCACATGGACCAGGCCGAACCGAAGACTGGTTCCGCTCGCCCATTCGAAATTGTCCATCAGGCTCCACAAGAAATAGCCTCGCACGGGGAAGCCTTCCATGGTCGCGCGCTGGAGCGCGGCGAGATAACTGCGCAGGAACATGATCCGATCGGTGTCGGTCACCGATCCGTCCGCCGCCGGCTCGTCCGCCGCGGCGCAGCCGTTCTCGGTGATGTAGATGTCCCCGACATTCCAGATTCGATTGAGGTGGCGCGCGCCCCAGTACAGCGCCTCGCCGCCGATATAGTGCCAGGGCGCGGCCATGCGGGGATGCGACTTCGAGAATGGCAGCAGTTCATAGCTCGGCGCGTCGTCGATCGCGCGCACGTAGCGTGGGAAATAGATGTTGGTCCCGACGAAATCGAGCGGACTGCCGATTACGCTCATCTCGTCGGCGGTGAATTTCGGCGCGTCCGCTCCTGTAGCCGCGAGGTAGGCCTCGGTGTAGCGGCCCTCGAGGATGGCGGTGAGATAGCGCGCGTTGGCTTCGCGGGTAAAGCGCTCGGCGGCCGCAATATGCGGGGGAGTCTCAATGACGGGGACGCCGACCCACGTTGCGTCTGCAAGCCCGACCAGCGCGCCCGGCGCATGGGCGCGGATCGCCCGCACCGCGAGGCCGTGGCCGAGGAGCGCATGGTGAGCGGCCTGATTGAGCCGCGCCAGCGGCAGTTCGAGGCCCGGCGCGAAGACGCCCTGGCCATAGCCGTGTCCGATGAAGAATCGGGTTCATTGAGGGTGAAGAAATGACGCACGCGATCGCAGAGCTTTGCGGCGACAAAGCCGGCGTAATCGGCGAACGCCTCGGCGGTCTCGCGCCCCTCCCATCCGCCAAAACGGTCCTGCAGGGCCAGCGGCAGGTCCCAGTGATAGAGGGTGACGTAGGGCGTCATTCCGGCTGTGAGCAGCGCGTCGACGAGGCGATTGTAGAAATCGAGCCCCTTCGGATTGGGCGCGCCGCCTCCGTCGGGAAAAATGCGCGGCCAGGAAATCGAGAAGCGGTAGGCGCCGGCGCCGAGCGCCTTCATCAGCGCCACGTCCTCATGATAACGGTGATAATGGTCGACCGCGACGTCGCCGGTATCGCCGTTGGCGATTTTGCCCGGCGTGTGGGCGAAGCGGTCCCAGATCGACTGGCCTTTGTTGTCCTCGTTCCACGCGCCTTCGATCTGATACGCTGCGGTCGCGGTTCCCCAGACGAACCCCTTGGGAAACCTTAACGACGAGGTCGGCGCTGGGCCCCCGGCGGCCTTTTCACCGCCCGCGCCTTCAAGACTGTTCTCCGACATGATGGCTCTCCCCGGGATTGAAGCCCGTGCGCAACCAAAGGGCTCGTCACGCTAGCCGGCGCCCGCATCGTGGAAAAAGTCATACACCAGCTTCGCCGTCGCGGCGTTCAAGCCAGGAGTCTTTTCGAGGTCGGCGAGGCCGGCGCGCGCAACGGCCTTGGCAGAGCCGAAAGCGTGCAAAAGCGCCCGTTTGCGGGCCGGACCGACGCCCGGAATCTCGTCCAGGGGGCTTTTGACAAAGTCTTTCTTGCGCCGCGCCCGGTGCGTGCCGATTGCGAAGCGGTGCGCTTCGTCCCGCAGACGCTGGACAAAGAAGAGGGCGGGGTCGCGAGGCGAGAGGCGGAAGGGCTCACGCCCTTCGACGAAGAAAGTCTCGCGGCCAGCGTTACGATCGGGGCCCTTTGCGATCGACGCCAGCGCCACGCCCTCGACGTTGAGCTCGGCCATCACCTCGCGTGCGGCCTCGAACTGGCCCCGACCGCCGTCGATGATGACAAGGTCCGGCGTGTCGGGGAAGGCGTCGGCGTCGGCCGTTTCGCCCTGCCGGATCAGCCGGGTGAAGCGCCGCGTGAGCACCTCGCGCATCATCGCGTAGTCGTCGCCCGGCGTGAGGTCGGCGCTTTTGATGTTGAAGGTGCGGTAGGCGTTCTTGACGAACCCGTCAGGGCCGGCGACGACCATCGCCCCGATCGCGTTGGTTCCCATGATGTGGGAATTGTCGTAGATCTCAACCCGTCTGAGCTCCTTCTCAATCCCGAACGCCTGCGCGAGCGCCGCCAGCAGCTTCTCCTGGCTCGCGGCCTCGGCGAGCTTGCGCGACAGGGCCTCGCGCGCGTTGCGCATCGCCGCGTCGACGAGGTCCCGCTTCTCGCCCCGGCGTGGGACGCCGACCGCGATGCGGCGCTCGCCGCGGGCGCTGAGCACTTCGCACAGCGTCGCAGCGCTCGCGACCGAATGGCTCAGCAGCACGAGCCTGGGCGCCGGGCGCTCGAGGTAGAATTGCGCCAGGAAGGAATCGAGCACCTCCTCCGGAGCGAGCGCCCGGTCGGCGCGAGGAAAATAGGCGCGGTTGCCCCAGTTCTGATACGTGCGGAAGAAAAACACTTCGACGCAATATTGCCCCGCCTCCTCGGTGATCGCGAACACGTCCGCTTCCGGAATCGAGCGCGGGTTGACGCTCTGCTCGCCCGAGATCGCCGACAGCGCGGAGATGCGGTCGCGCAGACGTGCGGCGCGCTCGAAGTCGAGGGCTTCCGCCGCCCTGGTCATCTCGTCGGCGAGGCGGCGGCGGATCGCGAGGCTGCGGCCGGAGAGAAAATCCTTCGCCTCCTTGACCAATCCCGCATAGTCGTCGAGCCCGATCTCGCCGGTGCAGGGGCCGGAACACCGCTTGATCTGATAGAGAAGGCAGGGGCGGGTGCGATTGTCGTAATAGCTATCGGAGCAGGTGCGCAAGAGAAACGCGCGCTGGAGCGCGTTCATGGTGCGGAACACCGCCCCGGCGCTGGCGAACGGCCCGAAATAGTCCCCTTTGATCGAGCGGGCGCCGCGATGCTTGACGAGCCGGGCCGCGGGATGGCCCGTGCAGAGCAAAATGTAGGGAAAACTCTTATCGTCGCGCAGCACCACATTGTAACGTGGCTTGAGCTGCTTGATCAGATTGGCCTCGAGCAGCAGCGCTTCGGCTTCGGTCTCGGTGGTGACGAACACCATCGAGCGGGTCTGCGCCACCATGCGAGCGATGCGCATCGACTGACGCTCGGGCGTCGTGTAGGCGAGGATCCGCTTCTTAATCGAGCGCGCCTTGCCGACGTAAAGCACCTCGCCCTCGGCGCCGATCATCCGGTAGACGCCGGGCCCCATCGGCGCGTGGCGCCAGAAGTCGCGGATCGCCTCGGCGCCGCGCGCGAGATTGGACGGTTCGGCCGGGGCCTCGTCGAGCGCGATGTCGAGCGGGCTTGAATTGGCGCCAAGCTCGCGTTCGAGCGCCGCCTCGGCTCTGGCCTCGGCCTCGGGAGCCTCGCCCGGAGGATAGTGTTTCGGCGCGCCGTTCATGGTGGACGTATCTAGGGCGGCCGGCAGGGGTTGGGAATAGTGCAAGCCAAACGACGGGGCGGCGTCTTCGCCCACTCCGATAGGGCGCGTCCAGGAGGACGCCCGTCTCTAGCCAAGGGAGGTGCGAGAGACGCGCACCCTGCCGGCGAGATCGCCGCAGGGAATTGCGGAGCCGCGTGGCCGTTAACCTCATCCGGCGTCCCGGGCTGGACCTCCGGGCGGATTGGAGCTAGCTGTCTCTGCGCGTTAAGCATTTGTTAACCAACGTCCTCTGCACGGCGCGCGAGGCGGAGCGGGAGTCGACCAGCGTGGCGATGAGGCGCGACGGCCGGATGGAGCCGAAGAAGGCGCTGACGCGGGCCGGGATGGCGCTCGCGGCGGCGCTTGCGGTGGGCGGCTGCGTGGAGACGGCGGGGGACCTGGCCGCAAGCCCGGACAGCTCGTACCAATTCGTTCGCCGCCCCGACGCCAGCATGGCGGGCGCGACGCTCGGCGATCATGTCCGTCGAGGGCGCTCCCGACGCGCTCAGCCAGCAATTCGACCAGAGCCTCGACGCCGCGGCGACGGAGCGGCAGATCGCCATGGCGCCCCCGACCTCGGCCCGATATCTTGTGCGCGGCTACCTCAGCGCCTCGCTGGTGAAGGACGGCGCAGCCGTGGACGTCGTGTGGGACGTCTTCACTTCCGACAAGCATCGCGCCCAGCGGCTCAGCGACACGTTGGTCGTGCGCGGATCAGGCGACGACCCCTGGGCGATGGTCTCCTCCACGGCGCTCGACAGCATCGCCGCCAAGAGCGCCGACGACCTGGCCGCCTATCTCTCAAACACGCCTGAGGCCGCGCCGGGCGGAGCGCTCAGCTACGCGCAGTGAGCCGGCTCCTCGGTTGGGAGACTGCCGAATCGAGGCCCGACGATAGTCGTTGAACTGTCATGTTGTTTGCGACGGAGGCGGCTGCTATGAGCCGCAGCGTCCGTATTTTCACAGCGCACTGAGCGTTTGGGGAGATTTGCCGTGGTCGGCAAGATGAAAATTTTGGCCGGCAATTCCAACGCGTCTCTCGCCAACGCGATCGCGGCCTATCTCGGCGAACCGCTGACCGGCTGCCACGTCCGCCGTTTCGCCGACCTGGAGATCTTTGTCGAGATTCTCGAGAACGTTCGCGGCCGCGACGCTTTCATCATTCAGTCAACGTCCTATCCGGCGAATGACAATCTGATGGAACTCCTGATCATGATCGACGCGCTGCGGCGTGCCTCGGCGCAGCGAATCACGGCGGTCATCCCCTATTTCGGGTACGCCCGGCAGGACCGGAAGCCGGGTCCGCGCTCGCCGATATCAGCCAAGCTAGTCGCCAACCTGATTACGCGCGCCGGGGCGGACCGAGTTCTGACTGTCGACCTGCACGCCGGCCAGATCCAGGGCTTCTTCGACATCCCGACCGACAATCTGTTCGCCGCCCCGACTATGGTGCGGGACATTCAGTCGCGCGGCGACTTCGGCAAGAACGTGATGGTGGTGTCGCCGGACGTCGGGGGCGTGATTCGCGCCCGCGCGCTCGCCAAGCGCCTCGACGCGCCGCTGGCGATCGTCGACAAGCGCCGCGAGCGGGCTGGCGAGTCCGAGGTGATGAACATTATCGGCGACGTGAAGGGCCGCACGTGCATGCTGCTCGACGATATCGTCGATTCCGGGGGCACCCTGTGCAACGCGGCCGACGCGCTGCTGGCGGAGGGCGCCGAAAGCGTCTCGGCCTACGTCACCCATGGCGTGCTCTCCGGAGGCGCGGTCGCCCGCGTCGCCGCCTCGAAACTCACTGAGCTGGTTCTGACCGACACGATCGCCCCGACTGAGGCGGTGCGGGTCGCGCGCAACATCCGGGTTATCTCGATCGCGCCCCTGATCGGCGAGGCGATCGCCCGCATCGCTAAGGAAGAGAGCGTTTCGTCGCTGTTCAACTGACGGCGCTCGAGCGCGGCGAGGAACGGAAATTCCGCTCCCGGAAATCCACGATCCCGGCTTGCCCTCGCGAAATCCCCCGCATAGTCTTTTTCCCATGAAACGGTTGAATCTCGACCGGCGGTCGTTGACAGAGCTGGCGCGGGTGGAGTTGTCTTGACCGATTGGTCAAGGCTTGAGGATCTGGGCGTCTGCCGGATGTCGGCGGTCGTCAGCACCGGGAGGTTTTTGAATGTTCAGTCGAAAATCCATGCTCATCACAGCTGCGCTGATGAGCTGCAGCGTCGTCGCGTCCGCCGCCTGGGCCGCCGAGATCAAGCCGGCCGTGGTCTATGACCTTGGCGGCAAGTTCGACAAGTCCTTCAATGAAGGGGTGTTCAACGGCGCAACCAAGTTTTCCAAGGATACCGGCGTCGCGTTTCGCGACCTCGAGATCCAGAACGACGCTCAGCGCGAGCAGGTACTTCGCAAGTTCGCCAAGGATGGATTCTCGCCGATCATGACAGTCGGCTTCGCGTGGGCGACCGCGCTTGGCAAAGTGGCCGACGAGTTCCCCAACACCAAGTTCGGCATCATCGACATGGTGGTCGACAAGCCCAATGTGCAGTCGATCGTGTTTAAGGAGCAAGAGAGCTCATTCCTGGTCGGCGCGCTGGCCGCTATGGTTTCGAAGACCGGCAAGGTCGGCTTCGTCGGAGGCATGGACATCCCGCTGATCTCGAAGTTCGAGTGCGGCTATGCTCAGGGCGTCAAATACGCCTCCGACGGCAAGGACGAGGTGTTCGCGAATATGACCGGCACGACGCCGGCGGCCTGGAACGATCCGGTCAAGGGCGGCGAATTGGCCAAGTCGCAGATCGACCGCGGCGCCGACGTCGTCTATGCGGCGGCGGGCGCCACCGGGCAGGGCGTTCTCAAGGCGGCCGCCGACGCCGGCAAGCTGTCGATCGGCGTCGATTCCGATCAAGATTACATGTTCCCGGGCAAAGTTCTGACTTCGGCGCTCAAGCACGTCGACGTCGCCACTTACAAGTCCTTCATGGACGCGAAGGACGGCACATGGAAACCCGGCATACAGGTCCTTGGCCTCAAGGATGGCGGGGTCGATTACGCAGTAGACGAGTACAACAAGAGTCTGCTGACGCCCGAAATCAAGGCCAAGCTCGACGCGATCAAGGCGGACATCATCTCCGGCAAGATCCAGATCCACGACTACATGTCCGACAACAAGTGCCCGATGTAAGGTGCTTGAGCCGACGTGTTATCACTATGATCTCGTAATGCCCGCGAAGGCGGGCGTCCGACAGCGCCCCGTCTGGAGGTCCGCAGTGTTCCGGGCAAGGCGCATGGGCCCCCGCTCTCGTGGAGGCAAGTCCCTAACGGTACGGAGCCGCGCATGACCCCCCGGGCCGGCGCGGCGCCTCCCGCCATCGAACTCATCGACATCAACAAGAGCTTCGGCCCGGTTCACGCCAACAAGAACGTCAATCTCGTGGTCGAACGCGGCGTCATCCACGGGATTGTCGGCGAGAACGGCGCAGGCAAGTCGACGCTAATGTCGATCCTCTATGGCTTCTACGAAGCCGACTCCGGTGAAATTCGGATCAATGGCGAGACGGTTCGCATTCGCTCTTCGCGCGAGGCGATCAGTCACGGCATCGGCATGGTCCACCAGCATTTCATGCTGGTGCCCCCGTTGAGCGTGCTCGAGAACGTCATGCTCGGCGCCGAGGGCGGCCCGTTGCTCGCCCGTGGCGCGAGCGCGATCCGAAAGCGGCTCGCCGAACTCGGCAAGGCCTACGGCCTCGAGGTCGATCCGGAAGCGATCGTCGGCGAGCTGTCGGTCGGTCTCCAACAGCGCGTCGAGATCCTTAAGGCGCTCGTGCGGGGGGCGGAGATTTTGGTGCTCGACGAGCCGACAGCGGTGCTGACGCCTTCCGAGGCCGACCAACTGTTTGAGATGCTGCGTGTCCTCAAGAGCGAGAACAAGACGATCGTATTCATCACCCACAAGCTGCGCGAGATCATGAGCCTGACGGACCGGGTGTCGGTGATGCGCCGCGGCGAGATGGTCGCGACCTTCGACACCGCCTCGACCTCGCCGCCGGAGCTTGCCGACGCCATGGTCGGGCGCAAAGTGATCCTCAAGATCGACAAGGGCCCGGCCCACCCCGGCAAGATCGCGCTGGAAACGCGCAATCTGGTCGTGCGCGACGATCGCGGCGTGGTTCGGGTCGACGGCGTGTCGTTCACGCTGCGCGAGGGCGAGATCCTCGGCGTCGCCGGCGTCGCCGGCAACGGCCAGTCGGAGCTGCTCGAGGCCCTCGCCGGCATCCGCCCCTTGAGCAGCGGAGAAATCCTCATCCATGGACATCCGCTGCCCATGGCCGAGCGCAATCCGCACGACGAACGGCTGATCGGCGTCGGCCACGTTCCCGAGGACCGCCATCGCGTCGGCCTCGTCATGCCATTCGAGGCGTGCGAGAGCGCGATGCTCGGCTTCCACTACGAGAGCGTGTACGGCAAGGGCCTGCTCTATGATCGCAAGGCGATCATCGCCGACGCCGAGCGCAAGATGGATGCCTTCGACGTCCGGCCGCGCGCGCCGCTGCTCAAGACCGCCAATTTTTCGGGGGGCAACCAGCAGAAGCTCGTGCTGGCGCGAGAGATCGAGCGCAATCCAAAGATCATGTTGGTGGGACAGCCGACACGCGGAGTTGACATCGGCGCGATCGAGTTCATCCACAAGCGCATCGTCGCCCAACGCGACGCCGGCAAGGCGGTGCTGCTGGTTTCGGTCGAGCTCGACGAAATCTTCGCTCTCAGCGACCGCATCATCGTGCTGTGCGGGGGCCGCATCACTGGCGAGCGAAAACCGGAGGAGACCGATGCGCAGGACCTTGGCTTGCTGATGGCCGGCGTCAGCGAGCGCGCCGCGTGAGCGCGCCCCTCAAACCTCTGCCGCAATGGGCCGACGTCGCGCTGATCCCGCTGGTCAACGTCGCCGCCGCTTTCATCATTTCCGGCTTCGTCGTGCTGGCGATCGGGGAAAACCCCCTGGAGGCGGTGCAGATCCTGATCACCGGCGCGCTCGGCGACCTCGAGGGCATCGGCTTCACCCTTTATTACGCGACGAGTTTCATCTTCACCGGCCTCGCAGTGGCGATCTGCTTCCACGCGGGCCTCTTCAACATCGGCGTCGAGGGGCAGGCCTATATCGCCGGGCTCGGCGCAGCGCTTGCGGCGCTCCATCTCGGCTTCCTGCCTGGCTATACGCTGCTGTTTGCGGCCATTATCGCCGCCGCGCTGTTCGGCGCCGCCTTCGCCGCGATCCCTGGCTATCTCCAGGCCTACCGCGACAGCCACATCGTCATCACCACGATCATGTTCAACTACATTGCCTCCGCGATCATGGGCTATCTTCTGGTCGACGTGCTGCGGGTTCCCGGCCAGATGAACGCCGAGACTCTGGCGTTTCCGTGGAACGCGTGGGCGCCTCAGTTCCATGTCGTGCTGGCGAGCTTCGGCGTCCACTGGCCGGACACGCCGTTCAACATGTCGTTTCTGCTGGCGCTCCCGCCGCGCTTCGGCGTGTGGCTGCTGATCTGGCGCACCCGGCTCGGCTACGCGATCCGCACCGTGGGGGCGAATCCGACCGCCGCGATCTATGGCGGCATCTCGCCGGCCCGCGTGACCGTCATCACGACGCTGCTCTCGGGCGCGCTGGCCGGCGGCATGGCGGTCAACGTCATCCTCGGCGAGGAGCACCGGCTGATCCTCGAATACACCGCCGGATTCGGCTTCGTCGGAATTGCGGTCGCGCTGATGGGCCGTGCGCATCCAATCGGCATCATCCTCGCCGCGATCCTGTTTGGCATGCTCTACCAGGGCGGAGCAGAGCTCGCCTTCGACAAGCCGAAGATCAGCCGCGACATGATCGTGGTCATTCAGGGCCTCGTCGTGCTGTTCGCCGGCGCGCTCGAGCACATGTTCCGAAGGCCCGTCGCGACGTTGCTTGCGCGCCGCACGACCCAGCCGCCGATCTGAGGCCGGAGCGCATGGATGGGTTTAACGCCTTCATCGTCGTGTTCGCCTCGGGGATCCGGCTCGCCGTTCCGCTGATTCTCGCCTGTCTCGCGGGCCTGTGGTCGGAGCGTTCGGGCGTTGTCGACATCGGCCTCGAAGGTAAGATCCTGGTCGGCGCCTTCGGGTCTGCGGTCGGCGCGACCTTCACCGGCAACGTCTGGGCCGGGCTCGCGGTCGGCGTCGCCTCGACGATCGTCTTCTCGCTCGTCCATGGCTACGCCTCGATCGATCAGCGCGCCAACCAGATCGTCTCCGGCACGGCGATCAACATGGTCGCCGACGGCCTCACCGCGTTGATCGGCAACGCGATCTGGCAGCAGGGCGGCCGCACGCCGCAATTGCCCGAAGTCGCGCAGTTCGGCACGATCGACTGGCCGTTCGCGAAGGAAATCGGCGCCGTTCCGATCGTCGGGCCGATCTACCAGCATCTGCTGTCTGGCCACGACCTGATCACCTACGTCGCCTTCTTGATGGTGCCGCTCACCTACTGGGCGCTCTACAGCACGCGATTTGGCTTGCGACTGCGCGCGGTCGGCGAAAATCCCGCCGCAGTCGATACAGCCGGCATCTCCGTGCGGGCGTTGCGCTACAGCGCCGTCGTCATCTGCGGGGTGCTGGTGGGTCTGGCCGGCGTCTATCTCGTCCTGTCGCAGGAGGCCTATTTCCAGCCGCACATGTCGGCCGGGCGCGGCTTCATTGCGCTCGCCGCTCTTGTCTTCGCCAAATGGCGGCCGTGGCCCGCGCTCGCCACCTGCATTTTGTTCGGCTTCCTCGACGCGCTGGCGATCCGGCTGCAGGGGGTCGAACTGCCGGTGATCGGGCCGGTGCCGGTCCAGGCGATTGAGGCGCTGCCTTACGTGCTGACGGTCGTGCTGCTGGCGGGCTTCATCGGAAAGGCGATCCCGCCGCGGGCCTCGGGGATTCCGTATGTCAAAGAGCGCTGACACGCTCACGGAGCTGTTTGCTGCGGCCCGCGCCGGCCAGGCCAAGGCCCACGCGCCTTATTCCAATTTCCGCGTCGGGGCGGCGCTCCGTACGCCCGAGGGCGCAATTTACGCCGGCGGCAATGTCGAGAACGCGTCCTATCCCGAGGGCTGGTGCGCTGAGACGAGCGCCATCGCCGCCATGGTCGCAGCGGGCGCGCGCCGCATCGCGGAGATTTGCGTCATCGGCGACGGCGAGGCGCTCTGCACCCCCTGCGGCGGCTGCCGCCAGCGCATCCGCGAGTTCGCTGACGACGCGACGATCGTCCACGTCGCCGGACCCGAAGGGGTGCGCGCGACCTTCCGCCTCGCGGCGCTCTTGCCGGAGTCGTTCGGGCCGGGGCATTTGAAGGATTGAGGGAACATAGAAGAAGCCCTGCAAGCCGCGGACGCAACAATTCGCACGTCTGAGCCGTTGTCAACCGTAGCCCGCCAAACTAAGGGAGCCGCCGTGTGGATCAGGACATGGGAGGCGCGATCGTCGCGCTCAAGAAACATGGACTCGAGAGCCTTCCGCCGCTCGGAATCGTGCTCGGCTCGGGTCTCGGGCCGTTCGCCGACGAGGCGACGGAAGCGATCGCCGTCGCCTATTCGGAGCTGCCCGGTTTCCCGGTGCCGAGCGTCGAGGGGCACGCGGGGCGGCTTGTGGTCGGCGCGATCGAAGGCCAGCGCGTGGCGTTGTTCCAGGGCCGCGGCCATTACTACGAGCGTGGCGACGCCAATGCGATGCGCGTCGCGATCGATACGTTCAAGAACCTCGGCGGCGAGACCCTGCTCCTCACCAACGCCGCCGGCGGCCTTCACACCGAATGGAAACCTCCAGCGCTGGTGACGATCACCGACCACATTAACTTCTCGGGCACGAATCCGCTGATCGGCCACGCAGGAACGGACCGCTTCGTGCCGCTGACCCGCGCCTACGACCCGACCCTGATCGAAACCCTGCGCCGTGCCGCACGCAAGGAGCAGGTCGAGCTGCACGAGGGCGTCTACATGTGGTTCTCCGGCCCGACCTTCGAGACTCCCGCGGAAATCCGCGCGGCTCGCACGCTCGGGGCCGACCTTGTCGGCATGTCGACTGTGCCGGAAGCGATCCTCGCCCGCCGCGCGGGCCTGAGAGTGGCCGCGGTCTCGGTCGTCACGAATTTCGCCGCCGGGATCGCTGGCGGCGATCCGAGCCACGACGAGACCCAGGAATTCGCCCGCCTGGCGGCCGAACGATTCAAGCACTTGCTGCGCGGTTTCATTCGCGCCTACGAGGCGCAACCGTCGTGATCCTTCCCCAAGAAATCATCCGCGCCAAGCGCGACGGCCGCGAACTCACCGGCGCCGAGATCGCAGAGTTTATCGCCGGTCTCACGAGCGGCGACGTCACCGAAGGGCAGGCCGCCGCTTTCGCCATGGCGGTCTTCTTCCGCGGCATGACGCTCCCCGAGCGAGTTGCGCTGACCGAGGCGATGACGCTCTCGGGCGCGACGATCGACTGGGGCGCGCCTGACCTCCCTGGACCTGTGCTCGACAAGCACTCGACTGGCGGCGTCGGCGACAACGTCTCGCTGATGCTGGCGCCGATGCTCGCAGCCGTGGGCGCCTTTGTGCCGATGATTTCCGGCCGCGGCCTCGGCCACACGGGTGGGACGCTCGACAAGCTCGATTCGATTCCGGGCTACGACACGAAGCCGGACCTCATCCGCTTCCGGCAGGTGGTCCGCGACGTCGGCTGCGCCATCATCGGCCAGACCGAGACGCTCGCGCCGGCCGACCGACGTCTTTACGCCATCCGCGACGTGACCGCGACGGTCGAGTCGGTCGCGCTCATCACCGCTTCGATCCTGTCGAAGAAACTCGCGGCCGGCCTCGAGGGCCTGGTGATGGACGTGAAGACGGGCTCGGGCGCCTTCATGCCGACGCTTGAAGCCTCGCGCGAGTTGGCTCAGAGCATCGCGACGGTGGCGGACGGCGCGGGCCTCCCGACCGTGTCGCTGATCACCGACATGAACGAGCCGCTCGCCAGCGCGGTGGGCAACGCGGTCGAAGTGCAGAACGCGGTCGATTTCCTGACCGGCAAACACCAGGACGAGCGGCTGCTTCGCGTGACCCTCGCGCTCGGCGCGGAGCTTCTGCATCTGGCGGGGCTCGCCCACACCGCCTCGGAGGGCGAGAGGCTGCTCAATGGGACGCTGGAGTCGGGCAAGGCGGCTGAGATCTTTGAGCAGATGGTCTTCGCCCTCGGCGGTCCCTCGGACTTCCTCGCCCGTGCCCCGCAGCTTCTGCCGCGGGCCGGCGTCGTCATCGAGGCGAGGCCGGAGCGGGGCGGGATCGTCACGGGCGTGGACGTGCGCGCGGTCGGCCTCGCGGTGGTCGCGCTTGGCGGCGGACGCGCGCGCGCCGCCGACGCGATCGACCCGTCGGTCGGTCTGACCGAGCTTGCGGCGCTCGGCCACGAGGTCGGGCCGAACAGGCCGCTCGCGATCGTGCACGCCCGCGACGCCGGGTCCGCCGAAGCCGTGGTCCAGCGGCTGCGCCAGGCCTATCGGCTCGGCGACGCCGCGCCCGCCCCGGCGAACGTGGTGATCGAGCGCATTCTGCCGGCGCGATGACGATCCGGTTCGCGGCCCGACAGGGCCGCCGCGCGGTCGCGCGGCCGGACGATCGCCCAGGCCGGGAATCTGTCTTTTCAATCCGTTACGGCGGATTTTCCGGGCAGACTTCGCGGCGGTGGGGCGCGAGTTTGGCTGGGTGCGCTGCAGAGAAAATACATATTGAATTTTGGTGATAGGATTCGCCCACAATAATCAGCATGCGCCAGGAACGAGAACAAAGAAAGAACATTTTATTGACCTGAGGCACCGGCCATGACACAAGAGAGGGTAGTGGGTTCGCTCGAGTTTATGGACGCTCCTGTCCCAGCCATTCCTCGGTCCGTCCAACCTCCTCCTTTCCTCGCCCGATCCGCGTAATTCGGAGTCTCCCCGTGAAGCGTTTTTATCTCGTCCTCTTGATTGCCTTCAGCCTTCTCGATCCGGCGTTCGCCCAGCAGATGAACTCTTCGCTCCTCCCGACGCCGCCCGGCCTCGTCTTGGGCGCCGGACTTCCTTCCGCACTCGCCAACCCCGCCAATGCGAATGGCGGCGTCACCCTGCTAAACGGTACGGCCTCGATCGGCGATTGCCTCGTTTGGGGGAACGGAATTGCGGATTTGGGCGCACCGTGCGCCGCCCTGCCGATTGGGACGAACGCTCTGAAAGCTACGGGCGCGCAGAGCGCGGCGACGCTCGCCGACCGCGCCACCTCTTTCGGACTGGACCTGGACGTGGTCGCGGACTTTGGCGCCAAGTGCGACGGCGCCGCCGACGACGCGCCGGCGATCAACGCCGCCCTTTCAGCGGCAGGCTCGGCGGCCGTCGCTTTCGGAAACGGCGCGAGCTTCACTGTGCGCCTGCCGGCCGGTCGGCTCTGCCGCGCCGCCTCAACCATCAACGCTTCTGGCAGTTACGCCTTCACCCTGGATCTCGGCGGCCTGCAGCCAGGATATCCCGTTCGGGGCGGCGGCATCCTTTGCGACGCGAGCGTGTCCCCCTGCGTTGCGCTCGGAAACTACGCGGTCAACGGCACGGCCAACCTCCGCAACGGCTCGGTGACGCGCAGCGGGACCCCCGCGACCGGAACCGTCGGCATTGCTGTTTACGGCTACCACGACACGCTCAACAACGTGAGTTCAAGCAATTCAGCGATCGACTACCAATTCAAGAGCGACAATGCGGTAGGGGTAGGAGGCCATGCGGAATGTTACGCATGTTCAGCATCGGCTTGGACGGACGCCGCGATTGACGACAGCGGGTTTCCGGAACTTTACTGGTTCGGGGGACGCATCGGTTCGCCGGGCGACCCGGCTGGGAACACCTATATTCGTACCGAGGGACCCAGTTCGGCGGGCGCCGCTGCGCCCGGTACGATGCAGTTCATCGGGGCGCACTTCAATACGGCAGGTCCGGGCGTCACCCATTTCTGGGAATTTGTGAACCTTCCGGCCGGGGCGCCGACAGCAGACGCGACGACCTTCGCGGTCATTGGCGGCCATGTGGAGGGGATGGCCCCAGGCGGCGCGATCTTCTATTCCGACAGCACCTGGAACGCGATCGACCGCATGGCGCTGGACAGCTTTGTCATCAATGCGCCTTCAACGTCGATGTTCGCCCTCAACAGCGCAACGCAGGTCGCTGAGTGGGACATCAGCAATGTGCTGATGGAAGTCAGCGATGTGACTCTCGCGCCTGCGCCTTCGAGCGGAGCCGGGTTTGCGAACTTTCGTATCACCGGCGGCCGGCATCTCGGTGCGATGCACCTGACCGGGACATCCGGCTCGACCGCCAGCATCGCGGGCCTCGAGCACGGTGGGAACTTCACGCTCGACGGCGCGTGGGGTGCGTTCAGCGCGTTCGGCGAAACCTATTCTGCCGGGTCGTTCATCGACAACGTGACCAGCGGAAGCGTCGTTGTCGATAACGCGGGGGGACGGAATATCCTCAAAATCTCCCCCTCCAGCGGCCAGGCGGCTTTGTCGCTGGCGCCCGCCAACGGCGTCAACTCCGTGTATTGGATCGCCGACGCCAATCCCAACCACGTCATTTGGCAGATGTCCTCGTCGGGCGGATATGGAACCGGGTCGGTTTACGGAATTCTTGATGGGTACAATTCCTACACGGTGGCCTTCGAACTCTATGAAGGCGGAAACTGGAAACTCGGCGAAAGCGCCACGAGCGTCGGGACGGTTCAGGGCCTCTTGAAATTGGGGACTGTTTTCAGCGCAGCGGGCGTGGCGCTCCCGAGCTGCAACTCCGCTGCGGCGGGGACGATCGCTTATGTCTCGGACGCGGCGAGCCCGACCTACAACGGCGCCTATGCCTCAGGCGGATCGGTGAAGACGCTCGTCGTCTGCAACGGCTCGAACTGGACGACGCACTGACAGGGGACCGCACGCCCGCAGTTCGTCTTTCAAACCGCGGGCGCGCCCGTCGCTTTGCGCGCCCACAAAACTTCCGCGTCGACGTCCTACAGCGGGGATTCAATCAACAGACGATAGCCGGCTTTCTTGCGATCCATTTTGGCGTTTCGATAACCAGTTCCGTTTCGGTTTCCTGAGCGAATTGGTTCGCGCCGGAGACGACGCCAGGCCATGTCTCATGGTAGTCGTCTCCGATGAGCCATCCGCCGGGCTCAAGAAGCTCCCAGTACGCTCGGGCGTCCGCCAAGACAGCGGCGTGCTCATGAGCGGCGTCGATGTGGATCAAGCCCGCGCGGATGCCAAGGCGAAGCAAAATCGACGCGGCGTTCTGCGAAGTTTGAGGTACCGGAATAATGCTCTCGCTCAACCCACTACGAACAACGTTAGTAAGAAATTGCTGATAAAGCATTGGGATACCGTATTGGCGAGCTATTAAAAAGTCTCCCAACGTACCGAAATGTTCCGGACTACCTAGAAACGTATCAACGGCGATTACGACACCTCCAACCACGTGTTCTCTTTGCAGGCGACAAAATTCCAGGGTTGAGGCGCCCTTCCACACGCCGACGTCAATAATGACTCTTGGTCTCGTCTCCAAGATTGCCCGTTGGAAAACCAGGGCGGAGCTATTCCAGCCCTGTAAGTCGGTCTCGAGGGTTGGGGCGAACCCCTCGTAAATGTTCTCGCCATGGATCGCGCGCATAAGCGGATGGCTCGGGTGAGAGACACGGGTCGGATGAGAGGACATGGGCCTGAGCGCTCCTGGCAGTGCTAGCTCTGTTCAGGGCCGCAATGCGAACAATGTCGTGAGAAACAGAAGCCGCTCATCCCTATTGGGCTTGTGGCGCTCCCTCCGACACCAGAAAAAATGTCTCCCACCCACTCGCAACCGTTCGATCCGCCGCAAGGCGGCCGTCGGGCTCGGCGCAGAGGAAGAAGCCGTTTTTCTCGAATTGAACGCCGCCCTCCCGGGCCGATATCCTGAATCCCGCCAGGGGACCGGTTTCGACTCGTTGACCGTCCAAGAGGTTGCCAACGTCCAGGAACTTGCGCCGTTCGCGCCGGATCGGTTCGAGCTGCTTCAGGTCCCCGGCCTCGTTGGCGCCGACCAGGCGGCCATGGTGCGTCAGCAGGTAGATCGGTTTCGGTTTGGACCTGTCCTCTCCGAGCTGCGAGGCGGCAGGCTGAAACTTTAGCGGCGCCCCTTCCGGGACCGCAGCGAGGGTCATGCCATGAAGGGCCATGCTCACGCTCCGCTCGTCGAGGGGTCGGGCGGCCGTGGCCAATGCGACGACGCGGGGATGCAACAGCGTGATGGCGAGCTCGTCGAAGCGCTCGATCAGGTCAGCCGGGATTGTGCAGTTCACGGTCCCGCGGGCGTCCAACTCTTCGCGGATGACAAGCGCTCCGTTCACGACGACGCCGAGCTCCTGGATCGGCCCTGTCGGCGGGGCAAGGACAGGACTCGCCTCGAGACTGAGATCGTAGTCGGACTTCGCAACGGGCCGGGGTAGGAGGATGCTGCTGACGCTCCCGACCGCCGCAACGCCGTCTGCTGCGGGCTGATCCCAGCCCTGGGTGAGGAACAAATTGTCAGCCTGTCCGCGCCCGAACCGCAGGCTCATCTCCGGACGGCCGGCGAAATATCGCAACGCAGCCGTGATAACCGGCGCACTGCGTTCGATTTCGCCGCGATAATCAAGCGAGTCGGCCAGCGTCTTGCCGTTGACGCCAATCTGGCGCGCGGCGTCGTCATTCGTCTGCAGCCATAGAATCTTGTCGACCAGATCGGACATGTCGCTGGCCACGGGAACGAAATTCACCCATGGCTTCAGCCGATCATAAAACCATTGCCGATAGCCTTCTCGCGATTTGACCTTCAGGACGGGGCTGCCGGAGAGCAGCTTCTGGAACAGGCCCGGCCAGGAATTGGTGTTTCCGTCGATATCAATCTGGTATTTGTATTTGTTGAAAGCCTCCATCGGCGCCCTGGGGCGCATGTATCCGGCCGCCCGGACTTGCTCGTCCGTCGCGGTTTGCACAGCGTGAGAAATACCCGCGTCGATCAGGTCCGGCCGGTCCCGGGCGATGTCGCAAAGCCGTATCCTCGGCAAGGAGCGCCATCCAACGACCGGGTCAGTTGGGTAGCCGGACGTTCCACCGCGCCAAAAGGCGATCGGCTCGCGTTGAGCCCAGGCGATATCGTTGGCCTCGAAAGCACAGCGGAGCGCTGCGTACCCTTTGTGAAGTAAGAAATTTGGATCGGGGACGAGAAAATAGTCGGGCCGTCCGTCGGAGAAAGCCAAGCCGGGGGCATAGCCGTGATCGCCGATATTGATGTCGACTTTGCCAACTTCAGGTAGTCCTTTGGCGCAATACAGACCTAGCAGCTGAATCGTATAGGAAAAATATGGGTGCGAGACTGTCTCGTTACGGAATTGTGATGAAATAACGACCTTAGACCGTGTTTTATCGAAGACTTCCCAGCGGATTAGCTCATAATGCCAGACGTCTCCGAACTCGAACTCGAACCGCGTTATACCGCCGTACTGTCGAGCGACCAACTCCGAGGCCGCGTCAAGATCTGAAGCGTTTAGCGCTATGCTTAAGACTTTCGAGAACACGTTGTCATCGGAACAAATCCGGGTATCATACTCATCCAATACGCGAGCGATCTCCTGCGGAGCATGAGGGGGTTCGCATTCGGCGAGGAGCGCTCGCTCGATGACTTCCTTGGCGTTGTCAGTAAGTCCGACCAAATGCCGTCTCCGTGGCGTCGCCCCGTTTTCGCAACCGGCGTTTTGCGCAACCCTGCTTCAATAGCAATCGCCTCAGGGAGAATGTTATCTCACGTCCACAATTTTGCGCGCCTTGATCATCAGTGGAATTCCGATGAGAAATAAAGCGAGCGCGCTGCCGAGTATGAAGGACAGGCTCCAGGTCGTTTTGACGGCCTCAGGAAACACCCCGGCGCGGAACATCTCGCAGGCGTTCGCCAGCGGCGACCAATCGATAATCGAGCGGGCGCGGGGCGGAAGCCAGCTCGTCAGCGTGAACGCGCCCGTCAAAGGCAGGGTGAGATACATCAGCGGATGGACAAACTTTTCGATCAATTCCGAAAGCTCCGTCACCCCGGCCACCACTGTGGCGAAGGACATACAAAATAGGGTATCAACGCACCAGGCGGCCACCACCAGACCTGGATCGCGCACCGGCTGCATGAAATCGAACAGCGTGCCGACCGCAGCGACGATGACGAACGAAGTGAAAATGCCTATACTGATAAGTATAGATTGCGCGACGAACACATCGAACATCTTTACGTTCTGATGATAGTATAACCAGCCTGAATTACGGATCATCCCCATCGACGACGCGACGGTCTGTCTCCACAGCTGAATGTGCGAATACGCCGTCAGCGCCATGGCGAAGATGGTGACTTGGCCGCGCGCCTCGCCGCGCCCCGTCACCGTCCACAGAATAATAACGCCGCAGGTAAGAAGCATAGGCTCGGCGATGATCCAGAAAAAACCTAGCGTCTCCTGACTGTATTTAGAATAAGCCTCGCGGATCATCAGCGCAAAGATGACCCGCATCTGGATCATGAAGCTCTTCGAAAACCTCTGGCGGCCTGCTATGCCGGACGTTGACATTCTTTCATCCTGCGGCGGCTCCCGTAGAGGATCAAGCCCATCAAACCTCGGCCGACCCGCGGCCTTGGGCCGTCTCGCGGGCGGCGCCGAGCCGAACCCGTTTGCGGAATCCGAACCGGGGGCTCGCGTGTGCTGACGACTGGCTTGAGGTCTCGTCCGTCTCCAAGCCCTTCCTCGTGATCTCGATCGCGCGCAACGTCATCGACTGGGTTTCGGGCAGGCGATCGCCAATGATCTCGAGCTTTTCCGCCGGGCGCGTCAAGGTCAAGGGAATTGCGTACCGGAAGGTCTTGATAGTCCTCTCGACGAAGGTTTCCGAGGCGAACTTCTGCGTCACCCGAAGACGCAACGGGCCCTGAAGCTCCCCGTCGATGCGGATCGTGTAGTCGCCCGGCTCAAGCTGAAAATAGGGTCCGAAAAACAGATTTCTGTGATCGAACCGACCGTGGTCCTTGAACCGGAAGGCGATGGCGGCGCCGGCCCGGAGCCGGTTGCCGGCGCCCAAGCCATAGGCGTCGGGCACCCGCATCTCGGCGGCGAGGATGGTGCGGGGAAAGCGCAAAGGCTTGCCGTCGTCGTCGCGGCCATACACGGCCTCTTCGGTCGGCGGGACCGCGGATTGAACCTCGGACGTCAGGGCGGGCGCGGCGGAAGGGATGGCGGACGTCCGCTCCGGCGGCCGCCCTCGCGCCGCATGGCGCTCGACGAACGCGCCTCGCAAAAGCAGGCGCTCGAGGCTCGACGTTCGCCGACCGACGATCTCGAACTTTTCGACCGGCTCTTGGAGATCGAAGACGATCGGCCCGTCGAAATGCGTCACGGAGACGCGCGCCAGTTTGGACGCGCCCAGGTCCGCAGTGAAGTCGAGTTCGAGTTCGCCGCTCACCTCGCCGTCGAACCTAAACGCGTAGCGGCCCGCCGGAAGCGGGACATAAGGCCCGAAGAAGAGGACGTTCTCGCCGACGGCGCCATGAATGTCGCGCTCGTATCGGATCGCGCCGTTGCGCCGAATCGGCCGTTCCGTGTCCAAGCCAAAGGCGTCGGGCACGCGCAGGTCCGAGGCGGCCAGGACCAGGACCGAGACAGGGGCGCCGCTCGCGCTCGAAGACTCGGCAGCGGACTCGCCGAGCAGGCGCGGAATCCGCCGCTGCAGTCGGCCCTCCGCGAAGCCGAGGAGGCGGCCGGCGACCTCGCCGGCGTAGTCTCGCCAGCTCCGCATCGCGCGCCGGGCGATGTCCCGCAGGAGTTGATCGTAACGCGCCGGATTGGCGGCCAGCGTCTCGAAGCCGGCCTCGATGGCGTCGAGATCCCGCGGATCGACCGGCAGGCACCCTCCGCCCTCGGCGATCTCGGCGATCGAGCCGTCGTTCGAGCATAGGCACGGCTTGCCGCCCCACACGCTCTCGGCCACTGGCAAGCCGTATCCTTCCGCCAGGGAGACAAAGACATTGGCGTGCGAAGCCGCGCGTAACGCTTCAAGCCGGTCGTCGGGCAGGTGCCCATGGAGCACGATCTTGCCCCTGGACCGTTTCGCAAGCTGACTCGCCGAAAGCGCGACATCGGGGGCGACTGCTCCGACCACGTTCAGCCGCATATCGAGGTCCGGACGCCGGTCGATCAGGCGCTGAAAGGCCGTCATGGCGGCAAGTTGGTTCTTGTGGGCGCACACCGTCCCGACCGTCAGGAATTCGATCGGCTGAGGCGGGCTCGGGCGCGTGAGATCGGGGCGGACTCGAGGCGCCGTCAGCGATTCCTCGGGTAACAGGATCGGCTCGATCGGCGGCAGCAGGCCCGCCTGATGCCCATGGCGAAGAAGCCAGTCGGCAAGAAGATCCCCGCTAGTCCGGGAGACGGGCAGAACAAGATCGGCAAGCGCGAGGGCGTGAGCGTAGACGGCGAAGCGGAGGCGCTGCCGCTCGCTCTCGTCTCCTCCATCGGCGTCGGCCGCCATGTCGGCGAAAGCCCCCTGTCGCTCGCGGCCGAGCGGATGGGTCAAAGGCAGGATATCATGGCAGAGCGCCGCAACGCGCAATCCCACGCTGCGCGCGAAGCCGATCAGCCGGTCGATCAGCAGCGAAGGATAATCCGGGTCGTGGCTGCCGAGGTGCGGCGCTTCCGGGACAAGAAGCCAGTCTCCCGCTCCAGGCCTCACGGGACCGCGCGCCTCGCCAGCGGCCCTCAGCTGCGGGCCGCGGTAGCGGGCGAGATTGTCCAAAAGCCTCTGTTCGGTATGAACGATCGCTTCTTTTTCCGCGCTCCAGCTCACCGGAACCAACTCGACATCCGGCATTGAGGCGAGCGCGCGCCCCAAATTCTTGACCACCCGCGGGATTCCGCTGACGCCGGTGTCGGTTCCAGTCAGGTGGACGAAGTAATGAATTCTCATGGAGCCGCTAAGGCCTTGTCCGTCTCGCGCGGGCTCGATCGCGTCACGGCGCCCCTCGCGCGATCGAAACACCAGAATACGTCAGCGGGCTGAAGGTCCGTCATGCAGGCGACGCCGTTGGGACAACGCTCGATTCCGAGTTCGCAGGGAGAGCAGGGAACCGCCTTCACGATCGTGACGACCCGCGGCCCGCGCGGCATCCACTCGTGATAGGCGTGGCTGGCCGCAAAAATACACAGAGTCCAGCGTCCGTGCGTCGCGGCAAGATGCGCCACGCCGGAGTTGTTCGCCACCACGTAGGGGGCGCGGTCGACCGCCCGGACGAGTTCGGTCCAGGTCCAGGCGCCGCAGGCGTTGGCGACCATCTCGGATGAAAGGCCGCGAACGATGTCGTTTGCGGAGGCTCGTTGCGCGCGCGTTCCGACGACCACGACGGGAAGATCATGCTCGCGCACGATGATTTCGATCAACGCGCGATAATGCCGCCAAGGCCATTGCCGCAGACGTTCGTTGGCAAACGGCGAAATCACGACCGGAAAGGGGGCGCCTTGTCCCGTCGTCATATCAGTTCCGTGGTGTAGGCGGAGCGCAGGCGAAGCGCGACAAGATGAGCAAGGAGGGCCATGGCCTCGGACTGGTGGGCGCCGCGAATGACGCTCGGGCGCAGGTACCGCAGGCCCATGAACCGGAAGGGCTTGACTTCGAGCGCCGGGCTTCCGATCAGCCGGAATTCGAACTCCATGATGCGTTCGTCAACCTGCAGATCAAGGCGCGGGCGTCGATCCCGCTCAATCCGCAACACCCCGGCGGTCACAGTGCGGGAGCCCAAATCCCTGACGATGTCGAAGGCGATCTCGAAGTCCTCCGCCAGCGGCTCGATCAGGCATTCGAACTCGTATCGTCCCGGCCTCAAGGCCAGATAGGGTCCCCAGATGATCGATCGCGTCTCTTTCGGCCGGAACGCCGTTTCGAAGGCGATCTCATAGGCCTTGTGGCTGCCGCTGGTGTGGAACATCGCCGCTGTGATGACGTCGCGCTCGGCCCGGTCGTCGACTGTGGCGCTCGGGGTGTTCAGTCGGATGGTCAGCCACGGAAAGGAGTCGTAGCGATCGAAGCCCGCGTGGTTGCGGGCGTCGAGGACGCGCAGAACGTCGCGGCTGTCGTCGTACAGGCGCAGGTCGACGGCGACATCGTAGGACTTGCCTTCGAACTGTCTGGCGAAGCCTGCAAGGAGGACTTCGCGGGGAAGCAACTCCAGACGCGCCGAGTTGTCTTCAGGGAAGAAGTCGAACGGAACGACCTCGTCGAAGACGCCGGTCTCCTTGGCGTCCGTCACATTCCATGACCCGCAAACGAGGGTAAACTTAGCCGTCTCGAAGGCGCGTCGGAGAACCTTGAACGCCTCCTCGGCCATTAGGAAATCGCCGCGGTGATCGAGCTTCAGCACGATGACGCGATTCACGCTTTTCGGATCGGGCGCGACGACTCGGATCGGCGCCGGCTTATTCCTGTCCAGCGGAAGATAGCGGACCGCCTGGGACGGCGTCTCGCTCCAAATCTCATCGGCGTCGAGTGCGGAGCGCCAGGGTGGCGTCGCGATCTTCTCGATCGCCAACAGAATATCCTGTCCGCCATCCGGGCTGGCTCTGAGATCCGCGCGATAAGGATAGCCCATGTCGCTCTCGCCAAGGAACCGGACCCGAAACGCGCACGGATCGATGGCCTCCTCGACGTCCGCCAACAAGGTGTTCGACGTATAGAAACGCCTGTGCCGCGGGTTCCGCCTCGAAGGCAGCCTCAACTTCCGCTCGTACAGGAACTGGTGCGGCGCGCTGACGATCAGGACGCCGCCGACTGCGAGCTTTGAGAAACAAAGGCCGAGAAACTGCCGGGTTTCGGTCAAGAACTGCAAGGCGTCATGAACAAAGATCGCGTTCATCTCGGCCTTGAGGCTGCGAACGGCGGCTAGGGCGGCCTTCGCATCGCTGCTGCTGATTTCGACGACGGCGGCGACCGGCAGCAGGGAATCGCGCCGTTCGTCCGCCGAGGCCCGAAGCTCGACAATCGGCCCCTCGGCAACGGCCGCGCGGAGCAAATCTTGCGACAACATGAGCCTCAAAAGGCTTTGCTCGCGCGAGGTCCGGCCGCGGATCCACGCCTCGTCAATTCCCGGCCAAGGCGCAAGCGCTCTTGTCTCAGCCCGCCGACCTGGAACGACAGCCGAAATCGACGACAAACGTTGTGGGAGCCTCCTCGAAACCCCGCGACCCCAAAGAAGCCTCCGCCTCGGTCGGAACGACGACCTCGCGAGGCTCCGGCGGGGCGGAGTCGGGAAGCGGCGGCGCAGTCGATTTCCAGCCGGGTCGGGGAGGCTCGACGCCCTGAGTGAGCAAGAGATGTCCGGAGTCCGGCGGATCCTGCGCATCGTCCTGCGACGTCAAAGCGCCAAGAAACCCAAACCAACGCTTATTGCGGTCGGTCATAAAGTGTTCCCGATCGCTCCTCTACGGCAGGCTTTCCGTTATGTCGATTTTCGAACTGTGCCGCAAGGCGGTGCGCCTGGCAAACTCTCACGAAGTCAACAATGGACGTTGACGCTGACCGACTGCGTCCGTAAGGGCCGGGGCTCTTGTGCGTATTGCGCCGTGTGATCTAGAATCGCGGCCAACGCGTCTCGAAAGCGGAGGACATAGGCGGAGTCCATGGAATGAGCGCGAGTGACGACAATTCCGCCCCGCTCGGAGGCGGCGTCGGGTTCGCCAGTCGCCGGAGAGGGACTTGCCCCCGGCCGCACGCCGCGCGCTCGCCGAGGCCGCGGCGCGACGGGCGAAGGGCGCGCCGGACCGCCCCCGCGAAATCGGCGGCCGCGGCGGCGAGGATCCCGTTCGCTACGGCGACTGGGAAGTGAAGGGCCTGGCCGTGGATTTCTGATGATCGGAGTGCAATGCGGCGCCTGTCATCCCGGCGCTGAGGGAGAATGCTCCGCCGGTTTGCGGGCCCCCCGACGCGCCGGCTCGAGCTTGCCCAACGGGTGCCTAAGATAGACGCCGAGGCGGGCGGCGAAGGCGGCGGGCGTCTCGGCGAACAGGCGCTCGAACTCAATCGCGGCGCGGCGCTCAAGCTTGGCGTGTTTTGTCTCCAGCCGCCCCGTTAGAATGGCTAGGGCCGCCGGCGAAAGCCGCCCGCGTTCCGCAGCGAAACGCTCGAGCGTGTGAAGGTCGTTGAAATCGCCGAGCGTATCCCGCAAGGCGTTCAGTTCCTCCGATTGCGCGTTGAGCGCCGCGGGCCACGCTGGAGAGAGAGCCGAAAGCTGATAGCGCAAGTCGACGACGCGGGACCGCAGGGCATGCAGCGCCGTCGGATCTCCGTCTTCGAACGCAATTTGGCCGCGGCGAGCGCCCTGTCGATAAGTATACGCGACCGCCTCCGCGATATCGCCGTCGCCCACGCGCCCGAGGTCCCATCCCTCCAGGCGCTTGACGATCGCGCTAAGCTGGGCGCGCGAGGCGGCGGTGGCGAAACGGGTGTGCGCTCGCTTGGCTGCGGCGCGTTCCCGATCGATCGCCGCCGTAAGCGGCTGCAAGATCTCCGGCGGCGGGGCGAGGCGTACAAGGCGGTCCTCGATCACGTCGAGATCGCGGGCCCGGCCGACCCGGCGGCGCACGACGGCAAGTGCGGCGATCGTCACCCGCGCCGGCTCTCCGACGCTCGGGAGAAAGAGGCGCGCGAGCGCACGCAACTCCTTCAGCGTCTTGCGGACGCCGTGGACCCGCTCCGGGGCGTCTTCGCCACGTCCGGGAAAGCGCGCCGCCGCCGAGGCCACCGATGCCGCCAGCAGATCACGGCAGTAAGCCGGCCAGGCATCCGCGAACACGCGCTCAGCCCGACTGGCCCCCGAGCTGCTTGGCGCGCTCGCGCAGGGCGAACTTTTGCACCTTTCCGGTCGAAGTCTTGGGGATCTCGGCGAACACGATCGTCCGGGGGCACTTGAAGTGGGCGAGCCGTTGACGGCACCAAGTCATAAGCTCCTCCGCGCTGGCCGCGTGCCCCGGCTTCATTTCGACGAAGGCGCACGGCGTCTCGCCCCATTTGTCGTCCGGCCGAGCCACCACGGCCGCGAGCTGGACGCCCGGATGTTCGAACAACGCGTCTTCGACTTCGATCGAGGAAATGTTTTCGCCGCCGGAAATGATGATGTCCTTCGAGCGGTCGCGCAACTGGATGTACCCGTCCGGGTGCTTCACGCCGAGATCGCCCGAATGGAACCACCCGCCGGCGAAGGCTCTGTCGGTCGAGGCCTTGTTCTTGAGATAGCCTTTCATCACCACGTTGCCGCGAAACATGACCTCGCCCATCGTCCGGCCGTCTGCGGCGACAGGCGCCATCGTCTCGGGGTCGATCACGTCGAGACCCTCGAGCGCGTGGTAGCGGACGCCCTGACGCGCCTTGAGCTGGGCTTGCGCCTCCGCGTCGAGCGCGCTCCATTCGTCTTTCCAGTCGTTGACGACCGATGGCCCGTAGACCTCGGTCAACCCATAGAGGTGGGTAACCTCGAAGCCGGCCTCGCCCATCGCCTTGAGCACGGCGGCCGGCGGGGGCGCGGCGGCGGTGAAGAAGCTCACTCTGTGCGGCAATGGCTTCTTCTCATCGGCGCGCGCGTTCAAGAGCACGGACATGACGATCGGCGCGCCGCAGAGGTGGGTGACCTTATGCTCCGCGATTAGATCGTAGAGCGTCCTGGCGCGGACCTGTCTAAGGCAGACATGCACGCCCGCCTTGACGCTGATCGACCACGGGAAACACCAGCCGTTGCAATGGAACATGGGCAAGGTCCAGAGATAGACGGGATGCCGTCCCATGTCGGCCGTGACGATATTGCCCATCGCCAAAAGGCTCGCCCCGCGATGATGGTAGACAACGCCCTTGGGGTCGCCCGTGGTGCCCGAAGTGTAGTTGAGGGCGATGGCGTCCCACTCGTCGAGCGGGAAAACCCGCTGATAGGCCTCGTCGCCCTCGGCGACGAGGGCCTCGTACTCCGTCTGGCCGATTCGCTGCCCGGGACCGTCGAACTCCGGGTCGTCGTAGTCGATGACGAGAGGACGCGCTTTGGCGAGTTTCAGCGCATCGGCGGCGACGTTTGAAAATTCGCGGTCGACGATCAGCGCCTTCGCTTCCCCGTGGTCGAGCATGAAGGCGAGCGCGGCGGCGTCGAGCCGCGTGTTCAGCGTGTTGAGCACCGCTCCGCACATGGGAACGCCGTAATGGCATTCGAGCATGGCCGGGGTGTTGGCGAGCATGGCCGCGACCGTGTCGCCTCGAACGAAACCCCGTTTCGCGAGGGCGGAGGCGAGCTTCTTCGAACGGCGGTAAAACTCGCGATAGTTGCGGCGCAGCGATCCATGCGCGATCGCCAGGCGCTCCGGAAACACCTCCGCGGCGCGCTCGAGGAAGGAGAGCGGGGTCAAGGGCTGGAAGTTCGCCGGGTTCCGATCGAGATCGCGTTCGTAGGACGACTGTGACATTGGGCTCCTCCGGCCAAGATCCGGGTTCTTCGGGCGCGGACGCAAGGCGTGTCGTCGCCATCATACCGTGCGATGCGGAAGTTGGGAGGGGTTCGACGCCCCGATCAACGAAAGGCGAAGAAGCGGAATCCGACGAAGGTCACGATCATCGCGACGCCCACCCCGGCGGCGATGAACAGCGGCAAGATCGCCGGCAGGATGGGGAACTCCAAGTTTGGGCGCCAGCTGCACGCAGGCGGAATAGACCGCGTAGTTCACCGCCAGCCCCCCCGAGGCGACGAGCCAGTAGCGCGCGAACGCGCGCCAGAACGGCGCGCCCGAACCGCGGAACGTGATCGCTCGGTTGAGCAGGAAATTCACGATCGTGGCGACGATGAAGCCCGGCGGGCGGGCAAGTTCGGCCGACAACCCGAGATATTTTGCGCCTGCGTAAGTGATCCCCGCATCGACGACATAACCGATCGCCCCGACCATTGCGAAAGCCGGAAATTGCATAGCGAACCCGCGAGGAGCCGCGGCGGAGCGCCCGGACGCCGAAAGGCTAGACGAGCGTCTGAAGAGCGTCATAGGTCAGCTTGACCCCAATCAGGAAAGTGATCACGAGGATGATCGCATAAAACCTTTGGGCGTCGACCCGCCGCACGAGCCAGAACTCCGGCGAAGGTTGAAAGGATCGCCATGGGAATAAGCCCGAGGGAGACCTTCAGATTGTCGCGGCTGAATTGGCCGAGCAGGAAGTAGGGCGGCAACTTGATGAGATTGACGGCGGCAAAGAACATTGTCGCCGTCCCGGCGAACACGCGAGGCTTCAGGTTCTGGGGCATGACGTAGACTTGAAACGAGGCGCCCCGGCGTGGCTGATGAAGCTGGTGAAGCCGGCCAGCGAGCCCCAGAGCACGCCCCCGGGAACGCCGGGCCTCTCGACCGCCGCCATGCCGAGCCGGTCTCGCAGAAGCATGTAGACCACGAAGACGATCGAAATCACGCCGACCGCAAGCCTGACGGCGTCTTCGCTCACGCGCGCGGCGAGCAGCCAGCCCGCCACGATGCCGATCACCGACGCGGGGACCAGGATAAGGAGGTTCCGCGGCGAAAAGTCGCGGCGAAACGCCCAGACGCTGACCCAGTCCTGCACGATTAGCACCGGCAGGACGATCGCCGCGGCTCGGACTGGCGAAGTTTCCAGCGACAGCATCGGCATCGCCAGCGCGCTCAGGCCGGTAAAGCCCCCCTTCGACAAGCCGAGCAAAATCACCGCGGGGATGGCGACCAGATAAAACTGCAATTCGCCCGACATCGCTTTGAAAACGCTCCGCGCTCGATAAAGGGCCTAAGCCGTTAGTGTTAGCGCACTGGCGTTGCGTTCAAACGTCCGGAGCGCGAAACTTGCGCCGCTCGAACGATATGACGGCTGAGGGAGCGAAACGAATGAGCGGCTACAGGCAGACGTATGATCAGTGGCGCGCCGATCCGCAAGCCTTTTGGGGCGAGGCCGCTCGCGAGATTTCCTGGATCAAGGCGCCCGAGCGGATTTTCGACGCAGAAGCCGGCGTCTACGGACGATGGTTCCCCGACGCCCGGGTGAACGCTTGCTACAACGCCATCGACCGCCATGTGGAAGCGGGACGCGGCGAACAGGCGGCCATCTACTACGACAGCCCGGTGACCGGAACGAAACGGACGATTTCCTATCGGGAGTTGCTCGACGAGACCGCAGCGCTCGGCGCCGTCCTGCAAGACCTCGGGGTGGCTGCGGGCGACCGCGTCCTGATCTACATGCCGATGATCCCGGAGGCGATCATCGGGATGCTCGCCTGCGCGCGCATCGGCGCGATTCATTCCGTGGTGTTCGGCGGCTTCGCCGCCAAGGAGGTTGCGACCCGCATCGACGACGCCGAGCCCAAGGTCATTCTGACCGCGAGCTGCGGTATCGAACCCGGACGGATCGTCGAATACAAGCCTTTGCTCGATCTGGCGATCGGCCTGTCCAAGTCGAAGCCCCAGTCCGTGATCGTGTTCCAGCGCCCCCAGATCGAGGCGCGGATGAATCCGGATCGCGACCACGACTGGAAGGCGTTGGTCGGGGCCGCCAAGGCCGCGGGCAAGCGAGCAGCCTGCGCCGATCTCGCGGCCACCGATCCGCTCTACATCCTCTACACCTCGGGAACGACGGGCGTTCCGAAGGGCGTCGTGCGCGACATCGGCGGCTATATCGTCGCACTGAAGTGGACGATGTCGGCGATCTACAACGTCAAGCCCGGCGAGACCTACTGGTCCGCTTCCGACATCGGCTGGGTGGTCGGCCATTCTTATATCGTTTACGCGCCTCTGCTGCACGGTTGCACGACCGTCCTCTACGAGGGCAAGCCGATCGGCACGCCCGATCCGGGCGCCTTCTGGCGCGTGGTGGAGGAGTACAGGGTCGCGGCATTTTTCACGGCGCCGACTGCGCTGAGGGCCGTGCGGAAGGAAGACCCGAGAGCGGAATACCTGAAGAAATACGACCTCAGCTCCATGCACACGCTGTATCTGGCTGGGGAGCGGGCCGACCCGGACACTGTCGAGTGGGCGGAAAAGGTTCTCGATAAGCCGGTGGTGGACCATTGGTGGCAGACCGAGACCGGCTGGGCGATCGCGGCCAATCCGGTAGGCCTCGGCCTTCTGCCGATCAAGCCCGGCTCGCCGACGGTCCCGATGCCGGGATATCTGGTCGAGATCGTCGATGAGGCCTGTCACCCGATCCCGGTCGGCAAGATGGGATCAATCGTGATCAAGCTGCCCCTGCCGCCCGGCTGTCTGCCGACTCTGTACCGACAGGACGAGCGGATGCAGGACAGCTACCTCAAGGAATTCCCTGGCTATTACAAGACCGCCGACGCCGGGACGATTGACGAGGACGGGTATCTCACCATCCTCGGCCGCACCGACGACATCATCAATGTCGCCGGCCACCGCCTCTCCACCGGCGGCATGGAGGAAGTGATCGCCGCGCATCCGGACGTGGCCGAATGCGCCGTCCTCGGCGTCAAGGACGCCATCAAGGGCGAGCAGCCTTGCGGCTTCATCGTGCTGAAGTCCGGCGTCAGCCGGCCGAACGAGGAGATCGAGAAGGAGGTGGTGAAGCTGGTGCGCGACAAGATCGGCCCGGTCGCGGCGTTCAAGATTGCCCTCGTCGTCAACCGTCTGCCGAAGACGCGCTCAGGCAAGATCCTGCGCGGCACCATGAAGAAGATCGCCGACCACGACGCCTGGGCGACGCCGGCGACGATCGAGGACCCGAAGGTCCTGGACGAGATCAAGGAGGCCCTGGAGGCGAGGCTGTAAGCGCGATTTCGGCGAACCCGACCTCAATTCTGCGGCCCGGTCGCCGAAAGTCTTTGCCTCGCCTCGTTGATCCAGCCTTTGAGCGGGGCGAGGCGCGGGCCTTGCGTCAACCCTCCGCAACCGCGGCCGTGCGGCGCCTGGGCCCAGGCCGCGAGGCCAACGGCGGTCGCGCCGTCGGCCGACCAGAGGGGTGCGCCCGAGTCGCCGGAACAGGCGCCCGCGATACGGCCCGCTGGGTCCGCCGCCCAAACGAGGACGGTCGAGGCGGGCTCCCGGATGGCGAGGGTCACGCTGCGCAAGCGTCCGCCCGACTTCCAGTCCCCTTCGGCCGTCGAACCAAAGCCGGTCAGGATAACGGGATCGCCGACCGCAGGCCCATCCCCGGACGCCAGCGCGGCGCCGACGAAACGCGCGTCGAGAGGGCGGGCGGTGCGAATGAGCGCGACGTCGATCGACTCGACGCGCGCCTGGACTGCATCGGGGCGGTAGCGCGGATGGGCGAGGGCAGCCTCCACCGGAATGATGACCGGAGCGCCTGACGGATCGTGGTAGTAGACCGCCATGTCACGGACCGGTTTCAGGCAATGAGCGGCGGTCAGGAGCGTTCGGTCGTCCAGGACCAGCGCGGAGCAAAACCCCGCTTCGCCCGGACCCCGCATGAGCACCATTGCGACCCGGTCGGCGAACCGCTCGTCCGGCGCCGCGCCGACGAGCGCGCCGGCCGGCGTGGCCGCAGCCAAAAGCAGAAAAGGCGTGAGACGGAGAAAGAGGCGACTGAGACGCATGGCCGATCTTGCCCCGGTTTTGTCGCCCGTACAAACCTGCGCTCGCAGGTCGCTCGATCCCCGCCTCGTTCAGTTTGCATTCACACGCCAAAGCGAAGATGGTGCCCGAGTTCGGGAACAGGGGCTTCCTCGTCATGGCCGCGCTCGCATTCGTCAGTCGCGCCGCGGTCGTTTGTCTCGCCATGACCGGCGTCGCCGCGCGCGCGGCGGAGGCCGAAATCCACGGAGCGTCCGCCAAGCTCGTCTGCTTGAATGCAGCGGACACGCGGGACCAGGTGAAGGCGCACAAGCTGCTCGAGCCCTACGCGGCGCTGAAGTTCGCAGCCCAGCAGCGCAAAGCGGAAGCCTTGTCGGCCAAGCTCTGCGTCAACGGCGACGACTTTGTTTATGCGATAACGCTTCTGCACCACGACGGCCGATTGATCCACGTCCAGGTGGATGCGGGGACCGGCAAGCTGATCGCGCGGCCTCCGCGCGAAACGAAGGACGCAAAAGACACGCACGATGGGCATGAGCAACCCGCCCATGAGCAGCCGGTTCATGAGCAATCCCCTAAAGACTGACTAGGCGAGAGAGAAGAGTCCCCCGCATGCGCCTGCTGGTTGTCGAAGACGATCGCGATCTCAACCGTCAGATTTCCTCGGCGCTCGAAGCCGCCGGCTACGCGGTCGACCGCGCTTTTGATGGAGAGGAAGGCTGGTTCCAGGGCGACACCGAGCCATATGACGCAGTCGTGCTCGACATCGGCCTGCCCAAGCGCGACGGCATCTCGGTCCTCGAGGCCTGGCGCAAGGCGGGACGAACCATGCCGGTGCTGATCCTGACCGCGCGCGACCGCTGGAGCGACAAGGTTCAGGGCATCGACGCCGGCGCGGACGATTACGTGGCCAAGCCCTTTCATATGGAGGAGGTGCTCGCCCGCATGCGGGCTCTGCTTCGCCGCGCCGCCGGGCACGCCTCCAGCGACCTCGTGGTGGGTCCGGTGCGGCTCGATGCGCGGGCCGGACGGGTCACGGTCAACGGCCAGCCGGTCAAGCTGACCAGTCACGAGTATCGGCTGTTATCCTACCTGATGCATCATGCGGGCCGCATCATTTCGCGCACCGAGATCGTCGAGCACCTCTACGAGCAGGACTTCGACCGCGACTCCAATACGATCGAGGTTTTCATAGGCCGGCTGCGCAAGAAGCTCGGCGTCGACATCATCAAGACCGCGCGCGGTCTCGGCTACATCGTCGGGGTCGACGAGCCGACGCCTGCGACCCGGTAGAGGCCGGCGGGTCAGCTCTTCCGCGCTGCGACAAAATCCGCCGTCGCCCTCAGGACGTCGCCGCTTTCGCCGAGGCCGGCGGCGTCGACCGCCGCCTTAGCTTTCGCGACCAGAGCGGCGAGTTCCCGGCGCGCCCCCTCGAGTCCCAGCGCCGCGACGAGCGTCGCCTTGTGACGGTCGGCGTCCTTGCCCGCGCGCTTGCCGAGCGTCGCCGTGTCGCCTTCGGCGTCAAGCAGGTCGTCGGCGATCTGGAACGCCGCGCCGATCGCCGCGCCGTAGCCCGAAAGCGCGGCGAAAGCCGATGGTCTGGCCTCGCCAAGCCGCGCGCCCGCCTCGACGCTGAAACGGATGAGCGCGCCGGTCTTCATCGCTTGCAAGCGCGCGATGTCTTCGATGGACAGCGGCGACGACGACGTCTCGGCGGCGATATCGAGCATCTGACCGCCGACCATGCCGGCCAGACCCGCCGCGCGAGCGAGACCGGCGCACAGCGCAGCTCGGGCGGCGGCGTTCGCGTCCGTGTGCGGATCGGCCAGAATCTCGAAGGCGAGCGTCTGAAGCGCATCGCCTGCGAGGATCGCCGTCGCCTCGCCGAAGAACTCGATGGGCGGTCGGGCGGCCGCGCCTCAAGTCGTCATCGTCCATCGCCGGCAGATCGTCGTGGATCAGCGAGTAAGCGTGCAAGCACTCGACCGCCGCGGCGGCGCGGACTGGGCCTCTGTCGCTGCGTCCCAGCGCGCGCGCGGTCTCGATGACCAGGAACGCCCGCAGTCGCTTGCCGCCGCCCAGAGTCGAATAGCGCATCGCCTCCACGAGCCGGTTGGGCCGCACAGGCTCGTCAGGGCTCGCCTCGAAAGCGAGCGCCGCCTCGAGTTCTCCCTCCACCGCCGTCGCGGCGGCCGCAAGCCGCGCCTGGAACGTCGCCTGGTCCATCGAAGCTAGACGCCGTAATCCGCGGGGTCGAAGACGCGTTTGGTCGAGCAAAACTCGCAGGTCACGCCGATCATCCCGTCATCGCCGATCATGTGCCTGACCTCTTCCGGCGGAAAGCTGCGCAGCATGGCGTCCACCCCTTCGGCCGAGCAGCGGCAGACGGCGGCCAGAGGGTTTGGCGCGAACACGCGCACGCCGCGCTCGTTGAACAGCCGGTAGAGCAGCCGTTCGGCCGACAGCGTGGGATCGATGAGTTCATGCGGTTCGGTCGTCGACGCCAGCGCTTGAGCTTCGGTCCAGGCGTCGTCCTCGTCGACCGTGTGCGGTTCGATCCCCGCTGGGGCGTCCCCAGGGTGGAAGTCGGCGCGACGCCCCGGTCCGGCGGTGGGAAGATACTGCACGATCAGTCCGCCGGCCCGCCAGGACCGGCCTTCCGGCGTAACCGTCTCGCCGACCGCCAGCCGCACGAGGGTGGGGATTTGCTCGGAACGCTCGAAATAGTGATGCGCCGCGTCCTCCAGGCCCTGGTTTTCCAAGGCGACGACGCCTTGATAGCGTGTCAGATCGCTGCCGGGATCGATGGTGAAGGCGAGATGGCCGCGACCGAGCAGATCTCCGCCCGATCCCGCGCGCTCAACTCTCTGGGCGTCGAATCGCGCCAAGGCGCGAAAATTCGACGGCGCGTCGAAGTCGACGAGCAGCATCGAGACCGGCCCGTCGCTCTTGGTCTGCAACTGGAAGCGTCCTTCGAGTTTCAGCGTCGAGCCGAGCAGCGCCGCGAGCGTCACCGCCTCAGCGACGAGTTCGAAACCGGCTCAGGATAAGCATGGCGCTTGAGCAGATAATCGATCGCAGGCCCAAGCCGCACCAGCCGGCCCCGCGTGCTCAGCGCCTCGACCGCGAACGGCAGCACGATGTCGTCGACGGCTTTGGACGAGGCCGCACGCTCCCGAGCGGTCATGGATCGACCCCGAGGCACCAGGCGAGTACGCCCTTCTGCGCATGCAGGCGATTTTCGGCTTCGTCCCATACCGCGGACTGCGGGCCGTCGATCACCTCATCGGTCACTTCCTCGCCGCGATGGGCCGGCAGGCAGTGCATGAAAATCGCGTCTGGGGCGGCGCCCCGCATGAGGCCGCCATTGACCTGATACGGCTGAAGCAGATTGTGCCGGCGCCCTTCATCCTCGTCGCCCATGGAGACCCAGCAGTCGGAAACGACCGCCGACGCGTCCTGGACGGCCGCCTTCGGGTCCTCGCCAAGGCGGATATGGGCGCCCGCCGCCCGGGCGGCGGCAAGCCGGTCGGCCGACGGCTGCAACGCGCGCGGACACGCGATGTCGAGCGTGAAGTCGAAGCGCGCGGAAGCGTCAATCCAGGACGACAACACGTTGTTGTAATCTCCGCTCCACGCGATCTTGCGGCCGCGGATCGGTCCTCTCCATTCCTCGAAGGTCAGGATATCGGCCATGACCTGGCAGGGATGCGACTGCTTCGTCAGCCCGTTGATCACCGGCACGCTCGCTTGCGCGGCCATCTCGAACAGGTCCTCCTGGCTCAAGATGCGGGCGACGATCGCCTCGACATAACGGGAGAGGACGCGGGCGGTGTCGGCGATGGTCTCGCCGCGGCCCAGTTGCATTTCGGCGCCCGTCAGCATGATGGTTTCCCCGCCGAGTTCCCGCATGCCGACGTCGAACGAGACGCGCGTACGGGTCGACGGACGGTCGAAGATCATCGCCAAGGTCTTGCCGGCAAGCGGACGCCACGCGGAGGGAACGCCCTTGATCCGCTTCCGCTTGATCCGGCCGGAGATGTCGAGGATCCGGCTAAGCTCGCCTGTCGACAGGTCGAGCAGATTGAGAAAATGCCGCGGGGGCGCGTGGACGACTGCGTTCATGCGACGGGTCAATTGATCGCGACGGCAAGGCGTTCCTCGACCGCGGCGCAAGCGGCGTCGAGCCGCCGGACGCCTTCGGCGATCTCCTCTGCGGAGACGACGAGCGGCGGGATGATCCGCACGACGTTGTCGCCTGCGGGAATGAGCAACAGCTTCTCCGCAAGACACGCCGTGGCGAAATCGCCCGGAGGGACCTTGAGTTTCAGGCCGACCATCAAGCCCTCGCCGCGCACCTCCTCGATGACCCTTGCGTGCCGGTCCTTGAGTTCGGCGAGCCGCTGCCGGAGCAAGAGGCCGTGCTCGGCGACGCGCTCGAGGAATCCTGGCGCAAGCACAATATCGAGCGTGGCGTTGCCGATCGCCATCGCCAGCGGATTGCCGCCGAACGTCGTGCCGTGGACGCCGACGGTGAGGCCCCGCGCCGCATCGGCGGTGGCGAGGCATGCGGACATCGGAAACCCCCCTCCGATGCCTTTGGCGGAGGTCAGAATGTCCGGATGAACGCCCGTGAGCTCATAGGCGAAGAATCGTCCCGTGCGGCCCACGCCGGTCTGAACCTCGTCGAAGATCAGCAGAAGTTCGCGCCGGTCGCAGATTTCGCGCAAGCCCCGGAGGAAGGCCGTCGCGATCACCCGCACGCCGCCCTCGCCCTGGATCGGCTCGATCAGGATGGCGGCGGTTTCCGGTCCGATCGCGGCCTCGACCGCTTCCAGATCCCCGATGGGAATCTGGTCGAAGCCCTCGACCTTGGGACCGAAGCCTTCCAGGTATTTCTTTTGGCCGCCCGCGGCGATGGTCGCGAGCGTCCGCCCATGGAACGCGCCTTCGAAGGTCAGCACCCGATAGCGCTCGGGATGGCCTCCGACCCACTGGCGCCGGCGCGCCATCTTGATCGCCGCTTCGTTCGCCTCCGCGCCGGAATTGGTGAAGAATACGAGGTCGGCGAAGGTCGCGTCGACGAGACGCCGGGCAAACCGCTCGCCCTCGGGGTTCTGATAGAGGTTCGAGACGTGCCAGAGCTTCGAGCCCTGGCTGACCAGCGCATCGACCATATGGGGATGGGCGTGTCCCACGGAACTCACGGCGATTCCGGCCCCGAAGTCGAGATAGCGATCGCCGTCGGTCGAGATCAGCCAGCATCCCTCGCCACGCTCGAAGGCGACGTTTGCGCGCGCATAAGTCGGAACGATCGCAGAGGTCGCCTGAACGGAATCCACGTTACGAACTCCTCGTCCTGTCTCGTCGCTGGAGCGGCTCGGTCCGCCCGCAAAATAAAAACGCCGCCCCCGCTGGGGCGGCCGCCGACACCGCATAAATATAGCGGCAGCGCCCGGATTTGGTCAAATGACCATCGATCGCGTCGAAAACTTCACTCGCCCTCAAGCCCGGTCCAGCGGGGGCTAAGGCATTGACCCGACTCAGGCAATCGCGCGCGTCGAGGCGCCGACGCTCGGCTCTGGTGTCAAGACCTGTTGAAAAGCCGGGCGTCGCAGGCGCCCCGACTCTTGCGCGCGATTCAACGACTAGTGTAGCGTTCTGCTCGATGGCCACGAGATATCGTGGTGATGGCTTCAAAAAGCGTGGCGGTTCGCGTTTCGCCCGACGTCGTGGGTCGTCTGGCGCCGGCGCCGGATTTTGTGAAGGGCCGGAAATTTGACAATGATATTGACGAACGAGGCGACGATGTCTTGGACGGACGAACGAGTGGAATTGCTTCGGCAGGCCTGGATGGACGGTAAGAGCGCCAGCCAGATCGCGAGCCTCCTCGGTCATGGGCTGACGCGCAACGCCGTGATCGGGAAAGTTCACCGCCTTGGCCTCGCGGGCCGGGCAAAATCCGCGAGCCCGGCGGGGGGGCACGCGTCGTCGTCCCAGGCTCAGCACAACAGCCGGGCGGCCGCTGCGCCGCGGGTCGCTCCTACGTCCGCTGCGCGGATGGTTCGCGGAGCGACCGCGCTCGCGATCCAACCGCAGCAGCTGACCGAGACACGGCCGCAGGAGGTCGAAAGCGTTGTGCTTCCGATGTCGGTCAGAGTCACCATCGTCGAGTTGAAGGAAGCCATGTGCCGCTGGCCGCTCGGCGACCCGACAAGCGCGGAGTTTCGCTATTGCGGCTCGCAGACCCATGCCGGACCTTACTGCGCCTATCACGGCGGCCTCGCCTATCAGCCGAGCGACGCGCGCCGGCGTGAACGGGACCGCGAACGCCGGCTTGCGCTGCGGTGACCGCGCCGCTCGAGCGGCGTCACGCTTTGCCGAACGTTTCGTCGAAGGCGTAGCCGGTTCCCCGCACGGTTCGGATCGGATCGCGCTCCCGCCCGCGGGACAGCGCTTTCCGAAGTCGGCCGACGTGTACGTCGACCGTGCGTTCGTCGATTTCGGCAGCCTGTCCCCAGACGCCGTCGAGCAATTGCGCGCGGGTGAAGACGCGGCCAGGCTTCTCCAGCAGGTACTCGAGCAACCGGAATTCGGTCGGTCCGAGATGGATATCCCGGTTGCCGCGCCTGACCCGTCGGGTCTCCCGATCGAGATCGAGATCGCCTGCCGCGAGACGGTCGGCGATCCGTTCGGGACGGCTCCGCCGCAAGAGCGCGCGCACGCGCGCCATGAGTTCGGGGACCGAGAACGGCTTCACGACGTAGTCGTCGGCGCCGACCGACAGCCCGCGCACCCGTTCCCCCTCTTCGCCGCGGGCCGTGACCATGATCACGGGCAGCGTGCGCGTGTTCTCCCGGGCCCGAAGCCTCCGGCAAATTTCGAGGCCGGAGACCCCTGGGAGCATCCAGTCGAGAATGACGAGATCGGGCGGATCCTCCGCGAGACGCAGCTCCGCTTCGTCGCCGCGCTCCACGCTTTCGACGACGTAGCCCTCGGACTCGAGATTGTAGGAGAGCAGCACCGCAAGATCGGATTCGTCCTCGACCACCAGTATGCGCGGAGCCGACGCCGCGCCGGCGCGAACGTTCTCCTTGCGCGCTTGATTCATTCGTCGTCTCCGGCGGGTTCGACGTCGATGTCCGTCTCCTGCCGTCCGCGCGGGCGGTCGGACGGCATCGTCTCGCCCGTGACAAGGTAGACGACGGTCTCGGCGATATTGGTGGCGTGATCGCCGATCCGCTCGATGTTCTTCGAGCAGAACAGCATGTGGGCGCAGAACGATATGTTCCGCGGATCCTCCATCATGTGGGTCAGGAGGTCGCGAAACACCGAGTTTTCGAGGGCGTCGAGGTCGACGTCGCGCTCCCACACTTCGCGCGCCCGGTCGGCGTCCCGTTGGGCGTAAGCGTCGAGCACATCCTTGAGGAGTTCGGTCGCGACCTCGTTCATGTGCTTCAAGCCCACGATCGCGCGCGGGACCCGGGATTCGACGCCGATCTTGATCGTGCGCTTGGCGATGTTCTTGGCGAGGTCGCCGACCCGCTCCAGGTCGCCGGCGACGCGAATGACGCCGATCAGTTCTCGCAGATCGACCGCCACGGGCTGGCGGCGGGCGATCGTCATCACCGCCAGATCTTCGATCTCCCGTTGCAGCGCGTCCAGGCGGGGGTCGGCGGCGACGACCTGATGCGCAAGCACAGTGTCGGCGTTGGCGAGCGCGTCGACGGCGTCCACCACCATCTTCTCGGCAACCCCGCCCATTTCGGCGATCAGGCGCTCGAGCGTATCGAGCTCTCTGTCGTAGGATTTGACGGTATGTTCGACCACGGCATGTGCTCCCTCAGCCGAACCGGCCAGTGACGTAATCCTGGGTGCGCTTGTCGCGCGGCGAAGTGAAAACGGCGTCGGTCTCGTTGAACTCGACCATTTCGCCCAGATACATGAAGGCCGTGTAGTGGGACACCCGGGCGGCTTGCTGCATGTTGTGCGTGACGATGGCGATCGTGTACTCGCCGGACAGTTCGTCGAGCAGTTCCTCGATCTTGGCGGTGGAAATCGGATCGAGCGCCGAGGTGGGCTCGTCGAATAGGATCACTTCCGGAGCGATCGCGACGGTGCGGGCGATGCAAAGGCGCTGCTGTTGGCCGCCGGAGAGGCTGAGGCCGTTGGCGTTCAGTTTGTCTTTGACTTCGCTCCAAAGCGCGGTCCGCTTGAGCGACGATTCGACGCGCGCGTCCATCTCGGACTTGGGCAGCTTTTCGTACAGGCGGACGCCGAAGGCGATGTTCTCGTAGATCGTCATCGGAAACGGCGTCGGCTTCTGAAACACCATGCCGACGCGCGAGCGCAGGAGATTGAGGTCGAGGTCTTTCGACAGAATGTTTTCGCCGTCGAGAAGAACCTCGCCTTCCGCGCGCTGACCGGGATAAAGGTCGTACATGCGGTTGAGCACGCGAAGAAGCGTCGACTTGCCGCAACCCGAGGGACCGATGAACGCCGTCACCTGGCCCTCGTGAAGGGACAGGGTGACGTCTTTGAGCGCCTTCGACTGGCCGTAGAAGAAGTCGAGTCCTCGGACGACGACTTTGTCTTTGGCCGCGTTCGCCGCCTTGGCGGGCCTCGGGGCGCTGGTTCCGTTGCTCATGAGCGAAAGCCTTTGCTTACTTATGCGTTGTCGAGGCGGAGAGCACGCGCGCCGAGACGCTGAGGGCGAGCACGGCAAATGTCAGGATGAGCGCGCCCGTCCACGCGAGCTTCTGCTGTTCGGCGTACGGGCTGCGCGCGAATTCGTAGATGATGAGCGGAAGGCTCGACATCGGTCCGCGCGGATCGAGGGTGAAGAGCGAATTGCCAAGCGCGGTAAAGATCAGCGGCGCCGTTTCGCCGGTCATTCGGGCGATCGCCAGAAGGATGCCGGTGATGATGCCCGAGCGGACGGCCTTGTAGGCGATGTGACGGATCACGAGAGAACGCGGCATCCCCAACGCCGAAGCCGCCTCGCGCAGCGTATCGGGCACGAGGTTAAGCATATCCTCGGTGGTGCGCACCATGATCGGCGCGCCCAGCACGGCCAGCGCGACGCCGCCGGCAAGCGCCGAGAAGTGTCCGACCGGAACCACGAGCAGCTCGTAGATGAAAAGGCCCACCACGATCGACGGCGCGCTAAGCAGGATGTCGTTGATGAAACGAACGACGACCGCAAAGCGCCCGCTCCGACCGTATTCGGCGAGGTAGGTTCCCGCCAGAATGCCGAGCGGCGCGCCGATCGCAAGGCCGATCACAGTCGTGACGATGCTGCCGACGATCGAGTTCAGCAGGCCGCCGACCACGCCGGGCGGAGCGGTGTTCTTGGTGAAGACGTCCAGCGACAGCCCGCCGAAACCGTTCCACAGCAAGGTGGCCAGGATGATCACCAGCATGCTGAGGCCGAGGGCCGTCGCCCCATAGGCGAGGACCGTCCAGACGGCGTTGCGGCGCTTGCGCCCGGAATAGAGGTCCGCCATCGGCTTAAGCCTTCAACTCGAGGCGCGCCAGCATATAGCGGGCGGCGGCAAGAACGATGAATGTGATGACGAACAGGATGAAGCCGAGGGCCAGCAGCGACGAGGTGAACAGGCCCGGGTCTGCGTCTGCGAACTGGTTCGCGATCATCGCCGATATGGTCGTCCCCTGCGCGAGGATCGACGTCTGAATCTTGGTCGCGTTGCCGATGACAAACGTCACGGCCATCGTCTCTCCGAGCGCGCGGCCCAGCGCCAGCATCACGCCGCCGATCACGCCCACGCGCGTATAGGGAATCACAATGTTGCCGACGACCTCGAAGGTCGTCGCTCCGACCCCGTACGCCGCCTCCTTCAGAACGGTCGGGACCGTTTCGAACACGTCCCGCGACACCGCGGTGATGAAGGGCAGAATCATCAGCGCGAGCACAAGTCCGGCTGTCAGGACGCCGTAGCCGAATGGCGGCCCCTGAAACAGAAAGCCAATCCCTGGGACGTTGCCGAGCGTGGCGATCAGGAACGGCTGAATGTACGACTGCATCACCGGGCGGAAGTAGTAGACGCCCCAGATGCCGTAGATGATGGAGGGAATGCCCGCGAGCAACTCGATGGCGACGCCAATCGGCCGTCGCAACGGCAACCAGCAGAGCTCGGTCAGGAAAACCGAGATGCCCAAACCCACGGGAACGGCGATCAGCATCGCGATCAGGGACGTGACGAGCGTTCCGTAGATCGCTGTCGCTGCGCCGAACTGCTCTTTCGGCGGGCTCCAGGCATCGGAAATGAAGAAGTTAAACCCGAACTCGCGGAAGGCGGGCCATGCGCCCAGGAACAGCGAAATCGCGACCCCCAGGAGAAGGATCAAAACGATCAGCGCCGCCGCGAATGTCAGCCAACGAAAGCCGCTATCGGTAAATTTCAGCCGCCCAAGCGCGCGCGCGCGATCCATCGCCGAGGAATGCGTGCGACTTGGGGTTTCAAGTGCGGTTGCCGTCATTGTCGCTTCAACATTCGTGCCGGGGGTGGAAACGGTTTGAACGGAAAGCGGGGGCGAGCGCGCGCTCGCCCCCGAATCCGGCTCACTGCAGCTTGATGTCCTTGGCCCACATCGCCTCAACGAGCTTGACGACGTTGTCGGGCATCGGGATGTAGTCGAGATCCTGGGCCATCTTGTCGCCCTTCTCGTAGGCCCACTTGAAGAAGTTGATCGCGTCGTTGGCGGCGGCCTTGTTCGGCGGATCCTTGGGCATCAGAATGAATGTCGCGGCGGTCATCGGCCACGACTTGTCGCCGGGCTGATTGGCCAGGATATTATAGAAACCCGGCGCATTCGCCCAATCGGCGTTGGCCGCCGCGGCCTGGAAGGCGTCCATGGTCGGGGCGACGATCTTGCCCGCCTTGTTCGCCATATTGGCGAAAGTCAGTTTGTTCTGATCCGCGTAGGCGAACTCGACATAACCGATCGCGCCTTTGGTGGTGGCGACATTGTTGGCGACGCCGTCGTTGCCCTTGGCGCCGATGCCGCCCGGCCAGTCGACCGTGGTCGCGACCCCGACCTTGTCTTTCCACTCGGGGGAGACCTGGCCGAGATAGTAGGTGAAGTTGAAGGTCGTACCGGAGCCGTCGGCGCGGTGAATTGGCACGATCGGCAGGTTGGGCAGGTCAAGCTTCGGATTGATCGCCTTGAGCGCGGGGTCGTTCCAGGTCGTGATCTTGCCGAGATAGATCTGCGCCAGGGTCGGCCCGTCGATCACAATGTCGCCCGGCTTTACACCGGGGAGATTGACCACGGCCACGATGCCGCCCATCACCATCGGCCACTGCGCGAGCCCAGCCTTTTCGAGTTCGGCGGGCTCCAAGGGCGCATCGGTCGCGCCGAAGGTCACCGTTTTCGCCTTGATTTGCTTGATGCCGGCGCCCGAACCGATCGATTGATAGTTCAGGCCGTTGCCGGTGTCCTTCTTATAGGAGTTGGCCCACTTGGCGTAGATCGGAAACGGGAAGGTCGCGCCCGCGCCGGAAATGTCAGCGGCGGACGCCATGCTGACCCCGGCGGCGATCACGGCCGCGGTAAGGAGGGATTTCATGAACATTATTGGTTCTCCGACGGACCGGGAAGGTCAGGCCGCGGGATCTCGCCCGCGGTTCGGCGGCTTGCGAGCGCCGCGCGCTACCTCTACGCCGTCAACAGCAGTCTTATATGACACCACCGACATAGTTTTGTGACAGTGCATCTGATTGTAATAATGTTACTTTATTGGCTTGATGGGTTGCCGTCGAGCCTCGTGACAGCTTTCACGCAGCCGGCGCGGCCAGACGAGGTCGCGGCAGCCTTTCATTTTCGATTGACGTGGAGGGGCACGCTCGCGGCGAAGGTGGAGCCGTGATTGAGGCGGCTGGCGATGCTGAGCTTGCCGCGATGGCGCGTCAAAATGTGCTTGACGATCGCAAGGCCCAATCCGGTGCCGTTGCGCGCCCGGCTCTGCGTGGCGTCGACCCGATAGAAGCGTTCGGTAAGGCGCGGAAGATGCTCCGGCGCAATGCCGCGTCCGTAATCCCGCACCGTCAGGACCGCCTCCCGCTCGGTGGTCGCCACCGACACCTCGACGAGCCCGACGCCCGCGTCGGGCCGCACGCCGTATTTGATCGCGTTTTCGATCAGGTTTTCCGCAACGCGCAGCAGTTCGTCGCGGTCGCCTTTCACCAGGACTGGCTCCGGCGCGCTGAACCGGATTTCGGCGCCCAACTCCTCGGCCATCGGGGACAGCGCGTCGACGACGCCCCGAACCGTCTGGGCGAGATCAACGACCGTCTCCGGCCGAAGGTGCTGCTTCTGCTCGATGCGCGAGAGGGAGAGCAGATCCTCGATGAGGCGGGCCATGCGTCGCCCCTGGTCGCGCATGATGACGAGGAAGCGGTCCCGCGCCTTCTCGTCCTCTCGGGCCGACCCCTGCAGGGTTTCGATGAATCCGAGGAGGGAGGCGAGCGGCGTGCGCAATTCGTGACTCGCGTTGGCGATAAAATCGACGCGCATGCGCTCAACCCGCCGGATCTCGGTGAGGTCGCGCAGCGTCACCAGCGCCGCTTCGACCCGGCCGTCAGAGGCGGGCAGAGGCGCGATGCAGACGTCGAACAGCCGCTCGACCGGCACGCGCTCGATCCATTGCACAGTCTCCGCTTCCGCGCTGGCCATCACGCGGCGGTAAGCGTCGATGACGTCAGGGGCCCTGAGCGCGAGCACCAGGGGATCGCCGAGCTTCAGAACGGACAAGAGCGCTCGCGCTGGCTGGTTGGCCACGGCCACGCGGCCGTCAACGCCGACGATCAAGGCCGCGTCCGGCATCGCGGCGACGATCTGGGCCGCAAACGGCGACTGGATCAACTCGGCGAGGGGGATCGCTCCGGAATCGGTCATGCTCGCTCGCCTCTGGTCAATCCTCAGACGCCGCCGCCATGGCCTCCCGGATGGAACGCCATCGCCGCGTGGCCTCCGCGCCCCCAAGCAACGCCATCGCGGCGATGAAAGGCACGATGTAATAGATGCCGCGGAACAGCAGAAGGGAGGCGAGCAAGGCGTCGACGTCGCCGCCAACGGCTTGCAGAATCGTCGCTTCGAACACGCCGAGCCCTCCCGGCGAGTGGCTGGCGATCCCGAGCATCGCGGCGAAAGAGTAGACCGTGGCGAAAGTCGGAAAGGTGATCGTCGCGTCGCGGGGCAGGAGGACGTACAGCGCCGCTGACGCCGAGCAGACGTCGATCACGCCAAGCGTCATCTGCCCCAGCGTCAGCAGGGGCCCAGGCAGCCTGAAATTGCCGACGATGGTCGCGCCGCGCCACCGCAGCACGCCGACCCAGACGAGGTAGAGAACGAGCAGCCCGATGGCGGAGAGCCCGATCAACTGGTTCGCGAGCGGGTGGAAATGATCGATTTCGGAGACCGCGCCGGCGCTGGACATGAAGCCGACCCCGACGATCAGCCCCATCCCGAGCCAGAAGGTGATGCCGGCGACGATCGTCAGGCTGGCGATATTGCCCGCCGTAAGCCCGGCCGGCGAATACAGCCAGTAGCGGACCGCCCCGCCGGTCACGAGCGGGAATCCGAGCGTGAACGAGACTGCGTAGCTGGCGAACGAAGCGAGCGCCGTCAACCGATAGGGAACCTTGACGTGGAGATGGCGGAGCGCCAGGCCGTCGTAGCCTGTCAACGCCAGATAGCTCAGCGTGGTGAAGCCGAAGGCCATGAGGATCTGGTCGCCGCCCGTCGCCGCAAACGCCGCCCTGAACTTGGCGAAGTCGATACGCATCAACGTGCGGGCGAAGATCGACAACGAAATGGCGATGATCAGCAAGCTCGCCGCCAGGCCGAGCCTGCGCAGCACCTTTCGGTGACGCCGGATGAAGACAAAGAGTCGAACGGCGAAACTGGGTGGTTCGGCGGGAGACGGAGCGCCGCCCGGCGCCAAACTCGCCGGCGGGCGTCGTTCCTGCACCTGAACCATGCCTTGTTCCTTTGGAGCCGGGGCCGGCTATAGGGCCTCCACGGATTGCGCGCAAGCTTCAGACAACAAGTCCGAAGAGTATAATTGGGGCTTTGGGCTGCATCGAAACGCGGAGCTCAAACCGACGTTCCCGCAGGGTCCACAGGCAGGGCCAACGCGGCGACGCCGAGCCAGGGCCTTCCCATCGCGACGCGGCCGGGTACGATGGGCCCCCTTTCGCAAGGAGGCTCGGATGAACCCAAAACGGCAGCGCGTTCTCGTCGTTGGTCTGGGCACGATGGGCGCGAGCCACGCCCGCGCCTATCAGGCGATCGACGGCTTCGAGCTCGTAGGGCTATGCACCCGCAACGCCGAGGGGCGGCGGGATCTCGACAGGGACTTTGCCGGCGTTCCCCGCTTCGACGATCTTGACGAGGCGCTTGCGGCGCTGAAGCCCGACGCGGTCGCGATCGCAACCTATACGGAGCATCACGCCCCTATGGCGCTTAGGGCGCTCAAGGCCGGCGCGCATGTGTTCTGCGAGAAGCCGCTCGCCGACACGCTGTCCGCGGCCGAAAGCATTGTCGCCGCGGCGCGCGGGGCCGGCAAGGCGCTGCTGGTCGGTTACATTCTGCGGGTCCACCCGTCGTGGACGCGCTTTGTCGAGATCGGCCGCACGCTCGGCAAGCCGCTCGTCATGCGGATGAACCTCAACCAGCAGTCGTCCGGCTCGTTCTGGGAGGTCCACAAGGCGCTCATGACCTCGACCTCCCCGATCGTCGACTGCGGCGTTCACTATGTCGATGTGATGTGCCAGGCGACGCGGGCGAAGCCGGTTCTGGTGCATGCAGTCGGGGCGAGGCTGACCGACGAGATCGCCCCGCACATGGTCAATTACGGCCATCTCCACATCACGTTCGACGACGGCTCGGTCGGCTGGTACGAGGCCGGCTGGGGCCCGATGATGAGCGAAACCGCCTTCTTCGTGAAGGACATGATCGGGCCGAAAGGGAGCGTGTCGATCGTCGCCAAGGAGACGGCCGGCGAGGGCGTGAAGTCCTCCGACCACGACGCCCATACCAAGACCAACGCCTTGCGCATTCACCACGCTGCGCTCGATGGGGAGGGGCGCTTCGTCGAGCCCGACGGGATCGAGAACACGGAGGACGAGCCCGGCCACCAGGAGCTGTGCGAGCGCGAGCAGCGGCTGTTCCTGAAGGCGATCAACGGCGAGGTCGACCTCGCGGACCACTGGGCCGACGCGATCAACTCCCTGCGGATCGTGTTCGCCGCCGACGAGAGCATCCGGACCGGGCAGGTCGTGAGGCTATAGCCGGGCGCCCTGCGGGAGGGGCGCCCGCGATCCTCGCCTTTCGGATGACCTGGGTCGATTTGTGGCGCTCCGAATTTTCGCGTAAGCGGGCGGTTCGACGGATTCGGGGGGCCTGCCTCCTCGGGCCGGCGGGCGATGCGACGCGCATCAAGCGGCGTCGGTCGCGTTCAACGACAATCGTAGGCGTCGATCGCCTGCGACTTGGAGGAGCCCAAGGATGAAGTTTGTTATTCCGTTTTGCGCGGCCGTGCTTTGCGCGGGCGCGGCTGAAGCCCAGACCGATCTGTCCGCGTACGCTGACGCCAACGGCGATCTCGACGTCCAAAAGCTGACTTGCAAGCAGCTCGCCGGAACATGGCAGGAAGACGCCGACTTCCTCACCGTCTGGTACAGCGGCTGGTACAACGGCCTCGCCGACTACAGCAAGATGAAGGTCGATCGCGCCAAGGAGCTTGAGCATCGGGTCATCGTCTATTGCAAGGCCCATCCGGCCACCAAGGTGATCACCGCGATGGACATCAATATCAAACAGATGCGCAAGGAGGCCGGGATCAAGGTCATCGACGAGAAGTGACCTGACGCTAGCGGCCAAGACAACAGCATCTCACGAATTGGAAAGAGACACCATGCACGCCTCCAACTTCATTGCCCCGCTGCGGCGCCTGGACTGGCGCGTCGCGTTCCTCGCTGCGGCGACGCTCGCCGCGTCCGCGTCCGCATCGCAAGCCCAGGTGGCGCTGACGACCTACGCCGACGACAAGGGCTACATCAACGTCAGGGCGCTGACCTGCGCCCAACTCGTCAACACGACCCAGGACGACGCCAATTTTCTCGGGGTCTGGTACAGCGGATGGTTCAACGGCCATCTGAAGCGGCACGCGATCAACATCCAGCGCACCAAGGACGGGATCAGCGCCGTCATCGCCGATTGCAAGGCCAATCCCGACAAGAAGGTGGTCCAGGCGGTCGAGGACTATGTGAAGAAGGTCCAGGCCGGCCAGTAGGGCCAGTCCTCGCGAGAAGGAGGCGGGCGGCGTTGGCGTCCGGTGTCCCCACTCCGCGACGCGGCGGGGGACCCTACGAAGGCATGGTCGACGCCGCCTGCCTGGCCTCGTCCTTCTCCCGCGCGCGGAAGGATGAGAGCTCACTGTCCGCGTCGCCTTCCTTTGATGCGGCGGCTCGATGGGTCGGGCCAGGGGCCGCGAGCGGCGGCGATAATGGCCGGACTCGAATCGCGAGTGCGCTAGATGAGCGCCTCCTCACGCGGTCGGGCCGGGATCGCGCAGTCCGCCAGCCGGTCCAACTCGTCAAGCTCCACGGCGTGCCGCCGGCCCCATTCGCATAGCGCGAGGAGCACGGGCTCGAGGCTAAACCCCAAAGGCGTCGCGCTGTAATCCACCCGCGGGGGCACCTGCCGGAAGATTTCGCGGGCGACCAACCCGTGCTCCTCCAACTCGCGCAGCTGCTGGATGAGAACCTTCTGGCTGACCCCAGGCATCCGCCGCGTCAACTCCGACAGCCGCTTCGGGCCGCCGAACAGATGGTAGAGGACAATCGCCTTCCAACGGCCCGAAATGACCTTGAGCGCGCGTTCGGCCGGCAGCGCCGGAAGATGCTTGAGCGGATCGCTCATACTTACCTCTAGGTCGGTATGTCACGGATTGGTCTGTAGTGACTAAAGCCACCATGCCGCAGAATGCCTCCTGACAGCAAACCTGCCGCGGAGGCAAACGATGAAAGCGATCCAATTCCGCCGCTTCGGCGGCCCCGACACGCTCGAGCCGGTCGAAGTGCCGACTCCAATGCCCGGGCCGGGCGATGTCCTGATCCGCGTCAAGGCGATCGGAATCAATCTGGCGGAGACGCTGATGCGCGAAAACCGCTACCCCGTGACGCCCGCACTTCCCGCCATCCCCGGCTCGGAGGCGGCCGGCGTCGTTGAAGCCCTGGGGGAAGGTGTCGAGACGTTACAGGTCGGACAGCGCGTCGCCGCGCCGTTGTTTGCGACTGGCGCATCGGTCGGGGCGTACGCCGAGTACGTCGCAATCGACGCCGATCTCGCCGCGCCGCTGCCAGACGCCCTATCGTTTGAACACGCGACGGCGCTGATGATCCAGGGCCTTACCGCGCTGACCCTTACGCGCCAGGCGCGTCTCGGCGGCAAGACTGTGCTGATCAACGCCGCGGCCGGCGGGGTGGGCTCCTTGCTCGTGCAGCTGGCGAAGCGCGCTGGCGCGCGGAGGGTCGTGGCAGGCGCAAGCTCGGAGGAAAAACTCGCTTTCGCCCAGTCGCTTGGCGCTGACGCCGCCGTGAATTACACTCGGCCTGGGTGGACCGACGCGCTCGGTGAAGCAACCGGCGGCGCAGGCCCCGACGTTATCTACGAATTTGTCGGCGGCGCCGTGACAGCGGCGAGTCTGGAAGCGCTTGCGCCGCTCGGCGAGATCGTCATCTACGGCGCGCTCAACGTTCAGAGTTTCGCGCTCGGCGTGGCCGAGCTTCTTCGCCTCATCTTCAAGAACCAGTCCGTCACCGGCTTCGCATTCGCGCCCCTGCTGACGCCGGCAAACTTGCGTTCAGGGCTGGCGGAGCTGTTCGATCTCGCCGTCACGGGCGAGCTCAAGGTGACGATTGGCGAACGCTTTCCGCTCGACCGGGCCGCAGACGCGCACCGAGCGCTGGAAGGCCGCGGGACCATGGGCAAACTCGTCCTGGCGGCGTGAAGGGGGCGGCTTACCCTCGCCCCGGCCCGTCTCCCTGTGCGGGGCCGGGGGTCACACCGTCCGCGTCACCTTCATCAGGTGCGGCGGCTCATCGGGGTTGCGGCCGCGCCGGCCGGCGGTCGCCTCCGCAAGTCCGTAGAAGGCGTGCAGCGCGGCGATCGGGGTGACCATCGCATGCCCCGCGTCCGGCGCGACCAGTGTCGGCCAGCGGGGATGGCGCTCGACGTCGACGATCAGGGACGCGGCGCCGAACGAGGCGAGCCGTTCGACCGTCTCGAAGAACCCGTCGCGCGCCGCGTCGCCGGGCGCAGGGGCGAAACCCAGCACCGGAAATCCCGGCGTGACGACGCCGGCCGGCCCGTGCAGCACCTCGGCGGAGGAGAACGCCTCGGCATGGATGGCCGAAGTCTCCTTGAGCTTGAGCGCCGCTTCCATGGCGACCGCGAAGGTCGCGCCGCGGCCGATGACGAACAGGGAGTTCTTGCTCGCGAGCGCGTCCTCGATCTCCGCCGGGGCGGCGGCGCGGGCGGCGTCGAGGATCGCCGGCAGCCGCTCGATCGCGGCGGCGAGGCCGGCGTCTTCGCCCCAGGCCGCGACGAGCGCGACCCCTGCGACGATCGAGGCGATCATCGATTTGGTCGCGGCGACCGAACGCTCTTCGCCCGCAAGCAGCGGCAGAAGCGCGTCGGCGTCCGCCGCCGCGGGCGAGTCCGCGACATTGACGAGCGCGATCGTCGTCGCGCCGCTCGTCTTCGCGGCGCGCTGCATGGCGACGATGTCGGGGCTCCTGCCCGATTGCGAGATCGTGATCGCGATTGCGCGGTCGAGCCGCAGCGGCGCCTGATAGAGCGAGGCGATCGACGGGCCGAGCGACGCGCAGGCGAGGCCGAGCTTCAGTTCGACCGCGTGCTTGAGAAACAGAGCCGCATGATCGGAGCTGCCGCGCGCGATCGTGGCGACGAAGGGGGGGCGCCCGCACGAAGGTCGGCGGCAAGCTTTGCCGTCGTCTCGCGGTTCGCATCGAGCTGGCGGCGAAGCGCCTGGCCGGTCTCGGCGATCTCGACGGCCATGAACGTGCCGATCATCTGAGCGCTCCTTCTACGCGCGGCCGCGCGCTCGGCGGCAGCGTGAGCTCCGCCACGAAATCATAGGTGTCGGAACGGTAGGTCGACCGGGTGAATTCCACCCGGCGGCCATCGGCGACATAGGCGACCCGATGAATGTCGAGCGCGGGCGAGCCTTCGGCGATCTCGAGCGCCGCCGCCTCGGTCGAGCCGACCAGCACTGCTCTCAGGCGCTGAACGCCGCGCACCGGACGGAAGCCGGCGGCCTCGAGCGCCGCGTACAGCGAATTGCCGACCCGATCGGCGTCGCCGAGAAACCGCATCGGCACGGCGGCGCGTTCGATCGCCATCGGAACGCCGTCGGCGAGCCTGAGGCGCGACAGGCGGAAGACGGTCTCACTCAAAGCGATGTCGAGCATCATCGACTCCTCGGGCGTCGGCAGGAACACGCCGCGTTCGATGTCCTTCGAGGAGGCGGCGAGCCCCCTCAAGCGCATGTCCTCGGTAAAACTCGTCAGACGCGACAACGGCTGCTCGACATGCGGCGGGCTGCGCCGCACGAAGGTCCCGGCGCCGTGGCGGTGGACCAGAAGGCCTTCCTCGATCAGCGCGGCGATCGCGCGCCGCAGCGTGGTGCGGGAAACGTCCAGCATCTCCGACAGTTCGCGCTCGCCCGGCAGCACGTCGGACTGGACGAACCGTCCCGCCACGATCTCGCGCCGGAGGGCCGCGCCGATGCTTTCAAACAGCGGTTGCCGCTCGGCCCTGATCGCGCGAATCTCCGCCATTCCCGCCTCCACCCTCCCCTGGACCTCTAGACAAGTGGTATACCCTTGGCCCATAATGAAACACAAGAGGGCCTGAACGGGCCTATGGTTGTGGTCAAGGAGGGAGTTGGTTGGCGTCTGCGTTCGCGAAACCTTCACGATACGCCGGCGACGCCGAGGCGTCTTTGCTCGACGCCCTCCTCTCAGGTCAGCTCCGCGCCGCCGATTGCGTGGCGAGAGAGCGCAGAGCGCTTGCTGCGGCCGCGCGGCTTTTCGCGCATGCGCTCCGCAGCGGCGGGCGCGTGCTTTACCTCGGCGCGGGGTCTTCCGGACTCCTGGCGATGCAGGACGGGCTCGAGCTGCCGGGCACGTTTGGCCTCGACCCCGGACGAGTTCGCTTCGTGACGCCGAATGGCGAGCGTTTCCTCATCGACGGCGCAAGCGAGGACGACGCGCGCGCGGCGGAGGCCGCAGTCGACGCGCTTCAAGCTCGTCCCGAGGACGTGGCCATCGCCGTCTCGGCCAGCGGCGCCACGCCGTTCACGCTCGCCGCAGCGCGTTGCGCCAAGGCGACGGGCGCGCGCCTGGTCGCGATTGTCTGCCGGGCGGGTTCTCCGCTCGCCGCGCTCGCCGACGCGCCCGTGATCTTCGATATCGGCAAGGAGGCGGTCGAGGGCTCGACGCGGCTTGCCGCCGGCACGGCTCAGAAGGCGGCGCTTGGCGTCCTGTCCACGCTCGCCGCCGCCGAACTCGGCTGGGTCCACGACGGACTGATGGTCAACGTCAGGCCTGACAACGCCAAGCTTCGGGCGCGCGCCCAGGACATCGTCGCGCGCGTCGCGGCGGTCGAACAGGCCACGGCTTTGGCCGCGCTGGCCGAGGCGCAAAACGACGTGCCCGTCGCGATTGCGACAGCGGCCGGCAAAATCGACGCGATGGAAGCGCGTGCGCTCATCGCCGAGTGCGGCGGCGACCTTTCCCATGTTCTCGCGCGCCTCAGGGACGCGAAAGCAAACGTCAATTCAAGCACGGGCATGAAGTCCGTCGGATGAGGAGGGTAGAATGAAGACTCGTTATGGATGGACGCGCGGCGGCGTTGCGCTGATCGCATTGGCGGCCGGTCTTGCGGCCGCTCAAGCCGGGTCGCTCAAGATCGAGAGCTGGCGCAACGACGACGCCGACATCTGGAACAATACGCTGATCCCCGCCTTCCAGAAGCACTATCCCGACATCAAGGTCGAGTTTTCGGCGACCCAGCCCGCCGACTACAACGCGGCCTTGAACGCAAAGCTCGACGGGGGCACCGCCGGCGACCTCATCACCTGCCGGCCCTTCGACGGCTCATTGCAGCTCTATCAGAAGCACCAGATCGACGGGCTGAACGCGCTGAACGGGCTGGACAATTTCCCCGACGTCGCCAAGGCCGCCTGGTCGACCGACGACGGCAAGACGACCTTCTGCGTGCCGATGGCGTCCGTCATCCACGGCTTCATGTACAACGAAGACGCCTTCAAGAAGATCGGCGCGAAGCCGCCGAAGACCTTGGCCGAGTTCCACGACATTCTCGACAAGCTGAAGAAGGACGGAACCTATACGCCCATCGACATGGGCACCGCCGACCAGTGGGAGGCCGCCACCATGGGCTTCCAGAACATCGGCCCGGACTACTGGAAGGGCGAGGACGGAAGGAAGGCCCTGATCGCGGGCAAGGAGAAGTTCACCGACCCGCAATATGTCGCGGTCTTCAAGGAGCTCGCCACCTGGGCGCCCTACATGGGCTCGGGCTTCCAGGCGCAGAAATATCCCGACAGCCAAAACCTCTTCTCGCTCGGAAAGGCGGCGATCTATCCGGCGGGCTCGTGGGACATCACGACTTTCCGCAAGGACGCGCAGTTCCCGATCGGCGCCTTCCCGCCGCCACTGCCCGAAGGGGACACGACCTGCTACATTTCCGACCACACCGACATCGGCATGGGCGTCAACGCCGCCTCGAAGAACAAGGCGGACGCGATGAAATTCCTTGAGTGGTTGACGACGCCGGAATTCGCGGAACTCTACGCCAACGCGCTGCCGGGCTTCTTCCCTCTGAGCAAGGCGCCCGTCGCGATCAAGGATCCGCTTGCCGCCGAAATGGTGGGCTGGCGCAAGGACTGCAAGTCCACGATCCGCAACTCCTATCAGGTCCTGAACCGCGGCACGCCCAATCTGGAGAACGATCTCTGGAACATCTCGGCCCAAGTCATCAACGGCGCGATGACGCCCGAGGCCGCCGGCAAGCAGGCGCAGAGCGACGTCGACAAGCTGCCGAAGTAAGGACGCCACGATCGGGCGCGCGCTCCGCTTCGTGCGGCGGGCGCGCCCGCCATTTCCACTTCCGTCATTGCGAGCGCAGCGAAGCATTCCATGACCCGTTTGAGTCGCGGGCCTCTGGATTGCCCTTCCCCCGGATCAAGTCCTGGGGTCCTCGCAATGACGGCGTTGGGGTAACCGATGGCCGAACCCGTATCGCAAGTCGTCGCCTCCATGCCCCGCGGGCGGTTCGTCGCGTTGATGGCGCTCTTTCTCGGGCCGGCCGTCGCGATTTACACGCTGTTTTCCATCTATCCGTTGATCGCCACGATGGCGCTTGCGACCTATACGACCGACAGCGGGGGCGTCTATTCCTTCGTCGGACTCGCCAATTTCGTGACGCTGCTTACGGACTCGGTGTGGTCGAAGCCGTTCTGGAACGCGGTCTGGAACAACCTTATCTTCTTCGCCGTCCACATGGCGGTGCAAAACCCGATCGGCATCGCGCTCGCGGGGCTCTTGAGCCTCCCCGGCCTCAAGCTCAAGTCGCTCTACCGCACCGTCATCTTCCTGCCGACCATGCTCTCGGTGGTCATCGTCGGCTTTGCCTGGAACCTGATCCTGTCTCCATTATGGGGCGTCGCCGAGGGGGCGTTGAAGGCGGTCGGCTTAGGAAGCTGGTTCGCGCCCTGGCTCGGCCTGCCTTCGACCGCGCTCGTCACGCTCGCGCTGATCTCGGTGTGGCAATTCGTCGGCATCCCGATGATGCTGATCTACGCGGCGCTGCTCAACATCCCCGACGAACTCGTGGACGCCGCCCGCGTCGACGGCCTCGGCAATTTCCGCATCTTCTGGCATATCAAGCTGCCGCTTGTGCTCCCAACGATCGGCCTTGTCTCGATCCTGACCTTTGTTGGAAACTTCAACGCTTTCGACCTCATCTATTCGGTCAAGGGCGCGCTCGCCGGGCCGAATTTCGCCTCGGACGTGCTCGGCACCTTCTTCTATCGCACCTTCTTCGGATTCCAATTACAGCTCGGGAATCCCACCATGGGCGCGGCCGTCGCGACGGTCATGTTCCTCATCATCCTGGTCGGTGTGTGCTTTTACCTGTTCTTTGTCCAGCGCCGCATTCGGCGCTACGCGTTCTAGAGGCTCCGATGCTGAAAGCGCGCGCCGAGACGCTCGGCGTCCATCTCGTCCTTATCGCTTACTGCCTGCTTGCGGTCGGACCGATCGTGCTCGTGGTAATGAACTCGTTCAAGGCGCGCAAGGCGATCTTCGGCGCGCCGCTCAGCCCCCCCAACGCCGACACCTTTTCGCTCGTCGGCTACAACAAGGTCTTCAGCGCCTCGCACGTTGGGACTTATTTCGCGAATTCCTTGATCGTCACTCTCGTCAGCATGGTCCTGGTGCTGCTGTTCGGCGCAATGGCGGCCTGGGCGCTGACGGAATACAAGTTCCGCGGCTCGACCGCGCTCGCGATCTTCCTGTCGATCGGCATCATGGTGCCGATCCGGCTCGGCTCGGTGGCGATTCTCAAGATGATGCGCGCGGCCGGTCTCAACGACACGCTGAGCGCGCTGATCCTGGTCTACATCGCGCAGGGTCTGCCGCTGTCGATCTTCATCCTGAGCGAATTCATCCAGCAGATCCCGAAAGACCTGCGTGACGCGGCGCGCTGCGACGGCGTGCCGGAGACGCGCATCTTCTTCGAGGTGATCGCGCCGCTGCTCAGGCCCGCGATCGCCACGGTCGCGGTCTTCACCATCGTGCCGATCTGGATTTACTGGCTGATCCTCGCCGGCCGCGGCGCCGGCAAGACCCGCGCCGGCGCCGAAGCGTGCGCGAATGGGCGAAGAGCTTCGCCATCGTCAACCTGATCGGCGCGACCCACGACGACGTGCGCGACGTGATGGTGCTGGGCGAATCCGGACTGATGGCGGTCTGCCCGAGCGGCGAGCGGCCGCGCTACGCGCGCGCTTCGAGCCGGCTCGACTGGCCCAACGGCGCCGTTTTCGCTGCTGTTCTCGGCCGAAGAGCCGGACCGATTGCGCG
>CAVVJO010000036.1:0-415906 GCA_963748545.1 uncultured Alphaproteobacteria bacterium
CGCTGTTGCTCGACCGAGGCCGGCTCGGTGTCGCCCTGGACGACCAGAAGCCGGCGGAGCGTCGCGCGATATCCGCCGGGAACCTTGCAGGCCGGCTCGCCCTTGTGGCGGCCAAAGGAATCGTGCGGCCCTCGACCTTGGGCGCGAGCAGCACGCCCCAGCGGTATTCTGGCATCTTCACATAGCCGAATTTCGCCCAGCCGGTCGGATCGACGCCGACCGCGGTGCGCAGGTACACCTCCGAGGTCTGGAAGCCCTCGGGCCCCATGTCGTTCCACCAGTCGAGGTACTTCGGCCGCCAGGTTTCGAGCGCGCGCTGGAGCTGCTTGTCCGACGCGAGCGCGACGTTGTTGGGGACTGATCGTCGGTGTTGATCTCGACGAACCGATCGCCGCGGACGGATTCCGGGGTTTCGGTCAGCGGTTCGGTGGACTCATGTCCCGTCCCTTCGTTTCCCGTGCTCGGGCCTTCGTGGCCCGGAGCAATCACCATTATTCTGCAACTTAGTCAAGCGTCAAAGCACTATGTTTCATATTTAGGTAAGTTCGCGCGACAAAAGCTCGCAAATGAGAATTATAATGCATTATCCCTTGGGCTGAGATCGAACAGGCTGGTCGCCTCGCTTTCGAGAACCTCCTGCCCGTGCTGATTGAACACCCGCCAGCGCCACTGAGAATGCCGAGGTGCGGCTGCTGCGGGAGCGCCGGGTCTCCAGCACTTCCGCCTTGAGGGTGAGGGAATCGCCGGCCCTGACCGGGTTCGGCCATTTGATGTAGGCGACGCCGGGGGAGGCGAAGGATTCGGAGCCGGTGAGGATCGCATCGACCGCGAGCCGCATGGCGATCGAACAGGTGTGCCAGCCGCTGGCGATAATTCCGCCGAACGGACCATGGGCGGCCGCATCCGGGTCGACGTGAAACCATTGCGGATCGTAGGCCTCGGCGAAACGCCGGAGCTCCTCCTGCCCGAGTTGATAGGGGCCCGCCTCGATGACCTGGCCGACATGGAATTCCGCGAATTTCATTGGCTCTCCCGGTTTCGTTCGGCGCCCTTGTAGGGCGGGGTCGCTGACCCCCCTGGCGCGCTCAGCGAGCGCGCCCCACAAGGCGGCTCCTCTCAATACGTCTCCAGATGCAGCCGGCCGTCGCGCTTGAGCGCGGGGCCGACGATGTTCCAGTCGAGGCCGCCCTCGCGCGCGACGTCGCGCAGCGCGAGCACCACGCCCTCCTCCATCGCCTTGAGGCCGCAGACATAGAAGAAGGCGTTCGGGTCGGCGATCAGAGGCGCGAGGTCCGCCGCGCGGGCCCGCATCAGATCCTGAACGTAGCGCTTGGGCTCATGGGCCGTCCGGCTGAAGGCGAAGTTGATGTCGATGAAGTCCTTCGGCAGGTTGCCGAGCGGACCGAAGTAGGGCAGCTCCTCCTGGGTGCGCGCGCCGAAGAACAGCATCAGCTTGCCGCCTTCGAACTTGCCCGATTTGCGCAGGCGCCGCCGCCATTCCGTCATGGCGCGCATCGGGGCGCTGCCGGTGCCGGTGCAGATCATCACGATCGCGCTCTTGGGATGGTTCGGCATCAGAAAACTCGCGCCGAATGGACCGGTCACGTTCACGCTGTCGCCGACTTCGAGGTTGCAGAGATAGTTGCTGGCGACGCCGCGCACCGGCCGGCCCTGATGGTCCTCGAGCACGCGCTTCACGGTCAGCGAGACGTTGTTGTAGCCGGGACGCTCGCCGTTGCGCGGGCTCGCGATCGAATATTGCCGCGGGTGGTGCGGCCGCCCTCCGCCGTCCGCGCCCGGCGGGACGATCCCGATCGATTGGCCCTCGAGCACCGGAAAAGGCATCGCGCCGAAATCGAGCACGATGTGGTGGGTGTCGTAGTCCCGGCCGACCTGCGTCACCCGCACGTTGCCGGCGACCGTCGCGGTCACGAATTTCTCCGCCGCGCGCGGTCCGTAGAGGTTCACGTAGGGATGGGCGGCGGACCAGGGCGGGAGACGGCGGCGCAATCGGCGAGGCTGAACTGGCCCTCGCCTCGGCCTCGGCGGAGGGGGGCGTCGCTTCGGCCGGGGCGTCGAGGGCCAGGACGCCCGCCTCGGAAAGCTCGTCGGCGGTAAGTTCCGCGGGCAAAGCGTCCCAGCCGAACTGCGCGTCCACGCTGTAGGCGCTCGCGCGCGGCATCACGCGCCAGTTGTCGATGCTGCCGGTCGGGCAGGGCGGGATGCAGGCCATGCAGAGATTGCACGCCGCCGCATCGACCACGTAGTTGCGCGCGTCGTGGGTGATCGCGCCGACCGGGCAGGTCGCCTCGCAGGTGTTGCAGCGGATGCAGATTCCGGGTCGATCAGGTGCTGCCGGATGACCGCGGCGTCGACGTGCTCCAGAATCCCTCCCGTCCCTCGGAGGGCCCGCCTCCCGCGCGCCCCGGGCGGCGAGACGCCGCCCCTCCGCTACACCCGATTCCAGTCGAAGGCGGCCTTCTCGCCCTTTCCGTACACCTTCAGCGCGCCTTCTCGCCGACGGCGTTGGGGCGCTGGAACACCCAATTCTGCCACGCCGTGAGCCGCGCGAAAATGCGCGTCGCCATCGTCTCGGGGCCGTTGAAGCGCAGGTTCGCCTCCATGGCGGTCAAGGCGTCGGGGCTCAGCGAGACGCGCTCCTCGATTGCGAGCCGGACCTCGTCGCTCCAGTCGATGTCGTCGGGCGCGCTGGTGAGGAGGCCGAGTTTTTGGGCCTCGGTCGCGTCGAGAGCCAAGCCGACCTTGGCTCGGACCGCTTCGAGCGCAGGCTTTTCGTCATAGAACCGTCGGGCGAGACGCGACTGGCCGCTCGCCATGACGTGATCGCCAAAGTTCGCCGCGCTCAGGGCAATTCTGGGCGCGCGGGCCGGGTCGTCGGGCAGGGCGAGCTGATAGATGCGATCGCACGCGAGCGCGAGTTCGAAGAGCGTACCCGCGAAGCAGGAGCCTTCCTCGACGAGAGCGAAGAGGCTTCGCGAGGCGACGTCGAGGCGGCTGAAGGTGCGTCGGAGATAACCGATCGTCTCCCGGACGAGCCAATGGTCCCGGTGCGCTTGAAGCGTCGCGTCCATGGCGAGCGCGGCGGCCGGATCGCCCTCGGTCTTGATCAGCCATAGACCGATCTCGAGTTCGTTGGTGCGCATCGTGAGAATCGCGTCCTCGAGCTCGCGCGCCAGCGCCAGCGGATACCAGGCGGCGCCGGCGGCCTCGATTCCGGCGACGTCCCGCGGCTGATCGTCCGCCGGCCCTTTGACGACAAAGGTCGCGGTGCGCTGGGCCCGGTCGATCGTCACGGCGACATGGGGGTAGCGGAGCGCGTCCGGCGAGTGATCGCGTTCGAGCGGCGTCAGCGCGACGCCCTTCGCGCCTTTCGGGCGGTCGCTCTGCTCGGCAAGCTCAAGCGCCCGGGCGCGGACGGCGCCCACGAACTCGCCGGGCTTGGCGATCGCGTCGACGAGCCGCCAGTCGACCGCCTTTTGCCCGCGCACGCCCTCGCTGGTGGTGCAGAAGACGTCGGCGAGGTCGTGGCGCACGCGCCGCTTGTCGGTCAGGCGGGTGAGCCCGCCGGTGCCGGGCAGCACGCCGAGCAGCGGGACTTCCGGCAAGCTGATGGCGCTCGACCGGTCGTCGATCAGCAGAATCTCGTCGCAGGCGAGGGCGAGTTCGTAGCCGCCGCCGGCGCACGAGCCGTTGACCGCGGCGAGGAATTTGAGCCCGCTGTGGGCGGACGAATCTTCCAGCCCGTTGCGGGTCTCGTTGGTGAATTTGCAGAAATTCACCTTCCACGCGTGACTCGAGACGCCGAGCATAAAAATGTTCGCCCCCGAGCAGAACACGCGCTCGCGCGCGCTGGTGATCACGACGGTCCGCACCTCGGGATGCTCGAAGCGGACACGGTTGACCGCGTCGTTGAGCTCGATGTCGACGCCCAGGTCGTAGCTGTTGAGTTTCAGCTTGTAGCCGGGCCGAAGGCCGCCATCCTCGTCGAAGTCGGCTTTCAACGTGGCGATCGGACCCTCGAAGGCGAGCGTCCAGTGCCGGTATTTTTCCGGCGCAGTCTGATAGTCGACCGGGTCGGGACGGCTCATGGGACGCTCCTCGATAGGCAGTTTAATGCATTGTCAATGATGCATCATAATGCATATCCAAACCCGAAGCAAGCGCCGTCTTCCCGAATGCCTTGTGTCAAGCGTCATTGACATCTGCGGTTGGCTGCGTTGAGAGTTCGGCTGTGGTTATGGCTGCACGGCGTTACGACGCCGGGGGTGACCGAGTGACAACGGAATCGAACCAGCCTGTCGCAATGACAGCTTATCCGGCCCCCTCAGCGGTCCTCGAACTCCTGAAGCCGATCACCTGGTTTCCGCCGATGTGGGCGTTCGCCTGCGGCGTGGTGTCGTCGGGCGCGCCGATCGTCGCGCATGGCTACACCGCGCTGGTCGGCCTGATCCTCGCGGGTCCGCTGGTGGTCGCGATGAGCCAGGCCTGCAACGATTGGTACGATCGCGACGTCGACGCCATCAACGAGCCGCAGCGGCCCATTCCCTCGGGACGAATTCCCGGGAGGTGGGGCCTCTACATTGCCGTCATCTGGACGATTTTGGCGCTGCTCGTGGCCGGAACGCTGGGAACCTGGGTGCTGATCGCCGCCGTCGTGGGGGTCGTGCTGGCGTGGGCCTACAGCGCCCCGCCGATGCGCCTGAAGGCCAACGGCTGGTGGGGCAATGCGGCCTGCGGGTTCTCCTACGAGAGCCTCGCCTGGATCACGGGCGCCGCGGTCATGCTGGGCGGCGCCCTTCCTCCGGCGCCGATTCTCGGGATCGCGTTGCTCTATGGCCTCGGCGCGCACGGGATCATGACCTTGAACGACTTCAAGGCGATCAAGGGCGATCGGGAAATGGGGATTCGCTCGCTGCCGGTCCAACTCGGACCGGATCGCGCCGCGCAGGTCGCCTGCGTCAGCATGGCGGCGCCGCAATTCGTGGTGATCGCGCTGCTCGTGGCCTGGGGGCGGTTCGTCGAAGCCGGCGTCGTCGGTCTGCTGCTGATCGTCCAACTCGTCATGATGCGGCGGTTCCTGAAAGCGCCGGTCGCGCAGGCGCTCTGGTACAGCGGCTTCGGCGTGCCGCTGTTCGTTCTCGGCATGATGGCGAGCGCCTTCGCGCTCCGCGCTTTGGCCGCGGCCTAACCCGCTAGTTCCGGTTGATGCCCGAGCAGCCAATCAGCACACGCCGGTGGCTCCCGCTATGGCGTGTCACGACGCTGAAGAAGTTGAGTTCCGTAACCGCTCGCGGGTCGCACCGTGCTGCCCGACTTCACGCTGCTTCTCGATATTGCGGCCCCGCGCAGCGGCCTGGTCGAGGATGTGATCCGTCGATTGAATCAATCCGCAGTCTCCAGCTCGCGCAAGAAATCACCCGTGCTGATGAGGCTTGCGCGTTGATCGACGATAGCCCGGCGCTTCTCGATGTCACTGTCCTCGAACAGCAGCAAAGCTTCGGCGACCGGATTGCCGCGAAGAAACCGCTCGAGCGTTTCTATCGCCGCCTGTTCGCCAAGTCCGCGAATGGAGCGGCCTTCTTCAAGACGCCGCTGCTGGTCAATGCCGATGTCGGTCGGCACGATCCGCACCAGGGCCAAATGCGCGTTGATCCACTCCATGATCTGCTCGGCTCCGGGAGCGCCATGAACGCGGGTCGCCTCGATGTAAACCGCATCGGGGATGCTGACCGGCAACCCAGGGCGCAGAAGAGAATCGAGGGCGTCCGCCAAGACTAACGTAAACAGCGGCGACGTATCGGTTACGATGAGGCCGAAGGGCCCACTCATTTCTGCCCCCGCAACGCCTCACGGATAAGGGCGCGTCCGCGGAGGCGCGCCTCGACGTTCGGGCCTTCCATGCGCGCGAGAGGGGGACGAAGTCCAAGCTCCCCGAGACCGGCGAGCACTTCGACGTAATCCTCGAAGCCTTGCTCCTGAAGGCTATGCCACGTGACTTCGCCGGCGGCATACTTTCGAATCAGCTTCTGCTTCTCGCTCTCGGCCATGGATAATTCTTCCTCCAAGCGCGCGCACTTTACCACACGTCGGGCCGCCGATGCCGACGGACTGCGCGCATCACACCGCCAGCCCCAGCGCCTCCCGCACCTCCGCGCGCAAAATCTGGAACGTCTCCAGCAGCGGCTGCGCGCTGGTGTCGACCTTGAGGTCCGCCTTGGAATAGAACGCGGCGCGTCCCGCGAGGATCGATTTCAAATCCTCCATCGCCTCGGCGCTCGCCGCCATCGGCCGCAAGTCGCCCTGGGCCGCGACGCGCGCCATGTGGTCCTCCGGGTCGGCCTGCAGCCAGACGGTGGTGCAATGGCGGAGCAGCAGGTTGAAGCTGACGAGATCGGACACCATGCCGCCGGCGGTCGCGATGACCGCCTCGGGATAGATCTGCACCGCCTCCTCGAGCGCGCGGCGCTCGTAGCGGCGGTAGGCGTTCTGCCCGTACAGGCTAAGGATTTCCGAGGTCGAGCAGCCCGCCGTCTTTTCGATCTCGCGGGTCAGCTCGACGAAAGGGAAATCGAGATCCTCCGCCAGCATGCGTCCGAGGGTCGATTTGCCGGCGCCCCGCAGGCCGATCAGGGCGATCCGCGGCGAGCGGGCGCGCGCTTCGCCCGTCCCTGTTCCGATCAGTTCGCCGATCGCGACGCGCACCCGGCGCAGCGTCGCCTCGTCGCGGTTCTCCAGCATCTCGCGGATCAACAGCCATTCCGGCGATCGGGTGGTCACGTCGCCGAGCAGTTCCGCGAATGAGCAATGCAGCGCGCGGGTGACCTGCAACAGGACCAGCACCGAAGCGTTGCCGACCCCGTATTCCAGATTGGCGAGATGCCGCTCCGAGACCTCGGTCGCCGCCGCCAGCGCCTTGCGGGTCATGCCGCGCCGCGCGCGCAACGCCCGCACCCGCTCTCCGAGCGCGATCAGGAACGGATCCTTCCGCTCCCCTTCTGCGTCGCCGCGCGTGGCGGACGCTTCGAGCGCGGCGACCGTATCTGCTGGCACTATAGTGCTTGACATGAAGGACTCGCGCCCATATCCAATTTGGAACGCATAATATTGCATGATTTCGGATGGGGGCAAGCCCTGGCGGTCTGCGACACGATGACCCGACTTGCTCCGAAGCGAGATTCAGTTTCACCTGATTGGGACAAGACGAGACCGGGAGGAGACCATGGACGTGAACGTCGAGCCGCCGCCGGAGACGTTCAATTTCGCCGGGCGCCTCCTGGACGTGAACGCCGGCCGGCCGGGCAAGATCGCCTTTCTCGATGACGAGCGGCGGCTGACTTACGGAGAGTTCGACGACCGCGTGCGCCGTTTCGCCGCCGCGCTGACGGGGGCCGGCGTCAAGCGCGAGGAGCGTGTGCTTCTTCTGATGCTCGATTCGTGCGACTGGCCGGTCGCTTTCCTGGGCGCGATTCTCATGGGCGCCGTGCCGGTCGCGGTCAATACGCTGCTCACCGCCGACGACCTGGCCTACATGCTGGAGCACGCCCGCGCGCAAGCCGCCATCGTCAGCGGGGCGGTGAAGCCGGCGCTGAAAGCGGCGTTGATCAAATCCGATCACGAGGTCCACACGGTTGTCGTCTCGCGCCCGACGCAGCCGCTCGAATTCGGAGAAATCGAGTTCGAGGCCTTTCTCGGTCGGCGCACGCCGCTGGCGAAACCGGCGCGCACCCGCGCCGACGACGCCGCTTTCTGGCTTTATTCTTCGGGCTCGACCGGACGCCCCAAGGGAACCGTCCATTCGCACGCCAACCCGTACTGGACGGCCGAACTCTACGGCAAGGCGATCCTGGACTTACGCGAGGACGACGTCTGCTTCTCCGCGGCGAAGCTGTTTTTCGCCTATGGCCTCGGCAACGCCTTGACCTTTCCGCTGTCGGTCGGCGCGTCCGTTCTCCTGATGGGCGAGCGGCCAACTCCGGACGCCGTGTTCCGGCGCTGGCGCGGCGAGGTGGGCGGCGTGAAGCCCACGGTCTTCTTCGGCGCGCCGACTGGGTTCGCGGGCATGCTGGCCGCGCCGGGCCTGCCTCAGCGCGAGGAGATCGCGCTGCGCCTCGTCTCCTCGGCGGGCGAGGCGCTGCCGGCCGAGATCGGCGAGCGGTTCAAGCGGCATTTCGGCGTCGACATCGTCGACGGCATCGGCTCGACCGAGATGCTGCACATCTTCATCTCCAACCGACCCGACAAGGTGCGCTACGGCACGACCGGATGGCCGGTGCCGGGCTATGAGATCGAGCTGCGCGGCGAAGGCGGCGGCGCGGTCCCGGACGGCGAGCCCGGAGACCTCTTTATCCACGGTCCGTCGTCCGCGCTCATGTACTGGGGCAATCGTCAGAAGTCGCGCGAGACGTTTCAGGGCGGCTGGACCAAGGCTGGCGACAAGTACATCCGCAACGCCGACGGGTCCTACACCTACGCAGGCCGGACCGACGACATGCTCAAAGTGAGCGGCGTCTATGTCAGTCCCTTCGAGGTCGAGGCGACCCTGGTGCAGCACCCCGCCGTGCTGGAGGCCGCCGTGATCGGCGTGCCGGACGCCGAGGGGTTGACCAAGACCAAGGCTTTCGTTGTTCTGAGGCCGGGCGGCGAGGTCGACGACGCGGGACTGAAGCACTTCGTCAAAGACCGGCTCGCGCCCTACAAGTACCCGCGCGCGATCGAGTTTGTAGACGAACTGCCCAAGACCGCGACCGGCAAGATCCAGCGGTTCCGTCTGCGGGAGAAGGAGCAGGAGCGGGCATAAGAGACGGGGCTCGTCGCGCTGCGGTCGGAGTCCGGCGAAAAACAGTCGGCGCCCGCGCCGCGCTCGACCACCGAGGGGAATTCGAGCAGGAGCCCGTCGCCCATTGTCTTGACGACGCGCCCGCCGAGCGAGGCCACCATCGGCCGCGCGGCCTCGCGATGCTCGCGGACGCGTGTCGCCGTCCCCGCCTCGTCTTCGCCCATCAGGCGCGAGCAGCCGACGACGTCGACGGCGAGGATCGCAGCAAGGCGGCGGACGGCGGTCATTCGGGGACCCCGGCCTTGCGCATGGCTTCGAAAACCGGCTCAATCTGAGCCCGAAAGGTTGGGTTGCTGCTCCACGCGACCCAGTTGGAGTGCACGCGCGAGACTGCGTAGCGAGGGTCTAGCGCAAGGCCGGCGTCGACTACGGCCTTGGCGTCTTCCAACCTGCCCAGTTGCACAAGAGCGGACGCCAGTTGAAAGTATGAGGTCGGAAAATTTTGGTTCGCCTCGATGCCTCGGCGAAGGCGATCCGCGGCATCTTCGTAGCAACCCAGAAGATTCTTGGCCAATCCGGAGTACGTAATCCAGATGTAGGCCATCGTGTCGCGTGGGCTGAGGCGGAGCGCCTCACCAATATGAGCCTCGGCGTCTTCCGCACGGCCGACAAGAAAATCTTGCCAAGCCCGATCGCCGAGTGGGCTTGAGCAAGATTTCGGTCAAGCTCGAGAGAGCGCTCACAATTGCGTATCCCCTCGGTAGCGCGCCGAGTGAATATCTTCACAAAACCTAATGTCAGGTGGGCGCGCGCATGGTCCGGAACCGAAGAGACTGCTCTTATCAATTTTTCCTCCGCCGCGGCGAATGCGGGAGCCGGATCAGCTGCGAAGGAATTTGAAGCTTCAGCCGCGTTTGCGCGCGCCGATGCAACGAGCGCATCAACGTTGCCGGAATCCGCGTCGAGGGCGCTATCGAAGAAACTCCTCGCTCGCGCGATGCTGTCTGGCGTCCAGCCCCCGTTGAGCAACGCCACGCCCTGAAAATAGAGGTCCATCGAGTCCGGGTTGGGCGCCTGTTCACCGCGCCGCGCCTCGGCCACGATGAGTTGGGCGTTGAGCGCGCCCGCCAGGCGCGCGACGATTTCGTCCTGCATGTCGAAGAGATCGGCGAGCGGTTTGTCGAACCGTTCGGCCCAGAGATGACTGCCAGTCTCGGCGTCGATGAGCTGCACGTTGACCCGCATGCAATTCCCGCCGCGCTGCACGCTCCCTTCCAGCACATAGCGGACGTTCAGCTCGCGCCCGATCGCCTTGAGGTCGACGGCCTTGCCCTTGTAGGTGAAGGCGGTGTTGCGCCCGATCACGAACGCGCCGCGGATGTTCGAGAGGTCGGTCGTCAGGCTCTCGGTGACGCCGTCGACGAAATACTCCTGCTCCGCGTCGCCGCCTAGGTTGGCGAAGGGCAGGACGACGATCGAGAGGTGCGGCCGGCCGGGCTTCACCGCCGCGACCAGCGCGGGCGCGGGCTTGGCGGGCGCGGACGCGCCCATCTCGACCGTGTAGAGCCGCACCGGCTCGGCGATGTTCTTCAAGGCCTGCGGCCCGAGATCGGCGACGGCGAGGTCGATGCGCCCCTTGACCTGCCGGAACGCGTCCTCGGAGAGGCAGATCCCGCCGGGCGCGGCGAGCCCCTCGATCCGCGCGGCGACGTTGACCCCCTCGCCCATGAGGTCGCCGTCCGCCTCCTCGACGACGTCACCGAGATGGACGCCGATGCGGAAGTCGATGCGGCGGTCTTGCGGAACGCCGGCGTTGCGCTCGGCCATGCCGCGCTGCACCTCGACGGCGCAGCGCACCGCGTCGACCACCGAGCGGAACTCGATCAGCGCGCCGTCGCCGGTGCGCTTGACGACGCGGCCGTGGTGGAGCGCAACCGTCGGGTCGACGAGGTCGCTGCGGAGCGCCCGCAGCCGTGCAAGCGTCCGCTCCTCGTCCGCGCCCGCAAGCCGGCTGTAGCCGACCACGTCGGCCGCGAGAATCGCCGCGAGCTTCCGAGTCTCGCTCATTGCGCCGCCCTCCGGTTTCGCGAGACTATCACAGGGAGACTGGCAAATCACAGCGCGGGCGATCGTGGGCTGGGCTGGGGGTTTCGCGCCCGCCAACGAGCGCTTTTTGCTGTCTGCCGACCGCCCCATGAGCTACCTGGGAATATTCGCACGTGAACCGGAGCGCCCACATGAGCCAGACCCCGTCCGCCATTCCCCGCCCGGCTTCGACCATCCTGCTTCTGCGCGATCGTCCGTCGGGTCTCGAGACCTTCATGGTCGTGCGCCACCACGAGATCGACTTCGCTTCGGGCGCGTTGGTCTTTCCCGGCGGCCGGATGGAGGCCGCGGACGGCGATGTCGCCCGAAGCCTCGCGCCGTCCGACCCGCTCGCCGCCTTCAAGGTCGCGGCGATCCGCGAGGCGTTCGAGGAATGCGGCGTGCTGCTGGCGCGGGCGCAAGGGGAGGCCGCCTTCGTCCCTGCGGCGCGCTTGAGCGCGCTCGACCGCGCGGCGCCGTTCGCCGACCTCCTGGCGCGCGAGCGCCTCGTTCCCGCCCTCGACGCGCTCGTCCCCTTCGCCCACTGGATCACGCCGGACTTCGTGCCCAAGCGCTTCGACACGCATTTCTTCCTGGCGCTGACGCCGGAGGATCACGTGTTGGCGCACGACGGGCGCGAGACAGTCGAATTCGGTCTGGATATCGCCCAAGGAAGCGCTCGCCGAGCATGGGCGTCGCTTCAAGCTGCTGTTTCCGACCCATCGGAACCTGTGGAAGCTCGCCGCTCATACGGACGCCGCGTCGGCGCTGGCCGCCGCCCGCGCCGCGCCCGTCGTCACCGTGGTGCCGGAAAGGATCAGGGTCGACGGCGGGCCGGGCCTGAAGATTCCCGCCGAGGCGGGCTACGGCGGCGAGGCGTTCTCGGTGGTCGGGCTGCTGTGATCCGCGCCCCGCTGCGGGGATCGCCGCAACGGTCACATTTTTCTTCCCAAGCGCCTGTTGCTCCGCTATAGTTCTGATTTACAGAATCAGACGCTGCGGAAAGGGTCAAATGATGAGCGCGCGACGTCGTTTTAGGGGGTCGAGGCGGTCGTTGGAGCCGAGCGGTTCGGCGCCCGCAGATTTTTTTCCCGAAACTCCGGCGGAAGCCTCTGAAAACGTTCAAAACACGGTCGGATTAACGCCGGGTTTCGCGTGCTGAACGGGCGCCGAACGCATGTCGAACGGAGGCCGAAACGCGTCCGGACAGGCCCTCAACCCGGCTGCACCAGGCCTCTTTGGGCGCCTTCCGCCTCGGTCTCGCGCGCCCTTGCCCGCTCGGCGGCCGCAACGATGATCGCGACGATCCGATCCGGCGCGACGTAATGGGGCGAGTGGCCGACGCCGTTCAGCGTCGTCAGCCGCGCGCCGGGAATGTCCCTCGCCGATCCGACCGAGTGGATATGGGCGTAGACGACGCCGTCCGAGTCGCCGGTCACCACCTCGGTCGGCGCGCGAATCTCCCCGTAGCGGGGCGAGAGCGCCGTGACCGCGGCTTTGGCGTGGGCGACGTCCTCGCAATTGGCGCGAAAGTGGAGCGGCCGCAGGACGAGGGGTACGCCTGTCGCCTCGATGAAGTTCGGGGGCGGCGTGTTGGGCGCAAACACGCCGGCGATGGCTTCGCGCATCCTCAGCAGCCCGGCGGGCAAAGCGACGAACCGGCGGAATGGCGGCCCGAGCCACCGATGGGCGCCGGCGCCGTAGTACCAAGCGACGCCGCCCGGCCAGGGGTGGCTGACCGGCGACAAAAGCACCAGCGCCCGGACGAAGTCGGGCTGGTCGAGCGCCATGGCGAGGCCGGCGAGCCCGCCGAGCGAATGGACGACGACCACCGCCTCGGCGACCCCGCGCGCTTCCGCCGCGCGGCGCAGCGCGGCCGCCTGAACCGGAGGCGAGGCGCCGTCGGACCCGCCGAACCGGTCGCTCCAGCCGTGGCCCGGGCGGTCTGCGCTCAAAACCCGGAACCCCGCCGCCGCGAGCCGGTCGCCGAGGGCGACGAACAGATCGGCGGCGTTGCCCGAGGCGCCGTGGACGAGCAGGACCGCGCCGCGCTCCTCGCCCACCGCCGGCCGATCGAGCAGATGGATGGACCCGCCGCCGATCTCGACTCGCACCCCCTTCGGGGGGTAGCGCGCCTCGATGCGGCGCGTCTCGAAAGCGGTGAACGCGCCGAGAAGGCCGATCACGATCAGAAGGAAAAGGAGGATCGCCACGGATGGTTCAGGGGCTCGTGCCGAGCCTCACAGCTCCTGTCCCGCAACCTCGGCCCTGAGCTTGGCGGCAGCCTCCTCAGCCGTCTTCCAGTGCGGCGCGATGGTCAGCACGCGTTCGTAGACCTCGAGCGCGTCCTTGGTCTTGTCGCGGGCTTCGAGGATGCTCGCCATGCCGATCAGCGCGCCGAGGTGGCGCGGGTCGCGCTTCAGAGTCTCGGCGATGTCGGCCATCGACCCGTCAAAGTCGTCGTCGAGGTAGCGCAGCGTCGCCCTCGCGTTCCAGGCTTCCGCCTGGTCGGGCATGAAGGCGATCGCGGCGTCGAGAATGGCCTCCGCGGCGTCCGTGTCCTTGGCGTCGATCGCCTTCTGCGCCCGCTCGAGCAACAGATCGCCCGTGTCGGAGCCCGACTGGCTATAGGCGGCGAGGAGCAGGCCGACGATCCCCTCAGTCTCGTCGTCGTCCGTAGAGACGGCGAGACGCGCGTAGAGATCGGCGCGAATTTCCGCCGGCGTCTTCGGGACGGGCGTCTCCGCCCGCCGATCGTCGTGCTTCTGTTGGTCTGCTGCGCCTGCGCCGGAAGCGATGAAAGCCGCGAGCGCAACAGCGACCGCCGTCGCAAGGAGCCTCATGACGCGAGGATATCGCGCGCCTCCGGCCCCGTCAAAGCCAATGGCCAGGCGGTCAGCCCTGGCGAGCCTTAAAGCGCTTCTGCGTCTTGTTGATGATGTAGACCCGGCCCTTGCGCCGCACCAGACGATTGTCGCGGTGACGATTGCGGAGGGATTTGAGCGAGTTACGGACTTTCACGGCGATCACCAATGGCTCTTCCCGCGGGGAAGACCCACGGCGGACGAATTCGGAGGCGCTCCTATGCCTGAAACCGGACACCGGATCAACCCCCCGCCGCCTCAACTTAAATCGGGGGAATCAGCACGCCCGTCTGGACGTCGCCGGCAAGCGCGTAACGTCCCGAGAACGTCCCCGCGCCGAACACGGCGTCGAACGGCGGCCTGAAGGCTATGAAAAATCTGCGCGCCTCGGAATCGACGCGGACGACTTCGCAGTCGAGGTAGTCGAAGTGGCGTCGCGTCGACGGATAGAGCGCCTTGAACAGGCTCTCCTTGGCTGAAAAAACGAGGGTCAGGGTTTCGAGCGGATCAAGCTTCGCGGCCTGCGCCACGCGCCGCGTCTCGTCATGCGCCGCAACGAGCCGGGCGACGTCGTCCGCCGCTTCGCGGCTCATCACCGGCTCGACGTCGACTCCCAGTCCGCGCGCGTCGCTGAGGAGCGCCACCGCCGCGGTGGCGAGAGTCGCGGTGTGGGAGATCGATCCCACGAGCCCCTGAGGCCAGATTGGGCAACCGTCCGCGTCTTGGGCCAGCGCCAAGATTGGGGCGTCCGGTTTGATCCGCTGGATCGCCCAGCGCGCGCAGACGCGGCCGGCGAGAAATTGCTGCTGCCGCTTCGGCGCCGCGCGTTGGAGCCTCGGCGGCAATTCGATACCAGGGAAGCGCCATGGCCGAGCGTCGTCGACCGGAAGCGCCACACTGTACTGCGACACGGACGACGGGAAGAGAGCCAGGTCTGGGGTTGGCGTTAACATAGATATTGATGTCGCAGTCATCCCGCATCATAAGACGGCGGACCTGGAGCAACGTCAATTCGGGCGACGCGGTTCAGAGATGGTCTCCGGGGGAACAAACGTGTACGGGCTGCTCGCTGTTCAGGGGGATCTTGACCGCTACCGCTTGGACGACACGGTATGCGCCGCCTTTGAGCGTGCAGCCCAAGCCAGGCCTGACGCGGAGGCGGTTCGCTTCGTGGGCGGATCTCTCGATTATCGCGCTCTGGACGCCATCTCGAGCAAGCTGGCGCGGGTGCTTGTCGACGATTTTGGGGTTCGCCGCGGCGATCTCGTCGCGGTGTCGCTTCCGCGGGACGGGAGCCTGATCGCGACGCTTTTCGCGATCCTGAAATGCGGGGCGGCTTACCTCCCGCTCGATCCGACCTATCCTTCGCAACGGCTCGCCGACATGCGGGCGGACAGCGGCGTAAAGCTGACGATCACGCACAGCCAGTTCGCCGCCCTCTTCGACGAGGGCGAACGGCTCCTGCTCGATCGGATCGAAAGCGTGCTCTCCGCGCCGGGCTCCGTCCGCGCCCCTGAAGGCCCGAAGTCCGACGATCTGGCCTACGTGATTTACACCTCGGGCTCCACGGGCAAGCCGAAGGGCGTGGCGGTGGAACACGCAAGCGTATGCGCGCGCATCGAATGGGCAAGGCGGACGTTTTCTCCCGAAGAGCTCGGGGGCGTGCTTTTTTCGACGTCTGTCTCTTTCGACGTGTCGGTGTTCGAGCTGTTCGCGCCGCTCTGCCTCGGGGGTCGAATCTTGATCGCGGACAACGTGCTCGCTCTGCCCACGCTGCCGTTCAGGCGCGAAGTGCTACTCCTGTGCACGCCTCCTTCCCTCGCGGCCGAACTGGTCGCCGTGGAGGCCATTCCCGCCAGCGTGCAGACCGCATGTCTGGCTGGCGAGGCCTTCCCCGCGGGCTTGGCGGCGAAACTCGCTCGTGCCGGAGTCCGGCGCATCATCAACGCCTATGGGCCTACCGAGGACACGGTCTACACGACCTGGGCCGAGGTCGACGCTTCCGAGCCTCAACCGCCTCCGATCGGGGTCTCGCTTCCGGGCTCGTGGGCCTATGTGCTTGACGAAAACCGTTCGCCGACGCCGCAGGGCGAAGCGGGCGAACTGTTTCTCGCCGGACGGGGGCTCGCGCGCGGCTACTGGAACCGGCCGGATCTCACAGCCGAGCGCTTTCTCTCCGATCCCTTCGCCGCAGAGCCGGGCGCGCGGATGTACCGCACCGGTGACCGCGTCCGGCTGCGAGCCGACGGCCAGCTTGAGTATCTCGGACGGCTCGATGATCAGGTCAAGATTCGGGGAAGGCGGATCGAGCTCGGCGAAATCGAACAGGCTTTGAGCAGGCAGCCGGGCGTGATCGACTGCGTCGTCGCCCTCGTCCCGGGGCCGGAGGGCGAAGGCGTTCTCGCAGCTTACATTCACGGCGACGCGGACGACGCCACGTTACGCGAGGCGGTCGGTCGACGGCTGCCCGCCTGGATGGTTCCCGCCGCTTTCGTGCGGCTCGCGTCCATCCCGCGCGCTCCCAACGGCAAACGCGACCGCAAGCGCCTTCCGCCGCCCGAATGGCTGGCCCGCTGCGACGACCCGAGCTTTCCGGCTGACGACCCAGCCGGCGGCCCCGTCGGGAACGCCAACGAAGGTCTGCTGCTTCGCCTGTTTTCGGAACTCACGGGATCGCGGCGCGTCGCACTCGACGACAGTCTGTTCGATCTCGGCGGCCATTCGCTCGTCGCCCTGCGTCTGCTTGCGCGCCTGCGCAAGGAGACGGGTCTCGATGTCCGCCTCGAAACCCTCTACCACCTGCGCACTCCGCGCCGGCTTGCGGAGGCGCTTGGCGCCGTCGAGAGCGTGGCTGGCCATGCGGTGACCGGACTCGGTCGTCTCGCTGACGAACGCTTCGCCCTGTCGGCCGCTCAGCTTGGCCTTTGGTCCATTCAGCAAATTGAAGGCGTCAACGCCGCCTACAACGAGTCGTTCGCCTTGAAGCTGCGGGGCGACCTCGACGCCGGCGCGCTTGCGGCAGCGCTTGCGGACCTCGTCGACCGACATCTCCCGTTGCGGACGGCTGTCGAAATGGCCGACGGCGCCGCGTTCGGACACGCCCTGTCTTCGCCCAGGCCGGACGAAGCGCTGACCGTCGCGGATCTCTCGCATCTTTCCGAGACCAGCCGAGACGGCGAGCTTCGGTCGCGGATGGGCGTCGAAACGGCGCGGCCTCTCGACCTCAGTCGCGACCTCTTGCTGCGGGCTTGTCTCTACCGCCTCGGCGAGCAGGAGCATGTGTTGTTGCTGGTCATCCACCATGCGGCCATCGACGATTTGGCGATGGCCGTGCTGGCTGACGAGCTTCAGACGGCCTATCGCGCGAGGCGGCTCGGCGCCGAGCCGCGCTTTCTCCCCTTGCCGATCGCCTATTGCGACGCTGCCGCGGAGCAGAGACTGGCCCTCGAGTTCGGCGCGCTCGCCGACGAGGTTGCCTATTGGCGCGGCGCGATGGCCGGCGCGCCGGCGCTGCTCGACCTGCCTGTGGACAAGCCCCGGCGTCCCGGTCGCGATCGGAAGGCCGGCGTTGTGACGTTGCGCGTCGAGCCGGGCATGGTCGCCGCGATCGACGAACGCGCCCGGCATAGCGACGCCAGCCGATTCGCGGTGATCCTCGCCGCTTACGCCGCCACTCTGGGTCGGTTGGCGGGCGCGGGCGAGGTCGTCATTGGGGTTCCGGTGGCCGCCCGGACGCGCGTCGAGGTCGAACGCCTGGTTGGCTTGTTCGCGAACGTGCTGCCCCTGCGGATCGACCTGTCTGGGGACCCGGACGTCGAAGCGCTGGTCGACCGCGCAAAGGCCTCGCTCCTCGGCGCAATGGGGCGCCAGCAGGTTCCGTTCGAGCATCTGGTCGAAGAACTCGCGCCGCCGCGATCCCTGGCCTACACGCCCCTTTTCCAGGCGGCGTTCACGTGGCGCATCGACGCGCTCGCAAGCCTGGCGCTGCCTGACCTCGAGGCGGAGAGCGTCTTCGTCACGGCCCCTTGCGCCAAGTACGATCTCACGCTGAACCTCTCCGATATGCCGGACGGGGCGGTGGCGGGGTTTCTCGAGTTTGACGCCAGCGTCTTCAATGCCGAGAGCGTCGAGCGCTGGAGCCGTTATTTTCTGCGGATGCTGGACGGCCTGATTGGCCCTGCAGTCACACGAGCGCCGCGTGTTCAGTCCGTCGCTCTGCTCGACGACGAAGAGCGGCGGCTCGTTGTCGAGCAATTCAACAGGACGGCGGACCACGCGACGAGGTCGACGATCGCGACGATGTTTGAACGCGCCGCCGAGATCACGCCGAGAGCGGTCGCCGTCATCGCGGATGACGAAACGTTGACCTATGGCGAGCTCGACGCCTCGGCAAATCGCCTCGCGCGCTGGCTGATCGCTAAGGGCGTCGGCCCGGACGCCGTGGTCGGCGTCGCGCTTGAGCGCTCCGCGCGCATGATCGTCGCGGTGCTCGGGATCGCGAAAGCCGGCGGCGCTTATTGTCCCCTCGATGCGAGCTATCCCACCGAGCGCCTGAAATTTATGGTCGACGACGCCCAGCCGGTTTGCATTCTCACGACGGCCGACGTCGCGGCCCGGTTGGGCGGCGGATCCGAATTCGTTCGGCTCGACGAGCCTTTCCTTGCGGCGTCGATCGACGCCCAGTCGGCCGACGCCGTCACGGACAGCGAACGGGTCGGGCCGCTGGCTCCCGAGAGCCTTGCCTATGTGACGTATACGTCGGGCTCGACGGGAACTCCAAAGGGCGTCCTGACCACGCAGGCCAATGTCGTTTCGCTCGCCTTGAGCCCGAACTATGCCGAGATCACGCCCGAGCGCGTGCTCCTCCAGTTTGCCCCGCTGACGTTCGACGCGGCGACCTTCGAAATCTGGGGCGCCTTGTTGAACGGCGCCCGACTCGTCGTCGCCCCGGCCGGCGCGCCCGACGTCCACACGCTCTTTGAGACTGTGACCCGGCATAACGTCGACACCGTCTGGCTGACGGCGAGCCTTTTTCGCCATGTCGTGGACGTGCGGCCGGACTTCTTTCGCCCGCTCAAACAGCTTTTGACGGGAGGGGAGGCCGCGCCGGCGGCTGCGGTCGCCCGGGTGCTGGAGATGTACCCCCAACTCGCGGTCATCAACGGCTATGGACCGACAGAAACCACAACGTTCGCCTGCTGCCGTCTCATCACGCCGTTGGACGTCGAAGTCGGGCGCATTCCGATCGGCGCTCCCATTCGCGGCGCTATGGCTTATGTGCTCGACGCCTTCGGTTCGCCAGCGCCGGTTGGCGTTGTCGGAGAACTGCACGTCGCGGGCGCTGGGGTCGCTCGCGGCTATCTCAACCAGCCGGCGCTGACCGCAGAGCGGTTTCTGCCGTGTCCGTTCGGCCCGGCGGGAGCACGGATGTACCGCACCGGCGATCTGGCGCGATGGCGCCCTGACGGAGCCCTCGATTTCCTGGGTCGCTCGGATCAGCAGATCAAGATCCGGGGATTCCGGGTCGAACCCGGCGAAATCGAAGCGGCGCTCGGCGCGCTCGGAGGGGTCGGGCAGGCGGTCGTCGTCGCAAGGGAGGAACCGGAGGGCAAGCGACTGGTCGCCTATTTGGTTCCCGCGCCGGGGCTTTCGCTACCTGACGAGCAAGCCATCCGCGCAGCCGTCGCCGACCGATTGCCCGAATTCATGCACCCGTCGTCTTACGTCGCCCTCGACGCGCTGCCGACGACGGCGAATGGAAAGCTCGACTACGGCGCGCTGCCGAGCGCATTGAAACAGCGTCGTCACCCGGCTGCTCCGCTCGATCCGACAGAGGCGCTGCTCTGCCGGCTGTTCGAAAAAATTCTCAGGATCGAGTCCGTCGGGGCGGAGGACAATTTTTTCGATCTGGGCGGCCACTCGCTGAGCGGCCTGAGGCTGATGCACGAGATCGAGCAGGCGACCGGAACTCGGCTGACGCTTGCGAACCTGTTCGCCGCGCCGACGGCGCAAGGGCTCGCGCGAACGATCTCTACCGGAAGGGCTGAGTCCTCTCCATCGTCCCTTGTGTCAATCGAATCCGAGCGCAGGGGTCCGGCGATTTTCATCGTGCATTGGGTGCCCCGCGACCTTGCTCGCCGGCTCGGCGAGACTTTCCGTATTTACGGTTTGTCCCATGGACTCGGCGCCGGCAGAGGACATGCGCCAGCGGCGGCTCCGGCGCGCGTCCAGGACTTCGCCTCGGCCTATATCGAAGACATGCGATCCGTTCAGCCGAGAGGGCCTTACAGGCTCATCGGTCATTCGCTCGGCGGGCTCATCGCCTTCGAAATGGCCCAGCGTCTGACGGCCCTCGGCGAAACTGTCGAATATCTTGGTTTGGTGGACAGCTTTGTCCCCGAGGCGCTGCGCGATCAACGACGGCTCCCCGTTCTTCGGGTCGCGGCGAACCTGCTCCAGGCTCCGGCGCCGTTCCTTTGGCGATCGGCGTCCCACGCCCTCTCGCGGCGCTTGAAGGCCGTCCTCCCTCAGCGGCCGCGACACTCGCTGAGCCAGGAGGACGTTCTCGCGTACGATCAAGCGGCGGCGAGGAGCCTCGCGGAAGCCTATGAGCCGAAACCCTATCCCGGCTCGATCCACATTCTGAAGGCGACGAAGTCGCTCACCTACATTCGAAGAAAGCCGCCTGCGCCCATCGAACAGGGCTGGACCGGATTGGCCCTGGGCGGACTGAAGATCCAGGAGATCCCCGGCGATCATTTCGATCTCGTCTCGGACGTGGCGGCGGCGGAGACGGTTGCGGCTATTCTCGCGCAATGGCGTGCGGTCACTCGGCGCGAACCGGCGTGAAGGGGCTGGCCCGTCAGGCGATGAGCAGCTTTTCCATCAGCTCCCGATGTCCAGGGGGAATGGGAAACGGCCGGTTGGTCTGGCGATCGACGTAGACGTGCGTGAAGCGCCCCGCAGCGGCCGCAACTGGCGCACCCGCCTTGAACACCGCAAGGCGGTATCGGACCGAAGTGCGGCCCAGATGCTCGACCGCCACGCCGACCTCGGCGAGGTCCGGGTAGGTCAGGCTCGCGTAATAACGGCAGCTCGTTTCGACGACGAGGCCCACGATCGGGCTCGTCGTCGGATCGAGGAGGCCGGCTTCGATCAGGATGGCGTTCACCGCCGTGTCGAACAACGAATAATAAACGACGTTGTTGAGATGCCCATAGGCGTCGTTGTCGCTCCAGCGCGTCGCAATCGGAACGAAGCGCGCGAAGGCCGCTCTTTCGGGCGGCCCCTGACGATCCGGATCGCCGGCCATCGTTCTCGAGTCAGGCTTTGCGCAATTCGGCGACCGCGCCCCAAGCTGCGCCGACAAGGGCGCAGGCGAGCAGGGTTTTAACAATTGTCGCCAGCACGAACGGGGCCACGCCGAGAGCAAGCGCCTTTTCCGGGCCGAACAGCGCGGCCAGCCAGGCGTAGCCGAAGGCGAAGATGACGACGTGCCCGATGGTCATCGCCGCAAGCAGGCGCGGCCACGAGCGATCCCAGCCGCGCTCGGCGAGAAAGCCGATTAGCGCGGCGGCGACAAGGAAGCCGACCAGATAGCCGCCGGTCGGGCCGGCCATGTAGAGGGGGCCGGCGCTCGCGCCAGCGAAGACGGGGGCGCCGACGAGCCCTTCGATGAGATAGAGCGCCACGGCCGCCGCACCGAGTCTCGCGCCGTAGGCGGCGGCGAGCACCAGCACCACAAGCGTCTGCAGCGTCATCGGCACGGGATAGAATGGGACCTGGACCTTCGCGGACACGACGAGCGCCAGCGCGCCGCCGACGACAAGCGCAGCGCCGCGGGCAATCCGGGCGGTGCTGCGGGCGGGCCATAAAGCGGCGACAAGGGTGGCGTCGAGGGCGTCGGTCATAAGGTCTCCGGGGAGCTTTTAGCGCGTTCAGCTTCGCGTCTTAGCGACGAGGGGTTATCATGACAAGGCGGCGGAACGTCTCACGTTGCGGGCGGCGGGCGTGGGCGGCAGGAATGAGCGGAGCGCATGGCTGACGACAACGAACCCGAGCTTTTCGCCGATCCGCGGCAGGCGCCGCCGCGCGAAGTCACCTGGCTGGCGCCGCGAGTGCGCCGCTTGATCGCCCCGAACGCTTCGCCGTTCACCTTCAATGGCACCTGCACCTATATTCTCGGGCAGGGCGCTGTCGCGGTTATCGACCCAGGCCCTGGCGACGAAAGCCATCTCGCGGCGATCCTCGCGGCGACCAAAGGCGAGACGATCGAGACCCTCATCGTCACCCACACCCACCGCGACCACAGCGTTCTGGCGACACGTCTCAAACAGGAGACGGGCGCGCGCATCGTCGGGGCCGCGCCGTTCGAGCCCAAGGGCGACGGGACAGGCGGCCTCGACTCGTCGCACGACCGCACCTACGCGCCTGATCTCGTCCTCGGCGACGGGGAACGTTTCGAACGGCCGGGGTTCACGATCGAAGCGGTTGCGACCCCGGGCCATTGCTCCAACCATCTCTGCTTTGCGCTTCTGGAGGACAACGCGCTGTTCTCCGGCGATCACGTCATGGCCTGGTCCACCTCGGTGGTCGCGCCGCCGGACGGCTCGATGGGCGCCTACATGGCCTCCCTCGACAAGGTCCGGTCGCGCGGCGAGCGCATCTACTGGCCCGGCCATGGCGGGCCGGTCGCCGAACCGCAGCGCTACGTGCGGGCGCTCGCCCATCACCGGCGCCAGCGCGAGGCTTCGATCCTGACGGCGCTCGACGACGGCATGGCGACGATCCCGGAGCTGGTGGCCAGGGTCTACGTCGGCCTTGATCCGAAGCTCGCCAGGGCGGCCGGCCTTTCCACTCTCGCACATCTCGAGGATCTTGCAGAGCGTGGCCAGGTGAAGGCGGAGCCCTCAAACGGCGAGACGCGGTATCGGCGGGTCTGAGGTTCAGCGTTCGAGCGGCGCTTCCCTTATCCCAGCGATAAATTTGCGGATGCGCGCGGCGCCCGCTCCGAAATCGTGACGGCCGAACCGCGATACCGCGCGGACGTCGATCGCCGTCGAGGTCGCGCTCGCGCGGATGCGGATCACGATGTCGCTCGGAAAACCGAAAACCGGCGTCCGATCCGTTGCCTCGATGGTTGCGGAGCCTCCGCCCGCCGGAGTGGGCGGCATGAGATCGACGATCCGCCAGCCGAGGTCGGTGGCGACAGCAAGCGACAGCCGGTAGGCCGCAAGAGCGTCCATCTCGACCCTTATCGTCTGAAGGTCCGGGTAGGCGACCTGCTCCGCGGTTCGCGCGGCGTCGTCGGGCGGCGACGGTTCGACGCCGGCCCCCGCCGCCCGAGCCCTGGTGGAAGTCAGGAACGCGGGTGGGGACGCAAGATCGGTTGAGACGTCGTTGATCTTCGGCAAGGCGAAGGCGAGCGCGGCGAGATAGGCCGGGTACGCGATCAGGCCCGCGGCCAGGACGAAACCGAGAAGCGCATGCCCCGCGCCGCCGAGCCCATCCCGCCAGATGATCGAGGCCGCCGCGCCGGCGAGCACCAGGGCGAACCCGGCGATGGTCAGAGCGGCGGCGAACACGGTGAGCGCGGCCGCCGGGTCGGCGGCATGCACGCGCGCGAGCAGAACCGCAACGCCGGCGACAAAAAGCGCGAATACGGCTAGCCGCTGCGACCAGAGGGCTGCGCGCGAGACGGGTTCGTCCGCGATCAGGCGGCGCAAGGATCCTCCCGCCCTACAGGCTTATTCGCCTGCGATCGCCTCGCCGATCGCGAAGCCGTTGCCGCTGATGATCTCGCCGCCGGCGTCATGGAAACTCTTCGGATCGCCGCCGAGGCGCCCCGTCCGCAGGCAATCGGGATGACAGGAATAGGATACGCGCGATATCCCTTTCGGAGTCGATCGCCGTGAGATTGGTCTGTCCGGCGGCCGGCGTCGCCGAACCGCTCCTCAGCATGGCCCGGCCGGGCGACGCGACGCGTTGCGGCGCCGGCTGCGCAAGAGCCGGATTTGCGCCGAAAGCGACGACGAAAGCAAGAGACAGCCAGAAACGGGACGGCATCGCAAACCTCGCAAAGGAAGCGCTTCGGCTGTGAGGCGAGAGGCTCAAGCCCTCCCCGCGAGTCGGATGGGCGTCCGTCCGCGGCAGCGTCTCGCACTCGGTCTTGCCCGAAGGGCGCCGCCCCATATCGCCTGCGATTGATGAACGAAGCCTCAATGTTTGCTGTGCGCCGGCAGCGTCAGGCCGCAGGAAAGATCGCCGCGCCCTCGTCCGCCGCGCCGACCTGGCCACGGAAAGCCGCGAACAGTTCGCGCCCAACGCCGACATGCGAGCGGCTGAGGTCGGCTTCGGCGTGTCCGCGGCGAGCCCACACTTCGGCGTCGACCAGCACGTCCAGACGGCCCTCGGGCGCGTCGAGGCGCACCACGTCGCCGTTGCGGATCTTGCCGATCGCGCCCCCGGCCGCCGCCTCGGGCGTGACGTGGAGGGCCGCGGGCACCTTGCCCGAGGCCCCCGAGAGCCGGCCGTCGGTGACCAGTGCGACCCTGTGTCCTCGATCCTGCAAAACGCCGAGCGGAGGCATCAGCTTGTGCAGTTCCGGCATGCCGATCGCCTTCGGCCCCTGAAAGCGCACGACCGCCACGAAGTCCCGATCGAGTTCGCCTGCGCGGAAGGCCGCGTGCAACTCCTCCTGGCTATGAAACACCCGCGCCGGCGCTTCGATCACGTGCCGGTCAGACGCCACGGCGGACGTCTTGATGACCGACCGTCCAAGCGGCCCCTGAAGCACACGCAGGCCGCCGGTCGCCTGGAACGGCTCCGCGACGCCGCGCAGTACGCTGGGGTCGCCGGATGTCTCGGCTGCCGGGCGCCACCGCACCTCCCCGCCCTCGTCGAGGTGCGGCTCGACCGCGTAGTCGCCCAGCCGCTCGCCCCACACCGTGCGTGCGTCGGCGTGCAGGAGTCCGGCGCCCGCCAGTTCGCGGATCAGGAGGCCCATTCCGCCGGCGGCATGGAAGTGATTCACGTCGGCCTTGCCGTTCGGATAGATGCGGGCGAGCAGGGGCGCCACTTCCGCGAGATCGGCGAAGTCCTCCCAGGTCAGCGCGATGCCCGCCGCCGCGGCCATCGCGACGAGATGGATGGTGAGATTGGTCGATCCGCCGGTCGCGTGAAGGCCGACGACGCCGTTGACGATCGCCCGCTCGTCGATCACGTGTCCGATCGGGGTGAACGCGTTGCCGAGCGCGGTCAGTTCGAGCGCCCGCTTGACGCCGAGCATGGTCAGCGCGTCGCGGAGCGGGGTGTTCGGGTTGACGAACGAAGCGCCGGGCAAATGCAGGCCCATGATCTCCATTAGCATCTGATTGGTGTTCGCGGTGCCGTAGAAGGTGCAGGTGCCCGGCGCGTGGTAGGCATTCGCCTCCGCCTCCAGCAAGTCCGCGCGTGTGGCTTTGCCTTCGGCGTAGAGCTGGCGGATCTTCGACTTTTCGTCATTCGGCAGGCCGGAGGGCATCGGTCCGGCCGGTAGGAACACCGCCGGCAAATGGCCGAAGGAGAGGGCGCCGATCAGGAGACCCGGCACGATCTTGTCGCAGACGCCGAGATAGACTGCGGCGTCGAACATGTCGTGCGACAGCGCGACCGCGGTCGAAAGCGCGATGACGTCGCGCGAGAAGAGCGACAGCTCCATGCCCGCTTCGCCCTGGGTGACGCCGTCGCACATCGCAGGCACGCCGCCTGCGACCTGGGCCGAGCCGCCGACCGCCCGCGCCGCCTGCTTGATCAGGTCGGGAAAGCGGGCGAACGGTTGATGGGCCGAGAGCATGTCGTTGTAGGCGGTGACAATCGCCAGGTTCGGGCCGCCGCCGTTCCGCAGCGCCTCCTTGTCATCCGCGGCGCAGGCGGCGAAACCATGGGCCAGATTGGCGCAGCCGAGCCTTTTGCGCGTCGGTCCTTTTGCGGCCGCGGCGTCGATGCGGTCGAGGTAGGCGCGCCGCGACGCGCGGCTCCGGGCGGCAATTCGTGCTGTGACTTCGCCGACGCGAGCGTTGAGTTCCGTCATGGCTGCCTCCTTCTGCCTGGGCGTCGCATGGGCGCCGCGCCGCGCGGGTCGCGCTCATCCATACGCCAGATGGCGAGATGCGAAAAAGGAAATGCCGCTCTTTTCGCAAAAAATCCAGCGATCTCAAAGCACTAAAGCGGAGCGAGATTCAATGGAATCGCTTTCCGCTGTCGTCGTCAGTGTCCAATCGTTCCCCGAACGATCCGGGTGAAGCGGCTGCGCTCATCCGGGGTCAGGTTCGCCGTCGCGACGTCGAGGCCCTGGTCCTGCAGGCCGCCGGCCTTGGCGAAAGCGTTCCACGCCGCGGCCCGGCCGAGATCGCGGCCGACCACGACGCCGTCGACGTAAAGATGGGCGAGGCGGTTCTGGGCGATCGGATTGCCCTTAGCCGCGGCGACCTGAAGGATGGCGACCGCTGCGGCCTCGTCCTTGGGGACGCCTTCGCCGTTGAACAGCATGATCGCATATTCGACCTGACCCGCAATCACGCCGGCGTCGGAGGCCCGCTTCAGCCATTTTGCGCTTTCGGCGAGGTTCTGGGAAACGCCTTTGCCCTCGCGTAGCATGACGCCGTAGGAATAGGCCCCGTCGTCGGAGCCGGCGTTCGCGGACTTGAGAAAATATTGCGCCGCTGCGGTGAAGTCCGGCTTCAGGCCGTTCGACGAGTTCGAGCGCCATCACGCCGAGATTGTAGAGGGCGGCCGGCTGGTTCTTGGCGGCGGCGCGTTCGAACTGGGCCTTGGCCGCGTCCCGGTCCTTCGGCACGCCGTTGGCGCCGGCAAGGAGAAGGGCGCCGAGTTCGTAGGCGGCCTGAGGATCGCCCAAATTGCTGGCGAGGCGGAACCAACGAGACGCCTCGAGATCGTTCTTCCCCTCCGCTGCGCCGTCGCGATAGATGACGCCGATCAAGGTCATTGCCGCGGCGTCGCGAGGGTTCTCGTCGAGCCGTCGCTCGGCTTCCTTGAGCGCGAACAGGAAGTTGCCGCGCTGGTAGGCGCCGAAGGCCAAGTCCGGCGGCTTTCCGTCAGCGCGCGGGGGGAGGGGCGGCGGGAGCGAGGATCGCTCGATCGCGGGCGAAGGTGCGTTTAGGGGGGCCGTTTCGGCGGACGCGGCGGCGCAGAAGACCAGGGCGGCGGCGGGAGCGAGGACGAATCGCCTCACGACGCCTCCGCCACAGCGCCGGACAGGGCCGCATGGAGGGCGCGCGCGGCGTCCGGCGGCGACGGGCGCCCCAGATCGCGTCGTCGGCCGCAACGAAATCGGCTCCCGCCGCAGCCAGACGGCGCGCGGCCTCGATCGACTCGGCGTAAGCGACGCACGGCGTCTCGAAGATCTCCGCCCACCACCCGACCCGCTCGAGCAGCAGTTCGAGCGCCATCGCCGGGACGGTTCCGTGGGGCTCGCCGAACATCACATAGTCCGCTCCCTTTTCGCCCGCCGTCATGGCGTCGTCGCGCATCCGCAGGGCGCCGACGCCGACGATGCGCTCGGGCTTGAGGCTCTCGAGCGCGTCATCAAGCGCCGCGCCGACCCCCTCGACATGCGCGCCGTCGGCGCCGAGGCGCGCGGCGCGACGGGGGTCTCCGTCCAGGAGCAAAGCGCAGTCCGTGGCCGCAGCGGCCTTGAGAAGCGGCGCGACGATCGCCTTCACGTCGCCATCGGCCCCCGGCGCCAAGCGAACGCGGACGCTGGCGACCGGCGCCGCGGCGAGAACCTCGGCGAAGGTCTTTGCGAAAGCGGGCGCAGCCGCCGCCGACAGGGGCGGCGTGACCAGGGTGATCGAGCAGGAGCGCGGTTGCGACGAGGCGGGCGGCATGAGCGACAGTTTTGGGAATGATCTCTCTGGCCGACCAATGCGGCCAAATCCCGGCTGAGGCAAGCCCGTCGACGGGCCGGCGAAGCGGTGCGCCGTCTCAGCCCGTCAAATCGAGAACGCCGCCCTGAGCCGCTCGACCTGGGCGGCGACCACGCTGCTGCAGGAAAACGCCTCGGTCGCGCGCGCGCCGGCCAAACACTGGTCGAGGTGGATGATGCGCTCCTGGATGCGGAGCGAGCGGCGGCTCAGCGCGCGCAGGGTGTCGGGCAACTGTTCGAAAATGTCGGGCGCGCAGGCGAGGTCCTGGCGCGTAAGCTTCACCCGGTGGCGTTCGGTCAGCGCCTGGGTCCGCGTCAGTTCGCCTTCGTTGACGGCGCGCTGCAGGAGCAGCCACGAGGCGATCTGCATCAGGCGGGTCGTGAGCCGCATGCTCTCGGTGGCGTAGGCGAGCCCGGCCGGCCGCGGCAGGGCTCGGGATTCCCCCGTCCGGGTCCGTCGAGATAGGCGGCGGACTCTTCGACGAGCGTCATGCCCTCTCGGAAGAGCGTGCTGAACGCCGAGGAGGCGGTCAGGCGGTGAACGAAGGAGACGGCGCCCGGCGGCGGACCCGAGGCCGCGGAAAGGCGCTTCCATCCGTCGAATTGACGATTCATACGCATCACTCCCATCCCAGGGCGGCAGAGTGGGCCGTCGCTCCTGCGCGCCCGGGAAGACCCAAAGCAAGTATAGAGCCCGGGCGAAGGCGCCGCGCATTAACTCGGAAATAACGTTAACGGGCGCAGGTCCGATCCGGCAATCAGGCGAAAAAGAAGCCGCCCGAAGGCGGCTTCAGACTGCTGACAAACCCCTGGCGCGAGCCAGGGGTTTTTGATTCAGTGATTCATGATTCGGCGACCCGCTCCGACACAGACCGCTTTTGAGATTGTCTGGCTTGATCAGCTTGTCCCGGCTGATCACCTGTTGCGCAAGATCGATGCGGCGATCGACTTTTCGTTCATTCACGATCTGACGGCTTCGCTGTATTGCGCCGACAACGGTCGTCCGCCGCTGGATCCGACCCTGATGTTCAAGGCGCTCTTCATTGGCTACCTGTTCGGAGTGCGCTCGGAGCGGCAGTTGGTTCGGGAGATCGAGGTTAACCTCGCCTATCGCTGGTTTCTGGGGCTGAAGCTGACGGACCCGGTGTTCGACGCCTCGACGCTGAGCCAGAACCGCAGGCGGCGGTACCAGGACGAGACGATTGCACAAGCCATCTTCGACCGCATCGTCGAGCAGGCGATGGCCCGGGGCCTGGCCGACGGCTCGACCCTCTACACCGACTCCACTCATCTCAAGGCCAACGCCAACAAGAACAAATTCGACCTGGCGCCGGCGGCGAAGTCTCGCGCGGCCTACTGGGAGGCGCTCGATGCGGCGGTCGAGGAGGACCGCCTGCGGCATGGGCTCGATCCCCTTCCGCCCAAGCCTCGCCAACCCGAGGTGAAGGAAACCAAGATCAGCCGCGCCGACCCGGATTCCGGCTACATGGTTCGGGACGGCAAGCCCAAGGGCTTTTTCTACCTCGACCATCGCACCGTCGACGGCAAGCTCGGCATCATCACCGACACCCACGCCACGCCCGCCAACGTCCACGACAGCATTCCCTACTTCGAGCGGCTCGATCGGCAGCGCGAGCGGTTCCATCTCAACGTCCGCTCAGTCGGGCTCGACGCCGGCTATGCCTCCGCCGCCATCGCCAAGGGATTGGAGGATCGCAACATTCAGGGCGTGACAGGCTATCGCGCGCCAACGCCTCCGAAACCCGGAATGATGCGCAAGAGCAAGTTCGTCTACGAGCCCCAGCAGGACGCCTATCGCTGCCCGCAAGGTCAGTTCCTCGCCTACGCGCTCACCGACCGGGGCGGATATCGGCACTACACGTCCGATCCAAAGATCTGCTCGACCTGCCCGTTGCTCGCTTCCTGCACCGCCAACGCCAAAGCCGAACGGGTCATCACTCGCCACGTCTGGCAGGACGCGTTCGAACGCATGGACGCTCGCCGCGTCACGATGTGGGGCAAGCTCGTCTACGCCCGTCGCAAGGAGACTGTCGAACGCTCTTTCGCCGACGCCAAACAGCTCTTCGGCCACCGGTACGCGCGCTTCCGCGGGCTCGTGCGGGTCAGATGCCAGTGCCTCATGGCCGCCGCCGCGCAGAACATGAAGAAGATCGCTCTCACCGTGGCGCCCCGGAGAAGCCCCGCAACAGCCTAAGCCGAGAAACCGCCGTCACAGCCCTCGCAGCCCAACCCCAAAAGAAAAACCCCGCCGAAAAACGACGGGGTTTGTCAGCAGTCTGAAGCCGCCCGAAGGCGGCTTGCAAGGATCGGAGCGTCGAATTGAACAGGCAGAGGCCCGTCCAGGACCCAGAAGCGCAGGTCTTCGAATTTATGATCCGTAAACGTTGACAATCCCTTGCCGTACTCCGGTCTGTCACAAACTGGAGCGCCGTCCATAAAAAGCGGGACGCCCGCGTTTGGAGCCAACGCCAAGACGAACGGCCAAGTTGGCTCGCCTAGAGGGGGCGAAACGGGCCTTTTGGAGGATCGCCGGGCTCAGGCGTTGCTCCCGGCGGCGCGCTGAACTGGCGGGCGGGCCGGACCGTCCTCGTCGTTGTGGGTAATCAGCCGCGCGGTGCGCTGGTCGCGCATGTAGATCCAGAGCCAGGAGAGCGCCACGCTCAACCGGTTGCGCACGCCGATGAGGAAGTAGATATGCGCGAATCCCCAGAGCCACCATGCCATAGCCCCGGTCAGCTTGATCCAACCGAAGTCGATCACTGCCCGCCGCTTGCCGATCGTCGCAAGATCGCCCGCGTGCCTGTAAGCGAAGCGCGGAGGGCAAGGCGTCCCGCGAAGCCGCGCCCTGATCACTTTCGCGACATAGGACCCTTCTTGCTTGGCGGCCGGGGCGATGCCGGGGACCGGCCGGCCGTCCGGCCGCAGGACGAGCGCCGCGTCGCCGATTGCGAAGATCTCCGGATGTCCGGGGACTGTCAGATCGGACAAGACCTTGAGCCGGCCGACTCGGTCGGCGGGCGCTTCCAGCCACTTCGCAGCCGGCGAAGCCTGCACGCCCGCCGCCCAGATAATCGTTCCCGCGGCCAATTTTTTGCCTCCAAAGACGACGCCTTCGGTCGAGCATTCGGAGACGGCATGGCCAAGCGCAACCTCGACCCCAAGCGTTTCCAGCGATTGCTTGGCGTAGTCTGAGAGCGGCTCGGCGAAGGCCGGGAGGACACGGGGACCGGCTTCGATCAGAACGATGCGGGCCTTTCGCGTGTCGATGCGTCGAAAGTCGCCGGGCAGCGTCGTGCGCGCCAGCTCTGCGATCGTGCCGGCGAGCTCGACCCCGGTAGGTCCAGCGCCGACGACGGCGAAGGTCATCAGCGCCGTGCGTTTCGTCTCGTCCGATTCCCGCTCTGCTTCCTCGAAGGCGAGCAAGATGCGGCCCCGTATGTTGGTCGCGTCGTCCAGCGTCTTCAGACCCGGCGCGAACGCCTCCCAATCGTCGTGACCGAAATAAGCGTGGCGAGCGCCAGTGGCCAACACAAGGGTGTCGTAGATGAGCTTCGCGCCGTCATTGAGGACGAGAGCGCGAGACGCCTGGTCGATCGTCTCGACCGCCGCGAGGACAGTGGTGACCTCCGGACGCCGCCGCAAGAGGTGCCGGATCGGCCAGGCGATCTCCGAGGGCGCCAGCGAGGCGGTCGCGGCTTGGTAAAGCAGCGGCTGGAAGAGATGATAATTGCGCCGATCGACAAGGCTGATTCGCACCGGCGCCCCGGCCAACCCTCGCACGGTCTCGAGTCCGCCGAACCCCGCCCCGACAACGACCACATGGTGAGCAATCATGATCCCGTCCGTGGCTCAAACCCGTTTGCTCGTGCATAGTTTATGCGCAAGATGGCAAGCGCACGGCCGGCTGGGGCGACGTCGCCGATGTTGCCCGGGGGCGCGGACCTATATCGGGAACGGCGACGTCCCCGAGGAGGACAACGTCGTCGAAATCGGTCGAGCCGATCGGGGTTCGACGCTAAAGCTTGAACGCCGCGGCGGCCGCGGCGCGAGTCGCTTCGCGCGCCGCGATCGCCTTTTCCAGCCGCTCGATCTCGGCTCTCATCAGCGCGATCCTTTCCGCGAGTTCGGGCGCGGAGAGATCGTCGAGGTTTTGGCCGATCTCATGGGCGGGCGGCGCCTTGGGCTTCTTCCCGAAAACGGAATCCTCGTCGAACGCGGCCATGGCTTCGGTCGGGCTCCGTTTCAGGAGGCGGCGATGAAGCCGCCGCCGAGCACGCGCGCGGCGGGATCGAGAGAGTCGTAGAAGACGCAGGCCTGTCCAGGCGATACGCCGGTCTCCGGCTCGACGAACTCCACCTCGCCGTTCGGCCTGAGCAGCGCCGGCGCGGGCGGCCGGGTCGATCGCACGCGCGCCGCGATCGTCAGCCCGTCGGGCGGCAGGTCCGCAAGCTCGCCCTCGCCGATCCAGTTGACGGCGCGAAGCTTCAGCCGGGTCTGGGCGAGCGCCGAGCGGGGGCCCACCACCACCCGGCCAGCCTTGGCGTCGAGCGCCACGACATAGAGGGGCTGGGCCGCCGCGATGCCGAGGCCGCGCCGTTGGCCGATGGTGTAATGCATGATGCCAGCATGGCGGCCGAGCACGCGTCCCTCGCCATCGACGATGTCGCCGGGCGTCGCCGCCCCCGGCATCAGCCGCTCGATCATGTCGCTGTAATGGCCAGCCGGTACGAAGCAGATGTCCTGACTGTCGGCCTTCTCGGCGTTGATCAGCCCATAACGGCGCGCCAGTTCGCGCACTTGCGGCTTCGGCATGCCGCCCAGCGGAAACCGCAGGCTCTGGAGTTGCTCGCGCGTTGTGGCGAACAGGAAATAGCTCTGGTCGCGCTCGGGGTCGGCGGCGCGGTAGAGCGCCTGCCCGCCGCGCCCGTCGTCTTGCGTCACAACGTAATGGCCGGTCGCCAGTAGGTCCGCGCCAAGGTCCTTCGCCGCCCCGAACAGGTCGGCGAACTTCATGTGCTGGTTGCAGGCCACGCACGGAATCGGCGTCTCACCCGAAACATAGGCGCGGGCGAACGGCTCGATCACCTTCTCGCGGAAACGCGCCTCGTAATCGAGCACGTAATGGGGGATGCCGATACGGGCCGCGACGTCGCGCGCGTCGTGAATGTCCTGGCCGGCGCAGCATGCGCCTTTGCGATGGCTTGCCGCGCCGTGGTCGTAGAGCTGCATGGTGACGCCCACGACGTCGTAGCCCTGGTCGGCGAGCATCGCCGCGACCACCGAGGAGTCGACGCCGCCCGACATCGCCACGACGACGCGGGTGTCTGCCGGCGCCTTGTCGAGTCCGAGGCTATTGAGCGCGCCGTCCGGCGCGTGCGCGAGGGTTGTCGCGAGCATTCCATCCATCCCGGCGAACGCCGGGTTCCAGTACGCCGGGTTCGAAGTACGCCGGGATCCAAGTCAATTGGGCCTTTGGCCCGCGAACGCAACCTCATAGCCGAAAAAGCCGGCCGCCGCCAGTTTCGGATTGCTCAAGATTGGACAGCGCCGTCATGGGGATATGGATTCGGCGGGTCCTTCGGCCAGCCTGCGGGTCGGCTCCGCCGATACAGCCGTAATCCATCGCGCCGAGGGAAAGAATGCGGAAAAATCCTGCTCCGCCAAGGGTCGAGCGCGTTTTGAGACACAACCGCCCGGTTTTCGCCCTCTGCCGTTTAGGTAAATTTAAAGTGGGGCCCCTATCCTTCATGTTGTCGACTCCAGTCGAGTTGAGCGTACGAGTGAGCGTTCCATGAGCGAAGCCATGCGGCCGAGGGTTAAATACGTGATCGGTCCAGACGGAAGCCCCTTGACCGTCGCCGATCTTCCGCCGCCCGAAACCCGTCGCTGGGTCATTCGCCGCAAAGCCGAAGTCGTTGCTGCGGTGCGCGGCGGCCTCCTCTCGCTCGAAGAGGCCTGCTCCCGCTATACGCTGACCGTCGATGAGTTCTTGAGCTGGCAGGTCTCGATCGATCAGTTCGGCCTGCCCGGGCTTCGCACCACCCGTATTCAGCAATACCGTCAGTAGAAGGCGCGCTCGTCAGAGAACCTTCCGCCGAACCCTCCCGAGCGATAGTTCCGAGAACGCCGACGTTAGTCACGGTTGAGCCGCTCGATGCGCCGGGTTCCGAGTCCGCGCGGCGCGATCGCGCGTCGTCCTGGCGAACGCTGCTGGATTGTCTGGCCGCCTCCCCTATATATGCTGGGCGCGGAGGCGGAGCCGTATGATGATAATGACCCGCAAGCTCGCGGCGATCCTGGTTGCTGACATCGTCGGCTTTTCGCGGTTGGCGGGCGCGGACGAAGACCGTGTCCTGGCCCGACTCCGGGCGATGCGCAGCGATCTGATCGACCCGACCATCTCTGTTCACAACGGCCGTGTGGTGAAACGCACCGGGGACGGCGTGCTGGTCGAATTCCGCAGCGTGGTCGACGCGGTCCGCTGCGCCATCGAGTTGCAGAACGGTCTGATCGAGCGGAACGCCGGCCTGCCGGAAGACCGCCGGATCCGGTTCCGGATTGGCGTCCATCTTGGCGACGTGGTCGAGGAAGCAGATGGCGACCTCATGGGCGACGGCGTGAACATCGCCGCGCGGCTGGAAGGCATCGCCAAGCCCGGCGCCATTGCGCTGTCCGAGGATGCCTATCGCCAGGTGAAGGGCCGGCTCGACTTCGCCGTCAGCGACATGGGCCTTCAGGCGCTGAAGAACATCGCCGAGCCTTTGCGGGTCTATTCGCTGGAGGTCGGCGCGCCGGTCGACAACAAGCCCGCTCCGCTCGAATCCCCGCCGCAAAAGTCCGGACCGCCGCGCTGCTCGATCGTCGTGCTTCCCTTCGCCAGTTTGGGCGGCGGCGAGGAGCAGGAGTTTTTCGTGGACGGCGTCACGGAGAGTCTCGACGACTGACCTCTCCCGGATGGCCAACACGGTCGTCGTGGCTCGGAATACGGCGTTCACCTACAAGGGCAAGTCGGTCGACGCCAAGCAGATTGGCCGGGAGCTCAATGTCCGCTACATCTTGGAGGGCAGCATTCAGCGCGGCGCCGGCCGGATGCGGATCAACACCCAGTTCATCGACGCGGAAACCGGCAATCACATCTGGGCCGACCGGTTCGATAAACCGATCGCGGACCTGTTCGACATGCAGGACGAGATCGTCTCGCGCCTCGCCAACCAATTGCGCGCGGAACTGATTGCGGCCGAGGCCGAACGAGCCGAGCACGAGCCCAATCCCGATTCGCTCGACTTTTATTTCCGCGGCGTCGCCGCCTTCAATCGAGGCCGGCTCGAGAACGTCGTCCGGGCTAAGGCGCTGTTCGACGAGGCGCTCAAGCTCAATCCGGCCAACGTCGACGCCATTGTCGGGGCCGCCAGAGCGGACGTGCTCACCGCGCTCTACCGGCAACAAGAGCACGCCGCTCGCCTCAAATCCGCGGAGACCGAACTCCTCAACGCGCTCGCGCTCGACCCGCGCAATCATTGGGCCCATCTTTGGCTCGGCTATGTCCAGGTGCTGACCAATCGCGCAGCGCGCGGCATCGGCGAGTTCGAGCGCGCGTTGTCGCTCAATCGCAACATCGGCGTGGCGCACGCCTGGACGGGTCTCGCCAAGATCATGCTCGGCCGCGCGGAGGAGACGGAGGCCCATATCGCGGAGGCGTTCCGCATTTCGCCGATCGACGGGGTCACATTCCTGTGGAAATACATCGCCGGGCTGGCCAAACTTTACCTCGGCGCCCCGCCGAGGCGATTGAGCTTTTTCGCGAGTCGATCGACGCCAGCCGGAATTTTCCGCTCAACCACTTCCACAACGCCGCTGCGCTCGCCTTGCTCGGGCGCCAGAGCGAAGCGGAGGTCGAGGTCAGGGCCGGCCTCGCCATCGCGCCGGATTTCAACCTCGCCGGCTTTCGCGCGGCGGCCGAAAGCGACAATCCGGTCTTCCTCGAGCAGCGCGAGCGGGTGATCGAGGGCATGCGCAAGGCGGGCGTCCCGGAAGGGTGAGCCCCGCGCGGCGTCTGTACGACATTTATGTGACGTTATTCTGATATGCGGTGTTGCGCGGGGGTGACAGTGCACCCGCGAATCCCGGTGTATAGCTGGGCCTCGACATCGGCCCGAGTGGGCCTGGGGGGGCCCTTATGAAGAAGATACTGCTTGCGGGCGCGGCTGCGCTTTTTATCGTCCCCGCGGTCGCGGCCGACCTGCCGACCAAGAAGGCGATCGTTCTTCCCGTCGTGACCGTGTATAACTGGACCGGTTTCTATTTCGGCGGCAATGTCGGCTGGGGTTGGGGCAACACCAGCGACACTTCATACGTCTACAACGCCAGTCCGGTGACGAAGACCTACTACAATGGACTTTACGAGGACAGCAGCAGCTTCAGCAACAGCCGGTTCATCGGCGGCGGTCAGATCGGCTATCGTTACGAGTTCCCACAGCACTTCGTGATCGGCGCGGAAGCCAATCTGGACTGGAACGGCGGCAGCTCCGAAACGTTCTCCAACCTTACCGGCTCCAACATTCACGAGACCTCGTCGAGCGGCGTTGGCGGTCAGGTCGTCGGCATCGCCGGCTACGCCTTGGGGGACTTCCTCCCGTACATCAAGGGCGGCTGGGCCTGGAGCAGTCAGAACGTGACCCGGACGCAGCTCTACGGCAAGACAGGCGGTCTCGCGCCCCAGTCGCCAACCAATCAGACGACGTTCCAGGAGCAGGCGTCGGTCAGCCGGAACGGCTGGACCATCGGCGCCGGGCTTTCGTATCACATCTGGAACAACTGGGAAGTATTCGGCCAGTACATGTATACGAAGTACGGCACGGCCAACATTGTCTTTCTCCAATCCCAGCGGCTTACGCAGTCGTCCGTCAACGCCAACGCGATCACGGCCGGCGTGAACCTCAAGTTCTGATAAGCCAACTCCCGGTTAACTCCCCAGACGGGCGGCTTCGGCCGCCCTTTTTTCAACCCGTAAGCCAGGGCAGGAGAATCGGGATGATCGCCGGGGTGACCACTGCGTTGAGGCCCATGGCGAGGCCGGCGAACACGCCAGCGATCGGATCGACGGCGAAGGCACGCGCGGTGCCGATGCCGTGCGACGCTAGGCCGACCGCGAAGCCGCGCGCGGCGTAGTCGCGAATCCCAAGCGCATTCATCAAGGGCGTCACGACGATCGCGCCGAGAATGCCGGTCGCGATCACGAGCACGGCGGTCAGCGGCGGCGCGCCGCCCAGCGTCTCGGACACCGCCATCGCCACGCCCGCCGTCACCGACTTGGGCGCGAGCGAGACCAGCACGGCGCGGGGCGCGCCGAGCGCCCGGGCGACCAGCAGCGCCGAGACGACGGCGACAAACGCGCCGACGATCAGCGCCGCCGCCATCGGCAGGAGATTGCGCTGGACGAGCTCGATATTGCGATAGAGCGGAACCGCCAGCGCGACGGTCGCGGGACCCAGTAGGAAATGAACGAATTGCGCGCCGTTGAAATAGGTCTGGTAATCGGTCCCGGTCAGTTTCAGGAGCGTCCCGACCAGGGCGACCGCGATGGCGACCGGGTTGACCACGGGATGGCGGCCCGCCGCCGCGGCGATCCGGTCGGCGATCAGATAGGCGGCGAGGGTCGCCGTCAGCCAGAAGAGCGGCGTCGTCTGGAGATAGACCCAGAGCCGGAACGGGATCACGTCTCGCTCCTCAGGCCGATCAGCCGCTTGACCAGCAGGAAGACGCCTACCGTGGCGAGCAGGGTGAGCACGGTCGAGACGGCCAGCGCCGCCGCCAGCGCCGCGCCCTGCGCCTGAAGAAGCCCCAGATATTGCACCACCCCAACGCCGGCCGGGACGAAGAACAGCGACAGCGAGCGCAGCAGCCCGTCGGCGGCGCGGCCGAGCTCGCTTGCCGCCAGCGCGTCGTCGTCGTAGGGGCGCCAGGCCCGATAGCCGGTCATCGCGACGACCAGCAACGCGAGCCCGACGACCGGCCCCGGTGCGGGAAGGCTTAAGCCGCGCGCGAAAACCTCGCCGAGGAGCTGGAACAGGAGGAGGATGAAGACGCCGCGGATCATGCTTGCGTTGTGGCGACAGCGCGGCGCCGGGTCAACATGGGGGCCGTCAAGCCCCCGCGATGATCGCCTTGAGAAACGCCACATGGCGCGCAAACGCCGCGCGGCCTTGCGCCGTCGCTTTCACGGTGGTGCGCGGACGGCGGCCGACGAAAGCCTTGGCCGCCTCGACATAGCCGGCGCGAGAAAGCTGGTCGAGATGGGCGCCGAGATTGCCGTCCGTGGCGCCGGTCAGACTCTTCAGCCGCGTGAAGTCGAGGCCCTCTTCGCGGCGGTCGAGCGCGGTCAAGGCCGCCATAATCTTCAGGCGCACAGGCTGGTGGATGACGTCGTCGAGCCGTTCTGTCACGACCGCCGCATCCAAAGGCCGCAGGCGATGAAACCCAACCCCGTGACCGCCGCCTGCCACAGCGGGAAGGCGTCGCCCGACCAGAGGTAGCCCGCGACGATGAGCGTCGAGAGACCGACGCCGATCGCGGAAAAGACCCAGCCGAATAGGAAGCCGGCCATCGCAAAGCCGAGCAGGAACAGCATCGGCCAGAAGGCCATCACCTCGCGTGGCCCAAAATCTCCGATCACTCGCGAGGACACCCAGCCAAAAGCATAGACGATCGCGAAGGCCGCGAGAACGCGAAAAGGAAAGCTGCCTGCGGGCGAAGCGCGCAGCCGCAGGATCGCAATCGTCGCCACGACTCCGACGACGTCGGCCAGGAACCAGCGCGTCCCAAAAGCGGCCGGCGCCAGCGCGATGAGCAGCCCCCGGCCGAGATTGACGACGCCCCAGAGCATGGTGATCAGCGCCGCGCTCCGATAGATGCGCGACTGCTTGACCTTGGCGACAACGCCGTCGATCTCGGCCAGCGTCGCCGCGGCTTCGTCGGAGCGGATGATCATGCGCTTTGCGCCGAGGCGCGGTCGTCAGGCGCCTCGGGCTTCGGCAACAGCCCAAGACGACGACAGAGGAAGAACAGCCGCCGTCCCTGAGTCGCGCTCAGAAGGATCATCAGGCCGAGGCTCGCCGACCCGACGACGGAGCGCAGCGCCATCGCCTCGAGCATCGGCATCGTCCAGACCGCCCAGACGTAGAAGGCGGCCTTGACGAAGAAATAGCCGGCCCAGAGGAGCGTGAACAGGCGGAAAAAGGCGCGCGTCTCGCGGAAAAAGGCGCGCGTCTCGCTGGTCGCGGGAACGGACGCGCCCTGCTGTTCGGCCATCTCCTGGATGATCGGCTTTTGACCCAGGGCGCCAGCGACGAACGCAAAACCGGTCACGACATTGGTGATCGCCGCTTCGTACTTCAGCATGAACGGCGAGGTCGAGACGAGGTCGATCCCGCCGAACACGAGGGTCAGCACGCTGACCAGCAGATAGAGGCGGGTAAAGGCGAGGCCTTTGCGCCAGCGCCAGGCGGCGTCGCCGAGGATGAAGACAATCGAACCGCCGATGGCCGGCTTGACCCCGAGCGTCAGCGCGAGCGCCCAGAACACGATCAGCGGCCCGAATTCCGCGAGCGCCCAGCGGCCGACGGCGATGAGCCTGCGCACGGGCGTCAGCCGTGCAACGCGGCGACGACCGCCTTGATCGCCTCCGGCCGCCAGCAGACGCCCATGTGGTCGACGCCCGGGATCAGCGTCACTCGGACGCCGAGCGGCGTGAGCACGCGCCGATAGGCCTCCGCGTCCATCAATTCGTCGTCCCCGCCGGAGATGACGTCGATCGGCGCCTTCGCCCCCCGAAACGCGCCCTCCCAGTCGTCGGGCGCCGCGTAGCTGGTCATCAGCCGGAACGTGTACTGGTCGGTGACGAATTTCTTCGCGCCCGGCCCGGTCGCAAAGGCGAGCACCGGCAGCGATTGCGGCCAGTCGATCCCGAAGCGCGCCAGAACGCTGAGCGCGATGATGCGCGGCACGTCCGCCGCCGCCCAGCCCTTGGCGGCGTCGGTGATCCGAACGGTCGGCGCCCGATGGCCGAGATAAGGCGCCAGCAGGACGAAGCGGTCGAAATCTTTCCCAAGGACCCCCGCCGCGAGCCGAAGCCCATAGCCGCCGCCGGAGGAATGGCCGACATAAGCGAAACGCGCGTCCGGGTCCTTGCGCCGCAGCTCGGCCAGGAGATCGGCGAGGTCGTCGTCCAACTGGCCGCTGTAGGCGACGTCGCCACGGGTCCCCGAGGCGCCATGGCCGCGAAAATCGAGCGAGACCGCGGGAAAGCCGGCATTCGCCAGGCTTCGGGCGACGCCGTTCATCTGCCCCGAGGCCCCGGCCGAGCCGTGGCCGAGGAGCACGATGGGTGAGGCCTTGCGGCGGACGACAGGTTCATAAAGTCGATAGGCGAGCCAGGTCCCGTCGCGCCCCTGAAACCGGCTGAGCTCCGGCAGGCCGTCGGCGTCGATCTGCATAGCGCCATCCAGCACGGAGGCGAGCGGCGCAGGGACTTTCAGCGGCCGCCCCAGCATGACGGCAAGCGCGATGGCAGCAAATCCGACCAGGGCGAGCAGCCAGACGAAAAGATCAAGCACGAGCGACATAACAGCCTCACAGATGACTCTGTATGGCAGAGTTGCTTGTCATGTTCAAACGGCCCCGGAATCCAGCACGACTTTTCGGTCTGGATTGACCTCGATTGCGCTCAGCGAGCCGCGGAGGCGTCAAGCGGACGCAGGGCATCAATCCGCTGCAAGTGAGACAACGTATCCGCGAGCGCCGCGTCGACGAGGAGCGCTGTCTCGGTCAGGGCGCCTTCGGCGCTCTGAGACGCGACCTTTTCGAACACGCGCGCGTGGTCGGCCACAGGATCATGAGCAAGGCTCAGCGTCGGCAGCATCATCTGCAGCCGAATCGACCAGCGAAGGGTCGTCTGGATCGCCGGCCACAACGAGGAAAGCGCTTCGTTGCGTCCGGCGATCAGCAATTCCTGGTGAAAGGCGACGATCGCGTTCAGCCAACCCCCGGTTCGCGGGTTCGCGCGCGCCATGCGGGAGAGCGCGTCCGCGAGCTTCGAGAGTTGCACCTCGTTCCGACGCAGGGCCGCCAGCGCGGCGGCGCTCGGCTCGACGATCTTCCGAAGTTCGAAGAGGTCGCGGATGAAGCCCTCGTCGGGCGCCAGCTCGAAATGCCACTCGAGAACGTCCGGGTCGAGGATGTGCCAGCTCGACCGCGGCGCGACGCGGGTTCCGACCTTCGGCAGCGCAGACAGCATTCCCTTCGCCGCGAGCGTCCGGATCGCCTCCCGATAGGCGCTGCGTGAGACGCCAAACGACTCGCTCGCGCTTTCCTCGCGCGGCAACAGGGAGCCCGCCGGCGATACGCCCTTGATCAGGTCGCCGGCAATGCGATGTGCGAGCGAACCGTGCAGCCGGGAGCGGCCCGACGAGAACAAGGGTTCGACGTTCAGGAGGGCCGCCTCCTCTGCGGTCTCGCGCCCGAGCTTCCCGTCTGCCTGCGGATTGGCGAAGGCCTCGACGGCGAGGGGGGTCGGGCGGCTCGCCTGTCCGCGCCCACGGGCCCGCATGAACTGCACGATCGACCCAGCGGCTTCGGTTACGCTGGCGACAGCGCCGACGAAATGCATGCACCCATGGGGAAGGCTCGACCAAAGCGACAGGGAGACGTCGTTGCCGGCCTTGGTCAACTCGCCGTAAAGCGCCAGCGTGTCGTCGAGCAAAAGATCGCACTCCGCGCCGACGCACAGGGTGGGTGGGAAATCGGTAAGGTCGGCCGCGAGCGGGCTCAGCTCCTTCGCTCGCGCTTCCGGCGGCAGTTGCGGGGCGTAGAGGTTCCAGAACCATCGCATTTGAGCTTCCGAGAGCCCAAAGCGCCCGTCTCCATAAAGACGATGCGAAGACAAATTCATCTCGGGCGCGTAGGCCCCGTAGATCGAGATGAAACCCGCAATCCGACTGCGCAGCGCCTTGGGGAGACGCAGGATCGCCGCAGCGGCGAGATTGGCGCCGGCGGAATCGCCGCCGACCATGATCGGCTCGCCGCGGTTCTCCGCGATCAGCGCACCGAGCACGGCGCCGATTTCGTGGATCGCCGTGGGATAGGGATGCTCGGGGGCGAGGCTGTATGCGACCTGGACGATCCGCGCGCCAGTCTCGGCGGCGATCCAGCGGGCGATATGGCCGTGGCTCTGAATGCCGCCCATGACCCAACCGCCGCCATGGACGAACACGAGAATGGGCGCACGCACGTCCGGATTATAGATGCGGATTGAGACCGGCCCGGAAGGCGTGTCGATTGTGCGATCCTCGCGCGGGAGCCCCTCGATCTCGACCCCGCGAGCGGCCAGCGCCGCATATTCGTCGATCCACAGGCGCATCCGGCTCAGATCGAACGACCCATCGTCGGCGAACTTTTGCTCCGCTTCGAGCGCGTTCATCTTGTCTGACAAATCGGACGCAATGATCCCATCTGTGCGGCCAAGAGCTTTTCGCTCAATCAAAAGCGCCATAGCCAATCCTGTAAAAGGCGGACATCAGCGGGTTGTCCTGTTGACGATGTCTGACAAATCATCTACCAAATTGCAGCCCGCCCGACAATGGCCTCAATCGCGGCAAGCGCCAAGAGGCGCGCCGGGGGACGGGCTTCGAGAGTGGAGGAACGTCATGATCCTGAGAGCCGCCCGTCGTCTCGCTATTGGCGCTGGAGTGTCGGCGCTGGCGCTAGCCGCCGTTGTCACCTCGGCCGCCGCCGAGGATAAGCCCATTTCAATCGCCTTCGTGTCCGGTCCGCTCAACGATTCGTTTTTTCCGCCGCTTTATCAAGGCGCGCTGGACGCTGCGAAGGCGCTGGGCGTCAAGCTCAATTACATCCCGATCGATGAAGCCGACATCGAAGCGACTTCGGCCCGGACCATGCAGACGGCGATCGCCCAGAAGCCCGACGCGATCGTGGTCGGCGACTTCGTGACCAGTGTCGTCGACCCTTACATCAAGCAGGCGATCGAGGCCGGCATCCCAGTCTATGTCGACCAGTCCGGACAAGATCAGTGGCAAGCCGACGGCGCCTTCGGGTTCGTCGGCCAACAGGGCGTCGAAGTCGGAAAGGTCGCCGCGGACCGGCTCGCCAAGGCGGGCTCGAAGACGATCCTGTGCGTCATCAACGTGCCCGGCAATCCGTATCTTCAAGCCATCTGCAAGGGCCTTGGCGAGAAGGCCAAGGAGCTTGGCGTCACGAGCGCTAACCTCGAGCTGCCGACCGCTGATTCCACCGATCAGGCGAAAGTCAGTCGCGACATCGGCGCCTACCTGCAATCGCACAAGGACATTGACGGCATCTTTACCGAAAACGCCGCGGTCGGCACGGCTGCGGCCGCGGCGGTGGACGCTGGCCAGCTCACCGGCAAGGTTCATATCGGAACGATGGAGATTTCCCGCGTGGCGCTGCAGGAGATTCAGAGCGGCAAGATCGATTTCCTCATCAACGAGCAGCCCTATCTCGACGGCTATTTCGGCGTGGTGTTCGCCACGCTATACGCGAAATACGGACTGGCTCCCGTCGGCCCGGTCTCGACCGGCCCCAGCATCGTCGACAAGAAGAACATCGACAAGATTCTCAAGGTTTTCGACACTTACCCGAACGTGATCGGTTCGAAGTAACCCGGAAGAGCGCGGACGAGGTCTCCGAAAACGCAGGTCTTGGCGATGGGCATGGAAGCGAGACCCCACGACAAAGGCGCGGACGACGCGTCCGCCGGACGCGTCTCCGCCGACAACTCGCTTCCCTCCGCCCCGCGCCGCGGCATGTTGATGACGGCGTTGCTGCGCCCGGAAGCGGGCGGGGTCGTCTCGGCGTTGCTTGTCTTCGTGTTCTTCGCCGTAACTGCGGGACAGAACGGCTTTCTAACGACGCTCGGCACCGCCAATTGGCTCGACACCGCCGCCGATCTCGGCATCGTCGCACTGCCGGTCGGCATGCTGATGATCGGCGGCGAGTTCGATCTTTCTGTCGGTTCGGTAGTCGGCGCGGCCTCGATGATCGTAGCGATCTGCTCCGGCTACTATTCGCTCAACCCCTGGATCGGGGTCGGTCTCGCCTTCCTCGCCGGGGGGGCGGTCGGGGCGCTCAACGGACTGATCGTCGTTCGCACCCGGCTGCCCTCTTTCATCGTGACGCTGGCGACCATGCTGATGATCACGGGGGGGATGCTGGGGATCGCGATCGCGCTTACCGGGTCGTCGAGCATCTCCGCCGTGCCTTCGGGGTCCGCCCAGGCCGTATTCGCCTCGAAGTTCATGGAATTTCATATTTCAATCGTTCAATGGATCTTGCTGTCCGTTCTGGCGACCTATGTCATGCAGCGGACCGCATTCGGGAACTGGGTCTACGCAACCGGCGGAAGCGCTGAGACAGCGCGGCTCGCGGGCGTTCCCGTCGCCAAGGTCAAGGTGGCGCTCTTTGTCTGCACGGCGCTCGCTGCGGTCCTCTCCGGCGTCAACGAGACGCTGACGTTCCAGAACGGCAACATTACCCTGGGCTCGCAATACGTGTTCACCGGGATCGCCGCGGCCGTCATCGGCGGGGTGCTGCTGACCGGAGGTTACGGCTCTCCGATCGGCACCATGTTTGGCGCCCTGACCTACGGCATCGTTTCCCTTGGCGTTTTCTTTCTCGGCTGGAACACCGACCTTGCCAATCTCTTTGTCGGCCTTCTCCTCCTGCTCGCCGTGCTCGCCAATCACCGGCTGAGGCAGCTCGCGATGGGGAGGGCCTGACATGACCTTACCGATCGTCGAACTCCGCGATGTCACCAAGCAGTTTGTCGGCGTGACCGCGATCGCAAACCTCTCCCTGGAGCTCCGGTCCGCGGAGGTTTTCTGTCTCCTGGGCGAGAACGGGGCCGGTAAATCGACGGTGATCAAGATTCTCACCGGGGTTGAGACGCCGACCCGAGGACAAGTGCTCGTGGATGGGGAGGTCGTCCATTTCTCGAGCCCGCGCCATGCGCGCGAGAAGGGCATCGCCACCGTCTATCAGGAAGTTGCGACGCTCCCACTGATGAGCGTCGCTCGCAATTTTGTCCTGGCGGCCGAGCCGCAAAAGGGACGCGGCCTGTTCCGCCGGCTCGACCTCGACGAGGCTTCGCGGATGGCCCTGCAGAGCCTGAAAGACCTCGGCATCAGCCGCGTCACCGACGGCGCGCAATTGGTCGGAACGCTGTCGGGCGGCGAGCGGCAGGCGCTCGCAATCGGGCGCGCCGTCCATTTTGGCGCGCGCGTCCTTGTGCTTGACGAGCCGACGGCGGCGCTCGGCGTGCGGGAATCCGCCACCGTGTTGAGGTTGATCGACAAGGTGCGGTCGCGCGGCGTCGCGGTTCTATTCATCACCCACAATGCCTATCATGCCTATGCCTCAGGCGATCGGTTCATGGTGTTGCGGCGGGGGCGGTCCTTGGCCGAGTTCATCAAGACCGAACGGACCATTGGCGAAGTGATCGAATTGATGGCGGGCGGCGCCGAGTTGAAGTCGCTCCTCACCGGCGCCGAGCGGACCCTCGACGGCGTGTGAGCGCGCGGTCGTCGAACAATGCGCCGCGTCGCAGCGGCCCAACCCGATCGCGCCGGGGCGTTGTCTCTACGAGAGCGGGCTTCGGGTTTCGGATTGTTCCGAAGACAATTCGACGTTTTCTTGACAGAAGAAGCGGGGAGAACGGCCACATGTCCGATTGCGCCGCAGCCGGCAAGCGGATCGCGTTTCCTCATTCGTCGCCCGACGCCTCTGGCGCGCCTCCAGCGGATGCGCGTCTCAGCCGTCTTCGTTCGTTGAGGGATGCTTCCCCTTCCGGACCCCCTGGAGCCGCCGAAGGACGGGGCGGCAAGACGCCCTTTCCGATCGTCACGACCCTTCACGCCGCGCGGGGGGCGAAATTCGAGGCGGAAGAGGTAATCCTCGTTCGCATATCGGATGAGCCGCTTGACGAGGACGACGAAAGTGTGGCGCAACTGCGACAGGCGCGCAAATTATGCGCGTGGCGCCCTGGAATGGCGTTGACGCCGGCCGGGCCGCGTTCGAGCGTGCCGATTGAGGCGATTCGTTGGGAGGGGTAGATGTTGGCGCCAATTCCTCGGGTCCTGGGCCCGAAGGCCGGGCCTTGGCTCGGCTATTGCAATTGGCCCCGCCCTTGCCCGACGCGCCGGTCGCTGACCGCCCCGCTCGCCGCCGCTCTGCTTGCCATTTCATCCCATTCCGTGCTCGCGCAGTGCGTCCCCGCAGGACTCGCAATTCCGTCCGGAACAACCGTGACCTGCACGGGCGCCTCGTCGCAGCCGGTAGGCCAGGGGCCCCACGGCGCGCCTGCCGATGGCAATGCCGTCACCGTCAACGTCACCGACGGCGCGACCCTGAGCACCAAAAACGCGAACGCGATCAGCCTTGGCAACAACGCCACGATTACCGTCGGCTCGCCTAGCGGGACCGCCACCGCCACGGTCACGACCTACTCGACAGGTGGCGGCGGGAATTACGGCACCGGCAACAACACGGTCGAATTCAACAACAACAGCACAATCACGATCTACAAGAACGGCGTCGTCTCCGCCACCGGCACGCAAGACAACTCCGAGGCGATCAACCCTTATGGTTCCGGCAACACGGTCGTGAACTATGGACTTATCAAGGCCGGCGCAAGCTCCGCGATATTCTTCGAAAACGTGAACACTACCGGGGCCAGTCCGCGCAATTCTGTCGACAACTACGGCACGATCGATGCGACTGGCGGGACCAATCCCGTAACCGGCGGCGAGGCGATCGGCAGCTACCACAACGTCGGCATCGACATCATCAACGAGTCCGGAGCGACGATCAAAGGCAATCTCGATCTTCAGGGCGGCAACGACGTCGTCACGCTCGAGACACAGTCCGTCATCACCGGGAACCTCGACGGCGGAGGCGGCACGAACGTCCTCAACCTGGACGCGGCCTCGGGCGATTCCGACTCGCTTCCGGGCGTCGTGAAGGACTTCCAGTCCCTGAACAAAACGGGCCCGGGAACCTGGACGCTGACCGGTTCGGTCGGCGAAAGCAACGGAGCGCCGCTGGCGATGGCGGTCCAGGCCGGCACGCTGGTGCTGACGGGCAACAACACCAATTTCAACGGGAGCGTCACGATCGACCCCGGCGCCACGCTCGAGGCGCGCGCGCAAAGCCTGCCGCCGCTCGTCAACGACCTCAGCGGCGACCTTCTGATCAATCAGGTGTCGCCGGACGGCGTTCAGCCGAACGACGGGACTTACGCGGGCGTCATCCAGGGCACCGGAGTCGTGACCAAGATCGGCGTAGGGACGACGACGCTGACCGGCGTCAGCACGTATTCCGGCGGTACGGTGATCAATCAAGGAGCCCTGGCTGTTGGGGCGGATTCGGCGCTCGGGGCCGCGACCGGTCCGATCACCTTCAACGGCGGGGAACTCCAGCTTCTGTCCAGCTTCAACCTCTCGCCGAGCCGGGCGATCTCGCTCCTTGCCGGCGGCGGAACGATCGACGCCAACGGCTTCCAGACGACGATCTCCCAGGCCGTAACGGGTCCCGGCGCCCTGACCGTCGCGGACAGCACCGCGTCGACCGGCGTCGTTATTCTCGCCGCGGCCAACACGTACACGGGCGGCACGACGATCGCCTCCGGAACGCTGCAACTCGGTTCCGGCGGGACCACCGGCAGCATCGTCGGCAATGTGACCGACAACGGCGTGCTGGCCTTCGACCGCTCGGACGTCTCGACCTTCTCGGGCGTCGTTTCCGGGACCGGCTCGCTGTCGCAGATCGGGAGCGGCACGACCGTGCTCACTGCGGCCAACACGTACACGGGCGGCACGACGATCGCCGCGGGAACGCTGCAACTCGGCGCCGGCGGGACCACCGGCAGCATCGTCGGCAATGTGACCGACAACGGCGTGCTGGCCTTCAACCGCGCCGACGTCGTTACGTTTCCGGGGATCATTTCCGGGATCGGCGGCGTCGCGCAGATCGGGACCGGCACGACGATCCTGAACGCGGTCAATCCGTATACCGGGCCGACCCAGGTTACGGCCGGCGTTCTGGCGATCGGCGATGCGGCGCATGGCTCGGCGCTGCTGTCGGGCGGCGGTCCGGTGACCGTCGCCGCCGGGGCGACCCTTGGCGGCTACGGCGGCGTCGCGGGCAACGTGAGCAACTTCGGCGCGGTCGCGGTCGCCGATGCTGTGCCGGCCTTTTCCGGAGGCCCGGCGGGCGCGTTCACGATCGGCGGCAACCTGCAGAACCAGGGCGTCGCGCAGATCGGCGGCGCCGCAATCGGCAATGCGCTCGTCGTCAAGGGCGACTATGGGACTGGCGCAGGAACCGGCGTCGTCGCCGTCAACACGCTCCTGAACACCGGCGGCCCGCTCTCCAACCAGGCGACCGATCGGCTGCTCGTTTTCGGCAATGCCTCGGGCGCCTCCTCGCTCAGGGTCAACGCAACCGGCGAAGGCGCCTTCACCGGCACGGAATCCCCGGCCCCGGATCACGGCATCTCCATCGTCCAGGTCGCCGGGACGTCGTCGGTCGGCGCCTTCACGCTGCCCGGCGGTTATGTCAACGGCGGCACGCCCTATCGCTATCAGCTTTACGCCTTCGGACCGGGTTCGCCGAACGGCTCGGCGTCGGCAAGCCAGGACCTGGTGGGCAATGCCGGGTCCAATTGGGACTACCGGCTCGAGAACGTCTATGTCACGCCCGAGGGGCCGGTGACCCCCGTCGAGCCGCCCCCCCCCGATTCGCGCCCCGAGCTCGCGCCACAGGTTCCCGCCTACATCGCCCTGCCGAACGCGCTGTTCGAGGCGGGGCTTCAGGACCTCGACAGCCTGCATCGTCGGCTTGGCGAAATCCGCGACGATCAACTGGTGAAGGCCCCCACGGACGGTGAAGTCTTCATCCGCGGCTTCGGGGGCGCGTTGAGTTATACCAGCAACCGAAGCTTCATCGATAACGGGGTGAACGCGACGCAGGACTATGGCGCCACCCAGTTCGGCGCCAACTGGATCGCCCGCAATAGCCCCGACGGGACGCTGCGGGCGGGGCTCGCCGCAACACTCGGCCAGCTCTGGTACGAGCCGCATGCGATCGAGGGCGCAAGCAGCGGGCTGTTCGACACCGAGACGCTGGTCGGCGCCCTGACCTGGCAGTCGACCGCCGGCTGGTACGTCGACGGCCTGCTCTCGGGCGGCCTGTTCAACGGAACCGTCTCGACCGGGGCCAGGGGCCAGGCGCTCAGCACCAACGGCACGTCCTTTGCGGCCTCGCTCGAAGCCGGATACCCGATCGCGCTCGGCTGGCAGGGCCTGGCTCTCGAACCGCAACTTCAGATCGTCTACCAGAACCTGAGCTTCGCCCGTAAGACCGACGCCGATGCGATCGACGTCAATCTCGGAAACCAGAGTGAAGGCGTATTCCGCGCCGGGGCTCGGCTGATCAGACCGTTCGCCTCGTCCGACGGCGCGCTCTACAGCGCCTATCTCAAGGCCAACGTGCTGACCGGCCTCGGCGGGGGCGGCGGCGTCGTGCTGGGGGGCGTTCCTTTCGCAACCGGGACCTTCGGCACGTCGATCCAGGTCGGCGCCGGCGCCAACGGCAAGATCAACCGCAACCTGTCGATCTATGGCGACGTCGCCTGGCAGGATGGCGTCGCCGGAGGCGGGAGCCGCGGCTGGCAGATCAACGGCGGCGTGCGCTACGCGTTCTGAGCGAGGCGGCCAGCGACTGGGCCGGGATAGCTCCGACAGGCGCCTGTCGCACGGGCTTTGGCTTTTTCGCCGCTAATGCTCGCATGCGCCATGTCAGGCTTGGCCCGGCCGCCCGAGAACCCTGTGTATCGTTTATCAGGATAAGTCTCTGATAAAAAAATCGGTTTCAAACCCGTGCGGACCGCGCGGCGCCGCATGACGGCCGGCGCAAGGCCGGCCATCATGGGAGTGGGGTCATCGCGAGCGCCAGCTAACGCATGGGACCCGGTATTTTCTTGACATAAGAATACTGATGTCATACGTTTTCTTTAATCAGGAAAAAGACATCATGTCCGATTGCGCAGAGCCGGCCGCCCCCGTTATGCGGTTCCCGGACGCACGCGCCGCGCGCATCGCGAAATTCGAGCGGGAACAGGCGATCGTCGGATACCTCAACCGGGGCGCTTCGGTCGCCGAGATCGCCGCGGATCGACGTCGGCGAGAAGCGCATGCGCGCCATCATCGCGAGATTTTGGCCCGTCGCATGCCGGCGCCGCCGGAGGAGTTCGCGGCGATCCAGGTGAGCCGTCTCAACGAGGCGCCGCTGGTCGCCTACAGCGCCATGACGGAGGCAAAACCTGAAGGCGGTCGACCGGGTAGTCACGATCGTGCGGGAGCTCGACCGCGATCACGGATTTTCCGCCGCTGTGCGCAACCGGTCCGACCCTTCGCGCATCGAGGCGCCCGTCGAGGGAGCGATTGCGTTCGGCGGGGCGCTCCTCTGCCGCGCGGAGTTCCCAACGGGCGTGGCGATTGGGAGCGATCCCCGCTCCCCGGGCGCAGAGCGCGCCGGGGGTTTCGGGATCGCCACGCTGCGCCCGCGATCAGGGGGAAAGTCTTGCCTGGCTCGATCCCTACCATAGGGGCTTCGACTGCCCGGAAAATCCGACGCAAGCCGCTAAAAAGATTGATTTTGCGCCCGGAATTGACGCGGCCGCGGAGGGCGCTGGCGGGATTGCGGCGCCGCGGGAGCAGGAGGCTTCCGCCGACAGCGCCGCGGAGGGCTCGGGAGACGTTAGCCGCCCGGAAAATCCGGCGCAATGTCTTGAAAACGTTGATTTCGCGCCCGGGTTCGCGGCGTGGCTGCGGGCCCCGAACCTTGCGACGAGCCCGCGCGACGACCGCGCAATCCCTGGGGCTTGTCTTAATGAGCAGACGAGGGCGGACGGCGACGGCGCCGAGCGTTCCGACCGCCCGGAAAATCCGGCGCAACGTCTTGAAAACACGGAATCCGCGCCCGGGAACGAACCGCCCGCCGAAGCGTCGCCCGGCGTCGGAGCGTCCGACGCCGGCCCGACTTGGCCGAAACCGATCGGCTTCAGACCGGTGAAAATGCACATGATCCTCAATGGCGTCATGGCCGGCTGAGGGCGCTCATGCCTTCCCGATGGCGTCGAGCCGGGCGAGCGCGCCCTTCGAGAGTTCGAGCTTCGCGGCCGCGAGGTTTTCCCGCAGGTGCGCCAGCGACGAGGTCCCGGGAATGAGCAGGATATTGGGCGCGCGATGAAGCAGCCAGGCGAGCGCCGTCTGCATCGGCGTCGCGCCGAGTTCGGCCGCGACCGCCGCCAATTCCGCCGATTGCAGCGGCGTGAAGCCGCCGAGCGGGAAGAACGGCACATAGGCGACGCCCGCCCCCTTGAGTTCGTCGATGAGCGGGTCGTCGGCGCGCTGGACGACGTTGTAATGGTTCTGTACGCAGACGATGGGCGCGATTCCGCGCGCCTCCTTCACCTGCGTCGAGGTCGCGTTGCTGAGGCCGAGATGGCGAACGAGTCCCTGGTCCCGAAGTTTCGCCAGCGCCGCGAATTGCGGCTCGATCGACATCTCGCTCGGCTCATGGACCCTCCCCATGATCCTGAGATTGACGACGTCGATCGCCTCGACCTTGAGGTTATTCAGGTTGTCGTGAACCGCGCGGACGAGCTCGTCGGGCGAGAAGGCGGGAAGCCACGACGCGTCCGCGCCGCGGATCGCGCCGACCTTGGTCACGAGGGTCAAATCCGCGGGGTAGGGGCGGAGCGCCTCGGCGATGATCTGGTTGGTGACGTGGGGTCCGTAGAAGTCGCTGGTGTCGATGTGATTGACGCCGCTGGCGACCGCTTCGCGCAGAACCGAAATGGCCGCGGCTCGATCCTTTGGCGGCCCAAATACGCCGGGGCCGGCGAGTTGCATCGCCCCGTATCCCATGCGGTTAACGGCGCGGTCTCCCAACGGAAAGGAACCGGCGGATGTCAGGGCGCTCATCACGAACCTCCAGGCCTGTTGATTTTCGGGATATGGCGCCGATCGGATGGCTCGATAATCCGCTATAATGTGTACGGGCCGTGCGGAAAGGCGAACAATGGCGGCGAGCCTGAGCGATCTGTCTTCCTTTGTCGCGGTCGTCCGCGCGGGCGGCTTTCGGGACGCGGCCCGGGCCAGCGACGGTTCCGCCTCGAAACTCAGCGAAGCCGTCCGGCGGCTGGAGGGGCAACTCGGCGTCCGGCTTCTCAACCGCACGACGCGAAGCGTCGCGCCGACCGAGGCTGGAGCGCGCCTCCTCGAGCGGCTGGCGCCCGCGCTGGCCGAGGTCGATGCGGCGCTCGACGTCGTCAATGCGTTCCGGGACCGTCCCGCCGGTACCCTGAAGCTCAACGTTCCCTCCGCTGTCGCCCACACCGTCTTGCCGCAGATCGTCGCGCGCTTCCTCGAAACCTATCCGGACATCCGGCTCGAAGTCATTGCCGAGGACAACTTTGTCGACGTGCTGGCTGCCGGGTGCGACGCGGGCGTCCGCTACGATGAGCGGCTCGAACAGGACATGATCGCCGTGCCAATCGGTCCGCGCGTCCAGCGCTTCGCGCTCGCGGCGGCGCCCCGCTACATCGAAGCGCACGGCCGCCCTCACCACCCGAGCGATCTCCTTGATCATCGCTGCCTTCGGGTTCAGTTCGCCGGGCGTTCGATGCCTGTCTGGGAGTTCGAGCGCCTTGGCAAGACGGTGCGCGTCGATCCGGTCGCGGCCCTCATATCCCAGCCAGGGTCGGCGGCGGACTTGCTCATCGGAGCGGCCGTGGAAGGTCTCGGGATGGTGTACCTGTTCGAGGATTGGCTCCGCCCCGCGCTTGAAACCGGGGCGCTCGTCCCGCTGCTCGAGCCCTGGTGGCCTAGCTTTTCCGGTCCGTTCCTCTACTTCCCGAGTCGCCGTCTAATGCCGGGACCGTTGCGCGCTTTCGTCGATTTCATAAAGGACCGCTCGTGAGGCCAAACCCTCACCGTCTCGGCGTGCGGCATTAGGCCGCATCAAGGGGACGCGCTGAGGCGCGCCATAGTCCGTTTCGACAGCACTGAAGGGCCGGCCTTCGCCCTCGCCGCCCGACAGGCGAAATGATTAATCCCCATGGCCAATGGACGTGAGCCAGTGTGGTTCGAAATAGTCCCATGCGAACGCGTCGTTCGGCGCTTGGGAGGAAACTATGGAAAGCAAAATCGCCAACCCGGCGCCCCTTGGACTTTTTGCATTTGCGTCGACCACCTGGCTCTTGAGCTTGATCAACGCAGGGCTGGCCGACGGAAAGGGTCTGGTTCTCGTCTTGGCGATGGCGCTGGTGTTTGGCGGGACCGTTCAAGCGATCGCCGGGATCCTGGCGTTCATGCGGGGAAACACGTTCCCCGGGGTCGCGTTCCTGGCCTACGGCGCCTTCTGGATATCGCTGGCGACCTACGTCAAGTTTTTCGGCGGCGGGGCCGGTCCCTTCATCGGATGGTATCTGTTCGTCTGGGGCGTCTTCAGCTTCTACATGTGGATCGCGGCGTTCCGCCACAACACGGCGCTCCAGCTGACCTTTCTGGCGTTGTGGATCACGTTCATGCTGCTCGCGATCGGCGACGGGTTTGGCGTTCCGATGAGCACGACCGCGGGCGGCTACCTCGGGCTCGTGACGGCGGCTTTGGCGGCATACCTTTCCGCTGCGGAAATCATCAACGGCGACTATGGCCGAATGGTCCTTCCGGTCGGGCCCTACGTCTCAGCGCCAGTCGCGACCCAAATCGAAGCTGGCGTGAAGACGCGTTTGGCCTCGTAGCCGCGCGCCCGAACGGCCCCGTCGCGGCTTCGCCTGCCCCGGCGGCGGCCGGGAAGCCTCACCCCCAGTCCAGCACGATCTTGCCCGAATCGCCGCGGCGCATGATCTCAAACCCTGCGAGAAACTCGGCCGCGGGCAGGCGGTGCGTAATGACCTTGCGCACCGTCAGCCCACTCTCCAGCATGGCGATCATCTTGTGCCAGGTCTCGAACATCTCGCGGCCATAGATGCCCTTCAGGGTCAATTGCTTGAAGATGACCTTGTTCCAGTCGACCAGCGTCGGCTTGGCCGGCAGGCCGAGCAGCGCGACCCGGCCGCCGGTGACGACCGAATCCAACAGCTGATCGAAGGCCGCTGGCGCGCCGCTCATCTCGAGCGCGACGTCGAAGCCCTCGGTCATCTTGAGCCGAGCCATGACCGACTGAAGATCCTCCTTCGACACGTCGACCGGAACGACGTCCGCGACCTCGGCGGCAAGCGCCAGACGCATCGGGTTGATGTCTGTGATCACGACATGCCGGGCGCCGACGTGCCGCGCGACGGCGCCCGCCATGATGCCGATCGGCCCGGCGCCGGTAATTAGGACGTCCTCTCCGACCAGATCGTAGGTGAGCGCGGTGTGCACGGCGTTGCCGAGCGGATCGAGGATCGCGCCGATCTCGTCGTCCACTTCGTCGGGCAGCGGCACGATATTGAAGGCGGGGACGCGCACATATTCCGCGAAGGCGCCGGGGATGTTGACTCCTATCCCCTGCGTCTCCGGATCGAGATGATAGCGGCCGCCGCGCGACGCGCGGCTCCGCATGCCGATGACGTGACCTTCGCCCGACACACGCTGACCAACCTTCAGCCGCTTCACGTCAGCGCCGACCGCGGCAATCTCGCCGGCATATTCGTGGCCGATAGTCATGGGTGTCGGGATCGTCTTTTGCGCCCATTCGTCCCAGTTGAAGATATGGACGTCGGTGCCGCAGATGCCGGTTTTGTGGACCCTGACCAGAACATCTTCTGGACCGATCGGCGGCACGGGCTGGTCTTCCAGCCAAAGACCGGGTTCGGGCTTGGCCTTCACAAGCGATTTCATGCCGTCCGCCCCTTCAAATGATCGCGAGCGCCTTGCCGGCGTCCTGGAACGCCGCCAAGGCCGCATCGATATCCTGGTCCGTCAGCGCCGCCGACATCTGGGTGCGAATACGCGCCTGCCCCTTGGGCACGACCGGGTAGAAGAACCCCGCTGCATAGACGCCGCGCTGATCGAGCGCCGCAGCCAGGTCCTGCGCAAGCTGCGCCTCGCCAAGCATGACGGGAATGATCGGGGTCGCGCCTGGAAGGGTCGTGAAACCCGCCGCCTCCAAACCCGCTCGAAACCGCCGGGCGTGGCTGTGCAGGCGCGCGCGGCGGTCGTCGGATCGGACGGCTATCTCCAGCGCCTTGAGCGCGCCCGCGGCGAGCGGGGGCGCAAGCGAATTGGAGAAGAGGTACGGGCGCGCGCGCTGGCGCAAGAGGTCGACGACCGGCTGCGCCGCCGCGACGAACCCGCCCATGCCGCCGCCGAGCGTCTTGCCGAACGTGCCCGTGACGATGTCGACCCGGTCGCCGACGCCTGTCAGCGCGGGCGTTCCCCGGCCCTTCTCGCCCAGGTGACCGGTCGCGTGGCAGTCGTCGACCAGCACCATGGCGCCGTATCGCTCGGCAAGGGAACAAATCTCGGGGAGGTTGGCCACCGCGCCATCCATAGAGAAGACGCCGTCCGTCGCGATCAGTTTGAATCTCGCGCCGTCGGCCTCCGCCTGTTTGAGGCCGTCCTCAAGCGCGTTCATGTCGGAATTGGCGAACCGGTAACGTTTCGCCTTGGCGAGCCGCACCCCGTCAATGATCGAGGCGTGGTTCAGGCTGTCGGAAATGATCGCGTCCTCTTCGCCCATCAGCGGTTCGAAAACGCCGCCGTTGGCGTCGAAGCAGGCGGCGAAGACGATCGCATCGTCCTTGCCGAGGTGCGCGGCGATGGCGCGCTCCAGCTCGCGATGGAGCGTCTGCGCGCCGCAGATGAAGCGAACCGAAGCCATGCCGAAACCAAAGGCGTCCAGCGCCGACTTGGCGGCGGCGATCACGTCGGGATCGTCGGCGAGACCGAGATAATTGTTGGCGCACAGGTTGATCAGCGTGCGCTCGCGGCCCTCAGAGGCGACGCGGATGCGGCCGCCCTGGGGTCCCGCAATCAGGCGCTCCCGCTTCAGGAGGCCCGCGGCCTGGATCTCATCGAGCGTCGAAACGACATGGCGTAGAAAGGCGTCTGTCATGGAGGACACTCTAGGGGGGGCTTTGGACGGTCTCAAGGCGCGCGCTCGCCCCAGGCCAGAAGCCGCTCGCCGCGATGAAGGGCGTCCGCTTCCGCCGTCAGCCGCCCGTCCGCCTCGTGCAGGACGAGGGCGGGCGCGATCCGGAGGGGCGCCTTTGACCCTTTCACTCCCGAGATCAGGATGCGATGCGCCGACGCGCCGATTCGGGGATGCACGGGCAGCAGCGCCAGCGCCCCGAGCCGGTTCTCGACCGCCGCCAGGATCTCCGCGAGCGCCTCGGGCCGGTGGATCATCGCAAACCGGCCGCCTGGCCTCAGCAGCGCGAGGCAGGCGCGGATCCATGCCGTGAGCGGCGCGCCGCCCGCATCGGCGGAAAACACATGGGCTCTGGCCTTCGCCGCATCGGGCGAGGCGCGCACCGCGCCGGGCTCGAAGAATGGGGGGTTCGTGACGAGCAGGTCGGCCGCCTCGTCGGCGAGCCCGGCTGCGCGCCGCGCGCGCGCGTCGAGAACGTCGGCCCGCGCGACCCGGACCCGATCGGCAAGGCCGTTGCGGGCCGCGTTCGCCGCCGCGATTTCGGCCAACCCCGAGTCGATCTCGATGAGGTCGGCGAGGGCGCCGGGGCTGCGGCTCGCAATCGCAAGGCCGACCGCTCCGACCCCGGTCCCGACGTCGATCAGCCGTCCACTCGCAATATCAACAGACGCAGATAGTAAAATTGCGTCCGATCCGACTCGATGCCCGCGCCGGGGCTGCGCCAGGGTCAGCTTGCCATGCAGCCAGGAGTCGTGGGACAACTCTTCGGTTGTGCGTGCGTCCGGCGTATCAGACCTCCCGCAACTCGGCGGCAAAGCCGGCTTGGGTGAGCAGAAGCCGCGCCCGATCCTCGTCGGCCTTCTCCACCAGGATTCGACGCGGCAGGAAGCCGAGCGACCCCTCGACCGCCGCCATGTGCTGATCGGCGACGAAGCACCCGACGCCGGCGGCTTTGAGAAGCGCTTCGACGGCGCTGATCAGCACGATATCGTTGGTTCTCAGGATCTCGACCAAGGCGGGCTCCGGTAAGCGCACTTGCCGCGCGGTTTTCGCGTCTTTATGGTCGGCCCCCGGCCTGTGGCAAGGGACTGCGTCTCGTGGGTGTTGTGATTCCGCTGGAAGACAAGACGGTCGATCGGCTGATCGAACCGCTGACGAGGCTCGTGGCCGACGACATGACGCGGGTCAATCAGACGATCCTGTCGCGAACGGGATCGGAAGTCGCGATGATCCCCGAGGTCGCCAATCATCTCATCTCCTCCGGGGGCAAGCGCCTGCGGCCGATCCTCACGCTGGCGACGGCGGGGTTGTGCGGCTACGCCGGGAGCGGCCACATCAAGCTCGCCGCCGCGGTCGAATTCATGCACACGGCGACGCTGCTCCATGACGACGTCGTCGACGACAGCGACATGCGGCGCGGCAAGGCGGCGGCGCGGGTCCTGTGGGGCAACGAGGCCAGCGTGCTGGTCGGGGATTTCCTGCTCGGCCAGGCGTTCAAGATGATGGTCGAGGTCGGGTCGATGGCCTGCCTCGACGTGCTGTCCAGCGCCGCGGTTGTGATCGCGGAGGGCGAGGTCCTGCAGCTTTCCGCCGCCAAGGACACCGAGACGACCGAGGACGCCTACCTCGCGGTGATCAGGGCCAAGACGGCCGCGCTGTTCGCCGCCGCCTGCGAAGTCGGCCCGATCCTCGCCGGGCTCGGCAAGGCCGAGATCGCGGCCTGCCGGGGCTACGGCGCCAACCTCGGCATCGCCTTCCAGCTGATCGACGACGCGCTGGACTACGGCGGCTCCGCGGCCAAGCTCGGCAAGAACGTCGGCGACGATTTTCGCGAGGGCAAGATCACCCTGCCGGTCGTGCTGTCGTTCCGGCGCGGCTCCGTCAAGGAGCGCGAATTCTGGCGGCGAACGCTGGAGAAAGGCGAGATAACCGACGGCGACCTCGAGAGCGCGGTCGCGACCATGAAGAAGCATCGCGCCCTCGAGGATACGATCGAACGGGCGCGCCATTACAGCGCCATGGCGGTCGACGCGCTCGGGCTCTTTCCCGCCTCCCCCTGGAAGGACGCGCTCCTCGACGCGGTCCAATTCGCCGTCAGCCGCGCGCATTGAGCCGGGATAGGCGCCGCGCGCAATGTCACGGACGCTCGGGATTTCAGACGCTTGAGACCGCCTTTGCGCGACTGCGTCCCGGCTCGGCCGAGCCGCTGGCCGGGGGTCGGCCGCTTGCGGCGGCCTCTCGCCATGAGCCCGAGCGGACCGCCCAAACGGACAGCGCCGGCGCCCCAAGCCGAAGCCGCGCCAATCCAAATCCGTGCCAACTCGCGCCAAGGGCGGCCCATTGCCATTTTCAATCTTTTCAACGCCTTGAACACTCCACGCCGTCCATGGCCCGGACTCCGGACGGGCTTCCCCAATTTGCCGCGCCGCCGCCGTCGGCCTTCTTGAAAGCGCCGCTGCAGAACGTCCGAGCGCGGGCGCGCCGGATGTCTTGGCGAGCGGCGCAGGAGGGTCACGGTGAGGGCGCGCATCGGGGATGAACTCGGGCCAACCGAAACACCCTACGCCTGATTTCTCTTTTTGGCAAGTTTTTTGCGAAAGCGGTTCCGATAAAAAGAACCGACAGGCCGCTCGCCGCCGAGGAAGAAAAGGAAGCAAGAGCGATGTTCTCCAACCTCTTCTCCTCAAGAGACGCCACGGCGCTAGTCTTGTGTTTCCGGACTTTAGGCGACGCCGACCGCCGCGCGGCCTTTCCTGAGCGGAGGGATGGTGCGATCCTTCGAGCGCGCGAGGAAACATCCAGGCCTATCCTGTCTACACAGACTTCCAAAACATATAGCGTGGATTGCGGTTCGGTCCGACGGCAGAGGTGGGCGGATAGGGAGCTTCGGGCGAACGGCGGGAAAGAGCGGGATTGCGGGCGTTCAGGTGCGATTCTGTGGGCGCAGCGAACGCCCGAAGCAAGCATTGGTCTCGAGTGCTCAAGCCCGTGGCGTGCGGTCCACTTGTTGTGTAGCGTAGCTGGAGTGAATTCCCATCCAGGGCTCGGGCTCTGGAAATGGGAGCGTCTTAGGCTGGGAGGGCGATCCGATGGGCGAGCAGGATAAGATTCAGCGAACTGTCCTCCCGATCCCGGATCAGCCGCACGTCGGCCTGACGACCTACGACGCCAAGGACCCCGACACGAGGTATCCACCGATCCGGCAATTGCGCCCGCCAAAGGGCGCGCCGAATGTCCTTATCGTGCTCATCGACGACGTCGGCTACGGCGCTTCCAGCGCCTTCGGCGGTCCGTGCCATACCCCGAACTTCGAGAAGCTTGGCGCCAACGGGCTCCGGTTCACCCGGTTCCACACCACGGCGCTCTGCTCTCCGACCCGTCAGGCGATGCTGACTGGCCGCAACCATCATTCGGTGGGTATGGGCGGGATCACGGAAATTGCGACCTCGGCGCCGGGTTACAACTCGATTTTGCCAAACACCTGCGCCCCGCTTGCGCGCACCCTCAAGCTCAACGGCTATTCGACCGCGCAGTTCGGCAAGTGCCATGAGGTGCCGGTCTGGCAGACCAGCCCCATGGGTCCGTTCGACGCATGGCCCAGCGGCGGCGGGGGGTTCGAGTACTTCTACGGGTTTATCGGCGGCGAGACGAACCAGTACTACCCGGCGCTGTACGAAGGCACCACGCCGATTGAGCCGGAGAAATCCGCCGAAGAGGGGTATCATCTGACCGATGACATGACCACCAAGGCGATCAACTGGATCCGCCAGCAAAAGGCGTTGATGCCTGACAAGCCCTTTTTCACCTATTTCGCGCCGGGCGCGACGCATGCGCCCCATCATGTACCGAAGGAGTGGGCTGACAAGTACAAGGGCAAATTCGACCACGGCTGGGACAAGCTGCGCGAGGAAACATTCGCCCGGCAGAAGCAGCTCGGCGTCATTCCGGAGGATTGCGAGCTGACGCCGCGCCATGCCGAGATCCCCGCCTGGGATGCGATCGCCGCCGAAATGAAGCCGGTCCTCGCGCGCCAGATGGAGGTCTATGCGGGGTTCCTGGAACATACGGACCATCACGTCGGACGCCTGATCGACGCGCTCAAGGATCTTGGCATCCTGGAAGACACGTTGATCTACCTGATCATCGGCGACAATGGCGCCTCGGCCGAGGGTTCGCTGCAGGGCTGTTTCAACGAGATGGCGCCGCTGACCGGCTTTCCGCATTTGGAGACCGCGAAGTTTCTCACGGAACGGTTGGACAAGCTCGGCGGCCCCGAAGCGTACAACCATTATGCCGTCGGCTGGGCGCACGCGATGTGCGCGCCCTACCAGTGGACCAAGCAAGTCGCCTCGCACTTCGGCGGCACTCGCAACGGAACGATCGTGCACTGGCCGACGGGGATCAAAGCCAAGGGCGAAACCCGAAGCCAGTTTCATCACGTCATCGACGTTGCGCCAACGATCCTGGAAGCGGCGGGCCTGCCCGAGCCGGTCTTCGTCAATGGGGTACAGCAGCGCCCGATCGAAGGCGTCAGCATGCTCTATGCGTTCAACGATGCCGGGGCGGCCGAGCGGCGCGAGACACAGTATTTCGAGATGGCCGGCAATCGGGGAATCTACCACATGGGCTGGACCGCGGTGACGCGGCACCGAACGCCGTGGGAGACCGGGCAAGTGAAGCTCCCCGCCTTCGACGACGACAACTGGGAGCTGTACGACACCACGACGGACTGGACCCAGGCGAAGAACCTCGCCAAGGCGCATCCCGACAAGCTGCACGCGCTGCAGCGGCTGTGGCTGATCGAAGCGGTCAAGTACAACGTGCTGCCGCTCGACGACCGGTTTGCAGAGCGTGCGAACCCGGACCTCGCCGGCCGGCCGCAATTGATAAAGGGCAACCGCCAGATCCTGTTCCGCGGCATGGGACGGCTGACGGAGAGTTCGATCGTCAATACTAAGAACAAGTCTCACGCCCTGACGGCCGAAGTCATCGTTCCGCCGACCGGCGCCGAAGGCGTGATCGTCGCGCTCGGCGGAATCATCGGCGGCTGGAGCCTCTACGCCAAGGGCGGCAAACTGAAATACTGTTACAATTTCTACGGCGTGAACCGCTACACGATCGAGGGGGGCTCGCAGATCCCCCCCGGCACCCATCAGGTTCGCATGGAGTTCGCATACGACGGTGGCGGGCTCGCAAAGGGGGGCACGGTCACCCTCTACGTCGACGGTGGGAAAGTCGGCGAGGGCAGGGTCGACATGACGGAGCCGATGGTGTTCTCAGCCGACGAGACCTGCGATGTCGGCGACGAATTCGGGTCGCCGGTGACTTACGATTATCCGACGCCAAAGAAGTTCAGCGGAGAGGTGAGTTGGGTCGAGATCGACCTTGGACAGGACGCGGTGAACCTTGATCATCTCATTACGCCCGAACAACGTCTGCAGCTCGCGCTAGGAACCCAGTGAGACTTATTGAAAAGCGTAGTTAGAACTCGATCGCCGAGCCGTCTCCAAATGTCCGCTCCTGGCGCGTCTGTCTGCGGGCGACCGGCAGCTTTCCAAGTCTCAGCGCGCGTTCCCGTTAAACCGGCAAGGGCGGCTTTGGGTCGAAACGACACGTTCCCAACTCGCTTCGGGAACGACAAAGGCTGGCGCCCTTCGCCCTTACGTCCAACGATCGCTGACTGCCGCATTGCCGACCTCAAGGCGTCAAGCGCCGGGCGTCCAAGGATTGATCACGGGGAGTCCGGCGGCGGTGAAGGCGGGCGGGTCGGGGGATGCGACCGCGCAATCGTGCGCGGCGGCGATCGCGGCGATAGAGCCGTCGGGCAGCGGCGGACGGCTTGCGCGCCGCCCTTGCCGAATTTCCAGATCGGATTTCCTGGCCTTGTCGGATGGCGCAAGAGGCGCCGAGGCGTCAGCCCCCGAGGTAGTGTCGCCGGTAGCGCGCCCCGAGGTTGGTCAGAATCTGATAGCCGATCGTGCCGCTCCGGGTCGCGAAGTCGTCGAGCGGCACCGCGGCGCCGAAGAGTTCCGCCGGGGCGCCCGGCCGAACCGCGTCCTCCGCAAGGTCGGTCACGTCGGCGATGATCAGGTCCATCGACACCCGCCCGACCAGGGGGCAGCGCCGCCCGGCGATCGCGACCTCGGCGCCGGGGCGCGCGTCGGTGGCGCCGGCGGCGCGCGGCAGGCCGTCGGCATAGCCGGCGAGCAGGGTCGCAAGACGGGTCGGGCGCTTCGCCGTCCATTGGGCGTTGTAGCCGCAGCTCTCGCCGGTCTCGATCCAGCGCGTCTGCTGCACCGCGACGGTCAGGGTGACGGCCGGCCGCATGGGGTTCGGCCGGTCGGGCGTCGGATTGCCGCCGTAGAGGGCGTAGCCGGGACGGGCGAGATCGTGGATCGGGCGGGCGCTGAGGAACATCGCCGACGAATTGGCGAAGGAGGCGTCGAGATGCGGAAGCGCCCCGCGCGCCGCCGCGAAACGCTCGATCTGAAGGCGGTTCAGCGGATCGTCCGGAAGCTCCGACGAGACGAAATGGCTGATCAGGAGGTCGACGCCGCTGGCGCCGTGAGCGTCGATCGCGCGCCTGAGCGTGTCGAGCGAAGGAAATCCGAGCCGGCGCATGCCGGTGTCGAGATGCAGCGCGGACGGCGGGGCTCGCCCTTTCTGGCCGGCGAAGGCCGACCAGCGCTCGAGTTCTTCGGCGCCTCCGAGGACCGGCCTCAGGCGATGCGCGTGATAATCGGCTGGATCAGCGCCCGCCTCGAGACCGTTCAAAATGTAGATCTCCGCGTCCGGCAGGAGGCGCCGCGCCGCGATCCCCTCGCCGAGATGGGCGACGAAGAAGGTTTTCGCGCCGGCGCCCCAGAGCGCGGGGGCCGCCCGGTCGAGGCCGACGCCGTAGGCGTTCGCCTTGACCACGGCGGCGCATCGGGCAGGCGCGGCCAGCGCCGCAAGCGTGCGCCAGTTGTCGGCGAGCGCGGCGAGATCGATGGTCAGAAGACCGGGCGCGCTGTCGGGAGGCGCAAAGGGGCTCATGGGAGTTGCTTCTCCAGCACCGCGACCGTCGGCGCGTCGAAACCCGCGTGGGCCTCGATGAAGAGGCGCCGAAAGCCCATGCGTTGAAACAGCCGCTCGTTTTCCGGCAACGCCAGCCGCACCCTGAGGCGCACGCGCGAAAGCCCGCGGGAGAGCGCCTCCGCTTCGCAGGCGGCGATCAGCCGGCGGCTCAGAGACCGTCCCCGCGCCTCGGGCAGCACGCTGACGCGGGCGACGAGCAGCGCCCCGTCGACCTCCTGCCACAGCGCAACGGCGATCGGCCGTCCGCTTTCGAAGGCGCCGAAGCCGCCGCCGGCGGCGATCTTGGCGGCAATCAACTCGCCCGTCTCCCGCAAGGCCGAGGACGGCGGCGTCGTCGCGCGGCTCTGCGCGGCGAAGGCGGTCCGGATGACGGAAGCCGCAGCCTCGGCGTCGGCGGAGGCGAGCGCGCGCACCATGGCGGCTCCGGCGGCGAGCGGCGATTGGGCTGGCGGGGCGGCGGCGGACGGCATGACGGGCGCCCTACACCCCGGCGGGCCCGAGCGGCAAGGGGCGCGAGGCCGGCGTCACTCCGCCGCAGCGAGAATTTCCGCCCACGCGGCGGGCGTCAACGCGTAGGGGCCGGTCGCGCCGGCATGGAATTTCCGCCACAGCGATGGACGGATCAGCAATGCCGCCAGCGCGACCGCGATAGGCGCAGCCGCGATCGGGTCGCCGGCGATCGGGGTCAACTCCTCGATCGAGCCGGCATAGTCGCCTCGGGCAAAGATGGCGGCGAGCGCTTCGCGCAGAACCGCGCCGCGCGCCTCGTGCCGCTCGGCGGCCCCGAGAATCGCAAGCAGCGTCTGGCGTGTGCGAATCCCGGCCCGCCCCGCCGCCCGCGCCGGCGGATCGCGCGCGACGTCGAGCATGGCGGAGACGAGGTCCACGCCGGCCGCCAGCGCGTTTGCCGGTTCGACCAGCCGGGGATTGACGTCGATGACGACAGGGCCGCCGTCGGCGACGATCGCATCCATCGAAAGCCCGCCATGCCAGTCGAGCGCCGCGACCAGCCGCGCCAGCATGTCGGCCAGCCCCGGAATGACAAGGCTCTCCTTCAGCGAAGCGCCGCCGCCGACGCCTTCGCGCAAGCGCCGGCAAGCGTGATGGGCGATCAGGCGGCCGCGATCGGCCACCGCCTGCACCATCGCGAGCGGCCCGGAGACCTGCCTCTGCACGATCAGGGGGGTCCGCCCGAGACCGAACTCGCGCGCCATGGCCTCGAGCGCCTCCGCGCTCGTCGCGCGCCGCACGCCGGAACTCGCCGTGCTCACCGGTCTTTTGAGGAAGACGGGATAGGACGAGACGGCGCGCAGGTCGTCTGGGCCCGTGACGACGAAGGTCTCCGGTTGCGGCGCGCCGATCGCCGTCAGGGTGCGAAACGCCGAGATCTTGTCCTGTACCCGCGCAAGGCTCGCAAAGGGCGGCGCGATGGTCGCGACGCGAAGGGTCTTCTGTCGCGCCGACAGAACGGCCACTTGTTCCTGCGTCGGAAACAGCAGATCAACCTTGCGTTCGTCCGCTATGCGCTCGGCGGCTGCGAGCCAGCCGAAGGGGTCGAGGCCGAAACGCGGGACGTCGTGAACTCTTGTCACGCGCCGGGTGAAGCGCGTCAGGCAAAAGCGCGAGGACGAGAGGATTTCGACCTCGTGTCCGAGCGATCCAAGTCGCGCCGCGACCTGACGAGAGGTGAGGCCAGACCCCTCAGAAAGCAAAATCCGCATGGCCATCGCCGCCCGTGACGGGATGAAAAATTCCCCGGGCTAAAGTTAGTCTCTCGCGCGGAGGCCGGGAAGGGCCGGTTGCGATCGGCGCCACCGGGCCTGACGGCCGGTCGGCGCCCTCGGCGAGCGCTTAAGCGCGCCAGGGATGGACGAAGTTTAATCCGCCGTCCCCATGCGTTTCGCGCCTCGCGCCTCGCTTTCGCCGCGGTCGCTGGCCATTCGCCGTGACGCGCGGTAGATCGCAAGAAGCGGAGTCGAGTCCATGACAGGCATGTTTTCGCGGAGAGCGGCTCTGAAGGCCGCCGGAGCCGCCGCGTTCGCGGTCGCGCTCCCGCGCCCGCTCGCGGCGTTGGCCGACGACGGGGTCGAAACCCACGGCCTGTCGTCGTTCGGCGATCTCGCCCTGCCCCCGGATTTCCCGCATTTTTCTTACGTCAATCCCAACGCGCCGACCGGCGGGCTGCTCTCGCTTCAGATCACCGGCACGAGCGGCAACCAGAGTTTCGACACCTTCGACACCCTCAACATCTACAGCTGGAAGGGCAACGGCGCGGCCGGCATGGGCGCGACCTTCGACACGCTGATGACCGCCAACGGCGACGAGCCCAATTCGGTCTACGGTCTGCTGGCCCAGTCGGTGCGCGTATCCGGCGACAAGCTCGACTACCGCTTCAAGCTGAGGCCGGAGGCGAAGTTCTTCGACGGCTCGCGCGTCACCGCGGCCGACGTCGCCTTCTCGCTCGCCATCCTCAAGGACAAGGGCCATCCCGTCTACGCGCAGCTCCTGAAGGAGGTCAATTCGGTCGCCGCCGAGGGCGACGACGTTGTCCACGTGCGCTTCGTCAAGGACCGCAGCCGCGATGCGCATCTGATCGTCGTCGGCATGCCGGTCTTTTCCGCGGCGTGGTGGAAGGACCGGGACTTCGCCGCCGCGACGCTCGACGCCCCGCTCGGCTCCGGCGCCTACAGGGTCAAGACCTTCGAACAGGGCCGGTTCATCGAATATGCGCGCGACCCCAATTATTGGGGCGCGAAGCTGCCGGTGAACCTCGGGCAGAACAATTTCGACGGGCTGCGGTTCGAATATTATCGCGAGCGCCAGGTGGCCTTCGAGGCTTTCAAGGCCGGCGCGATCAACTACCACGAGGAATACACCGCGCGCTTCTGGGCGACGGCCTACGATTTCCCCGCGATCAAGGACGGGAAGGTCAAGAAGGAGACCCTCCACGACGGCGCGCCCTCGCGCACGCAAGGGTGGTATCTCAACACGCGGCGCGACCAGTTCAAGGACCCGCGCGTGCGCGAGGCGATCGGCCTCGCCTTCGACTTCGAATGGACCAACAAGAACATCATGTATTCGTCCTACAAGCGGGTGGTGTCGTTCTTTCCCAACAGCCCGATGGAGGCGAAGGGCAAGCCGGGGCCGGACGAACTTAAGCTGCTCGAGCCGTGGCGCGGCAAGCTGGCGGCTTCGGTGTTCGGCGAACCCTATACGCCGCCGGAAAGCGACGGCTCCGGCTTCGACCGCACGCTGCTCAAGCAGGCTTACGACTTGCTGATCGCCGCCGGCTGCCAGCGGGACGGCGCCGTGATGAAGCTGCCCGGCGGCAAGCCGCTGACGATCGAATTTCTCGATTTCTCGAGCGCGCTTCAGCCGCACACCATGCCGTTCATCCAAAATCTGGGGAAGCTCGGGATTCAGGCCAATATTCGCGTCGTGGACGCGGCCCAGTACAAGGCCCGCACCGACGCCTTCGACTACGATGTGGTCACGGCCGCGAACGGCGGCTCGAGCACGCCCGGCGCCGATCTCAAGGTCGCTTTCACCTCGGAGGCCGCGGCGCGGCAGGGCTCGCGCAACCTCTCGGGCGTTTCCGACCCGGCAGTCGACGCGCTGGTCGAGACGATCGCGGACGCGAAATCGCGCGAGGAGCTCAACACCGCCTGTCGCGCGCTCGACCGCGTGCTGCGGGCGGGCCATTATTGGGTGCCGATGTGGTACCGCGACATCGCCTGGGTCGCCTACTGGGACGCCTTCTCGCGGCCCGACCGGCAGCCGGTGCTGAGCACGGGGGCGCCCGGAACATGGTGGTGGGATGCGGACAAGGCGAAGGCGATCGGGCTCTAGGGGAGATTGGCGAATGGCGAATGGCGAGTTGCGAGTGATCGGCAGCGGGCGGCGAGCCACGTGTGGCCGGCCGCCATTCGCCATTCGCCATTCGCCATTCGCCTAATCCATGCTCGCCTACGTCGTCCGCCGCCTCCTCTTGATGATCCCGACGATCCTCGGCATCATGGCGGTGTCGTTCGCCATCGTGCAGTTCGTGCCGGGCGGCCCGGTCGAGCGGGCGATCGCGCAGCTCCAGGGCGCCGATCAGAGTTCGACCGCGGGCTTCGGCGGAGGCGGCGGGCAGATCGGGGCGGCCGGATCGCAGGCGGTCGGCGACATCGCCTCGCGCTATCGCGGATCGCAGGGGCTCGATCCGAAGTTCATCAAGGAGCTCGAGAAGCAATACGGCTTCGACAAGCCGGCGCTCGAGCGCTTCTGGATCCTGGTGCGCGACTACGCCACCTTCAACTTCGGCAAGAGCTACTACCGCGATACGCCGGTGCTGACCCTGATCGGCGAAAAGCTGCCGGTGTCGATCTCGCTCGGTCTGTGGATGACCTTCCTCTCCTATGCGATCTCAATTCCTCTCGGCATCCGCAAGGCCGTGAAGGACGGCACGCGCTTCGACACCGCGACCTCGGCGATCGTGATCTTCGGCTACGCGATCCCGAACTTTCTGTTCGCGGTGCTGCTGATCGTACTCTTTTGCGGCGGCTCGTTCTGGCAGATCTTTCCCTTGCGCGGCCTGACCTCGGACAATTTCGCCGAGCTCGATTGGCCTCACAAGGTTCTCGACTATCTCTGGCACATCACGCTGCCGGTGACGGCGCTCGTGCTCGGCTCGTTCGCCACGACGACGCTGCTCACCAAGAATTCGTTCCTGGACGAGATCAAGAAGGCTTACGTGCAGACCGCGCGGATGAAGGGGCTGTCCGAGCGGAGCGTCCTCTACGGGCACGTCTTCCGCAACGCGATGCTGATCGTGATCGCCGGCTTTCCCGGCGCCTTCCTCGCCGCCTTCTTCACCGGGTCGCTCCTGATCGAGCAGGTGTTCTCGCTCGACGGGCTCGGCTACCTCTCCTACAATTCGCTGATCCAGCGCGATTACCCGGTCGTGCTCGCCAACCTCTATATCTTCGCGCTCCTCGGTCTGGTGGTGAACCTGATCTCGGATCTCACCTACACCTGGATCGATCCGCGCATCGATTTCGAAACGCGCGAGGTGTAAGGGGTGGATCCGCGCGAAAACCCTTCCTCCTCCCCCGAGCCGGCCGACACGCCGTCGGCGCTCGACGCCCTCGGTCAGGGCGGAGGCCAGTCGCTTCTTCCGTTTACCGACGAAGGCGGCGCCGCTCGACGCCCTGAAGAGCGCGCCTCTGTCCAAGCGATCGAGCCCGCGAAAAGGAGCGGCGACGGCGCCGCGGGGCGCCCGTGGCTCGCGCTTTCGCCGATGAACCGCCGGCGGCTCGACAATTTCCGCCGCAATCGGCGCGGGGCGTGGTCGCTGGCGATCTTCCTGGTGCTGTTCGTCGCCTCGCTCGGGGCAGAATTCCTCTGCAACGACAAGCCGCTGATCGCCTCCTACAAGGGCCAGCTCCTCTTCCCCATCTTCGTCCATTATCCAGAGGACATGTTCGGCGGCTTCCAGGCCGTTACGGACTATCGCGACCCCTTCGTCGCCGACGAGATCAAGGCGCACGGCTGGATGATCTGGCCGCCGGTCCGGTTCGCCAATTCGACCACCATCCTCGATCCGCCGACGCCGCTTCCGACGCCGCCGACCTGGCTCCTCACCGACGCGCAGTGCCGCGCCGCGCTCGAGAAGCAGAAGTCGTCGGACGCGGCGACCGTCCCGCGTCCATGCTCGAAGCTCGAGCCGCTATGGCTCGGCTCCGACCAGGACGGACACGACATCGTGGCGCGTCTGCTGTACGGATTCCGCATATCCGTGCTGTTCGGCCTCATCCTCGCCGGGATCTCCTCGGTGATCGGCGTCTTCGCCGGCGCGGTGCAAGGCTATTTCGGCGGCCTGCTCGACCTCATGATGCAAAGGGTGATCGAGATCTGGTCGTCGCTGCCGCACCTCTACATCCTGATCATCCTCTCGGCGATCCTGGCGCCGAGCTTCGTCGTGCTGCTCGTGATCCTGCTCCTGTTCTCGTGGGTGAGCCTCGTCCACGTGGTGCGCGCCGAGTTTTTGCGCGCGCGCAACTTCGAGTACGTGAACGCCGCCCGCGCGCTCGGGCTCTCCAACGCGAAGATCATCGTCAAGCATGTCCTGCCCAACGCGATGGTGGCGACGCTGACCTTCCTGCCGTTCATCATCAATTCGTCGATCAGCACGCTCACCTCGCTCGACTTCCTCGGCCTCGGCATGCCGCCGGGCTCGCCTTCGCTCGGCGAGCTTCTGCTGCAGGGCAAGTCCAATCTCTCCGCGCCGTGGATCGGCATCTCCGCCTTTGTGGTGATCGCGCTCCTGTTGTCGCTGCTGATCTTCATCGGCGAGGCGGTGCGCGACGCCTTCGACCCGCGAAAGACCTTTTCGTGAAAGCCGACCCGCCGCTGATCGACGTGCGCGATCTCTCGATCGCCTTCGCCCAAGGCGGCGAACGCAAGACCGTAGTCGACCGCGTCTCGTTCCGGCTCGAGAAGGGCAAGGCGCTGGCGCTGGTCGGCGAGTTCGGGGTCGGGGAAGTCGGTGACCGCGCAGGCGCTGGTGCGCCTCTTGCCCCAGCCGGCGGCGAGCTACCCGACCGGCGAGATCTTTTTCCGCGGCCGCGACGTCTTGAAGATGACCGATGCGGAGCTTCGCACCATGCGCGGCGCCGCCGTCACGATGGTGTTCCAGGAGCCGATGACCTCGCTCAATCCGCTCCACACGATCGAGAAGCAGATCGGGGAGATCATCGCGCTGCACGAGGGCCGGGCGGCGGCGTCCAGAAAGCGTATCGTCGAACTTCTGAACGAGGTCGGCATCGCCGACCCTGCGGAACGGCTCGGCGCCTTTCCCCACCAGCTCTCGGGCGGCCAGCGCCAGCGCGTGATGATCGCCATGGCGCTCGCCAACCGGCCGGACTTGCTGATCGCCGACGAGCCGACCACCGCCCTCGACGTCACCGTGCAGGCGCAGATCCTGAAGCTGCTCAAGGACCTGCAGATGAAGCTCGGCATGGCCATGCTGTTCATCACCCATGATCTCAACGTCGTGCGCCGCATCGCCGACGAGGTGATCGTGATGCAGCAGGGCGCAATCGTCGAGGCTGGGCGCATGGCGGAGGTGTTCGCCAATCCGCAGCACCCCTATACCCAGGCGCTGCTCGCGGCCGAGCCCAAGGGCGAGGCGCCGCCGGGCGACCGAAGCGCTCCGACCATCGCCAGCGCCGAGGACCTGAAGGTCTGGTTCCCGATCAAGCGCGGGCTCTTCCGCCGCACCGTCGGATACGTGAAGGCGGTCGACGGCGTGAGTCTGGCCGTGCGCGAGGGCCAGACGGTTGGCGTCGTCGGCGAGTCGGGCTCCGGCAAGACGACGCTCGGCCACGCGATCCTGCGCCTCATCCGCTCCGAAGGGGCGATCGCCTATTGCGGCCGGCCGATCCAGGGCTTCGACGCCAAGGCGATGCGGCCATTGCGGCGCGAGATGCAGGTCGTGTTTCAAGATCCCTTCGGTTCGCTGAGCCCCCGCATGTCGGTCGCCGAGATCGTCGAGGAGGGGCTGATCGCGCAGGGGACGAAGCTCAGCGCGGCCGAACGCCGGCGCGTTGCCGAACGCGCGCTCGCCGACACGGGGCTCGACACGTCTACGCTCGACCGCTATCCGCACGAGTTCTCCGGCGGCCAGCGCCAGCGCATCGCGATCGCCCGGGCCATGGCGCTCGACCCGAAATTCGTCGTGCTCGACGAGCCGACGTCCGCGCTCGACATGTCGATCCAGGCGCAGATTGTCGATCTGCTCCGGGATTTGCAGAAGCGGCGCAAGCTCGCCTATCTCTTCATCTCGCACGATCTCAAGGTGGTGCGGGCGCTGGCGAGCGAGATCATCGTCATGCGGCGCGGCAAGGTGGTCGAGAGCGGCGAGGCGAAGGCCGTGTTCGTTTCGCCCCAGACCGAGTATACTCGCGCCCTGTTCGCCGCGGCCTTCGCCAACGAGGCGACGCTGTCGGGCGTCGTCAGCCAGTGAGGCGCCCATGACCCGCGCGATTCTCATCGTTCTCGACTCGGTCGGCTGCGGCGGCGCGGAAGACGCGGGCGCCTATGGCGACGAGGGCGCGGACACGCTCGGCCACATCGCCGAGGCCTGCGCGCTGGGCCTCGGCAACCGTGACGGCCTCAGGCGCGGACCACTGCAGATTCCCCGCCTCGCCGCCTTGGGCCTGGGACACGCGATGCAGGCCTCCACGGGGCGCGCGCCGCCCGGCTTCGACCTTGCGCCTGCCCCGCGCGGTCAATGGGGTTTTGGCGTCGAGACGTCGCGCGGCAAGGACACGCCCTCGGGCCATTGGGAGATCGCGGGCACGCCGGTCGCATTCGACTGGGGCTATTTTCCGCAAACGGCTCCCGCATTTCCGGCGTCGCTGACCGACGCGCTGATCGCCGAAGGCGATCTCCCCGGAATCCTCGGCGACAAGCACAGTTCCGGCACCGTGATCCTCGAAGAGTTCGGCGAGGAGCATATCCGCACGGGCAAGCCGATCTGTTACACCTCGGCCGATTCGGTATTCCAGATCGCGGCGCACGAGGAGGCGTTCGGGCTCGAACGGCTCTACGACCTCTGTCGCATCGCGCGGCGGCTTTGCGATCCGTTGAGCATCGGGCGGGTGATCGCGCGGCCGTTTGTCGGCAGCTCAGCCAAGGACTTCGTCCGCACGCCCCATCGCAAGGATTTCGCCGTGCCGCCGCCGGACGGCAACCTCCTGCAACGCGCCGTCGGCGCGGGCCGGGCCGTCGTCTCGATCGGCAAGATCGGCGACATCTTCGCCCATCGCGACACCGGACGGGAGATCAAGGGCAAGAACAACGACGGCAACGTCGACCTTCTCATCGGGGCGCTGAAAGACACGCCCGACGGCGGCCTGATCTTCGTGAATCTGGTCGATTTCGACACCGAATGGGGCCACCGCCGCGACGTGCCCGGCTTCGCCGCCTGCCTGGAGGCGTTCGACCGTCGCGCTCGGCGAGATCGAGGCGGCGATGCGGCCTTCCGACATGTGCGTGATCACCGCCGACCACGGCAACGACCCGACCTATAAAGGATTCGACCACACCCGCGAGCACGTGCCGATCGTCGCCTTCGGCGCCGGCGCGCCGGCCGGGCCGATCGGCGCGCGCGCGACGCTCGCCGACATCGCCGAGACGCTGGCGGCGGAGCTCGGCCTGCCGAAGGGGCCGCACGGAAAGACCTGGGCGTCGTGAGCTTTTCGCTTCATCCGCGCCTGTCGCAGGATACGGACTTTGTCGCCGACCTGCTGCTCTGCCGGGTGTTGCTTATGAACGATGCGCGCTGGCCGTGGCTGATCCTCGTGCCGCGCTGCGCGGCCCTGGTCGAACTGACCGATCTCGACGCGGCGGACCGGGCGCTTTTGATCGAAGAGACGGCGCGGGCGGCGGATTGGCTGAAGAGCCACGCCAGGGCGGACAAGATCAACGTCGGCGCCCTCGGCAACGTCGTGCGGCAACTGCATGTTCATGTGGTCGCGCGCCACGCCGGCGACCCAGCCTGGCCGGGCCCGGTATGGGGCTTCGGCGCGGCGGTCCCGTACGCCGACGCCGAAGCGCGAGCGCTGATCGCGGCGGCGCAAAAGGGGCTTGGAGCCTAGGTCCGCCAGGGGTCGACGAGCAACACGCCGGTGGATGCGAAGTCGCGCGTGTTTCGGGTCGCCAAGGTGAGTCCGTGCTGGAGGGCGGTCGCCGCGATGAGCGTGTCGATCACCGGGAGGGTGCGCCCTCCGGACAACTCGCCCCACTTTCGCGCCGTCACGACATCGACAGGCAGGACACGGTCTGCGAAGCCGGTTTCAATGCCGTCCACCCAGGCCGCGATGTCGCGCGCTGCGATAGGATCTGCCCTGGTCCTGAGGGCGACCCCCTTGCGCAATTCCCCAAGGGTGAGCACGCTCAGGAATAAACCCGCCGCCTCGATACTCGAGAGGAAGCCGATTACGCGGGCGTCGGCGCGAGCCTTGCGCGTCTCTGAGACGACGTTGGTGTCGAGAAGGTATCCGGTCGGCACAGCTCAAAGCTCAACGTCGCGGCCCATGTCTCGGTCCCGTTCGATCGAGAAGTCGTCGACCTTCGGCCCGCCAAGGAGATAGGCCTTGAAGTCGGGCTTCTGCGCGGCCAGTGCGCGATACTCCTCGATCGAGAGCACAACCGCGCGCTCGCGCCCGTGACGAGTGATTGTTTGCGGCCCCTCGGTTCGCGCGCGTTCGATCACGTCGCTGAGATGCGCTTTTGCGTCCTGAACCTGCCAAGTCGCCATTTGCCGCTGCCTAGTCTGTCCTGCCTGACCAGAATATGAGCTTTCTGAACGGTGTATTCAACCGAACGCTCCCCCTCGCAATGACGCGCCCTACGGCTCGGCGCCGCCGGCCTTCCGCCACACGAGGATCGCCGCGGCGAGGTCCTCGATCGCCGCGCCGACCGACTTGAAAAGGGTGATCTCGTCGGCGAGGCGGCGTCCCGGCGCGCCGCGGCACAGCGCCGGCAGGTCGGCGATCACCGCCGAGCGGTCGATAACGCCGCCCAAAACGCCGGCCGCCACATCGCCGCCTTCGACCAGCGCGGCGTCAGTGTCGATGTAGATGTGGGCGCGTCGCAGCGCCTCGTCGTCGGCCTCGCGCATGGAGGTCGTGAACGCGCCGACGAGATCGAGATGCTGCCCGGGCTTCAGCCATCGGCCGGCGATCAGCGGTTCGGTCGCAAGCGTGGCGCAGGAGATAACGTCGGCCTCGCCGACGGCGGCTTCGAGATCCTCGGTCGGCGTGGCGTCGAGGCCGAACTCGGCGAGGCGGGCGGCGAGTTTTCTTGCGCCCTCCGGCCGATGGTTCCAGACCGCCACGCGCTCGTAGCGCCGCACGCTCGCGTGGGCCCTGGCGAGATACGGGGCAAGCGCGCCGGCGCCGACGATCAGCAGACGTTGAGCGTCACGCCGCGCGAGATGCTTTGCCGCAAGCGCGGAGGCGGCTGCGGTGCGCCAGTGGGTCAGGCGCGTCCCGTCGATTGCGGCGAGCGTCTCGCCGGTTCGGCCCGACTGAAGCAGGTAAACCCCGGTGACGGCGGGCAGCCCGCGTGTCGCATTGCCAGGAAAGACATTGACGACCTTGACCCCGAGATAAAGGCCGGCGCGCGAGGCGCTCTCCGTCCATGCGGGCATCAGGAGGTGGGTCGCCACGGGCTCGCCGGCGCGCTGGATCGGATGATGATGGCGATGCGGCGCGTAGAAGCCGCCGCGCATCGCCTCTGCGAGTTCGTCGCTCAGCGCCGGAAAATCGAGCGTCCTATCGAGGTCTTCGGCCGAAAATACACGCATCGGAGAGCTTTCCAGGTTACGACGGCTCACGCCGCCTCATCATGCGTCCGGCCCTCGCATGGCGGAGAAGATTCGCTCGGCTTCGGGCGCTCCCCGACTCCGAAAGGAAGAATTGCAAGTGGGAGGGTCGGCGGCGTCAAAAACGCCGCGCGCGCCGCCCGTCGTCATGATGCTCTAAGCGCGTAGCGCCGGGCTTCCCGGCTGGGCGGACTTCAGGCTCTGGACCTCGGTGCGCCAACGTTCCGCCTCGACGCGGCTCTTTCGGGCGGCGCGGCGATGACGGCCTTGCGAGAGCCAGGTCGCCGCCGCGCCCGCGATCACGCCGAGCGCCGCCACAGCGATCACCACCGCGAACAACGGCGCCGCAAGCGACAGGGCCGGGTGATCGGGCGGGCCGAACGGATCGAACGACACCGTCACCCATTGCTTGTTCGCGAACGCGAACATCACCAGGACGATGGTGACCAGCACGACGATAAGAAGTCGAATGAAGCGAAACATGGGAGGTATGCTCCTCCAAAGCCTTGCGCGCCCCGCCCGGGGGACGCCTCAGGCCTGATCGACCGGCGTACGGTTGAGGCGCTCGCGCATCTCCTTGCCGGTCTTGAAGAAAGGCGCGAGCTTTTCGGTCACCGGCACCTTGTCGCCGGTGCGTGGGTTGCGGCCTGTGCGCGCCTGCCGCTGCTTGGTCGAGAAGGCGCCGAAGCCGCGCAATTCGACCCGCTCGCCGCGCGCCAGCGCGTCGCCAATCTCCCCGAGGATGGCGTCGATGATGTTTTCGATATCGCGCTGATAGAGATGCGGATTGCGCGAGGCCATCCGCTGCACGAGTTCAGACTTGATCACTGAACGTCCCCAACTCGAAATCGCCCGGAGAAACCCCCGGACCCTACATGCCGTAAATCATCCTTTACAATCAATACGAAACCGACGGCGCGCGTCCAATAGTCCGCCGCCGAGCCGCGGCAAAATGTCCTGATCACGCGGAACGTTGCATCTCATACTGACCCGTCTTGCGAAAACGGACAAGATACGAAGGAATGTGGGCGTCCGCCGCCTGCGGCGGGATGCCGAGACCGCCGAGCACCCGGCCTTCCGCTTCCGCTTCGGCCGAGACGACATTGTCGAAGGCGAGCAGGTCGATGGCGTCCCGGTGGGTCGTCAGCATCGTGGGAAAGAGGCCCAGCGACAGCTTGCTCGCGAAGGTGGTCGTCGAGGCGAGGAAACGCGAGGGGCCAAGCGGCAGTCCGACGAGCAGCCGGCGGCGCTCGACGGCGCGCAGCGCATATTCGGCGGCTTCGCGCAGCGTCATGACTTGCGGGCCGCCCAGTTCGTAGATCGCGCCCGGCTTGGTCTCGCCGGCCAGCGCCGCCGCGGCCGCGCGCGCAACGTCGCCGACGTAGACCGGCTGCAGCCGGGTCTTGCCGCCGCCGAGCAACGGAATGACCCAGAAGAATCGCGACAACTCCCCGAACCGATTGAAGAAATCGTCCTCGGGGCCGAACACCACCGACGGCCTGAGGATGGTCGCCTCGGGGAACTCCTGCAACGTGACCCGTTCGCCAAGCCCCTTGCTGGCGATGTAGGCCGAAGCCGACCCCGGGTCGGCTCCGATGCCCGACACATGCGCGAAGGTCTGGATTTCCGCGGACTTGGCCGCCTTGGCCAGGGCGGCCGCCCCGTCGATATGGACGGCGCGGTAGGTCTGCGCGCCGCTTTCGGCCTTCACGCCGGTGACGTTGATCGCCATCTCGGCGCCTTCGAGCGCGGTCGCGATCGAGGCCGGATAGCGCAGGTTCGCCTGCACCGCTTCAATTTGCCCGACGCTGCCGATCGGTTGCAGGAAAAAGGCGAGATCGGGCCTGCGCACCGCCACGCGCACTCGCCAACCGCGGCGGACGAGAGCGCGGACGATGTGGCGACCGAGGAAGCCGGAGCCGCCGAACACAGTCGCCAAGCGGCTTCGTTCGAAAGTGGCGTCGGCCATCGAGGTCGTCTCCGGAGAAATGCGCAACGAGGGGCGGATCGCCCGTCCCCCTTTATGCGATGGCCGCGTGCCTGTACAGCCGCGAAAAGGACTGATCAACCCTACGCGAGCGTGGGAGCGTCAGCCGTTCTCCTTCGCGCTGCGGCGCAATTCGACGACGTGGTCGGCGGCCTTGCCGGAAAGCTCGGCCAAATGGTCGAATTTGGTCTCGAACGCGCCGACCCCGGAGGTCGCCGACCGCAGTTCGATGATCAGGTCGCCGATCTCCGCCTCGGGAATGAGGGCGCGCAATGCCTCCCAGCCCTTCCAGCCCTCGCGCGACTCGAAGCCGAGGATCTGGCCGCGCCGCGAGCTGACGAGGGCGCTGGCGCGGGCGAGCGCGTCGGACGGCACGTAGATCGTGACCGACAGGATCGGCTCGAGCAGCACGGGCCGAGCTTTCGTCAGCGCCTCGTCGAGGGCAATGCGGGCGGCGGCGCGGAACGCCATGTCCGACGAATTGACCGTATGATAGGAGCCGTCGGTCAGCGTGACCGCAACGTCGACGACCGGGAAGCCGAGCGGCCCCCGGGTCATCGCGTCCCTGGCGCCCATTTCGACCGACGAGAAATACTGCCGCGGCACCGCGCCGCCGTGCACGCGCTCGGCGAAGGCGAAGCCCTCGCCGCGCCCGCGCGGCCCGACCTCGACCACGACGTCGCCGAACTGGCCATGTCCGCCCGACTGCTTCTTGTGCCGGCCCCGCACCGTGACCGAATTGCGGATCGTCTCGCGATAGGCGACCGTCGGCTTCTGCGTGTGGATCGTCACGCCGAAGCGGTCTGCGAGGCGCTCGGTCGTCACCCGAAGGTGCATTTCGCCCTGGCCGTGGAGCTTCATCTCGGACATTTCGGCGTCCTGCACGAAGCTGAGCGCAGGGTCCTCCTCGCAGAGCTTGGCGAGCGCCGCCGCGAGGCGCACCTCGTCCTTGCGATCCTTGACCTTGATCGCAAAGGCCTGGGTCGGCGGGGGCGACGGCGGCAGCTCGGCCGCGGCCGGAGCGGTCTTGCCTTCGGCGAAACGGTCGCCGGTGGCGAGGCTTTCGAGGCGGGCGAAGGCGACGGTGTCGCCCTCTTCGGCGCGGCTCACCTTGGCCGAGTTCGCGCCGGTCAGCCGGGCGAGGCCGCCGATACGCTCTTCGACTCCGCGGGTATTGATCACCGTCGCGCCGTCGGCGAAGACGCCGCGCAAAACACGCGACAGGGACAGCTTGCCGCCATGCGCCGTGTGGACGGTGCGGATCACCTGGGCGAGCGCCGGACCGCTGTCGTCGACGCCGAGGCGCTTTCGGGTGTAGGCGATCGCCGGCGCCTCATGGCGCACGGCCTTCAAGAGGCGCGTGACGCCATGGCCCTCGGTCGCCGAGCCCATCAGCACGGGAACGACGTGGCCGTCGCGCACCTCGCGGGCCAGATCGTCAAAAATGAGATCCCTCGGCGGGTCGAGATCGCTGAGGAGCTGCTCCATCAGCGCATCGTCGTAGTCGGCGAGCTTCTCGAGCATCGAATAGCGCGCGTGCTTCTCCTCCTGCGCCACGCCCGTGGGCATCTCGATCACTTCCGAGGGCGCGGCTTCGCGATAAACGAACGCCCGCTCGAGCGCGAGATCGACAAAGCCGGTCGCCACGCCGTTCTCCCACACCGGAATCTGGCGCAGGAGCAGCGGGGTCCGGGAGGCGGGCTGCAGAAGCTCCAGCGATTCCCGCAAGCTGCCGCTCGCCTGATCGATCTTGTTCAGGAACAGGATGCGCGGCAGGCCGAGCTCCTCGAGCTCGCGCAGAATAACCTGAAGGGCCGGGATCTTGCGGGGGTCGGCCTCGCAAACCACGATCGCCGCGTCGCAGACCGGCAGCGCGGGATGCATGTCATGGATGAACTCGATCGATCCCGGGCAGTCGAAGAAGGTCAGCCGGTCGCCCATGTAGTCGACGCTGGCGACATTGGGCTCGACACTCATGGCGTGGCTGCGCGCCTCCTGGCTCGAGTCCCCGACCGAGGTCCCCTCGCGGACCGTGCCCTGCCGCGCCAGCGCTCCGCCGCGCGCCAATATCCCTTCGAGGAGACTGGTTTTTCCGCTCTGGAAGGGCCCGACGATCGCGATGAGACGAGGACCAGCGACGCGGTGCTCGTGATGGACAGAGGTCAAAATGCGGCTCCCTCAGGCGGCGACCGCGGCGGAGGCGCCGCGGCTTTCCTTGGACGGGCAAGACCTTACGATCTGCGCGCAGCTTTAATGCGCCTGTCGCGCTCTTGTCGTCTTCCTGACATGGTCGCAAGAACGCGTCCTCCGCGCAAGCCGGTCCAAACTGCGACAAAACCGCCGAGAGGGGCCTTTCGCCCCCCTGTCGCGCTTCGCCGCCTTTTCCTGTAAGGACCGCGCCCTAGCCGATATCCGCGGGGAATGAAGGGAAATGGTTCAGGGTCAGCCGGTCGATGTCCGGCGCGTGGCGGCCGCATTGGGCAGCCGCTCCGTTGTGCTGGTGGGAATGATGGGCGCCGGCAAGACCTCCGTCGGCAAGCGCCTCGCCGCCCGGCTCGGCCTGCCGTTCGTGGACGCCGATGCGGAGATCGAGGCGGGCGCGCAACTCACCATTCCCGAGATCTTCGAGCGATTTGGCGAGCCCTATTTCCGCGAGGGCGAGCGCCGGGTGATCTCGCGGCTCCTCAAGGGCGGCCCGCAGGTGCTCGCCACCGGCGGGGCGCCTACATGAACGCGATGACCCGCGAGGCGATCGCCGCGCAGGGCGTTTCAGTCTGGCTCAAGCCCGACGTGGAAGTTCTTGTCGCCCGGGTGCGCAAGAAGTCGAACCGCCCGCTCCTGCAGACGACGGACCCGGAGACGACGCTGCGCCGAATCCTTGCGGACCGCGCCCCGACCTACGCCCTCGCCGACCTGACCATCGAATCGCGCGACGGGCCGCACGACGCGGCGGTCGATATGACCCTGCGCCGGCTGTCCGAATTGCTGTGCGGGTCGCCGGAGCCGAGCGGCTCCGATCGGCGGCGGGTCGAGGTGCCGCTCGGCCCGCGCGCGTACACGATCCATATCGGCCCGGGCGTGCTCGACGACGCGGGGCGGGAGATCGCGGCGATCGCGCCCGGCGCAAAATGCGCGATCGTGACGGATGCGAACGTCGCGCCGCTCTACCTCGACCGGGTGGCCGCAAGTCTGGGTCGCGCCGGTCTCGAGTCGACCGCGATCGTCTGCCCGCCGGGCGAAGCCACCAAATCCTACGCGGAATTTGCGCGCGTGTCGGACGCGCTGATCGCCGCCCGCATCGAACGGCGGGACGTGGTGGTGGCGCTTGGCGGCGGCGTCATCGGCGATCTCGCCGGGTTCTGCGCGGCCTCGCTCCGCCGCGGCGTGCGGTTTGTCCAGATCCCGACCACGCTGCTGTCCCAGGTCAATTCGAGCGTCGGCGGCAAGACCGGCATCAATTCGCCGCACGGCAAGAACCTCGTCGGCGCGTTTCATCAGCCGTCGCTGGTGCTGGCGGATTCGGGCGCTCTCGACACCTTGAGCCCGCGCGAATTCCGCGCCGGCTACGCCGAGGTGGTGAAGTACGGCCTGATCGGCGACCGGAATTTCTTCGATTTCCTCGAGGCGCGCTGGCGGGAGGTGTTTTCGGGCGACGGCCCGGCCCGCGCGGAAGCGATCGCGACCAGCTGCGCGGCCAAGGCGCGCGTCGTCGTCGCCGACGAGACGGAGCAGGGCGAACGCGCCCTGCTCAATCTCGGCCATACCTTCGGCCATGCGTTCGAGAGCCTGACCCACTACAATTCCAGCCGCCTCGTCCATGGCGAGGGGGTCGCCGTCGGCACGGCCTGCGCCTACCGCTTCTCTCGCCAGCTCGGCTTCTGCTCCGGGCAGGACGCGGCGCGGGTCGAGGCGCATCTCAAGGACGTCGGTCTCCCGACCCGAATTCGCGAGATCCCCGGGCTGGAGCCGAACGCCGACGCGATTCTCGCCGCCATGCGGCAGGACAAGAAGGTCGAGCGGGGCCGGCTGACCTTCATTCTCGTCAAGGAATCGGCGAGGCCTTCATCGCCCGCGACGTCGACGAGGCCAGCGTGCTCGCCTTTCTGAAACAGGATCTGGAGCTTTCCGCGGACTGATCCGCCTGCGCCCCCCGCCGGCCGGACTTCGTGTTAGACTTTGCCCATGCCGATCTCGCTCGACATCGCCATCATCATCGTCAGCATCGCGCTCGCGGCGTTCTTCGCCGGCGCTGAGACGGCGCTGACCGCGGCCTCGCGGGCGCGCATGCACGCGCTCGAAATGTCAGGCGACGCGCGCGCAGCTTTGGTGACGCAGCTCATCGGCATGCGCGGCCGACTGATCAGCACGATGCTGCTCGGCGGGCAGTTTGTCACCATCGGGTCGTCCGCGATCGCCACCAGCGTCATGCTCGATCTTTACGGCGACCATGGAGTTTGGGCCGCGACCGTGGTGATGACCGCGCTGATCGTCGCGTTCGGCGAGGTGATGCCCAAGACCATCGCTATCGCCTATCCCGACCGGGTGTCGCTCGCGGTTGCGCCGCTGGTCCTGTTTTTCGTGACGGTGTTCAGTCCGGTCGTCGTCGCGGTCGAGGCGTTCGTTCGGTTGATCCTGCGCATTTTCCGGTTCTCGCTGACTGAGACCGATCCAAGCGTGTCCGGTCACGAGGAGCTGATGGGCGCGGTCGACATCCTGCATCGCGAGGGCGAGGTCGAGCGGAGCGAACGCGACATGTTCGGCGGCCTGCTCGAACTGTCCGAGGTGCCGGTGTCGGATGTGATGGTGCACCGGACCAAGATGCGCCTGATCGACGCCGACCTGCCGCCGGAGGAGGTGGTGCAGGAAGCCATCGAATCGCCCTACACCCGCCTGCCGCTGTGGCGGGGCGATCCGGACAACATCATCGGGATCCTTCACGCCAAGGATCTCTTGCGCGCGCTCGTGTCGGCGGGCGGCGACGCAAGCCAACTGAAGATCGCGGAGCTGGCGCTCGAACCCTGGTTCGTGCCGGAATCGACGAGTCTGCGCGACCAGTTGCAGGCCTTCCTGCGCCGCAAGACCCATTCGGCGCTGGTCGTCGACGAATACGGCGTCGTCCAGGGCCTCGTCACGCTCGAGGACATCATCGAGGAGATCGTCGGCGACATTCGCGACGAGCACGACGAAACCGTGCAGGGCGTCCGCAAGCAGCGCGACGGGTCGATCGTCGTCGACGGCGCGATGACGATCCGCGAGCTCAACCGGTCGATGGGCTGGAATCTCCCCGACGAGGAGGCGGCCACGGTTGCAGGGCTCGTCATCCACGAGGCGCGGGCGATCCCCGAGCCGCGACAGACCTTCGCGTTCTACGGCTTCCGGTTCGAGGTGTTGCGCAAGCAGCGCAACCGCATCGCGGCCCTGCGGATCGCGCCGCTCGCCCCGGCAGCGGGCCGCGCGAAGGAGCCGGAAACGCAGGAGGAAGCCGGGCCGCACGGGTGAGGGCCGTCGCCGCTCAAAAGGCGCGCCGCGCCTCGCCAAAGGGCTCCGTCGCCGCGAACTGCTCCTGTCGGGGAGAGGGCTCGTGCACGGCCCCCTCATGCCCGCTGCCGGTCAATCCGCGATCGCCACGACCACCTCGATCACCTGAACGCCAACGCCGACGAACTCGGTGAAGATCGTGCCCGCGCTTTCCGAGTTCGACGCCTTGACCATGACCGGCTTTCCGACGAGCAGGGGCCAGAGCAGCGAGACCGTCGAGCTCGTCGCGCTCGTGCTCCAGTTCGACGAACTGGCCGAGGGCGTGCTGCCGCTCGCGCTGAAGGTCAGGAGCTGCGAGCCCACGGCGATCGCCGCTGCGACTGTCCAGTTCTGCGTCGGCGATGTGACGAGCGGAACGCTGCCGGTGTCGTTGTAGACGCCGGAGAACCGAACTTTCCCGTCCTGCGCGAGGGCGAGATCGCAGTGGAAATTGGCGTTGCTCGGACCGCTGCCGAACCCCGCGCCGCCGGACCAGTCCAGCGTCGGCGGCAGGCCGATGGCGTTGACCAGCGTCCGCTTGGGCGGGAGCTTGCCGAAAGGGGCTTCGGTCAGCCAGAGCTTGCCGTCGAAGCCGAGGATATAGAGGGTCTTGTCGTCGATCGGATCGAAGGCGGCGACGTTGCCGTCCACCAGCGTCCGCGGCGGCGGGATCGAACCGATTTCGGGGTGCGCAAGCCAGAGATTGCCGTCCCTGCCGAGAATATAGCTGTTGTGTGGATCGAGCACGCAGAAGGCCGCGACGTTGGCGTCCACTTGCACACGGGCGGGCGGCACGGAGCGGAAGGGCGGCGCCTCATCCAGAGCTTCCCATCGGAGCCGAGGACGAACATCGCGAGATTGTCGTCCGTATAATTGAAATAGGGCTGAAAGGCCGAGACGGTGGCGTCGACTTGGGTATGGCCGGGAGGCGGCACCGACTTCCACCCTCCGCCGTCGTACCAGAGATTGCCGCCGGTATCGAGGACGAAGGCCATGAGGTCGTCCTGCGGGTAGACGCTCGCGACGTTCGCATCCACCTGGGGCGCGTTGGGCGCGTTGGGGGACGCCGCTGCGAACGGGAGGCTCGTATTGTCCACGTGCCAGAGATTATTATCGTGCGTGATCACGTAGACGTTGTTCTTGTCCCTCGCCGCGAACCCCTTGACGTTGCCGAAGACGTGATCGCGCACGGGCGGGACCGTTCCAAACGGCCCGTGTTCGAGCCAAAGGTTGCCGTCCCCGCCCAGCACGTAGATCGTGTCGCGGTCGATCGCTTCGAAGGCGACGACATTGGCGTCGATCTGGCTTCGCCCGGGCGGAAGCCGGCCGAACGGCGCGTGCTCGAGCCACAAATTGCCATCGAAACCGAGAACGACGACGGCGTCGGCGCCAAGCTGCTGAAAAATGCTCTTGCCGAACATCTGTATGAACTGGCTCTGCTTCATGTCGGGCCTCCCGATCGAAAATCCTCCCGGCGGCAAAAAAGGCCGGTCGTGACGCCCGTTCTGAAAGAGGGACGGGCGCCGTCGCTTCCTCGAGTCTCGCCAAAAGCGACGGCTGAGGAGGTTAGCTTCGTCGCGCCGGACGTGTCTCGGACTCCACGGCGCCCGAATGGGACTGGGCGGACATGAGGGGCGAAAATCGCGCCGCGCGACAGGGGCCCCCGACCTTCTCCGAAGGCCGGCGCGGGTCGGCGGCTTACGCCTTCGTCGCGCGGCGGGCCTCACGCGGCGTCATGCCGAAGCGCTTGACGAAAGTCCGTTAAAATACGAAAGGTCGTTGAAGCCGGCCTCGTCCGCAATCTCGCTGATCCGCCGCCCGCCGCGGCGGGGATCCTCGAGCAGGCGGCGGGCGAGCTTCAGCCGCTCCTCGCGAATGTGGGCTCCGAGCGAGACGCCCTGCTCCTCCATGAGACGCCGGAGATAGCGCTCCGACACGCCGATCCGGCGGGCGACGCCGGCGCCGTCGAGCCTCGGGGACGTCAGACGCGCGGCCACGTCGGCGAGCGCCGCCGTCAGTCGCGCCGCCTTGACGCCGCCGGACGCCTCAGCGCGGGCGAGGTCGCCCGACGGGTCGAAAATGTGCGCGAGCAATTCTCCGATCTGGTGTTCGACGAGCAGCGCGGTCGACGCCGAGAGTGACGGCTCGCGCGCGAGCGCGGCGAGATAGGCTTTCAGGATCGCAAGCGCGGCGGGCGGGACCGTGAACGGCTGCGCGAGCGTCTGCTCGATTGACGGAAGCATCCTGGCTGCGCGCGCCCGACCGACGCGGATCGCCGCCCCGCCGCCCCCGCTGGGCGATCGGAACCCGCAGACGTCGTTCAGCGCGCTGACGACCGCCTGTCCGGCGTCGAGGCGGCTCTCCCCGCCCGGCCAGCGCCAGTGCGACGCGCCCTCCCAGGCGAAGTTGAAGACGAGATCGTCGGCGCCGTCCCTGACGAGGAGGCGGTCGCGCTGGACGGTGCTCGGGGTCGAGCGGCGCTCGATAAGTCCGATCCGCGGCAACGCGAGGACGGTGAGGTCGGTGCGGAAATCGCCCCGGTCCGGAACGTCCACGTCGACGCGCAGCACTCGGGACATCAGCTCCTCGCGCCAGCGCGCGAAACGGTCGGCGCGGGGCAGCGTCGCGCTGGACAGAGCCATCGGACCCAGCATATCGGCGCCCTCCCAGGCCGCCCGGCGTCGATCTCGCCCGCAATATTCCCGAAGACGGTGTGGTTTAGCAAGCGGGAGGTCGCGCGCGTCCGTTGCCGGGCCGCGCGGCTTGCTTATATAAGCGCCAGTCCGGCCAGCCGGCTGGCGAGCGAGAACATCGAATGTCCTGGAACAATCAAGGCGGCGGCCCCTGGCGCCCGACCGGGCGCGGTCCTTGGGGACAGGGCCCTTCGGGTCCGCCGACCGGCGATCTCGAGGAGATCATCCGCCGCGTCCAGGAAGCGCTTGGCAAGTTCGCCCCGGGCGGAACGGGCGGCGCAGGTGCGGGCGGAGGCTTCAGAGCGCGCACGGTCTTGTTCGTCCTGCTGGCGGCGGTCCTGGTCTGGTTTGCCTGGGGAACGTTCTACACCGTCCAGCCCAACGAGGTCGGCATCAATCTCGTGTTCGGCCGCTATACCGGCAAGACCGCGGCCGGCCTCAACACCAACTGGCCCTGGCCCATTGGCTCGGTGATCAAGGTCCCGGTGTGGGATCAGCAGATCACGGAAGTGGGCTACCGGAGCACCGACGCCGATGTGCCCGAGGAAAGCCAGATGCTCACCGGCGACAAGAATATCGTCGACGTCCATTTTCGGGTGAACTGGCAGATCGATCCGGCGAGGCCCGAGGACTACGTGTTCAACATTCTGGCGCCTCGCGAGACGGTCAAGGCGGTGGCCGAGAGCATCATGCGCGAGGTCGTCGGCCTCAAGACGATCGACGGCATCCTGACCACCGATCGCGCGGCCGTCGAGGCCGACGTGCAAAAGCGCATGCAGGATCTCCTCAACGAGTATCGCGCCGGCGTTCTGGTGAAGCAGGTCCAGCTCCAGTCGGTCGATGCGCCCGCCCAGGTGCTGTCCGCCTATCGCGACGTCACCGCCGCGCAGCAGGACCAGCAGCGCCAGGTCAACGAGGCCGAGACCTACGCCAACAAGGTCGTGCCCGAAGCCGAGGGCGGCGCCGCCCGCATCCTCGCCGAGGCCAACGCTTACCGTGAACAGACCATTCTCGACGCCAAGGGCCAGACCCAGCGCTACAACCAAATTCACGAGCAATATGCCAAAGCGCCGGGGGTGACCCGCGAACGCATGTACCTCGAGACCATGGAAAAAGTGCTCGGCGGCATGGACAAGACGATCGTCGACACCAACGGCGCCGCCGCCCCGGTGCCTTACATCTCGCTCGACACGCTGTCGAAGTCCGCGGGAGCCGCCAAGTGAACCGCCGCTTTTCCGGACTCGCGATCGCCGTGATCGCGGCGATCGCCATCGTTCTCGCGCTGATGTCGATGTTCGTGGTCGATCCGACCGAACAGGCGCTGGTGCTGCGCTTCGGCCAGCCGATCCGCGACCTGATCGGCGCGCCGGGTCTTTACTGGAAATGGCCGTTCGTCGATACGGTCGTCTACATCGACAAGCGCATCCTCGCCCTCGACAACGAGCGGCAGGAAGTGCTGGTTTCGGACAACCAGCGCCTCGAGGTCGACGCGTTCGTTCGCTATCGGATCGCCGATCCGCTGCTCTTCTATCAATCGGTGTTCAACACGCGCGGGGCCGACGCGCAACTCGGCGGCATGCTGAACTCGGCCTTGCGCCGGACGCTGTCGGGCGCGTCGATCACCGACATTGTCCGCGACAAGCGCGACGCGCTCATGGCCGACATCAAGGACCAGATGATCGGCGGCGCCAAGCGCTTCGGCCTCGACGTCATCGACGTCCGGATCAAGCGCGCCGACCTGCCGGCGGAGAACTCCGAAGCGGTGTTCCGCCGCATGCAGACCGAGCGCCAGCAGCGCGCGGCCTCCTATCGCGCGATGGGCTCGCAGCAGTCGCAGCAGATCCGGGCCGAGGCGGACCGCAAGGTCACCGTCATCACGGCTCAGGCGCAGCAGCAGGCGGAGCAGATCCGCGGCGCGGGCGACGGCGAGCGAAACCAAATCTTCGCCGAGGCCTACGGCGCCGACCCCGAGTTTTTCTCGTTCTACCGCTCGATGCAAGCCTATCAGAACGCCTTCAAGGACGCCGGCACGCGCTCGCTGGTCAGCCCGAAGTCGGATTTCTTCCGCTATTTCTCCACGCCGACGCCGGCGCCGGAGGGGACGCCGCCCGTTGCGGCGCCGCCGACGGCGAAGGCGGACTAAGCCATGCGGGACTTCGCGGCCGCGATCGGCCTCGTGTTCGCCATAGAAGGGATGCTGATGGCGGGGTTCACCGAGCAGATGCGCAAGCACATGGCGGCCGCCGCCCGCGAGGATCCGAACAAGCTGCGCGGGGTCGGCCTTGGCGCGGCGCTCGTCGGCGTGGCGATCGTGTGGGCTGCGCGTCAGCTGCTTTGATTTTCTTGAATAGGCCGCCGGTTTCGCTCGGCGACGCCGGTTCATCTGACGATGTCGAGGAGAACACCATGACTCACCCTGCGCGGTATTCGACGTTTCCCCCGTCCGTGTCCGCCCGGCGCTCGCGGCGGCGCTGGCTTCGGCGCTGATCGGCGCGCCCTTGGCGCTGGTTCCCGCTTCGCCCGCCTTCGCGCAGGCGCGGCCAACCGATCTCGCCGACCTTGTCGAGCAGGTCCGCGACGCGGTGGTCAACATTTCGGCGACCCAGACGATCGAGGAGAAGGGCAGCGCCATTCCCGATCTGCCGAAGGGCACGCCCTTCGACGAGATGTTCGAGGAGTTCTTCAAGAACCATGGCGGCATGCCGCACCCGCGCGCGCAAAAGGCGCAGTCGCTCGGCTCCGGCTTCGTCGTCGATCCGAGCGGCATCGTCATCACCAACAACCATGTCGTCGGCGACGCCAACGACATCATGGTGATCTTCAACGACGGCCGGAAGCTGAAGGCCACGGTCATCGGGAAAGATTCGAAGGTCGACGTGGCCGTGCTGAAGGTCGAGAGCGACAAGCCGCTGAAGACCGTCAAGTTCGGCGACAGTGACAAGGTCCGGGTGGGCGACGGCGTGATGGCGGTCGGCAATCCGTTCGGCCTCGGGGAAACGGTGACGGCCGGCATTCTTTCCGCCCGCAACCGCAACATCGACAGCGGCCCCTACGACGACTTCCTGCAGACCGACGCCTCGATCAACAAGGGCAATTCGGGCGGCCCGCTGTTCAACCTGCAGGGGGAGGTGATCGGTATCAATACGGCGATCCTGTCGCCGTCCGGCGGTTCGATCGGCATCGGCTTCGCCACGCCCTCGGCGACCGTTCAGCCGGTGATCGCGCAGCTCGAGCAGTTTCATGAGACGCGGCGCGGCTGGCTCGGCGTGCGCATTCAGCCGGTCGACGACACCATCGCCGAGAGCCTCGGTCTCGGCACGGCGCGCGGCGCGCTCGTCGCCGGCATCGACGACAAGGGCCCGGCCAAGCCCGCCGGGCTGAAGGCCGGCGACGTAATCGTCAAGTTCGACGGCAAGGACATCAAGGAATCGCGTGACCTGCCGCGCCTGGTCGCGATGACCCCGGTCGGCAAGGCGGTCGACGTGGTCGTCGTCCGCAACGGCCAGGAGGTGACCAAGTCGGTGACGCTCGGCCGCCTCGAGGACGGGGAGAAGACGGCGGAAGTCGCCAGCGCCGAGAACCCCGAGGTCTCAACCAACGTCGTCCAGAAGGCGCTCGGCATGGAATTTTCCGGCATCACCGACGACGTGCGCAAAACCTTCAAGATCAAGGAGGGCGTGAAGGGTGTGATCGTCACCTCAGTCGATCCGGGATCGCCGGCGGCGGAGCGCGGCTTGAGGCCGGGCGACGTGATCGAGGAGGTCAATCACCAGTCGGTCGAGAAGCCGGCCGAGCTTGCGAGCGCGATCGAAGCGGCGAAGAAGGACGGCGGCAAGAAGCCGGCCCTGCTGCTCGTCGCCAACGCCGACGGCATGGCGCGTTTCGTCGCCATTCCGGTGCAATAAGGCGGCCCCGGTGGACGAGTCCTCAGGCTCGCGCGCCCTGCGCGCAGACGACAATGCGCTGGCGATGGCGCGCGCCGTTCTCGAGCGCGCGCCGCTGTTCGACGGCCACAACGACCTGCCCTGGGTGATCCGGATCGACAAGGCGGCGCGCGGCGACGTGATCGCCTACGCGCTGAATACGGTGCACGAGAAGGCCGACACCGACATCCCCCGGATGCGCGAGGGCATGGTCGGGGCGCAGTTCTGGGCGGCGTTCCAGCCGACCGGCGCGCCCCATCCCGCGCGCACCGCGCTCGAGCAGATCGACCTTATCCGCCGGATCGAGGAGGCGCATCCGGATGTGTTCTTGCCGGCTCGGCGGGCGGCCGATTACGACAAGGCGAGGGCGGCGGGAAAGATTGCCTCGTTCATCGCGGTCGAGGGCGGCGTCGGCCTGGAGAATTCGCTGAGTCCGTTGCGGATCTGGCATGCCGCCGGCGTACGGCTGATGACGCTCTGCCACAATGAAACGCTCGACTGGGTCAATTCGGCGACCGACGCGCCGCGCAACGGCGGCCTGAACGCCTTCGGCCGCGCGGTGGTCGGCGAGCTCAACCGGCTCGGGATCGTCATCGACCTCGCGCACGTGTCGCATGACGGGATGCGGCGCGTGCTCGACGTCGCAGAGGCGCCGGTCGCGCTGTCGCACTCCAACGCCTTTGCGCTCTGCGACCACCCACGCAACGCTCCCGACGACGTGCTCCGGCGGCTGAAAGAAAACGGCGGCCTGGTGATGGCGACCTTCGTTCCGGGCTTCATTTCCCAGCCGCTGCGGGACTGGCTCAGGCGCGGGCGCGACTCGTACGGCAAGACGCCGCCAGCCGACCCGCAGGCCCACTTCGCCGAGCTCCAGGCTCGGCACGGCCCGGCGCCGAAGGCCACGCTCGAGGAGGTCGCCGACCACATCGAGCGGCTCGCCGCGACGGCCGGAATCGACCACGTCGGGATCGGCTCGGATTATTTCGGCGGCGCTTCCCCCGAGGGCCTCGAAAACGTCAGCCGGTTTCCGCACTTGTTTGCGGAGCTCGTGCGGCGCGGGTTCTCGGAGCGCGATCTCGCCAAAATGTCGTCCGCCAACATGGTTCGCGTGCTGCGCCGGGTCGAAGCCGTCGGCAAGCGGCTGAAGTCTTCTCGGCCGCCGGCGATCGGCCGGATCGAGGATTATCCGGGCGCGTAACGGACGCGATCACGCCCGGCGCATGACCCCGGCGGCGGCACCCACGAGCGACAGCCCGCACGCGGTCCATAGCGCGATCGAGGTCGCGTGCGCGGGCGCGCGTCCGAAGGCGACGGCCATCAGCGCCGTTCCGAACGACTGACCGACCAGGCGGCCGACCGACTGCAGTCCTGCGGCGCCCCCGCTGCGCTCGGGCGGCGCGCTGCCGATGATCAGCCGGTTGTTCGGCGACTGGAAGAACCCGAAACCGAGGCCGCACACCGCAAGCAGCCAGGCGAGCTTGATCTCGGCGGGATCGCCGAGTTGCAGGGCGACCAGCGCGAGGCCGAGGGTCATCACCAGAAGCCCCGCGCCGCCGAGCAGAGCCGGGGCGAAACGGTCGGCGAGGCGCCCGGAGATCGGCGCGATCAGCGCGGTCGCAAGCGGCCAGGGCGTCATCAACAGGCCGGTCATCGTCTCGGATCGCCCGAGCGTGTCCTCGAAGTAGAAGGGCAGCGCCACCACCGCGAGGCTTTGCGCGGCGAACGACGAGATCGACGTCGCCAGCGACAAGGAGAAGATCGGCCGCTTCAGAAGATCGACCGGCAGCAGCGGCGCGGATTGTCTCCGTTGCCGGCTGACGAACACCACGCCGAACGCCGCTCCAGCGATGAGCTCGCCGATCGCGACCGCCGCGTCCTGCTTCTGGCCCAGCCCGTCGACGCCGGCGATCATGAGGCCGAAGGTCAGCGCGTTGAGCGCGATGCTGACGGGGTCGAGCATGCGCTTCGAGCGCGGCGTGTCGGGCAGAGTGCGCAGCGCCACGACGAGCGCGACGACGCCTATCGGCACGTTGACCAGAAACAGCCATCGCCACGAGGCGACCGCAAGGATCGCCGCGGCCACAGTGGGGCTTCCGGCGGAGCAGACGGCGACGACGACCGCCAAATTGCCGACGCCCTGGCCGAGCCGCGACGAGGGATAGATGAACCGGACAAGCGCGATGTTGACGCTCATTACGCCGGCCGCGCCCAAGCCCTGCACCGCGCGAGCGAGCGCAAGAACGGGGAGCGAGGGCGCAAAGGCGCAGGCGACCGACGCCGCCGTGAAGAGCGCAAGGCCCGGAGTATAGACGCGACGGTAGCCGATCGTGTCGCCGAGCGCCGACAGCGGCAGCAGAGATATGGTCACGGCGAGCTGAAAGGCGTTGACGATCCAGATCGAACTCGCAGGCTCGATGGCGAAGTTCCGGGCGATCGTCGGCAGAGCGACGTTGACGATGTTGCCGTCGAGCACCGACATCCCGATCGCCATGGCCAGCGCGGCGAACGCGAGCATGCGCTGCGGGTTCGGCAGGCCGTCGCGCTCCGGCGGCTGTTCGACGAACGTCATCGATGGGAAGGGGAGGGAATTGGCGGCATGCCGCTACGGGCATAGCCTATCCCTGACCGGCGCCTCAATGGCGCGGCGTCCCCGCCGAAGCCTTCGGCGGCGAAAGCAGGTCACGTTCGCGCGAGCGGCGTTGCGTCCGGGAAGCCGGCGGACGCCCGTGCTGCGTCGCCCACGGCTGGGTTAGATCGTCCTGAAGTCCACGGGCAGGCCGCCTCTCGGCTTGGCGATCGGCAACAGGCTCCAGGACGGCTTGTGGCCGGGCGGCAGCCGGAATTCGAACCGCTGCAGCAGATGGCGAGCGAACGCGCGGCTCTGCATTTGGGCGTAGTTGAGCCCGAGGCACATGTGAGCGCCTCCGCCGAAAGGAACGAAGGCGTAGCGATGCCGAGCGCGTTCAGCCGCGTCCGTGAACCGCATGGGGTCGAACCGGTCCGGATCAGGCCACAGCGACGGCATGTAATGGGTGTGGATCGGTATGACCCCGACGGGCGCCCCGGCCGGAATCCGGAAACCCTGGAAATGGACGTCTCGAAACGCGCGGCGCGGGATGGCCGCGACCGGCGGCACCAGGCGCAACGTCTCCTTGAACGCCATTTCCGTGAGCTTCAGCTTGTCGAGGACGTCGAACGGCGTCGGTTCGGACGGCGCAAGACCAAGTCCAAGCGTTTCCTCCCGCAGTCGCGCCTGCCACTCGGGATGGACCGCCAGGAGCCAGACCAACGTTGTGAGCGAGGAGGCCAGCGTATCGTGGGCCGCCATCATCAACAAGTTGAAGTGGTCGGCAATTTCGTCGTCCGTCAGGGTCCGGCCGTCGTCGAGCGTCGTCCTGCACAATTCCGACAGAAGGTCCTCGCCATCGCCATCGCGTCGTGACCGAATGAGGCGGATCAGATGTTCGATGAGCCAGGAGTGGGCGCGCACGCCTCTTCCCATCGCGGTCATCGGCAACGGCGCGCGCACCCAACCGATCGTCGCCGCCACCTCTGCGACGAATGCGCGGTTGAGGGCGTCCGCCTCCGCCCCCGGCTCGATTCCGAGAAAGGTCTTCATCGCCAGTTCGAGCGTCATGCGCTTCATCTCGGGGTACACGCGGCGCGTCCCCGGCGCGGCGCGCCAGCCGTCGAGCCATTTGGCGATCCCGCGGTCGAGCCCTTCGAAATAGGCGCGCATGGCGCCGGACTTGAAGGCCACCGACAGCGCCCGCCGGTGCAACCGGTGCGGCTCGAGATCCATCGACATGAGGCCGCGCGGAAAAACCCGATCGAAATAGGGGCTCCAGCCGAGCCGGGCCGAAAACGCCTTCTCGCGATCCGCCAGCACCAGTTCATTGGCGTCCGGACCCAGACACTGGACGGCGCGTTCGCCTAGAAAGGAAATGGTGAATACAGGGCCGAAGCGCTTTTCCGACGCCTCGTAGAAGTTGCGTGGATCGCGCAGGATCGCGAGGGTGTTGTCCAACGGTCCGAAGGCGCGGTAACCGGGAAGATGAGCAAGCGACTTCGGCGAGGCGCGCTGGGGTCCTGCGTCGATGGCCAGGCTCGCCGCTCCCCTCTCTTGCATCGGTTGTCTCCCAAAGCCAATTCGAGGGTACGGGCGGACCCCGAAACCGTCAACCGTTGACGGTTCCGGCCTCTTTCCGAGGCTCTCGGGGGCGCATCGGTCAGCGAGGCCGCTTTCGGCGGCGAAAGTCGGTCACGATCGCCCTGGCGGCGTTGCGACCGGGAAGCCCGCTGACGCCGCCGCCCGGATGCGTCGACGAGCCGCACATGTAAAGGCCTGGAACCGGCGAGCGGTAGTCGGCGTGGCCGAGGGCCGGCCGGGCCGAATAGAGCTGATCGAGCGACAGGCAGCCGTGAAAGATGTCGCCCCCGACGAGGCCGAATTCGCGCTCCAGGTCGAGCGGCGTGAGGATCGTTCGCGCGATGACCGACGCCTTGAAGCCCGGCGCGTAGCTTTCAACCGTGTCGATCATCAGGTCTGCGACGGTATCGCGGGCTTCGTCCCACGATCGGCCGTCCGGCAGGCGCGGCGCGACGTGCTGACAGAACAGCGAGGCGACATGGCGCCCCGGAGGACTGAGCGAGTCGTCGAGGACCGAGGGGATCAGCATTTCGACGATCGGGGCCGACGACCATCCGTGAAGGCGCGCGTCGAAATAGGCCCGCTCCATATAGGCGAGGCTCGGCGCCAGCACGATTCCGGCGCCGTGGTGCTCGGCGCGCTCGCGCCCCGGCAGGCACGCGAAGCTCGGCAGCTCCGCGAGCGCCACGTTCATCCGAAACACGCCCGACGCGCTGCGCCACGAGCCGATCCGTTCGCGAAAGTCCGCGGGCAACGCCGTCGGATCGACAAGCTTTTCGAAGGTCAGTTTCGGATGGAGGCTGGAGACGACCGCGCGCGCCGCGATCCGTTCGCCGGTCAGCGTGACGACCCCGGTCGCCCGGCCGTTGCGGGTCAGAATTTCCGCGACGCCTGCATCCGTGCGGATCTCGACGCCGCGCTCCGACGCCGCGAGCGCCATCGCTTGCGTGATCGCGCCCATGCCGCCGATTGCATGGCCCCAAGCGCCTTTGCGTCCGTTCGCCTCGCCGAAGCAATGATGGAGAAGGACATAGGCCGTCCCGGCGGCGTAAGGACTCGCGTAGGTCCCGACAATGCCGTCGAAGCCGAAGATGGCCTTGATCGGGTCGCTTTCGAACCACTGGTCCAGCACGTCGCCGGCCGAGCGGGTGAAGAACTCGAGAAGATCGCGCTGCCCCTCGATTCCGAGCGGCCGCAGGCGGTTCGCGACGCGCGCCGTCGCGAGAAGCGCCCCGAGGCTTGCCCCGACGCCGCGACCGGTCGCCACATTCGGCGGCGTCTCGAGCGCGATCGCGCGCAGGACGTCCGCCATGCGCTCGAGCCGCGCTTCGTAGACCTCGAGCCGCTCGGCGTCGCGGGAGGAAAACCTCGCCGCTTCCAGCTTGGTCCGACCGGGTCCGACCTTGAGGCAGCGGCCGTCGGGCAGGGGCAGGAAATTGGACAGCGGGCGCTCGACGACCCGCAGGCCGTGCCGCGGAAGCTCGAGGTCGCGAATCACCGCTGGGTTGAGGAGCGATACGGCATAGGCCGCGACCGAGTTGCGGAAGCCCGGGTGGAATTCTTCCGTCGCCGCCGCGCCCCCGACGACGGCGCGGCGCTCGAGAACGGTGACCTTGAGGCCCGCCGCGGCGCAATAGGCGGCGGCGGCGAGCCCGTTATGGCCGCCGCCGACCACGATCAGGTCACGCGTCTCCATCTCCGCCTTCAGTCGCGGCGCGGGCTGCGGAGACCCGCGCGCACGCGACGACCGGTCGCGTTGGCGCGGCTGAGCTTTCGTGGTCTGCTACCCGCCCGAAGGCGCGTCGCCGCGGTTGGCGACCAAAATCCAAACAGTGGGGTTGCAATGTCAGGGCTTACGCTCACCAAAGACGTGCTGACGGACTTCGGATACACGATCAGGAGCGAGGAAATCGATCTGTCGAACAATGGGATTGGGGACATCGACATCAACGCTTTCGAAGAATACGAACAGGTGACGAAAATCAACCTGTCGGGCAACCAGATCGAGTTCCTGGACCGCGGGACGTTTGCGCAAAACGCCAAGCTCACAGATCTTATTCTCGCGAACAACAAATTGCGCTCGTTCAGCGCGGAGATTTTTAGCGCCGGCGCCGGCGTCGAGACCATCGACCTGTCGGGAAATCCGCTCGAGACGTTCGATGTTTCGATCACCGAGACCCTGTGCCTCCAGACCCTCAATCTGGACAACACCGGCGTCGCCAGCCGCGTCCAGCTCAAGCGCGTCGGGCGCTGTCTGCATGCGGCGTGGGTGTAGGCCCGCGCGCGGGTTCGAGAGTCGCCGAGGTCAAACGTCGAACTTCACTCCTTGCGCAAGCGGCAGCTTCGCCGAGTAGTTGACCGTACTCGTCTGCCGGCGCATGTAGTTCTTCCAGGCGTCCGAGCCGCTTTCGCGACCGCCGCCGGTTTCTTTCTCGCCGCCGAACGCTCCGCCGATCTCGGCGCCGGAGGGTCCGATGTTGACGTTGGCGATGCCGCAATCCGAGCCGGTCGCCGACAGGAACGTCTCCGCCTCCCGGACATTCAGCGTGAAAATGCAGGACGAGAGCCCTTGCGGGACGTCGTTTTGCAGCATGATCGCCTCCTCGAGCGAATCGTAGCCCAGGGTGTAGAGGATGGGGGCGAAGGTCTCCTCGCGCACGATTCCGCTCTGCCCCGGCATCTCGGCGATCGCGGGCCTCGCGTAGGCGCCGCCGCTCGGAGCGCCCGACGTCACCGCGCCGCCGCCGTGGACGCGGCCGCCCTCGTCCTCGGCTCGTCGAAGCGCGGTCGTCATGCGATCAAGCGCGGCGTGGTCGATCAGCGGCCCGACCAGCGTGCCCGGTTCGCGCGGATCGCCGACCGGCAGGCTGGCGTAGGCTTTGACCAGCCGGTGGGTCAGCGCCTCTCGAATTGATCGATGCACGATGAGCCGCCGCAAGGAGGTGCAACGCTGGCCGGCGGTGCCGACCGCGGAAAAGAGGATGGCGCGCACCGCCATGTCGAGGTCGGCCGACGGCGCGACGATCATGGCGTTGTTGCCGCCGAGTTCGAGGATGGCCCTTCCGAAGCGGGCGGCCACTTTCGGGCCGACCGCGGCGCCCATCCGGGTCGAACCCGTGGCCGACACGATCGGCACGTCCTTGGAGCCGACCAGCGCCTCGCCGATCGCCGCGCCGCCGACGACGATCTGCGCCAGCCCGGCCGGCGCGTCGGCGCCGAAGCGTTCGAGCGCCCTCTCCATGACCTTCATCGCCGCGAGCGCGCTCAGCGGCGTCTTTTCCGAGGGCTTCCAGATCACGGGATCGCCGCAGACAAGCGCCAGGGCTGCGTTCCATGCCCAGACCGCGACCGGGAAGTTGAAGGCGGAGATGACGGCGCAAGGCCCCAGCGGATGCCAGGTTTCCATCATGCGGTGACCGGGACGCTCCGAGGCGATGGTGAGGCCGTAGATCTGGCGGGACAGGCCGACCGCGAAATCGCAGATGTCGATCATCTCCTGCACTTCTCCCAGGCCCTCGGAGACGATCTTGCCCGCTTCCAGCGTGACGATGGCGCCGAGCGACTCCTTGGCGGCGCGCAACTCCTCGCCCAACAGCCGCACGAGCTCGCCCCGACGGGGCGCCGGGACCTCGCGCCAGGCCGCAAAGGCGGCTTTCGCGCGGGCGATCACGGCTGGCGTCTCCGAACTCGGCGTCTCTCTGAGACGCGCGATTTCGGCGCCGTCGATCGGCGATCTGACCACGAGCGCGCCGCCCGAAAGATCCTCGCGGGAAAAGCCAGCGCGTTCGAGGCTCTGAAGACTGGTCATCGCTCGACCTCAAATGGGAGGAAAACATCGCCGAGCCGTCCGGCGAAGAAGGACTACCACCGTAAAACGCGCCTGGGGGCAAGATCCATTCAGACGGGAGCGGTCGAGGCGGAGCGCGCGCCCGCCGCAATTTGGCCTGAGCAGGTTCGTAATCTCATCGTATCGGGTTGTGCGACCGGTCTCCGCTTTGCGGCGAGCAGTGCGTCGCTATATAGAGGGCGTCGCAGGCTGACCGGCGACGAACGGGTTGCAACATGAATCGTTCGATGAATATTGTCCTGGCCTGCGTGGCGATGCTCGCCGCCGCCGCGCTCGCCTTCGTGTTGACGCCCCATCGTCTGATGGCGCGCACACATGACGTCTTCGATATCGACGCCCACATTCCGCATGCCTTCGGCGAATGGTCGGCTCTGCCGGGCCTGCAGGCTGTCAAGCCGCCGCCGGACGGGCTCGAGGCGGAGATCTACAATCAGGAAGTGTCGCGCGCCTATGTCGACAAGGACGGCCATGCCGTCATGCTGATGATCGCTTACGGCGAAAGCCAGAGCGATCGACTGCAGCTGCACCACCCGGAGGTCTGCTATACGGCGCAGGGGTTCCGCGTGACGAAGCCCGTCACTACAAAATTCGAATGGTCGGAGGGCGCCAAGCCCATCCCTCTCACCCGCCTGATTGCGACGCGGGAGGGTCGAATGGAGCCGATCGCGTACTGGATGAGGATCGGCTACGACGTCACCAACAGCAATTGGGCGCGCAATGCGCTCAAACTCGAGTATGGCCTGCGCGGATGGATTCCCGACGGAGCGCTGTTCCGTGTCTCCACGCTGGGCGTTCCCGAAGACATGAGCGCGCAGGTGCAGGAAAAATTCATTCGCGACCTGTTGAACAATTTGCCCCCGGAAACCCGCTCGTTCATGGTCGGCAACTCCGCGAAGGCTCTCCTCTAGCCTGCGTCGAGTCGACCCGGCGGCCCTGGGTCTCGCCGCGCGCTGGTTTGACTTCCTGCTTATTCTCATGATCTCATGAAAGATCATGTATGAACGATCCGAGCCGACGAAGGCGCGATCGAAAGGGGAGGGAGCGACGGCATGCCGGCGATCGTGTCGAACGTCATTGTCGAAAGCGAAGCGCCGCGTCGCTTCGCCGATGTCCCACGGATCGCCGTCGCAGCGGCGGCGGGCGAGGGGCGTGGACTTCGGAAGGGGGCGCGGCCATGACCGCCCGTTTCGACGCCGTTCGCATGAGCCCCTTCTACGCGGCCGAACACGAAGCCTTCCGCCAGAGCTTGCGCAAGTTCGTGAGCCGCGAGATCGAGCCCTTTTGCAACGCCTGGGACGAGGCGGGCGAGTTTCCGCGCGAGCTCTACAAGAAGGCCGCCGCCGTCGGCTACATGGGCCTTGGCTTTCCAGAAGCCTACGGGGGGACCGAAGGCGACCGCTTCATGCGCATCATCGCCATGCAGGAGATCGCGCGGGCCGGCTGCGGCGGAGTCGGCGCCGGGCTCTTCTCCCACACCATCGGCGCCCCGCCGATCCTCCACCGCGGCTCGGAAGCGATGAAGGCGCGGGTGCTGCCGCAGATCCTGTCGGGCGAGAAGATCTCGGCGCTCGCGATCACCGAGCCGTCAGGCGGCTCCGATGTCGCAAACCTGCGCACGACCGCCAGGCGCGACGGCGATCATTATGTGATCAACGGCTCGAAGACCTTCATCACCTCGGGCATGCGCGCCGACTTCATCACGCTTGCTGTCCGCACCGGCGGCCCCGGCGCGAGCGGGGTCAGCCTGATCCTGATCGAAGGCCAGCCGGAAGGCCTGCAGCGCACGTCGCTGAAGAAAATGGGCTGGTGGTGCTCGGACACCGCGACGCTTTACTTCGAGAACGTCCGCGTCCCCGCCGAAAATCTGATCGGCAGGGAGGGCGAGGGGTTTCTCGCCATCATGCTGAACTTCAACGACGAAAGGCTGCACGGCGCGGCGGGCGCGATCGCCGCCGCGCGCGTCTGCCTCGAGGAAGCGATCGGCTACGCGAAGGAGCGGGTGACTTTCGGCAAGCCGATCGTCCAGCATCAGGTCATCCGTCACAAGCTGGTCGACATGGCGATGCGGATCGAAGCCTCGCAGGCGATGCTGGAATTGCTGACCTGGCGGGTCGAGCAGGGCGAGAACCCGGTCGCGGAAATCTGCATGCTGAAAAATCAGGCGACCACCACCCTCGCGCACTGCGCCTCGGAGGGCGTGCAGATCTTTGGCGGCGCGGGCTTTTTGCGCGGCGTCAAGGTTGAGCGCATCTATCGCGAGGTGAAGGTCAACGCCATCGGGGCCGGGACCGAGGAAATCATGAAGGACCTCGCCAGCCGGCAGATGGGGCTCTAGCGACGAAGCGCACAACTCGAAGAGAACGGCCCTGATCCGATGATCGCCCTCTACCACTGCGTCGACGCCCGTTCGTTTCGCGCGCTCTGGGCGCTGGAGGAGGTGGGCGTCCCCTATGAATTGAAGATGCTGCCTTTCCCGCCGCGATACCTAGCCCGCGAATACCTCGCGGTAAATCCCCTCGGCACTATTCCGCTCATGATCGACGGCGAGACGCGTATGACCGAGTCGGCGGCGATCTGCCAGTATCTCGCCGAGCGCTACGCCGGTCCGCCGCTCGCGGTGCGGCCGGACGAGCCCGGCTACGGCGCCTATCTCAACGCGCTCCATTGCGGCGAGGCGACCCTCACGTTCCCGCAGACGCTTGTCCTGCGTTACAGCATGCTCGAACCCCCCGCGCGGCGACTGCCCCAGGCGGTCGAGGATTACGCCCGCTGGACGCTCGGCCGCTTGGCTGGCTTCGAGAGCCTGATGGCCGGCGCCGACTATGCGGCGGCCGGCCGTTTCACCGTCGCGGACATCTCGGTCGGCTATGCGCTCATGCTGCTCAAGTTCGTCGGCCTCGACGAGCAGGCGCCCGAACTCGCTGAAGCGTTACTATGAGCGTCTGAGGGAGCGCCCGGCTTTCCAACGCGCCAAAGCCGCGCAAAAGGCGGCCGCCGCCGAGCAGGGCGTCGCGCCCCCGCCCGTCAAGGGGGCGGGCGCCACGGCGTGAGCGTCATCGCTGAACCTCGTTTGCGCGGCGTGCAAAGAAGCTTCGATAACGCGGTCTAGAGCTGCAACGCGTCGCGGCTTTCCTTTCGCCTCGCCATGATTGACGGGCGCATAATTGACGTCTTCGCGAGCGTCGTTCACCTTCACGCAACAGAACAATAGTCGGGAGGAACGGATGACGCCGGACATCGGCCTTGCGAACTGGTTTTGCGAGCGCGCGTTGCGCACCCCCGAGCGCAGAGCGCTCCATTTCGAGGGCCGCGACTGGACCTACGGCGAAATGCAGCGCGAAATCGAGGACTGCGCCGGCCGTCTCGTCGCGCTCGGGATCAAGGCCGGCGACCGGGTCGCCTTTCTCGGCCTGAACCAGCCGATGTTCCTGTTCGCGATGTTCGGCTCCGCCCGGCTCGGGGCGACCTTCGTGCCGCTGAATTTCCGCCTGACCGGCCCTGAGCTCGCCTTCATGATCGAAGATTGCCAGGCCAGCGTGCTGATCGTCGACGACGCCCACCGCGCCGTCATCGAACCGCAGATCCCGCGGCTCGCGTCCCTGAGGGCGGTGCTCGCCGCCGAGCGCGAAACGCAGTGGATTGACGGCGCCCCTCCGCCGACCGAGCAGGTTCGGGCCCAGGAGGACGACGTTGCACTGATCATGTACACCAGCGGCACAACCGGCCGCCCCAAGGGCGCGATGCTGACCCATGGCAATATCTGGTGGAACAATGCGAGCGCGATGCTGACGCTCGACACGCTGGCCGACGACGTGACGCTGACGCCCGCCCCGATCTTCCATATCGGCGGGCTCAATGTGACGACGCTCGCCGCCTTTCAGAAGGGCGCGCTCGTGGTCTTGCACCGCAGCTTCGATCCTGGCCGCGCGCTGGCCGACATCGCAGCGCACAAGGTCACCACCATGTTCGGCGTGCCCGCGATGTTCCTGTTCATGGCGCAGCATCCGAGCTTCGCTGAAACCGACCTTTCGTCGGTCCGGGTGCTCGTGGTCGGCGGGGCGCCCTGCCCGCTGCCGGTCCTCAAAATCTATCTCGCGCGCGGCGTCTCGATGCAGCAGGGCTACGGGCTCACGGAGACGTCCCCGATGGTGAGCTTTCTGGCGCCGGAGTACGCATTGACCAAGGTGGGCTCGTCGGGCCAGGCGCCGATGTTCGTCGAGGTGAAGATCGTGGATTCCGACGACCGGATCGTCACCGCTCCGCATGCGCAGGGCGAGATTCTCGTCCGCGGGCCGAACGTGACCAAGGGCTACTGGGGGCTGCCCGACGCCACCGCGAAAGCGATCGACGCGGACGGCTGGTTCCATACCGGCGACGCCGGTTTCTTCGACGAGGAGGGGTTTCTCACCATCAGCGACCGCATCAAGGACATGATCATCACCGGCGGCGAGAACGTCTATCCGGCCGAGATCGAGAGCCAGCTCATGCGCCACCCGGCGATCTCCGAGGTCGGCGTGATCGGCGAGCCGGATACGCAATGGGGCGAGCGCGTCGTCGCGGTCGTAGCGCTGAAGCCCGATGAAACGCTGTCGCTCGAGGCGTTGCGCGCCTTCGCCGAGCAGAGCCTCGCCCATTACAAGCTGCCAAAGCGGCTCGAGATCGTGAAGGCGCTGCCGCGCAATGCGACGGGGAAGATTTTGAAGTATCAGCTTCGGCAGACGTTTGCGAAGGGCGGCGGCGCCCCCGCGCAGCAGTAGGGGGGGCGGGCTTCCGCGACGCGGAGCTGTGAGCCTGCCGGCTAGCTGTAGCAGGTCGTCCGCATCCTCGAGTGGACGCGACCGCAAGCGAACAGACAAATGGCGGGTCGCTAAAAAAGCTGCGGCAGCAATCTCCGGCTGACCTTTCCGTTCGGCGTGCGGGCGATCTCGCTCACGAACACGATTCTGCGCGGGCGCTTGTAGACGGCGAGGTGTCCGGCGCAGTGTTGAAGCAGGCTCGCCTCGTCGAGCCCCGCGTCCGGCTTCGGCACGACGAAAGCCGCGATCACCGACACGTCTTCGGAAACTTTGCGCTCGGCCACGGCGACGTCGGCGACGCCGGCGTGGCTCGCCAGAACCTTCTCGACTTCCAGCGGCGAAACCCGGTAGCCGAAGGCGTTCATGATGTCGTTGTTGCGTCCGCGATGCCAGACGTAGCCGTCGGCGTCGAACTCGGCGAGGTCGCCGCCGAGGAACCATTCGCCACGAAAGCTTGCGGCTTCCTCGTCCGGCCGGTTCCAATAGCCGAGCATCAGGCCGGGATCGCTGCGGTGGACCGCAAGCAGGCCGACCTCGCCCGGCGGCAGCGGATCGGTTCCGCCCTCCACAGGCAGGACGGCGACGCGACGGCCGCGTTGGGGCCGTCCCGGCGACCCCGGCCGGATCGGCTCGTAGGGCCGGCTCGACACGTAGGTCGAAATCTCGCTCATTCCCAGCGCCTCGTAGAGCCAGGTCCCGGTCGCCCCGCGCCAATGGGCCAGCAGATCCGGCGAGAGCGCTTCGCCCGCCGTGACGCCGTGGCGCAAGGTCGTGAGGCGCCCGGGCCTGAGGTCGCCGTACTTCAGCATCTGTCGGTAGACGCTCGGAACGGCGGCGAAGATCGTCGCGCCGGTCGCCTCGATCAGACGCGGCCAGATCGTGGGGTCGCGCGGGCCCGCGTAGAGCGCGCCGGTCGCGCCGCGGACGAACGGGTCGAGCACCGCGACGCCGAGCGTGTAGGTCCAGTTGATGTTGCCGGCGTGGAGGACGACGTCGTCCTCGGTCAGGCCCAGCCAGTCGTCCGCCATCGGCTGGCGGCCGATCACGACGCGCTGCCCGTGCAGCACGCCCTTGGGCTCGGCGGTCGAGCCGGAGGTGAAGACGAGGTAGGCGGGATCGTCGGGCGCGGTCGGCGCATAGTCCGCAGGCGCGCCCTCCGCCGCGAGCCGACGGACCGTCTCGCCGTCGAAGACTTTGAGATGGGCGAACGCAGCGCGCTCGGCTGGCTCTGTGTCGCCGAGCACGATCGCGGAGGCGGCGGAGTCGGCGGCGAGCGCCAGCGTCTCCTCCGCCGTCAGCATCAGCGAGGCCGGCTGGGCGACGCAGCCGATCGCCACGGTGGCGAAAATCGCGATCACCGCCTCCACGTCGTTGGCGGCGCGGATCATCACCCGATCGCCCTTTTTCAGGCCGCTCGCGAGGAACCCGCCGGCGAGGCGGCGAACTTTAGCGTCGAGTTCGGCATAGGTCCACGCGCGCTGCGTGTCGGGCCCGTCGGCGATGACCAGCGCGACCTTACCGCCGCGCTTCTCGGCCTGCCGTCCCAGACAGCGCCACGCCAAATTGAACGGCCCATCGGATGGAAGTCATGGTCCCTTCGCGATCAGGCGCGTCCGCGCTCGGCGTCTGGGCCGGCCGGCCGCTCCGCCGGCATTCCGTTAACGCGAAGGCTGCGCAGATCGGCGGTCACGATCGCCTCGATCGCCGCCGCGTCCAGGTCGTGATCGCCGCGGGCCGCCATCAGCATCCGACCCGCCAGCCTGTCGAACCGGCCGGAGCCGATGTCGACGCTGAGCCGCGCCGCCAGCGTCGGCGGGACGTTCACGCCTCGGTCGAACAGGCCGACGATCGCATCCAGATAGGTCTGACCGGCCTTGCTTGTCAGCTGATACTCGGTCATGGCCGTCCGCACCAGGCCGGGGTCCATGGCGAAGAGCCGCACGCCGGAACCCGACAGCGTGTCGGCCACGCATTCGGTGAGACGAAGGAGGCCGGCCTTGCTGGTCGCATAGCCCGAGCCGTGCGGAAAGGAGCCGGCTGTTCCGCCGCCGACCATGTTGATGATGCGACCGCGCTTCCGCCCGATCATCGCCGGGAGCGCCGCCCGGCAGCAGTTGAAGGTTCCGCGCACATTGGTTTCAATGTCCCGCCACCAGGCCTCGGGATCGACCTCCCAGATCGGACCGATCGCCGCGAAAGCGCCCGCGTTGTTGGTGAGGAGGCTCACCGGCCCGAGATCCGCCTCGATTGCCGCGAACGTCCTTGTCACCGAAGCGAGATCGAGGATGTCTACCCGATAGGCGCGGCCGACGCCGCCCCCGGCCTCGATCTCCCCGGCGGCGGTTTCGATCTCGGACGCCGTTCGCGCCAGCAAGGCTACCTTCGCCCCGGCTTCGGCCTGCGCCAAAGCGATCGCTCTGCCGATCCCTCGGCCTGCGCCCGTGACGACGGCCACTTCACCAGCAAGCTTCATGCAACGCCTCGGGGTTGAGAGGAAGCCCGAACACTGCCGGCTCTGCGTCGGGTCGGTCAAGTCGGCGCAGCAACCCGAAGGCGCCTAGCGCGGGAGCGCCGGGCCCTTCCGGCTCAAGGCGTCGCCATCGCCCGCCAGAAGCGCCTGCGAGATCGCCCGCTCCCTCCCGACCACGATGGTTACGAATTCGCTCGCGCCGCCGCGCATCGCGCCGAAAGCCGAATAGCCGCGCTCGAGAAAGGCCTGCAGCTCGCCGAGACCCGCGAGCTGCGCCGGCTTGCGCATCATCTTCAGCGTCACCCCGATCAGGTGGAGGTGGGTCAGCCTGTCGAGCGCCAGGCCGAGGAGTTCGATGAGGTCGATCTGGCGGCCCCGCTCCGCTGTTCGCCCAACAGCCCGGTAGGCTGCGGCATAGGCCTCCTCGTCGATGCGCTCGCACCGGTCGCCGAGCGCCTCGACCATCGCGCCGTCGAGGCTCTCCGAGAGCGCGTTGAGCTCCATCGCGTGGGCGACGGTGGCGAGCCCGGAGTTCGGCAGGACGCGCATCATCAGCGGCACGATCCGGCGCACGTCCTCGATATGCTCGCTGAGATCCGCAGGGCCATAGATGTCGTCCAGAAAGAATTTCGCCGCGGCGTGAAAGCGCCGGCTGTCCAGAAGGTCCTGATGGGTGCGCGCGAGCCGCGCGGCCTGCCAGGCTCGGAGCCGGGCGCGCCTTTGGCTAAAGCCGGCGTCCTCGACGGTGCGGGCGCGCAGCGCCTCCGAGCGGTCGAGTTCCGTCAGCAAAAGGTCGCGATAGGTGTCCTTGGTCATCGCGGTTTCTTTCATACAGAATGGACTTAGGTTGAACGCCCTAAACACGCCAAACGCCTTTTTGCGCGCGTCCAAAAGCGCTAAGGGACAATAAACGGAGGGAGCCATGTCTCACAGGGAGCGCATGTCGTCAGTCGATACGACCTGGCTGCGCATGGACCGCCCGAACAACCTCATGGTGATCGTCGGCGTTTGGATGCTGGAAGGACCGGTGGATCTCGAGCGGGTCGAGACCCAGATCGTCGAAGGTCTCCTGAGTTATCGCCGCTATCGTCAACGGGTCGAGCGCTCGGCGGCAGGCGTCTTCTGGTGCGACGACCCCAATTTCGACATTTCCCACCATTTCCGCCGCATTCGCCTGCCGGGGCGCGGCGGCAAGCATGCGCTCGAGCGCCTCGTCGGCGAACTGGCCTCCGATCCGCTCGATCCCAACCATCCGCTGTGGTCGGTCCATCTTGTCGAGAAGTACGAGGGCGGCGCCGCGGTGATCTTCCGCATGCATCACGCCATCGCCGACGGCATGGCCCTGATGGACGTGACGATGAAGCTGGTCGACGGGCCGCAGCATCAGGCGTCCGAGGTCTCGGCCGAGCGCGAGGAGGAAGGCTGGCTGCAGAGCTTGATGGCGCCGGTCGTGGCGGCGATCAATTCCGGCGCCGGGGCGTCGAGCTCGACCGTGAAGGCGGCCATCGGCCTCGCCCGCAACCCGCTCCGCGCCGCGGGTCTGCTTCGCGACGGCGCCGGCGTAGCCGGCGAGCTCGCTTACCTGCTTCTCATGGCGAGCGACAGCGCAACGCGGTTCAAGGGCAAGCCGAACGGGACCAAGCGGGTCGCCTGGTGCGAGCCGATCGAGCTCTCCGAAGTCAAGGCGGTCAGCCGGGCGCTTGGATGCTCGATCAACGACGTGCTGTTGTCCTGCGTCGCCGGCTCCATGCGGCGCTACCTCGCCGACTGCGGCGACAAGACCAAGGGCGTGGAATGCCGGGCGCTGGTGCCGATCAACTTGCGTCAACCCGGCGACGTCGAGCTCGGCAACCGCTTCGGCATCATCGCGGTCCAGCTGCCGGTCGGCATCGAGAATCCGCTCGAGCGCCTGATGGCGGTGCGGCAACGGATGCTGGCGCTCAAGACCTCCTATGAGCCGAGGACGACGCTCGGACTCTTCGCCGCGCTCGGCTACCTGCCGAAACTGGTGCAGGACCAGCTCTTCGACCTTCTCATCAGCCGCTCGACCGCGGTGATGACGAACGTCCCAGGCCCCGCCGAACCGCTGACCGTCGCCGGCAGCATCCTGAAGCAGTCGCTGTTCTGGGTTCCCCAGACGGCCGATACGGGCATGGGCGTGTCGATCCTCTCCTACGCCGGCAAGGTCCAGTTCGGGCTGATCACGGACGTCGCGCTGACCCCGAACCCGGAGGCGGTCGTGCGCCACTTTCCCGAGGAGTTCGAAAAGTACCTTTACTCTGTGCTGCTCGACCCGCCGCCGCCTGAGGAGAAGACCGCTCGTCCTCCTCTGGCGCGGAAGCGGAAGCAGAAGGCCGCTGCGGTCGGCAGGCGCTGACCCTCTGACGCGCTCCGAACGGAGCGCAGGGAGGTCGGCGGTTCGATCAGTCCGACGGGGGGCTGTCAATTCGGGTCAGGTTGTAGATGACAGTTCTTTCGACCGCGACGCTTCCGTTCCGCAGCTTGACGGCGCCGGACGGCGGGTTGTCCGGCGTTTTCGAGCTTTCGAAGGTGTGCGAGCCCGACAAATGCGTGACGTCCGGGGGAGCGTCGATGGTGAACGTCTGGCCCATGGTCGGCGCCGCGCAGGCGGCGGGCGACGGCTTCAGGCGCGTGGTCTTCGGCGGGACCGTGGGCGCTCCGCATCCGGGGTCGACGCTATCGACTTCGCTCGCGATGTCGTCGCAGACCGGCGGCGCCGCCGCGCCTGACAGAAGACCCGCGTCCACAGTCCAGATCTTTCGGCTCTGGTCCCAGCTGACGATCAGTCGGGCGGGAGCGGGACCGCGCTTATTGCGGAACACTTGCCTGGCGCTCAAGACGCTCCGCACGGACTGCGCCTGCGTTGCGCCGCCCGGACAACTTCTTGGCCAGCGGGACTGACGTTTCGCGTCGCTCCGTTCCGATGACTGGTACTCGCCCAGAACGGCGGGGGCGCAGTCCGAGCCCGAGTCGCATGGCGACGCCTGGATCGTCGCCGTCTCGGCGGCAAGTCTCCTCATCGCCGCGTCGTAGTTGCCGGGCAGGGTTCCGGAGCTGCTCGCGTCGGGTTCGAGATCGCCATGCTCGACATGGCTTTCCGTGGTCTGGGCGGTGAACTTGACCGAACCGACCCAGAGTCCCGACGTCCCTCGATTTGCGTCGTCTGTGCCCGGCGCCGGGATCGCGTCCTCGGCCAAGGCGACCGATCCCCCGATCAAAAGAAAGGAGCCCAGCACGATTATCGGAAGTCCGCGCGTCATGGCTGCGTCTGTCTCCGGTCAAATGGACCGGAGCAAGTGGCTTGATAATTCAGGCGGACTGACGGCAATCCCCGTCTGAGTGGCGAAAAAGTAAGCGCGTGTTCATCCGATCGTCATCAGGCTTGCATTGCCGCCGGCGGCAGCCGTGTTGGTCGCGATGACGCGCTCTTCGACGAGCGCGGTCAGATCGTAGTCTTCTCCGGCGGCGAGCCGGGCGGGCGTCAACGCCTGGAGCCGGACGATCGGGCCGGGTCGAGCCGCGAGCAGGCCGAGCGCGCCGCAAACGGCGTCGCCGTCGCCGGCGATCAGCGCGCCCGCGAGCGACGGCGCTTCGAGCGGCGACAGACTCGTTTCGACGCGGCCGCGGAGTTCAGGCGGCAGTCCATTCAGCGCCGCGACGAACCCGGAGCTGACGACCGCGTCGTTGCCGGTGGCGAGGATCGTTCCGATCTGGACCAGCGCCGCGCTGTCGTCGGACGCGAGCGCGGCGATCCGCCCGCGCCGGCGCAAGGCGTAGACATTGCGCTCGCCGACGGGTCCGGGCAGTTCGACGCGAGCCCCCAGCGGGGAACGCGCCAGGAGTCCGACGCAGCGTTCCGCTTCGCCCGCGCGGCCGGAGGCGCGGAGCCAGGCGATGAAAGCGCTGAGCGCGCCGAGCGCGGCGCCGTCTCCCTCGAGATCGCCGAGAGGGCTCGAGGGCGGCTCGGCCAGGAGCCGGGCCAGATAGAGCGGGCCGCCGGCCTTGGGGCCCGTCCCCGAGAGCCGCGAGCCGCCGAACGGCTGCACCCCGACCGTCGCGCCGATGATGTTGCGATTGACGTAGATGTTGCCGGCCTCGATCCGCTCGGCGACCCGACCGATCGTCTCGTCGATCCGCGTGTGCAGGCCGAAGGTCAGGCCATAGCCGGCGGCGTTGACGTCGTCGATCAGCGCGTCGAGCGATTCGCGGCGGTAGCGCAGCACATGCAGCACGGGCCCGAACACCTCGCGCTCCACGTCGGCAATATTGTCGACCTCGATGATCGCGGGCGCGACGAAACTCCCAGGCATTGCGGCTTGGGGCGCGGGGGCTTGCGTCACCGCAAATCCGCGCTCCCGCATGCGCTTGACATATCCCTGGATCGCGTCGCGCGCCTCGGTTGTGATGATCGGGCCGACGTCCGTCGCGAGGCGCCTCGGATCGCCGGTCTCCAGCTCCGCCGCCGCGCCCTTGAGCATCGCGAGCATGGCGTCTGCGACGTCCGCCTGCAGGCAGAGGATGCGAAGGGCCGAGCAGCGCTGTCCCGCGGAATTGAAGGCCGAGGCCAGCACGTCGGCCGCCACTTGCTCGGGAAGGGCGGAGGAGTCGACGACCATGGCGTTGATCCCGCCTGTCTCCGCGATCAGCGGCACGGGCGCGCCGCTCGCCGTCAGTCGACGCGAGAGCTGCCTTTCGATCAGGCGCGCGACCGCCGTCGAGCCGGTGAAGACGACGCCCTGAATGCGCGGGTCCTCGACGATCGCGGCGCCGATGTCGCCGGCGCCCGGCAGAAGGACAAGCGCGTCGGAGGGGACACCGGCGGCGTGGAGGATGCGGACCGCCTCCGCCGCGATCAGCGGCGTTTCCTCCGCCGGCTTGGCGATGACGGCGTTGCCGGCGGCGAGGGAGGCGGCGACCTGTCCGGTGAAGATCGCGAGGGGAAAGTTCCAGGGGCTGATGCAGGCGACCACCCCGAGCGGCCGCGCGCCGGGATTGATGATGCGGACCGCCTCGGCGGCGTAGTAGCGCAGGAAGTCGACCGCCTCCCGCACCTCCGCGATGGCGTTCGCAACCGTCTTGCCGGCCTCGCGAAGGATGAGCCCGATCAACTCGTCGGTCTCCGCCTCCATCGCGTCGGCGGCGCGGCGAAGGAAGGCGGCGCGTTCGTTGGGCGATTGCGCCGCCCAGCCGGGGGCGGCCGCGGCCGCAGCGTCGATCGCGGCGGCCGCCTCATCGGGGCGCGTCCAGCGGACCTGCCCGACGACGTCCAGGCGATCGGCCGGGTTCAGCGCCGGTTCGCCCCGCTCGTCCTCCGCCGCCCCCGGGGGAAACGCGCGGCGGGGGACGCGCGCGCTCGCCTCGAGCCCATCGGCCAGCGCCGCAAGCCGGCTTTCGTTCGAAACATCGAGGCCACGCGCGTTCACGCGGTCAGCGCCGTAAAGGTCGCGCGGCGACCGGATCCTCTCGTGGGGCGCGCCAATCGGCTGAATACGCCTCGCAAGGGCTACCGGATCGGCGACGAGTTCGTCCAAGGCGACGCTCGCATCGGCGATCCGGTTGACGAACGAGGTGTTGGCGCCGTTTTCGAGCAGCCGGCGCACGAGATAGGCGAGCAGCGTCTCGTGCGAGCCGACCGGCGCATAGACGCGGCAGGGCCGGTCGAGCTTGTCGCGCCCGACGACCTCTTCGTACAGCGGCTCGCCCATCCCGTGCAGGCACTGGAACTCATACTGCCCGCGATAGAAATTCGGCCCCGCGAGGGTCAGGACCGAGGCGAGAGTCTGCGCGTTGTGGGTGGCGAACTGGGGATAGACGGCGTCCGGCGCGGCCAGCAGTTTCCGGGCGGCGGCGAGATAGCACACATCGGTATGGACCTTGCGCGTGAAGACCGGGAAATCCGTCCTGCCCTTCGGTCTGGGCGCGCTTGATCTCGGCGTCCCAATAAGCGCCCTTGACGAGGCGCACCATCAGCCGCCGACGCGAGCGGCGTGCGAGATCGACGAGCCAGTCGACCACAGAGACGCAGCGCTTGCCATAGGCCTGGATCACGAAGCCCAGTCCGTTCCAGTTCGCGAGATCCGGGTCGAGGCTCAGGGCTTCGAGGATGTCGAGCGACAGGTCGAGGCGGTCGGCTTCCTCGGCGTCGATGTTGAGGCCGATGTCGTAGGTTTTCGCGAGCGCCGCGAGCGACTTTATGCGCGGCAGGAGTTCGCCCATCACCCGCGCCCGCTTGATGCGCTGGTAGCGCGGATGCAACGCCGAGAGCTTGATCGACACCCCCGGCCCCTCGTAGATGCCGCGCTTGCCCGAGGCGCGGCCGATGGCGTGCACCGCGCGCTCGTATTCCGTGAGATAGCGCGCCGCGTCCTCGGCGGTGGTGGCCGCCTCTCCCAGCATGTCGTAGGAGAACGTGAACCCGCGCGCCTCGCGCTCACGGGCGTTGCCGAGCGCCTCGTCGATGGTGCGGCCGGTGACGAACTGCTCGCCCATCATGCGCATCGCCACGTCGACGCCGGCGCGGATGATCGGCTCGCCGCCCCGCGCGATGAGCCGCGTCAGGGCGGCGCCGAGGCTTTGTTCGCTGCTGGTGCCGACGAGCTTGCCGGTGAGCACGAGGCCCCAGGTCGCCGCGTTGACGAACAGGGATGGACTGTTTCCGACATGCGCGCGCCAGTCCGCGGGCCCGAGCTTGTCGCGAATCAGCGCGTCGCGAGTCTCGGCGTCGGGAATGCGCAGCAGCGCTTCGGCCAGACACATCAACGCCACGCCTTCCTGGCTGGACAGGGAGTATTCGTGGATCAGCCCCTCGACGCCGCTCGTTCGCGTTTTCGCTCGCAGCCGTGTCACCAGGCGGCGCGCGATCGCGTCGGCCCGCTCGGCCTCGACCGGACTCAACTCGGCGAGCGCGAGGAGAGGCGGCACGCACTCCGGCTCGGGCTGTCGGGTGACCCGGGTGATTGCGGCGCGCAGCGGCGTTTCGGCGATGATCTCGGAGCGGAAAGCGGCGAAGGGGTTTGGCGACATGACTACTGGCGCTCCGCGCTCGAACGATCGAGCGATCGTATGTCCGCTTTGCCCTCGCGCTCAACCCTTCCGTCGACCGCTGGGAGGGGGGCTTAGGGTCCGGGCTTGCGGCGAATGAGAAAGCGCAGGACGCCGTCCTCGGCGCTCTGGCTCTCGAGCGTGTCGCCGCATTCGAACACGCAATGCGGCACGTCGATCGCCGCCAGAGGATCGGTGCATTCGACCATGAGCCTCGCTCCGGCAGGCATTCTCCTAAGGGCCTTGCGCGTTCGCAGCGCAGGAAGGGGGCAGTTCAGGCCTTTGAGGTCCAGGAGGACAGGGGCATCCGGACTCGGCGTCGAGCTGTCGCTCACGGAGGGGGCCTGCGAAGTTCCTGCTTGCGCATCGGCATGGCGTCGATCGTCCCGAACAGCCCGGCGGCGCTGAGCGGCGCGCTCAACTCGCGCTTCACCTCGCTGTCCTTGCCGACAAGGACGACGCGGAACGCCCGTCCTTCGACGCCGAAGCGACGACGAAGGACTGCCGCGGACTCTGCGGGCGGCGGCCCCAAATCCGCGGAGACGCGATCGCCGATCGCCCAGACGACCACCACGTCGCGCGCCGTCAGCCCGGATCGGGCCTCGGCGAGGATACGCTTCTGCGCATCGAGCGACGGATCGGCGGCGTCGCCGGCAAAGACGAACAGCGGCCGGAATTTCCATTGGTATTCCGGGGCCGCGGCCGCCGCTGTCGAAACCGCGGCGGCGAGGAAAGTCGCCAGCAGGGCGCGCTTCATCGGGGTTCCTTAAGTCGGGATTGACCAACTCGTTAAGGGCGCCGGCGGCGGCCGTGCAAGGGCGCGCCCGATGGATCAGCCCGTATGTCTCAAAAGGAACGCGAGCGTCTTTTCGTTGAACTCCGCCACGCTTTCATAGATCGGCGCGTGCGCGCAGCCCTCGAAGATCACGAGTTCGCTGCCGCCGATACCCGTTTTCAGAGCGTCGGTGAAGCGGGTCGACGTGCAGACGTCGCGGCCGCCGAAGGTGATTTGCGTCGGCGCGAAGATCTTTCCGAGTTGGCTCGACGCGTCATGGGCGATCACGGCGCTGGACTGCCGCAGGAAAGCGTCCATCGGCTGCGTCGGCCGGCTGCGCACGAAGGCGGCAAGCTGGTCGATGTATTCGGGCTTGGCGGCATAGAGCTCGGGCGTGAAGCACCAGGGGAATATGCCCTGAATGATCATGTCCGGGACGCTGCCAAGGCCTTTGGCGATCGTCCGCCAGCCTTCGACGACCGTCTTGAGAAACGGGTCGGTCTTGGTCCAGCAACTGTGCAGCGACAGCGACTTGACCCGCTCGGGATATTTGCTGGCGAGCCACAGGCCGGTCGCCGCTCCGAGCGACAGCCCGCTGACATGGGCCCGCTCCAGCCCGATGACGTGCATGAAATCGGCGATGTCGTCGGCGAAGAGCTCGGTCGAATAGGAGCCGTCCGGCTTGTCGCTTTCGCCCGCGCCGCGCGGATCGACCGAGATGCAGGTGAAGTGCTTGGCGTAGTCCGCGACCTGGAAGGCGTAGCAGGCGTTGTCCGCCGCGAGATAGGGAATGAGGATCAACGGCTCTCCCGAGCCTTGCTGCTCGTAGTTGATCGTGATGTCGTTGGCTGTGACTTTGGGCATCGCGCCCTCCCTGACTGACGCAGGATGCGCTGTTCGCGCGCGTCCGGCGAACGCTATTCCTCATGCCTCGCTTGGACAAGGCTTCGCGGGAATCGGGACAGGCGTCAGGACCGCCCGCTCTCCCCCCGGATGAAGGCCTCGTTGATGATCGCCGCTTGGCGCGGATCGAGGGCGAGCTTGGCGACAAACCCAGCGCGGCGGCCGGCGACGGACTCCGCGCGGAGCGCGTCGCCGGCCGCCGCCGGAAAGCTCGTATCGATGGCGCTGACGCCGGCGGCCGCGGCGGCAAAGAGCGTGGCGTCCCGCGCCGTGCGGAGCGGGCCGATAAGAGCGCCCCCGTCGTCGCGGCTGGCCTCCGCCCCGATGCCCGCCGCAAGCGCGTCTGCCTCCCACGCCATGCCGATGAGGCGCCCGCTCGATCCTGAAAGGCTCGCCGCGGCAATGACGCCCTCGGCGGTGTCGATCGCCGCGATGATGGCGGTCGCCCCGTCCTCGATGGCGTTCAGCGCCTCCCGCAGGGCGAGCTTGACGGAAAGCTGCTGCACGTCGGCCGCGCCGCGCGTTTTTGGAAGGATCACCGCAAAAGGCGCAGCGGACATGACGGCGTCGAGGTCGCGGTCGGTCTCGCCGGTCTCGAGCGGGCTGACCCGCGCGATCAGGACCGGCCCGCCAGGACGCTGCGCGGCCTCGGTCAGGACCCGTGTCGCAAGGACTCGCGCCGCATCGCGCAGGTCCGGCGCAAGGTTGAGATCGATCACCATCGCGTGCGCTGCGCTCGCGAGCGCTTCGGCGAGCTTCGCCGCATCGTCGCCGGGCGTGATGAGCAGGGAGCGCATTCGATCAGACGGACACGATCTCCGGCCCCCGCCGGCGCATGAAGGCGGTCCGCCGGCACTCGGCGACCAGCGTTCCGTCCTGCTTGAAGGCGCGATGGCGGAATTCGACAAGCCCCGCGTCCGGCCTCGACTTCGAGCCCCGCGTCGAGAGAACCTCCGTTTCGGCGCGCACCGTATCGCCTTCGAACAACGGCGCCGGAAAGGCGACGTCGGTCATGCCGAGATTGGCGATGGTGGTCCCGACCGTGGTGTCGTTGACGGAAATGCCGATCATCAGGCCGAGCGTGAACAGCGAATTCATCAAAGGCCGGCCCCACTCGGTCTCGGTGGCGCAGAAATGCGCGTCGATATGCAGCGGTTGCGGGTTCAGCGTCATGTTGGAGAACAGCATGTTGTCCATCTGCGTGACCGTCCGCGTCAGGCGGTGGCGGAAGACCTGGCCCGTGAAAAAATCCTCGAAATAAAGGCCGCCGCGCGGATGGGGGGTCATGTCGTTCCTCCAGCAAACGTCCATGTTAAGACATTGTTTACCACGACGGCGCAAATCGCCGTCGCGGCGTCGCGGACGCTCTGCTGCGTTGGCGCTCGACGCCGCTCGAGGCCGCTCAGCCCGCCCGCCGCGTCGGCGCCGCGGCGCGGGCTTCCGCGATCGCTCGTCTGAGCACCGAGACATCCTGCGCGCCCGGCACCCCGAGCCGTCCGGCGAAGATGAAGAACGGCACGCCGGTGACGCCGATCGCCTGGGCCTCGGCAATCTCGCTCCGCACCGCCCCGACGTCTGCGCCCTCCGCCAGCAGCCGCTCGACCAGCTCCGTATCGAGGCCGCTCTCGCCCGCGATCTCGAGCAGCACCGCGCGGTCGCCGACGTCGCGACCCTCCACGAAATAGGCTCGGAACAGGCGGTCGACCACCTCGCTCTGCGCCCCTGTGGAGGCCGCCCAACGGATCACCCGGTGGGCGTCGAGGGTATTGGGCGCGCGCTCGATTTTTTCAAACGCGAACGGCAGGCCGACCTCGGCGCCGAGCTTGACGAGGTGGTCATGCACCGCCTTCAGCCGCCCGTCGCGGCCGAACTTCCGCTCCATGTATTCGGCGCGGTCGAGCCCGCCGTCCGGAATGGTCGGGTCGAGCTGGTACGGACGCCAGCGGATGGTTACCGGCGCGGCTTCTTCCGCGAGCGCCAGCGCGAGGCGCTTCTCGCCGAGGTAGCACCAGGGGCAGACGACATCGCTTACGACGTCAATGGACAGGGGTACTTGAGCGTCGCTCATGAAAGGGCCTCCAGTCGCCGGAGCCGGCGTTTAGGACCAAGCTGGCGCCGTTGCTCCGTCAGGGCAAGCCGAGGGGGCGAGCGTCGATCTGACGAACGCGCTTTGACAAGTCTCATAAATTAAACTGTATAATCTTGGGACCGCCCGCGGCGCGACCGACGGGCCGGGAGGGCGCCGAATGAACCGCATGGTTGCGATGTTGGCCCTTGGGCTTACCGCCGCGTGGCCGCAGTCTGCGACCGCGGCCGAGACGCCCCCATCCGGGCTCGAATGGTCGGTGTTCAATCCGTTTCGCTTCTACAAGAACGACCGCCAATTCCAGCGACATCTCGCTGAGTACAAGGCGATTGTCGCCGGCTTCGACGGCGAGACGCCTGGCAACATTGTCGAAGCGACCGAGAATGGGTTGAACGCGCGCAAATGCTCCGATCCCTCGACCCCGGCCAACTGCCGGGCGACCTGGAGCGGCAATTTCGAAGCCGACCGGCTCGGATGGGCCCACGACAGTCTTGGTTCCGACGAGACCTGCTATCTTCCCTACGCGGCGGGCGGCGACGCGCCCTATCGCTACGACCCGCGTTGCCGGCGCGAGAGCGGGCCGGGAGCGGGAGACGTGCGCGACGAGGATTACGTCAAGCCGGACGTTCACGCGATCGAAGCGAAACTCACCTCCGCGCTCGTGGCGTCCAATCCCGGCGGATGCGTCTGGACTTTGACGCCAGCCGGCGGCGAGGCGGAAACCGAGCGCGCCAAATGCAGCGAAGCGGTCGTGATCCGCAACGTGCCTTATCGTCCGGGCGACGCGGCCGACGGCGGCGTTCTCGTTGTTCGCGACGAGAGCGGCAAGGAGCTCGCCCGCGACACGATCACGGTGAAGGATACGCTGGTCATTGGGCTAGGCGATTCCTTCGGCTCTGGCGAAGGCAATCCCGACCGGCCCGTCCGCTTCGCGGCGCCGATCCCGAGCGTGACCTATTCCGGAGCGTACCAGCCGTCGTCCTGGCCCGCGGGCGCGCCGGCGCCTGGCGGATGGCCGTTCCGCTTGACGCAGCCCCCGATCGATCAGCCGCCTCAGGCGGGTGACGGGTTCCCGGGCCTGTCGGACGCAACGGCCTATTACGACGCCCGCGCCCAGTGGACAAGCCCCGACTGCCACCGCTCCCAATATTCCTATCAGTTCCGCGCCGCGCTCGAGATGGCCATCGAGGATCCGCATCGCGCCGTGACGCTCATTCATTTGGCCTGCAGCGGCGCCGACGCGCTCGTCGGCGTATTCGGGCCGATGACGGCGAAGGAGCTTCTCACCGCGCCGAACGGCAGCGTCGCCTCCCAGCTTCAGACGGTGATGGACCTCCTCTGCGACGATGCGCCGACGATCGCCAAGACCTTCACGCTTCCCAAACCCGTCCAATGGGGAGGAGCGAAAGTGGTCGACGCGAAGGAGGTGACGATCCGGACCTGCACGAAGCTCAAGCGCGCGCCCGATCTCATGTTCCTCTCGCTCGGGGGCAACGACGTCGGCTTCGCGCCGATGGTGGGTTACGCGATCATGCCGTCGCCGGCTACGGTTGCGCCCGTGGCCATGATCCAGCAGTGGTTCGGCGGCGATCGGTTCATCTTCGCGCCGCAGCGCGCCTATCTCGCGATGATGCGTCGGCGGCTTCAGGTGACGGCGGGCGCGCTCGAGGCGCTTCTCCACGTCGATCCCTCTCAGGTCGTCCAGACCGACTACGAGAACCTTCCCGTCGACGCGCATAATCAGCCCTGCAAGGGAACCGCCGGCATGGATGGCGTGCCCGGCTTCGCCTATATCCCCGGCAACCTGCGCAAAGTGATCGACTACGCGCTTGGCGTCCCAAGCAAGAACCATCAGATCGGGTTCTTCGACACGCTGCGCTGCACGACCCAGCCGGACAAGACGTGCGGGCCGGGCTGGGATCATCCGACCGGCTTCCACTACATCGACACGCAGGCGCCGTTCGAGAGCCGTGGCGTCTGCGCCTTCGCCGACGCGGCCGAGACCGTCGAGGGCGCGATGCCGCGCGCCGACACCGCGGGGAGCAGCTTCGCGCCCTTCCTCCCCAACCAATTCCTGCCCTACGCGCCGAGACGCCGGCTGTTCGTTACGGTCAACGATTCGTACCTCAAGGCGAATACGCAGATCGATTGTCCGTTCAGCCTCGGCTGCAGCTCCGCGTTGCTGCCGCCGATCGCCGACCGGCTGCAACTCGCCTTCGCCGGGCTCTACGGCGGCGCCTTCCACCGCTCGGCGGAAGGGCACGCCGTCGTCGCCGACGCGATCATGGACGAGTTTCTGCGCGCCTGGCTGAAGACGCATTGAAGGTCGGGCGGTCGCCCGGTAACGCGCAAGCCTTCGTCGGCAAGGCGGTCTTCCGGCCTCACGGCTCCTTCCGCCACCACGCCGCAAGATCGACGCCGAACAGCGGCGTCTTGTCCGGCCGCCCGAGCTTGGCCGAGTAGGCGATCCACTGCTCGGGCGCATAGTAGAGCGGCACGATGTAGAAGCCGGATATGAGGAGCCGGTCGAGCGCGCGCACCGCCGCGACGAAATCGGCGTTGCTGTTGGCCGCGAGAATCGCTGCGATCATCGTATCGATCGCGGGCGAGGCGGCGCCGGCAATGTTGTAGGCGCCGTCGGCGTTGGCGGCGGCCGAACTCCAGCGACCGCGCTGCTCGTTGCCTGGCGAGGGCGAGGCGGTCCAGGTTCCCGGCATGACGTCGAAGTCGAACCGCGTCCGGCGGCGCTGGAACTGCACCTCGTCGACAAGTCGGACGTCGGCGGTCACGCCGATGCGGGCGAGATTGCGCGCGTAGGCCAACGCAAGCCGCTCCTCCTCGCGGGTCTTCACGACGATCTCGAAGGCGAGCGGCGCGCCGTTGCGGTCGACCAGGCGTCCGTCTTTCAACCGGTAGCCCGCGCCCTCAAGTTGCTCGATCGCCCGGTGGGCGATCGTCCGGTCCCGTCCCGAGCCGTCGGAAACCGGCGCGCGCCAGGTTCCGTCCAGCACGTCGTCCCGAACGCTGCCTGGAAAGGGAGCGAGCAGCGATTTTTCGCGCTCCGAGGCGGGACGGCCGATCGACGACAGTTCGCTGTCGTCGAAGAACCCTTCCGAGCGCTTGTAGGCGCCGGCGTAGAGATTGGCGTTGATCCACTCGAAATCGAACATCGAGGCCAGCGCCTCGCGCACCCGCGGATCGGCGAACACCGGGCGGCGGGTGTTGAAGGCGAAGCCCGACACGCCCTTCGGCAGTCCGTTCGGAATCGAGGCCGTGATCACACGACCGTCCCTGGCGGCGGGAAAATCGTATTCCGAGCGCCAACGGGTCACGTCGTCCTCGGTCCGGTAGTCGATCAGGCCGGCCTTGAACGCCTCGAACATCGCGGCGGCGTCGCGGTAGTAGTCGATGCGGATTTCATCGAAATTGTAGAGGCCCTTGGAGACCGGGAGGTCGCGGGCCCAGTAATCGGGATTGCGTTTCAGGACCAGCCGCTGGCCCGGAACGACCTCGGCGATCCGATAGGGGCCGGAGGCGACCGGGATCTGCAGGGTCTGATCCTCGAAATGCTCGGCGTCGGTATGGGCCTTCGACAGCACGGGCATGATGGCGAGGGTCAACGGCAGCTCGCGGTCGTTGGCGCCGGTCAGATCGAAGCGCACCGTATGCGCGTCGGGCGCCTCGGCGCCTCGAACCAGGCTGAAGGCGGCGCGCTGCTGAGGCCGCCCCTTCGCCTTGAGGAGGTTGAAGCTGAACAGCACGTCGGCCGAGGTGATCGGCGAACCATCGGAGAAGCGCGCCGACGGATTGAGGTGGAACACGATCCGGTCGCGCGCGGGGTCCGTCTCGACCGATTCCGCGATCAGTCCATAGAGGGTGAAGGGCTCGTCGTCCGAGCGGATCATCAAGGACTGATAGACGTTGCCGGTGAGGCCTTGAGCCGTCGAAAGCGCTTTGACGTTGTAAGGGTTGACGCTGTCGAAGGCGCCGAGGAAGGCGAGGTTCAACCGGCCGCCCTTGGGCGCCTCCGGGTTGACGTAGGGGAAGTGATCGAAGCCCGGCGCCAGGGCGGGCTCGCCGTGCATGGCGATGGCGGGGGCGGCCTCCAGGGTTTCGGCGCGCGCCGGGACGATGAGCGCGAGCGCCCCGAGGAGAAGACTGCGAATCGCCCGTCCGAACATGTTCCGAACCTAGCAGGCCGTTGAAAAACTTGCTGGCCCTCGGACTCGTGATTTGATTCCGTCGTCTTTCGCTATGGCGGAGGGGAGGGATGCGGGGCGAGGACGACCGGTCGGGAGCGCTGTTCAGCTATGTGGATCTGGAGGCGCGGGTTGGCAAGGATCACCCGTTGCGGACGATCCGCGGGATTGTGAACGAGGCTCTTGCGGCGCTGTCGGGCGAGTTCTCGGCGCTCTACGCCCGGATGGGCCGTCCGTCGATCCCGCCCGAGAAGCTTCTGCGGGCGATGCTCTTGCAAGCGTTCTACTCGATCCGCTCGGAGCGGCAGTTGTTGGAGCGGCTGAAGTTTGATCTCCTGTTCCGCTGGTTCGTCGGCCTCGGCGTCGACGACGCGGTATGGCACCATTCGACGTTCTCGAAGAACCGCGATCGCCTGTTGGAAGGCGACGTCGCCGCAAAGCTTCTGAGCGCGGTGCTGACGCAAGCTCGGGTGAAGCGCCTGCTCAGCACGGATCATTTCTCGGTCGACGGCACGCTGATCGAGGCTTGGGCGTCCTCGGCATGAAGGCCCCGGCCAACTGCCGCCTGATCGGGCGCTGGCGGATCGTCGAGGCCGACATCTGGGACCGCGCCTATCTCAACCTCAGCGGCCCCGCGACGATCACGATCGAAGTCGAGGGCGAAGGAACCGCCGAACTCCTCGACGACGGCACAATCGAGATCGAGTTAGTCTACCGAGACGGCGACGAAGCCCTCCTCAAAGCAAAACGAGACCCTTCTTCAACAGCCTGCTAGCCCTGTCAACCAACGTTTGTTGCTGTGTTGAAGTGCTTTCCCGTAGCGCAAGATTTAAACAAATTAGGGCTAGCGCTGTCGCCGCCAGCGACCGCCTTCAACTCGCCCTCACTCAACTCGATATCGTCATTATTGCTGGTGACGATCAGCTTGTCCGGCGACAAGGCCTTCCGCTGAGCCAAAGCCAATTCCTTATCTCCGCCAGAGTGCTCCTGCTCCTTGTTCATGACGTTGCTCCCTTGCTGCGCGTGGCAGAAGTACGCTCTCGTCGCGGCGAAAAGATGTCGGGCGTAGGCGTCGCGCCGCCGCCGAACGCGGGCGGCCCCAGCAGGCCCCAAGCGCGCCATGGCGAAATCGCTTCCACGCTCGAAAGCCTTCGCGCCAGCTTTTTGCCAACTGACACAGGCCTATCTGGGACGAATTCGGTAGTCCGGCGCCGGGCCCCGGCCTCGTCGTCGGCGCACGGCCGGACCGGGCGCCAAAGCCCGCCCCTGCGGCGAAATTGTTATTGGATTGTCGCACGGGATGTGGAAAGAGAGCCCGCGCCGGGCGCCGCTCACCCGAAGCGCGGGTCAGCGCCATATTGTCGCCAGACGGCTGGTCGATGGCCCCGCGCGTCGCGCGACGCGGAGCGATGCGAGAGCGCACCGAGTTTACCGTTTACGGCTTGAAAGGACGATTGATGAATTTCCCGATCACGCGCTTGAGCGCTGCGGCGCTCGCACTGAGCATGGCGCTCGGCGCAGGGGCGGCGTTGGCGCAGAACGCTCAACCGGCGCCGGCTGCGCCGGCAGGAGTTGCTCCGCCGGCGCCTGGCCAGGCGCCGCAAATCCCGTCGAAGGTCGATCTCGTGTCGCCGGAGCCGCAATGGGTCAAGCTCTGCGGCAAGGAGCAGACGACCGGCCGCGACGCGTGCCAGACGATGCGCGACTTCGCCACCTCGGCGGACCAGCCGCCGATGATCAGCATTCAGGTGTTCGAGCTGCAGGGCGAGGAGAAGAAGAAACTCCGCTTCATGATGCTGCCGATCGGCATGCTCCTGAAGCCCGGCTTCCGGGTGGTCGTCGACAACGCCGAGCCGATCGAGGGCAAGTACGACATGTGCTTCCAGAACGCCTGCACCGCCGAGGTCGAGCTCGGCGCCAGCGCGCTCGCGAACTTGAAGAAGGGCCAGAATCTGGCGGTCGTTCTGCGCGTTCCCGGCGGCGACGCTTCCGGCCGCGCGCTAACCTTCAACATACCGCTGAAGGATTTTGGGCCGGCCTTCGACGGCAAGCCGACCGATCCGAAGCTCCTTGAGCAGCAGCGCCAGGCGCTGCAGCAGCAGTTGCAGAAGAAGGCCGAAGAGCAGCGCAAGGCGCTCGAAGCGCAGCAGCAGAGCGGCGCCGCCGCGCCGGCCGCTCCTGGCGCTCCTGCGGCCCCAGCCGCTCCGGCGGCGCCCGCCGCGCCGAAGCAGTAAGGCCCTCGCTTTCGTCCGCCTTCCGCTCAGAGCGCGGGAGGCGGTGCAAGCCCGAACAAAAGGCGCGTCTCGAAATGCGAGCGCGCCTTTTTTCGTTCACGGTCTAAAGAAGCGCCCGTCAGCTCGCCATCGCTCCGGAGCGGAACCGGTAGCGCCCGTCGGCGGTGCGCTCGAAGCGTTCGCCGATCTGGGGGTGGCGCACCGGCTCGCCGGATTCGTCCGGCAGAAGGTTCTGCTCCGAGACGTAGGCGATGTACTGGCTGTCCGCATTCTCGGCGTAGAGGTGATAGAACGGCTGATCCTTGGTCGGGCGGATGTCCGCCGGGATCGAGTTCCACCATTCCTCAGTGTTTGCAAACACCGGATCGACGTCGAAGATCACCCCTCGGAACGGATAGATCCGGTGCTTAACCACCTGTCCGATCCCGAATTTCGCGATGCGCGTCGTCATAGGCAACGGCTTAGACCGCGCCGGGAACGGCGTCAATTCGGGACCTCCGCGCAACGTTGCGGATTTAGAGCTGATAAAGCTTGGCGTATTCCGGGTCCTTCGCCGCGACCTGCTTCGCGAGTTCGACAATCACCCGCGCCTGCTTCCAGGTCGCGTCGTCCTGCATCTTGCCGTCGATCATCACGGCGCCGGAGCCATCGGGCATGGCGGCGAGAATCTTGCGGGCGAAAGCGACCTCCCCGGCGTCGGGTGAGAAGACCCGCTTGGCGATGGCGATCTGAGAGGGATGCAGCGTCCAGGCGCCGGCGCAGCCAAGCAGGAAAGCGTTGCGGAACTGCGCCTCGCAAGCTTCCGGATCGGAAAAGTCGCCGAACGGTCCGTAGAACGCCTTGATCCCATGCGCCGCGCAGGCGTCGACCATGCGGGCGACGGTATAGTGCCAAAGATCCTGCTGGGCCGAGACCCGCGCCGCGCCCGGCGCTGTTGCGTCGGCGAGGACCTTGTACTCGGGATGTCCCCCGCCAACCCGGGTCGTCTTCATCGCGCGCGAGGCGGCGAGATCGGCCGGCCCCAGGCTCATGCCGTGCATGCGGGGCGAGGCGGCGGCGATCGCCACGACGTTGTTGACGCCCTGCGGCGTCTCTAGGATCGCATGCACCAGAATGGGTTTCTTCACCCCGTGCCGGGCCTCGAGCAGCGCAAGGTACTGGTCGACGAAATGGATGTCCCAGTCCCCCTCGACCTTGGGGATCATCACGACGTCGAGCTTGTCGCCGATCTCGCCCACGAGCCTGGTCATGTCGTCGAGGAACCACGGCGAGTTCAGCGCATTGACGCGCGCCCACAAGCCCGTCGAGCCGAAGTCGGTCGCCTTGGCCATGGCGATGAAGCCGTCGCGCGCGGCGATTTTCGATTCGATCGGGATCGCATCCTCGAGATTTCCGAGGACGACATCCACCTGGCCGGCGAGTTCGCCGGCCTTCGCCCGCACCTTCTCGATGTGGGGCGGGACGAAGTGGATCATCCGCTCGAGTTTCGAGGGCAATTCGAGATAGGGGCGCGGCGCGCCGATCGCGAGCGGTTCGAAGACTTTGCGCGGAGATTTCATGGCCGGCCCTACCACTGCGGTTGGCCCGAGCCTTAGTGCGATTTGACGCCGCCCGCAATTGGACGAGGGGCGAAGCGCCGGGGCGCTTGCTCAGCTCAGATTCGCGTCCCGAGCCGCTCGATCCGGCGCGCAAGCGACATCTTGTGGCAGCGGGCGAGATTCAGCTGCTCTCCGATCGAACTGAGCTGATCGCCGCGCAGAGGATTGGACCGCACGAAATCGTCGTAGTTGATGATGGTGACAAGCTCCTGGCTGGCCCGCTCGAGAATCTCGATGACGCTCTGCGTCTCATCCAGGTCTTGACGAAGGGCCTCCACGGAGTGCGCTGCACGAACCATTGCAACCTCCACGCATGCCGATCTTGAGGTCCGGCTTCTTGTCAGGCCGGATCCGCGCCGGGCGAAGTTAAAGTTTTTCGCCCGAAATACGACTTTAGCAAGTCGCCGACGGAGAGACAATCAAGAACCGCGTTGCGGCCGTTTTGAGGCGGAACAGCTGGGTTCGCCGGGCGCGTCGGCGATCACGGTTTCCGCTTCCCGGCTCTCCGGCCTGATCGCCGGCGCGCCTGGCGACAGCGCGCGCATCCCTTGCGAACAAAGCGCGAAACGTGGTTGCGTTCGCGCATGTCGCTCGCCCTGATTCGCAAGCCCGCCGCGGTCGAGCTCAACCCCGAGCAGAGCCTCGCGGTCGAGCACGGCGTCGGCGCGCCCGAGGGGTTCTCGCCTCTGCTGGTCATCGCCGGCGCCGGCTCCGGCAAGACGGCGATGCTCGCCCATCGGGTCGCGACGCTGATCCTCGCCGGCGCCGATCCGAAGCGCATCATGCTCGCGACCTTCTCGCGCCGAGCGGCGGCCGAATTGATCCGCCGCGTCGAGCGCCTGCTCGCCCGACGCCTCGCGCCCGAGGCCGCGGCCGCCGCCGCGCCCGAGTACGCCGGCACCTTCCACGCCATCGGCGCGCGGCTGTTGCGCGAATATGCGCCGCGCGTCGGACTCGATCCGCAGTTCACCATCCACGACCGTGAGGATTCCGCCGATCTCATGAACTGGGCCCGTCACGAGGCGGGCTTGACCGAGACCAAGGATCGGTTTCCGACCAAGAGCACATGCCTCGCCATCTATTCGCGGGTCGTCAACGCCCGCGCCGAACTCGGGGCGGTCATCGGCAAATGGTTTCCCTGGGTCGCGGCGCATGAGGGGGCGCTGCGAGTCCTGTTCGGCGCTTATGTCGAGGCCAAGCAGCGCCAGAACGTGCTCGATTACGACGACCTTCTGCTCTGGTTCGCACAGATGCTTTCGGCGCCCGAAATCGCCGCCGAAGTGTCCGGCCGGTTCGATCACCTGCTGGTCGACGAATACCAGGACACCAACGCCCTGCAAGCCGAGATCGTGCTGGCGCTGCGTCCGGGCGGGGCGGGCCTCACCGTCGTCGGCGACGACGCCCAATCGATCTATTCCTTCCGCGCCGCGACGGTGCGCAACATCCTCGACTTTCCCAAAGCTTTCGAGCCGCCGGCGCGCGTCGTCACGCTCGATCGCAACTACCGCTCGACCCAGGCGATCCTGTCCGCCGCCAACGCCGTCATCGCGCTCGCGCCCGAGCGCTTCGCCAAGGAGCTCTGGACCGACCGCAGGGACGGAGCGGCGCCCGCGCTGGTCACCGTCGCCGAGGAGGCCGACCAGGCGCGCTACGTCGCGACCGCCGTGCTGGCCAATCGGGAAAGGGGCGCGGCGCTGAAATCGCAAGCGGTGCTGTTCCGCGCCTCGCACCATAGCGCGGCGCTCGAATTGGAGTTGACCCGGCGCAATATCCCGTTCGTGAAATTCGGCGGCCTGAAATTCCTCGACGCGGCGCATGTCAAAGATACGCTGTCGCTGATGCGCTTCGCCGAGAACCCGCGCGACCGGGTCGCGGGCTTTCGCGTCGCCCAGCTTCTGCCCGGCGTCGGTCCCAAGATCGCCGAGACCATCGTCAGGGCGGCCGCCGAGGACGACGGCTTTGTGGCGATGTCCGCATTGGCGCTGCCGGCCAAGGCGCGGGACGGCTTCGCGGGCTTTGCCGAGCTTCTGCGGCGGTTGGCTTCGCGCGCGGCGCCCTGGCCAGGCGAACTCGCCGACGCCGTCGCCTGGCTTAGCCCCCAGATCGAGGCGCGTTACGACGACTGGGCGGCGCGGATCGGCGATCTCGAGGCGCTCGAGCGCATCGCCGGTTCGTTCGCCTCGCGCGAGCGTTTCTTGAGCGAGCTCACCCTCGACCCCCCCGACGCCACCAGCGACGAGGCCGGGCCGCCGCTCCGCGACGAGGACTATCTGATCCTCTCGACCATCCACTCGGCCAAGGGACAGGAGTGGGGACATGTGTTCGTCTTGAACTGCGTCGACGGCTGCATCCCCTCGGATCTTGCGACCGGCTCGTCGGCGGAGATCGAGGAGGAGCGCCGGCTTCTCTATGTGGCGATGACCCGGGCGAAGGACGAGCTGGCGCTGATCGTTCCGCAGCGCTTCTATGTCCACAATCAACCGAAGAACGGCGACCGGAGCGTGTTCGCCGGCCGCACCCGCTTCATCCCGCCCCCGTTGCTCAAGCACTTCGACCGCCAGACCTGGCCGGCCGCGCCGGCGTCTCCGGCGCGTGCGCCGTCGGACGGCCCGCGCGTGGATGTCGCCGCACGGATGCGGGCGATGTGGCGGTGATCTTCGGCGCTCCCCGCAAAGGACGCGCCGGCGCCTTCGATTGACATTGCGCGCGGTTGCGGGCCACGTGACGGTTCAACGACAGCTGGGGAGAACAAGTTTATGCCGCGCAAGGATATCATGGATGCGGTGGGGAAGTTCACCGATCCCTTTCGCGTCACGAAGGGCAAGAGCTTTCGCCTGAAGGACTTCGATCCCGGCGATACGCAGGGGCTCAAGATGGACAAGGAGGAGGCGTCCGGTCTCCTTCAGCGGGGCACGGAATGGTTGGCGATGGAGCAGGATATCCTCTACGCGCAGGATTCCTGGTCCGTGCTGCTGGTGTTCCAGGCGATGGATGCGGCAGGCAAAGACGGCACGATCAAGCACGTCATGTCGCCGATCAATCCGCAGGGATGCGAGGTCCATTCGTTCAAGCAGCCCTCCCAGGAGGAGCTTTCGCACGATTTCCTGTGGCGCTACGCCACCAAAGTTCCCCAGCGCGGCCGGATCGGCATCTTCAACCGCTCCTACTACGAAGAGGTGCTCGTCGTGCGCGTGCACCAGGCGTTGCTCAAGCCGCAGAAGCTGCCGCCGAAGCTCCTCAGTAAGACGATCTGGGACGAGCGGCTCGGCGACATCGCGCGGTTCGAGGACTACCTCACGCGCCAGGGCGTGGTGGTCCTCAAGTTCTTCCTCAACCTGTCGCGCAAGGAGCAGAAGAAGCGTTTCATCGAGCGCCTCGACAAGCCCGAGAAGAACTGGAAGTTCTCGGCCGCCGACATTCGCGAACGCGGCTACTGGGACGACTACATGCACGCCTATGAGAAGGCGATCCAGGCGACGGCGACGAAAGACGCGCCGTGGTTCGTGGTGCCGGCGGACAACAAATGGTTCACCCGGCTCGTCGTCGCCGCGGCGATCGTCGAGGCGGTGGAGAAGCTCGATCTGAAATATCCGAAGGTCACGGCGGAGCAAAAGAAAGACCTCGCCGCCGCGCGCATCGAACTCGAGGCGGAAAAGTAGATAGGGACCAGGCCATGGCGACGGCGATTGCGGTTCTTGGCGGGATCGGGCTGTTCCTGCTCGGGATGACCGTCATGACCGACGGTCTCAAGGCGCTCGCCGGATCGTCGTTGCGCACGGTGCTCGGCAAGGCGGCGGCGACGCCGCTGTCCGGCGCCTTCTGGGGCGCGATCGTCACGCTGCTCGTGCAGTCGTCGAGCGCGGTGACGATGACCACCATCGGCCTCGTCAGCGCCGGGCTTTTGACCTTTCCGCAAGGACTTGGCCTCGTGTTCGGGGCCAATATCGGGACGACCGGCACCGCGTGGCTCATTGCGCTGATCGGCGTGCGCGTGTCGCTCTCGACCTACGCGCTGCCGCTGATCTTCGTCGGCGCGCTGACGAAAGTGTTGACGAGCGGCCGGATCGCGGCGGCGGGCGCGGCGCTCGCCGGCTTTGCGCTGGTCCTTTACGGCCTGACCAATCTTCAGCAGGGGATGGGCGGGCTCTCGCAAAGCCTGCATCCGTCCGATCTGCCCGACGTGCTCGGCGCCCCGGGCGTGGCATGGCTCACCGGCTCGATCGGCCTCCTCAAGCTCATCGTCGTCGGTCTCCTGATGACGGCGGTCATGCAGTCCTCGACCGCCTCGATCGCCGTCACCATCTCGGCGTTCTACGCCGGGGCGATCGGACTGGAGCAGGGCGCCGCGCTGATCATCGGCCAGAACATCGGCACCGCGACCAGTTCGGCGCTCGCCGCGATCGGGGCGAGCGTGATGGCCAAACGCCTCGCGCTGGCCTATGTGCTATTCAAAGTGATCGCGGCTGTGATCGCGGTCGCCGCCTTTCCGCTCACCGCTGCGCTCATGGGACGCCTCGCCCCGTCGATCGACGGCACGACTCTGCTCGCGGCTTATCACACGGCCTATAATGTCGTCGGCGTCGCCGTACTTCTGCCAGCGACCCAATGGTTCACCCGCTTCGTCGAGCGGCTTCTGCCCTCCAAAGATCTGGCGCTCGAGCGCTTCCTCGACCCGGCCTCGCTCGCCAATCCGGTGGTCGCGGTCGAGGCCGCGCGGCGCGCGGTCGCGGACGCGCTCACCACGATCGCGATCGCCGTCTCTGGTTCGCTCTCGGGCGGGACCGCCGGCGCCGAGCCGCGCGTCGCAACGGCGGCCACGGCGATCAAGGAGGTGCAGACCTTCCTGTCCGAGCTGAAGGAGCCGCCCGAGACCGAAGCGGAGCGGAGCCGCATGACAAGCACGCTGCACGCGCTCGATCACGCCTCGCGCCTGGTGGAGGTTCTGGGTGACGGCGGCGGCCTCCCTCAGGCGCCGGCCGCGGACTCGGACGATCGTCCTGCAGCCGAGCTTTGCCGCGAGGCCATGCGCGGGACTCAACAGGTTGGCGAATCGATCACCGGGGAATCCGCGCTGAGCGCGCACGCCGCGCCGATCGGCTGGAGCGTGTCGGCGGACGTGAGCGCGGCGCTCGCCAAGGCGGAAGGCGCGGCCACGGCGCTCGCGGCGATGCTGCGCGCGCATCGCGCCACGGTCCTCGCTTCGGTCGCGCCGGGACGGTTGACCGCTTCGGACGCCTTCGCCCGGATCGAGGCGGCGCGGCGCCTAGATCGGATCGCCCATCATGCCTGGCGTTCGACGGCGCATCTCGTTGGCCGCGGCGAAGAGCCGGAGAACGCTGGGCGGTCCGGATCCTTGTCATAACTGCGAAACGCGCGCTCACGAAGATGACGCGCAGCTGGGAGAGCCTGGGATGAGCATAGCCGAGACCGCTTCGGCGTCGGAGCCTGCGCTGTGGCACGCGATGCCGGCCGAAGACGTCGAGAAGGCGCTCCGCGTCGATCCCGCGCGTGGCCTCGACCCCGCCGAGGCCGCCGAACGGCTGAAGACCTACGGCGCGAACCGCCTGCCGCAGGGCAAGAAAAAGGGACCGTTCGTGCGGTTCCTCGCCCAGTTCAACAACATCCTCGTTTACGTCCTGCTCGCGGCCGGCTTCGTCAAGCTGATGCTGAGTTTGTGGCTGGACGCCTCGATCATCTTCGCGGTCGTCATCCTCAATTCTCTGCTCGGTTTCATTCAAGAGGGCCGCGCGGAGAAGGCGCTCGAACTCGATCCGCAACATGCTTTCCGCCGAGGCGCGCACGTTGCGCGGCGGCGAGACGCGGCTCATTCCCGCCGAGGACCTCGCGCCCGGCGACATCGTCCTGCTGGAGTCCGGCGACAAGATCCCGGCCGACCTGCGTCTGATCGAGGCCAAGAATCTGCGCACCGAGGAGGCGGCGCTGACCGGCGAGTTCGGTGCCGGCCGAGAAGACGACCGGTCCGGTCTCCGCCAAGGCGACGGTCGGCGACCGCGAGAACATGGCCTTCTCCGGCACGATGGTGGTGTCGGGCCGTGCGACCGGCGTCGTGGTCGCGACCGGGAGCGAGACGGAGCTCGGCCGCATCAACCAGCTGCTTGCCGAAGTCAGCGCGCTGGAAACGCCGCTTTTGCGCCAGATCAAGAAGTTCGGCTACGCCATCACCGCGGTGATCGGCGTCATCAGCGTGCTGCTGTTCTCCTGGGGCCACTGGCTCGGGCACATGACCTTCGTCGAGCTGTTCCAGGCGGTCACCGGCATCGCGGTCTCGCTGATCCCGGAGGGCTTGCCGGCGCTGATCACGATCACGCTCGCGATCGGCGTGCAGCGCATGGCGCAGCGCCACGCGATCATCCGGCGCCTGCCGGCCGTCGAGACCCTGGGCTCGGTGTCGCGCATTTGCTCCGACAAGACCGGCACACTGACCTTGATGGAGATGATGGTGACGTCGGTCGTCACCGCCGAAAAAGCCTATGAGGTCAGCGGCGACGGCTATTCGCCGGGAGGCGAGGTCAAGGAGGGCGGAGCGCGGGTTGCGGCGCCGCCGAAACGCTCGCGCTGATGGGGCGCGTGTCGTTGCTGTGCAACGACGCCGAGCTGTTTCAGGACGAGGGAAAATGGAAGGTCGAAGGCGATCCGACCGAAGGCGCGCTCTACCCCTTCGCAACGAAGCTCGGCATGGACCGCGCCGCCGAGGCCGCGGCTTCCCCACGCATCGATGCGATCCCCTTCGAATCCGAGCACAAGTTCATGGCGACCCTGAACCGGTCGGCAAAGGGGGAGATGTTGCTGGTCAAGGGGGCGCCCGAAGTGATCCTCGACCATTGCGACCGGCAGCAGACGGCGAACGGCCCGGCCCCGATCGACCGCAACCGTTTCGCGAGCGAGGGCGACCGCCTCGCCGCGCAAGGCGAGCGGGTCCTCGGGCTCGCCTGGTTGCCCGATCCCGGTCTCGCCGCGGGCGGGCTCAAGCCTGAGGACCTGCCGAAAAATCTGGTTCTGCTGGGGCTCGTGGGCCTCATGGACCCGCCTCGCAAGGAGGCGATCGAGGCGGTCAGGGAATGCCACGGCGGCGGCATCCGCGTGACGATGATCACCGGCGACCATAAGATCACCGCGGCGGCCATCGCCAAGATGCTCGGCATCGGCGACGGCAAGACCGCCGTGGCGGGAACCGAGATCGAGGCGATGAACGACGCCGCCCTGCAAGAGTGCGTGCGCGAGGTCGACGTCTTCGCCCGCGCGAGCCCGGAGCACAAGCTGAGGCTCGTCAAGGCGATCCAGGCAAACGGGCAGATCGTCGCGATGACCGGCGACGGCGTCAACGACGCGCCGGCGCTGAAGAAGGCCGACATCGGCGTCGCCATGGGCATCAAGGGCACGGAGGTGACCAAGGAGGCGGCGGGGATGATTCTCGCCGACGACAATTTCGCCTCGATCTCGGCGGCGGTGAAGGAAGGCCGCACCGTCTACAACAACATCGAAAAGGCGATGCTCTTCCTGCTGCCGACCAATGTGGCGCAGGGCGCGGTGATCGCCGTCGCGATCCTGTTCGCGTTCACCTTGCCGATCACGGCGCCGCAGGTCCTGTGGGTCAATATGGTGACGTCGGTCGCGCTCGGCCTCGTCATATCGTTCGAGCCGCATGAGGCGGATGTGATGCAACGGCCGCCCCGGGCGGTCGATCGGCCGATCGTGACCGGCTTCGGCATCTGGCGCATCCTCTTTGTCGGGGCGGCGCTCGTGGTCTACACGCTCGCGGCTTTTTTCTGGACGAAGGACTACGGCGCCTCCGACGGGATGGCTCGCACCGCCGCCGTCAACGCGATCACGCTCGGCCAGGTCTTCTACCTGCTCAATAGCCGCTACCTCCTCGAATCCTCGCTTTCCCTTCGCGCCCACCTGGGCAATCCCTATCTCTGGTATGGGATCGGCGCGGTCGTCGTGTTGCAGCTCTTGTTCACTTACGCGCCGCCGTTCCATGCGATCTTCGGCAACGAATCCCTCCCGCTCTGGGTTTGGCCCTGGCTGATCGGCGGCGGGGTCGCGTTCTTCCTGGTCGTGGAGCTGGAGAAGGCCGTCATCCGCTCGACGCCCGCCCTGCACCGGGCCGCGACCCACGTCGATGAGGGCGCCGCTGCGACCTGAGCCGCGTTGCGGATACACGAGCCGCTACGCGCCTATTGGAGGCTCCTCGATCTCCTGCGCTCGGGGCCGCTGAACCTCCGCGCCGTCAAGCCGTGGGTGGGGGGGCGAGGCAGGACAGCCGCGGGGCTATTGTCTATATTCGCGTTAAGGCATTGAAATCATTGGAAACCTCGACGCGGAATCGGGCGACGAGGGCATTAAACCTTTGAAATCGTTATGCTTCTGTCAGAAAACCGCGCCACGCGGTCTCCTCAGAAGGTCGCCGCTATGATCTCCGCCGCCTGCTTATGCACCGCGTTGAGGGCGTCCATGGAGTCCGGCCCTTCCGTGTAGTAGACGGCGGCGAGAAGCGGGGCGCGCCCGGGCGGGCGAAGAATAGCGATGGTGTTCGCCGTGCCGTGATCGCCAGACCCGGTCTTGTCGCCGATCCCCCAATTCGACGGCAGCCCGGCCCGGAGCCGCTTATCGCCCACCTTGTCGGCGACGAGCCAGGCCTCGAGCTGCGTCCTCGACGCCTCCGACAGCGCGACGCCGAGCAGGACCGCCTGCAGGTCGCGCGCCATGGCGAGCGGGCTCGTCGTGTCGCGCGGATCGCCGGGAATTGCGGTGTTGAGCGTCGGCTCGTCGCGATCGAGCCGCGTGACGGCGTCGCCGAGGGAGCGTGCGAAGGCGGTGAAGCCCGCCGGGCCGCCGATCGCGTTCAGGATCAGATTGGCGGCGGTGTTATCGCTCCAGTCGATCGCCGCCGCGCAGAGCGCGCCGAGCGTCATGCCGCCCTGATCGACATGCGCCTTGGTCACCGGCGCATAGCTGAGCAGATCGGCCTGTCCGTAGGGGATGAAGCGCGCGAGATCGTCGGCCCCTGCGTCCACGCGCTTCAGCGCCGCGGCGGAGGCGAGCAGCTTGAAGGTGCTGCACATCGGAAAGCGCTCGTCGGCGCGGTGGAGCAGGGCGGCTGAGCCGCCAGCGTCGATCACCGCCACGCCGAGCCGACCTCCGGCGCTTCTTTCCAGCGTCGAGAGCCGCTCGGAGGCCTTGGCGAAAGGGCTCGGCGCCATGGCCGCCGCGCAAGCGCGCTCTGCCGCCGAAACAGCGAGCGCGGCAAGGCCGATCACAAAGGCCCGGCGCTGGAGGGGCGGCGTCTCGCCGCCCCAGGGCGCGTGAGGGGCGCGCCCTGCGAGAAAGGGCCGAGCTGTCCGGCCCATCACGCCGAGACCGCTCCGCCCAGTTCGTCCTCTATATGTACGCGCACGATCTCGTCGAACGAGGCCTCGGCGCGAAAGCCGAGCGTGAGCGCGCGGCTCGCGTCGAAACGCCTCGGCCAGCCGGAGACGATCCGCGCGATCGCCGGGTCTGGCTCGCGTCGGATAAGCGCCGTCGCCTTGCGGCCGGCTACTCGTTCGAGCGCGGCGATCTGGTCGCCGACAGTCGCCGAGCAGCCCGGCATGGTTACGGCGCGGCGGGACCCGAGCGGGCCGAGATCCATGGCCGCCGCGTGGCGGAGAAACCCGACGGCCGAACGCGGGCTTGCGTGCCAGTGCCGAACATCCTCCGATACCGGCAGGACAGCCTCCTGGCCGATCAGCGGCTCGCGGATGATGTTCGAGAAGAAGCCCGAGGCGGCCTTGTTCGGCTTGCCGGGTCTCACGCAGATCGTCGGCAGGCGAAGCCCGATTCCATCGAAAAATCCGCGCCTCGAATAGTCGGATAGCAAAAGCTCTGCGATCGCCTTCTGGGTCCCGTAGCTCGTCAGCGGCGTGGTGAAGAACTCGTCGCCGATCGTTTCCGGGAACGGGGCCCCGAACACCGCGATCGACGAGGCGAACACCACCCGAGGCCGGTAGCCGGAGGCGAGATGTTCGGCGCGGATGGCGTCGAACAGACTGCGCGTCGCGTCGAGGTTTATCCGATAGCCTTTGTCGAAATCCGCCTCCGCCTCGCCCGAGACGATGGCCGCGAGATGAACCACGACGTCCGGGCGGGTCGCGATCATCGCTTCGGCCACTCCGGGCGCGGCGATGTCGGTTGCGCGGGCGACCATACGCCCCGGGACGCCGGCGGGCGCCTTCGGCTCCACCATATCGATCAGCGTCAGCGCGTCGACCGTCCTCCCGTCGGGGCCGCCGCGCTCGGCGAAGCTTTCCACGAATTTCCGGCCGAGCATACCCGCCGCGCCGGTCACCAGAACATGCATGGGCGAGGTCCCTGAAAACGTAGGCGCCGCGGCCCGTTCGAGCCGCGGCGCTCCGACGATTGGATTTCCGTCTACTTCGCGATTGCGGCGTACTTGCCGTCGCTCCATTTGTTGATGTCGTAGGTCGGGTCCTTCACGTCCCCCTTGGCGTCGAGCCTGATCGTTCCGAGCACAGTCTCAAACGGCTGACCGCTGGTCAGCGCCTTGGCGACCGCCTTCGGATCGTCGGAGCCCGCCATCTTCACGCCGTCTGCGATCGCCTGGACGACGCCGTAGCTGAACAGTGTGAAGCCCTCGGGGTTGAAGCCCTGCGCCTTGAACTGGTCGAGCGCGTGGGCGGCCGTCGGCGACCGGCGTGGGTCGGTAGGGAACGTGAAGAGGGTGCCTTCGCCGGCCGGTCCCGCGATCTGCCAGAATTCGGAGGTCGCGATGCTGTCGCCGGTCATGAGCTGCGGCTTGTAACCCTGGTCGGCGGCCTGACGCAGGATGAGGCCCGCCTCAGGATGATAGCCGCCGAAGTAGACGAAGTCCGCGCCGGCGGCTTTCAGCTTGGATACGATGGCGCTGTAGTCCTTGTCGCCGGGATTGATCCCTTCGAACAGGACCTCGGTGACGCCGCCTGCGTTGAGCTTGTCCTTCACCACGGTCGCCAGGCCTTTGCCGTAGGCCGACTTGTCGTGCAGGATCGCGATCTTCTTGCCTTTGTAGGTCTCGGCGATCCACGGCGCGACGAAGGCGCCCTGGGCGTCGTCGCGCGGGTAAAGCCGCAGGATGGTCGGATGACCTTTCTCCGTCAGCACCGGGTTCGACGAGGCCGGGCTGATCATCACGACGTTGTTCTCGGCGTAGACCTCGGAGGCCGGGATCGACGAGCCCGAGCAGGCATGACCGTCGACGAACTTGATCTGCTGGCCGACGATAAGGTTCGCCACCGCGACCGCCTGCTTCGGATCGCAGGCGTCGTCCTGCACCACGATCTTGATCTTCTGGCCATTGACTCCGCCGGCCTCGTTGATCGCGGCGGCGGCGGCTTCAGCGCCTCGCTTCATCTGGTCGCCAATCGAGGCGACCGGGCCGGTCATCGGACCGGCGACCGCGATGACGAGATCGTCCGCCAGTGCGGGGGCGGCGAGCGCCGCGAGCGCGGTCCCCGCAAGCGACAGAATGACAATGTTGCGCATGATTGGCTTCTCCCGGGGAAAGGAGCGACCTTTTGGCCCGCCTTAAGGCGCGGCGACGGCGTCTCCTTCGCCGGGGCAAGGCGTAGCCGGGATGGCGCGTCCTGGCAACCGCGTCAAAGCGGCGCAGCAGCCCGCGCCGTCCAGCGCAGCCGCAACGTTGGCAAGCCCGACTGCGCGCTCGTACCGCGCGTGACCACAATAAAGCCTTGGCGAGCGTAGAATCGGCGCGCCCGTTCGTTCGCCTCGTTCACGTCGAGTTCGATTGCGCCCGGCGAGAGCCGCTTGGCTTCGTCAAGGAGTGTGCGCGCCAACCCCGACCCCTGCTCATCCGGGTGGACGCAAAGCTGATCGAGGTAGCCGCTCGCCGGGTCGATGGTCACGAAGCCTGCAGGACGGTCGTCGGCGCCAAGCGCGACCACGATCGCGCCGCCTGCCGCGCGATGCGCGCCGATCCGTTCGGCGAGCCACGGCCGGCGCGCCTCGAAGTCGATGGCGAAGCCCGTCCTCTCCCAGGCTGCGACCCAAAGATCGGCGAGCGCGGGACAATCGCCCTCGTCGAAGTTGCGCAGGAGCCGGACACGGACGCTCACCGCTCGGTCAGCTTCAGCTCGATGCGTCGGTTGCGCGCCATCGCCTGGTCGTCGGTCCCCGCATCGATCGGCTGGAATTCGCCGAAGCCGGCGGCTGCGAGCCGGTCCGGCTCCACCCCCTTGGAGACGAGGTATTGCACCACCGCGACCGCGCGGGCCGAGGAAAGCTCCCAGTTCGATTTGTATTGCCCGGTTCCGCTGATCGGCCGGCTGTCGGTGTGCCCGTCCACGCGCAGGATCCAGGGGATGTCGGGCGGGATCTCGCGCTCGAGGTCGAGAACGGCGGCGGCGAGCGAATCGAGCGATTGCCTCCCCTCCGGACTGATGTCGGCCTTGCCGACGTCGAACAACACCGAGGATTCGAACACGAACCGGTCGCCAACCACCCGGATGTCCGGCCGCGCGCCGAGAATCTGCCTCAGACGGCCGAAGAAATCCGAGCGGTAGCGGTTGAGCTCCTGCACCTTTTGGGCGAGCGCGACGTTGAGCCGCTGTCCAAGGTCGGCGATCTTCGACTGCGACTCCCTGTTGGACGATTCGGATGCGGCGAGCGCGTCCTCGATCGCGGCGAGCTGCTTGCGAAGCGCGCCGATCTGCTGATTGAGGACGTCGACTTCGGCGAGCGCCTTTGAGGAGATCGCTTTCTCATTGTCCAGCGCGCTTGCGGTCGCCGCGGCGCGCCCGGCGGCATCGGCGGATGAGGCGGTCGCCGCCGCTTGGTCGTTGAGCCGCTTCTGCTCGCGCTCCGCGGATTCGAGGGTCGCCGTAAGGGTGGCGATCCGGGTCTCGTCGGCGCCCTTCTGGGTGCGCTCCAGCGCCAGGAGATTGGTCAGCTCCTCGATCTGCCGGTTCAGCCGGGTCAGCGCCTCGTCCTTTCCTGTCACCTCGCGCGACAGGAAGAACTGGGCCAGCATGAACACCGACAGCAGGAAGATAATGACGAGCAGCATCGTCGACAGCGCGTCGACGAATCCCGGCCAGTAGTTGACCGGCTCGTAGCGGCGTCCACGCGAAAGCGCCATCCGTTGCTCCTCCTGGTCTCGCCGTCGTCTCTTCGTCTCCCCGGGAACGGCGAGAGCGGTTCAGCGCGTGGTCAGCTCATCGAGCAACCGGCGCAACAGTTTGCCGATATCTTCCTGCTGCTGCGCCTGAACGTCGACCCAGTTGCGGATCTGCTGCTGCTCGGTGCGCATATGGCCGACGAGGGCCTGGATGCCCTCGGCGAGCGTGGCGATGGCCGCGGCGTTCTTGTGATGGTCGATGTGCGGCTCCGCGACGGCGACGGTCTGGGTTGAAGCGTCCGGCTCGACGGCCGGCGTGGTGCGCACATGGCTTGCGAGAAATTCCTCGAACTCGGCGTAGAAGCGGTTTTGCGCCTGGCCCGCCTGCAGGTCGAGAAACCCCAGGATGAGCGAGCTTGCGAGGCCGAAGAGGGACGAGGTGAACGACACGCTCATGCCCGCGATCGGGGCGGAGAGGCCGGTCTTCAGGTCCTCGAACATCGAGGTCGTGTCCGAACCGGTCTTCATGCTGTCGATCACCCCGCTGATCGAGTGGACCGTTTCCAAAAGGCCCCAGAAGGTGCCGAGCAGCCCGAGAAACACCAAAAGTCCGATCAGGTAGCGGCTGAGTTCGCGGCCCTCGTCGAGCCGGGTGGCGATCGAATCGAGGATCGCCCGCGTCGTCAGGGTGGATAGGCCGCTCGCGCCGGCGCCGGCATTCAGCATCGCCGCCATCGGGGCGAGGAGCAGGGGCGGCTTGACCGTGCGCCCTTCATAAGCGCCGGTCAGCGAGTTGACCCAGCGGATTTCGCGGAATAGGCGGAAGACTTGGCGAAACGCGAACAGCGAGCCGATCGCCAGCACGCCGAGAATGAGCCCGTTCAGGCCGGGGTTGGCGGAAAAAGCCAGCTGAAGCTGCTTCAGCAGGATCAGGACGACGAACCCGACCAACGCCAGGAACGCCGCCATCCCGATGAGGAAGATGCGGGGCGAAGTAAGGAGACGGATGTCCGGTTCGTTCGCCATGGCTCGCGGGGGTGCAGGTTCAGGAGGCCGATAGCCCCTGATGATGGCCAAGGCAAGTCTGGAGGGGGAGCCTGGCGAGCAAGCGGGATGGCGCGCGCCCTCTAGCGCTCCAGGCGCGTCAGGATCGCTTCGACCTTGGCGACGTCGGCGAACTCGTTGGCCAGGGTCGCCATATGAACGGCATGGACAAGCGAGCCACGCAGAACGCGACCGTCGAGGCCGGGCTGATCGAACGCTGCGCACGCGTCTTCCGCCACGATCATGCGGTAGCCGAGGTTCGCGCCCATCCGCACGGTTGTGGAAACGCACTGGTCGGACGTCACGCCGCAGGCGACGAGGGTGGTCGCGCCGAGACGCCGCAGGCGGAGGTCGAGATCGGTCCCGATCCAGGCTGAATTGACGCTTTTCGTCACCAGCGGCTCGTCCGACTTCGGCGCGAAGCCTCGCCGCAGGGCGTTGCCTGCTCGAGACGACGCGAGCTCGGAACCTGGCTCGACAGAATCGTGCCGGACATGGATCACCCGGCCGCCGCGCGCCCGCCACCCGGCGAGGAGCCGAAGCGCCGGCGCCTCCGGATCGGCGTGCAGCGGCGGGGCGTCAGGAAGCCAGAAGGCCTCCTGCATGTCGATGACGAGCGCGACCGCCTGTTCGAGCGGGATCGCGTCGCCGATCACGCCGCGCGGGCCTTGGCCTTGAGCCAGCCGCGGTTCATTAGCACTTCGGCGATCTGCACTGCGTTCAGGGCGGCGCCCTTTCGCAAGTTGTCGGAAACGCACCAGAGGTTGAGGCCGTTCTCGACCGTCGGATCTTCGCGGATGCGGCTGATGTAGGTCGCGTCCTCGCCGGCGGCCTCGTGAGGCGTGATGTAGCCGCCCGGCTCGCGCCGGTCGATCACCAGGCATCCGGGCGCCGCTCGCAGGATGTCGCGCGCTTCATCGGCGGTGATTGGCTTCTCGAACTCGATATTGACCGCCTCGGAGTGGCTGATGAACACCGGCACCCGCACGCAGGTCGCAGTCAGCTTGATCTTGGGGTCGAGGATCTTTTTGGTCTCGGCCACCATCTTCCACTCTTCCTTGGTCGAGCCGTCGTCCATGAAGACGTCGATGTGGGGAATGACATTGAAGGCGATGCGCTTCGGAAACGTCTTCGTTTCGACCGGATTGCTGGTGAACACGGCGCGGGTCTGGGAGAAGAGCTCGTCCATCGCGTCCTTGCCGGCGCCCGAAACCGACTGATAGGTCGCCACCACCACGCGCTTGATGGTCGCCCGGTCATGCAAGGGCTTCAGCGCCACGACGAGCTGGGCGGTCGAACAGTTCGGATTGGCGATGATGTACTTCCCGACGAAGCCTCTGGCGGCCTCGGCGTTGACCTCCGGCACAACCAGCGGCACGTCTGAGTCCATCCGCCAGGCGGAGGAATTGTCGATCACGACGCAGCCCTTGGCCCCGATCTTCGGCGAATACTCCTTGGAGACCGCACCGCCGGCGGACATGAGACAAATGTCCGTGTCTGAGAAGTCGTAGGTCTCGAGCGCCTTGCACTTGAGCGTGCGGTCGCCGAACGACACCTCCCTCCCGATCGATCGGGAGGACGCGAGCGCGACCACTTCGGAAACGGGGAACCGGCGCTCGGCGAGAATGCTCAACATCTCGCGGCCGACATTGCCGGTGGCGCCGGCGATCGCGACCTTAAAGCCTGACATGATTGAGTTTCCTTTGGCTCTTTGGGCCTCCCCGCGAAACATGTCCGAACCGACTTGATGTTTCGATTTGGACCTTCACCCCGGCGCCCCGCCGGGGGAGGAAACCGGAGCGGAAGGCGCGTTCAGCCGGTCGTCCCGCTTTTCAGCGGGCGACGCGTTTTGACTGTCGTGGTTTTGACCAGGCGCGGCATCGAACGGATTCCGTCGCCGGACGCGAAAATGAGCGCCGACGCACGGTTCGCAAACCATGACCCGCGCGCCTTGTCAACGGTTGGCGCGCTTGCGTGCTCTGGGTTCATTGAAAAGCGCCGGGAGCCCCAAGGCGCGCACGACCTTCCGACAAATCGCCGCGATCGGATCCGGCATAGGGATCTCCGCCTCCAGGCGCTCCAACTCCGGTTGGACCGCGTCGGATCGCTTGGTCAATCTGAGTTGGCTTTTTGCGGCGAGGCGGCGCGCGAGACGATCGGTCGCGGCGACGATACGGCGCGGCGGGCGGGGCGCGCCAAACATCATCGGCAAAGCAGCCGGCCCGGACCCGCTATCCCTCGGCTCATAATCGTGGCACTTTCCGCCTAGAATATTTGGAGGACACCTATGCAGTCGATCGCGTTCAAGTCCGGAGAGACGATCCTTCGCGAAGGCGACGAGGGCGACACCGCCTTCTACATCGTGTCCGGTTCGGTCGAGGTCCTGGTCGGCAGCGGGGGGAGGCGCGTCGGCACGCTTCATACCGGCGAAGTGTTTGGCGAAATGTCGCTGATTGAGCCGGGCCCGCGCTCCGCCACCATCGTCGCCCAGGGCGACGTCGAATGTCTCGAAACCTCTTACGAGGAGTTCACTGCCGCGATCGAGGATCACCCCGAGCGAGCCGTCGCCTTCATGAAGACGCTGGTGCGGCGTCTGCGCCAAATGAACGAGCTGATGGAGCGGATCGATCCCAACCGGCGCGGATTGCGTGGGTTCATAAAGGACGCTCAGAAGTCCGTCGCGCCCGCGCGCGTCGACCCCGAAGTGGTGAACCTATCTTGGACGATGCTTTGGTGAGCCGTCCTCGGGAACGGGCATTGCCGTAAGCGACCGCCGTCCTGGCAAGCGCAGCGAATCCAATCCAGCTTCGCCACAGGGATGGATGGCTTCGTCGCCCAGGCTCCTCGCACGAACGATTACGCGCTCTAAGCCCGCACCAACTCCGGAACCTTGCTTCGGCTGAAGGCCATATCTGCCTTGTCGATCGGCTGGGAATCCGAGAGGGTCCCCCGCACGAGCGCGTGGATGAAGCCGAGCTTGATGATCACCGGCGGGGCGAGCACGAAGGGATAGAGGTCCGGGCGGCCCATCGCCCGGTTGATGCTGTTCATCGCGACGGCTACCGGCGTCCAGGCCTCGACGATCTGGGCTATGTCGCCTTCGACATACGGGTCGAAATCGATCCTCGCCATGTAGGCGCCTTCGCGGTCGATGGCGGGGGCGACGCTCAGTCCGAACGCGTTGGCGGTGTCGAGCGTATCGACGATATGGAAATAATGCGCCCAGGTTTCCGCGAAGTCCTCCCAGGGATGCGAGGTCGCGTAAGCGGAGACAAAGTTTTCCTGCCAATTCACCGGCGCGTGCTGCTGATAGTAGCGCTGGAGGGCGGCGTTGTAGTCGCCAGTTTCATCCCCAAAGATGGACCGGAACGCTTCGAGATGGCCGCCGTCGCGCACCATCACGTCCCAGTAATGGTGTCCGACCTCGTGGCGGAAGTGACCAAGCACCGTCCGATAGGTCTCGTCGAGTTCGGACCGGCGCCGCTCAAGCTCGGCCGGATTGGCCTCGGCGAGTGCGATCGTCACCAGACCCTCCTCGTGGCCGGTCATGACCTTCTGCCCCGCCGCATTCGGCAGATCGGCGAGGAAGTCGAAGGCGAGACCGTGAACCGGATTCTCGGCGCGGGTCTCCAACGGCAATCGCCAGCGCAGGAGGCTATAGAACAGCCGATGCTTCGAGAATTCGATCTCGCGCCAAGCCGCAACATGCTCGGCGTTCGACAAGTCCGGAATGATGTCGTTGTGCCGGCACGCAAGGCAGAGGCGGTCCGGCGTCTCTGCAGGGACCAGCCAGTTGCAGGCGTCGTAGTCGGCGTTGGCGCAAAAGCGTCGCGGCGCACGGTCCGTCCCGACGGGCGTCCAGATCGGCTCCCCCGCGGGATCGAGCGCGCTCATGATCTGCTGCTCCGGAAGATAGCCGAGCCGGTGTCCGCACCGGCCACAGGTGCGGTTCTCGAAATAGATAATGTTGTCGCAGACCTGACAGCGAAACAGTTTCATGGAATGTCCCAACCCTGGAGCTCGCACCCAACGCCCGGCGATCAGGCGCCGCGTAAACGCGCTAAGGCTAAGACTGTTCCGCGCCAGCGTGACGAAAGCGTACTCATCGAGAAGACCTGATTGCTCCCGGCGCCGACGCGAAAATTCAGTGCGACGATCGTCCGGCGCGGCGGCCAGCCTCGCGTTCGACGGCGCCGAGCGCGTCGTAGATGAGAACGGCGAGCAGCGCGACAATCACGGCGCCCTGGAGGACGAACGCCGTGTTGGAGGTGTTGAGGCCAGCGATGATCACTTCGCCGAGCCCCTTCGCGGCCACGGTCGAGCCGATGGTCGCAGTGCCGAGATTGATGACGGCCGACACGCGAACGCCAGCGAGGATGACGGGAAGCGCCAGCGGAAGCTCGACCGAAATCAGCCGACGCCAGGCGCTCATGCCCATCCCGTCGGCCGCTTCGAGCGTCGTCGGCGAGACCTGGTGCAAGCCCGCAATGGTGTTCTCGAAAATCGGCAACAGTCCATAGAGTATCAGAGCGATCATCGTCGGCTTCACGCCGAAGCCGACCGCTGGAACCGCCAGCGCAAGCACTGCGACCGGCGGGAAGGTCTGGCCGATATGGGCGATGCTGCGCGACAGCGGCAGGAACTCGGCGCCCGCCGGTCTGGTCACGAAGACGCCAGCCAGAACGGCGACCAGGGTGGCGATGAGACTTGAGGCCGCGACGAGCCCGAGATGGTCGAGGGTCAAATCAAGCAGGCTTCCCTGGTTGTAGATCGCGGGCGCCCCGTTCTCGGTGAGCGGTTCAAAGACCGGTCCGAACAGGTCCGGCGTCAGGATGAGCGCCAGCAGCAAAGCGACCGCTGCGACCCGCGCGAGGGCCCCGACCCAAGTCATGAGGAAAGTCGGGCCCGGGAAAGGACGGCGGCTAGGGCAAGGCGCCCGTTCGGCTCGCCGTCGGCGCCAATAACCTGCAAGCTTTCCACGCCGTGCGCCACCAGCGCGGACAGCGCCTCCCGCAGCGACGCGGCCGCGGATATGGCCGGGCCCGATGACCCGCCGGGCTCGGCGGCTTCGCTCACCTTGGCCAAAGACAAGAGCCGGAACGGCCGCTCGCTATCGCCGACCAACCGTTCAACGAAGCCTGGCTCAGGTTGGGTGAGGATCTGCGCTGGCGTGGCGTATTGCAGGAGGCGGCCGCGATCCATCACCGCAATACGGTCGCCGAGCGCGATCGCCTCCTCCATGTCATGTGTCACCAGGACGACCGTTACGCCGAGACGGCGCTGCAACGCGAGCAGGTCTTCGCGCGCCTTCGCGCGGAGGATCGGATCGAGCGCGCCGAACGGCTCGTCCATCAGCAAAACCGAAGGCTCGGCCGCAAGCGCCCTCGCCACGCCTACGCGCTGCTGCTGACCACCGGAGAGCTGATGCGGAAACTTTTGCGCATGGAGCTTGGGGTCGAGCCCGAACAGATCAAGGAGCTCATCAACCCGTCGCCCGATGCGGGCTCTGTCCCACTTCAACAGGTTCGGGACGGTCGCAATGTTGCGCGCGACGGTCCAATGCGGAAATAGGCCGTTGCCTTGGATCGCATAGCCGATGCCGCGCCGCAAATCTTCGCCCGCGATCATGCGTGTGTCGCGGCCCTCGATCCTGACCGCGCCGCTGGTCGGCTCGATCAGTCGGTTGATCATGCGAAGGAGCGTGGACTTTCCGCTGCCGGAGGTGCCGACCAGGGTGACGAACGAACCGCGTTCAATTGTGAGCGACAGGCTCTCCACCGCGGCGTTATCGCCGAAATAGCGGCTGACGTGCTCGATCTCGATCATGCGCGCCGATCCGCGGCCACCTCGATCAGCGCGTCGAGCAGGATTGCGGCGACAAACGCCAGAACGACGGTCGGTACGGCGCCAAGCATCACGAGATCGGTCGCGGATTGACCCAATCCCTGGAACACGAACTCGCCAAAACCGCCCGCGCCGATCAGCGCCGCGACTGTTACCAGACCGATATTTTGCACCAGCACGATCCTAACCCCGGTGAGGATGACGGGCATGGCCAGCGGAAGCTCAACTCGGAAGAGACGTTGGCGCGCCGTCATGCCCATGCCGCGGGCCGCCTCGACGACCTCGACCGGGATCTCCTGAAGGCCGACCGCCACGTTGGCCACGACAGGAAGCAGAGAATAGAGGAAGAGCGCAATCAGCGCCGGCGCCGCGCCGATGCCGCGAACGCCCAGATCTGCGAGCGATGGGAAGCGGGCGGCGAGCAGGCCGAGCGGGGCCATCATGAGGCCGAACATGGCGATGCTCGGAATCGTCTGGATGATATTGAGGACCGGCAGCGTCACACTGCGCAGCCGGGGCGAGCGCTGACAGGCCACGCCGAGCGGCGCCCCGACCAGGACCGCCGCGGCCAAGGACCCGAAAGCCAGTTCGATATGCCTTTCGCCGTCCTGCCAGAAACTGTCGGCGTGGGTCGCGTACTCCTTCATCACCGAGAGCCCGTTCCAGAGTCCCGAACCGAGAATCACGCCGACTGTCGTTGCCGCTGCAGCGAGCGCAGCGACTCGCGCCACGGGTCCAAGGTCGAGCTTGGCGATGGCGTCGGCGACGAGCAGGCTGAAAGCGAAAATCGACAACCAGAAGCCGCTAGCGGGCGCGACGCGCGCGAGAGAGGCGCCGGCTGGGACGACATGCGCTGGCGTGAGGCCGATCATGACGAGCACGCCGACGAGCGCCGCGGCGCCGCTGGCGAGCCTGAACTCAGGCCGCGTGCGCAAGAGGGCAATGAGCGCGGCCCCGACGAGAAGCGCCGCGCCTAGCGCGGCGAAGGCCGTGGGCAGCGCGTCGAACAGGCCGAGCCCTTTGCCCGACACGATCCGGTTTGGGCGCAGCGTCGCGAAAGGTTCGACAAGGAGCGCGACCGCGACAATCGCGGCGATCACCGCGCCGAGCTTGTCGAGGCGCACGGCGCGGAAGACTCCGGCAGAGACACGTCCCGAGGTGGGAAAGGTCTCGCCCGCGGCCGTCACGGCTTTACGAAACCCTTCGACTTGAGGAAGTCGGCCGCGACGTCCTTGGCGGATTCGCCGTTGACCTGAATGCGTCCGTTGAGCGCCTGCAGCGTCTCGAGATCGAGCGCGGCGAAGACGGGTGTCAGATCATCGGCGATCTCAGGATGCGCCTTCAGTACGGCTTCGCGAACGATCGGCGCCGGCTCATAGACCGGCTGCACGCCCTTGTCGTCCTCAAGCACGACGAGCCCGGCCGCGCCGATGGCGCCGTCGGTGCCGTAGACCATGGCTGCGTTGACCCCGTCGGTCTGATCGGCCGCCGCCTTGATCGTCGCGGAGGTGTCGCCGCCCGACAAAACAAGCAACTGATCAGGCTTGAGCGTGAAACCGTAGGCTCTCTGGAACGCCGGCAAAGCCGCGGCGCTGTTGACGAATTCCGAAGATGCCGCCAGCTTGACCTTGCCGCCCTTCGCCACCCATCTGCCGAAGTCGTCGAGAGACTTCAACTTGTTGGCTTCGGCGATGTCTTGCCGGAGCGCGATCGCCCAGGTGTTGTTGGCGGGCGCAGGGGTCAGCCAGACGATCTTGTTGGCGTCGTAATCGAGCGTCTTGGCCGCCTCGTATCCTTTCCGCGCGTCCTTCCACACCGGGTCGTCCGCCTTGTTGAAGAAGAAGGCGGCGTTGCCGGTATATTCCGGATAAATGTCGATCTCGCCGTTGGCGATCGCCTTCCGCACGATCGGGGTCGATCCGAGCGACACCTTATTGGTCGTCTGCAATCCGTGCGATTGCAGAACCTGTACGATGATATTGCCGAGCAGGTTGCCCTCGGTGTCGATTTTCGAGGACACAACGATCGGGTCGGCAAGTGCGGGGGCCGCCCCGATAACCGCCAGGGAAAGACCGACAATGAGGGATTTTGCCGAGAAGGTCATCGCTTTTCCATGGGCTTGTGAAGGGAGCGGATGGGCAAGTCCCCTACGTTTAGGGGAATGCTGCGGAACAATGACGGGCTAGAAGCAAACCACCGGGAACGCACGAAACGCTCGACATTGGACTTCGGTTCCGTTTCGATCTGCCTCTTTCAAGACAGCGCACCATAGCGCGCCACTCAGGCCAGCCCTATCACGTGCGCGACTAAATATCTACAAAAATACTAGTCTATAGCGGTCGCGAGGTCCAGCGGCGCCGGGCGGCGGCGGGCATCTCGCCAAGGAAGGAACCACGACGCCGCCTCCAGTGGTCTTGAAATCCGATGACGAGGGGCTCATCGCGATGGCGGAAGGAATCATCGTCATCGTGCGGCTTAGCGCGCCGCGGCCCGCTTGACGATCGCCTGGGCGTCGGTCCCAGTCAGCGCGCCGTAGTGGTGCGCCCCCCGGCTTTCGAGCCGCGAGCGACAGAAAGCGTCGGCAATAGGCGAGCCCGCTCGAATCAGGGCCGCGGCCTGAAGGCCGGTCGCCAGACGATCGCAGAGGTCGCGGGCGCGGACCTCGAAATCGGCGAGGTCGGCGAGGTCGTCCTTGAGCCGGGCGACATGGTCGTCGAGCGCTGCGCTCTCGCCCTTGGCCGCGGCGACCTCGGCGAAATAAACCGCGAGCGTCTGCGGCGCGCGCTGAAGCGCCCGAAAAATGTCGAGGCACTGGACGTTGCCGCTGCCCTCCCAGATTGGGTTGACCGGCGCCTCGCGATAGAGGCGCGGCATTGGGCCATCCTCCATCACCCCTGAGCCGCCGATGCATTCCATCGCCTCGTAGGCGTGGCCCGGCGTCCGCTTGCAGATCCAGTACTTGCCGATCGCCGTGCCAAGCCGGACGAGGGCGTCCTCGTGAGGGTCGTCCCGATGGTCGAGCGCCCGACCGATCCTCATCGTGAGCGTCAGCGCCGCCTCGGCCTCGATCGCGAGGTCGGCCAGCACTGCCGTCATGATCGGCTGGTCGACGAGCAAAGCGCCGAAGGCCCTACGCTGCCGGCAATGGTCGATCGCCTGCGTGACCGCCGCCCGCATGCCCGCCGAGGAGCCGATCATGCAGTCGAACCGGGTCATCGCCACCATCTCGAGAATGGTCGCAACGCCCCGTCCTTCTGGCCCGACCATCCAGCCCAGCGCGCCCCTAAGCTCCGTCTCGCTTGAGGCGTTGGAGACGTTGCCCATCTTGCGCTTCAGACGGATGATCTGCAGCGAGTTCTTGGTCCCGTCCGGCCTCCAGCGCGGAACGAGGAAGCAGGATAGACCGCCGGGCGCCTGCGCAAGCACCAAAAAGGCGTCGCACATCGGGGCCGAGACGAAATACTTGTGGCCGACAAGCTCGTAAGCCTGCCCCGGGCCGCCGGGGCCCACTGGAAAGGCTCGAGTGGTGTTGGCCCGGACGTCCGAACCGCCCTGCTTCTCCGTCATCGCCATGCCGATTGTGAGGCCTTGCTTCTCGGCAACAGGAACATTGCGTGGATCATAGACGCGGGCCGTGATCTTCGGCAGCCAAGCGGCGGCGAGGTCGGCCTGGCCCCTCAGGCATGGGACGGCCGCGAAGGTCATCGTGATCGGGCAGCCATGCCCCGCCTCGACCTGGCTCTGCATGTAAAAGCGCGCGGCGCGGGCGACATGCGCGCCGTCGCGCGGATCGGTCCAGGGCGAGGAATGGACGCCCTCCTCGATCGCCGCCGTCATCAGCTCGTGGTAGGCGGGATGGAAGCGGACGAGGTCGACCCGCCGGCCGTAGCGGTCGTGGGTGTCGAGCTCGGGCGGGTTCCTGTTGGCGAGCGCGCCAAGCTCCAGATAGGCGGCCGATCCCGCCCGTCCCCCGAAGGCGCCGAGGCTGTTGGCCGCCCACTCCGCTCCTTCGCGCCGGACGGCGTCCTTCAGCGCCGCGTCGGAGTCATAGAGATTGACGTCAACGAGCTCGACCGGCTGGTTGATCACTTCGTGCGTAACCGCGCCATAGGAGTCAAAGGGGGCGTGGCCGCTGTCGCCGCTGACAGGGTGGGGGAGGTTCATTCTCGGCGTTCCTCATAGCTTGGCGGGAGGTTACCGCCTGCATGGGGCGGCGAAAAGGCCGCCGCCCCGCGACGAACGCCTCGAATTCCTGCTACCGGATGCCCGATGTCCGCTCCGCCCGACCGCCGCATGACCCCCTTCCGCCCCGACCTCGCCGCCGCGCATCTCCGCGGTAGGGTCGAGGCTCCCCGCTATGCCGAGGGCCGCGCGCTCCAGGTGATCGAGGCCAGCGCGCCGCTCCGGCGTTCGCCCGAACCCGACGCGCCGCTCGAGACCGAGGCTCTCTATGGCGAAGCCGTCACGATCTACGAGGACAGCGAGGGCTGGGCCTGGGCGCAGCTCGACCGCGACGGGTATGTCGGCTACCTGCCGTCCATGGCGCTTGGCGAACCTGCGGCCCCGACCCACCGCGTCGCCGCGCTCCGCACCCACGCCTACCCCGGCCCGTCGATCAAGATTTCGCCCCGCATGGCGCTCTCGCTCGGCGCCCGGGCGACGATCGTCCGCCGGGACGGCGACTTCGCGGTGACCGCCGACGGCCTGTGGATCTGGGCGCGCCATCTTGCGGAGGCCGACGTCCCCGCCCCGGACTTCGTCGCGGTCGCGGAAAGCTTCCTCAACGCGCCCTACCTCTGGGGCGGGCGGACGTCCGAGGGGATCGACTGCTCAGGGTTGGTGCAGGCCGCCCTCACGGCGGCGGGGCGCGCGGCCCCGCGCGACAGCGACATGATGGAGGCCGCGCTGGGCGAGCCCGTCCCGGCCGGCGTACCGCTCGCGCGCGGCGACCTCGTCTTCTGGAAGGGCCATGTGGGCGTCCTCGGCGACGCGAGAACACTCGTTCACGCGAGCGGCTGGCACATGGCGGTGGTCAGAGAGCCGCTGGCCGAGGCGCAGGCGCGCATCGCCGCGAGCGGCGGCGGCGCGATGACCAGCGTCCGGAGGCTCGCGCCTTCGTGAGGCCTTACTTCTTGCCGCCGATGCCGAGGCCGGCGAAGCGGCTGTTGAACTTCGACAGGCGTCCGCCGCGGTCGAGCAGCTGCTGGGAGCCGCCGGTCCAGGCCGGGTGGGTGTTCGGATCGATGTCGAGGTTCAGGGTCGAGCCGTCCTCGCCGTAGGTCGAGCGGGTCGTGAACTCGACGCCGTTGGTCATGACGACCTTGATCAGGTGGTAGTTCGGGTGAATGCCGGCTTTCATCGTCGTCAGATCTCTTGAAGCGCAATAAGGAAAGAGCCGTCCGGGGGTCCGGCGGCTCTTTGGATGGCCGTTGCTATACGGCGCCCGCCCCGGCGATGCAAGGGCGACCGATGCAATCGGTCGCAGGCGGGGGCCTTGATTTCGGCCCAAAATTGGCCCGTAAAGCGCACTGCAAACTTGGAGCCGGATAAAACATGCCTTCCGCAGCCGACGCCGAGAAACGCGCGTCCAGAGCGAGCCTCGGCGCCCTGAGATCGGTGCTCCCCTATGCGCTCCGTCACAAAGGGCGCATCGCCGCCGCGCTCGTCGCCCTGTTCATCGCCTCCGCGGCGACGCTGGTCGTGCCGATCGCGGTCCGCAAGATGATCGACTTCGGCTTCTCCGAGGCGAACGGCGGCGTGATCCGCGGCTATTTCATCGCCATGCTGGTCGTGGTCGCGGTGCTCGCGATCGCCTCGGGCGCGCGCTACTATTTCGTCATGACGCTCGGCGAGCAGGTGGTGGCGGACCTGCGCTCCGACCTCTTCGCCCACCTCACCCGCCTCGATCCCGGCTTCTTCGACGCCGAGAAGACCGGCGAGATCGCTTCGCGCCTCTCCGCCGACACGACCCAGCTCAAGGCGACCTTCGGCTCGACCGCCTCGATCGCGCTGCGCAATCTCTTCATGTTCGTCGGCGCGATCGCGATGATGGTCGTCACCAGCGCCAAGCTCTCGATGTTCGTCCTGGCCGCGATCCCGATCATCGTCCTGCCGCTGTTCGCCGCGGGACGCGCGGTGCGCCAGCGCTCGCGCCGCGCCCAGGATACGCTCGCCGACGCCACCGCCTTTGCGACCGAGAGCCTCTCGGCGGTCCGCGTCATGCAGTCCTTTACGGCCGAAGCTTTCACCGCCAAGCGCTACCGCGACGCCGCCTACGGCGCCTACGAGGCGGCGCGCAGTATGTCGCAGGCGCGCGGGATCGTCACCGCCGCCGCCCTGTTCCTGGCCTTCGGCAGCGTGGTCGTCGTGCTGTGGCTCGGCGCTCAGGACGTCGTCAATGGGCGCATCTCCGGCGGCGTTCTGATGCAGTTCGTTCTCTACGCCGTGCTCGGCGCCGGCGCGCTCGGGCAATTGTCGGAAGTCTGGAACGACGTGTCGCAGGCCGCGGGCGCCGCCGGGCGGATCGGCGAACTTCTGGCGGTCAAGCCGCGCATCGCCGCGCCGGCCCGGCCGGCGGTCCTCGCCAAGCCGGTTCGCGGCGCGCTCGCGTTCGACGCGGTCGAGTTCGCCTATCCCGGCCGCGACCACGAACCGGTGCTGAGCGATGTGACCTTCCGGGTCGCGCCGGGCGAGGTCGTCGCCATCGTCGGCCCCTCGGGCGCGGGCAAGTCGACCCTGTTCCAGCTTGCGCTGCGCTTCTACGATCCCTCGCGCGGTCAGGTGACCCTCGACGGCGTCGACGTCGCCAAACTCGACCCCGCCGCCCTGCGACGCGAGATCGCGCTGGTGCCGCAGGACGCCTTCATCTTCGGCGCGAGCGTGGCCGACAACATCGCCTACGGCGCGCCCGGCGCGACCCGCGAGGCGATCGTCGCGGCCGCCAGGAGAGCCGCGGCCGACGGCTTCGTCTCCGCCCTTCCGCAGGGTTACGACACCGAACTCGGCGAGCGCGGCGTGACGCTCTCGGGCGGCGAGCGCCAGCGGATCGCCATCGCCCGCGCGATTCTCAAGGACGCGCCGGTGCTGCTCCTCGACGAAGCGACCTCCGCGCTCGACGCCGAAAACGAGACGCTGGTGCAGAGCGCGCTCGAGACCCTGATGAAGGGACGGACGACGCTCGTCATCGCGCACAGGCTGGCGACGATCGTCAACGCCCATCGCATCCTCGTGGTCGAGGCCGGCGCAATCGTGGAAGAGGGAACGCACGCCTCGCTCCTTGCCGCGGGGGGCCTCTACGCCCGCCTCGCGCGCCTGCAATTCGAAACCGGCGCCGCGGCGCTGACCGCCGTGGCCGCGGCCGCGCAGTAACCGACGCCCACTCCGATCCCCGGCTGTCCCCGAGCCGGTTTCGAGCCTTTTCAAGACGATGCGGCTGAATTTCCGGGCGCAAGTCACAGCCGCGCCGCGGTGTTGCAGAGCAGCGTCGCTGACCCAGACAGGTCCGGTCATCGACTGGGCCCTACAGGCCGCATGGCGACGCTCGGTCCAATTCCCAACAATACCGGCTCCGGTTTTGAGCTTTTTCAAGGGGTTGCGGACGATCTGAGTTCCGGCCAAGCTGCGGTGCTGTCGGGCTGGGTCGCTAACCCGGCCCGGCGCGGTCATCGACCGCGCCCGACAAGACGCGAGCCCACGCCACGGCGCGGCTCCGGACGCGGGCAGGTCGGGGCGCAGGGCGAGCGGCATTGGGTCCAATCCGAGGGCGACAGGATCAGAATGCGCGCTTATTCTCTTTTTGTCAATTCTTTGCTCTTTTAATCCGGTTATATAGAATTTCTCCAACCCTCGCCTACGTCCCGTTGGCGGGCTGGGCGGCCCCGTGATGATGGCTGTGCTTCGGCTTCTCCGCCGGCGCCGCCGCGGGCGTCGGCAGAGCGGCGCCGTTGCACTTCTGCTCGAGCGGCCGCGCGGCCGCGCCGCGCAGGGTCACCGCTTTCACGGTCTCTTCGCCCACGAGCAGCGGCCCGACATTGTTCCACGAGCCGTCCGGCTGCCGCGACCACTCGGCGCAGCTCAGCGGGAGCGCCTTGCCGTGAACCTGGACCGTATCGCCCTTCGGCTCGGGCGGCGCGGCCTGCGCGAACGCCGCCGCGGGCGCGATGATCAGGACGGAAACCAGCGTCGTCGCTCTAAGCATCGGGGTCGCCTTGCCGAAAAGAATCGCCGAAAGCGTCGGCAGGATGGCGCCGGACGTTTGCGGAGTCGAGCGAACGCACGCCGCCGGATTGCGCCCCTCCGCGTCCTGCTCCCTCGGCGCGAAGCCAGCGCCGAGGGCAACCCCTTAAAAGAGCGGCGGAGGCTACCGCTGATCCGCTAGGGCCGCGGGCCGGGTCGGAAGCCGCTCGATTTCATCGCCCACCCGAGCCTCTGCGACGCGGATGTCATAGGCGCTTTGCAGGTTGAGCCAGAACTGCGCGCTCGTGCCGAACCAGTGCCCGAGGCGCAGGGCGGTGTCGCCGCTGACGCCGCGGCGGCCGTGGATGATCTCCGTCACGCGATTGGGCGGGACGTTGATCTGGCGCGAAAGCTCCGTCGGGGTGACGCCAAGTTCGGTCAGTTCCTCGGCAAGGATTTCTCCGGGGTGGATGGCGGGGCGGGGCAGGGTCTAACTCCTTATCAATGGTAATCGACGATCTCGATGTTCGACGGGCCTGTCGCGCCCTGGGGCCAGTCGAAGCAAATCCGCCACTGCGTGTTGATGCGGATGCTATACTGCCCCGCCCGGTCGCCTTTGAGGGTTTCAAGTCGGTTGCTGGGGAGGCCCCGCAAGTCCTCAAGAGCCGTTGCGGCGTCCAGAATTTCGAGCCGCTTGTAGGCCTGCCGGTCGAAACCCTGAAACTCCCGGACAAATTCGCCGCGCGCAAACGCTTCGGTCCGTTTGTCCCGGAAGCCCAAAATCATGCCGTAGCCTAGGGGGCTTGATGATTTACGTCAAGCATAAATCCCTGTAGGCGCCGTCGGCTCATGCCCCCCGGCCACGAGCGTCGTCGTTCGAAGCATCGGGTTGCCCTAACGAAAAGAATCGGCTCAATCGGCGGCAGGGTGGCGCCGGATGTTTGCGGAGTTGAGAGGGCCCGTGGCCGGGTTGTCCCCTTCCGTAACCCGGTGGTTCCTGGCCGAGCGAGACCGAGCGCGAGCGATGCGAGAGCCCTGTGTCTACATCATGGCCAGCAGACGCAATGGCACGCTGTACACCGGCGTCACGGCCCATCTCGAACGTCGCGTTCACGACCATCGCCAAGGCTCGGGTTCGGAATTCACGAGACGGTACGGCTGCCGTCTCCTTGTCTGGTATTCGCGCTACGAACGGATCGTCGACGCCATCGCCCGCGAGAAGCAGATCAAGGCCGGCAGCCGCCGCGCCAAGCTCGCGCTGATCGAAGCCATGAACCCGGACTGGGTCGACCTGTACGAAACGCTGAACCAGTGACCATCCGCGGGCCTCACGGCCGTCATTGCGAGCGCCAGCGAAGCAATCCAGAGCTTCCACAGGACGCTGGCGATCTGCAGCTCGCGCGCTCGCTCGGCGCCACGCTCCTGACGCGCGGACGATCTGCAGTTCGCTCGGCGACACCGACGGATAGCGCGGCCCGCTGCGCGACGGCTGGATGGCTTCGCTTCGCTCGCAATGACGTCGTTGTCGTTCCGCCGCCTCATGGAGTCGGGCGACGGGCACTGCCGTCTTTGCGAGCATAGCGAAGCAATCCAGATTTGCAGGGCGCCGGCGATCTCGGCCTCGCACCCTCGCTCGGCGCCATGCCGTCAACACGCGGCGCTCTGCAGGTCGCTCGGCGACTCCGATGGATAGCGCTGCTCGCTGCGCGACGGCCGGATTGCTTCGCTTCACTCGCAATGACGGGCTTTGCACTCGGGGCGAGTTCGGCTCCGAACGCCGTCAGTCCCTCGCCGCTCCAGCGGCGTCCCGCGCCGCCCGTCGCCACGCCTCAGCCGACCGCTCCCGCATCAGACCGCCCACGAACGCCCACGCCTCCTCCAGCCGCTCGCGCGCTTTCTCCGAGAGGCTTTCGCCCAGCCCAAAGCTTTCGCCGCGCACGCAGAGCACGAAGGACGGCGGGGGGGTGCGCTTGAGGGAGCGGGCGAAGACGTCGAGCACGGCTTCGGGCGAGAGCGCATGGGTGGAGAAACTGGCGTCGCGGCTTGCCTCGATCTCCCGGAAAACGAAGGGGGCCGGGGTGTCCTTTCCGGCGTCGAGGAACAGGGCGAGCTCGGCGCCGTCGAGGTCGAGGGCGTGCTCGATCTGGAGCTGGAAATCCTCGATCGTGGCGACGTCGGGCAGGTTCTCGCGCGCGATGCGTTCGAGCAGCAGCGGCCCGAGGCCGTCGTCGCCGCGCGCGTCGTTGCCCCAGCCGAAAACGACGAGGCGCATCTAGGGCGACGTCATTGCGAGGCGCGCAGCGACGAAGCCATCCCGAAGCGCGCGCGGCGGCCCCTGGATGGCTTCGCTGGGCTCGCAATGACGGCCCTGAAGCGACTCACGCCGTCTCACCCCTTCCGCAAACTCGACAAGAGCACGCCGTCGGCGTCGAGGAGGGTGACTTCGAGCGGCATTTGGCCGAGCGCGTGGGTGGCGCAGGAGAGGCAGGGGTCGTAGGCGCGGATAGCGATCTCGACGTGGTTCAGAAGGCCTTCGGTCACTTCGCGGCCCGAGAGGTAACGCTCCGCCACCGCACGGATCGCCTCGTTCATCGCCTGGTTGTTGTTGGTGGTGGAGACGATCAGGTTGCAATAGCTGACGAGATCGTTCTCGCCGACGCGGTAGTGATGGAACAGGGTCCCCCGCGGCGCCTCGATCACGCCGACCGCTTCGCCGCGTCGAGGCCCCTTGTCGGCCATCAAGTCGGCGCCGACAATGTCGGGATCGTCGAGCAGCCCGCGCGCGAGCTCGGCGGCATGCAGCATCTCGATCATGCGCGCCCAGTGATAGAGGAGGGCGCCGTGCAGCGGCTTGCCGTCGCCGACCGCGACGAACTTTTTCCGTTCGGTCTCCGCGAGCGGGGTCGGCAGAAAGTCGCTGATCTGCATGCGCGCCAGCGGGCCGACCCGATACCAGCCCTTGTCGGCGCCGAGCGTCTTGATGTGCGGGAACTTCATGTAGGTCCAGGGCTTGATGTCCTCCTGGAGCAGGTCCTGGTAGCTGGCGGGGTCGACGTGGTCGAAGATCGGTCCGCCCTCGGCGTCGCGGGCCCTGAGGCCGCCGTCGTAGAAATCCGGCGCGCCGCGGGCGTCGACGAGGCCCATCATGTTGGCGGGAGCCTCTCCGAACACCTTATAGAAGTCGGGGCTGGCGTCGTGCAGCCTGGCGATCAGGCCGACCGCGGCTTGCGACCACTCGACGATCTGGTCGATCCCGCCGCGCATCGAGTCGCGGTCTTCCACGCTCAGCGCCTTGTTGACGCCGCCGGGGATGACGCCGGTGCCGTGGATGCGCTTGCCGGCGATGTGGCGGATGACTTCCTGCCCGAATTTCCGGGTGAGCACGCCTTGTTTCGCGAGGTCGGGGAAGGCGGCGGCGATGCCGACGATGTTGCGCTTGGCGACCTCGCTTTCGAAACCGAGCAGCAGGTCGGGCGAGGAGAGATGGAAGAAGTGCAGGGCATGCGACTGGACGATCTGTCCGTAGTGCAGCAGCCGGCGCAGTTTTTCGGCCGTCGGGGTCAGCGGCCCATAGCCCGCGATCCGGTCCATCGCCTTGGTCGCGGCGAGCAGGTGGCTGATCGGGCAGATGCCGCAAAGCCGCTGAATGGCGATCGGCACTTCCCAATAGGGGCGGCCCTCGATGAACACCTCGAAACCGCGGAACTCGACGATGTGAAGGCGCACCTGATGAACGCGGTTCTCCTGGTTGAGCAGGATCGTGACCTTGCCGTGTCCCTCGACGCGCGAGACCGGCTCGATCGCAATCCGCCGCAGCTTGTGCGGGGACTCGGCGGTTTCGAGGTTCAGCATGGCCTTGTCCTAATCGTAATGGAGCAGGTTCTGATCGAGGCGCGGCATCCGGCCAAGAATGAGGTCGGTCAGGAATTTCCAGATCGCGTCGGCGGACGGCGGACAGCCGGGAAGGGAGTAATCGACGCGCACGATCTCGTTCAGCGGATAGACCTTGTCGAGCGCGAGCGGCAGTTCCGGCGAATTGGGAACGCAGGGCTCGCCGGTGACGGGGTCGCGATAGACGCGGTTGAGAATCTCGTCGACCGAGAAGCGGTTGCGCAGCGCCGGCAGGCCGCCGTTGATCGCGCAGGCGCCGACGCCGACCAAGATCTTGGCTTTGGCGCGCAGTTCCCGGATGACGTGGACGTTGTCGGCGTTGCAGACGCCGCCTTCGACCAGCGCGATGTCGCAGGGACCGAAATGCTTGATGTCGGTCAGCGGCGAGCGGTCGAACTCGGCGAGCTCGGCAAGCTCGAGGATGCGCTCGTCGATGTCGAGGAACGACATGTGGCAACCGAAGCAGCCGGCAAGCGACGTCGTCGCCAGGCGGATCTTGACCTTCTCGGGGGCGACCGCGTTCATCGAACCTCCGGGAGTTCGCAGGAACTCCGCCTCCGCGCTGATCGGCTGACGGTCGTATGGGCGGTCGCCGATCGCGGTCGCAAAGCCTACGCGCTTGACCACGATCGCGCCGACCGGACAGACGCTCGCTGCGCGGTCGGTGACGGCGAAGGCGCTGTCGCCGAGCTTGCCGGTGGGCGAATTGACGATCAGCTTGGCGTCGAGCCCGCGTCCGGCGACCGCGAACACCTCCTTGCCGTCGACGTCGCGGCTTGCGCGCACGCAGAGCTCGCACAGGATGCAGCGGTTGAAGTCGATCAGGACGTCGGGATGGGTGGAGTCGACGCCCTTGTTGGGAAAGAGCTCGACGAAGTGGGGCGACAGCATCTCGTATTCGTAGCCCAACGCCTGCAACTGGCAGGCGCCGCTCTTCTCGCAGCCGGGGCAGAAATGGTTGCCCTCGATGAACAGCATCTGCACCAGCGAGCGCCGCATCGCGTTCAACTCCGGCGTGTCGACGTCGACCTCCTGTCCGACCGCGGCCTTGTGGGTGCAGGCCGTCTGCGTGCGCCCGTTGACGAGGACCGTGCAGAGCTTGCAGCCGCCGTGACGCTTGAAGTCCGGCTGGAAGCAGAGGTGGGGAATGTAGACGCCCGCAGCCTTCGCCGCTTCGAGGATGGTCTGGCCGGGGACGAAGGGCACCGGCTGCTCGTCGATGGTGAATTCGTTGGCCATGGCCTCAGCCCTCCACTTCGAGATGCGCTTCGGCGTCGTCGCGGCCGGTCACGCGCCTGGCCGGCTCGAGCGCGGCTTCGAGATCGACCGCGGGGGCGAAGTCGCGCGCTTCGAGCCGCCGCTCGAACGCGGGGCGGAACTTGTTGAGCGCGTCGCGCACAGCGTTGCCGGCGGTCTCGCCGAGGCCGCAATGGCTGGTGCGCTTCATGAATTCGCCGAGACGCTTGAGGTCGTTGACCTCGTAGCTGGAGCCGCGTCCCTCGGCGATCTTGTCCATGATGTTGCGCTGGATTGCGGTGCCGACCCGGCAGGGAGTGCAGAAGCCGCAGCTCTCATGGGCGAAGAAATGGGTGAAGTTGCGGGCGACCTCGAAGATGTCGCGGTCGCGGCCGAAGATCATGAAGGCGCCGGCGGTCGAGACGTCCTCGAAGGCGATGCGGCGGCTGAACTCGTCGGGCGTGATCAGGACGCCCGACGCGCCGCCGATCTGGACGGCGGTCACGGCGCGCGCGCCGCTGTCCTCGAGAATGCGCCCGATCGTCACGCCGAACTGGTATTCGTAGACGCCCGGCCGCTCACAGTCGCCGGAGACGGAGATGAGCTTGGTGCCGGTCGAGGTTCGCGTCCCCCGCTTGGCGAAACTCGCCCCGCCCTCGATCGCGATCTCCGTGCAGTGCGCGAGTGTTTCGACATTGTCGACGACGGTCGGTTTGCCGAGGTAGCCGACCGAGACCATCGACGGCGGCCTGACGCGCGGCCGGCCCGGTTTGCCTTCGAGCGACTCGATCTGGGCCGTGCCCTCGCCGCAGACGTAGCCGCCGGCGCCCATATGGATCTCGATATCGAAATCGAAGCCGGCCGCGCCGCGGATCGACGTCCCCAGGCGGCCGCTCGCGCGCATCGCGTCGATGTCGCGCTGAAGCTGCTCCTGCAGGTGCTTGTACTCGCCCCGCAGGTAGATGAAGCCCTTGGTCGCGCCGACCGGAAAGGCCGCGATCGCCATGCCCTCGAGCACGCGGGTGGAGAAGGAATTGAGCAGCACGCGGTCCTTGAATGTTCCGGGCTCGCCCTCGTCGGCGTTGCACACGATGTACTTTTGCGCGCCCGGCGCGTTGCGGGCGCCCTCGAGTTTGGTGCCGGTGGGAAATCCCGCGCCGCCGCGGCCGCGCAGATTGGACCGCTTCATCTCATCCATCATGCCCTGTCGGCCCCGCGCGATCGCGGCGTCGAGGGCGACGCCCGGCTGGAGGGGCGTCAGCAGCGTTTCCCGGCGGCGGATGTTGTCGTCGACATGAAAGAACGCCGCGGGCCATTCCCCGAGCGGCGCGCCGACCCGCATGAGGTCGCAGATTTCGTCGATGCGTTTGCGGGTCAGCCGGGTGACGGCGACGTTGTTGACCAGCATCGCCGGGCCCTGATCGCACATGCCGGTGCAGGAGGTGAGGTCCACGCTGACCGCGCCGTCGGGCGACACCTGACCGCGGCGGAGCTTCAGGCGCTTCAGCATGTGGTCCATCAGCGCGGCGCTGCCGAGCATCTGATCGGTGATGTTGTCGGAAAAGAGGATGCGGTAGCGGCCGCGCGGCCGGTCGTAGAGGAACGAGTAGAACTGCACGACGCTCTGGACGCGGGTGATCGGAACCGCGAGTCCGTCGGCGATCGAACGCGTCGTCTCCGGAGAAATCCAGTCGAGCTCTTCCTGGACTTCCCGCAAAATCTGAACGAGTCGCGACGGGTTCGCCCGATGTCTGGTCAAGGCGCGCGCGACGACGTCACTACCCGTACTCATGGCTCGTTCCTCACTGCGGAGGTTGTCCCTTCAACCCCACGCGCCCTTCCGGCGCGAGGCCTATTTCAGGAGCACGTCGATATCGACCTCGAGATTCGGATCATCCGGATCCTTCACGTCGTTGGCGTACTCTTCGACGAAGGAATCCTGGGCGTCGATCCCTTTCTCATCGAGATAGGCGGTGATGGCGTCATAGGTCGCGTCGATGTCGGCGTAGGCCCCGAGGTGCTGGAAGCGCATCGCTTTCCCGCTCGGCGTCACGGCAATCTTCACGGCCTCGGACAGGCTCGTCTTGCCGTCGGGCGCGGAGTCGAGCGGATAGCCGGCGCGATAGCGGAAGCCCGTGTCGTCCAATTCGATGAACACCGCGATCGGCCGGCCCGCCGGCTTGAGGCCGGCCTTGTCCATGTCGCGCTTGACCATGCCGATCGAGCCTTGAATCGCGCCGAAAACCTCGTCGCGGTCCGCCTTGCCCTCGATATAGGCGAACGGGCGCTGCGCGAGAGTCACGATCTCGCCGGTCGACCCTTCGGCCTTCTTGCTCGCATCCGGCGTCGCGGCGCCGGGGCCGGCCGGCGCCGCGTCCGATGCGGGCGGCTGGGGAGTCGTCGCCGGGGCGGGGGCGCCTGGCGCCGGCGGGCTTGGCGTCTGGTCGGTCGAAAGAGGCTGAGTTTGCGCGCCCGTGACCGGAGCGGAAGGCGAGGCGGCGGGCGCCGGGCGCCGCAGCCGGCGCGGCGTCGTCGGCAAAAGAGGCGGTCGGCGATCCTCCGGCGACCCAAATCGCCAGAAGGCTTGCAGTGACAACCCCGATCCAGGTCTTTGGCATGTTTCTCCTAGGGGCCCCGGCCCGCGCGGGCATGCTGCCGCTCAAGGAGACGTCTTAGGACAATTTGGTCTCAGGACAAAGACGACCGGCGTTGAAACGGCGCGACATATTCACGCTGGCTGCGGCCGCGTCCAGCGCAGGATGGGCTGACGCGCCGCTCGGGTTTCGTCGAGGCGGCGGCGCGGAGCGTAGATCGGCGCCGACACAAACCGCTCCCGGTCCCCGGATTTCGCGGCGAACGCCAGATCCCGCAGCGTCATGATGAATCGATCGAGGCTGGCCTTCGACTCCGACTCGGTCGGTTCGATCAGCATCGCGCCGTGAACGACCAGCGGAAAATACACGGTCATCGGATGAAATCCCTCGTCGATCATCGCCTTGGCGAAATCGAGGGTGGTGAGGTCGGCGTCCTTCAGCCAGCGGTCGTCGAACAGCGCCTCGTGCATGCAGACGCGGTCGCCGAAGGGGGCGCTCATGACGTCGGCGAGCGACGCGCGGATGTAGTTTGCGGACAGGACCGCGTCCTCGGAAGCCTGGCGCAGACCGTCCGCGCCATGCGACAGGATGAAGCTCAACGCCCGGACGAACATGCCCATCTGGCCATGAAACGCGCTCATCCGGCCAAAGGAGTCCGTTCCCTCCGCGTGCTCGACGAGGCGAAGGCCCTCGCCGTCGCGCACCACGAACGGCACAGGCGCATAGGGTGCGAGCCGCGCCGAAAGCGCGACCGGGCCTGCGCCCGGTCCGCCGCCCCCATGCGGCGTCGAGAAGGTCTTGTGCAAGTTGATATGCATGGCGTCGACGCCGAGATCGCCCGGCAGGGCCTTGCCGACGATGGCGTTGAAATTCGCGCCGTCACAATAGAAATACGCCCCCGCCTCGCGCACCGCCGCGGCGATTCCGGCGATCTCGCGCTCGAACAGGCCGCAGGTGTTGGGGTTGGTCAGCATGATCGCGGCGACGTCCGGCGCCAGCGCCGCCTTGACCGCCTCGACGCTGACGGTCCCGTCCTCGCCGGCCGGAACCGGGCGCACCGAGAAGCCGATCAGCGCCGCCGTCGCGGGATTGGTGCCGTGCGCCGAGTTCGGGCACCAGCACCACCCGCCGCGTCGCCGTTTCGCCCCGCGCCTCGATCGCCGCCTTGATCGCCATCATGCCGCAGAGTTCGCCGTGCGCGCCCGCCTTCGGCGACATGGCGATCGCGCTCATGCCGGTCAACGTGAGGAGCGCGCCGGCGAGCGCCTCGATCACCATCAGCGCGCCTTGCGCGGTCGATATCGGCTGGAGCGGATGCACGTCGGCGAAGCCCGGCAGCCGCGCCATCTTTTCGTTGAGACGCGGATTGTGCTTCATCGTGCAGGAGCCGAGCGGATAGAGGCCCGCGTCGATCGAATAGTTGTCGCGCGACAGGCGCACGTAATGGCGCACCGCCTCCGGCTCGGTCAGTCCGGGCAGATCCGGCGCGCTGGAGCTGGCGTTCGGTCCGAGCCTGGACGCGAACGGAGCGGGGTCCTCCACGTCGACGCCCGTCGCGTCGAACCGGCCGCCTTCGAAGATCAGCGCCTCCTCCATGTCGAGGGCGCGATTGCCGGTGAAAGTCCCGCGCGTCACCGCTTCAGCGGCTTCCGGGCGCGTCGGACGGCCTTGGCTGTTCATCGGCGGCGTCTCCTGAGGATGGCTATCGCAGGCATTCCGCCAAGGCGCTGGCGTAGGCGGCGCGGTCGTCGTCGCTGTTGACCTCGGTGCTGGCGACGACGATGCAGTCGTCCAGCCCCGCGTCGGGCAAGAGCCGCGAGACCGGCAACCCGCCGATCACGTTGCGCCGCGCCAGCGCCTCGATGACTTCGGCGGCCGGCCGCGGCGTGCGCAAGGTGAATTCGTTGAAGAAATGCGCGTTGAGAACCTCGACGCCGCGGATGGCCGAGAGGCGATCGGCCAACTGGACGGCGTTGGCGTGATTGAGGTTCGCCAGCCGCCTGAGGCCGACGCCCCCGAGCAGCGCGAGGTGGATCGAGAACGCGAGGGCGCAGAGGCCCGAGTTGGTGCAGATGTTGCTCGTCGCCTTCTCGCGCCGGATGTGCTGCTCGCGCGTCGACAGCGTCAGGACGAAACTGCGGCGTCCGTCGGCGTCCACCGTCTCGCCGGCGATCCGCCCCGGCATCTGGCGCACGAACTTGAGCCGGGTCGCAAACAGTCCGACGTACGGGCCGCCGAAACTGAGGGCGTTGCCGATCCCCTGTCCCTCGCCCACGACGATGTCGGCGTCCATCGAGCCCGGCGAGCGCAGCGCGCCGAGCGAAACCGGGTCCGTGAACACTGCGATCAGCAGCGCGCCGCGGGCGTGCGCCGCCGCGGCGATGGGCGCGAAGTCGCGCGGGTTGCCGAAAAAGTCCGGGCTCTGGACGATGACGCAGCTCGTGTCGTCGTCAATTGCGGCCGCGAGGTCCTCGCTTCCGTGGAGGTCGGGAGGCAGCCGAACGATCGTCTCGCTCGCCAGATGCGCCAGCGTCGCGGTCACGTCGGCGTATTGCGGATGCAGTCCGCCGGACAGCACCGTCTTGCCGCGCTTGGTCAGCCGGTGCGCCATCAGCATCGCCTCGGCGCAAGCGGTCGAACCGTCGTACATCGAGGCGTTGGCGACCTCCATGCCGGTCAGGGTCGCGACCTGGGTCTGGAACTCGAACAGAACCTTCAGCGTGCCCTGGGCGATTTCCGGCTGGTAGGGCGTGTAGCTGGTCAAGAATTCAGAGCGCTGGATCAGATGATCGACGCTTGCGGGAATGTGACGCTTGTAGGCGCCGGCCCCGAGGAAGAAAGGCGCTGAGCCCGCTGCGAGGCTGCGCGCCGCCATCGCCGATAGGATGCGCTCGACCGCCATCTCGCTCTTGGCGAGCGGCAGGTCGACAAGGCCCTCGATCCGCTTGTCGGCGGGAATGTCCGCAAACAGCGCCTCGACGTCGGGCACGCCAATTCGCGCCAGCATCGCCGCGCGTTCGGCGGTGTCGAGCGGCAGATAGCGCATCGATCAGGCCTGCGTCTCAAGGAACGTTGCGTATTCGGCTTCGTCCATCAGCGCCGCGACCTCGCTTGGGTTGACGATCCGGATCCGGAACAGCCAGCCGCGCCCGAGCGCGTCTTCGTTGATCAGACCGGGCGTCGCCTCGACCTCCGTATTGACCGCGATAACTTCGCCGGACACTGGGGAAAAAACGTCGCTCGCCGCCTTGACGCTCTCGACGACCGCTGCCGGATCGCCCGCCTTGAGCGTCTGTCCCACCTTCGGCGTCTCGGCGAAGACGACGTCGCCGAGCTGCTGCTGGGCATGGTCGCTGATGCCGACGACGCCTTCGGCGCCGTCGATCCGGATGTATTCGTGATCTTTGGAGTAGCGGATCTCAGCCATGACGAGGTCCTTCGGTTCAGCCGCGATAATAGGCGTGGGGATGGAAAGGCAGCGCGACGACGCGCGCAGCGAGCGCCTTGCCGCGAACGACCAGACCGACGGGCGTGCCGACCGCGGAATGGGCGCGGTCGACGAAGCCCATGGCGACTGGCGCGCCGACGCTGGGGCCGAAGCCGCCGGACGTTACGACGCCGATCGCCGCGCCATCGGTCGAAACGATCTCGGCGCCCTCGCGCGCGGGCGCCCGACCCTCCGGTCTCAAGCCCACACGCAGGCGAGCCGGCCCGTCGCGAAACGCCCGCAAGACGCGATCCGCGCCGGGAAATCCGCCCTCGGCGCGCCGGCGCTTCTGGATCGACCAGGCGATCGCCGCTTCGACCGGATCTGTCGTCTCGTCCAGCTCATGGCCATAGAGGCATAGGCCCGCTTCCAGCCGCAGCGAATCCCGGGCGCCGAGCCCGATCGGCTGAACGTCCGGCTGGGCGAGCAAGCGGCGCGCGAACGAGTCCGCGCGCGCCGCCGGCAGCGAGATTTCGTAGCCGTCCTCGCCAGTATAGCCGGAGCGGGAGACGAAGCTCTCGACATCGCCGAGGCGCGCAGGCTTGGCCGACATGAACGCCATGGCGTCGACGCCTTCGCCTGGCGCGAGCCCCATAAGCGTCGCGGACGCGAGCGGCCCTTGCAGCGCGATCAGAGCCGCGTCTTCGAGCGCCGTGAACGTGAGGCCGCTCGGCAGACGTTCGACGACCAGCGCGGCATCGACGGCTTTTCGCGCGGCGTTGAGCACCAGCCGAAGCACGCCGTCGGCGCCCGGGGGACGGGTCACCATGAGATCGTCGACGATCCCGCCGTCGTCGTTGAGGAACTGGGTATAGCGCTGGCGGCCCGGCGCCAGACCGAGGATGTCGGCCGGGCAGAGCGTCTCGAGGAACGTCGCCACGGCGCCGTGGTCCGGCCCTTCAAGCAGCGCCTGGCCCATATGCGAGACGTCGAAAAGCCCTGCCGCCCTTCGGGTGTGCAGATGCTCCGCGAGCACGCCCGGCGGATATTGGATCGGCATGTCATAGCCGGCGAACGGGGCCATGCGCGCGCCAAGTTCGACGTGCAGCGCGTGCAGGGGCGTCTTGAGGGTGACGTCGTCGCTCATGGGGTCCACCGATCGAGTTCTGACGCCTAGCGGAGCGCACCGCAACAAAAGCGGCGGACGTTCCGCATGAGCGCCCCCTCTGTCGCGAGACCTGAGAGATTTCCCGCCTTGCGGCGGCTACCCCCGTCGGTGGACGCAAACCTATCGGGCTCGCGCCGCTTTCCAGAGCGTCATCACTTCAGCGGTCCTGTGGCCTGAGCGTTTCCGGGGCGGTTGCGCCTTCGGCGCCGACGGCAAAAGCCGCCGGACTCTTCCGCGAAGTGTCTTCGGCTGACGCTTCCGAGCTAGCCTGACCGCCCGCCCTTTGTCAACGGAAGGAGAGGCGCGGCGGCGACAGCCCGGGTCAGCCCGCGACCTTGCGCCTGTGGGCGCGCGGCGCGGCGGCGGAGTTTCCGCCTTCGAAGCCGATCGTAATCGTATAAACGTTCACGAGCATAAGCGTCGGCATCGCCACCGGGATCGGATCCGCGACGATCCTGAACTCGCCGGAATTCACGGCGTCCGCCGTCGCCTCGATCTTGTAGGTCTTGGAGTAGACCTCTTTCTTGTCGGCGTCCTGGGTCACCGTGATGCGCAGCGGAACGCTGTAGGTTCCGGGCGTGCCGGCCGGTCCGATAACGAGGTTCCCCGCCACGCCGATCTTGATTGTCGCCTGTCCTGGCCCGGCCGGTTCGCAGCGGCGCGCGGTTTCGCCGATGTTGAACTGATAGCGCACCGATGCGCTTTCGGCGCCGCCGACCCGATAAGCGGAGCCGCCTTCGGCGATGTCGACCTCGGGGCAATAGATGTCGGTCGCGGCGACCGGGAGGGGAATCTGCTTCTCGGCAGGGTTGTTGGTCGGCTGGGCCACAGGGCGAGGATTGACGCCCTCGTTCAACTGGAACGTGGCGGGATCGTAGTGCGGCATCAGGCTTTGCACGGAACTGCAACCGGCCAGAAGGCCGATCGCAGCGAGAGCAAAGAGCGGACGGAAGGGGATCATGCGCATGGCGTCGCTGAGTTGTCTGTGAATTGGAGTGTGCGGTGCTTACGGCGCCGGCGCGGTCAAGGCAATTGCTCGTAGGCCTCCTTGAAGCCGGCGAGCGAAGCGGGCACGCCGACGCCCTGCTCCGGGGTCTGGAAAATCCCGAGCGTCATGGTCTTGCCGGCCTTCAGCTTGTCGATCAGCGCGTCGTCGAGCGCCAGCTGGGCGATGCAGCCATTGGCCAGGCATTGCAGGAAGCTGAGCCGGCCGGCGTCGGAATCGCCGATTTGCAGGCTGACGCCCGCGGGCAACAGCACGCCGAGCGGGGCAATGACCCGCATCAGCCGTGCCTTGCGGTCGGCGGTGTTGAGCACGATGACCACCATCGTCAGGTTCGGCCTGTCCTGGTCGACGACGCTCAAAAGCACCGCGCATTGCTCGTAAGCCGCGCCGGGCGGCGTCTCACAGCGGGTTTCCCAGTCGCCGTGCTTCGCCCGAACGGCGCCCTGCGCATAAGCGCCGCCCACGGCTGAGAGCGACGCGGCGATGACGCCGAGGGCGGAGACCAGGCGAACGAAACCGCGCAACCAACTTGCGTTCATCAGCGCCGGAACCCTTGCAGTGGATGAGAATCGGCGCCGGCGTAGCAGGCGATCATGGCGGCGCCAAGCCCGACGCCTTTGGCGGAGATGGTGGGCGCTAGAGGGATTGAACCTCTGACCCCTACCATGTCAAGGTAGTGCTCTACCGCTGAGCTAAGCGCCCATCTCCAAGGGTCCCGAGCGGGGGCGCCCGATCGAGAGTGCGCGGCGGTATAGACGCTCGCGGAGCGAGGCGCAATGGTCTTTTCGAACCTTGTCGACGCCGCCGCGGCTGGCCGGATGGCGGTCCGTTCCGCAGGTCTCGCCGACCTCGAGACGATCATGGCGATCGAGCGCACGCCCGGCTTCGAGGCGTTCGTCGGCCGATCGGAGGCGGCGGAGCATTGCGCCATGCTCTCGGCGCCCGGCTTCGCTTATCGTCTCGGGCTTGACCAGGACGGCCACGCGATCGCCTTTGCGATTCTCTCGGGTCTGGGCGATCCGCACGGCGCCCTCTATCTCAAACGGATCGCCGTCGTCCGCCCGGGAGCCGGCGCCGGGACGGCGTTCCTGGCGCTCATCCTCGACGAGGCGTTCGGCGCCCTCGGCGCCTGGCGTTTCCATCTCGACTGCTTCGCCGACAATGTTCGCGCCCAGCGCGCCTATGCGAAGCTCGGCTTCCGTCGCGACGGCGTGTTGCGCCAAGCCTACCGAACGCCCGACGGGACGCGAAAGGACCTCGTTCTGATGGCGCTCCTCAGCCCGGAATGGGCGGCGCGGAAGACCGGGTCGGAGACCTGACGCGAGCGGGCGAACCGCTCTTTGACTATGCGCCGTTCCTCGCTCAAAACCGAAGAGAGCGAATTCGCGGCTCAGTCGTCAGCCCGAGCAGGGCGAGGAGGAGTACGGTGCAGAACGCGGTCGAAGCGGGCGGAGCGGCCGCCGCCGGAAAAAAGGGCGGCCTGAAGGAGCGGGCGATCGACGAACTGAAGGCTTACGCCATCATTACCCTCTATCTCTGGGTGCTGTTCGTCCTGTTCGCCAGCTACAAGCGCTTGCTGATGCACGAAAACGGTATCAGCGCCTGGAACCAGGGTTTCGCCATCGTCAACGCGCTGGTTTTCGCCAAGGTGATCCTGATCGCCGAGGCGCTCAGTCTCGGCGAAGGCCACAAAGGGCGAACGCTCCTTTCGGTCGCGCTTCGAAAATCGTTCCTGTTCACGATCATCCTGATCCTGTTCCACATCGCAGAGGAGGGCGTTCGGGCCTGGTTCAAGGATTTGCCGCTGTCGACGGCGCTCACCGACTTCGGCGGCGGGCTTTGGCTTGGCCTCGCGACCTATGCGGCGATCTTCTTCGTCGCGCTAATCCCGTTCTTCACCGTTCAGGAGATCGCGAAGGCGATCGGCGGCGACGCCCTGTGGGCTCTTCTCTTCAACCGCGGCCAGAAGTCGTTCCGGTTGGTCGAGGACTAGACCGGGACGCGGCCCGCGCGGCGTCCGGGCTTGGCGCCCTCGAAGCGACGGCGCGCAAAAAGCGCCTTACGTCAACGCGTCCCCGTTGGCATAAACCGCCAGACGCCGCGAACCCGCGAAAATATCCTTCGGCGTGAGGCCGTAGACCTGCCGGATCGAGTGACTGAAATGGCTCGAATCGGGGTAGCCGGACTCGAGGGCCACATCCGTCAGGTTCAGCTTTTCATGGACGCGGCAAAGCACGCTGCGAGCCCGCTTCCAAGAGCGGAAGTTGCGAAACGGGATCCCGACCTCCTGCTTGAACAGATGAAGGAATCGCGAAAAGGACAGGCTCACGGCCTCGGCGCAGTCCTCCGCGAGGGCTGGCCCGGCCGGATTGCGCTTGATCGCGTCGACCACCTCGCGGATGCGCGGGTCGATGGGTCGCGGCGCGAGGGCCTGCTTGAAGAACAAGGGGTCGAAACTCGTCGGCGACAGATCCTGGCAGCCGCTGGACCTGAGCTCCGCGCTGCGCTTGCGCGTCCGGGCGACGAAATCGTCCGCCACGACGGCGCCGCGCTGGCGAAGCAGCGCGGGCGCCTGCGCGAGATCGACCGTCTCCGCCTCCACCTTGACCACATGAATGAGCCGCGCCTCGGACAGGACCTCGTGCGGCGTGTAGGGGGGCACGACCGCCATTTCCGCGACCTGCCAATCTCCACCGGCGATTCGGACGCGGATCGTCCCTTCGGTTGCGACATAGAGGACGACGGACCCCATGAACCGGGTCGATGGCGAGCCCAGAAGCCCCACGTAGAATACGCGATCCGGCGTGACCCACATCAAGCGATCGACGGGCCGCAGCGCAAGAGTCCGCGCGCTTGGGGAGCTTGCCGCCATCGGGCGCACCGTCGTTTCCTCCTGCCGGCAGGGCGCGCGTTCGCCCGCTCATGTTGTGATGATCCTCCCGAAGTTAGGAGCAGATTGGGACGCCTGTCAAAGCGCGGCGATGGGCGCCGACGCCTCGGTCGGCCGCGCCTCACAGGGCGCCTCGCCGGTCGGCCCCGGTCGCAACGAAACGGGCGATCGCCGGGCCGACCATGAGGACGACGAGAAACCGCGCCACCTGCATCCCCATGATGAAGGGCATGTCGACCTGGCTCGATGCGGAGATGATCGCCACCGAATTCGGCGCCGCCTGGGCTGGTCGCGAGATAGGCGGTCAGCGCATCGACGTGCGCGAAATGGGCCAGGGCCGCGGCGAGAAGCCCGCAGGCGGCGATCAGGGAAAGAATTGAGGCCGCCAGCGCAGGCAAGACACGGGCGGCGTGAATCAGGATCGCCCGGTTGAAGCGCGCGCCGATGCTCCAGCCGACCAGGCAATAGGCCGGCGCGAGGAGCCAGGGCGGCAACGCGACCGTCATGACCCCGAGGTCTTGCAGGACGGCGGCGGCGCCGAGCGCGACGAGCAAGGGCCCCGCCGGAAGGCGGAACGCCCAACCGGCCGCCGCCGCGGCCGCCGCCAGCGCGATCGTTTCCGCAAGCGGGCCCCATGCGACCGGCGCAAACCAGACGACCGCCGCCGCCGCCCGCGGCGTCGCGGTGTTCCAGACGGCCGCGATTCCGGTCGCGACGACCGTAACCATGACCACCCGCAGATATTGCATGAGGGCGACGAGGCGGACGTCGGCGCCGTAGCCCTCGGACATCAGGGTCATGACGGTCGCGGCGCCTGGAAAGGCGCCCCAAACCGCGGTGGTTCCAGGAAGAACGCGCAGGCGCGTGAGCGCCCATCCCAGCGCGACGCTGACCATCACCACCGACAGAACGCCGCCGACAAAGGTCGGCCAGTCGCGCGCCATCGAAGACAAAGTCGAGGGCGGCAGCACCCGCGCGACCAGGCAGCCGATGATCGCCTGCGCGAAGGCGAACAGCGGCGCGGGGATCGTCATCTTGAAGTCGAAAGCGGTCAGCGCCGCCGCGGCGGCGAGCGCGCCGAGCAGCAGCGCCGCCGGCAGGCGCAGCAGTTCAAGCCCTCCGATCAGGAGGGCGGAGAGGGCGAGCAGCGCGGCCCACTGGACGGCCGTCCTCAGCCCGCGGCGGATGCGCGAGCGCCTCCGCGCGACGCGCCCAGTCTCGTCCGCCCTCTCATCCGCGCGCTTCGAGAAGCGCCAGGATTGCGTCGGTCGTCGCGGTTTCGCCGAGGCGTGGAAAGATGCGCGCGATGCTGTTCTCGTGCGCCTCGATCCGCATGTCGGTCATGGCGTCGATCGCGAGCGTCACGTGGAATCCGTGCTCATGCGCCTGCCGAGCCGTCGATTCGACGCCGACGCTGGTGGAGACGCCGGCGATCACGACCTGGGTCACGCTCTCGCGCTTCAGAATGTCGAGAAGATCGGTGTTGGTGAACGCGCCCCAGGTGCGTTTGGTCACGCGGCGGTCGGCGGGCTGCGGGCCCAATTCGGCCACGAGCTCCGTCCAGTCGTCGGGGAACGCGCCGGTCGGGCGCGGCGTCTCGGTGCGGCCCGGCGCGCCGCCCGCGACGTTGACGAGAATCACGGGCAGGCCGTGGCGCCGGAACGCCTCGGCGAGCCGCGCCGCCCTTGCCACCACCGCGCCGATCGGATGCGCCGTCGGCATGGCGACGATGCCCTTCTGCAGGTCGATGATGATCAGCGCAGTTTTCGAGTCGAGCGTCGTCGCGGCCATGGAGGTCTCCGTCTCACGAGTTCAGTCCTGCGCCGAATGGGCGAGCGGCGCGCCCCGTCACGATCACCCGCCGGCGATCCGCTCGAGCAGGGACAGCGCGCGCCCCATCTCCGCCTGTTCCTCCGCGGTCAGCTCCGCGCGAATGCGCCCGGCGAGCCAGTCCTCGCGCGTCCGCCGGTTGTCCCGGACGGTCGCTCGGCCGCGCTCGGTGACCGAAAGAATCGTCTGGCGGCCGTCGTTCGGGTCCGGCGCGCCGGCCACCAGGCCCGCCTCCTCCAGCGGTCCGACGATCGCGCCCATCGACTGCGAGCGCATGTTTTCGGTGCGCGCGAGCGCGGTCAGCGTCGCGGGGCCGTCCCGCTCGAGCCGGCCGAGCACATGTGCCTGCGACCAGGTGAGATCGCCGGGCGGCACGGTGTCGCGCAGCCGCCGGGCGAGCTTGCCGACGACCGCGCGGATCGTCCCCGCCAGGACGGCCGGTTCGTCGGAGTGTTGAGGCGCTTCGTGGACAGGAGGCATGGCGCGCGGATTTTTAAAAAGTTACTCTACGTAGATAAACTACCGATATGGCTCCGTCAAGCGTTGCCTGCAGAGCCGCGCCGTGATCCGGTCAGACTTTGATCCTAAGGGGCCGGGCGGCAGCCGTGAGAGCCCGGGCCCCGACGGCCGCGCGATGACCCCCGAGACGCTTTCCCTCGATCTGCTCGACCAGGCCCAAACCCGTTGAAGGAGAGAACCCGTGACCCGCATCCTGTTCGTCGGCCAGAAGCCGGAAACCGTGGACTTCTCGGAACTCGTCGCTTCCGCCGGGATTCAACGCCGACAAGATCAACGCGGGCATCGCCGTCGCCGTCAAGACCATCGAGGAGCGGGGCTGGCAAGGCGACACCTGCATGATCACGCCGGACGAAATGGGCCAGGCCCAGCTCAACAAAGCGTTGCAAGGCGGCGCTTACGACTGCGTGGTGATCGGCGCCGGACTCAGGCTTCCGCCCAAGAGCCTGCCGTTGTTCGAGAGGGTGGTCAACGCCGTCCATAGAGCGGCGCCTGGCGCAAAAATCGCGTTCAACACGCATCCGGAGGACACCGCCGACGCGGCGGCCCGCCAGCTCAAGGCGGGTTGACGCCGGGCAGGGGCGCCGCAAGGCGTCGAGCCGAGCGCGCCGACATCGCCGCCCCCGTCTTAGAGGCCAGCGTCCCTTTTTCTATTGCCGGGCGCAAGCGAACGCCATACACAAGATCGCCACAAATGATCGATTAAGACATATCTAAATAAGACGAGAAGGGAAGGAGCGTCAGTGGATGCCATCGCGGCCAAAGCGGAGGGCGAAGAACGCGCCGCGGTTTTGCAATTGGAGGGGATTAGCAAAGACTTTGGCGCGATACGCGCATTATCCGAGATCGATCTGACCATCAATGCCGGCGACGTTGTGGGTTTGATGGGGGACAATGGCGCGGGCAAATCGACCCTCGTCAAGATTATCGCCGGAAATTTCCACCCAACACACGGAATAATCCGCTTCGACGGGCAAGAGCATCGGTTTGACCGCCCGCTGGACGCCAGACGTGCGGGAATCGAGGTCGTCTACCAAGACCTGGCCCTCGCTAATAACGTCAGCGCCGCCGCGAATGTCTTTCTCGGCCGAGAAATGATCCGCCAGGTCGGACCCTTCAAATTTCTTGACCATCGAAGCATGAATGCGCGCGCCCTCCAGCTCTTCGGCGAGCTGAAGTCCGAGACGCGCCCAAAGGACCTGGTGAAGTCCATGTCGGGCGGACAGCGGCAGGCTGTAGCGATCGCCCGCACCCGACTCTCGAATCCAAAGCTCATCCTGATGGACGAGCCGACGGCCGCCATCTCGGTGCGTCAGGTCGCCGAGGTGCTCGACCTGATCCGCCGCCTGCGCGATCAGGGCGTGGCCGTGATGCTGATTTCGCACCGCATGCCGGACGTGTTTGCGGTGGCCGACCGCGTCGTCGTCCTGCGTCGCGGCCACAAGCGAGCGGACAAGCCCATTAGCCGATCGAGCCCCGAAGAAGTCACCGCGCTGATCACCGGCGCTCTCGAACATGCGTGAGGACTCTCCGCCGTGACCGAAAATGTAGCCGGGCCTCTTTCTTTCACCAATGTCGGCAAGGCCCGTTGGTGGAAGCGCGGCGCCTTCGCGTCGCAGACCGCTTATGTGGCGATCGCCTTCGTGGTCATCACCGTGCTCGTCTCCATATTCGCGCACAACTTCCTGTCGACCGGCAATTTGCTGAACACGTCGAAGAATTTCAGCTACATCGCGATCGTCGCGCTCGGGTCGACGCTGGTCATCATCACCGGCGGCATCGATCTTTCGGTCGGCTCGGTGATGGCCCTGGTTGCGGTCCTGACCGCGATGCTGATGAAGGCGTTTTCGGCGACGCCGCTCGCCGGCGTTCCCTATGCGGTGATGATCGCCTCCGTGCTGTGCGGACTGGGCGCCGCGGCGGTGGCGGGGCTCATCAACGGGCTCCTGATTGCAAAGATCAAGCTCTCGCCATTCGTCACCACCTTGGGGATGCTTTCGATCTGCCGCGGCGTCACCTACGTGATCACCCAAGGGCGCGGCCAGGCGCCGACCGGCCCGCAGGTCGACACCTTCTACGCCCTGACCGACGGCAAATTGTTCGGCCTCCCGGTGCCGCTCATCTATCTGCTCGTCCTCGCCGTGGTCATGGGGATCGCGCTTCGCCACACGCGCTGGGGACGCTACGTCTTCGTGCTCGGGGGCAACGAAAAGGCGGCGCAGCTCACCGGCGCGCCGGTCGACCGCGTCAAGATCTCGGTTTACGTGCTCTGCGCGCTGAGCGCAGGCTTCGCGGGCATTCTGATCACCGGCTGGCTGGGCTCGGCCCCGGCCAATCTCGCCACCGGTTATGAATTGAAGATCATCGCGGCGTCCGTCATCGGCGGCGCCGACCTTGCCGGCGGAGTCGGCGGACCGGTCGGCGCGGTCATCGGCTCGGCGTTGATCGAAGTCATCCGTAATGGCCTCGCGTTGTTCGGGGCCGACACGTATTGGGAACAGGTGTTCGTCGGAACGATCATCATCCTCGCGGTGCTGGTCGACCGCATCCGCACCCGCGAGCCTGAATAGCCCAAAAACCCATTCGGCGCGGACAGGTCCTTCGCGCCGTGAAGACATCAGGACCTTGGAGGAAGATCAATGAAGACGTTGTTGTTGAGCGCAGTCGGCGCTCTCGCCCTGATCGGCGCCGCGCAGGCCGCCGATGTGAAATTTGCGCTCATTCCGAAGGGCATGGACAATCCCTATTTCGATCTCTCGCGCGACGGCTGCATGGCCGAGGCCAAGAAGCTCGGCGTCACCTGCATCTACAAGGGTCCGGCGACGCACGAGCCGGCGACCGAAGTCCAGATCATGCAGGATTTCGTGACGCAGGGCGTCGACGGAATTGCGATTTCGGTCGCTGACGCCGATTCGGTCACTGGCGTGATCAAGCAGGCGCGCGACGCCAACATCCCCGTCATCACCTTCGACGCCGATGCGCCGAACTCGGCCCGGCAGGCCTATATCGGCACCGATAACAAGGCGATGGGCCGCGAGCTCGGCAATCAGTTGATCAAGATGCATCCGAAAGCCGGCACTTTCGCCACCCAATCCGGCGGTCCGGCCGCCCAGAATCTCAACGAGCGCCTCGCCGGCCTCTACGAGGTGCTGAAGGGCGCGGGCTGGACCGAAGTCAAGGGATCGCCAGCCTTCTGCAACGACGACGCCGCGCTCGCCGCGCAGCAGCTCACCGACTTCTATACCGCGAACCCCGACGTCACCGCGATCATCCCGGTCGGCGGCTGGGCGTTGTTCGCGCCCAAGGCGTACCAGAACTTCGTCAACACGGTCCGCGAGAAGCGCAAGGATATGCCGCTCGTGATGCCGGACACGTTGCCGGTCGAGCTGCAGACGCTGAAGGACGGCTACGCGGACGTGCTGGTCGGCCAGCGTCCCTACGAGATGGGCGAAAAGGCGATGGACGTCCTGATGAAGCTCAAGAAGGGCGAAAAGGTCGATCCGGTCGAGATCGTCGGACTCGACGTCGTCACCAAGGAAAACGTCGACAAGTTCCTGAAGTAAGGCTTGCCGTGAGGGCCGCTCCCCCGAGACCTCGGGGGAGCGGCGTTCGGCTGTCCCTATGCCTCGGCGCGGTCCAGCGCGCGCAGACGTTTCCCTTCACGTAGGGTCGGTCGCGATCTCGACCGCGTAGCTGAGGGTCGACGACACCGCCTCGCCGTAGTACCCGCCCTCGACCGGCATGGTCGCGGCCTGGTCAGGGGCGGCGCAAAGCGCGACGTGGCCATCGGAAACATCAAGTCCGTGGGTCGGATCGTAGGCGCGCCAGCCTGAACCGGGCGCGAACGCCTCCGCCCAGGCGTGCAGATGCCGGCGCCCGTCGGGCGTGTCGGCGTGCGCCTGATAGCCGCTGACGAAGCGGGCCGGGACGCCCAGGCTGCGGCAGGCGGCGAGGAACAGCATCGTTACGTCGCGGCAGGCGCCGTGTCCGAGCGCCAGCGTCTCCTCCGGCGGCCGCGCCGCGCCCTCGGGACGGATGTCGTGCCGGATATCGCGAAAAATCGTCGTGTTGAGGCGGTCGAGGAAGGCAAGCGGGTCGCCGCCGCTGTCGACCGCGAGTTTTCGGGCGAAGGCGCGCACCGCCCCGTCGGCCTCGTCCCCAAGATAGACCGCGTTCGGACCGCTCGCGTCCGAGCCCCACGGCAAAGCGGGCGGCGCGTCGGCCGCGGAGATTGGGAGCGCCGGTTCGACGTCGATGGCGAAGCGGCTTTCGATGCGAAAAACGTCGGTGAACCCGTCAAACTCGACCCGGGTCACGAGATTGCCAAATCGATCGATCGCATCGTCGCGCCGGACCGGCTGGGGATCGATCGCGAGGATCCGCGAAAGGAGCGCGCCTGCGTCCGGCCTCGGGTTCAGCCGCAGCACATGGCCCGTGAGCCGCACCGGCGCCGAATAGCGGTAGATCGTCTGATGGCGGACGGAAAAGCGCATGGGACCTCGCCAGGAGGGGCTTTTGCGCGCGCCCCCGCGACGAAGCCTAGAACGTCGCCTCTATTCGTCGCCATGCCACTCTCGTATAGCGCCCGCTTCCTGAACCGAGGCCCTTTCCCTCCCCCGGCCCGCCAGTCCCTCGCGGGCGTCCGGTTGGTCATCCCTGACCGCGTTGCATCGTCCTTTTCGAGGATGACTCAGCGTTTACCTTGCGACAAGGGTTCGAGCTTTGCGGCGAACCACAAGGCTGAGCCCTGCGAAGCCCAGAAGCATCATCGCCCAGGAAGAGGGTTCGGGGACGGCGCCGGGGAGGCTCGAAAGGTCGCCGTTGGAGCCGGCCGGGACGCCGATGAGCGTGTAGTCGCTCAAGAGATATCCCGACTGCGGGACGACGAAGAACACGGGGTCGATCGACGCAATTGCGGCCGTCCCTTCCATCGCGAGGTCAAAGTCGGTCAGGTTGCTGTGGACATCGGAGCCGATCCACGACCGGTGCGGTCCATTGTAGTCCCCCTCCAAATATCCGCCCCAGGCCCAGGCGCTGATCTGAAATGTGTAAGTCGTGTTCGTCGCAAGCCGAAAATAGTAGTTGCGCTGATCCTGGTAGAGGCCGTTCGACCCTAACGAACCTCTCGTGTTGACAAACTGACCTTGCTGGTTGTTGATGTAGAACCATTCGCCGTCGTGGACGGCGGCCGCGACGAGACTGCTCGCGGGATCGATAGGCTGCTGCGGCGCCGCGCCCGCGAACTCGTTGAAGCCGACCTCGGCGCCGCTCAGCCCGCCCTCCGACAGCGAGATCCCGACGTTGGCGCCGAGGAAGACAGAGGAGACGGCGGTCGAGTTGACTGTGAGCGTGTAGTCGACCCAGGCGGCCGAGGAGGCGAACGCGCCGAAGGCCCTGGCGCTCTGGTATTCGACTTGCACCGCCGCAACCGCCAGCCCCGCTCCGGTCGTCGTGGCGATGGTCTTCATGTTGGGCGGGGCCGCCCCGCCGCCGGATGACGACACCGGGGGCGGAAGGGAGTCGATCGTGTCGATCGGCCCATTGCCGGCGGCGGAGCTCCCCTGAACGGTAAGGCCGTAGATCTCCTTGTTGTTTGTGTCGTCCCAGTACCCGGCGCCCTGACCGTCGTACTGCCAGCCGACCGCCGTCGAGGCGCGCGCCGGCAAGGGCGCCGCCATCATGACGGCGCCCACGGCGAGGCCGGCGACACAGGCGGCGCTCAGCGGTCCGGACGGTCGGAACTTCGTCGTGGTCGGCGGCATGAATATGCCTTCCGGTGTCGTCGCCTTCCCTCTCTTTGCCTCGCTCGCCATGGCCCCTTGCTCCTGATGCGATCCAAAGCCTTCAAGGCGTCGCTCCGGCGAGTTTTCGCTGGCGACCCTTGTCAACCGACGCTAGCCTGCGAGCCATCCGCGGGACAGGACGCCGGGTCGCGAATGAGACGCCTTCCCCTCAAGCAGAGACGGATTGCCGGCCGGCCGGCGCGCACGGAGGGCCGCGCGTGAATCGCGCGTTCGACGCAGAGAACCCGACGGCGCCCGCGCAGAGGCTTCCCGACAGCTACGTCGCCAGCTCCGACGACTTCGCGCCGGACGAGCGGGCGCGCATCTGGCGGGACATGTCGGCGTCGGTCGGCGACTTCGAGTTCGTCGGCCCGACACAGACCCTGTCCTGGCGGGTCGAGGGCTGGAAGCTTTCGCCGATCGCCTTCGCCTTCAGCCGCAGCAGCGGGGCGGCCTACGAGTACGCGCGGACGCGCGAACGGGTCGCGCGCGACGGGCTCGACATGATCCGCCTGATGCGTTGCCTCGACGGCGCGTCCTGGTGGCGTGTCGAGGAACGAGAATTCGCTCAGCGAGAGGGCGACATCGTCGTCACGGATTTCTCGCGCCCCGACCAGTTTCGGTCGCACGGCTTGACGAACCTCGTCCTCATCCTGCCGCGCGCGGCGCTCGAGGCGGCGGAGCGCCATCTCGACCATCTGCACGGGCTCGTCCTGCGTCCGGGAACGACGACGCAGGCGCTGCTCGCCGCGCACATGGACGCGCTCTGGCGGCGCTGCCCCTCGATCACCCTGGACGAAGCCCAGCCGACCGCCGCCGCCACGCTCGCGCTCGTCAACGAGCTCCTGGTCAAGCCCGCTCCCGAGCGCTGGGCCGCCGGCCGGCAGAGCGGCGCTGTCAACGCCCGGATGCTGCGCTACGTCCGGGAGAACCTCGGCGATCCGGCGCTTGCGCCCGAGACGCTCTGCCGGACCTTCGGCGTCTCCCGCGCCGTGCTCTACCGCGCCTTCGAGCCGCTCGGCGGGGTGTCGGCCTATGTTCGCTCGCTGAGGCTCCGTCGGGCCTATGTCGAATTGGGCCGCGCCCCACCGCCGCCTATCGGACGTCTCGCGGCGTCGCTCGGCTTCGCGAGCGTCGACACGTTCCGCGAGGCCTTTCGCCGCAAGTACGGCTTCGCGCCCGGCCGCGCACCCTTGGACCCGCTGCGCCGCGCGGCAGAACCCGGCCTCGCGCACATGACCATTCCGTCCTGGGCGCCGGAGCTCAACGGCTTCTGAGTTGACATAAATCACGTGGTCGTTAGGCGACGCCCTGAAGTCGGGACGAAGCCGCGTCTCGCCAGCGGAGCGAGGCTTGGAGGGGCGGAAGACGCTCTGGCAAGCCCCGCGCGGCGAATCTGATGGCGGGCGGAAAACCGCATGAGACCTCGCCAGGAGTGGGCTTGCGCGCGCGCCCCCGCGACAAAGCCTGGAACGTCGCCTATATCCGTCGCCATGCCCCTCTCCTATAGCGCCCGCTTCTCCGTCGCGCCGATGATGGATTGGACCGACCGCCGCTGTCGGGCCTTCCATCGCCTGCTCACGCGCCGCGCCCGCCTCTATACCGAGATGGTCACCGCCGACGCGGTCGTATTCGGCCCGCGCGAACGGCTGATCGGCTTCGCTCCGGAAGAGCATCCGGTGGCGCTGCAACTCGGGGGGTCGGACCCGAAGCGGCTCGCTGAGGCCGCGCGGATCGGCGGCGATTTCGGCTATGACGAGATCAACCTCAACTGCGGCTGCCCCTCCGACCGGGTGCAAAGCGGCAGGTTTGGGGCGTGCCTGATGCGCGAGCCGGCGCTCGTCGCCGAGGGCGTCGCAGCGATGAAGGCGGCGGTCAAGGTTCCGGTGACGGTCAAATGCCGCATCGGCGTCGACGACCAGGAGCCGGCCGAGGCGCTGTTTGCGTTCGCGGACAGCGTCAGGGCCGCCGGCGCCGACGCGCTGATCGTTCATGCGCGCAAGGCCTGGCTCGACGGCTTGAGCCCCAAGGACAATCGCACCGTGCCGCCGCTCGATTACGGCCTCGTCTACGCGCTCAAAAGCGCCCACCCCGGCTGGCCGATCGCGTTGAACGGGGGCGTTCCCGATCTCGCGGCCGCACGCGCCCATCTCGCCCATGTCGACGGCGTGATGATCGGCCGCGCCGCCTATCAGAACCCCGAGCTCTTGCTGGGAGTCGACCCGGACCTCTTTGGCGAGCCGGCCCCGGTCGCCGACGGCTTCGAGGCGCTGGAGGCGTTCATGCCCGTCATTGCGGCGGGGCTCGCCCGGGGCGAGCGCCTGCATGACTATACCCGCCACCTGCACGGGCTTTTTTCCGGTCGGCGCGGGGCCCGCGGCTTTCGCCAGGCGCTGGCTGTCGAAGCCGTCCGCCGCGGGGCCGGCCTCGACGTGCTCAAGGCCGCGATCGCGCGGGTCGAGCGAACGCCGGCGGACGAGGCCGCGCGCCCGGACCTGCTCGCCACGGCGTAGGCGACGAATCGGACCGTCGGCGTTGAGGTTCGTTGCGTTCCGCGAGCCGACTGTCCGCGGTTCACCCCTTCGCCTGAACCCAATGCGGCGTCAGCTAGTCCGCGCAAGACTCGGACCTGTCGGCTTGCGATTTTGGCCGCGCGGCGTCGCGCGGCGCCGCGGCGTATCGCAGGGTGCAGTTTCATGGCGAGTGGCGACCGGCATCCTGTTCGCACGCTGTTCGATGCGCGTCTCGGGCGCTCGAAGGGTGTCAGAAGCGACGGTCAGACCACGGAAACTCGCCCCCGGGACGCTCGCTGACATGCCGCACATCGCATCGAAAATCAGCGCCGGCAGCGAGGTCTTCAAGGCCAACAAGGCCGGAATGGTCGCGTTGCTTCAGAAGGTTCAGGAGTATCAGCAACGGGCGGTTGCAAAGTCCGCGCAGGCCCGCGCGCGATTCGAAAAGCGCGAGCAGTTGCTGCCGCGTGAGCGCCTCGCCCTGCTGCTCGACCACGGAGCGCCGTTCATCGAACTCTCCGCGCTCGCGGGTCTCGGGCTCGATAATCCCGATCTCGACAAGAGCGTCGCGGGAGGGGGCGTCGTGGCCGGCATCGGAATCGTCTCGGGCGCCCGGTGCATGATCAGCGTTTCCGATTCCGGCATCGACGCCGGCGCCCTTCAGCCCATGGGGCTCGACAAACAGCTGCGCGTCCAGGAGCTCGCGCTCGAGAACAAGCTGCCGTTTGTCCAGCTTGTGGAGAGCGCGGGCGCGAACCTGATGGCCTATCGGGTCGAAGAGTTCATCCGCGGCGGGAGCCTGTTTCGCAACCTCGCGCGCATGTCCGCGGCGGGGCTGCCGGTCATCACCGTCACCCACGGCTCGTCGACCGCCGGAGGCGCCTACCAGACCGGTCTGTCCGATTACATCGTCATGGTCCGCAACCGGACCCGCGCCTTTCTCGCCGGGCCGCCGCTGCTGAAAGCCGCGACCGGCGAGGAGGCGACGGAGGAACAGCTCGGCGGCGCCGAAATGCATACGTCGATCTCGGGTCTGGGCGACTATCTCGCCGAAGACGACCGCGACGCCATTCGCATCGCGCGTGAAATTCTCGCCCAGATCGACTGGAACAAGGGCTCGCCGGCCGAGCCGGTCCGTTCGTTCCAGCCCCCGCGCTACGACGCCGAAGACCTGCTTGGCCTGATGCCGATGGATTACCGGCGCCCGGTCGACATGAGGGAGATCATTGCCAGGATCGCCGACAACTCGGACTTCCTCGAAATTTCGGAGAACTATGGCGGTGCGACCGTCTGCGGCCATTTCCAAATCGAAGGCTGGCCGGTCGGCGTCATCACCAACAACGGCCCGATCGATCCCGCCGGCGCGAACAAGGCGACCCACTTCATCCAGGCCTGCTGCCAATCGCGCACGCCGATCCTCTATCTGAACAACACCACCGGCTTCATGGTCGGACGGGCTTACGAGGAGGCGGGCGTCATCAAGCATGGCTCGAAGATGATTCAGGCGGTCACCAACGCAACCGTTCCTCAGATCACGATCTATTGCGGCGCCTCGTTCGGCGCCGGCAACTACGGCATGTGCGGTCGCGGCTTCCACCCGCGCTTCTGCTTCTCGTGGCCTAACGCGAAGACGGCCGTCATGGGCGGCGAGCAGGCGGCGAGGACCATGGCCATCGTCACGGAGGCCGCGATGAGGCGGAAAAGCGGCGAGGTCGATCAGCAGAAGCTCGACGATCTCCAACGCGCCATCGTCGACCGTTTCGATCGCCAGATGAGCGTGTTCGTGACAAGCGCGCGACTGCTCGACGACGGCGTGATCGATCCGAGGGATACGCGGACGCTGGTCGGCCGGCTCCTCTCGATCTGCCGTGAAGCCGAGGCGAGAACGCCCCAGCCGATGCAGTTCGCCGTCGCCCGGCCTTGAAAAAGACCGACGAGAAGGATCGTGCGATGACGAAACGGACGCCGTTCAGCAAGATCCTTATCGCCAATCGAGGCGAGATTGCGCTTCGCATCATGCGCGCCGCGCGCGCGCACGGGTATCGCACGGTCGCGGTCTATTCGTCTGCGGACGCCGAGGCTCGCCACGTGTTCGAAGCCGACCAGGCCGTCTGGATCGGCGAATCGCCGCCGGCGCAGTCCTATCTCAATATCGCCGCCGTCATCGAAGCGGCGCGCCTCGTCGGCGCCGACGCCGTTCATCCGGGCTATGGGTTTCTCGCCGAGAACAAGGCGTTTGCGCTCGCGTGTCGCGACGCTGGACTTGTCTTCATCGGCCCTTCGCCCGAGTCGATCAACTCGATGGGGGACAAGGCCGGCGCTAAGCGGCGGATGTCGGAGGCCGGCGTTCCTTGCGTGCCCGGCTATCAGGGGACCGACCAGGATGAAGAGACGCTCGCCAAAGAGGCGGACCGGATCGGTTATCCGATCATGATCAAGGCGACCGCCGGAGGCGGCGGCCGGGGCATGCGGCTGGTTCCGACGTCCTCGGAATTTCTCGATTCGTTGCGGAGCGCCCGATCCGAGGCGCAAAACGCCTTCGGCGACGCGACCGTCATCCTGGAGCGCGCGATTGCCAATCCGCGGCATATCGAAATCCAGATCGTGGCGGACCGTTACGGCCATGCGATCCACCTGGGCGAGCGCGACTGCTCGGTCCAGCGCCGACATCAGAAGCTGATCGAGGAGGCGCCGTCCCCGCGCGTTTCAGCCGATCTCCGGGAACGGATGGGCGCGATCGCCGTCAACGCGACGAGGGCGATTGGCTACGAGGGCGCGGGAACGCTGGAGTTCCTGCTCGACGCCGAAGGACACTTCTACTTCATGGAGATGAACACCCGGCTGCAGGTCGAGCATCCCGTGACCGAAGCCGTCACCGGCGTCGACCTCGTCGACCTGCAATTGCGGATCGCTTCGGGCGAGCCGCTGCCGTTGACCCAAGCGGATGTGAAGTTCCGCGGCCACGCGGTCGAAGTGAGGCTCTGCGCGGAGGACGCAGACAAGGACTTCCTGCCGCAGAGCGGCGTCGTCGCCCTGTGGTCGGCCGGCGACGGCGTGCGGTGCGAGCACGCCCTGAAGTCAGGCGCGGAGATCCCGCCCTACTACGATTCGATGATCGCGAAGCTCATCGCCCACGGATCGAGCCGGGAGGAAGCTCGCCGCAAACTTGTTCGCGGCCTCGAGGACACAGCCGCGCTCGGCGTCAAGACCAACCAGGCGTTTCTGAGAAGCTGCCTCATGCATCCGGTCTTCGCCAACGGCGACGCGACGACGCGGTTCATTGGACAAAACCTGCCGGAGCTGTTGCGACGGAACGAGCAGCGCGATGCGCGAGCCAAAGCGCTGGCCGCAGCGCTGCTTATCGAGACCGCGCCCGAGGGCGGCCAGCGGAGGCTGGGGCGGCGGCTCGTGAGCGCGCTCCCGGTCGGATTGCGGTTCGACATCAACGGAGAAACGCACACGGCGTCGCTGACCGCGCTGGGCGACCGGCGCCACCAGGTGACGATCGGAGAAACCCGGCGCGAAGTCGACATCGTCGACCTCGGCGCGCATTCGGTTCGATTCCTTTGCGACCGCGTGATGGACAGCGCGGCCTACCTGCGCGACGGTCCTCGGCTGATGTTGCGTTACGAGGGCGAGAGCCACGAGATCGCGGATACGACGCGTGCTGCGAGCGTGCGACCGGACGGCGGCGGCGTGGGCGATGCGTATGTGCGGGCGTCCATGAACGGGCGCGTCGTCGCCACGTTCGCCGAGGTGGGCGACCTCGTCGACCCCGGTCAGCCGATCCTGGCGCTGGAGGCGATGAAGATGGAGCATCTTCACGTCGCAGCGCTCGCTGGCGCGCTCAAGGCGCTCCACGTGACAAAGGGCGATCAGGTGAGCGCCGGCAAAGTGCTGGCCGAGATCGACCCGGCCCCGGCGCACCGCGCGAACTGAAAACCGGAGGTAGCCAGAGTGAGCGATAGTCCTTCCGTTCTGACCGAGAAGCGTGGCGTCGCTTTCTGGATCACGATCAATCGCCCGGACAAGCGAAACGCCCTCAACGCCAGCGTCATCGCCGGGATCCGGCAGGGCTATCGCGACGCGCACGCCGATCCCGAGGTCCGAGCAATCGTCGTCACTGGGGCGGGCGAAAAGGCGTTCTGCGCCGGCGGCGACCTGCAGCCCGGCGGGGGTTTCGCTTTCGATCTCTCGAGGCCGAATCTCGAATACGCCGACTTGTTGCGCGAAGCGCGGTCCGCCACTCTTCCAACGCTCGCACGCATCAATGGCGCATGCATGGCCGGGGGCATGGGGATTGCGTGCATGACCGACTTCGCCATCGCCGCCGATCATGCGGTCTTTGGGCTGCCCGAGGTGCGCGTCGGCGTTTTCCCGATGCAGGTCATGTGTCTGCTCATGCGGCTCGCCCCGGCGCGGGCCGTGCGCGAGTGGGCCATCGCAGGCGAATCGTTCACCAGCCAGGAGGCGAAATCGACGGGATTGGTCAACCATGTCGTCCCGGGTTCCGAACTCGACGCCAAGGTCGAATGGCTGATCGCCCGCATCGCCGACAAATCGCCGACCGCCATCCGCAGGGGCAAGTCCGCGATGCGCGCGATCGAATCGATGTCGTTCGAGGAATCGATCGCCTACACCGAGGGCCAGATCATCCTCACGGCGCTCACCGAGGACGCCAAGGAAGGCCTCGCCGCCTTCAACGACAAGCGCAAGCCGGTCTGGACCGGACGCTGAGCGTTAGCCCCTGCCAAAGCGCGCGACCACGGCCCAGCCCGGTCTCCGGAAGCGGAGAGAATAGCCCTCGCGCCAGCATCGCAGGCCAAACGCGCCGGCAAGACGGCGTGAGGCCCGATCGAGGATTGGCTGCGGGTTGCTTAAGCTTCATCGAATTGATATCGTATCTCGCAAGTGCAAAGGCACATATGCAACCCCTAAAATCTGTGTTTTATTGTGAGGCGCCGCATGACCGCGCAATCGATCTTGTGCCGACTTTCGGCGGTCGCCGGAGCAAGTCTAATCGCCATGTCGGCAGCGCCGGCCGAAACGCGGTTGATGTCCGATCCGAGCGGCGAGGTCCTTAACGCCGCGGTTCTCGGCCCAGCGCCCGCGGACGCCAACGCGAGTGCGCCGGCTTCGATCTCGAATATGTCTCAAGGGGTCGTGAATGTCGCCGCCCCTGCTGTGGTCGAGGCGCCGGCCGGCGTCGCGTCCGCGCCGTCGCCTTCCTCGGCCTCAGCGGAAGATCCCTTGGTCGCGGGGCCGGCTCCCGAAGTTGCTCAGGCGGCGTATGCGCCGGCGCCATCGTGGTTGTCTCGCGTCGGGCGCTTTATCGCCGGCGTGGTCCAATCGAGCGGGAAGTGAGGCGGCGCGGAGTCGCCCTGAGCCGAGCGGACGCTCGGCTTACGTGTTCGGCAGATTGCGCGCCAACGCCTCCAGGACGGCCATGCGCACGGCGACGCCCATTTCGACTTGCTCGCGGATCAGGGACTGCGCCCCGTCGGCGACGGCCGTGTCGATTTCGACGCCCCGGTTCATCGGCCCCGGATGCATGACGAGCGCGCCGGGTTTTGCGCAATTGAGCTTGCCCTGATCGAGCCCGAAATAACGGAAATACTCCTTGGTGCTCGGCACGAAGGCGCCGGCCATCCGCTCCCTCTGAAGGCGCAGCATCATTACGATGTCGGCGTCCGCAAGTCCCGCGCGCATATCGCGAAAAACCTCGACGCCCATCGCCTCGACGCCGGCCGGGAGCAGCGTCGAGGGGCCGACCACCCGCACCCGCGCGCCAAGCTTGCCGAGAAGCAGAATGTTCGAGCGCGCGACCCGCGAATGAAGGATGTCGCCGCAGATCGCAACCGTGAGCCCTTCGATGCGCCCGAGATTGCGGCGAATGGTCAGCGCGTCGAGGAGCGCCTGGGTCGGATGCTCGTGCGCGCCGTCGCCGGCGTTGATGACCGAGCAGTCGACCTTGCGCGCAAGCAGCGACACCGCGCCAGCGGCGTGGTGACGCACGACCAGAATGTCGGGGCGCATGGCGTTCAGCGTCATCGCCGTGTCGATCAGCGTCTCGCCTTTTTTGACGCTCGAGGCGCCGACCGCCATGTTCATCACGTCCGCGCCGAGCCGTTTGCCGGCCAGTTCGAACGACGACTGGGTGCGGGTCGAGGCCTCGAAGAAGAGATTGATCTGGGTGCGCCCGCGCAAGGTCGCGCGCTTCTTTTCAACCTGGCGGGAGACCGCCACGGCTTCGTCGGCAAGGTCCAGCAGCGCCTCGATTTCGAGGCGGTCGAGATGCTCGATGCCGAGAAGATGGCGCTGGGAAAAGACGGGCGGTGCGGAGGTCATGGCGGACGCGAGCTTTGGGCTCAGCGCCCGAGTTTTGCAAGCGTCGCCGGATCGGCCTCGCCGGCGAAGTACGTCTCCAGGCATTGAGCGAACACTGCCGCCTCGGGGGCGGCGATGCGGAACAAGGTCAGGGACGAGCGGAATTTCGCCTCATCGACCGGGCCGAAGATCCGCCTGGCCGTCCGCCCTTTCACCGCAAGCACGACCTGTGCGCATTCGAGCAGTCTTGCGCCAAGAATGGAGTGGGCCAAATAGGCCTTCGCCTCGTCAATGGACGAGATGGCGTAAAACACGGAGGTCGGACTGAAGCCAAGCCCGGCGATCTGCGGGAAGACGAACCACATCCAGTGGGACCGTTTCTCGCCGGCCTGAAGCTCGCGCAGGACCGTATCGTAGACCGGCGCCTGCGCGTCGACGAAGCGTTGCAGGTTGAAGGGGTCGTCTGCGCTCACGACGCCAGCTTTCCGCGCGGTCACCCGGCCTTGGGATAATCCGCGCCGCGCGCGACCGCCTCGACCAACTCATGCTCCTTGCGCAACGCCTCGATCTCGGAGCCGATGACGTCATAGGCGATATTCCCGAGCGGGAGTCTCAGCGGCGGATCGCTTCGCTCGACCGTCGCGATGATCGCTTCGGCGCCGCGGACAGGATCGCCTGGCTGCTGGCCGCTGTAGGTCTGGATCTGGTTGCGTCGGGCGATCGCGGTGTCCGCGTAAGCCTCGATCGGGCGGTTCGGCGTTTTGAGCGACCGACCGCCCCAGTCCGTGCGGAACGGTCCCGGCTCGACGATCAGCACCTTGATCCCGAGCGGCCCAACCTCCTTGGACAGCGCCTCCGACAGGCCCTCGAGAGCGAACTTGGTCGCGGCGTAGTAAGCGGAGCCGGGATTGCCAATGAAGCCGCCCACCGAGGAAATGTTGACCACGGCGCCCGACTTCTGCGCCCGCATGATCGGCAAGACCGCGCGGGTCAGGGCGGCGAGGCCGAAGAAATTGGTCTCGAACATGGCGCGGATGTCCGCGTCGTCGGCCTCTTCGACCGCCGCGAGATAGCCGTAGCCGGCGTTGTTGACGAGCACGTCGATGCGCCCGAACGCCGCCGTCGTCGCCTTGACCGCCGCGGCGATCTCGGCCGGCCTGTCGACATCGAGCTTCAGCGCCAGGGCGGTTGCGTCATGGCCGCGAACGAGATCGGCGACCTTGGCGACGTCGCGCGCGGTCGCGGCGACCCGGTAGCCGCGCCCAATCAGGATCCTGGCCAGCTCGCGCCCGAAGCCGGTCGAGCAGCCGGTGATGAGCCACACAGGCTTGTCGTATGGAGTCTCGGCCATGGCGATCTCACCCCGCTTTCGGAAAGTCTGCGCCGCGCGCGACCTTCTCGACCGAGGCGATCTCCTTCCGCATCGCTTCGATCTTGGCGGTCATCCCCTCGAAGGCGATGCCGCCGAGAGGCAGGCGGAGGGGCGGATTGGCGCTCTCGACCGCCGCGATGATCGCCTCGGCCGCGCGGGCCGGGTCTCCCGGCTGCGCGCCGCTGTATCCTTGGATCGCCTTTCGCCGCGCGACCGCGGTCTCGGCGTAGGCCTCGATCGGGCGCTTCGGCGTCTTGAGGGATCGGCCGGCCCAGTCAGTGCGGAAGGGGCCCGGCTCGACGATCAGAACCTTGATCCCAAATGAGGCGACTTCCTTGGCGAGCGCCTCCGACAGACCCTCGACCGCGAATTTTGTGGCGTTGTAATAGCCAGTCCCAGGAAAGCCGATAAATCCGCCCTGCGAGGAAATGTTGACGATCGCGCCGGACTTCTGCGCCCGCATCAGCGGCAGGACCGCGCGGGTCATGGCGGCTAGCCCGAACACGTTGGTCTCGAACATGGCGCGGATATCGGCGTCCTCGCCTTCCTCGATCGCCGACAGGTAGCCGTAACCGGCGTTGTTGACGAGCACGTCGATCCGGCCGAATTTTTGCTTCGCCGCCTCGACGACGGCTGGGATGTCCAACGTCTTGTCGACGTCCAGCTTTTGCGCCAGCGCTGCGGCGTCATGGCCGGCGACGAGATCGGCGAGCGTTCCGGGATCGCGCGCGGTCGCAACGACGCGATAGCCGCGTTGGATCAAGATCGTCGCCAGCTCGCGCCCGAATCCGGTCGAGCACCCGGTGATGAGCCATACGGGTTTGTCGTGGGAAGCGTCGGCCATGGCGACCTCTCTAGGATATGGGGGAAGGCCGTTATAGTGGCATGTCAGCGCGGGTGCGCGCAATCCGGGCTGACATGCCGGTTGACTCTGCTGGCTTTCGGCTAAGAGAGAGACCGTTTAAGGGCATCTCCGGCCGCCGCCAAACCATTCCACAATTCCGCCCCGATTTGACACGCGGCCCCCGCCTCTCCATATCCCCGCCCCGAACACGCGGTCCGCCCCACGCGGTCCGCCGAAGGACGTTGCATGAAGGTCGTGATCGTCGAATCGCCCGCCAAGGCGAAGACCATCAACAAATATCTGGGCAAGGACTACGGGGTCTACGCCTCGTTCGGGCACGTGCGCGATCTGACGGCGAAGGACGGTTCGGTCGACCCGGACAACGATTTCGCGATGCGCTGGGAGGTCGACGCCAAGTCCGCCAAGCGCATGAGCGACATCGGCGGGGCCGTCAGGGACGCCGAGCGAGTGATCCTGGCGACCGACCCGGACCGCGAGGGCGAGGCGATCTCCTGGCACATCCACGAGATCCTCAAGAACAAGAAACTGCTTAAGGACAAGCGCGTCGACCGGGTGGTGTTCAACGCCGTCACCAAGGACGCGGTGCAGGAGGCGATGCGCCATCCGCGCGAGATCGACGGGGCGCTGGTCGACGCCTATCTGGCGCGCCGCGCGCTGGACTATCTCGTCGGCTTCACGCTCTCGCCGGTGTTGTGGCGGAAACTCCCGGGCGCGCGCTCGGCCGGGCGGGTGCAATCGGTGGCGCTGCGGCTCGTCTGCGACCGCGAACTCGAGATCGAGCGGTTCGTCTCGCGCGAATATTGGTCGATCGTCGCGCATCTCAAAACCGAGGCCGGCGCCTCATTCTCCGCACGTCTCGTCGGCGCGGACGGCAAGAAGATCAACCGGCTCGACATCGGCTCGGGCGCCGAGGCGGAGGCCTTCAAGGCCGCGCTTGACGCCGCGAGGTTCTCGGTTGCTTCGATCGAAGTCGAAGCCGGTCCGACGCCATCCGTTTGCGCCTTTCACCACATCGACCCTGCAACAGGAGGCCTCGCGAAAGCTCGGCATGGCGCCTGCGCGCACGATGCAGATCGCCCAGCAACTCTATGAGGGCGTCGACGTCGGCGACGGTCCGGTCGGGCTCATTACCTACATGCGCACGGACGGCGTCGACCTCGCCCCCGAAGCGATCGCAGCCGCGCGCAAGGTGATCGCCAAGGATTTCGGCGACGCCTATGTGCCGAGCGCGCCGCGCAAATATACGGTCAAGGCCAAGAACGCCCAGGAGGCGCACGAAGCGATCCGGCCGACCGAGATGACGCGCCGCCCGCGCGACGTCGCCAAACACCTCGAGCCGGAGCAGGCCAAGCTCTACGAACTCATCTGGACCCGTACGATCGCGAGCCAGATGGAGAGCGCCGAGCTCGAGCGGACCACGGTCGACATCCTCGCCGCCGCGGGCGAGCGGAAGCTCGACTTCCGCGCCACCGGCCAGGTCGTGCGCTTCCCGGGCTTTCTCGCGCTCTATCAGGAAGGCCGCGACGACGAGGAGGACGAGGAGTTCCTCCGCCTGCCCCCGATGAGCGAGGGCGAGAAGCTCGCCAAGGAGCGGATCGACGCGACCCAGCACTTCACCGAGCCGCCGCCCCGCTACACCGAGGCGACGCTGGTCAAGCGGATGGAGGAACTCGGGATTGGCCGACCGTCGACCTACGCGTCGACGCTGGCCACCTTGCGCGACCGGGACTACGTGCGGATCGAAAAGAAACGGCTGATCCCCGAGGACAAGGGTCGGCTGGTCACCGCCTTCCTCGAGTCCTTCTTCCCCAAATATGTCGAATACGACTTCACCGCCGGGCTCGAGGAACAGCTTGACCTGGTTTCCAACCACGAAATGGACTGGAAGGAGCTTCTGCGCGCCTTCTGGACGGATTTTTCCGGAGCGGTCGGCGAGATCAAGGACCTGCGCACCGGCCAGGTGCTCGACAGCCTCAACGCGCTTCTCGGCCCGCACATCTTTCCCGACCGCGGCGCCGGCGTCGATCCGCGCCTCTGCCCGGTCTGCGGCAAGGGCCAACTTTCGCTGAAGCTTGGCAAGTTCGGGGCCTTCATCGGCTGTTCGAACTACCCCGAATGCAAATTCACCCGGGTGCTGTCGCCGACCGGCGCCGAAAGCGGCGAGGGCGAGCGGCCGGGCGTGCGGGTGCTGGGCCACGATCCGGACACCGGCGACGAGATCACGCTGCGCAACGGCCGCTTCGGCGAATATGTGCAGCAGGGCGAGGGCGAGAAGCCGAGACGTTCGTCGCTGCCCAGGGGGCTGAAGCCTGATGACGTTACGCTGGAGAAGGCGCTGAGGCTCCTGTCGCTGCCGCGCGAAGTGGCGCGCCATCCCACCAGCGGCGAGCCCATCGTCGCCGGGATCGGTCGCTACGGCTCCTATGTGCAGCACGGCAAGGTCTACGCCAATCTCGGCCGCGACGACGATGTGCTCGAGATCGGCGCCAACCGCGCGATCGACCTGATCGTCGCCAAGGAGAGCGGCGCGGGCGGCTCGCGCTTCGGCGGCGGCGGCGCGGGACGCGCGCTCGGCGAACATCCCGCGGGCGGCGCGGTCAGCGTGAAGCAGGGCCGCTTCGGCGCCTACGTCAATCACGGCAAGATCAACGCCACCTTGCCGAAGGGAACGGATCCCGCGAGCCTGACGCTCGAGGACGCGGTGGCGCTGCTCAAGGCCAAGGCGGAGGGCGGCGGAGTCGTGGTGGGGCGGCTGCTGGGCGACCATCCGGACGGCGGATCGGTGACCGTGCGCGACGGCCGCTTCGGCCCTTACGTCAACTGGGGCAAGGTCAACGCGACCATTCCGAAATCGATGACGCCGGATTCGATTTCGCTCGGCGACGCGCTGGAGCTGATCGCGGAGCGAGAGGGCAAGCCCACGGCGACGCCGCGCAGGGCTGCGGCGAAAGTCGGTGCGACCAAGGCCCGCGCGAAACCGGCGGCAAAAGCGAGCCCGGCCAAGGCGACCGCGACCAAGGCCGCGCCCTCAAAGGCGAAATCGGCGGCGAAAGCGCCCGCGCGCAAGGCGCCGGCACGGAAAGCCGCGGCGAAGAAGCGATAGCGAGCTTCGTCCGCGGGGTTGGCGATCACCCCTGGCTGTGGCAGACCGCCTCGATGTTGTTGCCGTCGAGGTCGAAGACAAAAGCGCCGTAATAGTTTGGGTGGTAGTGCGGCCTCAGGCCAGGCGCGCCGTTGTCCCGGCCGCCGGCGGCAAGCGCAGCGCGATGGAACGCTTCGACCTCGGCGCGCGTGTCTGCGGCGAAGGCCACATGCGTTCCGCCCTTCGGCTTGGCGCCCGTCCCGATCCAGAAGAACGCCTTCTCGGCCGCGCCGAAACCCGCATACGCCTCGCCGCCCGTCTCTTCAGCGGCGACTGCCATCACGACCGACAGCCCGAGCGGTTTCAGCGCGGCTTCGTAGAAGGCCTTTGCCTGGACGAAATCCGCGACCGACAGTCCGACGTGATCAAGCATAATGAGCTCCTTGATTTTGAGCCGGCTGAGGGCGGGATTGTACGGGCTGGCGCTCGTTGCCGGGTACGACCGTCAGGCGACCATGCCGAGCCAGCCCGTCTGCGCCGTGGGAGGGCGCAGCGGAAGGCCGAATTCGGCCGCGAACCGAATGCCACGTCAAATGGCCGCTGTGAGCGCGGGCGGCGCGCTCGCGTAGGGCCGCAGCGCGGCCAGCGCCTCGCGATGGGCCTCGGCGAAGACCTCCGCGCGTTCGGTGAAGTAGTTGAAGTACCCGGCCGGGTGCTTGGTCGCGACTTCGACGAGGTCGACCCGGTGATAGCGAGGGTCCTTCAGCGCGCCGATGTCGATGAGCGCGTTGATCCGCCGCATGTCGGCGACTTCCGCCTCATAGCCGGCTGAGAACCACATTTCCGTCTGCCAGTCCTGGACGTCGAACCAACTCGTCGGGACCTTGCCGCGCCACCCTTGCGCGAGCGGTCGGGCGACGAACACATGCTCGAACGGATGCAGTTCGGCGACGACGCAGGGGCGCTGGTAGGCGCCGTCCATGAAGCCGCCCGGCCGGCCGGAGAATCCGTAGAGGTCGAGCCACAAGGAGGCCGCGACCGCTTCGCCGGTGATCGGCCGAAGGCCGCCGTCGCTCCACAATTCCGCGGCGCGCGCGTTTCCGAACAGGACCCCGAGGCCCCTCTCAGGGTCGTAAGCGTTGAAGACGACGCCGAAGGGCGCATCGCTCAGGAGGCTGGCGACGCCGTCGAGATAGTCCTGGGTGCGGAGCGGCACAAACTCCTGCGCCGGAAACAGCGCGGCCGCCAGGTCCGCCGGGGTTTTCGGCATCCATGTCCATCGCCGCCAGTATTCCAGCGTCGCGGGCCGGAAGATCCCCGGGTCGCCAGTCATCGCGGTGAGAAGGGTGCCCACGACGCCGGACGGCCGGTTCGGGTCGATCAGCAGCGCCTCGAGATCCGCGTCCGGGCTGCGCAGCCACTCGGCGAGGACGATGATCCTGGCCGCTCGTGGCCGTGACCAGATCGGACGCCGACCTCGAGTTCGCGCGCAGCGGTAAGAAAGCCGGCGCCGTGGGCGTTGAAGCCTCCAAGGCCGGCGAGGGCGAAGGCGATGGTGAAGGACATGTCGGCTCTCCGTCTCGCGCCCGCAGGCGGCCCGCGATTCCTACTCCAGATCCGCGACGAGCGCTTTGTGCGTCGCGTTCAAAAGCGTCGTCTCCGCCCTATAGTGCGGATGGTCGATTCCGACCCGGACCGCCGCGCCGCTCTTGGCGGCGGCGACCATCTCGGGCGCCAGCTCAAAACGAAGGAAATGCACAGCGGAGGTTTTGCTCGAGGTCGTCCGGTCGAGGTCCTCGTTCGCGAACGGCGCGACGCGGGCGAAGTCGCCGACCTGAACGTAGGCCGCCGTTTCGACTCCCACGAGACGGCCGAGCGCAAGGCTGCGCTCCGCGGCGTCCGGGTATTCGAACATGAGGGTCGCCTTCCAATTCGACCCGTCCGGCACGAGCGGATTGTAGACGTCGAGTTCCTCCTGGATGCGCTCGGGCTCGAAGATGCGCTCGAGCCGCAGCATCTCCTGGACCTGATACTGCATGGTGAGCGCGTCCTCGAAATGGATTGTAGCGTGCGCGCCGAGTTCGACCAGCCTCAGCTTCTTGTGCGCCATCACTTTGGCGCGGAACGCCGGGCGCAGGCTGGCGTAGGTCTCGAGATTGAAGAGGCTGTCCCGCGTCAGCACGGTGTCACACTCCATAGGCTTTGCGCAGCAGCGAGATCGGATGCGCGGGAGCACGGCCGTCGCCCAGCGCATGCGCAATGTGATGGCCCGCCATCGCGCAGTCGGAACCATAATGGTCGGGCTTGGCGGCCTCGACCCGGGCGGCCACCGGCTTCACGATCTTCATGGCGAACTCCGAAAATTCCGACTTCACGGCGTACGTGCCGTCATGCCCTGAGCACCGCTCGATCAGATCAACCTCCGCCCCCGGCACGAGCGATAGGATATCCTTCGTCTTGGGGCCGATATTCTGAACCCGCTGGTGACAGGCGGCGTGGAGCGCGACCTTGCCGAGGCTTTGCTTGAAGTCGGTCTTGAGCTTCCCTTCGCGAGCGCGGAGCACGAGATATTCGAACGGATCGTAGAAGGCCGCTTTCACCTTCATGACCTCCGAGTCGCCCGGGAACATGAGCGGCAGCTCCTGCTTGAACATCAGCACGCAGGAAGGGACCAGCGCCGTCAGGTCCCAGCCCTGGTCGACCAGCTTCGCCAGCAAGGGGATGTTGATGTCCTTCAACTGACGCACGCTCTCGAGATCCCCGAGTTCGAGCCTGGGCATACCACAGCATTTTTCGCGCGGCGTCAGCGTCACCGGGATGCCGTTGTGCGCGTAGACTGCGGCCAGATCCTCGCCCGGCCCCGGTTCGTTGTTGTTGACGTAACAGGTGGCGAACAGGGCAATCTTGCCGGTCGTGCGCCCGGCGGGCTCGCCCTGGGTTTCGTCTGGCAGAAGATCAAGCCGCTTGCGCAAAGGTCGAGAGGCGTAGGGCGGCAGCCAAGCGTCGGCGTCGATCTTCGCGACGGCCTCGAGCGCCTTGCGGGCGGGGCGGATCGAATTGATCAGGTTGACGACCGGGGCGATCCCCGGATAGGCGAGCGCGGCGCCCACGGCGTCGGTCGCGGTCAACATCCGGTCGCGAAGCGAGGCGCCTTGACTTCCGGTAGCGCACCGCTTTCGCGCGCAGCATCAAATGGGGAAAGTCGAGGCTCCAGGCGTGCGGCGGCACGTAAGGACACTTCGTCATCGAACAGAGGTCGCACAGGAAGCAGTGGTCGACCACCTTCCCGTAGTCCTCCTTCCTGACCCCGTCGACCTCCTGCGATTCGGAGGAATCGACCAGGTCGAACAGCGTTGGAAAGGACTGGCACAGGCTGACGCAACGCCGGCAACCGTGGCAGATCTCGAACACCCGCTCCATCTCCTTGAAGAGCGAGGCCTCGTCGTAGAATTCGGGGTTCTGCCAATCGAGCGGATGGCGGGCCGGGGCCTTGAGATTGCCTTCGCTGACCGGACCGGCCATCACGTATCCTCCCTGGAAGACGGGGATAACGCGGCGCCGGCGTTGCGGCCGCGCGCTGCAAAAACCGCCCGCCCCCGCTCCCCGTGAGCGGGAACGGGCCCGCTGCCGAGACTTGGGGCTCAGGCCAGTTCGTTGAGCGCCTTCTGATAGCGGTTGGCGTGCGAACGTTCGGCCTTGGCGAGCGTCTCGAACCAGTCTGCGATCTCGTCGAAGCCTTCCGCACGCGCATCCTTGGCCATGCCGGGATACATGTCGGTATATTCGTGCGTCTCGCCGGCGACCGCGCTCGCGAGATTGGCCTTGGTCGGGCCGATCGGCAGGCCTGTGGCGGGGTCGCCGACCGCTTCGAGATACTCGAGATGGCCGTGGGCGTGGCCGGTCTCCCCCTCCGCCGTCGAGCGGAACAGCGCGGAAATATCCGGATAACCTTCGACGTCCGCCTTGTTGGCGAAATAGAGATAGCGGCGATTGGCCTGCGATTTGCCAGCGAAGGCGTCTTTGAGATGTTGCTCGGTTTTTGAGCCTTTGAGCGCCACGGGTGTTTCTCCTGTTCGTTTGCGGCGCGGGTCGATGGACTCGATCTCTCCGATAACTCGTTTTCCCGCGACCGGGCCGCGCCGAAGCGCCGCCTAGGCATGGCGAAGCTTCCGTTCGCGCGCACGCGAGAGCAAGGGTTCGTATCGTCTCTGCGACGAAGCGCCGCGCCGTGGGTATCGCCGTCTTCCGGGCGGCATTGGTCACAGAAGCGTTGCAAATGACAGGTTTCCGCGCGAATATGCCTATTGAGCGAGCCGCAGCGTCTCTTTCTGCGCCAGCACAGGACGGGTACGTTTGAATCCGATCAACGCGACGCGCGGCTACGCCGGGCATCACGCGCAGGCGGCCTACAGCCGCTGGGCGCCCATCTACGACCTTCTGTTCGATTTGCCGTTCCACCCGGGGCGGCTCGCGGCGGCTGAGGCGGCCGCCCGCGCGGCGGGGCCGGGCGGCGAGATTCTGGTGATCGGCGTCGGCACCGGGCTCGAACTGCCGCTGCTTCCGGCTAATGTCCACGCAACGGGCATCGACATCAGTGCGCCCATGCTCCGTTCTGCGCGAACGCGCGTCGAACGGCAGGGGCTCGCGCAGGTCAAAGGCCTGCATGTGATGGACGCGACGGCGCTCGAATTCGCCGACTCCGCCTTCGATGTGGCGCTTGCGCCCTATGTGATGAGCGTCGTTCCCCACCCGGAGCGCGCGCTCGACGAAGCGTGGCGGGTGTTAAGGCCGGGCGGGACGCTGGTCATCATGAATCATTTCGCCGCCGACCGGGGCCTCCGCAAGGCGATTGAACACCGGATGGAGACCGCTGCCGCCTGGCTCGGCTGGCATCCGAACTTCCCCTACTCGGCGATCGGCGACTGGATCGCCTCGCAACCCGGCGCACGAATCGTTGAGCGCCGCGAATTGTCGCCGATGAGGCTGTTCACGCTGCTCGAGAATCGTGAAGGGCGGGGCGGAGTAGCGGCGGCCTCTGTCGCATCCCCCCGAGCGATGGGCGACTTCGCGAGTCGCGTCGGTCTACGCGACGCGCGACCGGCAGAACCCCTCAGGGGTTTTGATCCACCACCTCGCTGTCGTGCGGTCCGGCAAGCGCCTGTTTCACGCGGTCGAGCAGGGTCCGCCCGGTATAAGGCTTGGCGAGAAAGGCCACCGCAATCGGCTGCGCCCCACGTTCGAGCGGCCGGCCGGTCGTTATCAACGTCTTCACTCCGGGGCGATGGCTCAAGATCCAATCCGCAAGCTCCAGACCATTCATTCCACCTGGAAGGTTGATATCGGTAAAGACCAGATCAATCGCAAATTTCGCTTGCAGCGCTTCCACCGCCTCATTAGCGGTGGCCGCCTCATGAACGCGGTATCCGCACTCCCGCAGAAACTCGGCCATGTCCATCCGGATTAGCGGCTCATCCTCCACGAACAGGATCGTTTGTGCAGGAGCATGAATTTGCGAGCCGTCATCCGACATATCCCGTCCCCCGCGCAGGCCAAACACTGCTAAACTCCTCATAGCGACGAATGGTTCCGCAATTGTGTAGAATCGCCTTCCCCGGCAAGTCGGCGTGAAATGTGCCAAGGGGACGATCGGAGCCCGCGGCGCGCGCCGATCCATCAAGTACCGCCAGCCGACCGCCGCTTCCCGCGAGTGCTACGGTGGTCGCCGGAGTCCGTCTGGAGGAGCGTTTCGCAAGAGAGAGGGCCGCCGGCCGGGCCTTCGGAGGAGCGTTCGAGGTCGGCGGACCGCAGTTGCTTGTAAGCAACCGGGCGGACGACTAGCTTTGGCCTTGACTCATACCGAGATTCAAAACTTTGCCGAAACCCCATCTACGCCACCGCGCGGCCGCGCCGGTCGCGCCGCGCGCGGAAGCGATGCCGTCGCGCGAGGACTTGATCGCCTTCATCGGCGGCGCGCCCGCGCCGAACGGCGAAAAGGCGCCGGCGCGGGTGACGAAGCGCGACATCGCTCGCGCCTTCGGCGTCAAGGGCGAGGCGAAGGCCGAGCTGAAGCTCCTCATCAGGGACCTGCAGAACGAGGGCGCCATTGGGCGCGGCCGCAAGGCGTTGCAGATCCAGGGCCGCCTTCCGGCGATCGTCGCCGCCGACGTCGCGGAGCGTGACCGCGACGGCGAACTCATCGCCAAGCCGGTCGAATGGGACGAGGACGGGCCCGCGCCGCGCATTCTGATCCGCCGCTCTCGCGGCAAGCGTGACAGCGCCCCAGCACCCGGCCTTGGGGCGCGGGTGTTGATGCGGGTCGAGTTCAACCCTGCGGCGACCGGCAAGGAGCCCGCCTATACCGGACGGGTCGTCAAGATCCTCGAGAAGCTCAGGCCGCGCGTCTTCGCTGTCTTCCGCAAGGCCGAGGACGGCTCTGGGCGGGCCTTGCCGGTAGAGAAGCGATCGGCGGCGCGCGAGTTCCACGTTCCCGCCGCTTTGGCCGAGGGGGCGGAGGACGGCGATCTCGTCGCGATCGAACCCCTGCGGGCCTCGCGTCTTGGGGTCCCTAGTGCGCGGGTGATCGAGGCGATCGGCTCGGTCAAGTCGGAAAAGGCGGTCAGCTTGATCGCGCTCGCCCAGCACCGCATCCCCTTCGTCTTTTCTCCGGCGGCGCTGAAGGAGGCGGAGACGGCGCGTCCAGTTCGCCTGGCGAGCCCGCGCGAGGACTGGCGGTCGCTACCCCTCGTCACCATCGATCCGCCCGACGCCAAGGACCACGACGACGCGGTGCACGCCGCGCCCGATCCCGATCCGGCCAATCCGGGCGGCTTCGTGGTGACCGTCGCCATCGCCGACGTCGCGGCCTATGTGCGGCCGGGCTCGGCGCTCGACCGCGATGGGCTCGAGCGCGGCAACTCGGTCTATTTTCCGGATCGGGTCGTGCCGATGCTGCCCGAGCGCATCTCCAACGATCTCTGTTCGTTGAGGGCGCTCGAGGACCGGCCGGCGCTCGCGGTGCGAATGATCCTGAGCGCCGACGGGCGCAAGCGGTCGCATCGCTTTCATCGCATCATGATGCGCTCGGCCGCTAAGCTGTCCTATGAGCAGGCGCAGGCCGCCGTCGACGGGCGGCCGGACGAGACGACGGGGCCGCTGCTCGAGGGCGTGCTGAAGCCGCTCTACGCCGCTCACGCCGTCGTCAAGCTCGAGCGCGAACGGCGCGATCCTCTCGAGCTTGACTTACCTGAGCGGAAACTCGTTCTCGACAAGGAGGGTAGGCTCGCCGACGTGCGCTGGCCGGAACGGCTGGACGCGCATCGGCTGATCGAGGAGTTCATGATCCTCGCCAATGTCGCGGCTGCGGAAACGTTGGAGGCGCAGCAGTCGCCCCTGCTTTATCGCGCCCACGACGCGCCGAGCGTCGAGAAGCTCAACGACCTCGTCGAGTTCCTCGGCACGATCGGGGTCAAGTTGGCGAAGGGCGACCGGGTCAGGCCGTCGCATTTCAACGGGGTCTTGAGCCGGGTAAAGGGGCAGGGGGTCGAGGCGCTGGTGAACGAGGTCGTGTTGCGCGCGCAGGCTCAGGCCCAATACAGCCACGAGAATTACGGGCATTTCGGTCTCAATCTCAGGCGCTATGCGCATTTCACCTCGCCGATCCGGCGCTATGCCGATCTCATCGTCCATCGGGCGCTGATCCGCGCCCTCAACTTGGGCGACGGAGGGCTCCAGGACATGCGCGCCGGAGAGCTGGCGCAGGTCGCCGAGCACATTTCCGCCGCCGAACGGCGCGCGATGGCGGCCGAGCGCGAGACGGTCGACCGGCTGGTGGCCGCGCATCTCGTCGACCGCGTCGGCGCGATCTTCGAGGGGCGAATCGCAGGGGTGACGCGCGTCGGCTTGTTCATAAAGCTGTCCGAGACCGGAGCCGACGGATTCGTGCCGGCGGCGACGCTGGGGGATGACTATTTCCGCTTCGAGGAAGCTATCCGGGCGCTAGTCGGAACGCGAAGCCGCCTGACCTATCGGCTCGGCGACAAGGTGCGTGTGCGCCTTGTCGAGGCCGCTCCCTTCGCGGGCGCGCTGCGGTTCGAAATCGTCTCCGACAACGCGAGCGGGGCCCAGGAGCGACGAGGCGTGCGCCGCGCCCGGACCGAGCCGCGCGACCGCAAACCCCCGCGCAAAGGCTCACGCCGATGAACGACATGTCAGGCTTCGCCTGGCGCGCCCCGCGGCGCCGGCGCCCGCTCGTCGAAGCGATCCGTCGCGGTCTCGTCGGACGCTGCCCGGCTTGCGGGCGCGGCCGCCTGTTCCGCGGCTATCTCAAACTCGACCGAAACTGCAAGGTCTGCGGCGAGGACCTCAGCCACGCGCGCGCCGACGATGCGCCTGCCTATCTGACCATGCTCGTCGTTTGTCACGTGGCCGGCGGCGGAGTGTTGTGGTCCGACACCGCCTGGCCAGGAGCGTCGCTTACGACGCTCGCCCTGGTCTGGCTGACGGTCACCGTGATCGTCAGCCTCCTCATCCTGCCGCGCATGAAGGGCGCGGTGGTCGGCCAGCAGTGGGCGATGTTCATGCATGGCTTCGGGGGAGACGAGCGGTGAACGGCGTTGCGGTTCCGGGTCGCGCGCTGCGTCCGCGCGACGCGGCGACGCTGATCATTCTCGACCGCGAGGGCCCCGAGCCCAAGGTGCTGATGGGCAAGCGCCACGGCGGTCATAAGTTCATGCCTGGCAAGTTCGTCTTTCCCGGCGGCCGGGTCGAGCCCGAGGATCGACGGATGGCGGTCGCCGGCGCGCTCGACGCGGTCGTCGAGGAAAAGCTGAACCTTCGCGTGCCCCGCCCCTCGCCCGCGTTTGCGCGAGCGATCGCGCTCGCCGCGATCCGCGAAACCTTCGAGGAAACCGGCCTCGCCGTCGGAGTCCGTGATTACGGAGCGCCCGAAAATCCGCCGCCCGGCGCCTGGTCCCGGTTCGCGGCGGCCGGCGTTTTTCCCGCGCTTGACGCCATTGATTTTCTGGCCCGCGCGATCACGCCGCCCGGCCGGGTAAGACGTTTTGACGCGCGCTTCCTCGTGGTCGACTCGCGCGCCGTCGTCGGGCGCATGGAGGGCGTGGTTCATGCCGAAGCCGAACTGGTGGAACTGGTCTGGACGCCGCTCAGCAAGGCGCGCGAACTGGATCTGCCCAATATCACGCACGTAGCGCTTGGCGATCTCGCCGCGGCGCTCGATGGCGGACTCGATCGGCGTCGGCCGCGCCCTTTCTATCGCGAGCTCCGCGGCAAACGGCTGCGCGAGGAGCTTTGAGGGATTCGAGCCTAGGCCGCCGCGCGCGAGGGACGGAGGCGGCCGGCAAGCTCCATCAACGCGAGATGATAGGTCACCGCCGTGCGGTGCGAGCGATTGTAGCGCGAAACGACGACTTCGAGCAGCTCCACCATGATTTCCGCGTCGACCTCAGCAAGATGGTCGAGCGTCAGGCTCGCGTGGTCGAGCGCCAAGACAAGCGCCTCTCGCAAGATCTCGAAGCTCTGCATGTCGCCGCTGATCAGCGCGCGCCAGACGCGGGCGTGAAGGCAAGTCATGCCGCGGGCGACAGCGCCGTCGGCCAACAGCCTGCAATAGGTTGAAAACAGTCGGTCGAAGATGAGCGGCTCCGACCATTGCTGCAGTCCGGAGAACCCTTCAGAGGCATCGGTAATCGGCATGGGTGCGATCCCGGGCGCGGTCGTCACCGAAGGCCGCGCGGCTGGTTTCCAAACGCGAATCGAACTCCACTCTGATTTGCTATGGTTAACACAGCGCTAACGCGACCGCCCACTTTTCCACATGGCTAGATGACAAAATTCTGTTTTGGCTGACGTCGCGGAAGTCCCGGCGGCTGCCGAGCCGTTTTGACTATCGATTCACGGCGAATTCGCCCGGACGCGCGTGGCGCGCGAGGGCGTCGAGCACGGCGTTGATCATGCCGCACTCGTCCGGACCAAAGAACGCGGCGGCGACGTCCACGTATTCGGTCACGACGACGCGAGCCGGCACGTCCGTTCGGCTGCGCAGTTCGTAGTACGCAGCTCGCAAAATCGCCCGCATCAGGGCTTCGACGCGCTTGAGCGGCCAGCCCTCGGCCAGCGCGGCGTCGATCCCTCGATCGATCGGCGTCTGATCGGCGAGCACGCCCGAAACGACGTTGCGGAAGAAGGCGACCTCTGCCGGATTGTACGCGTCGCCTTCGATCTCCTGGCCGATCCAGTGCGCCTCGAACTCGGCGAGAATCTCGTCGAGCCCTTTCGCGGCGACCTCCATCTGATAGAGGGCCTGGGATGCCGCGAGGCGCGCGGCGGAGCGCAGGTCCGACTTCTTGAGCTTCATTGCCCGGCGGTCCTGCGTTTGAGGAGCGCTAGACCGATCGCCGCCCGGGCGGCGTCGCCGCCCTTGTCGCCGCGTTGAGGATCGGCGCGCTCCTCGGCCTGCGCGATCGTCTCGGTGGTGAGGACGCCGTTGCCGAGCGCCAGCTTGCGTTGCACCGACAGGTCCATCAGCGCGCGCGCCGACTCCCCGGCGACGATCTCAAAATGGAAGGTCTCCCCGCGCACGACGCAGCCAAGCGCCACCGCGCCATCGTACGGCCGGCCGGCGGCCGCGGCCGCGTCGAACGCGATCACAAGGCCGGTCGGAATCTCGAGCGCGCCGGCGACGCTGACAAGATCGTAGGACGCGCCGGCGACGTCCAGCGCTCGGGTCGCGCCTTCCAGGAGTTTGGCGCTTATGGCGTCGTAGAAACGCGCTTCGACGATCAGGAAGCGTCCGCCCTCGATGCGGGGCGCGGCTGCGGCGCGGCTCGGCTCGGCCATGCTGAACAATCTCTTTGGGCTGTGTCGGAATGCAGCCCGTCCATAAAGGTCGGGCGTCGCCGAGGCAAGGCGCTCAATCGCAGCGATAACGCCAGCGGCCATAGCGCCACGGCCGCGTCCAGGAGACGTCCGCGGGAATTGCCTGCGGCGGGGGGTCGAATCCCGAGCCGCCCCAGGGATGGCAGCGGCACATGCGCGCAGCTCCCATCCACGCGCCGGCCCACAGCCCATGACGGGCGATCGCCTCGTCCGCATAGGCCGAACAACTCGGCAGATAGCGGCATTGCCGGCCCATCAGACTTGAAAGCGTAAGCTGGTACAAGCGGATCAGCGCATGCGCCGCCCGGCGCGGAGCGAGCGCGAGCACGGTCATTCAACCGTCTCCGCGCTTTTGCGCGCGACCTGGCCAAGCGCGTCGGCCACCGCGTCGAAAGTAAGGAGCGTCGAGGCATGGCGCGCGCGATAGGCGCGCACCGGCTCAAGCACCGCGAAATCCACCCATTTTCCTTGCGGCGGCGGCCCGTTCTGCTTCAGCATCCGAGTCATCGTCTCGCGCAGCGCAAGAAGCTCCTCGGCGGTCGCGCCGATCACATGTCGAGCCATCAGCGAAGACGAGGCTTGACCGAGGGCGCAGGCCTTGACGTCATGGGCAAAGTCGACGACCCGGCCATCCCTCACGACGAGGTCGACGACGACGGTCGAACCGCACAGCCGTGAATGGGCCTTCGCGGTCGCGTCGGGAGCGGGAAGGCGGCCGAGCCGGGGAATGTTCGCGGCCAGCTCCAGCACGCGTCTGTTGTAAATGTCGTCGAGCATGCCGTCTTGACAGGGTGGCGCAGGTTGGTCTGGGTCCTATATAGGATCGCCGACGGCCGGACGCGAGCCCGAGCGCGTGGCTGGCCGCGGGCCGCCGACGAGGGATATTTAATGTACGAGGTTGTTAAGCTGAAGTCGGCTGCGGCGACCGTTCAGGAACCCTCCGAGGGGCGGCCGACTCGCGAGGAGGCCGAAGCTGCGGTGCGCACCCTGATCGCCTGGGCGGGCGACGATCCCGACCGCGAGGGCCTGATCGATACGCCGCGCCGCGTCGCCAAGGCGTACGAGGAGCTGTTCGCCGGCTATCGCGAGGACGCCGCCAAGCCGCTCAAGCGCATCTTTCACGATGTTTCCGGCTACAAGGACCTCGTCCTGGTGCGCGACATCAGCTTCGTCTCCCACTGCGAGCACCATATCTCGCCATTCTTCGGCAAGGCGCATATCGGTTATTACCCGCGTCGCGGCGTCGTGGGCCTGTCGAAGCTCGCGCGGATCGTCGACACCTTCGCCCGGCGTCTGCAGACGCAGGAGGCGCTGTCGGCTCAGATCATCGAAGCGATCGAGAAGACGCTGGAAACGCGCGGAGTCGCGGTGATGCTCGAGGCGGAGCACACCTGCATGGCGATGCGCGGGGTGCGCAAGCAGGGGGCGTCGACGGTGACCACTCAGTTCACCGGCGTTTTCCGGGACGATCCGAACGAACAGACCCGCTTCTTCAATCTGCTGCGCGGTGCGCACGCGCCATGAGCGGCGCCGCAGATCGTGAGGAGGGGCTGGCCTTTGAGCCGAAATTCGGCGCCGACGGGTTGGCGACGTGCGTGACGATCGATGCGGCGTGCGGCGACGTCCTGATGGTCGCCCACATGAACGCCGAAGCGCTTGAGGCGACGCTGAAGACGGGCGTCGTGCACTATTGGTCCCGATCCCGCGAGGCTCTGTGGCGCAAGGGCGACACCTCGGGCCAAACACAGACCCTTGTCGAGCTGCGAACCGATTGCGACCAGGACGCCTTTCTCGCTTTGGTCCGCGTCGGCGGAGACGGGGGGGCCTGCCATACCGGGCGACGCTCCTGCTTCTACCGGCGCGTCGTAGCCGAGCCCGCGGGGACGCGGCTTGCCTGGATTGAGGCGAACGGGACGGCTGACTGAGCCGCGCAATATTTACGCCGTTTGCTCATCCGCTGTCTGGCGGAGTTGCCGGGCGAGGGCTACATTTTAGGCGACATTTCGCCGAAAATGTCAGGTTCAAAGAGCGCCATGTTTTGGGCCCCCTACTGGAAAGGCGAGACCGACTCCGCGCCGAGCGGGGGACGGACCCGGCCGCCCAAGATCGGCGTGGTGCTTGGGGCGGGAGCCGCGCGCGGCTGGGCCCATATCGGCGCGCTGCAGGAACTCAACGCGCTTGGCATCCGGCCCGAGATCGTCGTCGGCTCCTCGATCGGCTCGCTGGTCGGCGGTTGCTACGCCGCGGGCAAGCTCGACATGCTGGAGACGTTCGCTCGCTCGCTGACGCGCCGGCGGATGTTCGGGCTGATCGACTTTTCCTTCACCGGCGGCGGACTGATCGGCGGCGAGCGGCTGCGAGGCAGGCTCGAGGCGGACCTCGGCGGCCTTCGGATCGAGGACCTGCCGATCCGCTTCGCCGGCGTTGCGACCGAGATCGGCGGAGGTCATGAAATCTGGCTGCAGCGCGGCCTGCTGGTCGAGGCGATCCGCGCGTCCTATGCGCTGCCGGGCGTGTTCGAGCCGGTCAGGATCGAGGGTCGCTGGATGTTCGACGGCGCAATCGTCAATCCGGTGCCGGTCAGCGTCGCGCGCGCTTTGGGGGCCGAGCGCGTCATCGCGTTCAACATTTCCAGCGACAGCGTGGGGCGCGGCACGGCGATCCAGAATCCATTCGGTCCGATGGAGCCGCCGCCCCCGCCGCTCGACGAACCGGCCAACGACCCGGGCGGCGTCATTGCGCGCTGGTGGCGAGGAACGCCGCGCGCGTCGGGGGATCCGGACCCGACGCCACCGGGCTTCATGACCGTGATGGTCAACGCCTTTGACATCCTTCAGGACCGGATCATGCGCTCCCGGCTCGCCGGCGATCCCCCCGATGCTCTGATCCAGCTTAAGGTCGGCAAGATCGGCATGTTCGAGTTCAACCGCGCCGACGAACTGATCACGATCGGCCGCGAGGCGGTCCGCAAGGCCGCCGCCGAGATCATGGCTCACACCGAGGCGCCGCGGATCGAATCCGCTGGGAGCTGACCATCCCCACGAGGGGCCTTCAGGCGGTAGCGATATACTCGCGCAGGGCCTGACGCTCGTGGTCGATCGCGCTGACGTGGCGCTTGACGACGTCGCCGATGGATATGATTCCGATCAGCCGGCCGTCCTCGACGACCGGAAGATGGCGGAAGCGGCCTTCCGTCATGGTCTCCATCATCTGATCGATCGTCGTGTCGCGCGTGACCGTGGTGACCTTCGGCGTCATGTGGCGAGACACCTGGTCGTTCAACGCGGCGGCCCCATGGCGGCCAATCACCCTGACGACGTCCCGCTCGGACAGGATGCCGAGCACCGCCATCGACGCGTCGGTCACCACCGCGGCGCCGACGCCTCTCTCGGCAAGCATCTCGATGACGTCCTTCAACGTGCGATGGGGCTGGGTGGTGAAGACCTCCCGGCCCTTTTCCGCGAGAATGCGCTGAACTGTCATTCCGTCTCTCCCTGATCCGGCGCCCTTGTGTTCGGCCGCGTGGAACGGAGAGGATGCGACGGTGGCGACGGCCAATCAAGCTTATTTTAGAGTTGGGTCGCCCAGCCCCGCATCAATACAGGCCGCCATCGACCAGCAGACATTGCTTGGTGATCATGGCGCTGTCGTCCGAGGCGAGGAACAGCGCGAGCCGCGCGACGTCCTCGGCGAGGAGCGTGCGGTTGAGGCACTGGCGCGCCCGGTAGCTCGCGACCGCCTCCTCGTTCATCCATAGCCGCCGCTGGCGCTCGGTGATCACGGCGCCGGGGGCGATAGCGTTGACCCGGATGTTGTCGGGCCCGAACTCGCGCGCGAGGCTCTTGGTCAGGCCGACGACGGCGGCCTTGGCGGTCGAGTAAACGGAAAGCCGGCTGACGCCGAGCATCCACGCGGTCGAGGAGAAGTTGACGATCGACCCGCCGCCGAGTTCGCGCATCGAGCGGCGTGCGATCTGGGCGGCGAAGAACTGGTGCTTGAGATTGACCGCCATGGTCCGGTCCCAGTCCTCCTCTCCGACCTCGTCGGCGTCCTGGCGCTGGTCGTTGGCGGCGTTGTTGACCAGGACCGCGATCGGCCCCAGCCGCTGGCGCACCTCCTCCATCGCCGCCTCGAGGGCGTTGACGTCGCTCAAGTCGCATCGGACGAACAGCGGCGCCTGGCCGGAAGCCGCCAGCTTTGCAGCCAGCGCCTTCGACGCCTCGACCTCGATGTCGACGAAGGCCACGTTCGCCTTTTGCTGGGCGAAGGCCTCGACCATCGCCGCGCCGATCCCCGACCCGCCGCCGGTGATGAAGACGACTTTGTCGATGAGGGAGGGGTAGCGGGCGGAGGGCATGGGCGGTCTCGCTGGCGAACGACCGGAGACTATCAGGAGCGCGACGCCCAGGAAAAGAGAGACGGCCCTTTCTGCTCCGCTCACACCACGCGACCTAAACGCGCTTGCCCCGGCCTACCCCAATGGGGTAGAACATGACATGAGCGTGTGGATGACCGTCGTCGAGACGCCGACATATTTCGCCGCAGCCGAAGCGCTTCTGACTGAAGAGGAACGAAAGCGGCTTGTCGACCGCATCGCGAGAGATCCTCGAGAAGGAGACTTAATCCCTGGGACCGGCGGCCTTAGAAAACTGCGCGTGGCGATGCGCGGAACGGGCAAGCGAGGCGGCGGCCGATTGATCACGTACTTCTACGACGAGGACATGCCAGTTTTCCTGATCGCTCTGTATGCGAAATCGACGCAAACCGATTTGAGCCCAGAGCAACGCAAGGGCGCGATGGCGCTGACCGAAGTCCATACGCCGACAGTACGGGAGATAAGCCATGCAGCCAAAGGATTTTGATGCGCTGATAGCCGGCCTTGGCGATGCGCTTGCGTTCGCCAAGGGCGAAGCTACAGACGTTCGCGTCCACCGGGTCCAGGTCGACCGCGGATTTATTGCCGAGGCGCGAATTAAAGCGGGGCTGACCCAAGAAGAGTTCGCAATCGCGACCGGCGCTTCCCTCGGCACCGTACGGAAGTGGGAGCGGGGCGAACGTTCGCCCTCTGGCGCGGCGCGGATGCTGGTTCGAATCATGGCGCGTGCGCCAAACCTCGTGCTTGAGGAGGCGGGGCTGCAGCGGCGCGTCGCCAATCGCCGGAAGAGAGCCGGGACCTGACCTTAGGGTAAATGGAACACGCGCGGCCGTGGCCAATCACCGATATACGCTACCGAGCCCCGCCCTTCATCAGCGCGATGAGCCCCTTGATCAGCGCGGCCGGGCTCGGCGGGCAGCCGGGGATGACGAGGTCGACCCGGACGACGCTCGAAACGCCGTCCCCGACCGCGTAGCTGCCGGCGAACACCCCGCCGTCTGCGGCGCACGCGCCCGAAGCGATCACCCATTTGGGGGTCGGCGTCGCGGCGTAGGTGCGGGCCAGGGCCTCGCGCATATTGAGGGTCACCGGCCCCGTCACCAGCAGGACGTCGGCGTGGCGCGGGGAGGCGACGAAGCGGAAGCCGAACCGCTCGATGTCGTAGAAGGCGTTGTTGAGGGCGTGAACTTCCAGTTCGCAGCCGTTGCACGAGCCCGCGTCGACGTGCCGGATTGCGAGACTGCGCCCGAGCAACCGCTCCGAGGCGTCGCGCGCAGAGGCTGCAAGCGCCTCGAGCTCGGGATCGTCGGCGCCGGGGCCAGGTTCGGTCAGCGGAGGCCGCAGGCCCTGCAGCAAGGTGTAGCGCATTGTTTATCCCTTGAAGCCGCGGGACGATCGCGGCGTCCGTTTTTTCGCATCTCGCTTTAGAGATCGCACCCGGAATAGGAGCCGTTGAACGATTTGTTGCACAGGGGGAAATCGGCGACGATGTTGCCCTCGATCGCGGCCTCGAGCAGCGGCCAGTGCAGCCACGAGGCGTCGCGCAGGTGGCAGCGGGCGACGGCTCCGTCGTCGGCGAGCCGAACGGCGGCGAAGACCTCGCCGCGAAAAGCCTCGACCAACGCATAGCCCTCGCGCGGGCCGCCCGCGGCCGGCAGCGCGGCCAGGATCGGCCCCTCGGGCAGGCGTTTCAGCATCGCCTCGATCAGATCGAGGCTCTCGCCGACCTCAAGGATCCGAACCCAGATCCGGGCGTTGACGTCGCCGGCGTGGCGAGTTGGGACCTTGAACGTCAGCGCGTCGTAGGGCGGATAGGGATGATCGCGCCGCGCGTCGAAGTCGCGCCCCGAGGCGCGCCCGACCACGCCGCCTGCGCCGAACTGGCGCGCGAGATCGGGGTGCAGCACGCCGGTCCCGACCGTGCGGTCCTGCAACGAGGCGGTGTTGTCGTAGAGCGTCACGAGCTTCGGGAACGTCGCGCGCGCCTCCGCGATCAGCGCCTGGATCGCCGCGACGCCTTCGGGCGCGCAATCGACGGCGACGCCGCCCGGAACGACCGCGTCCATCATCAGGCGATGGCCGAATGCGGTTCTCGACGCGCGAAGGATCCGTTCCCTGAGAATCCCGCAGTGGGCGAGCATCAGGGCGAAGGCGGCGTCGTTGCAGATCGCGCCGATGTCGCCGAAATGGTTGGCGAGCCGTTCGAGTTCGGCCATGACGCCGCGAAGCGTATGCGCGCGCGGCGGCGCCTCGCCGCCGAGGGCGGCCTCGGCGGCGCGGGCGAAGGCGATCGCGTAGGCGACGGTCAAGTCGCCGCTGACCCGACCGGCCAGCGTCGCTGCGCGCGAAAGGCTTGCGCCGCGCATGAGGGCGTCGACGCCCTTGTGGGTGTAGCCCAGCCGCTCTTCGAGCCGGACCACGGCTTCGCCGCCGGCGTGAAAGCGGAAATGACCCGGCTCGATGATGCCGGCGTGGACGGGACCAACCGGAATCTGGTGCAACCCCGGCCCCCTGGCCTCGAGGAAGGCGTAGGCGTCGGCGGCGCCGTCGTGTGGCTCGCCCCGCCCAAGCGGATGACGTACGGGCCAGCGGCCGTGATCGAGCCAGCGGCGACCGTCCGGCGCGCCGAGCGCCAAGAAGCCGTAGAGATCGCAGGCGGCGCGCTCGAGCCTTGAGGCCGGCGGATGCAGCGCCGCGAGCGAGGGGAACGCGCCGCGGTCGCAAGGCATGTCGACGACGGCGAGCGCGCCGTCGGCCTCGCGCAGGGCGAGGCGCATGCGGCCGTCGTCGCCCCAGAGGCTGACGAGCGTCGCCTCGCCCTCGGCCAGGCGGCGTCCCGCCTCGAACCATTCGGTCTCGCCGAAGAGGAGGCGCGGGGGGATCATGGGCGCTCTCCGGAGCATGCCGCGACAGGCTCTTGCCACCGTCCTGCGGAAAGTCCTCTTGCGCCGTTTCGCGACCCCCGCCCATGAACGCGGGCGAGGAGGACCGTGCGAAGCATGGTGGAAGGGGCGACCGGCGGCTGACTTCGGCTGGGCTTGCGACTTCGTCGTTCCATCGCTCTCCCCTACCGCAAAAGCTGGGCGACGTGCTGGAACCACGCCACCAGCGGAGGCGGGAGCCAGACGCCGGCGGCCAGCACCAGCGCGAAATGGGCGAAGATCGGCAGCGAGGACGCTTTCGTTGGCGCGGTCGGGCCGGCCGGCGCGCCAAAGGCCATGCCCTGCATCCTGAGCACGAGCGCGCCGAGCGCGAGCAGGACGCCGAACGCGAGCACGAGCGCGAGCCACGGGGCGCGCGAGAAGGTCGAGCTCACGATCAGGAACTCGCTCATGAACACGCCCATAGGCGGCAGCCCGACGATCGCGAACACGCCGAACACCAGCGACCAGCCGAGCAGGGGGTGCGTGACCGTCAGGCCGCGGATCTCGGCGATCTGCTGGGTCCCCTTGACCTGAGCGATCTGGCCGACGGTGTAGAAGATGGCCGACTTGGTCAGGCTGTGCATCGCCATGTGCAGGAGCGCCGCGAAATTGGCGAGCGGGCCGCCGATGCCGAAGGCGAACACGATGATCCCCATGTGCTCGATCGACGAATAGGCGAACATCCGCTTCACGTCGCGGCGGCGGTAGAGCATGAACGCTGCGAACACCACCGAGATCAGGCCGAGCGTCGCCATCAGCGGGCCGGGCGCGAGCGCGTGGGCGTTGGCGTCGAGCAGCAGCTTGAAGCGCAGCACCGCATAGAGCGCGACGTTGAGCAGGAGGCCGGACAGGACCGCGGAGATCGGCGTCGGCCCTTCGGCATGCGCGTCGGGCAGCCAGGCGTGCAACGGCGCAAGGCCGACCTTGGTGCCGTAGCCGAGCAGCAGAAAGACGAAGGCGAGGTCGAGCAGGGTCGGCTCGAATTGCGGCGCGTGGTCGATCAGGTTGGTCCACAGCATGGCCGGAACGCCTTCCCCGACCACGGGTTGCGCCGCCATGTAGATCAGGATGGTCCCAAACAGCGCCAGCGCGATGCCGACGCTGCCGAGGATGAAATATTTCCACGCCGCCTCGATCGCCGCCTGGGTGCGGTAGATGCCCACCATCAGCACCGTCGTCAGCGTCGCCATCTCGATCGCCACCCACATCAGACCGATATTGTTGGCGATCAGCGCGAGATTCATCGAGAAAAGCAGGAACTGATACATCGCGTGATAGAAGCGCAGATGCGTCGCGGTCAGCCGGCCGGTCTCGATCTCGTGGGCGATGTAGGTGGCGCTGAACACGCTGGCGGTGAAGCCGACGAAGGTGTTGAGCACGATGAACACGACGTTGAGGTCGTCGATCAGGATGTAGGCGTTCGGGGGCGGCGCCGAGACGAACAGGGACGCCGAGGCGACGAACGCGGCGAACGCGGCCGCCATGTTGAGCGCGGCGGACAGGCGATAGGACGGAAGGACGGCCAGGACCGCCGCCGTGATCAGCGGCGCCGCAAGCAGGACGACGGTCGCGTTCGGCGCGAAGCTCATCGGCTGTCCCGGAAGTTGTCGAGCGCCTCGGCGTCGATCGATTCGAACCGCTCGCTGATGCGGAACAGGAACACGCCGATCACCACCAGCGCGACCAGCACCGAAAAGGCGACCGCAACCTCGACTACGAGCGGCATGCCCTTGGCGCCGGCGCCGGCGAGGATCAGCCCGTTCTCGACCGACATGAAGCCGACCACCATCGACACGGCGTTGTGCCGCACGACCATCATCAGGAGGCCGAGCAGGACGACCGACAGCGCGAAGGCGAGGTCCTCGCGGGCCAGCACGTCGGCGTCGCTGGCGATCCGCAGCATCACGACCTCGGAGAGCGCGACCAGCGCGAGGCCGGCGAGCATGGTCGGGCCGACGCCGACCACGTTCTCGACGTCGCGGTCGATGCCGAGCTGGATGATGATGCGGTGGAGCGCGATCGGGATGATGATCGCCTTGAAGGCGAAGGCGATGACGGCGGTGACGTAGAGATGGTTTGCGTCCTGCACGTAGGCCTGCCAGGCGACCGAAAGCGACAGCACGACCGCCTGGAGGGCGAAAGTGTTGAGGAGCGCGTAAAGGCGGTTCTGATAAAGCAGCAGGAAGCTCACCAGCACGAGCCCGCCGGCCAGCAGATGCGAGACGTCGAAAGCGAGGCCTCTCATTCCAACCTTCTCATGTTCGAGTCCTCGTCATTTCAGGCTCTTCGACACGAACAGCAGGAGCGCGCCGAGGAAGCCGAGCATCAGCGCCGCGCCGACGAAGTCCGGCACGCGAAAGACGCGCATCTTGGCGATGCTGGTCTCGAATGCGCCGAGCGCGACGCCGGCGATGAGCAGCTTCACGACATAGACGATCGCGCCGAGGACGCGGTCCGCGACGCTCGCGTCGGCGATCGCCGCGCCCCAGGGAACGAACACGCAGATGATGAGCGACACGTAAAGCGCGAGCTTCATCATCGCGGCGAGCTCGATCACCGCGAGATGGCGGCCGGAATATTCCAGGATCATCGCCTCGTGCACCATGGTGAGCTCGAGATGGGTCGACGGGTTGTCGACGGGAATGCGGCCGTTCTCGGCGAGCGCGACGATGATCAAGGCGAACAGCGACATGCCCAGCGTGACGCGAAGGCCCTGGGCGCCCGAAGCCATGTAGGCGGCCACCGTCGACAATTGGGTCGAGCCGGCGATCAGCGCGAGCGAGAATACGATAACGATCATCGCCGGTTCGGCCAGCGCGCCGAACAGCGACTCGCGGCTCGATCCCAGGCCGCCAAAACTCGTGCCGACGTCCAGCCCGGCGAGCGAGAGGAAGAAGCGGCCGGCCCCAAGCAGCGCGATGATGGCGATGAGATCGGCCGACCAGGAGAACAGGAGCCCCGTCGCGAAGGTCGGGATCAGCGCGACGGCGACCCAGGTCGTGGCGAAGACGATGTAGGGCGTGACGCGGAACAGCCACGAGGCGCTGTCGGCGACGATCGCCTCTTTGCGGGCGAGCCGGACGAGGTCGCGATAGGGCTGGAGGAGCGGGGGGCCGCGCCGCCGGGTGAGGCGCGCCTTGGTCGCGCGCACCACGCCCGTCAGCAGCGGCGCGATCATGATGACCAGCGACACCTGCAGCAGCTGGAAGACGAGATCGACGATCAAGGCCATGACGCGAGCACGACCAGAAGCACGACCAGGGCGCCGAACACGACGCTCAGGTACTGGCGGATGGTGAGAAACTGAAGGCGATTGAGCTGTACGGCGGTCCGCTCGACGACAAGGATCAGCGGGACGTAAAGGAAACTCCAGATCCGGTCGCTGAGCTTGAGGGTGAGCTGCGCCGCCCGCGTGTCGCCCGGCGACGGCATGTCGACCCGTTCCTCCACCACGAAGGCGAGCCGGCCAAACACCCGGCGGATCGGCTGGCTGAAGCTCTCGCCGGTGTACTGGGACGAAGGCGCGGCGTCGGGAAAGCCGCAGTCCCAGGCCGGCGCGCGCCGGAGCGCGCCCGAGGCGAAGCGGTGGATGACGGTCGAGGCCGTGGTCGCCGACATCAGGATGAAGAGGCCGACCAGGAGTCCGTTGTAGGAGCTGCGGCTCGCCGCGATCGGGGCGATCGACAGCCACGACATGGTGGACTGGCTCGACATGTGCGCGCCGACGGCCAACTGGGTCGCCGGCGCCAAAGCGTCGATCGCCTGGCCGGGAAAGAGGCCCGCCAACAGGCAGAGCGCGGCGAGCGCCGCCATCGCCGCCAGCGACATGCGATCGACTTCCTTGGCCCGCTCGGCGGCCTCGCTGCGCGGCCGCCCCAGAAAAGGGATGCCGAAAGCGCGGACGAAACAGGCGGCCGCCATCGCCGCCGTCAGCGCCACGCTCGCCCCGACTGCGGGCGCGAGGATTTTCAACGCCCATTGCGGGAAGCTTGGGCTGAGCAGCACCGCCTGCAGGATCATCCATTCCGAGACGAAGCCGTTGAGCGGCGGCAGGGCCGAGATTGCGGCGGCGCCGACGAGCATGAACAGTCCGGTCGTCGGCATTCGGTTGAGGAGACCGCCGAGCCGGTTGATGCGCCGCTCGCCGGTGGCGGTCAGGACCGCGCCGGCGCCGAAGAACAGAAGGCTCTTGAACAGCGCGTGGTTGAAGGCGTGCAGCAGCGCCGCGGTCATCGCGAGCGCGGCTGCGGCGTCGAAGCCGCTGGCGTGGAAGGCGTAGGCGAGACCGAGGCCAACGAAGATGAGGCCGATGTTCTCGATCGTGCTGTAGGCCAGGATGCGCTTCAGGTCGTTGTCCATCAACGCCTGCAGGACTCCGAGGAACCCGCTCGCCGCGCCGACGATCAGCACGGGGATGCTCGAGCCGCCAGTCCGGCGCCCCGGCGAGATCGAAGGCGACGCGGATAAAGGCGTAGACGGCGACCTTGGTCATCGCACCGCTCATCAGCGCCGACACATGGCTCGGCGCGGCCGGATGGGCGAGCGGCAGCCAGACGTGCAAGGGCGCGAGCCCGGCCTTGGAGCCGGCGCCGATCAGCGCCGCGACGAAAGCCAGGATTGCGAGGCCCGCGGCCGGCGGGGCGGCGCGGATCGCCGCGAAGGCGTAATGCCCGTCCGGGCCGGCGAGAAGCGCGAAGGCGACGAGCAGCGCGAGCGTGCCGAAACTGGCCATCACCAGGTAGACATAGCCCGCGCGCGCATTCTGGTCCTCGCGGTGGTGCGCCATCACCAGCGCCCAGGAGGCGAGCGACATGAACTCCCACGACAGCAGGAAGGCATAGGCGTCGGCGGCGATCAGGACGAGGTTCATGCCCGCAAGGAAGGCGGGGAAGAACGGCAGCACGCGCTCCGGATCGTGTTCGTGACGGCCATAGCCGAGCGCATAGAGGCTCGCTGCGGCGGCGGCGAGGTTCACGACGACGAGAAAGAACGCCGAGAGCGCATCGACATGGAAACGCGCGCCGACCCAGGGGAGGCCCAGCGGCAGAACGATCGGCTCGCTCTGGCCGCCGAACGCGAGCGCGCCGATCGCGACGACAAGCAGAAACGCGGACACGGCGAGCGTCCCGCCGTAGACGACGGGCCGCCCCAGGGGTCGAGCGGCGCTGAACCCGCCTGCGACCGCAAGAGCGAGGAGCGCGGCGTCGCCGAGGAGACAGAGCGCCTCGGCGCTCATCTCCTTCCGCCGTTACGCCGCAAGATCGAAGTCCTGCTCACCGCCCCCACCAAAACCTACGCGAATCGCTCGTTATTCTCCCGAAAACAGTAGCAGAAATACGGAAGGCGTTAAGCCGCGTTCTTCAGCAGCGTGAGCAGTTCGCGATGCATGATCTCGTTGCCGGCGACGATCGAGCCGGTCGTCAGGAAGTCCGGCGCGCCGTCCGCATCGGTGACGTAGCCGCCAGCCTCGCGGATGAGGATCGCGCCGGCGGCGATGTCCCAGGAGTTGAGGCCTCGCTCCCAGAAGGCGTCGAAACGGCCGGCCGCGACATAGGCGAGGTCGAGCGAGGCGCAGCCGAGCCTGCGCACGTTGACGACCCGCGCCATCACCGCCGCAAGCTCGGCCTTGAAGCGGGGATGCTGCGCCGCCTTGCCGAGGTGGGGAATGCCGCAGCCGAACACGGCCTGCGACAGCTCGGTGCGCTGGGCGACGCGGAGTCGATGGTTGCCGCCCCACGCGCCCTGGCCCTTCTCGGTCACATACATATCGTCGTCGGCCGGATTGTAGATGACGCCGGCGATGATCTGGCCCTCGCGCTCGAGCGCGATCGAGACGGCGAAGATCGGGATGGCGTGCAGAAAGTTGGTGGTCGCGTCGAGCGGATCGATGTGCCAGGTGTGGCTTTTGTCCGTTCCCTCGATCCGTCCGCCTTCCTCCATCACGAAGCCGTAGCCGGGGCGCGCCTTGGCAAGCTCCTCGTAGATGGTCTTTTCAGCCTTCTTGTCGGCGAGGCTGACGAAATCGCCCGGCCCCTTCATCGACACCTGCAACTGGCCGATCTCGCCGAAGTCGCGCTTGAGGCCTCGCCCCGCCTTGATTGCGGCGCCGGTCATTACAGTCATCAGGGCGGAGCGGATCATGGACAGGGGTTCCCGGTGTGGCCGGGCGGTGGTTTAGGGGATGCGCGGAAGGGAGGCAACCAAAGCGCCGAGGCCGGCGAGAAAAACCGCGCTCAGTAGAGATAGGGGACAAGCCTCCAGGTTCGGGCGCGATAGGCCGCGTATTCGGCGCCGAACGTTTCCCCGAGCAATCGCTCCTCGGCGTTCATGCGCCCGATCAGCACAAGCACGATGAGCGCCGTGATCACAAGCCCGACGCCGCTGCGAAAGGCCAAGCTCCAGCCGACGCCTATGACCACGACGCCGAGATAGGACGGGTGGCGGATGACGCCGTAGAGACCGTCCGTGACGAGGCGGTGATCCGGCTGGATCGCCACCAGACCGCTGAACCTTCGCCCGAGCACGAAGACCGGCGCGAGCCGGAGCGCGCCGCCGGCGGCGTAAGCGGCGACGCCGAGCCAGCGCGTGGCGTCGCCGCCGAACGTCATGACGTCAAGGCGGTCGCAGAGCGCGGGGACGTAGGCGAGCGCCACGCCCAGGATGGTGAAGGCGACGAGCACCCAACGGTTCGAGCGATCCTCGCGCACGCCCGAGCCGATGTGGCCTTGAGTGAACATCGCGGCGAGGCCGAGCGCGATCGTCACCACGGTCAGGGCGATGAGAGGCGCCTGCGCGAAGAAGCGCGCCGGGCCGCCCTCGCCGGCGATCGCAAGGCCGAAGAAGAGCGCAATGCTGACCGTCGTGAGCAGGGCGAGACGGAGCGCAGCCATGGCGAAACCCTACGCAAAGTCTCGTCAGCGGGCCAACGGAATTTCTGGGGACAGGAGGGCGGCGTCTCGCCGCCCCTCTTTCGGCGGGCTATCGGCGCCCGAAACGCGCGCCTTCCGATCGGAGCCGACCTCGATGACGCTTGAAGTTCCCGCCGAGAGATAGGATTGCTCGGAATGGCACGACCATTCGAGGACCGTATGCGCTCAGACATCGAAATCGCCCGCGCCGCAAAGCTCAGGCCGATCGCCGAGATCGCCGCCTCGATCGGCGTCCCCGAGGACGCCTTGCAGCCCTATGGTCGGTGGATCGCCAAGATCGAGCCGGATTTCCTGCGCAAAGCCGCGGACGACCGGCCCGACGGCAAGCTGATCCTCGTCACGGCGATCAGTCCCACCCCGGCCGGCGAAGGCAAGACGACCACGACGGTCGGCCTCGGCGACGCGCTCAACCGGATAGGCAAGAAGGCGATCATCTGCCTGCGTGAGCCTTCGCTCGGCCCCTGTTTCGGCATGAAGGGCGGCGCAGCCGGCGGCGGTTACGCCCAGGTCGTGCCGATGGATGCGATCAACCTCCATTTCACCGGTGATTTCCACGCCATCACGTCGGCGCACAATCTGCTCGCGGCTATGCTCGACAACCACCTCTACTGGGGCAATGCGCTCGGCCTCGACCAGCGCCGCATCGCCTGGAAGCGCGCGCTGGACATGAATGACCGCGCGCTGAGAGAGGTCGTGGTCGGGCTCGGCGGCCCGTCGAACGGCTTCACTCGCGAGGACGGCTTCGACATCACCGTCGCCTCCGAGGTGATGGCGGCGTTCTGCCTCGCCTCCGACATCGACGACCTCGAAGGGCGGCTCGGGCGCATGGTGGTCGGCTATACCTACGGCAAGCGGCCCGTGACGGCTCAAGAGCTCAAGGCGGAGGGCGCCATGTCCGCCTTGCTCAAGGAGGCGATCAAACCCAACCTGGTCCAGACGCTCGAGGGATCGCCGGCGTTCGTTCACGGCGGCCCCTTCGCCAACATCGCCCACGGCTGCAATTCGGTCGTGGCGACCAGGGCTGCGCTGAAGCTCGCCGACTACGTCGTGACCGAGGCCGGATTCGGCGCCGACCTCGGGGCGGAGAAATTCTTCGACATCAAGTGTCGCAAGGCGGGATTGAAGCCGGCCGCCGCGGTGATCGTGGCGACGGTGCGCGCCCTCAAGATGCACGGCGGGGTCGCCAAGGACGCGCTCGCAGGCGAGAATCTCGGCGCGCTCAAGGCCGGCCTCGCCAATCTCGCGCGCCACATCGGCAACGTCCACAAGTTCGGCGTCCCGGTGGTCGTGGCGATCAACCGGTTCACCGCGGATACCGAGGCGGAGCTCGATCTCGTCCAGCGCGCGGTCGCAGACCGGTTCGGCCTCAAGGTCGTGGTCTGCGAACATTGGGCGCTCGGCGGCGCGGGCGCCGAGGCGCTTGCGCAGGCTGTGGCGGGCGTTTCGAGCGCGGACAACTCGCAGTTCCAACTCCTTTATCCCGACGATCTCAGCCTCTGGGACAAGACGCGCACGATCGCCCGCGAGATCTACGGCGCCGACGAGGTCGTCGCCGACGACGCCGTCAAGGCGAAATATCGCGCGCTCGAATCCGCGGGCTTCGGCGCGCTTCCGATATGTGTCGCCAAGACGCAATATTCGTTCTCGGACGATCCCGCGCGCCTCGGCGCGCCGACCGGGTTCAACGTGACGGTGAAGGACGTCCGCCTGCGCGCCGGCGCTGGCTTCGTCGTCGCGCTGATGGGGGACATTCGGACCATGCCGGGCCTGCCGCGGAGCCCCGCGGCGGAGCGGATCCGCGTCGTCGACGGCGAGATCGAAGGCCTGTTCTGACCGCAAGCGGCGTCGGGGCGCGGAATGGGCCCGGTCACTTCGGGGTCGGCGCATCCTCGCGGATCAGCTTCTCGGCCTTCAAGGCGCGCCATAAGGCGGCCGGGATCTTTGCCGCCATCATCGCCGCGTTGCGCTTGGCTTCGCTCGCCCGGCTGATCCCCGGCGCGACGCTGACGACAGCGGGATGCCCGAGAGGAAATTGCAGCGCCGCCTGCGGGAGCTTGACCTTGAATCCCTTGCAGATCTGCTGGATCCGCCGCACCCGCTCCTTCACCTCGTCGGGCGCGGCGCGATAGTTGTAGTGGGCGTCGGCCCGCGGTCCGCTCGCCAGAATGCCCGAATTGAAGGGAGCGCCGATGACGACGCCGATACCCTTGGCATGGCAGAGCGGAAGAAAGCTCGCAAGCGCGTCCTGTTCGAGCAGGGTGTAGCGGCCGGCGAGCATGAACACGTCGAAGTCGCCGGCGTGAGCGAAGGCCTCAGCCGCCTCCCATTCGTTGACTCCCGCGCCGATCGCCTTGATCGCGCCGGCGGCGCGGAGTTTGTCGAGCGCGCGATAGCCGCCTTTCATGAAATCGGCGAGATGCCCGTCGACGGCGTCTTTGTGAGCGTGGGTCGTGAGATCGACGTCATGGGCGAACACGATGTCGATCGAATCCAGTCCGAGGCGCTCGAGCGAAAACTCGAGCGAGCGCATCACGCCGTCGTAGGAATAGTCGAAACGCTCTCGGCGCGAAGGCGTCTCGAAGAAAGCGTTCGGACGCGAACGCTCGCTCGGCCTGCAAAGCTCGAGCAGCCTGCCGACTTTGGTGGATATGAGGAAGGACTCTCGCGGTTTGGCGCGAAGAAATCCGTTGAGCCGGCTTTCGGACAATCCCAGACCGTAGAGCGGCGCGGTGTCGAAGTAGCGGCAGCCGGTCGCCCACATCGTGTCGAGCGTCAGCCGCGCCTCCTTCTCGGTCATCGGCCGATAAAGGTTGCCGAGCGGCGCGCCGCCAAATCCGAGTTCGGTAAAAGGCAGCACGGCGCCGCGTTGCGACACAAATTTGCGCGTTCGCAAACCCTTCCCGTTGGCAGTCGCCAGCATCGAGCGCCTCTCCCTCATCCGTCGCGCCACCGTCACGGCTTCGCCATACGGCCCCGAGGCGACGACATGACGTTTCGTATCGAAACGCCGGCGCCTCCCCGCGTTCACCGAAACTCGGACACGCGGCGACACCGTCGACTGGCTCGCAGAACGGCCAAAATACTTCTGCAGCCCTCGAAGCGAGTCGAGCCGAAAACTCGATTCCGAACGCCGGCGGCAATCACAAAAATGCGCCGGGCGTCGAACATTATGCGTCAGGGGCGTCCTTGCGGTTCGGCTGGCGCGTTCGGAGGCTTTCTCGGATCGCCCTCGGCGATGAACGCGCGAAGCCGTTCGAGCGCCGGATCGTCGGGGTCGCGCCGCTCGAGATCGGCCAGCAGACGGCCCAACGCCGCGCGCGCCGTCTCCCGATCGTAGCCGACGCTCGTCGACATCTTCCGCGCATGGCGAATGACGTGATCGACGATTTCCGAAATTGGAGCGCTCATACGGCGCCTCCCATCCTATCTCCGGCCGCACCCGCCGAGAGGATCGCAAAACCGGCGCCGTCGATGGGAGACGAATTCCGTGTCGATATGGATCAACGCCGCGCGCGAAGGGTCTCGGAAGAGACACACGGCGCCACTATGGGATTGGCGACCCTGCGTGTCGGCGCAGGCTCAGTCCGGAGCGCGCTGGGCGAAGCCGAGCCGCTCGTTCAGGCTCTCGATCAGGCTTTGCGCGGCCTGGGGAACAACCGTTCCGGGCGGGAAGATGGCGTCGGCGCCCGCGGCCTTGAGCGGGGCGAAGTCCTGTTCCGGGATGACGCCGCCAACGACGATCATCGCGTCCCTCATTCCCACCTCGCCAAGCGCGCGCTTGAGCGCCGGAGTCGAGCGCCAGGTGTCCCGCCGCGAGCGACGATACGCCGACGATGTCGGCCTTGGTCTCCTTGGCGAGCGCCGCGACTTCCTCGGGCGTGGCGAACAGCGGACCAATCTTCACATCGAAGCCGAGATCGGCGAACCCCGAGGCGATGATCTTCTGGCCGCGGTCGTGACCGTCCTGACCCATCTTGGCGACCAGGATGCGCGGGCGACGGCCCGCGTTTTCCTCGAACGCGCGCGCCATGGCGACGACGCGCTCATTGGCTTCGGACGCTGCCCCCGCCTCCGCGAGATAGACGCCGGAAATCGACGCGAGTCTCGGCGACATGGCGTCCGAAAACCTTCTCCATCGCCAGCGAGATTTCCCCGACCGTCGCCTTGACCCGGGCCGCCTCGACCGAAAGCTGCAGCAGGTTGCCGTTTCCGCGCGCGCCCTCGGTCAGCGCCTCCAGCGCCGCCTGAGTCTTGGCTTCGTCGCGCTCGGCGCGCAGTTGCTTGAGCTTCTCGATCTGCATTGAGCGAACGGCGGCCGCGTCGACCTTCAGCACTCTGAGCTCGCCCTCGATCAGGGGCGTGAAGGCGTTCACGCCGATGACGGTCTGGCGGCCGGAATCGATACGCGCCTGGGTGCGCGCCGCGGCCTCTTCGATGCGCCGCTTCGGCAGCCCCTGCTCGATCGCCTTGGCCATGCCGCCGAGCGATTCGATCTCGTCGATGTGCTGCTGCGCGCGCGCGGCCAGTTCCGCTGTGAGGCGCTCGACATAGTAGGAGCCGCCCCACGGATCGATGACGCGGGTGGTGCCGCTCTCCTCGATCAGGAAGAGTTGGGTGTTGCGGGCGATGCGCGCGGAGAATGGGGTCGGCAGCGCAAGCGCCTCGTCGAGCGCGTTGGTGTGCAGCGACTGGGTGTGGCCCTGCGTCGCCGCCATCGCCTCGATCAGGGTGCGGACGATGTTGTTGAACGGGTCCTGGGCCGTGAGAGACCAGCCGGAGGTCTGGCTATGGGTGCGCAGCGCCAACGACTTGTCGATCTTCGCCCCAAAACCCTTGACGATGCCCGCCCAGAGCTTGCGGGCGGCGCGCATCTTGGCGACCTCCATGAAGAAGTTCGTGCCGATCGCCCAGAAGAACGACAGGCGCGGCGCGAACTGGTCGACGCCCATCCCGGACGCCATTCCCGCGCGAATATACTCGATGCCGTCGGCGAGCGTGTAGGCGAGCTCGAGGTCCTGCGTCGCGCCGGCCTCCTGCATGTGGTAGCCGGATATCGAGATCGAGTTGAACTTCGGCATGTTCGCCGCCGTGAAGGCGAAGATGTCGGAGACGATCCGCATCGAAGCCGCCGGCGGGTAGATGTAGGTGTTGCGGACCATGAACTCCTTCAGAATGTCGTTCTGAATGGTGCCGGTCAGCTTGGCCAACGGCACGCCCTGTTCCTCGGCGGCGATGATGTAGAGCGCCAGCACCGGCAGCACCGCGCCGTTCATGGTCATCGACACGCTCATGGTGTCGAGCGGGATGCCGGAGAACAGGGTTCGCATATCGTAGATCGAGTCGATCGCGACGCCCGCCATGCCGACGTCCCCCGCGACGCGCGGATGATCGGAATCATAGCCGCGGTGGGTCGCAAGATCGAAGGCGATCGAGAGGCCCTTCTGACCTGCGGCGAGATTGGCGCGATAGAAGGCGTTGGACTCTTCGGCGGTCGAGAAGCCGGCGTACTGGCGCACCGTCCAAGGCTGGGCGACGTACATCGTCGGATAAGGCCCCCGCAAAAACGGCGTCAGACCCGGCCACTCATGCGAGACGTCGAGCCCCGCGCGATCACGCTCGGCGTAGAAAGACTTGACTTCGACCCCTTCCGGCGTCGTCCAGGTTTCTGGGTCGCCCCCTTCGGGAAGGCCCGCCGGCGTGCTGAACGGCACTTGGGAGAAATTCGGGATCACGCTCATGACTTTCGCCCCAGTTCGAACCGAGAGCGGGATGCGAAAACCGATGCCGGCTCTCCGAGAAATCCCGCGATTTTCGAAACCGTCAGCGGCAGGAAGCAACTCCGGACCGCCGCCGGCTCTAGACGCCAACGCGTTTGTACAGACCTTCGAGCGCGGCGATCGCGTCGCCGCCCATGAAGATGAAGTCGTCGACGCCGCCCGCGCGCAGGCGCGCCTCGAGCTCGCCCGGGCGCCCGGCGAGGACAAGGCCCTTCACGCCGGCGGCTTTGACCGCCGAAGCAAACGCTTCTCCGCGCGCGCCGTAAGTGTCGTCGTCGCTGCATAGGCAAGCGAGCTCCGCGCCGCTCGCCCTGGAGTCTGGCGACGGCCTCCTCCGGCGTCTTGGCCTCGCCGTCGTAGACAGGCTCGATCCCGCCGGCTTCCAGCCATTCGCGCATGTAAGCGACGCGGCGCTTGTGGACGGGCTCGGGTCCGATCGCCACGAGATAAGCCTGAGGGCGGCGCCCGCGGGCCTTCAACGCCGCGTCCGAACGATCGCGCAGCGCCTCGAAAGACGCGGCGAGGCGAACCGGCGCAAGCGCGCCGTCCGCTGCGGCGTAGGGGGCAGGATCGGGCGCGCCGGACGCGAGATCGACTGGCGCCTCGTCGAGCTTCGGATGCGCGCTGACGCCCGTGATCGGCGCCTTGACCTTCGCAACGTCGCGCTTCAGCGCCGCCAGGTTCTCGGCCGCCTTGCGCTGGAACGCCCCGCTCGCCAGCGCCGCCGGGAGGCCGCCCTCGGCCTCGATCTCCTGGAAAAGCGCCCAGGCCTTTGCGCCGACCGCGGAGGTGAGCGCCTCGAAACCGCCGGCGCCCGCCGCCGGATCTTGCACGAAGCCGAGATGAGATTCGCGCAACAGGACGAGCTGCCCGTTGCGGGCGAGCCGCCGCGCGAGGGCGCCCGGCAAACCGACGGCGAGCGGATGCGGCAGCACGCTCACGCTGTCGGCGCCGCCGAGGCCGGCGGAAAATGCGGCGATCGATCCGCGCATCACGTTCACGTAGGGATCGAGGCGGGTCATCATGCGCCAGGCGGTTTCCGCCTGGATGCGAGCTGCGCGCGGAGACAGCCCGCAGGCCTCCTCGACCCGTGCCCAGAGGACGCGCAGCGCCCGGAACTTCGCCAACTCGACGAACTCCTCGGCGTCGGACGCGAGACGGAAGGCGATCGCGGCGCGGGCCTGATCGAGCGCCACGCCAGCCTCTCCGAGCTTGCGCAGGAGGCTGACGCCGGCGCCGAGCGCAAAGGCGAGCTCCTGGGCGGCCGAGCCGCCGGCCGCGTTCACGCTCCGCGCGTCGGCCACGAAGAACGGGCCGTTGAATTGCCCCGCCTTCAGTTCGAGAGCGGCGTCGACATAGGGTTTGACGTGGGCCGCCCAGTCCGCCGGAAAGGGTCCGCGCGCCGCTGCGGCAAAGGGATCAAGGCCGAACGACACGGCGCTGATCGCCGGCTCCGCGCCCTTGCTCCGGATGTGGCTGGCGAAGGCGAGCGCTTCCCTTGGGCCGTTCGGGCCAAGGTCGAGCTCGAAACGGGCGCCCGCGTCGAACGGAACCCCGTCGAAAGCCAGACTCAGCGTCTCCGGATCCGATCGCCTGAGGCCGAAGCCATAGGCGCCGATCGCCCCGGCGAACACGACCTGCAAGCCGTCCGCGCCGCCGGCAAGGTCCTCGAGGGCCTGCGCGTTGGCCTCGCGCGCGTCGGGATGGTCGAGGCGGGCGATCACCCGCCAAGCGCCTTCGGCCCGCAAGGCTCGCGGGCCGCTTCCGGGTTGATAGACGGGTTCGACGCGGAGTCCGTCGGCGGTGCGCGTGACGAGCTTGTCGAGGCTCGCGCCCTTCAGGGCCGCTTCGGCGGCCTTGCGCCAGTCGGCCTCCGTCCAGGCCGGGAATGCCACCGCCTCAGCGCCCACGAGCATGACCTCCTCTAGATGAATTGCGACAAGCCGGGGATCGACGCGGCGATCTCGCCGACCGTCTCATCGCCTGCGACTTCGCGCGCGTAGGCGAACACCTCCCGGCCTGCGGCCTGGATCTGATCCATATTGAGGCCGAGGCCCATCAGCTCGCCGCCGAGCGTCATCAGTCCCCCGCCGCCCATGGCGCCGGCCGCGATGCCCATCAGGCCCTTGAGGCCGAGGCCCATACCCTGTCCGCCGGTGGTCGGCCCCGAAGCAATGATCGCCTTCAGTTCCGGCGCCTTCTCGAACAGGTCCTTCACTCCGTCGTCGGAGGCCTCACGCTGGATGAAGTCCGCAAGCAGGGCCACTGTTTTCCGCGCAACCTCCGGCGTGAGGTTCGCCGCGGCGGCGACGCGGGCGATGATGTTATCCATACAGGGCTCCTTGGGTTGAGCGGGTGCAACCGTTTCGTCGCTGCTCACGCGCTCAAAATCAAGTTCGCAAAACAGTGTAGGCCATAGAAAGCGCTGCGGATACGCCGGGGCCTGCGACCCGTCCGCGCACCGCGCGCGTCCGAAGGCCGATGCGGCGATCGGCCGCAAGACGGCGCGCCGCCCCGTGCAGTCCTCGAATTGCTGCGGTGCACAATTTCTACATATGCTAATTATACATACCTAAACTCGAATGAATAATTCAGTCGATTGCGCTGCCAGCATCGCGGGGTGTGATATCCCACGCGTCTGAGGGGCGGCGCGGTCCCAGGCATATCCTGCTGATAACACGAACGACGTCCTGAACAATCCGGATCCGTTGGGCTTACCTCCAGCGTCGAGCGCAGGTCGGCGTCGGCGCTCTGATGGGAGTCCGTCGCGGCAGGCGGCTTGAGCCAGGGCTCGCAATGCGGGAAACGGTAAACTTCTGACTAAACAAGTTATGCGTGAAACGCATGCCTGTCGCTACGATCTGATCCTACCGGAAGGGATGGGGGCGCTCTACATTGCGTTGCAACAAAGAGGCCCAGACGGGCGCTCCTTGACAACCTGGAGACCTCAAATGTCCACCTTCAAGACGATATCCGAAAAGCTTTCCGCTTGGCGCCGTTACCGTGAAGCCGTTCGCGAGCTCAGCCAGCTCAGCGACCGCGAACTCAGCGACATCGGCATCCGCCGCGGCGACATCGAAACGATCGTGCGCCAGTCCGTCGTGACGACCATCTGATCGAAGCGCATCTGTCCGACCGCGGCGCGGATAGCGCAGCGGCTACCAAAAGCGGCCCGGTTGGGGCCGCTTTTCTTTTCGGCCGGCGCCGTCCTGCTCACCGAGCCGCGACGGGACGCGGCGGCGCACATTCCGGACGGTCGGGGACGTCCGAGTCCCCATCCGCGTTCGCCCGCGCGTTGCAGCGAGACGAGGCGCCGCCGAGTCCGCTGACAGGCGCTGCGATCGTCTCCTTCGCCGAACGGCCGAGCAAGACGGCCTGGTCTTCCAGAGTGTCGCGGGTGTTCGGGTCGATGAGGGCGACGGGCGCGGAAGCCACCAGCGTCGCCGCCTTCCCGAGTGTGCCGGCCGCGCCTTGCGCGACGGCGCCGATCCGCTCGCCGAGCGTCACCCGCGCGTCGGTGAGCGTCTGACCCTCGGACAGGCGATGGCCGATCGCGGTCACGACCTCGCTCTGCGCGAACTTTCCGTGGTTGATCGGGTCATCGGATTTGATCGCGGTGAGGTCGATTACGTTCACCCGCGCTTGCTCGAGGATCGACTTGTACGGCTCGACGTGCGGGTCGATCTCGCCGAGCCTCGGTTCGTTGCCGGCAATCAGGCTTGATGCGGCCAGCGCCTTGTCGTCGTCCGAAACGAACAAGGTCACGGGCGGCGACTTGTCGGACGCCTCGATCTCCGCGATCTGACGACGGAACACGTCGAAGTCGATATCGGGCGAAGCGAGCATGATGTCCCGGATCTTCGGCGACATCCCGCCGTTGCGGATCGTCATCTGCCGCAGCGCCTCGACGGTGACGAAATTGCCCATCGAGTGGGCGAGAATGGAAATCGCGTTGACGTTGGGGTCCTTCGCCATCGCCTGGAGAAGACTCTCGAGGCCGTCACGCGAATAGGTCGCGCTTTCGCGATCGTAGACGTAGTCGAACAGGCGCCCGCGCGACGGCCAGGTGAAGAGCACCGGCACGACCGGCGCGCCCGCGTCATGCGCGATCTGGGCGAACTTGTAGACCGCCTCTTCAAAGCGGGTGTTGTAGCCATGCACGAACAACAGGACATGGCGGTCCGAAGGCTTCAGCCTCTTGAGCCGATCGTCGAAGGCGGCGACCACCTGCTGGAGATCGAGCTCGTCGGCGCGCACCGTGACGAAGTCATGGGCGGGGTCGCCCGGCTGATGCGACGGCCATTGGACGTCGCCGATCTTTCTGACCGCGTCGGGCGGGATCGAAACGGCGATGTCGGCGAAAGCGAGCCCCCGGCCGCGCTCGCCGCCGAACATGACGCCGGCAGGCTCCGCCACCTCGGCGCGCGTCGTCGCCACCAGCATGTCGACCGTGCTCGCGCCGGGCGGCGCCGGCGCCGAAACCACCACGAGGTTGCCGGTCGGCCGGCCCGCGCAGCCAACGAGCGCAAACATGAGAACGCCCGCGGCGATGGCGCGGATCAGCTTCAACGATAGCCCCCGAACTTATGGCCCTCGCGCGTTCGCCCAGTTTCAGGCTTGAACGCTTCGGGCGCCTGCTAATCGTCTTAACCATAGTCTCGCACTGCGGACAATCGGCGATCGCGGCAGGGGGCGGCTCGCTGCGTCATCGGTTGCGCGCGGCAATCGTCTCAAGCACCAGCGTCACGATGGCGCTGAGCGCGAGCGTCGACCCGTAGATCAACGCGGTGGCCACGAGCCCGAGATGGGGCGCGGCAAGCCCGGCGGCGATGGCTGGCAGCGCGAAGGCGAGATAGCTCTCGACGAAATAGGCGGAGAGCAAGCCGGCCCGCTCGTGGCCCGACGCGAGCGGCAGGAGCGCGCTAAGCGTGGCGCCGTATGAGGCGCCAAAGCCGCCGCCCGCCACGATCGTTCCAAACAGCATGCCCGTCGGCGAGCCGGCGGCGATCGCGAAAAGGGTCAGGACGATCCCGGCTGCGAGCCACGCCGCCGCGGCGCGCACCAGCGTCCGGGCGTCGGAACCGCGCGTCGCATAGGACGAAATTCCGCCGGCGATCATCAGCGCCGAGACGACGGCGGCGCCGAGGAGAGGCGAGCGAACCCCGGTCGCGGCGACCACGAGCGAAGGCATCAGCGAGAGGTAGAAGCCGCCGAGCGCCCAGGCCGAAAGGGTCAGCGGGAAAAGCCGGACCATCTCGCCGGTTGCGGCCGCCGGCACGGTGAGCCTGGGCCGGATCCCGCTCCAGGCGCCGGCCTTTGGCGACGCCGTCTCGGCGATCCAGGCGAGGACGGCCATCTCGGCGAGCGTCACGCCGAGCAACACCGCGTAGATCAGCAGGGTCGGCCACGGCGCAAAGGCGACGAGCGCGCCCGAGATCAGCGACCCGAGCGCCAGACCGATGAACGCCGTCACGCTGTTGAGCGTCGCCGCCCACTTGGGCGCCGTATCCGCGATGACCGCGCCGAGCGTCGCAAGCGCCACTCCCGTCGCAACCCCCTGAACGGCGCGCGCAAGAACCAGCATCGCCGCGGAATCGGCGACCAGAAACAGCCAAAGCGCGATGGCGTTGAGCCCGAGCGCCGTGAGGATCATCGGCTTGCGGCCGACATAATCGGAAAGCCGCGCGATCGTCAGGAACGCCCCGACCATGGTCAGGCAATAGACGGCGAAGACGATTGTGATCGCGAACGGCGTGAGGCCGAGCGTCTCACGATAGAGCCGATAGATCGGCGTCGGCGCGGCGGAGACCGCCGAAAAGGTGATCGCGGTCAGCGTCGCATAGACGGCGGCGAGCGACCTTGAACGCGGCGGGGCCGAAAGCGCGGCGGCGGGACTCGACATTTCTTTGCCTAAAGCTAAATGATTGCGTTAGGGGAACATAGCGTACTCGGGTCTTAATGCAATATCTTTGCTTTAAGGTTGCGCGTCTTTTTTTGAGGAGCGCCCATGGCGCGTGAGATGATCCGGCAGGGTGGGCGAAGCGCCCGCATCCAGGAGGCCGTCCACCGGGCGACGCAGACCCTGCTCAACGACATGAGCCGATCCGAAATCACCGTTCCAATGATCGCCGAACGGGCGGGGGTGACCCCGTCGACCGTGTATCGGCGCTGGGGCGACCTGTCCCAACTGCTCGCCGACGTCGCCGCCGAGCGGTTGCGCCCGGTGTGCGAGCCCGATGACACCGGCTCGCTTGCCGGCGACCTCAGCGCCTTCGTGCAGCAGTATGCGGAGGAAATGGCGTCGCCGCTGGGCCGGGCGTTGATTCGGGACGTCCTGGCGGAGACGGGCTCCGACCTCGCAGCCGCGCGCTGTTGCGCTTACACCACCGAGCACCTGCAAACCCTGTTGCGCCGCGCGCGCGGGCGGGGCGAGGCCGGCTTCTCGATCGAGGACGCCATCGACATCCTGATCGCGCCGATCTGCTACCGCATCCTGTTCTCGAACGGCGACCCCTCTCCGGACTATGTACGGGGACTCTTGGCGCGTTTCGCGCGTCTCAACGCGTAAGCTCGCCGGCCCGGCGTCTCCTTCCGGTCGAGGAACCATCGCGCGCTTTCGCAATTAAGAGCCGAAGAGAAAGAGCCATTTGAATGCGAGCGTGTTGACGATGGTCAATGGAGCGAACGAACAGCACCCGAAGTTACAAATATTGGTGGTTGAAGACGACCTGCTGATCGCTATGGATCTCGAGGAGATTCTGAACGGTCTCGGCTGCGACGTGATTGGGCCGTTCGGCCGGCTGAGCGACGCCATGTCGGCGGCCGAAACGAATCTGGACGGCGCGGTCGTCGACCTCAATCTGCGGAATGACTACACGTTCCCCCTGATCGAGAGGCTGCACGAGCGGTCGGTCCCGGTGATCGTCTGCAGCGGTTACGCGGACATCCCGAATCTCAGGCGGAGATTGCAGAACGTGCCGACGCTGGCGAAGCCCTGCAGCCCCTCCATCTTGGCCGCCCTGATGCACAAGCATTTTGGCTGGCGCGGCGCCGAGGCTAGCCGCCCGTCGCAAACTCGATCCGGCACACCACGCCCGTAGGCTGGTAATCGATCTCGGCCTTGCCGTCCAACTCGTAGCGGGCGCTGCGGTCGACCAGCGTGCTGCCGAAGCCCACATGCTTGGGCGGCTCCACGGCCGGGCCGCCGCTTTCGCGCCACAAGAAATGCACTCTCGACTGGCCGGCGCGCGCCGTCATTGTCCAACTCGCTTCCACGCGCCCGCTTTCGCTGGACAGCGAGCCATATTTGGAGGCGTTCGTGACCAGCTCGTGAAAGATCAGACTCAGCGCCAGCGCCGCCTTCGGCTCCAGAATCACTTTGGGCCCGGAAAGGCTGATGCTGCGATCGCCGTCGCGTCGAAACGCCTTCAGGGTCCGCTCCAGGACCTGACGCAGGCCGGTTTCGCCCCAGTTGGCCTCGAAAACCAGGGCGTGCGCCTCCGCGAGCGCTCTCAGCCGGCCGGTCAGCGCCTCCTGATACTGCTCGACCGTCCGGCTGCTCTTGGCGGTGCGGTGGGCGATCGAAACGACGGTCGCGAGCGTGTTCTTCACCCGGTGGCTGAGTTCTGCGACCAGAAGCTGCAACTGCTGCTCCGCGCGACGGCGTTCCGATCGCTCCCGCGCCTCGGAGATCGCGCGCTCGATCGCCGTCGGCAAACGGATCAGGCGCTGCTTCAGGACGTAGTCGGTCGCGCCCTTCTTGAACGAGTTGATCGCGATTTCCTCGCCGAGCACGCCCGAGACGAAGATGAACGGCGTGTCCGGGGCTTTCTCGACAGCGGCGGCGAGCGCCGCCATTCCGTCGAAGTCCGGCAGGGAAAAATCCGAGAGGATGAGGTCGTACTGCTCGTTCTCCAGCGCGCTCATATACCCCGCGCGCCCGGTCACGCGAACGATCGCCGGCTCCGGGCGAACCCGGACGACCTGATCCTGGATCAGTTCGGCGTCGAAGTCGCTGTCTTCGAGCATCAGGATGCGAGAGGGGCCGTCAGAGGCCTCGGATCGGCTCATTTGGATCTCGGAGACGGCTCGTTCAAAATCGCCCAGAAGATCCCGAGATCCTGGATCGCCTTGAAGAACTCGGTGAACTCCACCGGCTTCACCACGAAGGCGTTGACGCCGAGCTCGTAGCTCTTCACGAGGTCCTGCTCTTCTCGCGACGAGGTCAGCATGACGATCGGAGTATGGCGAAGGTCCGGATCGCTTTTCACCTTCTGCAGCACCTCGAGCCCATCGATCTTCGGCAGCTTGAGGTCGAGCAGGACGACCGTCGGGTCGCGATTCGATCGGCCCTCATAGGGGCCTTTGCCGTAAAGGTAGTTCAGCGCCTCCTCGCCGTCGCGAGCGACCACGAGGGGATTGGCGAGCTGGCACTTCTCCAGGGCCGCCAGAGTGAGTTCGAGATCTTTCGGGCTGTCCTCCACCAGAAGGATCGGTCGTAGTTCAGGCACGCTCGGTCGTCTCCTTTTGTTTCGGCAGCGCGAACATGAACGTCGCGCCCTTGTCCACTGCCCCCTCGGCCCAGATCCTGCCGCCGTGCCTTTCCACGGCGCGACGCGCGAGCGCGAGCCCGATGCCCGTCCCTTCAAAATCCTCTACGCGCTGCAGACGTTGGAAAACGCCGAAGAGCTTCTCGACATAGGCCATGTCGAAGCCCACTCCGTTGTCGCGCACCATATACAAAGCGCCGCCGGTCTCCTCAACCGATCCTCGAATTTCGATGATCGCCGGCGTCTTGGGACGCGTGTATTTCACGGCGTTGTCGATGAGATTCGTCCAGACCTGTCGCATGAGCTGGGGATCTCCGCGCGCGGGGGGCAGGTCGCCGACCCGCCAGGAGATGTCCCGGCCCGCCACGGTCAGCTCCAGCGAACGCCTGACCTCCTGCACCAGCTTGTTCATGTCGACCGTCTTGACCGCCAATTGCATTCGCCCGAGATGGGCGAGATTCAGGAGATCGTCGACCAGCTTGCCGGCGGTCAGCGCCGACTCCGAAATGCTGTCGAGGTAGTGGCGCGACTTCGGATCGAGATCCTTTTCGCGCTCCCGGAGCAGTTGCGAAAAGCCGACGATATGCCTGAACGGCGCGCGCAGATCATGCGAGATGGAATAGCTGAAGGCCTCGAGCTCCTTGTTCGAGCGTTGGAGTTCCTGGGTCAGTTGCGCCAGCTCTTCCGCTTTGCGCAGCACGATGCCGATGATCGCCGTGCGCAGATCGCGGGCTGCGACGATCTCCGCGCTGCGCCATGGCGCAGCGGCGAGCCGCACCTCGTCCTTCCAGGCTTCAAACGAGCGTCTCGGATGAATCCGCCCCTGCTCCTTCACGACTTTGTGCGGATCGCCCCCCCAGGTCACCGTCTCAACGACTTCCGGCCGAAACCAAAGCAGCCAGCTCGGATGCAACTCGGAAATGCGAATGGCGAGCACCCCGCTGCCGACATCAGCGAACGCTTCCGCCTCGGACCAGGACGCAGCCAGGCTGTCCGAGTGGAACAGCTCGGTCTCGCCGCGGCGCTCCAACCAGTTGACCAGCCTCCGGGTGTCGCCTTCACTCGGACACCGGCCAACCGAGCGATGCTCGTTGGCGAACAGGATCGCTGCGCCCGAAGCGTTGACCTGCGCCAACAGGTCGGTCTCCGCCCTGAGGAGCCCCTGCCGCCAATCGCTCGCCGCGGCGACCTGGGCGAGCAGACGATTCAGCACCTCGCCGAGCCGGACGCGCGTCGCCGCCTCCGCGGACCGTTCCCGCGCCTCGATCCACCCGGCCGCCGACTGAACGACGAAATCGCAGGCGTTGCGAATGTTTAGGGACACTGCGTGGGGGTCCCGGCAGTGGCAGGCGACCAACCCCCAGAGCCGGTTGTCGACCAGGATGGAGACGGACATCGACGCCGCTGTGCCCATATTCCGCATGTATTCGAGATGCAGCGGCGATACGCTGCGAAGCCCAGCCAGGCTCAGATCGACGGACGCGGCGGCGCCCGCGCCTTCGGCCGCTACAATGGGAACGGGCGTGTAGCCGACGTCGGGAATGATCCGAACGCGGTTTTGCTGGTAGAGTTGGCGCGCCTGGGCGGGAATGTCGTCGGCTGGAAATCTCAGGTCCAGATAGGATGGCAGAACGCCGTTTCCGACCTCGCCGATCACATGGCCATTCCAGTTGCGGTCGAACTGATAGACCAGAACCCGGTCGAAATCGGTCAACTCCCGAATGGAGCGCGCCAGGCGCGCCGCCAGCACACGAACGTCGCGCGCGCCGGGAAAATTCTCCGTAAATTGCCGGAGCCGCGGGAACACGCGGTCCATCGTGTGCTCTTCCGCGTCCGACAGCCGTTCGAACTCGAGAAGGAGGCCGCCGTCGGTCCGGTGGGCGACGACATGATGCGGCGCCTCATGGATGCGAGTTGTGTTCTCGTAGCTGCGCTCGGACTCCGGCCACGCCTTCAGCTCCGCGGCCACCGCGGGGAGGATCTGAGACAGCGGCAGTCCGGGCTTCGCCTGCACGCCGAGCTCGGTCGGGGCGTTCAGGCTCATATGAAGAATGGTCAGATCGTCCGGATCGAGCACAAGCAGCGAGCCATGCGGTTGGATGGCGCCGGGGCTATGGATCGGCTCGCGGGCGCAAGCCGCGAGGTCGGCGTCGCTTGTCAGGCTCACCCCGTGTCCCTCTCGTCGCAGAGCCAATTGCCCCAGAGCCAAGCGTCGAGCGGCCCGTGGCGCCCGGCTGAACAGGGATAATGTCTTCGTAGGGCGACGGTTCCCGGATCCGCGATTCGACAACGAGCGGAGGACTTCTTTGGCTTGCAGGAAGGGGGGCCGCCGATCTCCAGCCGCGCCTCGCGCCGATCCTCGCCACCTTATCCGGTCATTCGCGCTTAGATTTCCTCAAACACGCTGTAAATTGTCTATCTTCGCCTGCTCCACAATATAATCGAGGACAGCGCGGCGTCGCTCGGGGTTTCTAATGCTCACGAAGGCGCGTACGAGAACCGCTCCGTCTTCCGGGCTAGGCCTGACATATTGAACATTTAGCGGCTCTGTCGCCGCTAACTCGCCGTCGGACGTGCACTCAGTCGAAACGCTCATTCGCGTCCTCCGCTCCCAAAAAACTGCGGTATCTCTCGTAATGTAATCGTTGTGCACCAAATTCCAAAAATGGATGGACCCATATTAGCCTGAGAATTACAGCGTTCAAGCAAAAGGGGGGCTATTACGCAGCGAAAAAGTTCACGCTGTTATAGCGTCTTGCCCCTGATCACATTCATAACATTCTGTCGTATCCTCTATGGCCATTTTTTGACGCTGCGGCGCCGCAGCCGTTCGCGGCCAGAAGGAAACTGGATCAGATGATCCCTCCACCAAACGAAGAGGCGCTTGAAGTCGCCCGCTATGTAACCGGCATGGCGGCTCAGCTGCAGAGAATGGCGATCAAGGCCCGCTTGGAAAACCTGGCCTATTTTCTCGGGATGGTGAAGGCCGAGGGCGGCCTCCTCGTCAGCGGCGTCTCCCAACCGCAAAGCCAAGGGGATTCCGAGGAAGCTGCGCAGAGTGGCCCTGAAACTCCAGACGGCAATTCCTTTTGAGGGGAAACGCAACGGATTTCGCTTTGTCGCAGGCCGGGGCTGGCGACAAAGCGTCTGAGCGGCCCCTCTTTTATCGATCGAGCGCCTGACGGAGTTGATGTTCGCCGCTCTCTCTCTTCCATCCGGCGGATTTAGGGATTGGGGAGTCCGAGAACGCGGCGAATTAAGAAGTCGAGCGAAAGGCGACCTGGCCCCCAAGCGATGATGGCGAGCGCCATGGCGGCCCAGGTGATGTGGATCGGCCACCCGTCCGGGACGGTCAGCTCGACGATAAGGGTCATGAACAGGAGGGCCAGCGCCGCGAATTGCGTCGCCAAGCCGATCACCAGCAGGATCGGGAAGGTGATCTCGGCGCAGCCCGACAGGAACGCCACCACGGTCGGCGCCGGGAAGGGGTAGGGTCCGCCCGGCAGATGCAGCATGAACTCGTCGGTGAACAGGGTGACCGCCGTGTCGCTCAGCCGGAGAAAGCCGTCCCACTTCAGAACGCCGGACCTCCAGAACGGCGTCGCGAGCGCGAACCGCAGGACCAACTGAACGAGCGAGGGCAGCGCCACGACGCGCAAGACGCCCTCGACCCGATCCACGAACCGGGCGACGGACGAGACTGTCCCGCCCGAGGAAAGCCGTTGCGATACGCTGGTCATGATTGGCCTCCAAGATGAGCCGACGCGCATGCGCCGGAGTTGATCAGGGTCTCGACGCCCGCGCCGAGGTGGAAATCGGGACAAGACTCGAGCGCCGCGCCTGCGGCCTCGCCGAGCGGCCGCCCGGCGATCAGCGCCGACAGGAATTCAGCCTCTCCCGGCGCGAGCCGCCGGACCACGACGTCCTGCTCCGGCCGGGTGATCAGCGCGTCCTCGGGCCGGCTGGCGTCGATCGCTTCGACCGGTCCCGGATCGCGGTTGGCGGCGAAGATCGTCGCCGCGGCGAAACGCGAGCGCACGAAGCGGGTCGCGGGATGGGGCGCGAACACGAGCTCCGCGAGACGCTCAGGCGGGAACGCGGCGAGATCGGACGCAGCCAGCGGCGCGGCGTCGGCCGCGTGATAGGCGTCGAGCCAGGCTCGCTCGATCCGCGCGGTGTCGGCAAGCCAGGGCATGCCTTGAGCGTATTCGTATCGCTCGATGAAACCCGGAAAGTCCCGACCGTATTCGAACAGCAGCGGCGAAGCCGGCGGCGTCTCACGAATGTGAAAGCGCGCCATCGCGCGAAAGAAGTCGACGCCGGTGATGCGCTGCACCGCCGGATAGACGGCCGCGAGCGCATCGATCAGGCTGACGGTGACGTTGTTGCGATAGACCGCGTAACGCTTGGTCGCGGCCTTTCCAACCGGACCGGAGACGAGCGCCGGCGTCTCGCGGTCGGGCTTCAGCAGAGCCGTCGAGAAGGCGGTCGCCGCGCGCTGGTGGGGGGCAGGGTCAGGCCGCATGGTTTGGCCTCGCGAGGACGGCCGCGCGGTCGAGAAGGACTTGGGCCGCGGCGGCTTCCGCTTCGAGCCGCGGCCATTCCGGGATGGCGCTGTCCCACTCGATCAGGGTCGCAATCGGCCCCGCGCGGGCGATCACGTTCTCGAACAGCCCCCAGACCGCGTCGGCCACCGGCCGGTCGTGACTGTCGATCAGCAGCAACTCGCCCTCGTCGTCGTCCTGCTCGGAATGTCCGGCGAGATGGATCTCGCCAACAGGGCCAAGCGGAAAATCGGCCAGATAGTCGAGCGCCGAAAAGCCGTGATTGGTCGCCGACACGAAGACGTTGTTGATGTCGAGCAGCAGGCCGCATCCGGTGCGTCGCACGACGGCGCGGAGGAAATCCGTCTCGCTCAGCGTCAATTCGCGGAAGAGCAAATAGGTCGAAGGATTTTCGAGCAAGAGACGCCGGCCGATCGCCTCCTGCGCCTCGTCGATGTGATCGCACACCGCCTTGAGCGTCGCCTCGGTGTAAGGCAGCGGCAGCAGGTCGTTGTAATAGACGTTTTCGTGGGTCGACCAGGCCAAATGCTCGGAGACGAGCGCGGGCTCGTAGCGACGAACGAGGCCGGCGAAGCGCGCGAGATGCGCCTTGTCCAGAGGTTGCGGGCCGCCGATCGAGAGACACACGCCATGCAGGGAGACGGCGTGGTCGCGGCGAAGGGCTTCGAGCGCGCGATGCGGCGGGCCGCCGGCGCCCATATAGTTTTCGGCGTGGATTTCGAAGAAGCCGCGCGGTTTCCGTTCCGCGAGGATCGCTTGCAGATGCTGCGGCTTGAAGCTGGTCCCGGCGGCGCCCGCGAGGGAGTGCGCCGGAAAGCGAGGCTGAAAGGCTTCCCGCTGAAGATTTGCGGCCAAGTCTCTTGTCATGATTATCCCCGTCTTTCCGGCGCAGCGGGCGTTCGGCTGACTACATCGCGGTCAGCGTGCCGTGCTTGCCATTCGGCAGCGCGATCGAGGCGCAGGTTCCGCCCTGGACGAACTTCCAGGAGTTGCCCTGGAAATCGACGGTCGAGGTGCCCTGGCAGGTCGTGCCCGGGCCGGCCGCACAATCGTTCTGGCCCTTGAGCGCGACGCCGAAGCACTTCTCCTTGTGGGCGGCCATCGCGGCGGCCTTCTCCGCATCGGTCAATGGAGCGGCGGACGCGAGCGTGGCGAGCGCGCTGGTGAAGGCGCTGGCGAGGACGAGCGAGGTCACAACAGTTTTTGCAGACATTGGCTGACTCCGAATTCGAGGTTGGCGCTGTTTGGGCGCATAAGGACTACGGGTTCAGACGCGAACTCGTTACGTCGACGGCCAACGAAATTGACGCGGCAGGCTACGAGGTCGCGACGGAGAGGCATCGAGTTCGCCCGTGGCGGCAATCGGGGCGCAACGACTGCGGATCCGACGCTCGAACCAACCGACGACCAGCGGCATCGGGCCTTGGCCCGATGCGAACAGTCGCGGTAGGTTTTCGCAATTCGGATAGACATTCGTTGCTCCGGGAGTCCGTCTCGGCTTGCTCGAATTGCATTTCCGGGCGAGAGAGTGCCTGGAGCGAGGGACGCTGTGAAATGCCGCCCGGCTGTTGTTTCGATGCTCTGAGGCTATGCGCCCGAGGTAACGAACTGCGCCGCCGCGCGAAGGCGTGGTTTGTCGGCCGAGACCTTGACACTCGCAGAGCCGAGAGGGCTTTAGGATGCGTCCGCCCGGCTTTTCGGTAGGGTGATCCCGTGGAAATGCATCAGATCCGCTACTTTTTGGCCGTGGCCAAGACGCTCAACTTCACGCGGGCGGCGGAGGAATGCGGCGTCTCCCAGCCGTCGCTCACGCGCGCGGTCCAGACCTTGGAGGCGGAACTCGGCGGCGAATTGTTTCAGAGGGAACGCAGTCTGACTCATCTCACCGATCTCGGCGTCAGGATGCTGCCTCTCGTGCAGCAATCTTTCGATAGCGCGGTCGCGGCGAAATCTCTCGCGAGCTCCATGAAAAGCGGCGCGGTGACGCCGCTCAAGCTTGCGCTGTCCTCTTCGATCAATCTTGCGATCCTGCTGCCGCACTTGACCGAGCTCTCGCGGAACTTTGCGGGCATGGAGCTGAAAATCTTCCGCGGCGACGCCGCGGAGCTTGCCGACTGCCTCAAGAAGGGCGGGGCGGACCTCGGCGTCGCGGGCCGTTTGAAGGGCGAGTGGGAACGGTTCGACCGATGGACCCTGTTCACCGAGCCTTTCGTGCTGGCCGTCGGCGAAACCCATCGTTACGCCAATCGCAAGCGCGTCGCGGTCCACGAGCTCAGCGGCGAAAAGATCATTCGCCGATCGCATTGCGAAGGCCTCGAGACCGTCGACGCGCTCCTGAGCGCGCGCGGGCTCGCGGATCTGCAGCGTCACGAGGCGAGCAGCGATCGCGACGTCGCCGGCTTGCTCTCGGCCAATCTCGGCGTCGCGCTGGCGCCGTCGAGCGCGGACCTGCCAGGAAGCCTGCGCCGTCTCGGCCTCGATGACGCGGATCTCAGTCGCGAAGTTTGCGTCTATGGCGTAGCCGGACGTCCGCGGTCGCCGATCGCGGGCATGTTTTTGAAGATGCTGCGGGCTTCGGACTGGGGCGCGTTTCAGGCCTGATCCGCCGGACCAACGGCGCCGGCGCGCAGCGCGTCGAGCAATTCCTCGACCGCCATACGCCGCCGGTAGTCGGGATCGACGAAGCGCGCCCGCACCACCCCGTCGGCGCCGACCACAAAGGTCGCGGGAATGGGCAGCATCCAGGTGTCGTTGCCCTGATACTGGGCCAGATCGACTCCCCCGCTGGACATGGCGTTGCGCGCTTCGTCCCCCACCCAGAAGAGCAGGTTCAACTCCAGAGCGTAGCCGCCGTCGAGATCGGACAGGATCGGAAAGGGCGCCCTCGCGTAGGCTTTGAGGTCCGAGGCCCACGCCGAGGTTTCCGGGGAAATCGCGACGATCTGACCGCCGAGCGAAGCGATCTCCGCATCGGCGCGGGCGAGCGCGTCGACATGCAGACGGCAGTATGGGCACCAGTGGCCGCGATTGAAGGATACGACCACCGGACCCTTCTTCAAGAGATCCGACAGGCCCACGAGGCGGCCGGTCTCGTCGGGCAGCAGAAACGGGGGCATCGCCTCGCCGGGTCGCGGCGCTGCGACCCCGACGCCGTTATCCGCAAGGCGCGCGACAAGGCGTTCGATCACATCGGAAAAAGCGGGACTGAGCTCGCGCACCTTGTCGGCGACCGCCTGCAGCCGCACGCTCAGCGGCGCGTCCATCCGCCTCGCGTTCTCAATCGCGGCGTCGAGACTTCTCGGTGAAGGTCATCTCAGTCCCGGCGTCCTCAGCGGACGCCGCAAAGCGAATTGCGGCTCGTCCAGCCCTCCCTTTTCCGCCTCGCGCCGTCGGCGATCAAGCTATCAAATCGATAGCCAGCGGCTTTGGGCGTCGAAGCCCATGGCCGTTACACGAACAATCTCTGCCCGACGAATTCTCCCTCGCCCACCCCGCCCGGGCACGCGAACAGGCCGCTGCCGGTGTGGGTGGTGAACTGGTTGAGGGCGTCGAGCTTGGCCATGTTCTCGTAGATCTTGACGAACCCTTCCCTCGGGTCGCGCTGATAGCAGAGGAAGAACAGGCCCGCGTCATACATCATGCCCTGCCGCCAGGGCGGCCATCGCTCCGCGGTGAACCGGATGCCGTCGTTGTAGGAATAGGGCCTGCGGAAGATCTGCGCGCCCGCATTGGTCGCGGCGGCCCCGAGCCGCACATGGGCGTTGTCGGCGATCAGCGGATTGCCGTCCCCGTCGAGCCGGTCGAGGCCGAGGCCGTCGCGCTCGTTCGCCTTGCCGATCGGGGCGCCGGAATATTTGTGACGCCCGATCACCTGCTCCTGAAAGTCGACCTCGGAACGATCCCAATGTTCGAGCGAGATGCGGATGCGGCGCGCCACCACGTAGCTGCCGCCCCGCATCCAGTCCGGCCCTTCGTCATCCACCCAGACGACCTCCTCGAAGCTGCGGGGACTCTCCGCCGTCGGGCTTGAGGCCGACCCGCGCGGATTGTTGGTTCCGTCCTTGAATCCCATCAGGTTCCGCGCCGTCTCGTCGGCCGGCGCATCGGGCAGGAAACCCTGCTGCGCCCAACGGAACTGAGCGAAGCCATAGGACAAACGCGCGAGCTCTCGGACCGCATGAAACGCCACCATCGGATCGTCGGCGCAGGCCTGAACCGACAAGTCTCCGCCGGTCAGTTGGGTCTCGAGCTGATCGCCGTTGAACTTCGGCAGGTCGATCAGCGCCTGAGGCCTCCTGGCCGCGAGCCCGTATCGATCCACGCCGTCCTTGCTGAACAGCCCGGGGCCGAAGCCGAAGGTGATGGTCAGCCGGGACGGCGAGAGGCCGAGCGCCGACCCGCCGTCCGGACCCTCGACCGCCACGTCGTTCCCAAGGTCGCGCGCCGTGTCGCCCGCGCACATCCGCGCCGCGGCGGAGGTCCAGAGCTGAAGCATGCCGCTCAGGTCGTCGCGAGTCTTGGCGAGCGAGTCGAACGCGGCGAAATAGCTGTGCGCCTGCTGACGCGTGGCGATGCCGCCCTGATGGCGGCCGAAAAACGGCTCTTTGAGCGCGACCGGCTCCTGAGCGGCGGGCGTCTGAGCGGTGGGCGTCGCCGCATGCGCGAGCGCGCCCGCGCCGACGCTGGCCAGCGCTCCGCCGACGCCGACGAGGAGTCCGCGGCGCGTCGGCCCGCCTCGCGATCCGGAAAACGGGCAGCTCATTTGGCGATGACGAGCGTGTTGTTCTCGTCCTCTACGAAATAGAATCCGTCGCCGGCTGGCGTTATCGCGATGCCGAACAGGTCGCCGCTGCCGGGCGGCTTCTGCGCCTTGTTCGGATCGATCCAGCGGGCCTTGATCTGCTCGCCGCTGACGGGATCGATCTCGACCACCTGGCCATTCTTGGCGTTGGTCGCGAGAAGGTGGCCGTTCGGCGCCGTCGCCAGCGCCAGCGGCGTCTGCAGCAGGCCGTCCTTGGTCATTGTCCTGCCGACGCCCGCGGTGTGATCGCGGGTGACGGCGTCCCAGATCGCGTTGATGCGGTTGCCTGTGGCGTCGGAGACGTAAAGCGTCCCGTCTGGACCGAGCGCCAAACCGGTCGGCCCCACTATGAAAGCATCCTTGCTGGGCTGCGCGCCGAAGCCGCTGCCGACCACGGTCTGGCTCACGACCTGCGGCGGCTGGCCATCCTTGATCGCAAGCTTGAGCCGCACGATGGTCTGCTGGTTCACGACGCGCGGGTCGCCGTCGGGGGAGCCGACGCCGAACCCGGTGTTGCTCACGAAGAGCGTCGCGCTGTCGCCCTCGTCGAGCGTCGCCATGTTGCCCCAGGGCATGTTGATCGCGTCATTGGCGATGACGCTGGCGACCTTGCCGTTGGCGTCGAGAACGATCAGGCAGCCCGGCCCCTTGGTTCCTGTCGTTCCGTCCGAGCTCGGGGCGCTGCCGACGATAACCCAGCCGGACTTCAGCATCGTCATCGCCGTGGTCAGTCCGACTCCGCCCGGGCATCCGGCGAGATTGCGCGGAACCGACGCGAAGGTCGTCAGCTTCTTCGTGGTCGGATTGAAGGCGACGATCGTCGTGCCGAGTCCTTGGAGGTTGCCTTCATTGTTGAAGTTGGTGATGAGCACGTCATCCTTCTGGACGGCGCCGGCGGACACCGGGGCGACGACGATCGCATAGGGGTTTTGGTCGCCGTTGTCGGGCACGGTCGTCGTCAGCGTCGTCTGGCGATGAATGCCGTCCAGGAAGCTTCCCGGCTGCGCGGCGAGGGCTACGGCGCAGGGGACCAGCGCCGCGGCCAGCGCGCCGGCGCAGACCGCGCCTCGCAACGGCCGGTTCAACGCATGTTTTCGGACAGTCATGGCAGCATCTCCTGGATTCCGAGCGCCGCGACGCTCATGGGGCTTGCGGAAAAGGGTCGGGCGGCGCACGGGTCGGCGCTCTCGCCTCCGGGGCCGTGCAGGGCGCGGGGATAGGCCATCGCTTCCCCCTCGACGCTCAGGCGAACCTCGTCGCCCGGGCTCGGCGCGCGATGGCCCGGGACGCGGCTTGCGATCGTCTCGGGCGCCCGACGAGGGCGAGACACACGGTGGCGTCCTGGCCATAATAGGTGACGCTGACGACCCGCGCTCGCGGCGCGTCCCCGTTCGGCGTGGTGACGAAGCGGATCTGTTCGGGCCTCACCATCACGTCCGCAGGACCATCGGGGGCAGGATGCGCGAGCGGCAGGCGCCCGAGCGCGCAGACCGCCGCGCCTCCCAGGACGGTTCCGGGCTGGATCACGGCCTCGCCGACAAACCGCGCCATCGCCAGGTCGACCGGCTGGCGGTAAAGCGTCTGGGGCGCGGCGATCTGGGCGACCACGCCATCGCGCAGCACCGCGACTTCGGCGCCCATCGCGAGCGCCTCCGACTGGTCGTGGGTCACAAGGAGGGCGGTCGCGCCGGAGGCCGTGAGCGCCGCCGCCACCGCCTGGCGCGTCTCGACCCGCAGCGCCGCGTCGAGCGACGAGAACGGCTCATCGAGCAGCACCAGGCTCGGCCCCGGGGCGAGCGCGCGCGCCAGCGCCACGCGCTGCTGCTCGCCGCCCGAGAGCTGGTGCGGCGCCCGGTCGGCGTAAGCGGCCGGAAGCCCGACGCTCGCCAGCAAAGCCTCGATCCGGGCCCGGTCGCGCCGTTCCGCCCGAGGCAGCCCGAAGGCGACATTGTCGAAAACCGTAAGATGGGGAAAGAGCGACCCCTCCTGCGCGACGTAGCCGATGCGCCGTCGCTCCGGCGGCGCATGGCGCCCCGCGTCGGACACCACGCGCCCGTCGATCTCGATGGCGCCGGAGTCGGCGCGCTCGAAGCCGCAGATGAGCCTGAGCAGCGTCGTCTTCCCGCTTCCCGAAGAGCCGAGAACGGCGATGAGCGAGCCTGCGGGAACGTGCAGATCGACGCCCTGGAGGACCGGCTTGCCGCCAAAAGTCTTCCGCAATTGCGTGACGGACAGGCGGCCCATCGTCAGCTCCAGCCGTCGAACGCCGCCCTGCCGAGGCGGTTGGCGAAGAGCCAGGTAAAGCCGAACGACAGGCAGAGGATCAGCGCCGCAAACGGCGCGGCGGCGGCGAACGCGAGCGACGACGTGTTCGCCCAGACCTCCGTCGCCAGCGTCCGAACGCCCGCCGGCGAAAGCAGAAGGGTCGCCGTCAACTCCGTCGAGACGAAGATGAAGACCATGGCCGCGCCGGCCCCAATTCCGCTCGCCGCCAGAGGCAGGACGACCCGGATCGCGACCGAGAAGCCGTTCCCGCCGAGCGAGCGCGCGACCTCCTCGAACCGTGGCGGGATCTGAGCGAGCGCGGCGCGGATGCTGACGAGCGCGAGCGGCAGAAACAGGATCGCATAGGCGAGCGCGAGCAGCGGCAGGCTCTGATAGAGCGGCGGCGCGAGCTGGACCGTCAGCGAGATCAGCGCCAGCGCCACCACAATTCCCGGCGCGCCTTGCGCGAGGTAGGCCGCGCGCTCGATCAGCGCCGAGGCGCGCCCGGGATAGCGCACGGCGAGGTATCCGATCGGGGCCGCGACGACGAGCGCGGCGGCTGCGCCGGCGAGGCCGTAGCCGATCGAGGTGAGCGTTGCGGAGAGGATCTCCGGAAACGATGGCGCGACCGGCGAGGTGGCCGCTGGCGCATGGTGAAGGAGCCAGAAGATCACCATGCCGACGGGAACGCCGAGCGTAGCCGCGACCAGCGCCGAAAGCAGAGCGAAAACCGGCCAGCGCATCGCGCCGAGCGCCGCCCGCGCGCCAGAGCGTCTCGCGCCGGCGCCGACGCGGGCGTAGCGAGCCCGCCCGCGCACATAAAGCTCGGCGACGAGCAGCGTCAGGCAAAGCCCCACGAGCACGAGCGCCAGCACCGACGTCTCCGGCCCGTCGAGGCCGATGCGGTACTGCGCATAGAGCTCCGTGGTGAAGGTGCGAAAGCGGAGCAAGGCGAAGGCGCCGAATTCGGTCAGCGAATCGAGAGCGACCAGCAGCACCCCGCCGAACAGCGCCGGTCGAAGCTGCGGCAGCACGACCCGGTAAAAGCATCCCCACGCCCCCTGGCCGAGGGCGCGCGCGGTCTCCTCGAGGGCGGGGTCGAGGCCGCGCAGCGCGGCGGCGACCGGCAGATAGACGAGCGGATAATAGGCGAAGGTCACAACGATGAGCGCCCCGGCGAAGTCCTGCAGCGAATTGCTGATCGACACCCAGGCGTAGCTCGAGATGAAGGGCGGAACCGCCAGCGGCGCCGCCATCAGGACGGACCACACCTTTCGGCCGGGAAGGTCGGTGCGCTCGACCAGCCATGCGCTGGCGACGCCGATGATCGTGGTCGCGACAGACACGGCGACCACGAGCGAAAGCGTGTTGAAGAGCAGCGCGCCGACCAGCGGACGGAAGAGGAGCACGGCCGCGTCATGGCTATCGACCGCGCTCGCCTGGAAGAGCGTGTAGAGAATCGGCAGCAAGACGAGCGCGGCGCCGGCGACCGCGGCCCCGACGAGCGCGACCGGCGGCCCGGCGCGGCGGGCGCGAAGCCCGGCGCCGGCGGCGATCGCCTCGGTCGCGCGCGCGGCCAGGCTCATCAGATCAGGCCGGCTTCGCGCAAGAGTTGCGCCGCGTCGCGATCGTCGCCGATCTCTTTCAGCGTGATCGCCGGCGGCGACAGCTCCGACATGGGCTTGAGCGCCGGGTTCGCGGCGACGCCCGGCGCCAGGGGATATTCGAAGGTGATGTCGAGATGCGACACCATCTCCTGCGCCGGCCTGCTCACCAGGAAGGCGAGGAATTTCTGCGCCGCGGCCGGATTGCGCGAGGCTTTCAACGCGGCCGCCCCCGAGACGTTCACCAGGCCGCCCACGTCGCCCGGCGCGAACTGATGGATGGCGCTCTTCATCTTGTCGGGGCCCGTCTCCATGCTGAGCCGCGTCCAGTAGTAGTTGTTGATGATCCCCGTCGCCGAGGCGCCGCGCTCGACCGCCGCCGTCACGCCTTCGTCGTCGTCGAAGATCGCCGCGTTCTCGCGCAGGCCCTTCAGCCAATCGAGCGCCGCGGGACGGCCCTTGAGCGCGACTACGGCGCCGACGAGCGGCAGGAAATCCGCATCGGTCGGGGCGATCGCGACCTTGCCCTTCCATTCGGGTTTGGCGAGATCGAGGAGCGACTGGGGCAAGTCCGCCTCTTTGACGAGCCCCTTGTTGTAGGCGAGCACGTTCTCGCGCGCGAAGACGCCGACCCAGTCGCCATTCGGGCTGCTGTCGGCCGCCGGCACGCTCGCCAAAGTCGCCGGCGCCACCTTCGCCAGCAGGCCCTTTTCCGACAGCAGCTCGAGCTCCGGCGAATTCTCGGTGAAGAAGACGTCCGCCGGGGACGACGCCCCCTCCTTGACCAGCTCGCTCGCAAGCTCCGGCGCCTCGCCGTTGCGGACCTTGACCTCGATGCCGGTCTCCTTCGTGAACGCCTTGGTCAAGAGGTCGACCGTCTGCTCGTGCTGCGCCGAGTAGAGCGTGAGGGTGACCGCGCCCGCCGAGATCGTCGTGGACGCCGCGAAGGCCGACGCGGCGAGGAGGACCGCGAGACGCCGGCCGCCGCCCGCGCGAAATTTTCGGGCCTGAATGAGGGAAAACGGCATGAGAGCGGCTCCTTGGTCCTGCTCGGGACGACCCCGGCAGCCGAGCTCACGCAAGTGTCGTCACGGGCGCCGGCCGACCTTGGCCTAGCTCCGCACCGGGACGCCGGCAAGATTACCGGGTCGACTTTGTAACGGTTTCAATTTGGAAACATTTCAAATCGGGGAAGTCCGTTCCCCGACGGACTTTGCCGGGCGGGCGCCCAGCGCCGACCACAAATCCGTCACTTCGGCGAGTACGCAGCGAACATCCCCGCATAGGCTTTGGCGAGCGGCGGGGCGTAGGTGTTGCGCTTCGAGGTTCTGATGCCGAGGCGCGCGAGCGTTTCGGCGAGACCGACGGCGCAGGCCACGCCGTCGAGCACGGGGACGCCGGCCTTCTTTTCGAGATCGCGCGCGAGATCGGTCATGCCCGCGCAGCCGAGCACGATCGCCTCCGCCTTCTCCTCGGCCAGCGCGCGGAAGATCTCGTATTCGACCGCCCGCCGCGCCGACGACCCTTCCTCTTCGAGCGCAAGCACGGGAACGTCGGCGGCGCGGACCCGGGCGCAGCGCGAAGCCAAGCCGTATTTGGCGAGGTTCCGCTCGATCGGCGCGATCGAACGGGGCAGGGTGGTGACGACGCTGAACGTGTCGGCGATCAGGCTGGCCAGATGGAACGCGGCCTCGCCGATTCCGATCACCGGCGCGCACGTGGCGCAACGCGCGGCCTCGAGCCCCGTGTCGTCGAAGCAGGCGACGACGAAGGCGTCGGCGTCGGGCGCCTTGGCGATCTCGGCCAGAAGCCCGGGCACGGAGAAGGCTTCGTCGAAATAGCCTTCGATGCTCGGCGGACCGAATTCGGGATTGACGGCGCGGACGTCGACGCCGGGCGAGGCGGCCGCCGCCGCCGCGGACCCGATCTTTCTGGTCATCGAGGCGGTCGTGTTGGGATTGACGACGCAGATCAGCATGACGTGAGCCTCAGACCTCGCCGCCCAGATACAGATGCTGCACCCGCTCGTCTTTGGCGAGGTCCGCCGAGACGCCCGAGAGCGCGATCGACCCGGTCGACAGCGCATAGGCGCGGTGCGAGATGCGCAGCGCCATGCGCGAGTTCTGCTCGACCAGCAGCACGCTGACCTTCTCGTCGCGGTTGATCGCGACGATCGAGCGGGCGATGTCCTGGACGATCTTGGGCGCGACGCCGAGCGAAGGCTCGTCGAGCAGCAGCAGTCTCGGCTTCGCCATCAGCGCGCGGCCGATCACCAGCATCTGCTGCTCGCCGCCGCTCATCGTGCCGGCCGCCTGGCGCAGGCGATCCTTGAGGCGGGGGAAGCGGGAGAGCACGTCGTCGAGCGAGGCGCGCACGCCCGCCGCGTCCGAACGCGAGAACGCCCCCATCAGCAGGTTGTCGCGTACGCTCATATAGGGAAACACCCGGCGCCCCTCGGGGACCATGGCGATGCCGAGCTTGACGATCGCCGAGGGGTCGAGCCCATCGATCCGCCGTCCCTCGAAGGTGATCGACCCCTTGCGGATGCGGCGGAGCCCGGTGATGGCCCGCAGGATCGACGATTTGCCTGCGCCGTTCGCCCCGATCAGCGCGACCGTCTCGCCCTCGTTGAGGGAGACCGAGACGCCCTTCAGCGCATAGACGTGGTCGTAGTAGAGCTCGACGTCGTCGAGCGCGAGCATGGCGGCTGAAGGGTTCACGGCCATGATCTAGAGCCCGATCGATTTCGTCTTCGACGCCGAGATAGGCCTCGATGACCTTGTCGTTCGCACGGATCTCTGCCGGTGTCCCCTCGGCGATCTTCACCCCGAAATTGATCACGACAATGCGGTCGGAGATCTTCATCACCGCGGGCATGTCGTGCTCGACCAGGAGGCAGGTCACGCCGCGATCGCGCACCGCGCGAACGATCTCGACCGCCCGATTGGTCTCGTCGACGTTCATGCCGGCGAACGGCTCGTCGAGCAGCAGCACTTTCGGATCGGCGGCGAGTCCGATCGCGATGCCGAGCGCGCGCAGATGCCCTTGAGGAAGGTTGCTGGCCAGCTCGTCCTTGACGGCGCCGAGACCCAGGAAGTCGAGGATCTCGTCGGCCGAGCGGCCGAACGCCTCCTCGTCGCGCCGGGCCGCCGCCGAGCCGACATAGAAGCCGGCGAGGCTCGCGTGCGAGCGCAGGTGATGAGCGACGATGACGCTGTCGCGCGCCGTCATGCCCTTGAAGATGGTGGTCTCCTGAAAGGTGCGCACCACGCCCTTGCGGGCGACGAGATGGGGCGCGAGCCCCGAGATCACCTCGCCGTTGAACCGCACCTCGCCGCGCGTCGGCTTCTCGAACGACGAGATCAGCTTGAAGATGGTCGACTTGCCCGCGCCGTTGGGGCCGATGATCGACAGGATCGCGTTCGGCTCGACGTCGAACGACACCTCGTTGACCGCGGTCAGGCCGCCGAAGCGCTTGGTGAGGTCGCGAACTTGCAGGATGGGCTCGCCCACGTCAGGCCTTCCTCGACGGCCAGCGCAGGCTGAGCAGTCCGTTCGGCAGCGCGACGATCAGCAGGATCATCACGCCGGAGTAGATCAGGAGCTGATATTCGCCGGTCTGGAACAGGAGGTCCCAGCCGAAATAGAGCACGAGCGTCCCAAGCATCGGGCCGAACACGTAGCTGAGGCCGCCGAGGAAGCAGTTGAGCATGAAGTTCACGCTGTCGTTGACGGTGAAGCTCGACGGATAGATCGACTGGGCGATGGCGACGAAGATCGCGCCGCCGATCCCGCCGAAGAACGACGAGATCGCGTAGGCGAGCACGCGCAGGAGGGGCACGTTGACGCCCATGGACGAAGCGAGCGCCTCGTTCTGGCGCAGCGCCGCGAACAGATGGCCGACGCGTGAATTCACCACCCGGTAAAGAGCGGCGAAGCAGAGCGTCATCATCGTGACCGAAAGGAAATAGAAGGCGGCGTTGGGTTCGGCGAAGGTGTCGAAAGAGGGCACGATCGTCAGCCCGAACAGGCTGATCGCGCCGGGCATCGGAAGGCTGGTGATGCCCTTCGCGCCGTTGGTGATGGGAAGCGCAAGCGCCGAAAGCCGCGCGACCTCGGTCAGCACCAGCGTGACCATCGAGAAATAAACCCCGCGCAACCTCAGGATCGGCAGGCCGATCAGCACGCTGATCAACGCGCAAAAGAGTCCGGCGAGCGGCAGGCTCAGCCAGAACGACAGGCCGTAGGTCGACACCAGCACCGCCGAGACATAGCCGCCAGCCAGCGCATAGGCGCCCTGGCCGATGTTGATGCGCCCGATGTAGAACGTCAGCCACACGCCGCCCGAGGCGATCGCCAGCAGGGCGACCGAGCTCAGCGTGTAATAGAGATCGGTGCGATGCGTCTCGTAGATGGCGAGCGGGACGACGACGAACACGATGAGAAGAAAAAGCGCGACGGCCGCGGCGCGGGCCCCGCGTTGCATCCGGGTCATGCGCTCATCCCCATGGCTTGCCCATCAGGCCGTTCGGGCGAATGGCCAGGAACACCATCAGCGCGATGAAGATGGCGAGGTAGGTGATGTCGCCATAGGAATGGAGGACGGTCAGGCCGACCAATTCCAGCATGCCGAGAATGAAGCCGCCGGCGATCGCGCCGCCGACAACGCCCGCGCCGCCGATCATCACCATCATGAACGCCTTGATCGAGATCGACGCGCCGATGCCGGAATTGACGCCGGTGATCGTCACCAGAAGGCCGCCGACGAGGCCGGCCAACATCGCGCCGAGCGCAAAGCCGACGAGTCCGTAGAAGGCGACCGGCACGCCCATCAGCTGCGCCGCCACCCGGTCCTGCGCCATCGCCCGCATCGCGCGGCCCGGCTTGGTGAACTGCATCATCAGGATGAAGGCGACGATGAACAGGACCGCGAGGCCCGCGACCAGGATGCGGTCCCAGGGCAGGATGAGATTGTCCCAGATGAACACGCCGTTGACGATCTTGTGCACGCCGCGCTGCTTCTCGCCGAACAGCAGCAGGATCGCGGCGTCGAGAAAATAGGCGACCCCGGCCGCGAGCAGCATCGTGCTCTCCTCGCGCTGGGAGCGGCGGATCACGGTCCGAAACAGGAAGCGCTCGAGCGCCGCGCCGAGGATCGCCAGCGTCAGCGCCGAGGCGATCAGCGCCACCACGAACGGCAGCTTCATCAGCCCATAGACTTCATAGGTGACGAAGCCGCCGAGCACGTACATCTGCCCGTGCGCGAAATTCAGCACGTTCATGAGCGCGAAGATCAGCGTCAGGCCGAGCGCGATCAGCGCGTATTGCGCGCCGAGATAGAGCCCGTTGGCGATCACCTGCTCCATGTTCGACTCCCGGCCGTCATTGCGAGGACCCGCGGACTGGATCCGCGGGGACGTGGCGATCCAGAGCCGCGCTCCTGGTCTCTGGATCGCTTCCCCCGGCTGGACCCCAGGGGTTGCTCGCGATGGCGATGAAGGTTCAGTCGACGTTGGCGACGAACAGCGTCTCGAACTTGCCGTTCTTGTATTCGTTCACCACCAGCGGCACCGCGAGCTGGCGCTTCTGGCCGAACGAGGTGTCGCCGACGTAGTGCAGCGTCGCCGACAAGTCCTTGAGGTAGGGGTTCGGCGCCGAGAAACCGTCGATCGTCTTCTTGAACTCGTCGACGTTGTCGATCGCCTTCGGGTTCGCCTTGAGCGTGTCGATGATGTACTCGAGCGCATAGACCTTGGTGTTCGAACTCGTCGTTGTACTCGCCGAACTTCTTGGTGTAGCGGTCGATGAACTCTTCCATCGCCTTCGAGCGGATCGCCGGGGTCGATGCGCCGCCGACCGAAATGAAGCCGTCGGCCAGATCGCCCGCGCCTTCCTCGAGCACCTTGGCGTCCTGCGCCGTCTCGGTCGAGATCAGGCCCTTGTAGCCGAGCTCGCGCGCCGAGCGGATGAGGAGCGGCGCGTTGGCGGGCGCGACGCCCGAGAGCACCAGCAGGTCCGGGTTGAGCTTGACGATCGGGGTCATGACGGGCGTGAAATCGCGGGTGTCGTTGGCGTAGGTGTCGGTCGCGGCGACCACGTCGAGGCCGAGCGCCTTGGCGGCGGCGACGCCGTTGTCGCGCTGGCTCAAGGGGTCGGATTCGTTGGCGGCGACGAACGCGACCGTCTTCACGCCCTTGTTCTCTTTGAGATACTTGTAGATCGCCGGGCCCGACTGATAGCTCGCGACCATGCCGAGCACCGCGTTCGAGGCGGGCTTGGTGTAGAGCGTCTTCGGGAAGGCGTAGGGGAAGTAGATGATCCCCGCTTTCTCGGCGACCGGCCGCACCGCTGCGGCGCCGTCGTCGACATTCGGCCCGACGACGTAGTGAATCCCCTCCTGGGCCATCTTCTCCATGCCGGCGATGGCGCGCTTGGGGTCCTTCTGGTCGTCGAAGGTGACGACGTCGATGTCGTAGGTCTTGTCGCCGATCTTGACCCCGCCCTGAGCGTTCCACCAGTCCGCGAGCGTCTCCATCGAGCGGACATTGGAGGTGCCCCAGGCGGCGGCCGGGCCGCTGGTGACGCCGACGAAGCCGATTTTCAGCGCGGGATTGGCGGCTTCGGCGGGGCGCCCGCCGCGAGAGCGAGAAGCGAAGCCAGGCCCAGGAGGCTGGCGCGGATGGTCGTGCGGGACGTCATGCGGAAATTCCTCCGAATTCGGCTTCGGCGCGGCGAAGAGACGCGCGCCGTCGAGGGGACCCCACCAAGCTGCTTTGTGGACATTTTCTTGTCAACAAAAAGAAACACGATTGTCGACAATCTGGCAAAATTTGTGCATAAGCCCACGGATGAAGCAGACAATGGCGCGGAAATCGTCAGCGACGATGAGGCGGCGCCGAGGTAAGCTTGACATCAAAACTCATGCCGGGCTTTGCCGTCCCGGCTGAAGTAGGGGGCAAAGGATCCATGACGCTGATCGACGACGTTCGTCCGCCGCTCTCCGACGCGGCGATCGTCGATCGCGTGGTGGCGGCGGTGATGGAGCAGAAGCTCGCCGCCGGCGCGAAGCTCCCCGAGGCGGCGCTCTGCGAAGCGTTCGATTGCAGCCGCACGCAGATTCGGCGCGTGCTGGTCGTGCTCGCGGAACGCGGCGTGGCGACGCTGCACGCCAACCGCGGCGCTTTCATTGCAAGCCCGGACGCGGAAGAGGCGCGCAACGTGTTCGAGGCGCGCCGCGCGATCGAACGCTCGGTCGTGCTCGCGGCGGCGTCGCGGATCGACGCGGCGACGCTCGAAGCGCTGCGCCGGAACGTCGGCGCCGGCGGGGCGGCCGAGGCGCGCGGCGACCGCAGCGAGTCGATCCGCCTCAGCGGCCAGTTCCATCTCGGCCTCGCCGAGGCGGCCGGGAACGCCGTCTTGACCCGGTTCCTCGAGGATCTGGTCGCGCGAACCTCGCTGATCATCGGTCTCTACGGCTCGCGCGCCACGCGCTCCTGCTCGGAAGACGAGCATGACGCGCTCCTCGCCGCGCTCGCAAAGCGCGACGGCCCCCGCGCCGCCGAGCTGATGGATCGGCATCTCGCCCATGTCGAACATCTGCTCGACATCCGCGACGCCGTCGAACCCCCCGCCGACATCCGCGAGGTGTTCGCGAAATAGGAGGGGGGCAGCCGCGCCCTTGGGAGCGGTCTCTTGTCCGCGCGATCGTCGCGGTCGGCATTGCAAGGCGCTTATGGCGTGAGCTGTCGGCGCCAACGTCTTCGCGACCATCGCTCCCCATGCGTCATGGCCCGGCTTGACCCGGCCATCCACGAGCACACCGTGGCCCCAGCATGCTCGCCGCAATGCGAATGGCGAGTTGCAAGTGGCGAATAGGGAAAGCGGGCGCCGATCCACTCGCCACTCGCTACTCGCCACTTACCACTCGCTTTTCGAGACGCCCGTGAGCGCACGCCCCCTCAAAAATCCAGATCGGCGTATGTCGCGCTGGGGGCCATGCCGGGGAGGCGGTCGGCGAGGAGGGGGCGGAAGGAGGGGCGGGATTTGACCCGGGCGTACCAAATTTTCGCGGTTTCGTTCTCGTCCCAGGGGGCGTCGCCGAGATAGTCGAGACAGGAGAGATGCGCGGCGGCGGCGAGGTCGGCATAGGTCAGCCGGTCGCCGGCAAGCCAGTTCCGCTTGCCGATCAGGTGGCCGATGTAGCGCAGGTGGTAGCGGACGTTCGAGCGCGCCGCCCGCACCGCCTGCATGTCCGGGCCGCCGCCGCCCTGCGCCGAGTTCATGAAGCGCTTGGCGATCTTTTCACGCACGATCCATTGGCTGGCTTCGTTGAAGAACTTGACGTTGAACCAGGCCGTCAGGCGCCGCGCCTCGGCGCGGCCGGCCGGGTCGTCGGGCAGAAGCCGCCGCTCGCCCATGGCCAGACCGCGCGTCTCGTCGAGATATTCGGCGATCACCTCGGCGCCCGGCAGAGGCGGCGGATGGTCTTCGAGCAAAACCGGGGTCGCGCCTTCCGCGGCCATCAGCAGAAATTCGCGCCGCCGTTCCCAGGCCCGCTCCTCGACCAGCTTCGGCTCGATCCCCATTTCGGCCAGCGCAAGGCGGACGAAGCGCGAATGCGGACAAAAGGGATGGTGATAGAGCGTGACCATGGCGACGCCGCCTAAAAAAGGGATCTTGGCGAGCGCGCCCTCTGGGCCCCGCTCGGAGGTCTCTCCAATGGAGCGGGCTGGGTTAAGCCCGGGTTAACCGGCGCCGCGGCGCAGGGACGCAGGGTTAATTCGGGCGCGGACGGATCGGGCCCGGCGCCTTCTGTTCTTGGTGACCTGCCAGAAAAATGTTGTGTAAAGCAGAATTTTATGCGAAGGTGAAGATGGCCGTCGAAAGCGCTTTGTCGGGCATCCCGCAAGAGCTGCGAGAAGCCTTGGGGCCTAGTGTAAGTCCCTGATAAGGCTCAAAATGGCAAGGGGCGGGTCTTGACGGGGGTTGGCATGGATTTGGGTTTCCGTCGGCGGGATTTGGGTTCGGCGCGGCGCCGGCCTTGGGGAGCCGCCGCCCCGAGGCCCCCGACGCCCAACTGACGACCAGGGGCGGGGCCAGAACGGACTTATGGACCGGGAAAGACGCTGCAAGGTCTTGAAAAGGCTCAAAACGAACTCGGGACCAGGACCGTGCGAAGACCTGGTCAGCCGGAGGCTGAGAACCCCCCGCGCCAGTGGACCAGCGCCGGCTCGTCGGCGCCTTCCTTCACGCTGACGACCGCGCCAAGCACGATGGCGTGGGAATGCCGTTCGATCACCTCCTCGACCAGGCAGTCGAACGCGGCGACCGCATCGGCCAGCACCGGCGCGCCGGTCGCCAGGCTGACCCACTCCGCCCCGTCGAACCGCCGGGCGCCCTGCGCGCCGCCGCGTCCGCTGAACTGGACCGCCAGCGCCTCGTGGCGGGCGGCGAGCAGACTGACGCAGAAGGATCCGGCGGCGCGCAGGCCCGCCAGCGTCGAGGACGTGCGGGACAGGGACACGATCAGGGTTGGCGGGCTCAGCGACAGCGAGGCGAGCGCGGTGACCGTGCACCCGACGCGCCGATCGCCCTCCCCGCAGGCGACGATCGCCACGCCCGACGAGAGCGCGCGCATCGCATGGCGGTAGGCGGCGGGGTCGGCGTGATGGACGCGCCGTTCGCTCAAGCGGCGGCTCCCCGCCAAGGGACGCAGCGGACCGGACCGCGGACGAGAGGGTGAACGGACATGCGCGAGCCTTCCCGGTCTCCGCCGCATCGCGACGGCCTGTCGATCGAGGGGCTGACCTGACCTCCACTTGCGGCGCGGCGGAGGCCGGAGTCAAGGCGAGCGGGGCGGGTCACACGAGCGCGATCGCCGACACCAGCCGACCGTAATCCGCCTCCCGGCGATGGGTCGTGCGGCGGTAACTGAAGAAGCGCGCCTCGTCGGCGTAGGTGTCGAGCCGCAGGTCCTCGAAGCGGCCGACGCGGGCGCGTGCGGCGCGCTCGGCGATATAGGCCTTGAGGTCGAACATGGCGTGGGCCGGCCTGAGGCTCGGAACGAAGAAGCGCTCCGTCGCCTCTCCGGCCTGGGCGAAAGCCGCGACGAACTCGGGTCCGACCTCGTAGGAGTCTTGCGCGATGCAGGGACCGAGCGCGGCCGCGATGGCGTCGCGCCTGGCTCCCAGCCGCTCCATCGCCGCGACCGTCGCTTCGACCACGCCGTTCAGCGCGCCTTTCCAGCCGGCGTGCGCCGCCCCCACGACCCGCGCCTCAGGGTCGGCGAACAGGACCATGCCGCAGTCGGCTCCGGTTACGCCGAGCGCCAGCCCGGCCGTCGCGGTCACGACCCCGTCGCAGCGCGGTCGCCCGTCCGGCGCCCAAGGCTCGGACACGGCGATCGCGTCAGGAGAGTGGACCTGGTAGGGAACCGCCAGCCGGTCCCCGGCAACGCCGAGCGCCGCCGCCATCCGCGCGCGGTTTTCGGCGACCGCCTCGGGCGCGTCCCGCGAGCCCACGCCGCCGTTGAGCGAAGCGTATACGCCCTCCGACACCCCGCCCGAGCGGGTGAAAAAGGCGTGGGTAACTCCAGGCAGCGCAAGCGAGGCGGCTTTGAGGAACGGGGCGGCGCTCAACCTAGGTCCTCGCGGCGCCCGGACGGAATCCAGGCGGCGCCGGCAAGGTGCGATTGGCCACGGCCATCGCCTTGAACAGCGCGCCCATCTCCCCCTTCCCCTTGCCGACCAGACGATTGCGCGCCTGCTGCAGTTCCTCCGCCCGCTCCGGGCCGGCGCGCTCGGCGAGCGCCTTGGCCCTGAGGTCGATGCCGATCGCGCGCAGGAAATCGCCTTGGTCGATCGGACCGTAGACCGCGGCGCCGGTCGCGGCGGCGCTGCGAGCCATCGCTGCGAAATCGACATGCGCCGTGAGATCGCACTCGCCAGGCATGGCGAGCGGATCGACAAAGCGATGCGCGCGCAGGGCCTGCAGCGTGTCGCCGACGTCCGTGACGGAGTGGCCGTAGTCGATCAACAGAGCGGCCCCGCCCTGCTTCACGATCCGGCCTCCGAGTTCGAACATCAGGCGGTGGCCGGCAGGGTTCACCTCCAGCACCTCGCCCTCCCGTGCGGCGCCTCGGATGTAGGGCTCGGGCTCGGCCGCCACGTCGAAAGCGAGGCCGCCCTCCTCGTTGAGCCGAACCACGCGCTCCCGCCATTGATTGTTGACGCGTACGAACTGACGGACCGGCAACGCGTCGAGAATCTCGTTGCCGATCACGATTGCCGGACCCTGGGGGGCCTCCTTCAAAGTCTGCGCCCAGGCGATCGCCACGCCGGCGTCGAGAAGGAGTTCGTGCTGCATTGCGGCGAGCGTCGGGCTGGTCTCGATGAGCCAGACGTCCAGCGCGGCGCGGAATTCGGGCACGATGCGCGCGGCTCGCAGCGCGTCGCTCATCAGCGTGCCGCGGCCGGGCCCGAGTTCGATGAGGCGGACCGGGTTCGGCGAGCCCATGCTCGCCCAGACCTCCGCCGCCCAAAGCCCGATCAACTCGCCGAACATCTGCGAGATCTCCGGCGATGTGGTGAAGTCCCCCGTGGCGCCGAAGGGGTCGCGGTTCATGTAATAGCCGAACTCAGGATGAGCGAGCGCGAGCTGCATGTAGCGTTCGACAGTGATCGGCCCCTTTAGGGCGATCAGCGCTTTCATCTCTTCGAGGAGGGTCGTCATCTCAGCGTCCTCTGCGGCCGAGGCTCACGGCGATCAAGCCGAGGCCGATGACGATCATCGGCGCGGAAAGCATCATGCCCATCGTTAGTCCCCCGCCGAGGTCCTCGAGAACCGGATCGGGCTCGCGAAAGAATTCGCTGAAAATGCGCGCTGCGCCATAGAGAACGCCGAAAGCGCCTGCGATCAGCCCGGGCCTCTGCAAGGCTCCGAGACGTGCGAGCGCATAGAGGATGACGAAAGCGAGAGCGCCCTCGAGAAGCGCCTCGTAAATCTGGCTCGGATGCCGCGGCAGGCCGTCTGTTCCTGGGAAAACAACCGCCCACGGGACGTCGGTCGGCCGGCCCCACAACTCTGGCCGGATGAAATTCGCGATTCGGCCGAAGAACAGCCCGATCGGAGCGACCAACGAGACAAGATCCATAACTGTGAGGAGCCGAGTGTGGTAGCGGCGAGCGAAGAGCGTCATGCCGAGGAAGCAGCCGATCAGGCCGCCGTGGAAGGCCATGCCGCCTTCCCAGACCTTCAGGATATCGAGCGGGTGGGCGAGATAATAACCCGGATCGTAGAACAGCACATTGCCGAGCCGCCCTCCGATTATGACGCCGAAGGCGCAATAGACCAAAAGATCGTCGATACTGTCGCGGCTTGGCCGCTTCGAGCCGCCCCAGAAGCGATCGCTCGCCACAACCCGTCGAACCACCCACCACCCCAAGACTAGGCCGGCAATATAGGCGAGCGCGTACCAGCGGATGGCCAGAGGGCCCCACTGCACGAGGATGGGATTGATCGCCGGAAAAGGAATGATGAATGTCGGCATCGGGGCGACCCTGATGCTCCGGGGCCCCGATGGCGTCAAGGTCGCAGCCAGATTTTGACAACTCGCCCCGCTGTTTTGTTTATCAGCCGCCGTCCAGCTTCAGCCGGTAGGCCACGAGCCGATCGTAAATCGGGCGCGCCGCCTCTGCGACGGGCCTCAGGGCGTCCGGAAGGTCGTCGAATGCGAGTTCCGCGCGCGGCGGCCCAAATCCCGTCGATTTCTCGACGGTCTGGTACCAGACCGGGGCCCATACGCCATCTGTCGCCCGCCGCCCCGACGGCCAGGACAGCATCGAGGGATCGAAAGGGATTTCGACCGCTGTGCACAGCTTCGCGAGCGCAGCGCATGGATCGGCGAGCACATCCTGCGCCTCAATCACCGGCGGCGCCCGGCCGAGCCGCGCCGCCGCCCGGTCGAATAACTCCCACTGCGCCGGCAGCCCGATCTCTTCCAGGGTGAAGTCGTCCCGTTTGAGCGCGTAGGACGCGAGAACGGCCTCGGGCGCTCGAATGAGAAATACGTTCACGACGCGGTCCGTCCACTCCCGCCCGAATTCTGGCAGCATGTGGTGGGTCATGTGTTTCTGGTACCAAACCCGTTTGCCATCCGGAGACGGACCGACGAGCGCCGCCGCCACCCTGCGCCAGTCGGTGGGCTGCGAGGCGACGACTTCGTCGCGCATCGGATGGACAAGTCCTGTGGCGACGAGGTAGGCGGCGTAGAAGGGCTCATCGGTGACGGCGCAATCGGGTCGCGCGCCGAACGCGCGCATCATTGCGGTCGAGATGTTGCGGGGACCGGACCACATGGCGATGCGAACGACCGGTTCGCCGCTCATGGGTCCCTCCCTTCGGCTTCTTCAGCCTCGAGCGCCTTGACCGCGGCTCGGAGACGGCAGGTCAGCGGACCGGAGCGGTCTTGGACATCCGCAGGGAAATCGCCGATTGGCCGCCCATCGACCGACGCGACCGGAACCAGGCCGGCGAACGTGCCGGTGGTGAAGGCTTCATCGGCGCCGTAGACGTCAAACAATGAAAAATCCTTCTCGAACGCGGGGATTCCCAGGCGCCGCGCCGCCCGTAACACCGCGTCGCGGGTGATGCCGCCGAGGCAATAGCCGCCGCCGGAGGTCCAAATCTCGCCTTTGCGCACGATGAAGAAATGCGTGGAGTTGCAGGTAGCCACGAAGCCGCGGTCGTCCAGCATCAGAGCCTCGTCCGCGCCGGCTTCCATCGCCTGAATACAGGCGAGAATGCAGTTGAGCTTCGAATGCGAATTGAGCTTCTGGTCCTGCTCCGCCGGTCCGGTGCGTCGGATATGGACGGTAAAGAGCGTCACCCCGCGAGCAAACATCTCCGGCCTCGGCCGCTTCCATTCCGGAATGATGACGATGGTCGCAGCTCCCATTGTCAGACGCGGATCCTGGTAAGGCGAGCGCTTGACGCCGCGAGTCACCATCAAGCGGATATGGACTCCGTCGGTCATGCCGTTGGCGTCGATCACATCGAAGAGTCTTACCTTGAGGGCCTCGCGGGAGAGGCCGATGTCGATCCGCAACATCTTCGCCCCGTCCCACAGGCGATCGAGATGACGATCGAGGAAGGCCAGGCGCCCGTGAACGAGGCGCAGGCCCTCCCAGACGCCGTCGCCGAGAACGAAGCCGGCGTCGAACACGGACACGGTCGCCGAAGCGCGAGGAAGAAGCGTCCCGTTGACGCTGATCAGGACCGTGTCGTTGCGCGGGTCGCCGACATAGTCTTGCGTCCCGGCGGAGAGTGGCGCGTGGTCCGGCATGATTCCCGTCGTTGTCAGGTCAGCCAGCATGCCGGTGGGCGGCGTTCGGAGCAAGGGTCGATCAGCCCGACGATATGCGTTGGCGTCGCGGCCTTGCGTTCGCCGCCTTGCTCGGGCAGGGAGGCAGAGAGGCGGATTCCCCGGCGAAGAGCGATCGAGCAAGGCATGAAGCGCGTTCAGGACATCGCATGGCCGGTGATCGGCCTCGGCGCGGTGGCCGTATCGGCGTGGCTCCTGTTCAGAGAGCTGCGCGGGCTCTCCGCGGCGAGCCTGCGCGACGCATTTTACGCGATCTCGCCGGGGAGATGGGTCTTGGCCTGCGGGTCGACAGCTATCGCCTACGCGGCGCTCGCCTGGTACGACCGGATCGGGCTTCTCCACCTCGGGCGCAAGATCGGATGGCCGTTTGTCGCGCTGACCTCATTCGTCACTTACGCCATTGCGCACAATCTCGGCGCCTCCGTCCTGTCGGGTGCGCTTATCCGCTACCGGGCCTATTCCACCCGAGGCATGAGCATGGGCGAAGTCGGCCTTCTGGTCGCCTTCTGCTCGTTTACCTTCGGCCTCGGGGCGGTGACGCTTGGGGGCGTCCTGCTCATTTTCCGGCCTGAACTGGTCGAGCGTTTCGAAGGCGCGCCGGATTGGGTGGGCCAGGCCGCCGGATGGATACTGTTTGCGGCCCCCTGCCTCTATATGCTGGGTTCGCTCCTTCATTTCCCGTCGATCAGGCTCGGCGGATTTTCGCTGACCTACCCTCGCCCGCCGATCGCGACGCGTCAGTTGCTCGCCGGACCGCTCGAACTGATTGGGGCGGCCGGGATCATCTTCTTCGCCCTGCCGACCGCGAACCCCGGGTTCGTCGTGGTGCTGGGGGTCTTCGTCGCCTCCTTTTGCCTGGCGCTCGTCAGCCATGCGCCGGGGGGCCTCGGCGTTCTCGAGATCGCCTTTTTGAGCGGCGTTCCGGACGTCCCGCAGGCCAATGTCGTGGCCGCGCTGCTGGCGTTCCGCTTGCTTTACCTTATCGTTCCCCTGGTCTTTTCGCTGGTGGTCGTCCTCGTCTTCGAGCGACGCCGCTGGCGATCGCTGGTTCCCCTTGGAGTCGGACCCGCCGATGCGCGCGACAATCACCGTTGAGGATCACGACGCCCTGTTGGTGATCGACCTGCAGGCGGACTTCATGCCCGGCGGGGCGCTCGCGGTCGGGGAGGGCGACGCGGTCGTGCCGCTCGCCAACGCGCTCATCCGCCGGTTCCCGCAGGTTGTGATCACTCAGGACTGGCATCCGCCCGGACATGCGTCATTCGCCTCGACCCATGCGGCCGAGCCGTTCGCGACCAAGCGGCTGCCCTATGGCGAGCAGACCCTGTGGCCAGACCACTGTGTGCAGGGGACGGCGGGCGCGGCGCTCCACGTAGACCTCGCGACCGAGGAGGCTTTCCTCATCCTGCGCAAGGGCATGCACGAGGGCGTCAACTCCTACTCGGCCTTTGTCGAAGCCGACGGCCGCACGACGACGGGCCTCGCTGCGCTCCTTCACGCCCGTGGGATCAGGCGCGTGTTCGCCTGCGGGCTCGCAACCGACTTCTGCGTCGCCCACAGCGCCCTCGACGCGCGGGCGGCCGGGTTCAACGCCTTCGTCATCGAGGACGCCTGCAGGGCGATCGACGCGGCCGGCTCTCTCCAGAAGGCGTGGGCGCGGATGGAGGCGGCCGGCGTTCGGCGCATTCTGTCGTCGGAGATCGCCGCGTAGGAGACCCTGGAAGGTCGACGCCGCCGGCTGAGGGCCTTGCGGCCCGAAGCCGCAGCCGCTTGCCTGCAGGTCTGGCAAGGACGACGGGATTCCAGCGCCTTAGGCGCACAAAGCTGTCCAAAAATCGTATTTTTGGACCGGTTAATTTATCATATTAGAAATGTTATACACCCACGACCGCAGACGCGTCGGCCCCGTCCCCTCAGCGCGACCCGCCGCTCTCGACGCGTAGCGCGCGCCTTCGTCACCGCCTGCGCCGGGCGGACATCGAGTAGGCTTGACGCTCGGCGACGCTGCTCAGCCAGGCGCCGGTCGTCATACCCAACACGTAGACAAACAGGACTTCGATGAGGACATACACGGCTTTGCGCTCCCACTGGCGACGCGACGTCGGGTCGCGCCATGGTTAACGCGTCCTAAACCTCTAAGCGTGTGGGAAGTTCCAAAAGGTCGCGCCGCGCTAAGGCTTGCCGACGCCCACGACGCGGAAGGTTACGAGTTCGCCCTCGGCTTCGCGGATCGAAACATATTCGCCGATCTTGAAGACGTGGTCGCCAAAGCGGAAGCCTTCGTCCTCGTCGTCGCGCGCGACCTGCGGCGACTTCCATTCGAACGCCCAGGTCGAGCCGCCGCGTCCGCCCGCGCGATGGACGAGCAGGCCCTGCATCGCCGGTTCGCCCGCCCAGAAGCGATGGGCGAAGCATTCGCCGCGGTGCGCCTTCCAGAGCTCGAGATTGATGCGGCCCTCCTCGGTCAGCGGCGCGACGAAATCGTAGCCGTGCCGGATCGATCCCTCGGGAAAGGTCTTCGACCGCGCCGCGTGAAGCGTCACCTTGCGCAACGAGCCGGCGGGAACCGCGGTCATCAGTTTGGCTCTCCACGCTGTTCGCCGACCCACGGTTCGGGGCCGTTAGAATCGCTTTCCGATCATAGCGTATGACGTAGCGAAGACGCCATATGCAGGCTGACGCGGCCCCGCGCGATATCGAGTGTTGGGGGGAACGCTGCCTTTTGGGCTGCGTGCTGGAGGGGGTCCGCCTGGACGTCGGACTGCTGGTCGCCGCAAACCAAGGTGACGGCGCTCTCGAAAAAGAACGAACAGGCGCCTTTGGCCTGTTTTTGAGGCCGATGCGAACATACGCTCACACGAACGTTCAGTTTCCGCCCGGCTGACGGGCAGGCAGATCAGATCAGATCGAATCGTTATCGGGTTGAACGGCGCAGCAATCCGTCAACGAATATTAGACACAACGCTTGGCAAGGCGTAAACGCATTGCACAGACTTAATCACTCGAGGCTTGATTAAATGTCGATACCCGATTCCGTCGAACTGGCTGCAGAAGTCGTGGCCGCGTTCGTTTCCAATAACCCTCTGCCGAGGCACGAACTGCCCGATTTCATTCAATCGGTCTGCATGGCGGTTCAGAAACTTGGGCAGGAGTTGGCAAGCGCGCCCGCGGAAGTCGAAGTCAAGGCGCCGGCCGTGCCGATCCGCAAGTCGATTACGCCCGATTTTCTGATTTGCCTGGAAGACGGCAAGAAATTCAAGTCGATGCGAAGGCATCTCGGGCAGTTGGGTCTGACCCCGGAAGCCTATCGCGCCAAATGGAACCTGCCCTCAGACTATCCCATGGTTGCGCCGAACTACGCCGCCCAGCGATCAGCGATGGCGAAAAACATTGGGCTCGGGCAAATCCGGAAAAAGGCCAAGTAGAGCGGGCGAAAGCCAAGGCTGCAGACAAAAAGGGCGCCCCGCGGGGCGCCCTCCGTGCCGTCGCAATCGACGGCTCAGTTCGTTCCGCTTTGGGCCGGCGTCTGGCTCGCGGCCGTCTGCTGCTGCGAGGATTGGTCGTTCGACGCCGAGGTTCCATAAGAGCAGGCCAGCGCCGGCGCGACGACCGCCGCGAGGCCGAGACCGATCAACAATCCGATAAGCTTGGTGCGCATCGCAAACCTCCGTTTCGTCCTAGCCTGCCGGAAGGTTAGCACTGCGGCAAATGCGCGCAAGGCGCCCGGCGGCCGAAATGGAGCGGCAAGGGGCGATTGCGGGCCTTGTACATCGTCACCGCCGCGAAAGCCCGGGCTGAGTGGCGGCCGCAGCCTCATCCCTGCAGGCGCCAGAGCCTGCGCGCGTTGGACACGAACAGCTTTGTGCGCTCGTCGGCCGAGGCGCCGCGGGTGAGGGCGTGGCTCGCGGCGAGCCAGATCGAGAGCGATGCGGTCAGCGTGCAGACCGGCCAGTCGCTGCCCCAGACCAATCGGTCCCAACCGAACCGGGCGACGACGTGCTCGACCGTGGGGCGCAGGTCATCGAGCGTCCAGGTCTTCGGGTCGGCGTAGGCGACGACGCCGGAGAGTTTGGCGGTGACGTTGGGCCTTCGGGCGATCTCGGCGATCTTGGCGCGCCAGAGGGGGACCATGCGCGGCGTAATCGACTGCGCGCCGCAATGGTCGAGGACGAAGTCCAGGTCAGGGCAGGCGTCGACCAGGGCGATCGCCTTGTCGAGCTGGTCGGGTCGGACGCAAAGGTCGAATGGCCGGCCGGCGCCGGAGAGGCGCCGCAGATTGTCGCGAAAAACCGGCCGTTCGCTCATATCGTCGGGGACGACGTGGAGGACGCGGCGAAAACCCTTGACGAACGGGTCGGCGAGCGCCCGCTCGAGGAAGGTTGGAAAGTCCGAACTCTCGGGACGACAGGCGCTGATCGCGCCGCGGATGAGGGTCGCGCCGTCGCGCGCCAAGGCCTCGACAGTCCGCGTCTCCGCCTCGATGTCGGGCTCGGCGACGTCCGCCTCCATGTGCAGCGCGCCGGTGACGCCGCAGCGGCGGGCCTCTTCCGCATAGCGGTCGTAACGCGCGTCGCGGTCGAGTGCGGCGACGCCGGCGAGCCACGGATAGCTTAGCCGATCGCGCGTGATGAGGTGGAGATGCGTATCGATAATCTCGGCCGAAACCATCGCGTTCGCCCTCCCTGCGGTTGCCGCGATGGTAGTGCGCTTTGTCGCGGGACGAAAGGAATTGCGGCGGGCGCCCGCCGCCGACGGGCGTCCTAAAGAACCCCCTGCGGCGGAGGCCGGTCCGGGCGCCTTGATCCGGATCATTGTCGGCGACGGCTTCCCGACTATGGTGGCGCGCGAACGGGCGAACGGGAGCAGTGCGGTGTCGAATGGGGGGTGTCTCTTGCGCGGGACGAAGTCGAGCGGCAAGGGCGACGGGAAGGTCCGCGGCTGGGTCGTCGTGACCGGCGCGTCCTCCGGCATCGGGACCGAGCTTGCCCGCGCCTTCGCCGCGCGCCGCTACGATCTGGTGCTGGCCGCCCGAACGGAAGCGGCGATCGAGGCGCTGGGTCGTGAGCTCGCCGCGAACCATGCGGTCCGGGTGAAGACCATGCCGGTCGACCTCAGCTTGCCCGGCGCGCCCCAGGCGATGGCGGAGGCCCTGTCCCTCGCCAACATCGAGGTAGGTATTTTGGTCAACAACGCCGGGGCGCTCAGCGAGGGGCCGTTCGCCGATGGCGGGCTCGACGACCAGCTCAATCTCATCCAGGTCAATATCGTTGCGCTCACCGCGCTGATGCGACTTCTCCTGCCTGCGATGATCGCGCGCGGCGAGGGCCGTATCCTCAACGTCGCCTCGATCGCCGCCTTCATGCCGACGCCGCAGCTTGCGGTCTATGCGGCGGCCAAGGCCTATGTTCTGTCTCTGACCGAGGCGGTGGGAGAAGAATTGAGAGGAACCGGAGTCGCGGCGACGGCGCTCTGCCCGGGCTTCACCGACACGGCGATGATGCGGGGGTCGACGCTCGGCCGGCCGATCCCGGCAAGGATGATCATGCCGGCGAAAACAGTCGCGGAGGCGGGTTGCGCGGCCTGCCTGAGGGGCGAAGCGATCGCGGTTCCGGGACTCGCCAACAAACTGATCACAGGCGGCGCTCCACTCGCCCCGAAGGCGCTGGTGCGCGCGTTCGGCGGCGCCATGAACGGCGGCGGCTGGGAGCGCCTTCAAGGCTGGCTGCAGGACCTGGCCGACGCACGCGGGAGGGCGCGATGACCGCCATCAAGGCGAATGGAATCACCATCGAGTATGAGGTCTTCGGTCTGCCCGAGGCGCCCCCGATCCTGCTCGTCATGGGCCTCGGCATGCAACTCGTCGCCTGGCCGGATTCGCTTTGCGACGGGCTCGCCGCGCGCGGCTTCCGGGTCGTGCGCTACGACAACCGCGACGTCGGCCTGTCGAGCCGCATGCCTGGCGCGGGCAGGCTCAAGACCAGCGGAATGCTGGCGCGCGCGCTCCTCCGCCTGCCAGTGCGGCCGCCCTATACCCTCAACGACATGGCGCGTGACGCGATCGGCCTGATGGACGGCCTCAAGATCGGCGCCGCCCACGTGGTCGGCGTGTCGATGGGCGGCATGATCGCGCAGATCCTCGCCGCGGAGCACCCGGACCGGGTGAGAAGCCTCACCTCGATCATGTCTTCGCCGGCCCCCATCCTGCCGCGCAGGAAAGTCCTGCGCGCCCTGTTGAGGCCGGCGCCGCGCGACCGCGAACAGGCGGTCCGACGCATGCACGACTTTTTCCGGCTGATCGGGGCGCCGGTTATCCGCCGACCGAGGCGGAGCTGAAGATCAAGGTCGATCGCTCGGTACGCCGCAGTTTCCGGCCCGACGGCTTCACCCGGCAGCTCATCGCCATCCAGACCGGGAGGAGCCGCGCGCCGCTGCTGCACCGCATCCGGGCGCCGACGCTGGTCGTGCACGGCTCGGACGACCCGCTCATCCCGCTCATCGGTGGGACCAGGACCGCCGCTGCGATTCCCGGCGCCCGTTTGCGCGTCGTGCCGGGAATGGGCCACTTTCTGCCCGAGGCGCTGGTCCCGCTGCTGGTCGAGGAAATCGCTGGACACTGCCTGAAAGCCGACGGCATGACGGAAAAGCGCGCATCCACACAAGAGCGCGCGCCAGAAGACGCCAGGGAGACTCCATGAAACGCCTGTCCGCGCTCGACGCGCTGTTCCTCTACATGGAGACGTCCGAGACTCCGATGCACGTCGCGAGCCTCACGATCTTCAAGCCGTCGGAGCCGCAAGAGGGCCTCTACGAGCGCTTTCGCGCGCACACCGCGGCCAGGCTCGATCTTCTGCCGTCCTATCGCCGCCGGCTCGAGCCCACGCCGCTCGGCCTCGATCATCCGGCGTGGATGGTGGAGGACAAGGTCGACCTCGACTACCACATCCGCCACGAGGCGCTGCCGAAACCGGGCGGCATGGCCGAACTGCGCGCGCTCGTCGGGCGGCTTCACGCGGTCCCGCTCGATCGAAAGCGTCCGCTGTGGGAGTACCATTTCATCGAAGGTCTCGAGGGCGGCAGCTTCGCCGTCTATGTCAAGGTGCATCATTCCGCGATGGACGGCCTCGCCGGCATGGCGACGCTAGGCGTCACCTTCGATCTCTCGCCCGATGCGGAGCATGAGGGCCAGCCTCCGAGGAGGGTTCCGCCGGACGCCGAGCCGAACGATTTCATCGAAATGACCAGCACGGCGATCGGCGACTTCATTCGCCAGGGCGTGAGAACGGTGAAGTCGCTGCCGGGCGTCGCCAAGGCACTGATGAAGGCCGCTCCCAACCTCAGACGCGATGCGAGCTTTCTCTACCGGTATTTGAGCGAGATGCCCCGAACGCCCTTCAACAGGGCGATCTCGCCGCATCGGGTGTACGCCACCGCTTCTCTTCCATTTCCCAAGGTCAGAGCGCTCGCCAAATCGAGGGGCGTGACGGTCAACGATATCGTCCTCGCGTTATGCGCCGGGGCGCTGCGCCGGTATCTCGTCGATCACGAGGCGCTGCCGGCCAAGGGCCTTGCCGTTGGCGTGCCGGCCTCGATCAGGCCCTATGGCGACGCCCAGCTCAACAACCAGGTGGTGTTCACCCTCTCCCGCCTGCCGACCGACGTCGCCGAGCCGCTGCCACGGCTCGCGGCCGCTCAGGCGGCGGGTCAGGAGGCGAAGAACCTGTTCGCAGACATGCGCGACCTGTTGACGACCGACATCTCGATCATCGCCGCGCCGCTCGTCGTCATGGGACTGACCAGGCTGTGGGCGGCGGCGCGGGGCGCCAACTACCTCTGGCCGTTTTTCAATCTGGTGATCTCGAACGTCCCGGGCCCGAGGCAACCGTTCTACTGCGTCGGCGCGCCCGCCACCCACTATTTCCCGATCTCGATTCCCTATCACGGCTGCGCGCTCAACGTGACGGTGCAGAGCTATCTCGACCAGTTGGACTTCGGCCTGATCGCCTGCAGCGAGACCGTGCCGGACGCGCAACGGATCGCCGATTTCATGGTGGAGGAGTTCGCCGCCCTCGAGGCCTCGGATGCGGAATTCGCCAGGCCCGACGTGGTCGGGAAGATCGCCCTGGCGCTCGGGGCGAAGCCCGCCCCCGCCCACAAGCCGATCACGCTCGGCGAGGCGAAGACGCCGCAGGCGCCGCGTCCGGTAAAGCCCGAGAAGACCAGCGCGCTGACCCTCCACGTCGATGCCCTCGCCGTCGCGACCGAGACGTTGCGCCTCCGGCTCGCCGCGATGGACGAGGCGCATCCGAAACCGCCGACGCAGGCCTCGAAGTCGAAAGCCGCGGCGCAGAAGGCCAAGCCGGCCGCGAAGCCGGCGCCGCGGCGAAAGGCCGCGCCAGCGCAGGCGGCGCCCGGGCAGGAGACGGCGTCCACGAAGGCGTCCCGACCCCGCCGAGCGGCCAAGACGGCGGCGGCCAAGACGGCGGCGGCCAAGTCGGCGGCGGCCAAATCCCACGGCGGCCAAATCCCCGGCGGCCAAATCCCCGGCGGCCAAGTCGGCCGCAGCCAAGTCGGGCGCAACCAAGTCCGTCGCAACCAAGACGGCTGCAGTCCGCCCGCGTCGCGCGCCTCGCCGTCCGAAGACCAAGAACGCGGCGAACAGAGGCGGCGGCTGAGCCGGCCTCGCGCCACGGAAAACGGGCTCGAGCCGGTCTTTGTGACGCCTTCATGACGCGGCGTTGATCCGAGTCAATGCGCGTCCGGCCACGCCGCCTTAAAATGCAACGATACCCAAAACGGAGGAAGCGTCATGGCAGTCAGGATCATTCCGCCGACGCCGTCGGCTTACACGTATCCTCTGCTCATCAAACATCTTCTCCATTCGCCGATGATGCGCGCGCCGGATCAGGAGATCGTCTACCGCGACCTGCGCCGGCGCACCTACCGCGAGTTTCGCGAACGGATCGGCCGGCTGGCGAGCGGCCTGACCCAGATCGGCGTCGATCAGGGCGACGTCGTCGCCATCCTCGAATGGGACAGCGACCGCTACCATGAGTGCTACTTCGCCATCCCGATGATGGGCGCGGTGATGCAGACGGTGAATGTCAGCCTCGTGCCCGAAGACATCGCCTACACGATCATCGACAGCGGGGCGAAAACGGTGCTGTTCAACGCCGACTTCCTGCCGCTGGTCGAAAAGCTTGCGCCGCACCTGACGGCGGTGAATGCTTTTGTCCTGATGCACGACCGGCCCCAGTCGCCGCCAACCGAGTTTCCAATCAAGGCCGAATACGAGGCGCTGCTGTCGATCGGCTCGCCCTATTTCCCGTTCCCCGACTTCGATGAGAACGCGGTGGCCACGATCTTCCACACCACGGGAACGACCGGCCGGCCGAAGGGCGTTCATTTCAGTCACCGGCAGATGGTGCTGCACACGCTGACGGGCCTCGTCGAATACGGGCTTCCGCCTGGCCACGGTCGCTTCCATCGCGACGACGTCTACATGCCGATGACGCCGATGTTTCACGTGCATGCGTGGGGCTGTCCGTACACGGCGACGCTCTCGGGCGCCAAGCTCGTGTTCCCCGGTCGCTACACGCCCGAGATCTTCGTCAAGTTGATCGACAAGGAGAAGGTGACGTTCACCCATTGCGTCCCCACGCTCCTGCAGATGCTGCTCGCCGCGCCAGGGGTCGACAAGATAGACCTCTCGCATCTCAAGATGGTGGTCGGCGGCTCGGCGCTTCCGCCGGCGCTCGCTCGGGCGGCGATGGCGCGCGGCATCGATGTTTTCTCTGGCTACGGGCAATCGGAATCCGGTCCGATGCTCACCGGCGCCCACATCAAGACCAAGCATGTCCGGGCGAATTTCGAGGACGAGATCGGCTATCGCACCTCGACCGGCATCGCCGCGCCGATGGTCGATCTGCGCGTGGTCGACGAGAACATGGCCGACGTGGCCCACAACGGCGAGGCGGTCGGCGAGATCGTCGCGCGGGCGCCATGGCTCACCACCGGCTATCTCAACAATCCCGAAGCCTCGGAGCTGCTCTGGGGCGGCGGCTATCTGCATACCGGGGACGTCGCTACGATCGACCCGGACGGCTATGTGCGCATCGCCGACCGGCTGAAGGACGTCGTCAAGAGCGGCGGCGAATGGATCTCGTCGGTCCAACTCGAGAACATCATCATGGAGAAGCCGGGCGTGAGACGCTGCGCGGTCATCCCGATCAAGGACGTCAAGTGGGGCGAGCGGCCGCTCGCGCTGGTGACCCTCGAACCCGATCAGGCCGGCAAGGTCAGCGAGGACGACATCCGCCTGCATGTCGCATCGTACGTCGAGCGCGGACTGATCTCGAAAATCGCAATCCCGGAGAACGTGACCTTCGTCCCGGAGCTGCCGCTGACGTCGGTCGGGAAGATCGACAAGAAGAAGCTGCGGACCAAGTATCTGTAAACCGGGCGCGGCTTCTACTCGGCCGGCGCGGCGTGCGCGGAGGCGTGAACATGGGCCCTAGCCGCCGCCGTTCTTTCGTGTTGGGCCCGGTATTGCTCAGGGTCGCAATAGACCAGCCGCCGCCAGCCGTCGCGGTGGAAGGGCTCCCAATGGCCCTCCGGTTGCGCGAGCCGGTCGGCGATGGCGTAAAGCGCCGCGGGATGGGCGCCGAGCCCGAGATGGCTCGATTCGACGACGATGTTCTCCGCCAGCGTGTGATGAGTTTCGAGGCTGCATCGCCAGGCGACAATGCCGTCGGTCGGACTCCAGATCGAGGTTGTCGGCGTCGGCGGAGGGGCGCGGAGCGGCCCGTGGAAATCGTGCCAGTCGAGCTTGTGGCCGCTGGCGAACTCATAGAGCCGCCAGGCGTTGGTCTCCCGGGGATGCCCGGAAAACGGCGACCCCAAGGTGATGACGAGACGCGCCATGTCGGGCGAGTGCTTGGCGAGCTCCCGGGCGTAAAGGCCCCCGAGGCTCCAGCCGACCAGGCTCACCGGCCGGCCGTGTTCGAGGTAGAGCTGGCGCAGTCGTTCATGCGCCCGTTCGATGACCCCCTCTCTCAGCCCCAGGTTGAGCCCCTGTCCCCAGCCTGAAGGCGCGAACCCGCGCGACTTCAGGAAGCGCCGCATCAGCGCCGTGCTGGCGTCGCCTGCGGCCAGTCCCGGAAGCACCAGCACCGGGTGCCCGTCGCCCCTGGGGGCTGCGCCCCACAGGGGCAGCATGGCGATTGTGGCGTAGTGTTCGAAGAAGGCGCGGGCTTCCAGCATCTTGAGCAGCAGTCCCGGCGCCGGCTCGTGACCTGGGTGGGCGTCTCCGCTCATTCGACGTTTCCTCTCCGTTTTGACGAGAATGCAACCCTCTGTCGATTTTCGTCAAGCGTGAACGGCTCGTCTCCGACCGCGCCACGGACCGACGAACGTCTAAGTCCCGAAGCCAAGCGCGACCCGGAAACGTCGGGCGAACATCGAGTGGGGAGTCGATCCGAGGACGAATCCGCGTCCTGCGAGAAAGGAGAGCCCCGGCGCTCTCTCCGTCGGGCTCTCTTCAAACAAAACGGGGCGGCCGCCGACCCGGGTTCGCTGAGCCTATTTCGCGGCCAGCGCCGCAATCCGCTCCCGGGCGCCGCCGACGCCGGCGGCCAGCGCACGCGAATAATATTTGCGGGCGACCGATTCGTCGCCCTTCATGCCTAGCGCGCCGAGCCGCGACAGCGTGGTCGGGTCGTAGGTGTCGCCGAGCGCCATCAGGGCGCGGGCGTCGCCGCCCTCGGCGGCGCGGTTGAGGAAGGCGCGCGATGCGGCGATGTCGCCCTTGGCGAAGGCGATCAGGCCTTCGGCGCACAGGCGCCGCGCGTCGTCGATCGGTATGGCGAGCGAGGCGATCGGCGTCTGGTCGGCGCTCGCTCCGCGGAGCGCATTGGCGAGCTTGCTGAGCGCATCCTTGGCGATCGCGTGCGCGGTCAGAGGCGCGGCCTTTGGCGGCGCAGGCGCCGCGACGGTCTGCGCGACGAACACGGGCTGCTCGACCGCGGCCTTCACGGACGCGCTCGAGGGCTCGATACGCGGCCAGAATGCGATCACAAGAAGCGCAGCGCAGCATCCTGCGATCATCCCCGCGACGACTTTCCATAACATGGGCAGGGCGCTTCCTCCTCTATTGCAACAGGCCGCGCCAACGCGTCAGGCCGTCGTAGAGCCGGTCTGAATCTTCGGCTTTTGGGCCGCCGTTGGCTTCGGCTGCTTTCGCCGACGCGCGAAAGGCGTCCAGCGACAAGTCGACCGTCGTCTTGTGCTCGTCGATCCATCCTTGCGCGGCGGGCAGTCGCGGCCAGTCGACATTCGCCACCGAGGCGCCCGCCGCCAGATTGACCTCGCGCCAATGCGCGTCGCGCTCTGTGGTGAGGATCGAACTCGTAATTGTCGAAGAACGCGCGCGCGATCCGGCCGGCCGCTTCGGCGCGTGGGGAACCCGCCGGCGCATCGAGCGCCACGAGCGCCATCGGCGCCGCCACCGTTTCCACGGAATCGTTCGCGGCGATCAGGTTCGGGCGGTCGGCGGCCGCCACTCGCGTCGGCGCGTAGACCTGCTCCAGCGGAGCGGACCAGGGTATGGCGACCAAGTGGTAGCGATGGTCGCCGCCAAACGCATCCAGCGCGTTCAACTCCTTCGCTCCCAGCACCACGACGGCGTCGCGCTTGCCCGCGGTCATTGCGGCGAGCCCATCGGCGAGCGGCTCGTAGACCGGCTCGACATTCACGCCCAGGCGCGAGAACAAAAGCCTGGCGCTGATCCCGGTCGTGCCGTCGGCGTCGCCGAAGCTGATCGACTTGCCGGCGAGGTCGTTGAGCGTCTTCACATCTTTGGACGCCACGACCTCGATGGTCTCTGGCGCGAGCGACGCGACCAAGGGAACCCGCTTCGGCCAGTCGGGCTGGTATTTGATGCTGACGGCGAGGGAGTCGAGCGTGACGATGGCGAAGTCCGCCATGTCGGTCCGCATCACCTTGGCGACTCCGGTCGGGGCCGTTGACCCGACGATCGCGCGGCCCTGGGCGCCCTCGTCGCCGAGGACCTCGACAAACTCGCGCGCCATCCGGCTTGCGACCAAATCGCCGGGATCGGCGAGAATGGCGAAGGGCTTGAGCGGCGCTGCGGCCGCAGGCGCGGCTCCAGTCGTCGCCGCGGCTGTCGCGGCGGTCGCGGTCGCCACAGCCGTGGCGGCGACGGCCGCCGGAGCCGCCTGGGGAGCGGGAGCGGCGGGCCTCGCCGGCTCGGACCGGGCGTAACCGTGACGTCCCGCGCTCCCGCGCCAAGCGCCGTGCCACAAGACCCGCTTGCCGTTGCGAAAGACCGGATGGTCGTACCGCACCATGCCCGTCGCCGCGGCCGATACGCCGTCGGCGGCGAAAATCCCCGCCAGAAGGGCCAGGACCGCGGACACGCAAACCACCGCCCGCTGCGGCGTTGTCAGCGCCGCGCGTTTCAAGCCGCATGCCCTCATGCTTCGGGCGCCTGCCTGGACTCTTTGCTCGTCATGGGGCGGGGTAACTGCCGCTGAAATGCGACTTCATCATGGCGCACGCTTTCCCGCTTGACTGTTGCACATATGGCGCGATTCGGGCGATCATGGTTTTCAAAGCCTTAACAGACCTTCAAGGGCCGCGTCGAGGTCTTTGTCCGCCAATCGTCTAATTTGGGGTCCGTCGAGGTAGACGAGCGACGCGCGGACAGGGCGGGACGGATAGAGCGGCGCGAGCGCGGCCCGGTAGAGGGCGAGCTGGGCGACATGGGCGCCTTTCGGCCGCTCCGGCGCTCGGCCGAGCTTGAAGTCCGCAATCAGGACGGCTTCTTCGGTGACGGCGAGCCGGTCGAGCCGGCCGGAGAGCGGAAAAGCCGGACGGCCCGCGCGTTCGAGCCCGCCGACGAACGAGACTTCCCCGCGCGAGCCGGGGCCGAACAGCGGCGCAAGCTCGGGCGCCTCGACGACCGCCAAGGCCTGTCTGGCGACGGCGCGGAGCGTTTCCCTGCCAAGAGCCGCTCCGTGCGCGTCGAGATAAGCCCTTGCGGCCTCGGCGCGCCGTCCGGGTTCGACCCCGGGCAACAGGTTGAGGAGCGCGTGGGCGAGTAGGCCCTCGAGGCGGCGGCCGGCGGCGCTGTCGTGGGCGGCGACGGCGCTCGAGGGGCGCAGGGGGGCTGCCGACGCCTCCGGCGCAGCGGGGGCCGAGAGCCAGGCTGGCGGCGGATGGCTTTCGACGGCGGGCTCCTCACCTGAGCCATCCGCAGCGAGGCTTTCGCCGTAGCGTCGTATGACGGCCTTTTCGTCCCAGAAGGCGGGCGCTTCGATCGCAGCTTCCCTCAGGCCGTTCGCAACGAGATCGTACCAGCAGTCATTCTTGCGGCCCTTCTGCGTCTCGTAGCCGGCGACAATGAGGCGCTCCGCGGCGCGGGTCATCGCGACATAGAGGAGCCGGCGGTGCTCGCCAGCCTCGGCTTTGCGCCGCTCGGCGCGCGCGGCGGCGACCGCTTGGCAGTCCTCTCTCTTCCTGCGGCTCCACGCGAACAGCGGCGGTTCATCCGCTTCGAGCGGGGCCAAGCGCAGGAGCTTCGGGTCGTGCTGGCCATCCGGCGCGACGGTCGTGTCCGGCAGGAACACGATCGGCGCCTCGAGGCCTTTGCTCGCGTGGACCGTCAACACGCGCACGCCCTCGCTGTCCGCCTCGAGGTCGCGCTTGATCTCCGCCTCGTCCGCCTCGACCTCGGCGAGGAACCGGGTCAGCGAGGGCGCCTCGCGCCGCTCGTGAGCGAGCGCGAGGGCGAGGAACTCGTCGATCGGGTCCGAGGCGTCGTCGCCGAGCCGAGCGATCAACGCCTTGCGGCCTCCCTCCTCGCCGAGCAGGCGGGCGTAGAAGGCATAAGGGCCGAGCCGCGCAGCGCGCGCGCGCCATTGGCCGAGCCGGCCCGCGGCCTTCTGCGCCTCCGTCTCGTCGGAGGCCGCAAGCGCGTGCGCGAGCGAGCCCGTCCGATCGGCTGAGAGCGCGTAGAGCGCATCGTCGTCCAAGCCGATGAGCGGGGACTTGAGAACGCAGGCGAGCGTGAGGTCGTCGTCCGGGGTCAGCGCCGCCCGGCCGACGGCGATCAGGTCCATGACCGCGATATGCTGGTTGAGCTTCAGCCGGTCGGCGCCTGCGACCTTGACGCCTTTGGCCTTCAGGGCGCGGATCATCGCCTCGAAGAAGGCGTTGCGCCGTCTCACGAGGATCATCACGTCCCCCGGACGGATGGGGCGGGGCGAACCGGAGTCCTCGTCGATCACGCGTTCGCGCGACTCGGGCTTCAGCCAACGGGCGATCTGATCGGCGATCCGGCGGGCGAGGACGACCGCGGGGTCGTGCGCCGCCGGCTCGTCGAGCGGCATTGTCCAGTCGTCGGGATGGGGCGATTTCTCCGCCGGGACGGTCGGCCAGATTTCGACAACGCCTTTGAGACTTTTCCGGATCGCCTCATGGGCGGGCGCCGGCTCGTCGCCGGCGACCAGGCCGCCTCGCGCATCTTCGGTTCCGAACGTCTTGTCGACGACCGCGAGGATGGCGGGCGCCGAACGAAACGAAAAATTGAGCGGCACGCCCTCGAACGGCTTGACCGCTTCCCGATGCCGACGCTCGAAATAGCGCCGCATCTGCGCGAACTTTTCCGGCTCCGCGCCCTGGAAGGAAAAGATCGACTGCTTCTCGTCGCCGACCGCAAACACGGTGCGGCCGTGCGGGCGCGCGCTTTCGCCGGCGAAGAACTCATCGGTCAGCCTCTCGACGATGCGCCACTGCTCGGCCGAATTGTCCTGCGCCTCGTCGACGAGAAGATGATCGAGGCCGTTATCGAGCTTGTGCATCACCCACGCGGCGCTCGAGCGAGTGCACGAGCGCAAGCGCGCGCGCAATCTGGTCGGCGAAGTCGAGCGCGCCGCGTTCGGCCTTGGCCGCAGCGAAGTTTTTCAGAATCGCGCCGGCCACGATGAACAGGGCCGCGCTGCGCTCCAGCGTCTCGGCGGCGCGGCGGCGCTCGCGCAGGGGGTCGAGGCGCTGTTGCTCTCTGTGAGATCCTCGACCAGCGCCGGATCGCGTTCGGCGAGTTTTCGCGTCACCAGGCTCGCGAGCGGCGTGTCGACGCCCTCGTTGGTGAAGAACACGCACAAAAGCGAATCCGCGAGATTGGCGCCGCTATCGACATCGCGAAGCAAAGCGGCGCGATTCCGGTCGCTCGCCGAGCCCGAGTCGAGCCGCTCCGCCCAGTTTCGGCGTCGCTTCCGCCCGATGTCGCCGCCGAGCATCTCGGCCTCGACGCTCGCCGTCGTCGCGCCCTCCGGAAGTCCGAGCCTACGGCGCAGCGCCTCGCGGTAGCGCGCCACATCGTCGAAGCCCCTCAGGCATTCCGAGAAATCCTTCGCCTCCTTCAGCAGATCGTCGAACCTGAACGCGCCGGCGTCGCGCGCAACCCGGTCGAGCGCCGCCTCGCCCTCTTGCGAGGCTTGCAGCGCCGTCAGGGCGCGGTCGCGCGCTTGCCGCATCAGGTCCGCCGCCTCGCGCTCGTCCACGACCTTGAAATGGGCCGGGACATTGGCCTCGAATGGGAAGAGCTGAAGCAGCCGCTCGCAAAAGGCGTGCAGAGTCTGGATCTTGAGACCGCCCGGCGTCTCGATCGTACGGGCGAACAATTGCCGGGCGAACGCCAGCGCGGGCGGTCCAGGCCTACCCGCGCCGATTTCGGCGATTCGCTGCGCGAGCGCCTCGTCGTCGAGACTCGTCCATTGCGAGAGTTCGTCGAAGATGCGGCCGGCCATGTTGGCGGCGGCGGCCTTGGTGAAGGTGAGGCCCAGGATCTGCGCCGGCTTCGCCCCGGCGAGCAGCAGCCGCAGCACGCGCTGCGTCAGAACGTGGGTTTTGCCGCTGCCGGCGTTGGCGGACACCCAGGCCGATCGGGTCGGATCGGAGGCGAGCGCCTGATCCCGCCGCAGCAATTCCGGAATGTCGAAGCGGCGCCCCATCAGGCGTTCCCCGGCGGAGAGTCGCTCACGCCCCCGGCCAGCGACCATTCCTTGACGCGGGCCAGATGGTCATAGTCGGCGTAGCGGCTTGCGAACTTGGGCATCGGTCGGGACAGGTAGGGCGTCTTCGGGTCGATGAACTGGTTGAGCAGGACTTTCAGGTCGGCGAAATGCCGGGCCGCCATGTCCGCCACGCTTTCCTTCTCCGCTCCGCGCTTCCCCGCGGCGTCGCGCGCTTTGCCGCCGTCCGGGCCGCCGAGCTTGAGATAGAGGGCCCGCACGGGCAAGACTGGACCCAGCCCCTCGAAGCCGCCTCGTCTCAGGATTTCCGCTTCGAGCGTCAATTGCGGCGCGAGGCCGATCTTGACCTCGTCAGCGCCCGGAGGCGTCCCGCTCTTGTAATCGATCAGATGGGCCTCGCCGCTCCGCAGTAGATCGATCCGGTCGGCGCGCGCCGTCAGCTTGAACGGCTCGCCGTCGCGCAGAGGAAATACAAGTTCGCCGCGGCTCTCCACGACGATGGCGGCGATGTCGGGGCGGCATTCGGTCTCGAACCGGATGACGAAGTCGATCGCCTTCTCGATGTTCGGCCAGTTCAGACCGGCGAAAGCCGGGCCTCGCATCATCTCGGCAAAGCGCACGCGAGCCAGGCGACGGAGCGTGTCGCGCGCGTCCGCAGGCAATGCGCCGGAGGGATAGGCTCTGGCGAAATCCTCGAGCGCGCCATGCCAGGCATCGCCCGCTTCTCGTGCGCCAAGCTCTCGCTCGATCGGGCCGAGGACCGCAAGGCGAAGAATCCGTTCGGCGTAGATCGCGTAGGGGTCCCGCCGCAGCGTCTCGATCCGGGTCACGCTGAGCGCCCTTGGGCGCTTCTCGATTGGCGGGCAGGGCCTGGGCGCCGGGAGAGCCTGAGTCTTCGCCGGCTTGTCGAGCGCGCGCGCCCACGCCAGGTATTTGGCCCCGCGCGCCTCCGCCTCCTTGATCGCCTTGTCGCCGGCGGCGGCGCCGATGCGCTGGAGGAAGCGCGAGGCGACGGTCGGCTCGCCGCCGCGTTTTCCGGCGCGGCTCAGCACCGCCTCGCGGGCGCCGAGCGCCGAGACGAAGTCATGCGCCGTCTGGCCGATGCGCCGCTCGGGCGGCGACAGCCCGAGTTCGGCGCGCATCGGACGATTGAGGAAAGCGTCGGTATCGACCGTCGGGGGCCAGACCTTTTCGTCGAGGCCCGCGATCAGCACGCGGTCGAACGCCAGAAGGCGCGCTTCGAGCAGGCCCAGAATGGCGAGACGGGGATGGCCGCCGTGCAGCGGCGGCGCCCGGACGCCGGCCAGCGCGTCCTCAATCAGACGCGCATATTCGCCAAGCGCGCAGGGGAAGTTTTCGCCCGCGGCCTCGCGCCATTCGCCGATGAGCGCGTCGAGCGCGCCGGCGCCGTGGGGCGCCATGCGCTCGCCGTCGGACGCTTGAAGCACGAGGTCAAGCGCCGCCTTATGCGCGTCGAGCCAGGCGCCAAGGGACGAGGCGGCGGAAAGGGTCCGCAGCCCGGCGAGCGCCGCCGCGCAATCGCGCAGAAGCGCCTCGCCCGCCGCGCGCTTGGCTTCCGAGATCCCCTTGACGGCGGGATGGGCGTGACGGTCCTCCGCGGCGGTTCGCGCTGCGGCGAAGGCGCCGTCGAGGTCGTCGAGGGCCACAATCGGCGCGGCGCGGAAAACGCCGAGTTCCAGCGCCCGCGCGGCGGAGTCGCGATCAAAGCGTGAGCGGCCGAACCGCGCCGCGGGATGGGCGAGGAGCGCCTGGACCGTCAGCGGCCGAAAATCGCGCGCGGCCTCGAGGATGAGCCGCGCCAGCGCGCCGGCTTCGGTCTCGCCGAGGGTCCGCCCTGCCAAATCCTCGACCTCGACGCCCCAGCGGGCAAGCTCGGCCGAGAATCGGCGCGCGATCGACGGATCGGGGGTGATGAGGGCGGCGGTCTTGCCGGGGGTCTCGAGGACCTCGCGCATCGCGATCGCCAGCGCGAGGGCCTCCTCGGTCTCCTGTTCGGCCGCGATCACGGCCACGCCTTCGAGCGCCTCGGCAACCGCGGCCGGCGCCAGCGCCACGCTGCGATCGCGCCACGCGTCGGTCAATTCGGCCGGGCGCAGGGCCTCGCTCAAGAGGGCAACGCGAGCGGCGAGCCGCTTGGGCGGATCGCCGAGCGGGACCACCTCCTTGCGGTCGATTCCGATCAGCCCGATGAGGCGGTGGAGCAGGGCCTGCGGGTGGCCGGCGAGCCCGTGCTGATCGCTGTCGCGGGCGCCGATCATCGCCCAGGCGCGATCGTCGAGTTTCCGATCGAGTCCGGGCAGAACCACCGCGCCCTGATCGCTCCGCGCGATGGCGGCGATGAGGCGCGCGGTGGCGCGATTGGCGCCGGTCGAGCCCGCAATGATCGTCGGTCCCCGGCGTAGGCTTGCGCCCGAGGCGAGGCCGGCGATTTCCGCTTCGATCAGCATGGCGACGCGCGCGGCGCGATCGATCAGGCCGTTCTCGCTCAGCCATTGCGGCCAGTGGGAGAAGGCGATCTTGAGGAAATGGAGGGTGATCCGCCAGTAGGGGTCGTAGGGGCCGGGCTGAAGCGCCTCGAGCGCTGTCGGATCGACCCCCTCGATGATCATGTCGTCGATTAGCGCCGCGAGGTCTCCGGCGAGCGCATAGGCCTGAGCGGGGGTCGAGGCGACGAGCGCGGGCTCTCTGTCGTCGAAGTGGAGGCCGTCGTCGTCGGCGCTGCGGATCGCGCCGCGCAAAGCCTCGCCCCAGCGGCGAACCAGGAGCGCGAGCGTGTGCTTGCGGGTGAGCGCGCCCACGGATGGCGGAGGGCCTGAACGGGGTGGTTCGTCTGCGCCCGGCTCCGCAAAGGCCTGAATTTCATCGGGCTCGAAGGCGCCGAGGGGCGCGATGCGCGGAAGCAGCACGCTTCTGCCCCCGCTCGCGGCAAGGAGCGCGTCGGCGAGCGCTGCCGCGGCGCGTTGTGTCGGGACGTAGATCGTCGCCTCGGCGAGCGCCAGCGGCCCGCCCGAACCGGGAAAGCCGTCGATCAGCGTCCCGTCGAGAAGGGCCTGGCTCAGCGTCGGAAGAAAGGGTGCGCCGGGAGGAACGGTGAAGACGCGGGGCGCGCGAATCGGCATGGGCTCTTCATCCCGCCCAAGCGGGGCAAAAACAAGTTTTCTTAGTCCGGGGGCTGCGGGTATCCCCTGCTGAGATCGAGTCCAGGTTGAAATCAGCTTTTCGCGCGTTTGCGCCAGCCCTCCCAGTCGATCGGATCGCCTTCGCTGCAGACGACCTCCACCCGCTGAGGCTCAAGGCGCTCCGTAAATGCGACGAGGTTGAGGCCCTGCCAGCGCGCGCTGGGCGCGATCAACCCCTCGAAGCCCAAGAAGAAGGCAGCATTCGCAATGGGCTGTGTGCGGCTATAGTCGCGATCGGCGTAGCGGGTCGTATCGACGCCGAACCGCGCGAGCGTCGGCAGGTCGGCGAGCTTCAAGGTCTGCGCAGCCGAAATCCTCAGCTTATGGGCGAACCAGCGGGTCCTGGAGGGGAAGACCGGCTGCAGCGACAGCAGCGCATGGATCTCGGCGATAGCCCCGTCTCGATCGAACGCCGTATAGAGGACGTCGAACGTCCCGTCGCACCAACGGCTCAACGATGCTCGACCGAGCGCCGGGTCGCGCCCCTCCAGGGCGACGCGCCAGAGTTCGGCAGACACAGAGAGCCGGGGGAACGCGTCGATCGTATCGAGGAGATCCAGGTCACGGGCCGGTCGAGACGTTTCGGCCACCTATGTGAAAGCCCCCGCGTCGATAGCTTCAATGACAGCCAGAACGTCTTGGGTTTTTCCCTCGTCGATCAAATCAATCGCCCGCGCGTTGCCGAGCATTGGATGACGCGCGTGAAGCCACAGACGGGTCTCTTCAGGCGTATAAAACTCGCCCAAACGGTCAACGACATATCTCAATTCAGCAATGATCGTTTGCGTCTTCAGATCTGGCGTGGCCTTACCGCTTGACCAGCGAGAAACGGTAGCCGGAGAGACGGATACGATATTTGCGATGTCCTTTCCCTGCAAGCCCCCATCGCTCCTCAGATGATCGATTAGCTTAACGACCGCGGTCGACATCGGATCGTTCCTTTCACAGCGCGATGTGGATAGGAAGTTATATCATAGTGATTGCACGATGCCAAGCGTATGAAAGCGATATGCAATCACGAGCGGCTTGCAGCTCGGTCAGCCACCCGCTGATCGTTTCAGCCACTCCTCCTCGTCGACGGTTTCGACGCCGAGTTCGCGGGCTTTCGCCAGTTTGGACCCGGCGCCGGGTCCGGCGACCACGAGATCGGTCTTGGCCGAGATCGAGCCCGAGACCTTGGCGCCCAGGCGCTCGGCCATCGCCTTCGCTTCGTCCCTGGTCATCCGTTCGAGCGAGCCGGTGAAGACGATGGTCTTGCCGGCGAGCGGATGGCCGGCGGCGAGCGCCGGCATCGGCTCGATCGTGATCTCCTTCAGAAGCGCGTCGAGCGCGGCCTCGTTGCGCGGCTCGGCGAAGAAATCCGCGACCGCCTCGGCGACGATCGGCCCGATCCCCTCGACCCCTGCGAGTTCCTCCGCCGCCTCGGCCGAGCGCGCGGCGGCGCGGAACGTCTCCCAGTCGCCGTAGTGGCGCGCGAGGCGGCGGGCGTTGGTTTCGCCGACGTGCCGGACGCCGAGCGCGAACAGAAAACGGTTGAGCGCGATGGTCCGGCGGGCGTCGATCGCGTCGAACAAGTTGCCGACCGACGTTTCACCGAAGCCCTCCCACTCCTTGAGCGGCGGGCGGCCTTGGCCGTCGCGCGCGTGGAGCGTGAAGATGTCGGCGGGCGTGCGGATCAGCCCTTCCTTGAAGAAGAGCTCGATCTGCTTGTCGCCCAATCCCTCGATGTCGAAGGCGTTGCGCGAGCAGAAGTGCTTCAGGCCCTCGACCGCCTGGGCGGCGCAGACGAGCTGGCCGGTGCAGCGGGTCACAACATCGCGCTTGCCCGTCTTCTCGTCGAGTTCCCTCAGCGCTTTCGAGCCGCAAATAGGGCAGGTCTCGGGAAACTTGTACTCGGGTCGCGCATCGTGCGCGGCATCCTTTGTGACCTCGACGATTTGCGGGATGACGTCGCCGGCCCGCTGCACCACGACTGTGTCGCCGATCCGCACATCCTTGCGGGCGATCTCGTCCTCGTTGTGCAGGGTCGCGTTCGAGACCACGACGCCGCCCACGGTGACGGGTCTTAGCTTGGCGACCGGCGTCAGCGCGCCGGTGCGCCCGACCTGGATCTCGATCGTCTCCAGAACCGTCGTCGCCCGCTCCGCCGGGAACTTGTGCGCCGTCGCCCAGCGGGGCGAGCGCGACACGAAGCCGAGTCGCTGCTGGAGCGTGAGATCGTCGACCTTGTAGACGACGCCGTCGATGTCGTAGCCGAGACTCGCGCGCTGGGCTTCGATCGCGCGGTAATGGGCGAGGAGTTCCTCGGCCGACTGGCATAGCTTGGTCAGCGGATTGGTCGGCAGGCCGAAGCGATGCATCGCATGAATCGCTTCGAGCTGGGTCTTGGCGAAGGGCTCGCTGACCTCGCCCCAGGCGTAGGCGAAGAACTGGAGCGGCCGCGAGGCGGTGATGCGCGGGTCGAGCTGGCGTAGCGAGCCGGCGGCGAAGTTGCGCGGGTTGGCGAAGGTCGGCTTGCCAGCCTCGGCCTGGCGGGCGTTCAACGCACGAAAATCTTCGTGACGCATGTAGACTTCGCCGCGCGCTTCGAAGATTCGCGGCGCCCCGGTCAGGCGGTTGGGGATGGCGTCGATTGTCTGGACGTTGGCGGTGACATCCTCGCCTTCGTAACCGTCGCCTCGGGTCGCCGCCTGGACGAGTTCGCCGTTCTCGTACCGCAGGCTGCACGAGAGCCCATCGATCTTCGGCTCGGCGACGATCGCGAGCGGCGCGTTCAGGGGCATCCCCAGAAAGCGCCTGACGCGGGCGCAAAACTCCTCGACATCTTCGTCGGCGAAGATGTTTCCGAGCGAGAGCATCGGCACGGCGTGGCGAACTTTGGCGAATTTCTCGGACGGCGCCGCGCCGACCTTGCGCGAAAGCGACTCCGAGTCGGCAAGCTCGGGGAACGCCGCCTCGAGCGCCTGGTAGCGGCGGCGCAGGGCGTCATATTCGGCGTCGGAGAGGGTCGGCGCGTCCTCCTGGAAATAGCGCTTGTCGTGCTCGGCGATCTCGGCCCCGAGTTGCGCGTGCTCGGCGCGCGCCATGGCGACGGTCTGGGGCGGATGCGGCGTCTTGGTCATGGGGCGAAGGCTAGCGCAGGGCGACGCAGGGCGGAAGGCGCCGGGCGGGACGGCGGCCGGCTCGATCGCGGCGATGCTTTCTAGGGCGACGTCGCTGACGCTGCCGCGTGCTCGGCGCTCGTGCAGCGAGTCGGAGCAAGTTTGGGACAATATTCGTCCGCGAATGTCGACCGCGATGGCAAGCGACAGGGGCGGAACTTTGTGCACTCGACTTCCGGTTCTCGCCGTCGCGGCCTGTCTCTCGGGTTGCGCCCCGGGCGGCTATCCGGCGCTGCGCGACTCCTATCCGCCGCCGTTCGACGCCTTTTTTGCAAGCCAGCAGCTTCAGGTCGGCATGCCGCGCGAAATCGCCATCCTGGCGATCGGCTGGTCTCCGATCTCGTCGCAGTTGACGACCTGCGGCGTGCTGACCACCGTCGATTCGCAATGCGAGGCGCTGACCTTCGGCGTCTTCGACAACAACCGCCTCACGGTCTACCTCGTCCCGACCGGCCATGGCTTTTCGGTGGTGACGAGCTGGCTGGCGCACAAAGCGTGAGGCGGCATAGGCGCCCGACGCGCGAGGAGGGGCCGACGTGTTGACATCGTGACGCCGTGGTGACGACTTTAGACCGGAGAGCCGAGCCGGCGTTCCGGCGCGGCGCGGGAGGAGACCATGCCGGCACACGCCGCTACGCCGCCGAGGCTTGAAGTCGATCCGTTCGCCACAGCCTTCATGGACGATCCCTATCCGCATTACCGCGCGATGCGCGAGGCGGGGCTGGTGCTGCATTCACAGCAGTATGATTGTTATGTGTTCGCGCGCCACGACGAGGTCCAGCATGTCCTCTCCGACTGGGGGACCTACAGCTCGGCCGCGGGCGTCGGGCTCGCGAACTTCCGCAAGGAGAAGCCCTGGAGGCCGCCGAGCATCGTGCTGGAGGCCGATCCGCCGCTGCATACGCGGACCCGAACCGTTCTCGCGCGCACGATGACGCCGAAGGTCGTCAAGGCGCTGCGCGAACGCTTCGAGCGCGAGGCCGAGGCTCTGGTCGATCGGGTGGTCGCGATGGGCGCATTCGACGGAATCGCGGATTTTGCCGAGGCCTTTCCCGTCAAGGTCTTCGCCGACGCGGTCGGCGTCGCCGAGCACGGGCGCGAGAACTTGCTGCCTTACGGCGCGATGGTGTTCAATTCCTTCGGACCGCGCAACGCGTTTACCGAGGCGGCCTTCGCCAACGCCGACGCCGTGAGAAGCTGGATCCTGACGAGCTGCGCGCGAGACCGGCTGGCCCCCGACGGCCTCGGCGCGATGATCTACGCGGCCGTGGACGCCGGAGAAGTGACGGACGATGAGGCGGGCATGTTGGTGCGCTCGTTCCTCTCGGCGGGCATCGACACCACGGTCGACGCGATCGGCAACCTCCTCTGGTGCCTCGCCGCCCATCCCGACCAGTGGCGGAAGCTCCAGGCCAATCCCAGCCTCGCGCGCAATGCTTTCGAGGAGAGCCTGCGCTACGAGGGGCCTGCCCAGGTCTTCTCGCGAACGACGACTCAGGAGGTGGAGATCGGCGGCGTGCGGATACCGGCCGACGAGAAGGTCTGCGCTTTTATGGGGTCGGCAAACCGCGATCCGGGCCGCTGGGCGAACCCGGACGCCTTCGACATCGAACGCAAGGTCGTCGGCCACATGGGCTTCGGGACCGGGATCCACGGCTGCGTCGGTCAGCCGATCGCCCGCCTCGAGGGCGAGGTCCTTTTCAATGCGCTCGCCCGAAAGACAAAGACGATCGACCTCGCAGGACCTGCCGTCAGGAAATACAACAATGTGCTGCGGGCGTTCGCTTCGCTTCCCATGCGTGTGACGCCGGCCTGAGCCGGCCCCGATCAGAAATCGACGGTCGTCCGAATCCCGAGCACAAACGCGTTGCGGTCGGTTGGCGCGCTATAGCCGCCGGGACAGATGACGTATTGGGCGTCGAACTTCAGATTGAGCCAGCCCGTGGCCTGCCATCCGTACCACGCTTCCGTCGCATATTCGTTATGCTGGACGTAGCCGGGTCCGAATCCCAGGACATTGGCCTCAGCCTGCGCATTGGCGATATTCGGATTGACCTCGGTCGTGCCGACCGCGAGGCCCCATCCGTCCTTGGGCCGCGACCCCACGCCCTGTTGGAAGAGCCCAAGCGCGATTTGATAGTCCTGACCGGACGTCCGCCGATCCGCGAAGGTGGCGTTGAAGAAACCGTAGAGGCCGTTCTTCGGGTCCGGAACTCGTGGAGTCATGGGTCAGTTGTTGCTGCAACTCGGTCGAAAAGCCGTAGCGCCCGTGGCCGGGCAGGCCAGGCAGTCCCGAGACCAGGATCGGCTGGCCGTTCAGGCTTTCGGCGACGTTGGGGGCCGCGGAATTGTTCCACCAGCCGCCAATCTTGTAGTCGCCCATGAGGGCGCCGAATTTCGGCTTCCAGCCCAATTCGACGGGAACGAGGACGCCCTGGAATTCGGCGGGAACGGTCGGCAGAATTGCGATGCCGGGCGTCGTGTCGAGATAGGCGGGGTTCGAATCGTAAACGGCCGACTTCAGATAGACGTCCGAAGTGAAATTCCACTGGCCGACCGCAGCCCACTGGCTGATGGGCCAGTTGTAAATATAGTTGCCGACGATATTGCCGGGCGGGGCGCCGCAGAACGTGAGATTGATGAAATCGCAATTGAAGGAGAAAAAGTCGTCGCCAAACGCGAGCCGGCCGACGGACAGATGGAACCGGCCGTCGAACAGCTCTTGCTTGTAGGCGAACTCCTCCAGGCGGAGGATGTTGCCGCGCCCATAGACTTCGTTGAGCAACTGCAGCGCGGGGATGCCCGCGTCCGCGGCGAGATTGCGGCCCCAACGCTGCACGAGCGTCACCTCGAACGAGCCGCCCTGAAGGCCGATGATCTTCTGCAGGTCGAACTTGGCCTGCAGGCCGACCTGTCCGGCCTCCTGAACCGTTCGCTGCAGGCCGCCCGAGAGATTGGCGACCGCCTCGTCCACGCCCTGGATATTGACGTCCACGCCCCAATTCTTGAGGCGAGCGCGGATGCCGAACCAGTCGCCGAACAGATGCGGCTGGCTCCAGTCATTCCAGTCGGCGCTGTCTGGCGAAAGAAAAGGCGCGGGCGCAAGCGCCGGCAGCGCCAGGTCTTCGGCGTCGAATTCGGCCGCGCTCGAAGCGAGGCCGAGCCCGGCCAGGACGATAGCGCAGGCCAAAGGACGCGCGGGCGTTTTGGGCGTTTTGGCCGAGGCGCCTTCCGGCGTCCTCGGGGCTGTCGCTCTGCGCTCGCGCCGGGGAGATCCACAGAAATCAAAGCGCCTGCCGAACGCCATTCCGGACCTCCCTCAGTCTGCGGGCTCGGGGTCTTCCGGCGGCATTCGTTCGCGCCGGCGTGAGAATCACGGTCCACTCTAGCGCACTTTTTCAGAAGGACGGCCACTCGAGCTCTGGACAGGCGGCGCGCCGTTAAATCTTGCCGCGCTTCCCGCCCTCAATCCAGCATGTGGCTGACCATGCCGTCGGCGAGCTTGGGCTCGAACCAAGTCGATTTCGGCGGCATGATCGCGCCCGCATCGGCGACCGCCATGAGGTCGGCCATGGCGGTCGGATAGAGCGCGAAGGCGACCGGCGCGGCGCCGGACGTGACGATGCGCTCCAACTCCTCGAGCCCGCGGCCGCCGCCGACGAAGTCGATCCGCTTGTCGCGGCGCGGGTCGGTCACGCCGAAGACCGGCTCGATCAGGTTTTTCGCCAATAGGGTCACCGGCAGGCGCGCGACCGGATCGCCGCTCCGCTCCGCCTCGGCCGCGATCTCGGGCTTGAGGGAAAGGCGATGCCAGCGTCCGCTCAAGACCATGCCGACCTCGTCGGCGCGCGCGGGGCGGACCGGCTTGTCGCTCGGCTCGATCGTGTATCGGCGTCCGATCTCGGCCAGGACCTGATCGGCGGTGAGGCCGTTGAGGTCGCGCAGCACGCGATTGTAGTCGAGTATGGTCATCTCCTGCTCGGGCAGCAGCACGGCGAGGAAATAGCCGTCCTTGACGCCCCGGGCTTCGGCCACGCGGAGCGCCGCCGCAGAACGGTGGTGGCCGTCGGCGATATAGAGCGCGGGCAGGGCGTCGACCGCGCCGGTCAAAGCCGCAACCGCCGCTTCGTCGTCCAGCACCCAGAGTTCGTGGCGCACGCCGTCGTCCGCGGTGACGTCGACCCCTGGGTTTCCTGTCGCGGCGCGCTTGAGCAGCGCGTCGATCGCGGGCGCCTTCGGGTAGGCGAGCATCACCGGGCCGGTCTGGGCGTCGACCGCCTCGATCTGGCGCACGCGGTCATCCTCCTTCACCGGCGTGGTCAGCTCATGCTTGCGGATGCGGTTTTCGGCATAGGCCTTGAGCGACGCGACCGCGGCGAAACCGGTCTCGACGCGGTCGCGCCAGGTCAGGCGGTAGACGTAGTAGGCGGGCTTTGCGTCGCGCACGAGCACGCCAGCCGCGCTCATAGATCTCAGCGTCTCGGCCGCCTTGGCGTAGACCGCGGGGTCGTGCGGGTCGATCGCTGGATCGAGATCGATCTCGGCCTTCGAGACATGCAGGAAGCTCCACGGCTTTCCCCTGGCGCGCTCGCGCGCCTCCTCGCTCGACAGCACGTCGTAGGGCGGGGCCAGAACCTCGGCCGCCCGGCCTGGCGCCGGCCGCAAAGCGCGAAAAGGCTTGATCAGGGTCAAGAGGCGCTCTTTCCATGAGGACGAGCCGCGTTCGCGCGGCATCGAGGACGCTGCGCGTTTAGCCCCGGGCGGCGGCCCCTGACAAGGGCCATGGCGCGTCCGGTGTCAGCGCGGATAGTCCATGTCCTCGACGGTCTTGACGAGGCGCTCAAAGGGCGCTGCGGAGACATGGTTTTGCCCTCGGAACGGATTGTCCAGCAAGATGATGAGGGACAGAACGAGAGCGATCGAGGCGGCCAGCATCGCGACCATGGCCATGTGCATCGCGAAGTTCGGCACCCCGAACAGGTAGCTGAACAAGATGGTCAGGCCCGCGCCCGCGATCAGGTTCCACCACAGGATCGGAGGCAACTGCTCTTCCGCGGCGTGAAACCGTCCGCGCCGGGCGTCGTAAAGCGCGTTGAGGCTCTGGATTATTTCGCTCTCGATCACCGGATAACCCGAATCGGCGGAATGAAATTGCGCCAGGGCAAGGTGAAATTTGTCGAGGAGCTGCCATCCCGCCGCGTCCTCGAGGCGCCCCTGGGCGAGCGCGGGCCATTCGTCCTGAACGACCGTCTCGGCGTAGACGAACAGCGTGTGTCGAAGTTCCGTCGCCAGCGGATCGGGAAGGCCGACCGTGTCGCGATAGAGATTGCCGACAAGGTTGGCCTCGGTCTGCACAAGCGCGTCGGCCTTGCGGAAATCTTCCCACACAGCCACCGCGATGAAGGCCAGCAGGACCGCATAGATCACGCCGACGACCGCGATGGTGAACCCCGCCACCTCGTTATGGGCGCGCCGGATCGGATGGGGAATGGCTAGATGAACGAGGACTAGCCCGAACAGCGACAAAGCCGCCAAAATCCCGACTACGGCGCCGATCGCCAGCGTCGTGGGCAACGCGACAACCCAGGTGTTCAGCGCGAAGAGCATGAGAAACCTCGGTGGGGATCCGTCGCCTGGGGGGTGCAACCTCGCGGGGGACCTGCCTGCATTTCGCCCAAGGCCTCGTCCTCGTTACTGAAGCGCCTGCCGGCCCGCCTCGACCGCCGCTTCCGGAGCGATCCACTCGAACCCGACAAGTTGATGCCGGGCCCAGGTGAACTGGCGCTTGGCGTAATGGCGCGTGTCGAGCTTGCTGCGCTCCGCCGCCTCTGCGCGCGACAGGCGTCCTTCGACATAGGCGATCAGATGGGGGACGCCGTGGGCCCGCATGACCGGCAGCGCCGGGTCGAGCCTTCGCTCGGCGAGCTTCAAAACCTCGTCGAGCGCGCCCTCTTCCAGCATCGCATCGAAACGGGCGTCGATCCGGCGATACAGCGTCTCGCGCTCGGGGGCGAGGAAGACGCCGCCCCACTGGCCGGCGCGGAGCAGGGGCTCGCTTCGGGCGCCGTGGAAGGCGGCGAGCGGTCGCCCGGTCGCCGCGAACACTTCGAGGGCGCGTAAGGCGCGCTGACGGTCGGCGGGCTTGAGCCGCGCGGCGGTCTCGGGGTCGGCTTCCGCCAGCTCGGCGTGCAGGTCGGGCGTCGGCCGCCCCTCGGCCCCGGCGCGCACCCGGACCCGGACCTCGTCAGGGACCGCGGGCATGTCGGAGAGGCCCTCCGTCAGCGCGCGGAAGTAGAGGCCCGTGCCCCCTACGAAGATCACCGTCCCCTCGCCGATTTCCGCGAGGATCGCGCGCGCCCGCCGCAGCCAGCGGCCGACTGAGAAGTTGACCGCGCCGTCGATTTCGCCGAAGAGGCGGTGCGGCGCCTGCCCCTCCTCCGCGCGCGTCGGACGCGCGGTGAGAATGCGGAGATCGGCATAAATCTGCATGGAATCGGCGTTGACGATGGTCGCGCCGAACTCCTGGGCCAATGAGAGCGCCGCCGCGGACTTGCCGCTCGCTGTGGGTCCCGCGAGGAGAAGCGCCTGCCTCATACTGTCGAACCTGATTCAGAGACCGAAAGCCGCATGCCCTCTTCCGTTCTTGTCGCCACGCTGATCGCCGATCCCGAACGCGCGCCGCTCAGCGATGCCCGAATCGACCGCGCCGCGCTAGCCCTCGGCGGAATCGAACGCCGACGCTGGCTCGATGAGGGCGTCGCCGCCGACCTCGTTACGGTGGGAGACATGGAGCACAAGCGCGCCGCGCTCGAAGCCCATTTCCAAGGCGAGCCGGTCGACGTGATCGTACAGCCGCTCAGGGGGCGCGAGAAGGCGCTGCTGGTCGCAGACATGGACTCGACGCTGATCGGCCAGGAATGCGTCGACGAGCTGGCGGCGCTCGTCGGCCTTGGCGAACATGTCGCCGCGATCACAGAACGAGCGATGCGCGGCGAGATCGACTTCGAGCCGGCGCTTCGCGAACGGGTCACCCTGCTCAAGGGGTTGCCGCTCGACGTCATCGAAGACGTGCTCGAAAGCCGCATCGAACTCAATCCCGGCGCGCATACGCTCGCCCGCACCATGCGCGCGCGCGGCGCGCGGGTGGTCATCGTGTCTGGCGGCTTCCGCCAGTTCACCTCCGCCGTCGCGGCGCTGATCGGCGCGGACGAAGACCACGCCAATACGCTCGAGACGGCTGACGGAAAGCTCACCGGCAAGGTGGTCGAGCCGATCCTCGGCAGGCAAGCCAAGCGCGATGCGCTGATCGCGGTCGCGGCCGGGATGGGCGTGCCGCTCGAGCGGACGCTTGCCGTCGGAGACGGCGCCAACGATCTCGCCATGCTCTCGGCTGCCGGCCTCGGCGTCGCCTATCGCGCGAAACCCCAGGTCGCCGCCGCCGCAGACGCCCGCATCGACCATGCGGATCTGACCGCGCTGCTCTACGCTCAGGGGATTCAGCGTAAGGACTTCGTCGATTGACGCCAGGACCTTCGTCGATGAAGGTTAGAGACGGCGACAGACGTCGGCGCCGGCTTGGGCCGCTGATTGGCCTCGCCGCGGGCTTGCTGGCGCTGACCGGGCTCGCAGCCGCCCGGCTCGCCTACGACCGCAACGGCCTTTGGCTGGTGGTGCGCTCCTGCGTCGCCGCCAAGCGGTTGAGCGGTCTGGCGTTCCCCTGCCTTGCGGTCAACCTCAGCGACGGCGAGGGACGAGGCTATGCCGTGGTGCGCCCGCCTTGGTCGCGCGATCTGATTCTGACGCCGACCCGTCGCATCATCGGCGTCGAGGACCCGCTCCTACAATCTCCGGAAGCCCCGAATTATTTCGCGGCGGCTTGGCGGGCGCGCGCGATGATCGCGACGGCCAACCGGCGAGCGCCGGCGCGCGACCAGATTGTGCTGATCGTCAATCCTCGTTTCGTCAGGACGCAGGACCAGCTTCACATCCATATCGGCTGCCTCCTCCCGGAGGCGCGCCGCACGCTCGCCGAGGCGGCGCCGTCGCTTCCGCTCGACACATGGCGCCAGATCGGTCCGGTTGTTCCGCATCAGCCGTTCTGGGCGCTGCGGGTGCACAGCGCGGATCTGGCGGACGTCGAGCCTTTTCGACTCGTGGACGCCGAACTCGGCCGCACGGTGCGGGATCCGGCCGACCTGACGATCGCGGTCGCCGGCGCTGAGGTCGACGGCGAGGACGAGTTCTTGGTCCTCGCCTCTTACGTGCGCGCCCCCCACTCATGGTGGCCGGTCGGATCCGACGACCTCCTCCAATGGCCTTGCGAGGGCGATGCGGCGGCGGACAGCAGTCCGTTCCGCGCGCCTCACGCCGATTAGGCGCCGCAGGCTACCGCGGCGACGGCGCCGCGTTCGCGCGCGGCGATCTCGCCCGCGCTGAGGGGGGCCGGCGCGGGCGCGGCGATCGGGACGAGTTGGCCGCCGCCGAGAAAGCCGCCGATGGCGTCGGCGTCGATCATCGCGTGCGGGACTGCGAGCGCGACGCCGCCGACCCGCTTCGGCGCCTCGGCGATCGGCGCGACGAGCCCCGCAAGGCCGCCGGAACGGTCGAAGGCCGGGGCGCCGCTTGCGCTATTCTCGAGCGCGGCGACGGCACGGCTTCCGCCAGAAGGCGCAGCGGAGACGACGGACACGCGCGTCCCGTCGGCGCTCAGCACCACGAGATCGGAGGCCGTCGCGCCGCGCGCCGGCGGTTTGGCCTTGTCGCCGAAATCGCCCGACAGCAGCGCAAGCCCGGTCGCGGCGTCCGTCCGCTCAAATTTTGCCGGCTTGCCGCCGATGCTCGGGTTCGGGCAGTCGCCGGGCTTAAGCGCGGTCAGCGCGCGCCCGGGCGCGACGATCAGCGCCGTTGCGGACGGGGCGGCGGGCTCGGGCGGCGCGGCCGCCGCAGGGCGCGCGGGAGGCTCGGGGGGCGAGGCGGCCGCATCCGCCCCCGGACCCGGCTGAGGGAAGGGTTGAAAAGAATTGGCGACGCCGAGCGCGACCCGATCGAGATCGCTTCGCGTTGCGGGGTAGGCGAAGGTGAAGCCGCGGATCGGCGGGGTCGCGGCGGCGCTCGAAGTCGTAGCGCGTATAAAACTTGCGCCCGCGGTCCTCGCCAGAGACGACGAAAAAGGCGCCGGGCTTCATCGCCTTGTAGGCGACCTTGCGGGTCGGGGAATCCGCCGAGAGGCGCGCATAAAGGGCGGCGAGATCGCCGCTCGCATCCGAGGCGAAGTCGAGGGTGACGCCGCCCTTGGCGTCGATGAGCTTCGCGGGCGCGCCAATCCTTGCGCCGGTCGACGGGTCGGCGATGGTCTTGAAGCCGGCGGCGACGCGCGCCTTTTGCCCGGCGGCGATGAGCGCCTGCAGCTGGCCGAGGGAGAGGACGCCGTCGCCCGTCGCTTTCTGGCTGAGCTGGAACGCGGCGATCGAGTTGCGCGTGCGTTTGCCGAAGGCGCCGTCGGCCGCCCCGTTGTACAGGCCGAGCCAAACGAGGGCGTCCTGCGCCTCCACGCGCGTCGCAAGCGGCAGCGCGAGGAAGGCGGCCTTCTGAGCGTCCGATGCAGCATCCGCGGCCGGCCCGGCGGAGGGTCTTGCGGGCGGCGTTTGCGCCGCGGCCGAGGCGCTAACAAGCGCCGCCGCGAGAACGAGGACGAGTTGGGCTGGCGTCCGGGACATGGCGACCCCTCAAGGCGCCGGATTCGACGCGAACCGGATGCTAATGGAAGTCGGGTCCGCGCGAAACGGCACGCCTGTCGATCCCGAACCCCGAGACGCGCCGAGGCATGGATATCGTCATCATTTGATGCTAGTCGTTGGTGACACCCTGGAGAGGCGAATGCGGACGACGCTTGCGCTCGATGACGACTTGGTTGCGAAAGCGCAAGCGTTGACCGGCATGCAAGAGAAGTCCGGTCTGGTGCGTGAGGCGCTCAAGGCGCTGATCGAGCGAGAGAGCGCTCGTCGGCTTGCGCGTCTTGGCGGCAGCGAACCCGATCTTAAGGCGCCGCCGAGGCGCCGGCCGATTGTCGTGTGATTCTGGTCGACACGTCGATATGGGTGGACCACCTGCGCTCCGCCGACGCCGTGCTTGCCGCGCGTCTCAACGCCGGAGAGGTTCTCGCGCATCCTCTTGTCATTGGCGAAATCGCGCTCGGCGACTTGCGCCGCCGTCAGGATGTGGTGGACGCACTCTTGAGCCTGCCCGCCGCGGTGGTTGCGGCGGATCCGGAGGTGCTCCTGTACATTGACCGCTACGCGCTGTTTGGGCGCGGAGTCGGATACGTCGACGCCCATCTGCTCGCCTCGACGGCGCTCACCCCAGGAACAAAGTTGTGGACAAGGGACAAGAGGTTGAAAGGGGTCGCCGCAATGCTCGGCCTCGCCATGTCTGGCGGCGAATTTTAGTGTGTCGGTCTTGAAGGCTCCAATGATGCGGGGGAAAGGACGGCGATCGCCTCAGCGAATGATCGTCCGAGCTGTGCTCTGCTTCCTGGCCGCCAATCTCCTGACGTCGGCAGGCGCAGCCCAGGCAGGCGCTCGCAACCAGCTCTGGCCGGTCGTCCGCACCTGCGCCTCCGCCTACCGGATGCTGGGAGTCGCGTTTCCCTGTCTCGCGGTCGACCTCCCCGGCGGAGACCTGGACCGCGGCTACGCCGTGCTTCGTCCACTGAGGTCGGACGACCTCATTCTGTCGCCGACCCGCCAGACGCCCGGCGTCGAAGACCCGTTCCTCCAGTCGCCGGAGGCGCCGGATTACTTCGCCGCGGCCTGGCGTGCGCGGGCGTTTCTCAAAGGCCCGGACGGAAACCCGCCTCCGCGCGACGACGTCGCGCTCGCGGTCAATTCCGAGAATACGCGCTCGCAGGACCAGCTTCACATCCACATCGGCTGCCTGCGACCGGACGTGCGGCATTTTCTCGATCAAGCCGCGCAGAGGATGCCGCTTTACGATTGGAGCCGCGTCGGCCCGGGTTTGGGCCGTCAGGTCTATTATGGCGTGCGCGTCAGGGCGTCCGACTTCGACAAACTCAACCCTTTTCGCCTCGCGGCGCACGGGTTCGCGGGCGCGGCGGAAAACCCCGGCGGCCTGATGATCCTTGTGGTCGGGGCGCAGGTCAAAAGCGAGGACGATTTCCTGATTCTCGCTTCTTTTGAAGGCGCGTCCCGCGCGTCTCGGACTGTCGGGGCGGAATCGCTGCTCGACCGCAACTGCACCGCGGCGTCGCCCTTCGATTGATTGGCGACAGCGCGCTCCCGCGAACGATGAGGCGTGATATAGATCGTCGGCGTCATCCATGGGGGCCGGCCGAACGGCAGTCCGATCATGGCGCAAGAAAATGCCCCGGGGGGTTCACCGTGCTCCAGGCTCTACGCGCCATCCTGATCGCGCTTTTTTCCGCGATCGCGCCTTTTCTATTCGCAGGTGCAGTCTTTCTGATCGTCGGCGCAGCCTTGGCCGCCGACATCAAGCCCTACGTGAACGATGACCTGGCGAGCGACGCGGTGCGGCTCGCCGAGACGCTGAAGGCCGAGGCGGCCAAGAGCGGCGCCGACACCGCGGGCAAGTCGCCGGAAGACCTCCGCAAAGCGGCCCTTGCGTCGATCGCCGCCGGCAAGTTCGACGTGGCCGCGAGGCTCGCCGCCGCGGCGGTGACCGCCGCCCCGAAGGAGGCCTCGAACTGGGGGACCTACGCCTGGGTCGCCGTCAAGGCGGACGACGCCAAGGCCGACAATCGTTGGGACCTCGTCACGCAGGGGGCGGCCGCCGCCTACGCGGCCTACGAGCGCGCGAACGATCCCGTCGCGCAGGCCCAGGCCCTCGAGCTGCTCGGCTCCCTGCTCGCGCGCCACAGCGCGTGGCGCGGCGCGCTCGACGCCTACAAAGCCTCGCTCGACCGGCGCGATAATCTCGACGTCCGCAAGACGTATGAGGCCTTACGGGAGCAGTACGGTTTCCGCATCCTCGACTACAAGGTCGACAACAAATCCGCCAATCCGCGCGTCTGCTTCACCTTCTCCGAGCAGCTCGCGCGCAAGACCGATTTTGCGCCCTATGTGGCGGTGTCCGGCGCTTCGAACACGGCGATCTCGAACGAGGACCAGCAGATTTGCGTCGAGGGCCTGAAGCACGGCGAGCGCTATGCGATCGTGCTGCGCGAGGGCCTCCCCTCGGCGGTCGGCGAGAATCTGCTCAAGGCCGCCGACTACGAGATCTATGTGCGCGACCGCTCGCCGCAAGCCCATTTCGCCGGTCGCGCCTATGTCCTGCCGCGCGAGGGTCAGGAGGGCGCGCCGCTCGTCACCGTCAATACCGCCAAGGTCGCCATCGACGTCTATCGTATCGGCGACCGCAATCTCCTCCCGACCGTCAACCGTGACGACTTCCTCAAACCGATCGACACGTCCCGCGCTCAGGAGATTGAGACCCAGGACGGCCAGAAGGTGTGGAGCGGCTCGATGGACGTGGCCAGCGAGCTCAACCAAGACATCACCACCGAGTTCCCGATCCTGAAGGCGGTCGGCAAGCTCGATCCGGGCGTCTATCTCGTGACCGCGAGGCCGTGGAAGGAGAAGACTTCGGAATCCGGCGAGCCGGAAGATATGCAGCTCGCGACTCAGTGGATGGTGGTGTCCGACCTTGGCCTCACCGCGATTTCCGGCGAAGACGGCGTCCATGCGCTCGTGCAGTCGCTCGGTTCGGCGGGGGCCGCCGCGGGGGTTGAGCTGAAACTCGTCGCGCGCAACAATGAGGTGCTGGCGGTCAAGACGACCGGCCCCGACGGGCGGGTGGACTTTGACCCCGGGTTTGCCCGGGGCAAGGGCGGCTCCGCGCCGGGTCTCCTGGTCGCAACGCTTGGCGGCGACTACAATTTCCTCAATCTGACGCAGAACGCCTTCGATCTCACCGACCGTGGCGTCGCCGGCCGGGACGCCCCCGCCGGCCTCGACGCGTTTCTCTATACCGAGCGCGGCGTCTATCGCTCGGGCGAGACGGTGTTCGCCACCGCGCTCTTGCGCGACGCCAAGGGGGTCGCCCGGACCGGTCTGCCGCTGACCCTGGTTGTCAAGCGGCCCGACGGCGTCGAGTACAGGCGGGCGACGCTTCCCGACGAGGGGCTCGGGGGGCGCGCCTTCGCCATCCCGCTGCTGCCGGGCTCCGCGCCTGGCAAATGGAGCGTTCAGGCTTACGCCGACCCGAAGGGCGACCCGATCGGGGCGGTCGAATTCCTCCTCGAGGACTATATTCCCGAGCGTCTGGACTTCACCCTGACGCCCGCCAAGGCCTTCATCGCGCCCGGAGAACCGATCGCGCTGACCCTCGATGCGCGTTTTCTCTATGGCGCGCCGGCCAGCGGCCTCGACGTCACCGGCGCGATCCGCCTTCAGGCGGTCGCGGACAGCGCGCTCTCGGGTTTCCCCGGCTATGTCGCGGGCCTTGCCGACGACGACTTCACCACCGTCGAGACGCAGTTCACCGACAAGGTCACGACCGACGCCAAAGGGCATGCGGAGCTCTCGATCGACCTCCCCGACGCCGCCTCGACCCGACCGCTGGAGGCGAAACTGATCGTCGATGTGGGCGAACCCGGCGGCCGCACGGTCGAACGCACGGTCACGCTGCCGGTGCGGGCGAAGGGCGTCTCGGTTGGCGTCAAGAAGGACTTCAATTCTTCCCTCAGCGCCGGCGACGCCGCGACCTTCGAAGCCATCGCCGTCGCGCCCGATGGGACGCGCGTGGCGCGCAAGGGCGCGGAATGGTCGCTTTACCAGATCTCCAACGACTACCAATGGTTCAACAGCGACGGGCGCTGGAACTACGAGCCGGTCAAGTCGTCGAAACGGATCGCAAGCGGCGTGGCCGACATCGGCGCCGACGCGCCCGCTAAAATCTCGGCGCCGGTCCAGTGGGGCGCGCATCGCCTCGACATCAAGACGCTCGACGGCGAAGAGACGAGCGTTCTGTTCGACGTCGGCTGGTCGGGGACGGCGGGCGCCGACACGCCGGACAACGCCGTCGTCACGCTCGACAAGACCGCTTACGCCCCAGGCGACGAGGCGAAGCTGCGCATCGCCTCCGCCTACGCCGGCAAGGCGACAGTGGCGCTCGTCGGCGACACGGTCGAGCGCTTCGTCGACGTCGACCTCGTGGCCGGCGACAACGTCGTGCCGTTCACGGTCGGCGCCGACTGGGGGCCCGGCGCCTATGCGGTCGCGCTGACCCATCGGCCCCTCGACGTTCAGGCGCGGCGTATGCCCGGTCGGGCGATCGGGCTTGCGTGGTTCGCGATCGCCCGCGACGCGCATAGGCTCGACGTCGGGTTTGGCGCGCCTGCACAGACGAAGCCGCGCAAGCCGCTGCAGATCCCGATCACGGTCGCGGGCCTCGCGCCCGGCGAAGAGGCGCATGTCACGGTCTCGGCGGTCGATCTCGGCATCCTCAATCTCACCGGCTACAAGACGCCGGATCCGGGCTCGTACTTCTTCGGCCAGCGCAAGCTGCCGGTCGAGATCCGCGATCTCTGGGGCATGCTGATCGACGGCATGCAGGGCGAAGCCGGCGCCATCCAGACCGGCGGCGACGGCGGCGGCAATCTCGAAGGCAATCTGCCGACGCAGCCGCCGCTCGCCCTGTTCTCCGGCGTCGTGAAGCTCGACGATCAAGGCAAGGCGATGGTGACGTTCGACCTTCCGTCGTTCAACGGAACGGTGCGGCTCGCGGCCGTCGCATGGAGCAAAGACAAGGTCGGCTCGGCTCAGGCTGACGTGATCGTGCGCGACGCGGTCGTCGTCTCTGCCACCTTGCCGCGCTTCCTCGACGTCGGCGACCGGTCGCAGATGTCGGTCGATATCGACAACGTCGACGGCGCCGCCGGAGACTATACGCTCGACCTCGACCTCCATGGGGCCTTGACTGCGGACGCCGAAGCTTTGCGGCGCACCCTCCATCTCGAGGCGCATCAGCGCCGCCAGGCCGCCATTCCGATCGCGGCGGCCGGCGTCGGCGTCGCCGATTTCGACCTTCGCCTCACCGGGCCGGCCACCGATCAGACGCAGCGCTTCAAGCTTGGCGTCTTGTCGGGCGCGCCGGACGTCTACCGCCGCACGGTGACGCCGCTGCCGGGCGGCGGAAACGCGACCGTGTCCGGCGATCTTCTCGCCGACTTTATTCCCGGGACCGGCTCGATCGCGGTTTCGGCCTCGCCGTTCGGGGCGCTCGACGCGCCGGCGTTGCTGCAGGAACTCGACCGCTACCCCTATGGCTGCTCCGAGCAGACCGTCAGCCGGGCGATGCCGCTCCTCTACGCCAACCGGCTGGCTTCGCTCGAAAATCTCGGGGTCGATCCAGACCTTGGGGGCCGGGTGAGCCAGGCGATCGAACGCGAGATGAGCCGGCAAAGCGCCAATGGCGCCTTTGGCATGTGGGCGGCCGACGGCGGCGACGACGACGCGTGGCTCGACGCGTTCGTCACCGACTTTCTCACCCGCGCCCGCGAGCAGAAGTTCGTGGTCCCGGAGGGCGCCTTCGGCCAGGCGCTGGACCGGTTGCGTAATACGGTGGTCAATGCGCCCGAGCCGAACAAGGACAACGCCGCAGCGCTCGCCTATGCGCTCTATGTGCTGGCGCGCAACGGCCGACCGGTGATCGGCGATCTCCGCTATCTCGCCGACGCCAAGCTCGACGCCTTCGCGACCCCGCTCGCCAAGGCGCAGCTCGGCGCCGCCCTGGCGATGCTCGGCGACCGCGCTCGCGCCGGCAAGGTGTTCTCCGCGGCGCTGGCTGCGCTCGCCGCCGAGAAGGACGAGGGGATTTCGCGGCCCGATTACGGCTCGAAGCTGCGCGACGCCGCCGCGGTGCTGGCGCTCGTCGCCGAGGCCAACCCCGCCGCTGGCGACATGCCCGCCGATGCGATTCCGCGCGCCGGCGCCATGCTCGACTCGGCGCGCGCCGAGCGTTCCTATACCAGCACGCAGGAAAACGGCTGGATGGTTCTTGCCGCCGAAGCGCTCGCCGAGCACGGGAGCCTCGGGTCGTTCACCGTCGACGGAGCGCCGGTCAAGGGCGCGCTGAACCGACGCTTCGGTCCGGAAGCGCTCGCGGGAAAGAGCGCGATCATCGCCAACACCGGCCAGGCGACGGCGAAACTCGTGACCACCGTCTCGGGCTCGCCGATCGCCCCGGAGCCCGCGGCGTCGAAACGGCTACGCGGTCGAGCGGACGTTCTACACGCTCGACGGCAAGAAGGTCGAACCGAAGAGTTTGGCGCAGAACCAGAGGGTCGTCGTGGCGCTCAAGGTGACCGAATTGCAGGCGCGGTACGCGCGCCTGCTGATCGTCGATCGGCTGCCGGCCGGGCTCGAGATCGACAATCCGGCGCTGGTCGACGGCGGCTCGATCGACGGCTTCAACTGGCTCACGACCGATGAGACGCCTGCGCATACCGAATATCGCGACGACCGGTTCGTCGCCGTGTTCGACCGCACGCCGGGCCAGTCGGCCTTCATCACCCTGGCCTATGTCGTCCGCGCCGTCGCGCCCGGACGCTACGTCTATCCACCCGCAACGGCCGAGGACATGTACGCTCCCGAACGATACGGCCGCACCGGCTTTGGCGAATTCGAGGTGACCGGCAAGTGAGACGGCTTCAGGAGCGAATCCCGCGCATTCTGAGACGCTGAGAGTGCCCTTCTCCCGCTCGGGGAGAGGGGCGGCGCGCGCATAAGTGCCGATCCGCCGCGCGCCGCTCTTGCGCTTTCGCCATCGTCGCGGGGCTCGCCCGCGCCGCCAACCTCGCCTGGACCCGCTACGCCGCCTCCCTCGGCCCGCTCGATCTCGCGGCCTCGCGCGAGGGTTCGACGCTGGTGGTCGATCGAGACGGGCGGCTCCTGCGCGCGTTCACTTTGCCGGACGGCCGATGGCGGCTGCCGGCGACGACCCACGACGTCGATCCGCGCTACCTCGCCATGCTGATCGCCTACGAGGACGGCCGGTTCTATCAGCACCACGGCGTCGACCCGCGCGCGCTTCTTCGCGCGGCGGGGCAGTGGCTGATGCGCGGCCATATCGTTTCCGGGGGCTCGACGCTCACGATGCAGGTCGCGCGCCTGATCGAGCCGCGCCAGGAGCGGACGCTCGACGCAAAGCTGCGCCAGATCGCGCGCGCCGAAGAGATCGAGCGTGCGGTCGGCAAGGCTGGCGTGCTCGACCGCTATGTGACGCTGGCGCCGTTCGGCGGCAATCTGGAGGGCGTGCGCGCCGCCTCCCTCGCCTACTTCGGCAAGGCGCCGCTCAAGCTCACCATAGCCGAGGCCGCGCTCATGGTCGCGCTGCCGCAGTCGCCTGAGGCGCGCCGGCCGGACCGCGCGCCTGCCGCCGCGCGCGCCGCGCGCGATCGCGTGCTAGACCGCGTTTGCGCGCGCGGCGTCATCACCGCCGACGAGGCCGCGCGGGCGAAAGCGGAGCCTGTCCCCGAGGTCGCGCAGAGCGTTCCCTGAGCTTGCCGCGCACGCGACGCAAGAGGCTGTCGCCGCCGATCCGAAAGCGAAGGTCATTCGCCTGGCGATTGACGCGCGGCTGCAGGCGAAGCTCGAGACGCTCGCCAGGGAGAGCGTCGCGAAACTCGGTCCAAAACTCTCGGCCGCGATCGTCGGCGATCGACAATGCGAGCGGCGAGGTTCGCGCCCGCGTCGGGGCGGCCGATCCGGACGACGCCTCGCGCGACGGCGCGATCGACATGTCGCGCGCGCCCCGCTCGCCGGGCTCGGCGCTGAAACCCTTCATCTACGCGCTCGCCTTCGAGGAGGGCCTGGCCCACCCGGAGACGGTGCTGTTCGACCGGCCGATGCGCTACGGCGCCTATGCGCCGCAGAATTTCGACCTCGGCTATCAGGGCACGGTGACGGCGCGCAGGGCGCTGCAACAGTCGCTGAACCTGCCGGCGATCGAGCTTCTGGCCGACGTCGGGCCGGCGACCTTTCTCGCCCGGCTGCACGGCGCGGGCGCCGAAGTGTCGCTGCCGAAGGAGACGCCGATCGGGCTCGCAATCGGCCTTGGCGGGTTAGGCGTGTCGCTGACCGACATCGCCCGCCTCTATGCGGGCTTTGCGCGCGGCGGCGAAGCGCCGGCCTTGGTCGAGAGGCTTGACGGGGCTGCGCCGGTCATCGGGCCGCGTCGGGTCACCGATCCGGTCGCGGCCTGGTACGTCGCCGATATCTTGCGCGGCGCGCCGCCGCCGGCGAATTCGCTGTCTGGCCGGATCGCCTTCAAGACCGGCACGTCCTACGGGTTTCGCGATGCGCTGGCGGTTGGCTTCGACCGCGGGACGACGATCGCGGTCTGGGTCGGTCGTCCCGACAACGGTCCGACGCCCGGCCTGATCGGCCGTCAGGCCGCGGCGCCGATCCTGTTCGACGCCTTCGAACGGCTCGGGCGCGACATCGAGATCGTCAAGCCGCCGAAGGGCGTGCTCACCGCCTCGATCACCGCCGACCTGCCGCCGCCGTTGCGCCACCTGCGCAAGGACGCGCCGAAGACGATGGCCGCGACCGAGACGGCGGGCTTGAAGATCGCCTATCCGCCCGACGGCGCGCGGATCGACCTCGGCATAAGCGATGGCGCGCGCGGCGCGCGGCTCGCGCTGAAGGCGCTCGGCGGCGCCGCGCCGTTCGCCTGGTTCGTCAACGGCGCGCCGGTCGGCGAAGCGGAGCTCCGCCGCAACGCCGCCTGGACCCCCGACGGCGCCGGCTTTGCCCGCGTGACGGTGGTCGACAGCAAGGGCGCGTCGGATGCGGTGACGGTGAGGCTGGAGTGAGCGAAACCCCTCTCCCCAAGAGAGCGTGAAGTTTCGTCGGCAGGTCCCTTTCGATCGCTACACCGTCGACTTTTACTGTCATGCGGCGAAGCTCGTCGTTGAACTCGACGGACGGCAGCACGAGTGGTTCGCGGGCTATGGCGCCGGTCGCACCGTGTTTATCGAGCGCATGGGCGTTCGCGTGATCCGCCGTTTCGCTCTGCCCCGCACCGGGCTCCGCTCCACGGCGGAACACGCCGAAACCCAAAATCTGTCGGCCATAAGCCCAGGCCAAAATGTCGACGATCAATCCGGTTGAACACGTGGGTCCGCTCACCCCTACCCCTCTCTCTTTGGGAGAGAGGTTGGCGGCCACACCGCCAGCAGCGCCCGCAGCGCCGAGACGAAGGCCAGCGGCTGGTCGATCATCACGTGGTGTTCGGCCTCGGGGATCGCGACCTGGGGAGCGCCGGGCGGCAGGAAGCTCATCAGATAATCGGCGTCGTCGGCCTTGAACAGTTTGGAATTCGCCCCGCGGATCAGAGCCAGCGGGCAGCGCGCGGCGGCGACGATCGGAGTCGGGTCGATTCGGCCGAATTTTTCCCAGAAATGGGGGTCGAAGCAGAGCGACCAGCCGGGCCGCCCATGCTCGTCGACCGCCTCGCGGACCGAGCGGCGGGCGATGGCGTCGAGGATGTAAAGATGCTCGACCGGCTGCGGCGGCATCAGGCGGAAGCGCGCGATGACGCCGGCGAGCGACGGCTTCACCCTGGCCATGCGCGACGGCTGAGGCGGGGAGGGCGGGCGAAAATTCTGCGGGGCGAAAAAGGGCGGATCGACCATGACGCCGCCGGCGATGTCGCCGCCGAAGTCGCGCGCGAGGCCCATCGTCACCCGCCCGCCGAACGAATGACCGACGACCACGGGCTTGCCAGCGTCGAACGCGCCGGCGGCCTCGCCCGCTGCGCGCGCCTCGCGCACGAATTGCTCGAAATTGTAGGTCTCGCGCCAATCCGAGCGCCCCATGCCGGTGAAAGTCGAGGCGACCACGCGCCGCTCCTCGGCGAAGAACGGCGCGATAAAGCTCCACCAGTCGGCGTGGGCCGCGCCGCCGTGCAGGAACATGAGCCCCGGCTTTCCGCGCTGCCCCCAGGCGAGGACTTCGACCTTCGCCCCCTCGACCTCGAGGAACGTCCGCTCGGGCTCCCGCGCCATGACGGCGTCGAACCACGGCGGCGCCGGCGGCTTATGGCCGTGAAAGGCCGCAAGCGGCGCCATGTGCTGAGGATCGGTCACGACGGGTTCCCCTACGGAGGGCGCGCGTCCCGCGCGCCACGGCGGCGAGTTGCGGACGCTCGATGTTTTACGCCACCTCGAACAGGCCCGCCGCGCCCTGACCGCCGCCGATGCACATCGTGACCACCACGTACTTGACGCCGCGTCGCTTGCCTTCGATCAGCGCATGGCCGGTAAGGCGCGCGCCGCTCATGCCGTAGGGGTGGCCGACCGCGATCGCGCCGCCGTCGACGTTGAGCCTGTCGTTGTCGATGCCGAGCTTGTCGCGACAGTAGATCACCTGCACCGCGAAGGCCTCGTTGAGCTCCCACAGCCCGATGTCGTCGATCTTGAGGCCATGGGCCTTGAGAAGCTTGGGTATGGCGAACACCGGCCCGATGCCCATCTCGTCCGGGTCGCAGCCGGCGACCGCGATCCCGCGATAGATCCCGAGCGGCGCGAGGTTGCGCTGGCTCGCGAGCTTCGCCTCCATCAAGACGCAGGCGCTGGCGCCGTCGGAAAGTTGCGAGGCGTTGCCGGCGGTGATGCAGGCGCCGACTTTCAGCTTCTGGCCGTTTGCGAACACCGGCTTCAGCGCCGCGAGGCCCGCGGCCGTCGTGTCGACGCGCGGACCCTCGTCCTGCTTGAGCGTCACTTCCTTATCGGAGACGGCGCCGGTCGCCTTGTCGGCGACCTTCATCACGGTCGCGAGCGGCGCGATCTCCGCGTCGAACCGGCCGGCGGCCTGAGCGGCGGCGGTGCGCTGCTGAGACTGGAGCGCATAGGCGTCCTGCGCTTCGCGCGAGACGCTATAGCGTTCCGCGACGATCTCGGCCGTCTCGAGCATCGACATGTAGACGTCGTTGCGATGGGCGACGAGCCACGGGTCGTGATTGCGGAAGGTGTTAGCCTTGTCGTTCTGGACCAGCGAGATCGACTCGAGGCCGCCGCCGACGGTGACGCTCATGCCGTCCTGGATGATCTCCTTGGCGGCGATCGAAATCGCCATCAGGCCCGAGGCGCATTGCCGGTCGACCGACATGCCGGCGACGCTGGTCGGCAGACCCGCGCGCAAGGCCGCCTGCCGGCCGATGTTGTAGCCGGTCGAGCCCTGCTGCATCGCCGCGCCGATCACGACGTCGTCGACTTCGGCGCCCTCGACGCGCGCGCGTTTCAGCGCCTCGGCGATGGCGTGGCCGCCGAGCGTCTGCGCCTGGGTGTCGTTGAACGCGCCGCGATAGGCCTTGCCGATCGGGGTGCGCGCGGTGGAGACGATGACGGCTTCACGCATGGGGAGGCTCCGGTTCTCTCGCGCTTGGTTGATGTTCAAAAGGTGGTTTCTTCCCTTCTCCCCTTGCGGGAGAAGGCGGGGGGTTCACGCCTTCGAGAACGCGCCGCCCTCGGCGGCGAGTTTCTCCAGCAGCGCCGCCGGCTTGAAGTCGTCGCCGAAGGTCGCCTGGAATTCCTTGAGCTTGTCGAGCACCGTCTTCAGGCCCACCGTGTCGGCGTAGAACATCGGGCCGCCGCGATAGACCGGCCAGCCGTAGCCGTAGATCCAGACGACGTCGATGTCGGAGGCGCGCTGCGCCTTGCCCTCTTCCAGAATCTTCGCGCCCTCGTTGATCATCGGATAGATGCAGCGCTCGAGGATCTCCTGATCGGAGATTTTGCGCTGCGCGATTCCCTTGGAGGCGGCGAAGGCGCGGATGATCTCTTCGACATGGGCCGAGGGCTTGGCGTTCCTCTGCTCGTCGTAATCGTAGAAGCCCGCGCCGGTCTTCTGCCCGCGCCGCCCTTCCTCGCACAGGATTTCGCGGATCGTCGCCCGCTTCGACGTCTCGGCCGACCAGCCGATGTCGAGGCCGGCGAGGTCGCTCATCGCGAACGGCCCCATCGGCAGGCCGAAATCGGTCAGCACGCGATCGACCTGCGCACGGCGTCGCGCCTTCGAGGATGAGCTTGCCGGCCTCGCGCTGGCGCTCGGCGAGCATCCGGTTGCCGACGAAGCCGTAGCAGACGCCGACGGTGACGCCGACCTTGCCGATCTTCGGCGCGAGCGCCGCGACGCTCGCCAGCACAGTCTTCGACGTCTTCTGCGCCGCGCACGATCTCGAGCAGCCGCATCACGTTGGCGGGCGAGAAGAAGTGCATGCCGAGCACGTCCTCGGGGCGCTTCGTCTTGGCCGCGATCTCGTCGACGTTGAGATAGCTCGTGTTGGAGGCGAGGATCGCGCCGGGCTTGGCGACGCCGTCGAGCCGCTCGAAGATCGACTTCTTCAGGTCCATGCTCTCGTAGACCGCCTCGATCACGAGGTCGGCCTCGGCCAGCGCGCCGAAATCGAGCGTCGGCGTCAGACGGCCCATCCGCGCCTCGACCTCATCCATCGTCATGCGGCCCTTTTTGGCGGTGTTCTCGTAGTTCTTGCGCATGATCGAGACGCCGCGGTCGAGCGCTTCCTTCGCCGTCTCGACGATCGTCACGGGAATGCCGGCGGAAAGGAAGTTCATCGCGATGCCGCCGCCCATGGTGCCCGCGCCGATCACCCCAACGCGCGCGATCGGCTTGGTCGGCGTGTCCGGGCCGATGTCGGCGATCTTGGCCGCCTGCGCGTTCGGCGAAGAACACGTGCCGCTGCGCCTTCGACTGGGTCGAACCGAGCAGCGCCATGAACATGTCGCGCTCTTTCGCGACGCCTTCGTCGAACGGCAGGTCGACGGCGTTCTTCACCGAGACGATCGCCTTCTCCCAAGCCTCGAAGCCGCGGAATTTTCGGGCGTTGCGCTTTACGGATCGCGTCGAAGACTTCGGGCTTGGCGCGCGCCTCGGCGAGCTTCTCGTCGCGGTCGCGGACCTTCTTCAGGGGCGCGTTCTCGGCGATGAGGCGCCTCGCGAAGGCGATCGCGTCCTCGCGCAGCTTGCCCTCGTTGGCGAGCGCGTCGACCACGCCCCAGTCCATCGCCTCGCGGGCCCCGAAGGGCGTTCCGGAGAGAATGACGTCGAGCGCCTTTTCCGGGCCGACGAGGCGCGGCAGACGCTGGGTGCCGCCGGCGCCGGGGATGAGGCCGAGCTTGATCTCGGGCAGGCCGCATTTGGCCGAGGGGACGGCGATCCGGTAATGCGCCGTCAGCGCCACCTCGAAACCGCCGCCGAGCGCCGTGCCGTGCAGCGCGGCGATGACCGGCTTCTTGGCGTTCTCGATCCGATGCAGCACGTCGGGAAGGAACGGCGCGGCGTGCGGCTTGCCGAACTCGGTGATATCCGCGCCGGCGATGAAGGTGCGCCCGGCGCACAGGATGACCGTCGCCTTTACGACGGGATCGGCCTCCGCCTGCTCGACGCCCAGCTTCAGCCCCTCGCGGACGACCTGCGACAGCGCGTTGACCGGCGGCGAGTTGATCGTGACGATCGCGACCTCGCCTTCGACCGTCAGGTCCGCGACGGGGTTGATGGACGTCACCGGCATTCCTCCCTCAAAGGTTCACAAGTGATCGATAGGCTATCCGCTTGGGCGCGCAAGGGGCAAGGGGGTCAAGCGTCGAAGTTTCTCGGCGCTCGCCAGCTTCGGGCGCGGCGGGAGTCGCCAAACAATTTGGGGAGAAGGCGTAACCGACGCGGCGCTCGTACGTATGTTAGACAAGGCCGGCCCTCGCCGTGCGTCCGCGGGCGGCGGGGCGCGGGCCTTCCCTTTGCGGAGGAATCATCGCCATGAGTTTACTGCGCTTCCGAACTGGCTTCGCCGTCCTGGCGGCCGCCGGCGCCATCGCCGCGCTCGCGCCCTTCCCTTCGACTGCCGAGGAGGCGATGCGCGTGCCGCCGCCAGCGGTTGACGAACCGGCCTCGGGGTCGCCGCAGGAAGTTGCGGTGGTGGCCGGCGGCTGCTTCTGGGGCGTGCAGGGCGTTTTCCAGCACGTCGACGGAGTCGTATCCGCCGTCTCCGGCTATGCCGGCGGCGCCGCGGCGACGGCGCATTACGAGATGACCAGCGAAGGCGACACCGGCCACGCGGAATCGGTCAAGATCACGTTTGACCCGGCCAAGATCAGCTACGGCAAAATCCTGCAGATCTACTTTTCGGCGGCGCACGATCCGACCGAATTGAACCGCCAGGGTCCGGACGAGGGGACGCAATACCGCTCCGCGGTGTTCCCGACGAGCGAAGCGCAGGCGCGGGTGGCGAAGGACTACATTGCGCAGTTGAACGCCGCCCACGCCTTCCCCTCGCCGATCGTGACATCGATCGAGCCCGGCAAGACCTTCTATCCGGCCGAGGGCTATCATCAGGATTTTCTCGCCCGGAACCCGACCTACCCGTACATCGTGTTCAACGATTTGCCGAAGATCCAGGCGCTGAAGCGCCTGTTTCCCGAGGCCTATCGCCCCTCGCCGGTCCTGGTTGGCGCGAAGTCTTAAGCCCTGCGGAGCATTGGGGGTATCGCTTACGCCCCGATCTTCAGCCCGATTTTGCCGAACTGCCGCCCCAACTCGAGCCGGTCGAGCGCGGCGGCGATGTCGGCGAGCGCAAACGTCTGGTCGATGTGGGGCGTCAGCTTCTTCTCGGCGAGGAAGGCGATCAGCTCTCGCAACTCCGCGCGGTTGCCAAGCGTCGAGCCGAATACGGCAAGCTGGCGGATGAACAGGCGCCGTAAATCGGCGGAGGGGTCGTCGCCGGTGGTCGCGCCGCAGGTGACGAGCCGGCCGCCGCGCACCAGCGCCTTCATCGCCGTCGGCCACACGGCCTTGCCGACGTTCTCGATCACCACGTCGACGCCGCGTTTGCCGGTCAGCGCCATGACGCGGTCGAGGATCGACGATCCCCCCTCGTCCAGAATTGTCTCCGCCGCCCCGAACGCCGGCATGCGCGCAAGCTTGGCCGAGTTGCGCGAGGTGACGATCGCGCGGGCGCCGATCGCTCCGGCGATCTGGGTGGCGGCCAGCGACACCGACCCGCCGATGCCGAAGATCAGCGCCGTCTCGCCGGCTCTCAGCCGCGCCTTGGTCGTCACCATGCGCCAGGCGGTAAGCCAGGCGACGCTGAGCGAGGCGGCTTCGACGAAATCGAGCGACTCGGGCTTCCTGACGACGCTGCCTTCCGGCGCGGCGACATATTCGGCGAAGGTCCCGTCGACCTGCTCGCCGAAAATCTTTCCGCGCGTGCACAGGACCTCCTCGCCCTTCAGGCAGAACTCGCAGGTTTCGCAAGGCTGCCCGGGATAGAGGACGACCGCGTCGTCGGCGCGAAAGGCCGAGTTTGGATCGGCCTCGACCACCACGCCGGCGCCGTCGAGGCCGAGAATGATCGGCAGCCGGTGGGTGATCCCGGCGCCGCTGTTGCGCATGTAGAGGTCGACCCGGTTGAGGCCGCCGGCCGCCATCTTGATCAGGACTTGACCCTCTTTTCGCTCCGGGATCGGCAACGCGTCGAGCTTGAGAACGTCGGGGCCGCCGTGACCGTGAATGCGCGCTGCGAGCATGATTTTCAGGACTCCCGGAGGCGTTTCTGGCAAAAGCGAGCGATGGCGTCGAGCGTCGCCTGCGGCTGCTCGAATTGCGGGGAATGTTTGCAATCGGCGAGGATCAGGCTCGCGACCGGAGTCGGCGCGCGGGCTTCGATGGCGCGGACCTGTGCGAGCGTGCCGTATTGATCGTCCGCGCCCTGGATGACGAGGGCGGGCGTCCGCCAACGTTCGACGAGGGCTTCGATGGTCCAGGCGGCGAAGCCGGGGTCGAGCCAGGCGCGGTTCCAGCCGAGAAAGGCGGCGTCGACATCGGCGTGATATTTGGCGAGCTTTGGCTTCAGGTCGCCGCGCTCGTAGGCGCGCTTCGCCTCGGCGATCGAGGCGAGGCCGGGGGGTTCGGTGAACAGGTGCGGCGCCATCAGGACGAGGCCCCTGACCCGCGGATCATCGTGCTCGCCGGCGTAGATCGCCGCGATCGAGGCGCCGTCGCTGTGGCCGACGAGCACGCCCCGCTTAAAGCCGATCGCGCCCAGGACCGTGAGAAGGCTTCGGGCTTCGTGCGTCATGTAGTCGAGCGGGCGCGGAAGCGCGACTGTGTCGGACCGACCGTAGCCGGCGCGGGAAAAGACGAACACGCCGCAGCCGGTCGCCGCGGCGAGCCTTTCGGGAAAGTCGCGCCACAGCGCGACGCACCCCAGGCCTTCGTGCAACAGAACAAGCGTCGGCGCCGAGTCCGGCGGCCGTCCGAACGCGGCCGCTTCGAGTCGCTTGCCGTCGACGACGATCGCGCCATGCGGCGCTTCAGTCCAGGAGAAGGCTTTCATGGGCGCCGCGCCTAGCGAGGCGGCATGCCCTCGAACGTCGGCAGCCCCTCGGGGAGACAATGGAACGCCTGCCGGTCTTTGGCGAAGATCGCCATTTGCGCCGCTTCGAACTGGCTGGGATCATCGAGCGTTCCGACCTTGAGGATGACGAACGGAAGATCGGGGCGGAGAGTTGTGAGATGCGTGCCGCAATCTCCGCAGAACTCCCGCGTGACCGCTTTCTCGAGATCGTCGCGCTTGAATGGACGCGGCGCGCCGCTCGTGTACCGGAAACCCTGCGGCGGCATGACCATGAACAGGTTGGGCGCGCCGCCGGAGAAATATTGGCACGGCCGGCAAAGACATTCCGCTTTCAGCAGAGGCTCTCCCACCGCCTCGTAGCGGACTTTCTTGCAGTAGCACCCGCCTTCGACGTTCATGCGTTCCTCCCCTCGGGTCGCCGCGCCGGCTCACGGCGACGCGCGCCCATCAGGCCCGGTGGGCAAGAGAACGTCAAGCGTCGGGTCGCGGTCTACTCCGCCGCGATCTTCAGCGCGCGGACGGCGTTCTCCTTGAGGATCAGGTCATGGACCTCGGGCTTGAAGCCGGCGTCGCGAAAATCCTTGATCCAGCGATCCGGCGCGATCAGCGGAAAGTCCGAGCCGAACAGCATTTTTGTCTTGAGCTGGCTGTTGGCGTACTGGACGAGCTGCGGCGGAAAATATTTCGGGCTCCAGCCGGAAAGGTCGATGTAGACGTTCGGCTTGTGAAGGCAGACCGACAGCGCCTCGTCCTGCCACGGCCACGACGGATGGGCGATGATGATCGTCATGTCCGGGAAATCCACGGCCACGTCGTCGAGGTGGATCGGGTTGGAATATTTGAGCCGCATGCCGCCGCCGCCGGGCATGCCCGTGCCGATGCCGGAATGACCGGAGTGGAAAATCGCCGGCAGTTTGTAGTGCGCGATCAGTTCGTAAAGGCCGTAAGCCATTTGGTCGTTGGGAAAGAAGCCCTGCACGGTCGGGTGGAACTTGAAGCCCTTGACGACGCCGGCCTCGATGAGGTCGCGCGCCTCGCGCACCCCGAGCTTGCCTTTGTGCGGATCGATCGAGGCGAAAGCGATCATCATGTCGGCGTTGGCCGCGGCGGCTTCGGCCACTTCGTCGTTCGGAATGCGGCGGTTGCCGATCTCGAATTCGCTGTCGACGGTGAACATGACGAGGCCGATTTTCTTGTCGCGATAATAGGCGACGGTCTCGGCGATGGTTGGCCGCTTGCCGGCCTTGAAATATTTGTTCGCGGCGTCCTCGTACGGCTGCCAGAAGGCGTCGGCCGGCTGGCGGCACGAGACCTCCGCGTGCGTGTGGACGTCGATGGCGACGAGGTCGGCGACTTTCATGGCGTTCTCCGTTGAAGCATGCTGCGAACCTCCCTCCTCTCCGCGCTTGCGGGGACAAGGAAGGGATTGGCGGACCTACGCATCATCGAATCGTCCGCGCCGACGGCGTTGCGGCGTAGAGTTCTTCGATCGTGTCGGCGCGCAAGGCCAGCACCGCGCGCTGGTTGATCGAGCCCTTGTCGGTCAGCTCCCCGGTGTCGAGCGAAGGCGGATCGTCCATCAGGATGATGCGCGCCAGACGCCCCGAGCTGCCGCCGGCCTTCTTGTTGAACGCGGCGAGCAGCGCGGAGAAGGTCTCGCGCACTTTCGGGTGCACGAGCACGTCCGCGTCGCTGACGGCGTCGCCCAATCCCGCGAGTTCGCGGCAGGCCGGTACGTACGGCACGACCAGCGCCGCGGCGTCGTCGCGATCGTGGCCGGCGACGACGAGGTCGGTGACATAGGGCGCGCAATGCGCGATGAAGCGGATCCGCAACGGGCCGACGCTGACCCAGGTCCCGGTCGCGAGCTTGAAATCCTCGGCCACGCGCCCGTCGAATACGAAGCCGAGCTCCGGATCGGTTTCGTCGTAGAATTTGAGCGCGTCGCCGAGCTTGTAGTAGCCCTCCTCGTCGAAGGCGTCCTTCGTGAGGTCGGGACGGCGCCAATAGCCCGGCGTGATGCTCGGGCTTTTCAGGCGCGCCTCGAGCTTGTCGCCGTTCGGGATGAGCTTCAGTTCGACGCCGTGATTGGGAATGCCGACAACGCCCGGGGCGCAGGCCTTCTCGGTGACGCTGAGCGCCGAGGGGCCAGTCTCGGTCGAGCCGAGCGAGGTCAGGATCGGCACGACATGCCCGACCGTCTCCTGGCCGAGCCGCTCGAACAATTCGCGCACATGGGGCGCGAGCGCCGCGCCGGCGTAGACGAACGCCTGGAGATGGGCGAACAGGCTTTCCCGCAGATGCGAGTCCTGCTCCACGTAAGGCAGCAGCATCTCGAAGCCCTTCGGCACGTTGTAGTAGACGGTCGGCGAGACGTCCTTGATGTTGCGCACCGTCGCCTCGATCGCGTTCGGCAGAGGGCGGCCTTCGTCGATGTAGTACGAGCCGCCGGCCGACAGCACGAGATTAAAATTGTTGTTCCCGCCGAATGTGTGGCTCCACGGCAACCAGTCGATCAGAACCGGCGCGACATGATGATAGCTCGGGTTGACGCCCTTCAGCATCGCCTGGTTCGAGGTCATCATCTTCTGGGTGTTGACGACTCCCTTGGGCGATCCCGTCGAACCGGAGGTAAACAGGAGCTTAGCCACGGTGTCCGGGCCGACTTTTGCGTGCGCGGCGTCGACCTCCGGCCCGGCCGGCTTTGCGATGAGGGCCTCGAACGGGGTGGAGGGCCATCCCGTCGGCGGATTGACGCCCGCCACGACCTCGACCGTCTTCGGCATGCCGGCCGCGAGCGCAAGGCTGAATCGCGCGCCGTCGCTGACGTAGACAAGGCCGGGGGTCAGCACATCGAGGATGGCTTTCAGCTTGCCGTAGTCCTTGGCGACCAGCGAATAGGGCTGCGACACCGGCGCATAAGGCACGCCGGCGATCATCGCGCCGAGGCCGATCAGGGCGTGATCGACGCTGTTGCCCGACAGGATCGCGACCGGGCGCTCGGCGTCGAGACCGCGGTCGATGAGCGCCTGCGCGATCCGGCGCGCGAGGTCGCGTGCGTCCGCATAGGTCACCTTGCGCCACGCCCCCTCGACCCGCTCGGCCAGGAACACCCGGTCCGGCGCCGCCAGCGCCCAGTGGTCGAGCCAGTCGGTCATTGACCGCGGGTAGGGCAGCAGCGGCTCGGGCGACGTGACGATCATCGCGCCGTCCGCGCGGCGTTCGACGGCGACGTGCGGCGGGCCGAAGGTCAGCGGGATTTTCCTCATGGTTTCCTCCGCAATGTTTCATCTCAACGCTTGGCGACGAGCGGGAACGCTGTTGCGTGGGGTCGCTGACGCCGCCGGCGCGGTCAGCGACCGCGCCCCACCCATTTCAGCTCTGCCGCAGCACCTTGGAAGCGCGCTTCTCCAGAAAATCCTTCAGCCGTTCGGTCGCCTCGGGGCTCATCTCGGCGATCGTCGCCATCAGCAATTCCGTGAGCAGCCCGCTGGTCGGGTGGCTCTCGGCGATGCGCGGCAGGGCGTGCAGCACGGCGAAATTGGTGGTGAGCGTATTCGAGGCGGCCTTGGCGGCAAGCTCGAAAGCCTTCTCCACGCCCTTGCCGTCGTCGACCAGATATTGCGTGATCCCGGCCGCGTGGCCTTCCTCTGCGTTCAGCGTGCGCCCGGTCAGCATCAGGTCCTGCACCCGGGGGACGCCGATCAGCCGCGCGATCCGGACCGAGCCCCCGCCTCCGAGGAAGATGCCGCGCTGGCCTTCGGGCAGGCCGTAATAGGTCGAGCGCTCGGCGACGCGAATGTGGGTCGAGGCGGCGAGCTCCAGGCCGCCGCCAACGACGGCGCCGTGCATCGCCGTGATGACCGGCGCGCGGCCGAACTGGATCGCCTCGAACGCGCGATGCCACGTGCGCGAATGCATCACCCGTTCGAGCGGGCTCAGCTCCTCGGCGACTTCGGAGAGATCGAGGCCGGCGGAGAAATGCTGGCCCTCGCCGGTCAGCACCACCGCGCGGATATCGTTCGGCAGGCGCGTGAAGAACGTCTCGAGTCCGAGCACGGTCACATCGTCGAGCGCATTGCGCTTTTCCGAGCGCGCGAGGCGGAGATGGGCGATCGCGCCGCGGCGCGTCGCCTTCAGCGAAGGCGGGAGATCGAGATCGATCGGGAGTTCGGGTTCCGCGGTCATGGCTTCGGTCCTTTCTTATACCCAATGCACGGGTCGGCTCGGCGTCCGCCCCCCTCCACCGTCCTTCGGAGGGGGGACCGCGCGAATGCGCGGGGGTTGGGGCGCGCCGCGGGCGCCTGAGAAAACGGCCTTCATCCGTGCCGCCCGAGCCCCAGATAGCTTTCGATCACCCGCTTGTCGCCCGCGAGCTCAGCCGCTGGCCCCTGCATGACGATCTCGCCAAGCTCCATCACATAGGCCCAGTCGGCGATTGCGAGGGCCGCGCGGGCGTTCTGCTCGACCAGCAGGATCGAGACACCGGCGCTCTTCAGCTCGCCCACGATGCGGAAGATGTCCTTCACGATGCGCGGCGCAAGGCCGAGGCTCGGCTCGTCCAGCATCAGTACCCGCGGCCGGCCCATCAGCGCCCGGCCCATGGCGAGCATCTGACGCTCGCCGCCCGACAGCGTGCCCGCCGTCTGGCCTCGCCGCTCTTCGAGCCGGGGAAACCGAGCGAACACGTCGACCAGCCCTGTCCGGATGGCCTTGCCGCCGAGCCGATAGGCGCCGAGGCGGAGATTGTCTTCGACCGACATCGAGCCGAACAATTCGCGTTTTTCCGGCACCAGGCTCAGGCCGCCCGCCACCCGATCCTCGATCGGCAGGTCGCCGAGCGAGCGGCCGTCGAACACGACCTCGCCGCTCATTGGCAGGACGCCCATGATGGCGTTGAGCAGGCTCGTCTTGCCGGCGCCGTTGGCGCCGATCACGGTCACCACGCCGCCCACGGGCATCTCGATCGAGGCGGCGCGCACGGCTTCGACGCGTCCGTAAGCGACGCTCAAGCGGTCGATTTTCAGGATCGCCGCGCTCATGCGACGCCCCCGAGATAGGCCTCGAGAACCGCGGGACTCTCGACGATCGCCTTTGGCGCGCCCTCGGCGATCTTCAGGCCGAAATCGAGCACCACGATGTGGTCGGTGAGCTGCATCACGAAGTCCATATCGTGCTCGACCAGGAGCACGCTGACGCCCTCTTCGCGCAGCCGCTTCAACAGCGCGGCCAGTTCCTGCTTCTCGGCGAAGCGAAGGCCCGCCGCCGGCTCGTCGAGCAGCAGCAGCGCGGGATCGAGCGCGAGCGCGCGGGCGATCTCGGCGACGCGGGCCTGGCCGAGCGCCAGCGAGCCCGCGGATTTGTGCATGTGCGCCTTGAGGCCGACGCGCTCGATCTGCCGGGCGGCCTCGGCGATGATCTGAGCCTCCCGGCCGCGATCGAGACGGACGAGGGACGCGAGCGCGCCGACGCGCGCGCGCAGGTGCGCCCCGATCGCGACGTTCTCCAGCACCGTCATGCCCGGCACGAGCTTCACGTGCTGGAAGGTGCGGGCGATGCCGCGCTTGGCGATCTCGCGCGCCGGCAGCCGGTCGATGCGCTCGCCGCGGAAACGGATTTCTCCCGAGGTCGCCTGCGCGACGCCCGTCAGCAGGTTGAAGGTCGTGCTTTTGCCGGCGCCATTCGGACCGATCAGGCCGACGATCTCGCCGCCGCGCACGGTGAAGCTCACCGCGTTGACCGCGACCAGGCCGCCGAAACGTTTGCTGATCGCCTGCGCGTCGAGCAGCGGCGCGCCTCTTTCGAGAGCGGGGCGTTTCGGCAGCGGCGGCGCGGAGAGGTCGACCGCCTTCGGAGAGGCCGGCGGCCCGAGCCGGCGCAGCATCGGCCACAGGCCCGATCGTGCGAATTGCAAGGCGGCGACCAGCAGGATGCCGAACACGATCGTGTCGAGATTGCCGCCGCCCTCCATCAGCCTGGGCAGCCAGTTCTGCAACTGGTCGTTGAGCACGGCAACCACCGCCGCTCCGATCACGCCGCCGAGCACATAGCCGGAGCCGCCGAGCACCGCCATCAACAGGTATTCGATGCCGGCGCTGAGGCCGAACGGCGAAGGACTGACCGACCGCTGCACATGGGCGTAGAGCCAGCCGGAGAGTCCCGCGAGCAGTCCCGCGTAGACGAACACGACGAGCTTGGCTCGCGCCGTGTCGACCCCGAACGATTCGGCGAACGAGCCGCCGCCGCGCAGCGCCCGGATCGCGCGGCCCGTGCGGCTGTCGAGCAGGTTGTCGCTCAAGAGGACGGCGATCAGGACGAAAAGCCAGATCAGGTAATAGACGGCCCGAGCGTCGATCAGCGGCCACGGGCCGATTGCAATCGGCGGGATGCCGCTGACGCCGTCATAGCCGCCGAGCGCCGCGCTATTGCCGAACAGATAGAAGAAGCTGATCCCCCAGGCGATGGTGCCGAGCGGCAGGTAATGGCCGGAGAGCCTGACCGTGACGAGCCCGATCGCCAGCGCCGCGAGGCCGCTCGTCATGAGCGCAATCGGTAGGCTCGCCCAGGGCGAGAAGCCGAACCTCGTGGTCAATACGGCCGTCGTATAGGCGCCGAAGCCGACGAAGGCGGCCTGCCCGAACGAGGTCATGCCGCCAACACCGGTGAGCAGCACGAGGCCGATCGCGACGAGGCTCGATATGCCGATGGCGCCTGCGAGCGTCACCCAGAAGGGCGGGGTAACCGGCAGGAGCGGCAGCGCCGCCATCAGCGCGATGACGACCAGAGCGATCCCGCGTGGCGAGAGGCGCGACGAAAGGCTCACGAGGCTCACTCCTCCTCGTCGTCTGCGGGCGCGCCCGCGGCGTAGGAACGCCAGAGCAGGAACGGGATGATGACGCCGAACACGATCGCTTCCTTGAAGGCGCTAGCGAAGAACGCCGAATAAGACTCAAGAAGGCCGATCGCGAGCGCCGCGAGCGCGGTCAGGGGATAGCTCGCGAGTCCGGCGATGATCGCGGCGACGAAGCCCTTGAGTCCGATCAGGAACCCGGTGTCGTAGGCGACGGTGGTCAGGGGGCCGATCAGCACGCCGGAGATCGCGCCGACGCCGGCGGCGAGCGCGAAGGCGGTCCGCGCCGTGCCGTCGACGCGCACGCCGACGAGGCGCGCGCCGAGCCGATTGACCGCCGTCGCGCGCAGCGCCTTGCCGAGCAGGGTCCGCTCGAAGAAGACGAACAGGCCGGCCATCACAGCGGCGGTGACCGCCAGCACGGCGAGGCTCTGCATCTTCACCACGATCGGGCCGAGCGGGACGACGCCCGAGAGCATGGGATCGAGGCGCGAGCCTTCGGCGCCGAACACGGCGAGGCCGAGGCCGCTCATCGCCAGATGCACGCCGATCGCGGCGATGAACAGGATCAGCACGCTCGCGTCCGCCAGCGGCTGGAACGCGAGCCGGTAGACCAGCGGGCCCATCGGCACGATCAGCGCGAGCGTCATGAGGACGTCGGCCGCCATGCCGAGTTTGAGCGGCGCGAGCGCGGAGATCAGCAGAAGGAGTAGAATGGGAAACGCGACGTCGCGCGCGGCGATCAACGCAAGCCGCCGCGCCTGGAGCCGGCCCCGGCTGCGCAACAGTTCGACGATCGCGGCGGCGAGGCCGAAGCCGACCAGCAGCTTCGCCGTGCCGGGCAGGGCGCCGTTCTGAATCGCCGCCATGGTCAGCGCGCCCCAGGCGACGAACTCGCCCTGCGCGACGAAGATGACGCGCGTCACCGTGAACATCAGCACCAGCGTGACGCCGAGCAGCGCGTAGACCGCGCCGTTCATCACTCCGTCCTGGGCGAGGAAGAGCAGGATCGTCGGGCTCATGACGTGGGGCCCCCATCCTCGCTCCGCGGCGCATTGGAGGGGCGGCGTCTCGCCGCCCGGCGCGCGAGACGCACGCCCTCCGATCGCAGCCCGCTCACTTGGGGTCGGGCAGCAGCGTCCACTTGCCGTCGACGATCTTGATCAGCACGCGCGAGCGCTTGTCGAGCCCGGAATGGTCGGTCGGAGAGTAGTTGTAGACGCCGTGGTTGGCCGCGAGCTCGTGCGTGGTCTCGACCGCGTCGCGCAAGGCCGCGCGGAATTCCGGCGTGCCGGGCTTGCCTTTCTCCAGCGCCGCCTTGACCCCGCCCAGCATGATCGACGTGCAGTCGGCGAGATGCGCGCCGAACGCGGCGAACGGCGTCTTGTTGTTCTCTTCGTAGGCCTTGATGTAGGCGAGCCCCACCGCCTTGCTCGGATGGCTGTCGGGGAGCAGGCTCGCCACGACCACCGGGCCGGCGGGGAACACGGTGCCTTCGACGTCCTTGCCGCCGACGCGCACGAACTCCATCGTCGAGACGCCGTGGGTCTGATAGATCGGCTTGGCGTAGCCGAGCTCCTTCAGCGCCTTCTGCGGCATCACCGCGACCGTTCCGGAGGCGGCGATCAAGACCGCGTCCGGATTGCCCGACAGGATTTTCAGCGCTTGCGCCTCGACGCTGGTGTCGGTGCGCTGGAAGCGCTCGACGTCGACGATGTCGATGCCCCGCTCCTTCGCAGCCGCCTTCGCGGCGGTCAGCCAGCCCTCGCCGTAGCCGTCGGCGTAGCCGAGAAAGCTGATCGTTTTGACCCCCGCCGCCTTCATGTGGTCGAACACGGCGGCGGCCATGATCGCGTCGTCCTGCGGCGCCTTGAACACCCAGCGGCGCTTGTCGTCGAGCGGCGAGACCGTGGCCTTGGTCGGCACCATGGCGCAGTAGGGCGTCTTGGTCTCGGCCGCGACATCGACCAGCGCGAGGGTCGAGGGCGTCGCCGACGAACCAATCAGAATGTCGATATCGTTCTCGGCGACGAGTTTCCGGGCGTCCGCGACCGCCTTGGTCGGGTCGGTCGCGTCGTCCAGCACCGTGTATTCGACGCTCTGCCCGGCGACCTCCTTGGGCAGTTGCGCGACCGTGTTCTTCTGCGGGATGCCCAGCGCGGCGGCGGGGCCCGTTTCGGAGACGACCACGCCGACATGGATCTGCGCCAGCGCTGCAGCCGGCGCAAGCGCGACCAGCGCCGCGCCGAGCATGAGACCCGTGAATTTCGATGACATGGAGTCCGCTCCCGAGTTGACTGCGTTTCCTGGACCTTAAGCGCCCGGTTCGCCCCGGGATCGGTTCCTTTGATAATTGTTATTGAACATACCTATCGTTCCGTGTCAACGTGGAGGGGCGAAAGATTTTTGCGACGCCGCGGGTGCGGTCGGCCGTTGCGCTATTCGGACAAGAGCGCGGGAGGCGCAGGGTGAGCGGGACGGTTTCGCGAGCGCACGGCAAGGGAGACAGGGACGAGGCTTCGCCCGGCGAGCCGCTCGCGCCGGAACGCGGCGCCGTGATCGACTACGGCCCGCTCGACCGGCGGGTCGGCTACCTCTTGCGTCGCGCCCAGATCGCCGTGTTCAGGGATTTCTTCTCGGCTTTCGAAGCCCACGACATCCGTCCGGGCCAGTATTCGATCCTGACCGTGATCGAATGCAATCCGGGCCTGAAACAGGGCGAGGTCAGCGCCGCGCTCGGCATCAAGCGGGCCAACTTTGTCGCGATGATCGACGAGCTCGAGAAGCGCAAGCTCGTGCGCCGCGACGCCGTTCGCGGCGACCGGCGCAGCTATGCGCTGATGCTGACGCCGAAGGCGGCGCGCCTGATGGCGGAGTTGCACGCGCTCGCCGAGCGTCATGAACGGACGATCGCCGACGCGATCGGGCCGGAGATCTATCAGAGCCTGGCGCAGCCGTTGAAGACGATTGCGCGGCTGTTCGATGGAGAGGGCGAGGAGGGGTGAGTTCTGAATCGACTGTCCGGTCGGCGGGAGGACCGGCCGCCGGGAAAGCGATCACGACGGCGGATCGACCGCAGACCCCTTCGCCTGATCGATGGCCTTGGCTTCTTCCATCGCCAGCGCAACGAGCCGCTCGGCGGCCGCGGCCTCGGCTGGCGTCGGCGCGAGATCGGCGGACGCCAGGGGTTTCTCGGATAGAAGGTTGGCGGCGAGCAGCACGGTCGATCCCAGCGTCATCACGACCAGAAGCTGCAACTTGCGCCGCGACGCCAGCGCATCGAGATCGCTCTTGGCGTGCTGCGCGCTGAGCAGCGCCTGCTGCAGCTTCGTCATCCAGGCGTCGGCCTTGCCCATCGCTCCGGTCTCGAAATCGTCGACGGCCTGGAAGGCGGGAAGCGAAAAATCCTTGCGCGCCGTCGCGATCAGCGCGCCGTATTGATCCGACGTCTGGCGATAGTCGAGCTGTTTGGCGAGGGCGAGCTCGCCGAGCATTTGCCTCACCGCGGAAGAGCGATCGAGCAGCGACAGCTGGTAGAGCCGGTTGAGCGTCGTCTCCTGCGACGACCCGCCGGAGGCGACGCCGGTCGCGTTGAGGGCGTAAACCAGAACGCCCATCTGCTGGAACAGAAGATATTGCGACTGGGCGGCGCGCAGATTGTCGATCCGCGCGGCGAGCGTCTTGGCGCCCTGATCGATGTCCTGGGCGCGATCCTCGACCGGCCCGACATAGAACTGCGGCCCTAGCGCGCCGATCACGGTCAGGAGAAAGCCGATGAGGATGGCGAGGCGCTTGACCGACCACCAGCCTGGCGACAGAAATCCGAGCGTCATGGTCATGCCGCGGCGCTTGGGTGAGCAAGGCGTCGAGCGGCGAGGGCCAGCAGGCGGCGCCACGCGGAGGGCGTTTCGACGGCCTTCGACGCGCCGGCCAGGGTGGCGAGAAACAGGATGGTCGATCCCGTGAGGGTGACGCCGAGCAGAGCGAGCCTCCGCCGGGCGACGACCGCCTTGGCCTTGACGCGGTCGCGCTGCAGAGTGATCGCCTTCATCGCCGCCGCGCCCTGCGCCTTGCCCATCGCCAGGGCGAGGTCGCCCTCGAAGGCGTTGGCCGCGCGATAAGTCTCCATCGTCAGGTTCGCCTGTTCGGCCTCGACGAGCGCCTCATATCGGGCCTTTTCCGTCGGATAGTCGATCGCGCTCGCCACGCCGAGCAGCGCGAGATAGCTGCGCACGCCGTCATGACGGCGTGCGAGCGCGCGCGTGCGGATGTCGTGGAGAATTGCGACGGCGTCGTCGGACGCGTCGGGCGGCAAACTCACGCCGAAGACGAGGCCGTGCGTGTGCATCGCTAGCTCGTCCAAGGCGTCAGCCGCGAGGAGGGCGCGCGAGCGGGCCGCTTCGGCCAGCGAGTCCCGCGCGGCGCGGTTCTCCTCGTCCTGCGCCGGATCGAGCCAAAGAGCGCCGCCGAGCACGCCTGCGAGATTCAACACGAACCCAAAAAGGGCGATCGCTGCGGTCCTCGATCGGAGCCAGCGAGGCGGAGCAAGTCTCACAGCGACGGTGGATCCCCCTGATAATCGGCGGGCGCCGTTTCCCCTCGGACGCCTGAGGCGGCTTACCAGAACCTGCCCCGTTTCGCCATCGCCTAGCGGAGCGCTCAAGACCCGGGGCGCTCCCCGCACACGCGCCGGCAGCGTCTCGGATCGCCTTTGGAGGCGGTCGCCCGCATGATAGTCTGAGCTGTCCCAAACGATGGGGTGAGCCAGTGTCCCTGCTTGGTTGGCCTCGTCTGGCCCTGGTCGCCGCAGCCTTTCTCTTGCACACCGCGCGCCTCGACGCGGCGTTGCCGGAGAAACCTGACGATACGGCCAAAGCCTCTCTCGCGGGCCAGATCCTGGTGGCGGCGCCCGCGATGGGCGACCCGCGGTTCGACCATGCGGTCATTTTGATCGTGCAGGACGATGCCAGCGGCGCCCTTGGCATTGTGCTCAACAAGCCGCTGGAAGAGCAACCGCTCGCCGATCTTCTCAAGTCGGTCGGCGAAGACAACGCCGGCGTCACCGGCAGCGTCCGGATCTTTTCGGGCGGTCCGGTTCAGCCGGAGGTCGGCTTCGTCTTGCACAGCGCGGAATACCGCCAGCCTGAAACGCAAGCCATCAACGAATCCCTGTCGATGACGTCAAGCGTCAAGATCTTGAGGGACATCGGCCACCAGGCTGGCCCGCTGAAAATCCTTGTGGCCTTCGGCTATGCGGGCTGGGGCCCGGACCAACTCGACAAGGAGATCGAAACGGGCGCGTGGGCGACCGCTAAGTCCGATCCGGCCACAGTGTTCGACGCCGACCGGGATCGTCTCTGGGACGACGTCTGGAACCGCCGAACCCAGCATCTGTGAAGCGCGGCGCGGCGGCCGCCCGACAGGGCCGCGTCGCAGGGCGCGCGCGCTGAGCCCGCCGGCCCGATCCTACCGCCTGAACGCCTCGCTCAGGCCCCGTCCAGCCAGGCCATCAGCGCCTCGAACCCCGGCGCCTCGACATGCAGCCGAAACCCCTTCTCGGTCTTGAGAAGGAGGCAGCGCCGGCCGGCGAACAGGAGGGCGGCCGAGGGCGAGCCGGCGGCGAGGTCGGCCGATGTCCCCTGCATCAGCACGAGCCCTGCGCCGGGCCCCTCGACATCCACGACGACCCACGCGTCGTCGACCGCGGTCGCGCACCAGCCCTCCCGCCAGCCCTCGGCGACGGCGATCGGCGACGGCGTGACCAGGAGCGCCTTGTCGCGCGCGATTCGGAGCGCATGCTTGCCCCTCGGCGCGTTCCCGTAGAGGCCGAGGAGCGGCGCGCCGCGCACGAGCGCCTTGAGCGCCGCCTCGAGGTCCCCCGAGATCAGCGTCTGCCCGAGCCCGGTCCGCGCCTTGGCGACAAAGCCCGGCCGCGCGATGAGCGCCCCGTCGGCCCGGCGCGCGGGCGCCCAGTCCGTCTCACGCATGCGGATAATCCCCGTGCAGCCGTTTCCCTTCCGGATCGAGCGCCGCCGCCGGCGCGATCCGAGCCCGCCGTTCCGCGCCGAGATGATAGACGCCGAGAGTCTCGCCCATCCGGGCGTTTCCTGCCGCCACCAGGCCGAGCGCCACCGCGCGATCGAGCGTCGGACTCCAGTAGCTCGAGGTCACATAGCCGAGCGATCGCCGCGCTGTGCCCGAGCCCTCGACGACGTGCGCCCCGGTCGGTAGAGGCGCTTCGCCGGCGCCGACGGCGAGCCCGACCAGTTGCTTGCGGTCCCGGTCCTGCGCCACGGGCAGAAACAGCGATCGTTTGCCGATGTACTCGTCCTTACGCTGATCGCGCGGCGCGGTGAGCCCGAGGTCGTGCGGCATGGTCGAGCCGTCGGTGTCCTTGCCGACGATGATGTAGCCCTTCTCCGCGCGCAAGATCATCAGCGCCTCCGAGCCCATGAGGCCGCCGCCGAACGCCGGCAGCGCCGCGACGATCTTCGCCCGCAGGGATTTCGCGCGCGAGGCGGGGACGGACAGCTCGTACGAGCGGTCTCCCGTAAAGCTCACCCGCGCGGCGCGAAGCGGGCCGCCCTCGAACGCGCCGGTCGAAAAGGCCATGTGCGGCAGCGTCTCGTCGTCGAGATCAAGCCCGAGATCGAGCGCCGCGACGCAGTCGCGCGCGCCGGGGCCCGTGACCGTCAGCGTCGCCCACTGCGCCGTCGCATCGTGGATGAAAATGCGGCGGGGATTGAACCGGTCCTGCCGCCACAACTCGAGCCGCGTGACGACCGCGTCGGTGTGGCCGGATGAGCAGGAGACGAGGAACCGGTCGTGGCCCAGCCGGAGCGTCACGCCGTCGTCGTAGACGATCCCGGTCTCGGACAGGATGAAGCCGTAGCGAATCCTGCCCGGCTTCAAGGTCGAGAGGCGGTTGTAGCTGTGAAAGTCGACGAGTTTTTCGGCGTCCGGACCGATCACCTCGATCTTGCCGAGCGAGGAGCCGTCGAACAGCGCCACAGCCTTGCGGGCGCGCCGGGCCTCGCGCTGGATCGCTTGGTCCGGATCGTCTGGGCCGTACCAGGCGGGCCGCAGCCAGCCCCCGTATTCGCGCATCTGCGCGCCGTCGGCGCGATGCTCGGGCTCGAGGGGCAGGCGCTTCAGCGGATTGAGAAGCTGCCCCCGCCGCCGGCCGCCGATCACCGTCATCGGCGCTGGGACGAACGGCGGCCGATAGGTGGTGGTCCCGGTCGCCTCGATCGTGCGTCCGGTGAGCGCAGCCATCGCGGCGAGACCGTTGACGTTGGAGGTCTTGCCCTGGTCGGTCGCCATGCCGAGCGTGGTGTAGCGCTTCAGGTGCTCGACCGAGAGGTAGCCCTCGCGGCCCGCGAGGGCTACGTCCTTCAGCGTCACGTCGCTCTGAAAGTCGATCCAGCGGCGGCCGGGCGCGTCGGGCTTCGGCCAGAGGGCCGTGATCCGGTAATGGCCCGCCGGCGCGTTGGGAGCGGGGCCTTCGCCGCCGCCGGCACGGTGTCCCTCCGCGAGCGCCGCGTCGAGCGTGAAGGCGCCATTCGCCGCGCCAACGACCGCCACGGCCTCGACCACGCCGCTCGGGACGAGCGCCGCGAGGCTTTCGTCGTAGCGAAGCTTTCCGCGCGCCTGCATGAAGAGATGAACCGTCGGCGTCCAGCCGCCCGAAAGGAGCAGCGTATCCGCCGGACGGTTCTGGCTGCCCACTTTGACGCCGGCGACCCCCGAGCGGCCTGCGACGCCCTCGATCTCCGCGCCGCGCAAAACCTTGAGCGTCGTCGCGGGCCCGTCGGGACGCGAAATCGATGATCTCAACCTCGGCGCCAGCCTCGGCGAGGGCCTCGGCAACGGGGTAGGCGCTGTCGTTGTTGGTCGCGACCGCGATCCTCCGGCCGACCACCACGGCGAAGCGGCGGAGGTAGACGAGCGCCGCGTCGGCCGACATGACGCCGGGACGGTCGTTGTCGGGAACGACCAGGGGCCGCTCGATCGCGCCGGCGGCGACCACGATCCGCTTCGGGCGGATGCGCCAGAGCGCGTCTGGCGAGGCAGCGCGTCGCTCCCAGGCGCAGACGAGGTTGTGATCGTAGACTCCGAACGCGGCCGTCGAAGTCAGCACGCGCCCGCCGTTCGCCTCGATCGCGGCGCGAACGCCTTCGGCCCATTGCCGCCAATCGTCCCCGTCGATGACGCCGCCGCGATGCGCGAGCTGGCCGCCGATGTCGGCGTGGTCTTCGACCAGGACCACGTTGCGCCCGGCTTTCGCGGCCGCCCCTGCCGCGGCGAGCCCTGACGGCCCGGCGCCGACGACCAGCAGGTCGCAATGCGCGTTGAACTGCGGACAGTCGGCCGGCGGGCGATTGTCGGGATCGACGCGGCCTAAGCCCGCCATCGCGCGGACCATCGGCTCGAACGTCTCCCAGCGCGGCCAGAGAAAGGTCTTGTAGTAGAAGCCGGACGGCATGAAGCCCGAAAGCCTGTCGAGCGCCCCGGAGCGGTCCTCCGCCGCGGTTGGGGCCGCGTTGACCGAGCGGACCGCGAAGTCGTTCTCCAGCGCCTCGACCGTCGCACGAAGGTTCGGGGTTCTCCGCCCGGCGCGCGTCACGTCGACGATTGCGTTTGGCTCCTCGTCCAGGCGCCCCAAACTCCGCGCGGGCGGTGGTATTTGAAGCTGCGGCCGATAATGCGGACGCCATTGGCGAGAAGCGCCGAGGCGATGCTGTCGCCCTTCGCGCCAAGGTAGGCCTTGCCGTCGAAGGTGAAGGCGAGCGGTTTTCCGCGATCGATCGCGCTGCCGCTCGGAAGCCGGAATCCGCTCACGGGGCGGACCTCAGGGACTCGGACCCGAGAACGGCGTTGTCGCGCGTGTCCCGGGTCATGGCGAACATTTCCATGCAGGTCAGGTGCAGCCAGATTTCCCGCGCCCCGCCTTTGGGATTGGCGTTGACATACAGGTACTCGGCCCAGGCGCCCTCGCTGACGGCGTCCGCCGGCTCCGGCCGCGGTTTGGGCTCGCCGACATAGGTGAACTCGGTCTCGTCGCGCGGACCGCAAAAGGGACAGGGGAAGATCTGCATGGCGACCCTTTATGGACAAAAACCCGCCCTGGCGCCTAGCGCCTTGGCCGCTTCGTCCAGGAAGCGCACCTTCAGTCAACGCGGATATTGCGCACGAAGCGGGTGCTCGTGTCGGCGTGGCGAACAAGCGGTCTCGACCCTGAATTGCCGTTCGCGATCGCCCGGGTGAGGAGGCTGTAGGCCGGATTGCAACGAACGCTTACAGGACCGCCCGTTTCGGGCGGCGGGTTTCGCTGCTTATGGCGCCGTCCCCGAAACTTCGACCTGGGCAATGATCCTTGTCGGCTTCGCAGGTCCTGGGCTTGCTGGATTTCGGGCAACATCTCGGGGCGAGCGCGCCTGACCGCGTCAGCCATGACGTCAGAACTTCGTCATTTTCGGCCAACGGGATCTCGGAATGATTGTCCTGAGGACGAGTGCAGACCCCCTGCCTGCACTCGTCTGTGGATAATAAGAACGGTCGGCCCGCGGAAACTCAACCGCCGTGGGCGTGGGAACTCATGTTCGGCGATGAGAGTAAACCCGGAAGGAACGCGAACGCGGTCGACCCATGGGCATCATGTGCGAACGCGTCGGCGCCCAACTTCACAGACGCAATCGCCGCGCCGAGATCATTTGACGCTCCGCTCGTCGACTGGGAGACGCTGTCGGCGGGAGCGTAAACAGCCTGCGAGGGAGCAGTGTTCGCAATAGCGGCGCCAAGAGCGCTAGGGTCGGCCTAAGTCGTTGTCGCCATGATCAGGGCTGACTTCGTCGTGGTGGGGACAGTGACATCGAACGAGCTGGATGGCCCGCTTAAAGCCGCGCTCTCGTCGGTAGCGGTGAATGCGTAAGACCCGCCAGGCAAGTCCGCTGTCGTGAAGCTCCAGGCTCCGGTGCTGCTGGAGGTCGTCTTTCCCAGCACAGTCGAGCCGCCATCCGACACGAATACCAGGGCGCCGTTCGCCGCTTTTCCCGTCAACGTCACGGAGTCATTAGAATTGACCACGGCTCCGCTGATGATTGGAGCCAACTCCACGGTCAACCGGTTCGAAGTAGAGCTCGTGCCTCCGGAGGTCGTATCCGTCGCGGTGTAGCTGTAGGGCGCAAGAAGAAGTGGAGCCGACGTGTAGCTCCACGTTCCGGTGCTGCCGACGTTAATTTTCGCCACCGCGCCGCCGTTGCATGACAAATTCAGAACGGAGTTCGCCAGTGCGGTTCCCTTGACCGTCACGCTGTCGTTAGAGTTCTCCACAGCACTGGAGAGGACCGGAGCGCTCGGCGCGGCGCTCGCTTTGACCGTCAAGTCTAGCGCAGTCGACGCGGCGCTGGTCCCGGCGGAGGTCTTCTCGGTCGCGGTGAAGGCGTAGGATGCGGGCGCCAAATCCGCGGTCGTGAAGCTCCAGGCGCCGGCGCTGCTCGCGGTCGCGGTCCCGAGCGCGCTCGAGCCGCCGTCCGACACTGTCACTGTGGCTCCGGCGACTGCGGTTCCCGTCAGCGTCACGGAGTCATTGGAATTGACCACGCCGCTCGAGATGACCGGCGCTGCCGGAAGCGGAGCTTTAACCGTCACGTCCAACGCAGTCGACGCCGCGCTGGTCCCGGCGGAGGTCTTGTCGGTCGCGGTGAAGGCGTAGGATGCTGCCGCCAGATCCGCGGTCGTGAAGCTCCAGGCGCCGGCGCTGCTCGCGGTCGTGGTCCCGAGCGCGCTCGAGCCGCCGTCCGACACTGTCACTGTGGCTCCGGCGACTGCGGTTCCCGTCAGCGTCACGGAGTGATTGGAATTGACCACGCCGCTCGAGATGACCGGCGCTGCCGGAAGCTGAGCTTTAACCGTCACGTCCAACGCAGTCGACGCCGCGCTGGTCCCGGCGGAGGTCTTCTCGGTCGCGGTGAAGGCGTAGGACGCGGGCGCCAAATCCGCGGTCGTGAAGCTCCAGGCGCCGGCGCTGCTCGCGGTCGTGGTCCCGAGCGCGCTCGAGCCGCCGTCCGACACTGTCACTGTGGCTCCGGCGACTGCGGTTCCCGTCAGCGTCACGGAGTCATTGGAATTGACCACGCCGCTCGAGATGACCGGCGCTGCCGGAAGCGGAGCTTTAACCGTCACGTCCAACGCAGTCGACGCGGCGCTGGTCCCGGCGGAGGTCTTCTCGGTCGCGGTGAAGGCGTAGGATGCGGGCGCCAAATCCGCGGTCGTGAAGCTCCAGGCGCCGGCGCTGCTCGCGGTCGCGGTCCCGAGCGCGCTCGAGCCGCCGTCCGACACTGTCACTGTGGCTCCGGCGACTGCGGTTCCCGTCAGCGTCACGGAGTCATTGGAATTGACCACGCCGCTCGAGATGACCGGCGCTGCCGGAAGCGGAGCTTTAACCGTCACGTCCAACGCAGTCGACGCCGCGCTGGTCCCGGCGGAGGTCTTCTCGGTCGCGGTGAAGGCGTAGGATGCGGGCGCCAAATCCGCGGTCGTGAAGCTCCAGGCGCCGGCGCTGCTCGCGGTCGTGGTCCCGAGCGCGCTCGAGCCGCCGTCCGACACTGTCACTGTGGCTCCGGCGACTGCGGTTCCCGTCAGCGTCACGGAGTCATCGGAATTGACCACGCCGCTCGAGATGACCGGCGCTGCCGGAACCGTCGTGGCGGAAATGGTGACATCGAACGGGCTCGACGCCGCGCTCGTCGCCCCGGACGCGGTATCAGTGGCGGTAAATGCGTAAGAGCCGCCCGCCAGATCCGCCGTCGTGAAGCTCCAGGCGCCGGAACTGCTCGTGGTTGCGGTTCCCAGCTTAGTCGAGCTCCCATCATACACCGTGATCACGGAGCCGTTCGACCCGGCTCCCGTCAACGTCACGGAGTCGTTGGAATTGACCGTCGCACCGCTGATGGTGGGCGACAACTCCACGGACAACGTATTCGACTTCGCGCTCGTGCCTCCCGGGGTCGTATCTGTCGCAGTGTACTGATATACGGCGAGACCGAGGGGGGACGAGGTGTAGCTCCACGTTCCGGCGCTGCCCACTGCGAGGCTTGCCACCGCCCCACCGTTGCAGGACAGGTTTACCGTGGAGTTCGCCACCGCGCTTCCCGTCACCGTCACGCTGCCGTTGGAATTTTCCACCCCACTCAAGACGACCGGAGCGCCCGGCACACTTGAGTTGCCGGGTCCTACCGGGACAGTCACAGCAAGCGCGCTCGACGCCGCACTGACGCCGACCGAAGTCGTATCGGTCGCAGTGAAATTGTAAGATGCGGCTGGCAGAACCGGTGTCGTGAAACTCCACGCTCCGCTGCTGCTCACGGTTGCGGTTCCCAGAGCGCTCGAGCCGCCGTCCGATACCGAGACCGTGGAGCCCGCGGTCGCAGTACCCGTCAGGGTGACGGAATCGTTTGAGTTGACGGCGCCATTGCTGATCGCGGGAATTGCTATGGTCGGATTGCTTGTGTTGTTACCGCTGACTGTGACACCAGAGGAATTGTTGATGAAAATTTGACCGTAGGCGGCGGCCTGAACGTTTTGAGTGTCATTCCCGTAGACCGTATTTCCGGTAATCGACGCTCCGTTCGTCAGGTAAGCCTCGATGCCTGAACTGCCGTTACCCGTAACTGTATTGTTTTCGACAAGGATTTCGCTCGTGTAATTCGGATTGGTGTCGAGGATGATGCCTTCGCCATCCGTGATCTTGCTTTGACCGGTTGTTGGGACGAGCTGTGCGTTGTCATAGACGTCATTTCCGCTCACGATGATGTGAGCGCCTGCGGCCGTGTCGAGGTTGACTGATGTCGACACGGAAATTCCGCTGTTTCCGTAGGCCGACCAGTTTGCGTTGTTGTGAACGACATTGTTCAGGATTTGGACGTAGTCGGCGCCTTCGGTGTAAATGCCGCCGCCCGGCTCGTCATAGACTGTATTGTTCTCGATTGTGATGTGGTTGGGTAGAGGATCGGCGCTGCTCGTGTTGATTGCTATCCCGTTCCCGTCCAGGGCCGCGTTTCCCGTCGTATATCCCGCCAAGGCTGAGGACAGGGTGTAGCTGGCCGCGTCGCCAACAACGGTGAAGCCTTCGACGTTGATGTAGGATGCCTTGATATTGATGCCGTTCCAGCCGCCGGAACTGTTGATAATCGGCGTCTGCCCTGGCGCCGCCTCGAAAGTAATCGGAGCGCTAGCGGTTCCGCTCGTGGTGATGTCCAGCGCGTCGCCGCCACCCGGGGCGGTGTAGGTCCCGTTCATGACTTCGACGGTGTCGCCTGGCTTCACAAGGTTGGCGGCCGCCTGAAGGCTGGCGAGGGGAGCACTTTCCGAGGTGCCGGCGTTCTTGCTGTTGCCAATCTCCGAGCTGACATAGTACGTTGTCATCTGCCATGTCCCTGTTTCTGCCGCGGTAAGGAATCCGTAGGCGCCATGTCGTGGTTGCCGAAATGCGTCTACTGGCTTTCTCACGTAAACAAAAGATGCCGAAACGTCGCGACTCCCGGTACTCTTCATCTCAACCAACAACATCATTTATCGCAACGAAGAGTTGCGGGAACGATGTTAACTGGATCTCAACAAGTACGCGATTTCGACTGTTGCGGTGCGATAGGGGATAAGCGCCAATCTGGCGCCGTTACTCGGCTGGTTTGAAGTTCCAGGCGTGAGCGCCGCGATGTCCTTGTTGGGCCAGCAGTTGGGGATTCGCTCGAGGGTCAGGCTGACTTAGGCGCGGGCCGTTGCAAGCTTGCAGCATGGTGGCGATGGACGACTAGGTCCGGCCGCCGCCCGCGGATCCGGCGAAAAGTGAGGTCTTGCGCGCAATGGCCTGGGGTCTGATCACCCGCTCGACGATGTTGGAGTCGATCTCGGCGCGCCGTCTTCTTCGCTCGCTGCGTGAGGCATGATTCTGCCGGGGGACGGCTTCTGTTGCGGGGCTCCGGCGGTGGATTTTCGCAAGCGTCCGAGAGCTGTGGCTTTCTTTGCACGGGGAGCCGACCCTTTGGACGGATCAGTGTGCGTTTTCCGGAGGAAAATAGAGGCGGGCGAGGGTTCTCCTCCTGGGAACGGCGTGAGCCGGCTCGCGGGGCAGAAGTGTGTCTAAACGGGGGAGTGACGTCGAATGAGCTGCTGAGCGCGCTAAAATTCTAGCCTCGCGGGAGGCGCGCTCGCCCCGCGCGGGCCGAACGGGGGCGTCAAGACCCCGACATTATGCGAAACGCTCCGACAGAGGACAGCCGAGGAAACAAGCGGGCGTCAGCGTCGAGAACACACGTCATAGTGTCGGCTTCGAGCATATCCAGGACATCATTGAGGATGTCGATCAGGCGCTGAGTGCGGTCGTGTCACTCAACCTTGTCGCGACCTCCTGCCCGGCACGCCTCAAATTATCGCGCCCCCAAGGATAGAGGCATAGCGTTCGCCGTCGAGGGTCAGATAGCGCTTTCGTTCGATGTCGAAGACGTAAAGCGGATCCGTGATCAGTTGCGGATCAAAGCCTTGTTCGACATACGCCTTCCGACGCGGTTTGAAGGTCTCGGTGGCCGCGACTTCCTCGGCGATACGCAGAAAAAGAGGCCTTGCATACCTAGGTAAGTCCTTCTAGACACTGGGATAGCTCCTCCAGATTAAATGCCTCGTTGGTTTTGAGCAGCGCCATCCCCGCTCGTCCGTCTGCACCAGGGACAGCAACGCCATACACGACTGCGTCTTGCACGCCAGGACAGCCGCAAAGAACGGATTCAACGGCCTTGGTTGAGACGTTCTCGCCTTTCCAACGAAAGGTGTCTCCAGCCCGATCAGCGAACCTGTAGAAGCCCTCGGCGTCGCGATACATGAGATCGCCTGTCCGCATCCAGGTGTCGCCGTCCTTGAACACATGCCGGATAATCTTACGCTCCGTCTCAACTCCGTCGCTATAGCCCTCGAAACGGGCCCCCTTTGTCCCGTCAATCCGCCCAAGCGCCTCCCCAACTTCGCCATCGCCGCACCGCTCGCAAAATCCATCGGCGCCCCGTAATGGGGCCTGCAAATCATGATCAAAACGCACCAGGGCAATCATGTCCCGCAACGCGAGAAAGGGAGGAATGCGGCCGATCGAGCCTATTTTTCCCTCGACATTGTATAGCCACACGTTTCCCTCAGTTGAGGCGTAAAATTCGAGGATGCGCAATGGGCCGAACCGATCGACGAAACGCGGCCACACTTCTGGAGCCATGCCATTGCCAATGGCTAGTCGAGCGCCATGCGTTCCGTCTGTTGGACCGACTGGAGCGGCAAGCAGGTATCGGCAGAGTTCCCCAATATACTGGAATGCCGTGCAATTAAAGCGTTCGATGTCTCCCCAAAAGTTTCGGGCCGAAAATCGCTCGGCGATCACAACGGACCCCCCTTTGACCAAGGGCGCGCCGACGGCGACGATTCCGCCGACGCTGTGGTGCATCGGCAGGCAGTTGTAGAGCCGATCCGACGAAGTCAGGCTGGCGAGATCCGCGAACCAGTGGACCCAAGTGACCAACTTGCGGTGGCTGATTTCAGCGGCTTTCGGCAAACCGGTGGTCCCTGAAGTGAAGATTCTCAGCGCGCGGTCATCGAGGCTCACGGGGCGCAGTTCGCTCCCTGTCAAAGGCTTCCCGCTCTGATCCCCGACCGCAGCATCAATCGAAGAGGTGCGTCCGGAACCGCAAATCAATATGTCTACGGGCTTACCGAGTGCTGCTACGGCGCTTTGGCAAACGCCAGCGCACGCTTCCGACGTAATGATATGACGAGCACCCGCCACTCTCACTGCGTGAGCAAGGGCTGGCGCCGGCAAATCGGGACCAATTAACGCTCCGATTGCTCCGATTTGGACGAGTCCAAGCCAAATAGCGAAGTACTCTGGGCGATTACCCATAACTAAGGCAATGACTTGTCCAGGCTGCACGTCGTTGTCCAACGCCCACCGCGAGTATTGATTCATACGTAGCTCAAGAGCGCGGAAACTGATCAACTCATCGTCGCTGATCAACGCTGGGCTATCCTGGTAGCTGCTCGCCCATTCCGCAACAAAATATGGTAGGATGTGCCTGGGATTTCGGGTGACCTTTACCGAACCTTCGAGCGCGCGCAGCCAGGCCTGCGCAGAGCCCTTGGTTCGCTCAACATTGGATTGCTCAACGCGTTCTTTCACTTCGTAGGCCAAATTGCTCTCCTACCTCGAAATTGCTCATTTGAGACGGCCACAGTCCACGCGAGCGGGTCGAAAGCCGAAACCACTGAATGGGGATCTCCGTTTGATCGAATTCACCCTGTCACAAATAACTTATTTGCCCCGTTTTATGGGAAACTGGGATACCTCATGCTAGAACAGACTCGTCGATTTTCTGGGGTGTATGGCTTACCTCCTTTGAGCTATCCCATCGCTTAACCGTTGTAAGTCTCCTGCTCTAGGTACGCTCTGGAGTCGAAACGATACCTCTCATTATATGAAGCAGAGCCTTTGAAGAGCTTTGGCGTAAGTGAAACGGATTAATTGCTTGCTTTTGATCTTTTTGTCAGGATCGGGATCCAAGGGGTTCTTTTGAAAGGAACCTTGGCGTGCCCTTGGCCACAGAGGTCTTTGGTTGAGGGAGCTAAAGAGACCGCTCTTCCGGGGAGGCATAGGGATTTGCCCTGGTTGGGGAGTACGTACATGAACGATTCGCTGTCGAAAATCGCTCAGACATCGCCGCCCACACTCAGCGGCGCGGCGGACCCGCCGACGCGAGATCGAGGCCGCTGCACTGCTTGGCGTCGATGCAGCGCTCCGGGCGCGAATGGCTGTTCCGTTAAATGACCCAACCGCCCCAACATGTGGATCGCGACCTGATCGACAACACGTTGTTTCTGCGCCGCCCCCTTTGGGCTGATAGCGACTGCCCTTGCGCTGTGGTCGCGCGTCCGCGGGTATTGCCTCCTTTCCTGGCGGTCATCTTTCGCCGCGCCGCCAACATCCCGGCGGATCGGGTGCTGCCGCCATTGGTGCGTTCGCTGATCGGCGCCGTCGTGATGGCGGCGACCCTTTTGAACCTGACGCTTGCCACTCAATCAACGATTGCAGGCGCTCCGAAGTATGCGTTACAAGTATTGATCGGGGCTCTGATTCTTACCAATCTTTGCTTCGCGCGTGATTATTCCTTTTCATTAGCGCGCAACACTCGATGAGTGGGAAACTACAGAACATGCCAACTTCCGAATATCAAAGATCTTCTGGCTATGGCGGACACCCGGCTTGCGTCTTATCCGAAACGAATCAAGGGGTCGGGGATGCTCGCATTGTTGAATTAAAATCGGGACGTCCGGGACCGTGCTTTTTTCTTGTTCCGGGAACTGGCGGCCGCGTCGAGGGGTTCACCGAACTGGCGACAATGCTGGATTCGCCAATGCCGGTCTTCGCAATCGAAGCCCGTGGCGTTGACGGAAACGGCGAGCCGGATCACGATATCGACATTCTGGCGAGACACTACCTCGACCGGATTCGAACGGTGCAACAGCGCGGTCCGTATTTCCTGTTGGGACATTCGTTCGGAGGGATGGTTGTGTTCGAGGTGGCGCAAAGGCTTCTCAGACTGCAAGAGCGCGTCGGTTGCCTGATATTGCTGGATACTCCATTGCCGAAACGGTTCTGGCCGCTTCGATTTATTCTGACAAATTTTGCCTCACGGCTGAATGGACACCTCAAGCGAATTGCGAGCGACCCGATAAGAACGAATATCATGTATTACTCTTTGCGATTGAACTTGCGTCGAAAGGGATTGCACCACATCCCGACTGACCTGAAGTTCGGCCGCGACGCCGCTCACATGCTGCTGGCGAACAACATGCTGATGAAGAAGTGGCGGCCTTCATTTTACGATCAAAAACTTACGTTATTCTGTGCCCGGGACACCCATAATTTGGACGGTATGTGGAAAAGCAGGGCACGAGAGTTGCAGATCTATAGGGCCACGGGAAGCCATATTGACTTGATTGAGCGACCTCACGTGTACAATCTCGCGAGAGATCTATCCGCCTGCCTGACTGCCGCTTCAGAGGCCGACGGCTGGCATTGTCAACTTCAGGGCGATTCAACTCGTCAATCACTGCTGATCGCCGAATCACGTTAAGTCAGTGCATCTGGAGTGCTACGCGTAATCCGACTAGTCATGGGGTCAATACGTGCGCGCATTTTCGCAAACTTACACGTTTCTGGATGGCGAATGGGTTGAAGGCAACCACCCATTCATCGGCGCGCGGTCCCATGCTTTTTGGCTCGGTTCGAGTGTTTTCGACGGGGCGCGCGCCTTCGAGGGCGTGACTCCCGATCTCGACAAGCACTGCGCACGACTCAACCGCTCAGCCGAAGCGATGTGGTTGAAACCGATCATGAGCGAAGAGGCAATCATTGCCCTCGTCCATGAAGGACTCCGGAAATTTAGGCCAGATGCGGAGCTCTATATTCGCCCGATGTATTGGGCGGATTACGGCAGCGCGTGGTCCTCCGTTCCTCCGGACCCAGATTCAACCCGATTCTGTCTCTGTCTTTACGAAGCTCCACTTCCTGACCAGTCCGGGGTGTCAATCACGCGCTCCCCTTATGCTAAACCGCTAGCCCTCACGGCGCCGATCGAAGCGAAGGCGGGGTGCCTTTACCCGAACAATGCCCGCGCGCTGCTCGAAGCCCGTTCCAGAGGGTTCGACAACTGCCTCCTTTGTGATGTGCTCGGGAACGTCGCCGAGCTGGCGACTGCAAACGTCTTTATGGCGAAGGATGGGGTCGTCCTGACGCCAATTGCAAATGGGAGCTTCCTCAACGGCGTTACCCGGCGACGCTTATTGCAACTCTTACGCGATGATCGAAGAGATGTGAGAGAGGCGACGCTTAGATATCCGGATTTCGACCAGGCGGACGAGATTTTCGTTGTGGGGAATTACGGCAAAGTCACACCAGTGAAACGTATCGACGAACGGGACTTGCAGCCTGGGCCTCTCTATAAGCGTGCGCGTAAGCTCTATTGGGAGTTCGCTCACCAGTAGTCGGAGAAAGTTCGCTGCCGTCAAGCGCAGGCGCGTGTAGTCGCCGGCCACACGTCTTCGCCGGACCTCCTCCCACTGCAACGCTCAATCGTGCGTGGGGCTGCGAATATTGGCGCCGACTTCGGAGAGCACGGTTGCGGACCCTGTGAGGAAAGACTTCGATAAAAGGCGAACTGCTCCTCGACTTTGGAGAGCATCATTATGACTTTACAAGAAAATTTTCGTGCATACTTGGGCCGGGCATACTTGGGCATTGGCTTTGTAGCTGCGACGGCCACGGCCTCGAGCGGTTTCAGCCAAACTTCCGGGGGCGTCCCTTTTACCCCGCTTCATCTCTATTATATCGCTCCTAACGGAAACGACGGCAATTCAGGCACGTCTTGGAGCGCGGCCTGGGCGACGCCGCATCACCCAGTGCGATGTGGTGATGTTGTCGTGGCCGCTCCGGGAATCTACAAGAAACATAACTTCGGAACGAACAGTTGGGGCCCGGTCTCAGACTGCCCTTCAGGCAGCGGTGGGATCGACGGCAGAGGGGGCGTATATTTCGCTACACTCCTCTGCGCAGGGCCCGATATAACAGGCTGCTATGTTGACGGCGGGAAATACGAGGCGTTCCGGGTCGACGCATCAAATTGGGCGGTGGAGGGATTTTCGGCAACCCAAGACGAGACCGCCAATAGCGCATGCTATTCCGCGACGTCGGAGACAAACGATACTTTGCATCATATCGCTTTCGTCAATGACATCGCGAGCAATTGCCATTATTCTGGGTTTAATACGTACTCTTGGACGTCGCCCGGCGGCGTAGATCAAACTGCTATTGTCGGTGCGATCTCATACAATGGCTCCCCGAGCCGGGGCGGTGGCATTTGCTCAAGCGGGGTTTCGATCATTCCGGTTGACGGCCCGGACGCCAGTCCAGGCCCCCACGTCTTCGTGGCGGGGTACTTTGGCTACAAAAACATCAACGCCCCAACAGGGGCAGGCTGCAACACGGATGGCGAAGGGCTGGTTTTCGACTCCTGGGCCTGCACGAATTACACGCATCAGGGCGTAGCGGAGCAGAATGTCTGGTGGCAGAACGGAAATTCCGGGTTCGAGGTCTTTCCAAATTGTCTTGCTAACGGGGATAAAGCTCAAGTTTATGTATTCAGCAACACGTCTTATGGGAATGAGCAAGACGCCGCCCACGCCGATCCGACTGCAGATCTGTATCTCAATCAGGTGCGGCCGACAGAAGTCGATAACAGTCGTTATGAATTATTCAAAAATATATTTGTGCCGACCGAGTCGACGATTGGCGGGAATTTCAAGGCTCCGGTCTATGCCGCGGGTGTTTATTTAAATAACAACAATATTGGTCTGGTGTCGGTCAACGGCAATTTCCTTTGGCAAAGCAATCCCGGGAGGAGCACAAGTGCTGGAAACCCCAACACGGACGCCTCCATCGACGGCGCCCGGCATCGAAACTCATTCCCGTTTGGTTCCAACACGTACGCGAATCCTGGTCTCGCCAATCCGGGCAGTCTTCCGACGACCGCACCGAATTGCCTTAATTACATCAATATAACGGATTGCATGAATGGACGCTACGAAGTCGCTGCGGACTTGAGGCCGAGCGGCGGCGCAGTCGGGGTCGGTTACCAACCACCGGGCCCATGCGCGCCTGACCCCTATTTCCCTGTCTGGCTGAAGGGCGTGGTCTATCTGCATTGGAACGGGTCGAGTGTGACCGAAGAGAACGGACTGATCACAAAGCCTTGCAATATGTAAAGCACGGAAGGCTTTGATCGCCTCGACGCCGAGGGCGAGGCTCAGATGAGTTCTTGCCGGTTCCCGGTGGACTTATGAGATTGTGCGCTTCGGCGCGGTCGATTCAGAGAGGCCGAGCGCTGCGCCGATACCGCGGGCTGATCTTTCGTCCGGCCGCGTCCCGAATTGAGAGAGCCAGCATCGCATGCCGTCGCAGAAACTCGGAGACGCGGGAGGTCAAGAATGCGTTATCCGCTTCCACCAGATGACCGCTTTCGGAACGGACCCAATTAGGACTGAAGACGTAGAACGCTCGACATGAGAACTCGCCCCTCGATTGGGACCTCCGTAACAGCCGGGAACCGGATGGCTGATTCAGAGCAAGTCTTGGACGAGGGTCGTCTGAGGCCTGGGTTAACGCGACCTGACTGCCCAATCGGCGCCCACCATTAGACGCTCTCTTGCAAATACGAGGACTGGTCAAGGGCCGGCGGCATTAACATTTGTGCCTTGATAGCAACCTCTGTCCGATTTTTTGCGCTTAACTTCTTCATGATATTACGAAGGTGGACTTTAACCGTGCCCTCGCAAATACATAATTTATATGCGATCACTTTGTTTGACTTACCTTCCTGAATCGCACGCACGACGCTCAGTTCTCGATTCGTTAAGACATTAGGCTGCGAAGAGAGATTTGCGGTTGAGCCATTGCCTAGTCCTGAGACTACGATCGGTGAGGAAGAAAACATATAATCCATCGGAACATAAGTTCCTCCGGCCAAAATAAACCGTACTGCCTCCACGGCAATTTCAAAATTAGCCGTTACCGGGATATATCCCTTTGCGCCGCGGCTGACCGCGGTCGAAGCCAGCTCCTTGTCGTCCACGCCCAAAATAACTGCGACGGGGACCCAAGGATACAGAGTCGACAGAGTATCGAGTCCCGCGATGCACTCAGCTTTACTGGCGCCATGTAGAGATATCAGAAATAAAGATACTTGACTTATACCTTCGTGTTGTATCTCTGATAGCGTCGAAAAAGACACAACTGACGTGTCTAGCGCAAATTCTAAACCACGTTGCATGCACTCCCGCACAAAACGACGGTTTTCAATAAGCACGATACTCTTTACCGATACTGCGCTAGGTTCTCTCATTGAACGACGAGAAGTTTCTGAAGGAGCCTTTTTGACGACATCATGTCTTGGGGGAGGGGATGCGTCCTCGTCACAGGCGAAATCAAAACAGGCGTCTCTTTGCTCAAGTTCATGCATTGTCGCTTCCCCTTTCGAAAGAGGCTCGCCCCGCGCGAACCCAATTTTGTCGTTCAACAGGTTCACTCTGCGCGAACCGGCCTTACCTCCCTCAGGATAACTGATTACGGCAGTTGTACCGCTGCTGTCGCACCCGGCAGGCTGAAAAAGAACTACAACCCGACAATTGCATCTTTACGTAACGTGAGGCCGATGTAAATGGACAAAACAATACGCCAAAAGGGGTAGCCGCTCGAAAACCCGCTGGCGAACCGCAGCCGAACTGAGCTGCCATCGTCCGCATGACCCCGCTCAAAGCCCACAACCGAACGATCGTCGCCGCCCAGATCGACGCCCCCGTGCGACCGCGAGACGGCGCGGCGCACGCGCCATCAGCTTTGTGAAGGGGAGACGCCGTCCTCGCTGGTTACCTCTCTTTTCCGCTGGAGCCCCTAAAAGCATACATCTCTTGTCTTCCCACAGCGGCGCGAGCAGGGACTGGATGACGGTCGTGTCGATAAAGTGGCAGTTGCGTTCAGGGGCCTTTCAGAAAAAAGATTTAGGAAACCAGCTTCCGCACTACATGTTCGAGAAGGACGCAATGGCCAAGATTCTACCTGTGATCATGTGCGGCGGATCGGGCACCCGGGTTTGGCCGGAGTCGCGCGAGAGCCTGCCCAAACAGTTCATCCCGCTGACCGGCGATCGCTCGACCTTCCAGTCGATCATCGGGGTGATCGGGGACAAGGAGGCTTTCGAGCGCCCCGTCGTCATCACCAATTTCGACTACCGTTTCCGGGTCGCCGAGCAGCTCAAGGAGGTGAACGCGGAGGCGACCATCCTGCTCGAGCCTGAGCGGCGCGACAGCGCGGCCGCGGTCGGGGCTGCGGCCGCGTGGGCGGCGTCCCGCGATCCCAAGACGATCGTGGCGGTGCTCGCCGCCGACCACGTGTTCCGGAACGAGAAGCGGTTCGTCGAGCTGTGCGTTCAGGCGGCCGCCGCGGCGGAGGCCGGAGAGATCGTCACCTTTGGCGTCACGCCGGATCATCCCGCGACAGGCTACGGATACATTCACCCAGGCGAACCGCTCGCCGCGGATCCGAAAGTCCGCCGCGTCCAGCGCTTTGTCGAGAAGCCGGACGAAGCCCAAGCGAAGCGCTTCATCGAGGCGGGCTATCTCTGGAATTCCGGCAACTTCGTATTCCGCGCCGACATCATGCTGGAGGAGCTGACCCAATTCGAGCCCAAGATCGCAGCGGCCGCCGCCGCCGCGGTCGCCGCCGCCAAGGAGGATCTCGGATTCATCGTTCTCGACCGCGACGCCTTCGTCCAGGCGCCGCGGATCTCGATCGACTATGCGGTGATGGAGCGAACGCGCCGCGCCGCGGTGCTCGAGGCGGACGTAGGGTGGTCGGACGTCGGAGAATGGTCGGCGGTCTGGCGTCTGAGCGCGCAGGACGCCAACGGCAACAGCCTGCGCGGCCGGGCCATTGCGGTCGAACTCCTCGAACGTGCTCGTCCGCTCGGACGAGCATCTTGCCGCGGTGATCGGCCTCGACAACATCATTGTCGTGGCGACCGGCGATGCGATCCTGGTCGTCGACAAGGCGCAGACGCACAAGGTCAAGCGCCTGGTCGAGCAGCTGAAGGCCGAGAACCATCCCGAGGCGACGCAGCACCGCCGCATGTATCGTCCCTGGGGCTATTACCAGAGCATCGACCAAGGTTCGCGCTACCAGGTCAAACGGATTGTGGTGAAGCCAAGCGGCAGGTTGTCGCTGCAGAAGCACTATCATCGCGCCGAGCACTGGATCGTGGTGCGCGGCGCCGCCGAGGTGACGTTGAACGGGTCTGTGAAGCTCGTCCACGAAAACGAGTCGATCTACCTGCCGATCGGCTCCGATCACCGCCTGACCAATCCCGGCAAGATCGACCTCGAGCTCATCGAGGTGCAGACGGGCAGCTATCTCGGCGAGGACGACATCGTCCGGATTGAGGACGTTTATAATCGCCACCTATAAGGGTCTCAGTTTCCCAAAGGAATACGGCAGACCAAGTCTCGACCCGATCGCTGAAGTGGCCTTCTTGGCCCGGTGCAAGCCGATGATCCGTGGCTTTCTTGGTGTGAGTTCCTTCCTGCAGCAGAGAGCAGACGAGGCCGCAGTGGTTGCGTCCCGCAGCTTTTCCTCAACACCTACACCTACGAATTCCAGCCGATAATGAAGCCGGACCGGCTGTCGCATCGCTGCCCGGACGAGATGAAATACGCGGCTGCGGACAAGGTCACGGCCACTTCGAAAGCGATGGCCGCGAAGGGGACCCGTTAATCGGCCAGAAAATCCGCGACATCGTCGCCGTCAACGGCGTGCGAGTGCCTGGACATGGGGGCTTCTGCGCGCCTGCTCCGACAAGCCGGAACTGGTGGCGGCCGAGAGCCCGGCGTCGGACGCCAAGGATGGACGCCGTTTTGCGCGAGGATCCCGAGGTCAGCGCTGACAGCCAGATGATTTAAGCCAAAAGCGGATTGGAGCACGCGAACTTTCTGCGTCCCCTTCATCCTCGACGAGAACCGAAACCAGACCTTGCCAGGCAGGAAGACTACGCTGTGCTGCCCGCGTCGACGGTGATGACAGTCCCGGTTATGTTTCGCCCGCCTTCGCCCATCAAGAAGGAGGTTACTGAGGCTATGTCTTCAACCTCGGCCAAACGGCGTAAGGGACTTCGATTCGTAACGCGTTTGCGCTCGTCTCCCTGCAGGCTGCGGGTCATTTCGGTGTCAATGAAGCCAGGAGCAATCGCATTGACGTTGATGCCGACCCGTCCAACCTCCCGCGCCAAGGACTTCGTAAATCCTATGAGGGACGCCTTGGTGGCCGCGTATACAGAAAGCCCGCTGAAACCGGTCGAGCCGATGATCGAGGAGAGGTTGATCACCCGTCCCCGTTCCTGCGTCATCATGCTTCTCACTACGTATTTGCTCAGCACAATGGGCGAGAGTGTGTTGAGACGGATGAGCGCCTCAATATCGGGGTCTGGCATCGTGGCGAGCACGCCTTCCGTTCCAATTCCTGCGTTATTAACCAGACCGTAAATGGGGCCAAATTGTCGTCGAACGTTGCGTACGAATGCCGGCATCGCTGCGAGGTCGTTCAGGTCGAGCGGACAGAAGACCAACGAGCCCGGCCCGCGCTCGAACTCAGCAATGCTGCCGGACAGGGCGTCGCTCTCCCGGCGCGCAACCGCGACCACGTTGAAGCCGTCGCGAGCCAGACGGTTCGCAATCGCAAGGCCAATGCCCCGGGTCGCGCCGGTTACAATGACGTTATCCATGTCGAACGTTATCCATGCCGCGCGATCTTCCCGCCGTTCGTCATGGGGAGGTCGGCGACAAAACGGAGCGCTGCTGGAGCAGAATGGGGACCCAATCGGGCGCGGCAGGCGGAAAGGATCTCCAACTCCGTGTCCGCGCCCGCCACGCAGCCATTGCGGAGGACGACCTCTGCGTAAACGAGAGCCCCCGTGACAGGACTTTTTCGAGCGAAAACACGACTCGCGGAAATTAGGTCAATCGAGTTGAGCGCGGCCTCGACTTCTTCCGGGTGGATCTTAACCCCCCCAACACTGATGACTCCGCTGCGCCGGCCCATGAAATAGCAGCGCTCACCGCGCCTCTCGACGATGTCCCCCGTGTCGACGAAACCGTCCTGGTCCGCCAGGGGGGGCTGACCTTCGCCCAAGAAACGCCGAGCGCACCGGTTCGAGCGGACCCGCAACGTATCGTCTACAATTTTAATCTGGACATCGCCGCCGTCCTCAAGCCAGCGCGCCGGGAACCCTGGTTTGCCATCGCCGACGGCGAAGACGACTCCGGCTTCTGTCGAGGCGTAGGCGTGCTCGACGCGAGCGCGCGGATACATCGCGTGCAAGGCCGACAGGACGGAGTCGTCGGCGATTTCGCCTGAGAGCCGCACGTACTCTGGATCGATCCGATGGCCTTCTCCGCTCATGAGAACCTTGCGCCAATGGGTCGGAGTACCCGAGACGTGGGTAATTCCGGCGTCTCCAAAGCGCGCGAGAATCGAACTGATATTTTCTCCCTCCGTCCCGACGGTCAGCGAGCCGCGTCCGCTGAGCGCACGCAGCAAAATCTGTAAGCCTCCATATCGTCGAATGTCGTAGAACGTAGCCCATTGCTGCAGCGGCGCATCAGCAATCGCGCCCATCAAAGTGCCCAGCGTGTGCACGACCAGCTTTGGCGGGCCCGTCGTGCCAGAGGTCGGCAGGACCCATTCCGTTTCCAACTCTGTGAAGCGCGGCGAGCGGAGCGCCTGAGGGGGAAGCCGGCAAGCTATTGAATGGCTTCCGCCAATCGTTGGCGCGTCGACGTCGTCGTCAAAGACCAACGCATCGGCCTCTGCCGTCGTGGCGGCGGACTCTAATCGCCAAGGCTCCCAGCCGGGAGGGCAAAGAACAATCCTGCGCGCAAGGCCGTCAAGTTCGATCAGCGCCGCGGCGGCTTTCGCCATGTCCTGGACCGAAAGGACGACGGAGCGCCCGCGCAGACTATTCGGATCCGAACCGAGACTTGTCGCTCGTTCGAGTTCGTCCAGGTGCAGAACACGGTCTCGCGTAGCGACAACCCTGCTTCGACCGCGCCCCTCCTGGATGCAACGGAACAGATTACGCCGGTCAGGCAAAAGCTTGCTCGTAGAGCGCGACGAACTCGCCAACAGTGCTGGGGAACCGTCCGTTCGACGCATCGCTAAGCGGATCACGGTCAAGCATGTCTTCGAGACGCGCGACCAAAAGCGCAAAACAAAGAGAATCGAGCCCGGTTTCGTTTAGCGGCAGGCCGTCGGTCAGCGGCGCCAGCCGCTTTCCATGGAGCGCTGCGACGGCCTGCATTTCATTTAGAATAGTATCTCTCAAAGACATCAACTTCTCCCCGGCTTCGTTCAATCCAGCAAGCCCGCGCCTCAATCGAGACGCCCTTAACAAATGACGCCCTCATTGACAGTCACGTTACGGCGACGCCAATTCCAGGGTCTCCATCCCTGCAGACCCGGGAGCATGCCCCATAGCGTTTTCAATCATCTCGATCCAGTTACGATAGAAGGAAACCGCCGTATTGCGCCAAGCAGCCTCAGTCGGCGCCATCGATACGATCGCGGACAGCTCATCAATCTGCACACTGTCGCGGTCATCGTAGGCGCGGCGCTCCATAGCGGACAGTTCGGCTTCCGCCTCCACGCTAAAATAACCCTTTGGCCTCGGGGGCTTCCTCTCGGTCAGGCGGCGCAAGTAGAGGTCCATATCCCGACGGTATTCTCGAGCAAGAGAGTTAGCGTCGTATTCCGGATGCCCCTGCAGGAACACGAATTGGCTTCCAAAATCCTTTATGAACGTTTCGACTCCGTGCACGGGCGAACTGGTTAGGACGCGGTACCCTGCGCGTTCGAGTTCGCTCTCGGGAAGGCCATTATATCGCGAGTGCGGGGAGAAGCTCGCGCTTCCCTTCTTTCCGACCAAAGGGTGGGTCTCTCTTGCGGTGAAGGCGAAGACGCCGGCGCACTTCTCGGCCAGGGGCTGTCGCTCGATCCCGTCGAGATGCAGGGCGCCCGCGTGAGCGGCGAGACACGAAAAGATGGTTGAAGCCGTGTTCAGCCTCGCCCACTCGATCAATTCAACCAACTCCTGCCAGTACGGCTCATCGTTGAGACGGTCGGCCCGAGGCTGCGCACCTGTGAAAATGAGCCCGTCGAGTCCGCTGCCCAGAATGGCGCGCGCAGGTTCGTAGTGTGCGGCGATATAATCCTGGGCCCTGGCGGAGCGACGGGTTGCTTTCAGGGCGAAGGTGCGGAACGAGATATTCTGATTGTCCGACGCCGTGGCGATAAGGGTCTTGAACTGGCGCTCAGTAGCCTCAAGCGCCTGGTCGCCCATGTTGTTGATCAGCCCAATTTGCACCCGTCTCCGCTCGCGTTTGGGTCGCAGGCGCGAGATGGACCATTGGGCTTGTCCAAAAAAGCTCATCCTGCCGCCTCCCATTGTGAGTGGGCCGGGCGAATCCATTGCTGGTCGCGGGGAATATCGGGCTGAGAGGGGCGGCTACGCCCCTCTCAGAGCGAACGCGTCTAAGCGGCCAGACGCGGCGCCGCCCCAACAAGAAGATCGCGGAACGCTTCCCACAGCGGAAGCACTCGATCATCCGCCACAAGATGCCGGCACAAGGCGCCATGCTCGCCGGAATCCAACTGGATGTGTTCGACCAGGAAGTGTTTGAAACCGCGAAGAGATGGCTCGTCCCAGTCCGGAGCGGTGAGGATGGCGCGGAATACCACCTCAAGGCCGCCGTCTTCGTAGCTAGACAGGCTCATCGCGCGCGTCAGCTCGTCGGCAGAACTGCACTTGTCACGGTATTCGTGACCGAGCCTATCTACCCGATCACGAACAGCCTCGCTGAGGCTCGCTAATTCGATCACGCGCTTCATAAACACATCGTGATCCATCTTCTCACCTTTCGCGGCTATACCGGGATAGGGAGAGAGATTATCAGTATTACATTCCCCCGCGCGCAACACCATCAGGTTCTCATCTGATGGGAAGAGCTTACAGGCGACATGGACGGCATCCACAAACTGCCGTGAGAAATAATAATAGGCCCGGCATACAGCCATCAATTCCGATTTGTTCAGTTCCTCCCACTTGAGATTACGGATCTCTGATATAACCCCCACGTATCGATTGACAACCTGAATGTTCATGTTGATGAGTCCCTCTCTGTCAGCGTCCATAGATGATAAAGTATGAGCACCACGCAACCGGCGCAACATTGCATCAGACAGCAGATCAAACCAATTCTTTTGTTTCGAGGTCAACAGAGACTGGAGTCACTGCGCCGCTCGTGCCCGCGCCAGAAATATATGCCTCTAAGAGCCCTTACGCGCATTGTTACTCGTGTTTATGTCAGCGCTGCCACCTATCTTTCGACATAGGGGTTTACCTTCTTCGGCGTGGCGAGAGGGACGTGGCCCAACGCAGTCCTATGTGCTTAGATATTGGACGCTTAGAAGCTCGTCGGGACGGGGTGAGGTACGATCGAGCGGGGGGCCCCCACTACGGGGAATGCGCCAGGGAAGCTCCATAACGCGGTGCGCCTGGCGCCAACGATGCGGGGAATTCGCCGATGCGCCTAGAGACAATTTCAATTCACGGCGGCTTTACATGTGACCCGGCCACCAAAGCGGTGGCGCCGCCGATCTATCAAAATGTCGCTTACGAATTCGACAGCGCGGATCAGGCTGCGGCGCTGTTCAATTTGGAAGCGCCGGGCTTCAGATATAGCCGCATCGCTAATCCAACCACGGATATTTTGGAAAAGCGGGTTGCTCAATTGGAAGGCGGGCTCTCCGCCCTGGCGGTCGCGTCTGGTCAGGCCGCGCTCGCTTACGCCTTCTTGACCGTTGCAGATCGCGGCGGCAGCATCGTAGCGCCGGCCCAGCTGTATGGGACAACGCATACCCTACTCGCTCACACACTACGGCGGAATGAATCGAGGCGCGTTTTGCCGCAAGCGAGCGACCCGGAGACATCGCCGCTCTTATCGACGATACCACTCAGGCGATTTTTTGCAGAGTCTATTGGCAACCCTGCAGGCAATATCTGCGATATCCGTGCGCTTGCCGAAGTCGCGCATTCGCGCGGCCTGCCTTTGCTCGTCGACAACACTGTGGCGACTCCAATTTTACTCCGCCCGATTGATCATGGCGCAGATATCGTGATCCACTCCCTGACTAAATTTATGGGCGGACATGGCGTCGCGATGGGTGGCGCGATCGTCAATTCCGGCCGCTTCGATTGGAAGTCGCAGGCGGCGCGCTTTCCGATGTTTTGCGAACCGGACAAGTCCTATCACGGCTTGGTTTATGTCGACCATTTCGGTCCCGAGGCCTTCATCGGCCGGACTCGCGCCGTTTACCAGCGCACGACCGGCGCAGTGCTCGCGCCTATGAGCGCTTTCCTCATCCTTCAAGGACTTGAGACCCTCCCCCTTCGCATGGAGCGTCACGCCAAAAACGCCGGGGATGTCGCGCAGTTTCTGCGCTCGAATCCGAGAGTCGCCTGGGTCGAATACTCGGGTTTTTCCGATAGTCCGTACTACGCCCTCGGGAGAAAGTACCTCAACAACGGATGGGCGCCCTCGTTGCTCACCTTTGGCGTCGGAGGGGGGATTGAGGCGGCCAAGGCGTTCTACGACGCCCTAAAGATCGTCAAGCGCCTGGTAAATATCGGTGATACGCGCTCGCTCTGCTGCCATCCTGCCTCGACGACGCATCGTCAGATGACACCCGAGGAACAGCGTCGAGCAGGCGTCAGCCCTGAAACAATACGACTGAGCGTAGGACTCGAACACATCGACGACATTATCGACGATCTCAGTCAGGCCCTGGATGCGGTCAGATGACCTGGGCGTTTCCCGGATCGTTGCGCCATTGCCAATACCGGCCTGTCGAGATCCTAATCGAGAGAGTATGTCTCCCGCTTGCTATCGAACATAGAGAGCGGATCGTCGGTTTGTGTCGGGTCAAACCCTGGTCGACGTGGGACTTCCGTTTTGGCTTGAAGGTATTTGCGGCCTCGATCCCGGCGGAACGCGGAGGAACAACGGCCGCGCATATTTGGGCAGCATCTTCAGCCGCGCGGGGAGGCCGTCGAGGTTGAAGCTGTGTCGATTGCGAGTAGCGCCATGCAAGCGCGTCCGTCTGCGCCGGGGCCGAGAACGCCATAACCGATCGCGTTCAGCACGCCCGGACAACCGCAAAGGACGGATTCAACGGCCCTGCTCGACACGTTCTCGCCTTTCCACCGACAGGCGTCCCCAATCCTATCGACATAAGTGTAGAATCCGTCGGCGCCGCGGCCCAGGAGATCGCCGGTCCGCATCCACGCGTCGCCGGCCTTGAAGACGTGGTGGAGGATTTTACGTTCTGTTTCAACGACTTCGCTGTAGCCCTCGAAGCGGGCGCTGGGGCCTCCGTCGATCCGGCCCAGAGCATACCCATAGTGCGTTGAAGGTCGCTCCAACACTCTCGCCGCGCACACGCCTATATCGAACCAGAACTGTGTACCACCTTCGTAATACATCATTCCGCGTCGAGCATGACCGCAAACCGATCCATGCCTACAATCTACCCCTTATTATATAAATTGAATGGCGCTCCGTCGTTGAGGTAAGGACAAATGACTAGTTGATTGAAATCATGCTTCTCGCCATTTGATGATGCTCGAAGTGCTGTAAATGACCGATGTCACGGTATTCAATTAGCGACAGTGGTGCGTGGGGCACAGAGGTGCATGGCCGTGACAGCGGCCGATCAGGACGTATTTTTCATAGTATGCCTCTCTTGGAGAGTTGTCTGATGAGCAATTCGCAGTCGAACCTCACTTTGACGCAACCGCCCACGTTTTGCGGAGCAGAGACGCTGCGGCAGGTCGATGACAACAAGCTTGCCGAACGCTCGGCGACGGGTGAGCGAGTGAACATTCTCGGCGTCGGCGCAATGGCGTTCGACCTGGGCGCAGCGGTGGCGATGCTCGAGCGGTGGCGAGTAGAGGGGCGACGCGAATATGTTTGTCTCGTCTCCGTACACGGGATCGTCGTCGCACAGCGCGATCCGTTGATACGCGATTGCCTCAATCGCAGCGGCATGGCCGCCGAAGACGGCGTTCCGCTCGTGTGGTGGTCACGTTTGGCCGGATTTAAGCAGGCGAGGCGCGTCTGTGGCTCCGACCTGCTCGACGCGGTGTGCGCCGCTGGCGTATCGCGCAATTACCGTCATTATTTCTATGGAGCCAGTCCGCGCGTGGTTGAACTCCTCATCAGAAGATTGCAGCAGCGGCACCCGGGAATGATTGTCGCCGGCTACCGATCGCCCCCCTTCCGGCCCCTGACAGCCGCCGAAGACGCCGATGACATCGCGGCGATCAACGAAGCCCGCGCCGATTTCGTCTGGGTGGGGCTCGGAATGCCAAAGCAGGAAAAGTGGATGAGCGAACACCTCGGCAAGATTGAGGCGACTGCGCTGCTCGGTGTCGGCGCAGCGTTCGACTTCCATGCCGGCACGAAGCCCCGCGCGCCAATCTGGATGCAGCGTTCCGGGCTGGAATGGTTTTTTCGGCTCATGACAGAGCCGCGTCAACTCGCGCACCGCTACCTCATCGATAACTCATTGTTCGTAGCCTACACGTTGAGACACGTGACGGGGGCGTGGCTCAAAAATCAAGGCCATTAACTACGATGGAGACGCTAGTTAACCTGCGAGCGGCGGCATATTTAAGCAGGACGACTAAAATGGATTTCGATAAAGACGAAACTGCGGAGCTCGCCAAGCTGCCCTTCCGAGTAGACGCAAGTCTTATCTTGCTTGCTATTCTTGTATTGAGTACCGCTTACATTCTCTCGCGGTAGATCAACCTAACACTTGAAGCACACTATCCGCCTGAGACCTGCGGCCACTCTTGATTTGAGGTCAGTATGTTGGACTCGAACACCGGCTTGAGCGCACTGACTAGCCGGTCTAACCCTATGGAGCTGGAGGAACCTTCAACATTTGAAATAATTTCAAACGTTCTTGGTGTCGTTCGGCGACAAGCACTAGTAGTCATTGTCCTCGGAATCATCGGCGTAGCCGTTGGTGCTGCGGTATTTTTAAGATCAGCGCCGCAGTACAAAGCTACAGCAACATTGTTAATCGACACTCACAAGTTTGAAATATTTCAGCAGGCGCCGATATCGGATGATATTTCGATGCAATCGGTTGGCGCAGTCGAAAGCCAGGTTGAATTGTTGAGGTCTAACGAGATTGCGCTCCAGGTGATCAAAACGCTCGATTTAGGTGACAATCCGATGTTTGTCGGGCGCTCCGGCCAGGGAATGACTAAAATAATATTGAGTAAGATTTTTCCTAGCTATTATAGTAAATCTCCGAGCGAGGCGGACCGTCAGAATTCAGCTCTTAAGGTGTTCAACGACAATTTGACTGTCGAACGTCTTGGCGCGACTTACGCAATCGACATCTCATTTCAGGCCACGGATCCCGACCTCGCTGCCGAGGTCGCGAACGGCGTGGCGGACGCGTACATAAATCTACAACGGTCTTCCGGAAACGAAGCAGCCCGACGAGCGAGTTCTTGGCTCGAGGAACGCATACCGGAGTTCCGCGCCAAGAGCAAATCCGCACAGAGAGCAGTGGTCGAATACAAACAAGCGCACAACATCGTTGAAACCACCACTGGCGCGCTGATCGAGGATCAACGCGTAGCGGACCTTAATCTGAGACTAGCTGCCGCCAAAGACGAAACGCTAAGGGCCAAGGCGAAGGTGGATCAATTTGCCGAACTGAACGGGTCCAATCTTCTAAGCGCCCTTTCGACCGGGTCGACCGGCAACAGTGTCGTGTCGGATTCCCTGGAAAAGTTGCGCGGCCAATATTTCGAGCTCGCGTCCAAACTCGCCCAATCTGCGAGTTTGGGGGTGAACAATCCCGCGATTGTTAGCCTTCGCAATCAGGAGGTTCAGTTGCGTTCCGCAATCACGGAGGAACTTCAACTTCTTAGACTGGCGAGCGAGAGCGAATTTTCCGCGGCCCAACGCCGAGAGGCGGCCCTCAAGGGGGACTTCGACGCCGCCGTCGCACAGGCTCACGGAGCCAGGGAGGCGCAGGTCAAGCTGCAGGAACTTCAGGCTTCCGCCCACGCCTACCAAGATTTATACGCAACGTATGTGAGTCGCTACAATGCCTCGCTTCAGCAGGCGTTATCGCCGATTGCGGAAGCGAGCGTTATAACCCCCGCCTCTTCCGTCATCCCGAGAAACTACAAGAAGTCGATTCAAACTGCCGTGCTCTTCCCTCTTGTTGGTCTAGGGCTTGGCTTAGGTGTTGCTTTGTTACGCGAATTGGTTGCCGATCGCGTCTTCATTACAAGCAGGATGGTTCAGTCGCGGTTGCTCATCGCCTGCATCGGTCTCCTGCCGAAGGTGCAGGCGAGAAAGCGAATTGGGAGGCGCCTGAGAAGAGCGCCCGACGGCGCCGATTCGAAAACCCTCATGCGAGGAGACCGCGAAATCGCCTGGACGGTCGTCGAGCGTCCGTTTTGCCAATTCTCAGAGGGCGTGCGGTCGATCAAATTTGCGATCGACTTCGAGAACAGGTGTCGGTCGACCCGGGTGATTGGATTCACCTCGGCGCTTGCCAACGAAGGAAAATCCACGGTCGCGCTGGCCGTCGCTCAAATGATCGCAAGCAACGGCGCGTCTGTGGTCCTTGTTGACTGCGACCTCAGAAACCCATCTCTGACCCGCTCTATCGCTCCGAACGCAACAAGCGGAATAGTCGAGCTTGCCTTCGGCAGGACGTCGCTTGAGGACGTTGTCCTGAAGGATCCGCAGACCGGACTGCCGTTTGTCCCGGCAATTCCCAGCTCGGTGGCTCCTGATCCACCTTCCCTGTTATCCAGCGCGGAAATGAAGAAGAATTTCGATATGTTGCGCGAGCGGTACGAGTTTATTATTGTAGATCTTTCACCTCTTGTGCCGGTCATCGACGTTTGCGCCACGGTAGAGTTTATTGATGCGTTCGTGTTTGTGATCGAGTGGGGGCGAACGACTGTTGAAATTGCCAAACGAGCGCTTCGTTCTGTCCCGCCTGTTTCCGAGTCGATAATCGGAGCGGTCTTGAATAAAGCCGATGTCAAAGAGTTAACGAAATATGATCCTTATGTCATGGGCTATGGCTATTTCAGCGACCGCGAACGCAATAGGTCACCTAGCGGCCTAGTGGATCACGTCTAACGATAATCGTTTCTGGTCCGGCGCGCTTGCGGCACGAGAATCTGCCCCCTTAATGAACAGGATCTCTCCTTCCGCAATCTTTCCGGCCAAGAATGATTTTCGCAGCCTGGCGTTCCAGGGCCAAGATTAGCGCTACCCGCTGCCAACATTTCCACTGCAGGTAGGTGCGGAAATTGAGCGCCTTGGATAGCATTTTCGAAATTCCGCTCGCCACCTGCAATGGGTGACGCACGAATTCGGAGGTATTCTTGTCCATGAAACCGTTATCGAAGGTGGTAGATCACTTCAGCTAGACCCGTTCCTAACTATGAACGTACTGTCAGATCGATATTTTAGAGGTGGTCCCTTGTGGAGGGTAATATGAGAAGTGCTTTGGTGTGCGGAGCTGGAGGCTTCATTGGCGGCCATTTAGTCACGCGCTTGAAGTCAGAGGGATTCTGGGTTCGCGGGGTGGACCTCAAGTATCATGAATATGCGGTAAGCCCGGCTGACGATTTCCTGATTGGCGATCTCCGTGATCCGTATTTTTGCCGGCAAGTTGTTGACCGCCGGTTTGATGAAGTCTATCAGCTCGCTGCCGATATGGGGGGTGCCGGCTTCATTTTTGTGGGCGACAACGACGCCGACATTATGCACAATTCTGGTATGGTGAACTTCAACGTCCTAGACGCTTGCCAAAAGCGCGGGGTCGAGCGCATTTTCTATTCATCTTCGGCATGCATGTATCCAGCCTACAACCAAATCGACCCCCAACTCGCCCAATTGCGAAGAGAGTTCCGCGTATCCGGCCGCGCCAGACAGCGAATACGGATGGGAGAAGCTTTTCAGCGAGCGGCTCTATCTTGCTTATTCCCGCTGTCACGGGACCAAGGTCAAAATCGCCCGTTACCACAACATTTTCGGCCCAGAGGGCACCTGGAGCGGCGGGCGCGAGAAGGCGCCGGCCGCCTTATGCCGCAAAGTCGCCGAAGCCCCTGACGGCGGGGCAATTGAGATTTGGGGAGACGGCAACCAGACCCGGTCTTTCCTATATGTTTCGGAATGCGTCGAGGGCACGGTTCGGCTGATGCGCTCGTCGTTTGAGGGGCCGGTGAACATTGGCTCCGATGAGATGGTTACGATCAATCAACTTGCTGACATGATCATGGCGATTGCGGGAAAACGTCTGGAGAAACGCCACATTCCGGGACCTCTCGGCGTGCGCGGGCGGAACTCCGATAATCGGCTCATAGAGAAGAAGCTTGGCTGGAAACCAAGCCAACCGCTTTCGACCGGTCTCGCAATGAGCTTTGAGTGGATAGAACGCCAAGTTCTCGCCCATCAGGCAAGCGAAACGCCGCGTAGCGCAGCCCTGCAAAGCGCTTAGCGACTAATGCCCTACCTTAAGGTCCACGTTGCTCATCGCTATGGTTGAGCGCGTTCACGAAACGGCGGTGGTCGGACGGCGGCCCCGCGGGGAAAGGGGCCGCTTGCGCCTGCGCCTGTTGGCGGTTCCGCCTGTGGTCTGGCTGACGGCGGAGCGCGTGACCCAACAAGCGCTGTCGTTGATCCTTTTCGCTATTCTTGCGCCGCTCTTGGGTCCTCGTCCGTACGGCGTTTTCGCAATCGTCATGATCTTCGTCGGGTTCTGCGAGTTTATTTTGTTGGAGGGCGCAGTTGAGGCGCTTGTTACCGTTCAGGAGCTGGACCACAAGCACACCACCGTGGCCAATCTCGCCAACTGTCTCCTGGCAATAGCGCTCGGAGCGGCGATCTCGTTGTTGGCGCCCTCGATCGCAAGGGCGATGCACGACGACGAGATTAGGAACGTCATATGGACCCTCGCGCCAATGCCGCTGTTGTCATCGCTGTCAGCTGTGCCGATCGCGGTGTTGCGCCGGGAATTGAAATATAGGCAATTGGCCATTCGCTCGGTCTCCGGATTGATGATCGGCGGAGTGTTCGGGATCGTGCTCGCGGTTGAGGGCGCAGGCGTTTGGGCCCTGGTGATGCAGGTGCTGGCGCAGCGGGTCGCGGAGCTCGTGATTGCCTGGATCGCCGTGCCGGTGCGATTTGGCGTCGGATGGTCGGGCCCACATTTCCATGAACTGCGTCCGGTCGCTCTTAATGTCTTCGCAGCGCGCATGATGAGCCTGGTGACCGGGCAATTTCCGCGCCTGGTCCTGGGGTATACGCTCGGACCGACGGACGTCGGGCTATTCGCTCTCGGGAGCCGGTTTCTTGACGCCATCGTCCACACGACCGTCATACCGCGCACGGCCGTCGGCCGGATCGAGCTGCGCGCGGAGACAATCGGCTCAGCGGCGTTTGAGCGCGATTTCAAAAAAATGGTGCGGAACGCGTCCATTCTGGCGTTCCCTTTCTTTCTAGGAACGGCTGCCCTACTGCCGCAGTTGTATCATTTGTGGCTCAATAAAGAGTGGCAGGCGGGAATTGTTCCGGCGCAACTTATTGTTCTTAGCGGCGCGCCAATGGTGTTGTTTTACTGCTTCGACGCCGCTTTGCTGGCGGGCAATCTCTCGTCGATTTTCCGAGCGGTCGCAAATCTGCAAGGCGTGACGGTCGCGGTGACGGTGCTTTGCGCCGCGCCATTTGGGCTTACCACTACGTGTCTTGCGCTGGCTGTTCGACCATGGATCTTGCTGCCGGTGATCGCCTTCATGTTTCGTCGGGCCACCAATATTCCAGCACATAGGGCGTTGCTCCCTTCCGCGCCCGCGCTGGCAGGCGCGATCACAATGGCGATCGCTTTAAGTCTGCCGTTCACCTCCTCCGTTGGGATGCCGGGCGGTGTTTGGCTTGCGCTGCGTATTTCCCTGGGAATCCTAATCTATTTTTGTTTTTTATTTTGTTTTGCGCGCGATGACCTCAGGCCGTTTTTTCTGCGCGGAATCTCGTTGACCGGCCTAAGCAAGGTATACAAGACGAGCCCTCCCCATTCTTGAGGGGCCGCCTTTTGAATTGCACGCTCGGGCGGCCCGATCGAGATTGTTGTCGTCGGCGACTGCGGAAAAAGTCGTGCCGGTGCGACGGATCGATCAACGGGAGGGACGTTCCTACCGGTTCGCTCGCGGGGGCAGGGCGGCGCTACGACCGCTCACGAACAGACGGGGAGCATCAGCACCAACCGCGCGCAATCCCATAGATAACCCAGTCGTCATAAGTCGAGGGAAAGTCCTGATATTCCCAAAGCTTATTTTTCTTTATGTATCGGGCTGAGGCAACGGCCGCTCGTATGTACCTGACACCCCATAAACGAAGAGGCCAAGGGGCCGGAGGCGGCAATATCCAGCCGTGCCTTCGACCCACCTCCTTCCACTCTTCGTCCCATTGCGAACGCTTGCTCACACTCCCTCCGTTTGAGAAGAGCTTGCCATGAATGGTTCGTAATCGCGAATCCGACGCCCCTACGCGGCGCCTTGCGGTCCAGGGCGTCAGCGCCTCGATGTCCTTACCCGGGTCGGCAAGCTCGAGTTGCGCCGTGCAGCGGCCGGGACGGCCGGTTCGGTGACGGCGGCCCAGGCGCCGGCGCCCGTTCGCCCTCGTGTTCTGTCCCAGCGGCGCCGCCCAAGGCCGCGATCGGCTGTTCGGCTTTCGCCTCGCAGTTCTGCTTAGCGCTCCAGCTCTCACAATCGCCGAGCGAAGTTTTGTCGACGGACCACGCGTGAGGCGCGGCGGCTTATCGGGCAGGGAGCGAGCGCCGTGCAGCCGACCTTGGCCATGATCAACGACATCGCCGCTAAAAGCGGCGCGTGTTCGCCCTTATGCTTCCGCACCATTCGAACCGCTCGAGCGAACCTCCGGCCTCCGCCGGCAAACCCGGGCGGTTCAATATTAGGCGCGCCGGGCAATCCGGCGCATGGGTCCGAACGCGCTGCCCGGCATAACCCAAACGCCGAGAAACGCCGCGACATACCAGAGCCGCGGCGAACCGAAGCGGAACGCCCGGTAGAGGAGGGGCGCCACAGCGCGATAGGCGCGCTCCTTCGCAGCGCGGGCGGCCACGGCGGTCAAGCAGAAACTGCTGTAGGCGCGAGGCGTCAATAGGGGTCTCATTCGGTCGGCCCATTGGAGCGAAGCGAGCCACGTGCCGCTCTTGCTCAAAGATGGGCGGGATTCTTCAGTGTAAAGTGTAACCAGGATCTCCGGCACGGTCTCCACCCGCACTGCCTGCTGTTTCGAAAGCCGCAACAAAAAATCCCAATCGTCGTGTGGGGTATCAGTCCTGAAACGCAACGCTCCGCATAGCGCCCGCGGCAGCAGGTAGGATGAGGTCTGAATGAATTCCAGAGTGGGCGAATGGCGATCGCCTGTCGAACAGATATTCGTCGACGGGGAAACTGTTGTCATAGATCACTTGGGGGCGCACGAACGATGCCGTCGACGTCACCACTCGGCTCAAGCAGGTGATCAGCGCAGGGCTGCGGTCGGACGCATACGCTATTTGTTTTGCGAGTTTGTCGGGCGCCCACTCGTCATCGTCGTCGAGAAACGCAATCCATCGGCCCGTTGCGTGATCCAAGCCGACATTGCGTGCGCCGGCGGCCGTGAGAGAGCGGGGATTTTCAATAACGCGAAGACGTGGATCGTCGATCGTTTGCAGCGCCGCGCGCGTATCGGGGTCGGGGCCGTCGACGACGACAATGACCTCGATGTCATCGTAGGTCTGTCGAAAAACGCTCGCCAGCGCTCTCTTGAGCAGAGCCGATCGATTTAGGGTGGGGATTATAACTGACACAGACGCCGATGCGGGATGCTCTTGCACTTGGCGGTTCCTACTTCCCAGCGAATTGAGAGGGCGCAAAGACGCCATGGCGGTTTGCGACAGGCGGTTGCGGGCGGAAGTCGTATCGCACTCTGCGCTGCAGATATCTCCGAAACCCGCAATACTTGCGGACTGCGCAATTATGAAAGGGAGCGCCTTAGCAGCTCCGGCAAAACCCTTTCGCGACCCAGGACGGCTCACTGGAGAAACAAGTACTGAACCAGCCAAAGAACGGCAAACAGCGCGATAAATACTGGCGGGGCCGCCATGGAGGAAAATACCGCTGCGACGCAGGCGCCTAGCGCAGCAGGCAGCGCTAGTGTGAGCGCGATATACCGGCGGGGGCGATAATAGAGGAGACGCCGACAGTCGATCAGGGTCCATCTGCCGCTGCGCCAGCGATGGGCGCGAGGGATTGCGCTTGCGCTCGCAGCGGATCTCGGCGTGGGCGGGGTGGGGCCGCCATTGGCGAATTCAGGATGACGACGCGCCCATGCCAGCATATCCGCGCGTGACCACAATACGATCGTTTCCCGTGGGCGGAAGAGGCCGCTGGCGAACAGTTGCCGCCGACGCTCGCTCCCGATCAAGAAGCCCGCATCGGAAAGTGCGTCCCCGGCGTCCAGGATTTTTGCATTTTCGTTTTGGTAGAACTCGCGCAGCCAACTGAGATGCGGGGATTCTTTGTTGTTCTCAACTGCGTAGAGCCATGACGACGTTATCAGGCCCTTGATCGAGGGGCGTTCCTCGACGAACTGCGCGATCCGCCAAATGGAGCGCTCGTGCTCGCGTTTCGATAGGAAAACCTGATTGGTCCGCCAGTAGTTGATATGGGGCTCGACAACCGGCCCCAGACCGCGCATGCGGAAGCAAAGTTCCCAGAGATAGCCGGGCAGATCGAAGGGGTGTGTTTTCAGCAACCAGCCCAAGGGCATGCGTCGCATGACATCGAAGCTGTTTTGCCCGGCATGGAATCTCCGCAAGGTTACGATTTGAGCAAGCTCAGCGAAAGCATCGCATTCGAGTTCAAACCGCTCGTCGTATCGCTGCGGGTCAGACGCGATGTCCCGGCAAACCTCGCAGAACCGGAGCTTGAGGCTGTCGGGCAATGGCATTCGGAGGAGCCTCGTCAACGCCTCGAGACAGGCCTGCAACGCCAGGAAGCGCTCAAGCGCGAAAGGGGCCTTGTGTCGGTGATTCGCCGCCTCGCGCCTCAGTCGCCGTGCGCGGTCCATGCTTCGAGCGTTGTAAGGGACGCCAAGTAGAAGTTCGAAACAGGCCTGCGGGGTGTGCGGCGCAGCAGGCAACTGACCGATCGCGGCGATATGATCGAGCGCCAGCGCCGAACGACACAACTCTGCGCAGGACTCGATCTCTCGATCGAGCGACGGTTGCCCGACCGCACAAGCGGATTTCAAGGGTGAAGCGGGTGCGTCGGAACGAACGAGCACGCCCACGCCGTTTGTTTGAACCATTGCCGTCATGTGCGCTGCGCGGATCCCTGAACTTTGTAAAGAGACTTGGGAGTACGAAACCAAACCGTTGATGTTGCGCCACGATTTCGGGGGCCCAACGCTGTTGACGCCAGCCTCTCGTGGCGGAATTTCGTTACACCGGTTCAGGCAGTATGTCGGGGCGCTTCGACCCCGACAATACCACGATCGAGTGGAGTCGTGGCGCTCGCCTTCTACCCCAAAAGGTCAATTATTTCGAATATATCCTGCCGTCTATGCATTGTATGTTGCTAGCGTGGAGGTTGGGTCGGCGTTCCGGCGAGTTCTCGTCGGGACGCGGGCCAAACAACAATTGCGCGCTATCATCCCGACGGAGAGCGACAAGGCATGATCCTTAGGTCTTTATCCCTTGCGCTTTTTCGCGATAAACGCCCAGACGCAAATTCAGCGCGCTTCTCCTCACTAAAGTTGGAACGAACGTCAGCGCCCCCTGGCGATGTTCTCATTCTCTGTCCAGGTGGACTGGAGCACGGCGGGGGGATTGGGCGGCAGATGGGGTATTTTCTCGACGCCTTGCCTCGATCGGCGGACGTAACATACCGCGTCGTCGATACTCGTGGGCCTTGGTTTCTTGGCGGCGCGCGCTGGCGGATCCCACTCTCCACCTTCTATCTGGCGGCGGCGGCGCTCCGTGTCGCCTGGGGAGGGGTGGTTCGAAAACGAAGCTTGATGCATGTAAATATCACTGGCCGCGGCAGCACGGCCCGCAAGCTTATGCTGACCGCGATTGCCCGCGCGGTCTCGCTTCCCTACGTCCTCCATATCCACGATTACGATTACGCAGGGGACGTTCTTGCTCGGAGCAAACTGATGCAGCGCCAAGTGCGCCGTATGTTTGCCGCCGCCGCGCAGACCATCGTGCTCGGGGCGGAAGCCGAGCGCACGTTGCGAGCCGCTCTTACGCTCAGGGACGCCCCCATCCTGGTTCTACCCAATGCTGTGCCCGACCCCTGCCCGGCCCCGCGGTTGGAAGCCGCGACAACGGGGCCCGTGCACCTTGTGTTTCTCGGCTATCTGAGTCCCCGCAAGGGCGTACCGGAGCTGCTCGATGCGTTGGCGAGCCCTGCGATGGCCGTGCTTAACTGGCGAGCGACGCTCGCTGGCGGCGGGCCGGTTGACGAATATCGCGCGCGCGCCGCCGCGCTCGGCCTCGCCGATAGGGTGAAATTTTGTGGTTGGATTGATCAAGCCTCAGCGAGTGCGCTGTGCGGGGCCGCGGATATTTTGGTGCTGCCGTCGCACGCTGAAGGATTGGCGATGTCCGTGCTTGAAGGGTTGGCGCACGGTCTTGCAGTCGTCGCGACGCCGGTCGGTGCGCATGCCGAAGTGATCGAGCCGGAAATATCGGGACTGCTGACGCCTGCGGGTGATGCCGATGTCCTAGCCTCCGAGCTCGCGCGCGTTATCAGCGATCGCCCGCTTCGTGAAAAGTTACGGGCCGGCGCTCGCCAGCGCTTTCTCAACCGCTACGACGTGAGATCGTATTCGGCGCGCCTGGTTCGGCTGCACGCCGGACTGCTGAGGGGCCATCCCGTCGTCGGCGGGATCGAACGCGACATGTCGACGGGATCAAGGCCGAGTTCCTAGCATTACAGAGCCCCTTTCCCTCTCGTGATCTGTGGCAGGTCCGAGTTGGAAGGATTCAGTGCTCGGGATGCCGGCGAGCGGGGGGCGAGAGTTCTCGTGGCACAGATGGAGCGTAAAACATCTCGATGAAGCTGCTAATTTCGTCATACGCCTGCGCGCCCCACCGGGGCTCGGAGCATGCGGTCGGGTGGAACTGGATCACGCAGGCCCACCGGCTAGGCCATGGAGTGTGGGCGCTCGTTGCGCCGAATCACGAAGCCGCAATCTTGAAGGCGTGCGGAGAACAGCCGGAGCTTTCGGGTATCAATTGGCTGTTTCCAAAAGTCCCTGGATGGCCTCTCAAACAGGCAGTGGAACCCAAATGGGAACGAACCTACAACGCCTTATGGCAGGCGGTCGCCACCCGGACAGCCTGCGACACGAATGCCAGGGTCGGCTTCGATGCTGTCCACCACCTGACATGGGGCGGCGTTCGGGCGCCGACGTTTCTCGGCATGGTGCGAAGGCCCCTCATACTCGGTCCGCTCGGTGGCGGCGAGACATCGCCTCGTTCTCTGCGAGACGCTCTTCCTGTAAAGGCCAGGTTGGCTGAGACATTGCGGGACGTGTCGAACCGCACGATCGCGTTCAATCCGCTTGTGCGACACGGCTTGACGAGCGCCGCGGCGATCGTCACGAAGACTCCGGACACTGCCGGCATATTGACAGCGGCTATGCGGAAGAAATCTATCAACTATCTTGAGTTGGGACTTAAGTCGGCGCGGCCGCCCCGGCTCCAAAGGCCTCAGGGACCGCCAAGGCTGCTATTCGCGGGCCGGCTGCTCTACTGGAAGGGCGCGCATATCGCGATCAAGGCGCTCGCCGAAATGATGCGGGTGTCGCCAGACGCGCAGCTGACCATCGTGGGCAAGGGGAATGAGGAGGGCCGACTGCAAAGGGCTGCTAGAGAAGAAGGCGTCGCCGGCAATATCCGGTTCATCCCATGGCTGCCGCAACAGGAGCTTTTCGAGCTCTATCAAAAGCATGATCTTTTCGTCTTTCCGAGCATGCATGATTCCAGCGGGAACGCCGTGCTGGAGGCGCTGTCCTTCGGACTGCCTGTTGTGTGTCTCGACATTGGCGGCCCCGCGCAAATCGTAACGCCGCATTCAGGCGCAATCGTACCGACTGCCGGTCGCGACACCGCTCAACTCGCCGCAGCCGTGGCTGAGAAGATTGTGAGGATCTTGAACTCTCCGGGAGTGCTGAAGGAGCTCTCCGAAGGCGCGGTCGCCAGAGCGGCGGAGTTTGCATTGCCAGGCCGTGTCGCCGCTTTTTATGATATGGTGGAGCAGACGGTCGTAAACGGCGCCGTTGGAAAAGAGAGAGCACGCAATTCGGTCCAAAATCCGAAAATTTGCATTGGTTGACGGCGCCCCGATCGGCTCCGGGGCAGTTCGTCCTATGATCTCCCTGTTTAAGTCATCGCCATCTCGCCAGCCCGGCCTAGCAGGCTGCTGAACAAGTCGTTCGAGACGTCGCTGGTATTAGTTCTTTTTGCATGATTCCTTGAGGTTGGCGAAGCGAATCGCGAGGGATCGATGCGGGCGAGGATCGAATGAACGGGGTGTTGTTCTCCGACGTCGACATCGGGGCGCGGATCCCGGCGAGGCGTCCGTTGCGGGCGATGCGGGGTCTGATCGACGCGTCCCTGCACGACGCTCTACGTTTCGGAGGCCGCAATGGAACGAGTTGGAATGGCCTGGACCAACGGCGACCTCGCCGGCCGTAAAATGATTGCCGCTGGCCGCCCAACGCTGCAACGGGCCCGCCCGTGGATCTATTGGGCTGTCGGCTTTCTTCTGCTTGGTCAATTACAGGCGCTATCGGTAGTCGATCGGGTGCTCTATGGCGAATGGATGGGCAAGTCAGGAGACAAATTTACTCAGGTCCTAAGTATTTTGCAGATCACTACGAGTATTGTTCTATTTTGTTATGGTTTTACGCGATGGCGGACTGTTCGGACGAGCGGTTCTCTGACGTTAGTGTTAACAGTATTTCTGCTTTTATCGGCAATTTGGTCGGTCAGTCCAGGAGCGACCCTGCGAGCCGGGGTCCAGTATCTGTTTTTTATTGTCGGAGCGATTGGCATTGTAGAGAATCTCGAAGGTGACGACTTCATGGACCTTCTTGCGCAGGTTTGCTTTCTAGCGGCGATCGCTTCCCTCGTACTGCTGATTGTCTTCCCGGCGACCGCTTTTGGCGAGGCCGGTGATTTTCGTGGAGTTTTTTCACAAAAAAATCCGCTCGGAGAGGCGATGGCGATGGGAGCGCTCGCATGTCTTCACGGACTGAGAAGACGCAAGCGCGCTATTCCTGTTCTCAAGCTGCTTGTAATTATTTTGGTGACATTGAAGTCAGGATCAACGACATCTTTGATGACTATCGCGTTATTTGTCGTGCTCGGTCCAGCCTTAGTCGCCCTGCAAGAGAAAAAGAATGCGCCTTTCGTACTCGGCGTTCTATTCGTGGCGGCCCCTCTTGCTTTGATAGCGGTCTTCAATCAAGACGCCCTGCTCGCAATGTTGGGTAAGGACCCGACGCTAACTGGTCGTACGGATATTTGGGCGTATGCGATTGCTGACATCGCTCAGCGGCCACTTCTGGGATGGGGATATGCAGCGTTCTGGACGACGGACAATCCCGCAGCGTGGGCCATCTCGGACGCGCTTCACTGGTGGGTGCCGCAGGCCCACAACGGAGTTTTGGAGATCCTCTTGAGCGTTGGCCTGATCGGGGCGGTCTTTTACACTGTTCTGTTGGCGCGAGTGTTTCGCTTATCGGTGAAATGCATGCGCACCCCTCAAAGTGCAATGGGAATTACATGCCTCCTGAGTTGCGCCGGGGCAGTCATGGTTGGGGTTAGTGAAAACGTTTTGCTCTACACAGGAGCGGTAACGTGCATTTTTTTTATAACTGGATTTTACTGTGAGAAAGCCGTATCGCAGGCGCGATCCCAACGACCCTCGCTCGCGACTCTCGCTCGGTGACAGTCAGTCCCGGCTTCGCCGTAATCCCGGTTTCCGGCCAGCCGGACAATTGAGGCAAGGATTTCGGGTTTTCCTTGACAGGCCGGAAGGCGTGTTCTATGTATGTTCTCTTCGCCAGAGAAACAAAGCCGACCCGATGATGCGCCGCGATCGCGATTGGCCTCAAACCTCGATCCGGGAATAGCGATGCTGGGAATCTTCGAGTGCGCCGCAGACGCTGGAAGGTCGCGCCCCTTCGCGGCTTGCGCCGCCGTCGCGGGGGTCTCGGGAGTTGCAAACGGAAGCGGGAGTTGCAAACGGAAGCGAGGAACCGAAATGCGCCGCAACCTTATGAAAACCCTGGATTCAGGAGCCGAAGCTGCGTCGCGACAACGGCGTCGTCGCGCGCCAAGCGTGGCGATCCAGAGGCGGCGCCGAACGTTCGATCCTTGCGCCTCGCATCACGGCCTGAGGGCAGTGGGCGCGGCCTCTGGATCGCTTCGCTGCGCTCGCAATGACGAAACAAAGCGAGCCGCCTTGCCGGTTCGGCTTGGAACCGAAAGGCGCCGCAACCCACTGAGAAGCCTCGATTCGGGAGCCGGGGCGGCGCAGGTGGGGACCGGGCGCCAAATTTGCTCCCCCTCGCGCCCCAAAGAGCCGGCGAACTGGCCTCGCTCCTGAAGCCGAGGACAGGTTGGGGAGTTGGAGGGAACCGAAATGCGCCGCAAGCCTCTGAAAAGCCTCGATTCGGGAGCCGAAGGGGTGGGGGAGAGGATCGGCCGCCGTCAATGCGCGATGCCGGAGCCGGCGGCCTCGTCGATCAGGCGGCCGGTCTCGAAGCGGTCGAGGTCGAACGGGCGGCTGATCGGGTGATGCGCGCCGGTCGCGAGCAGGTGGGCGAGCAGCGTCCCGCCGGCGGGTATCGCCTTGAAGCCGCCGGTTCCCCAGCCGCAGTTGAGGAAAATCCCCGGGACCGGCGCGGGTCCGATGATCGGCGAGGAGTCCGGGACGACGTCGACGATTCCGCCCCATTGCCGCATCAACTTGAGCTGGCCAAAAGCCGGAAACATCTCGGTGAGGCCCGAGACGACGACCTCCTGCACCGGCGGATTGCCGCGCTGGCCGTAGGAGGGAACGCGGTCGAGCCCGCCGCCGAACACCAGTTCGCCCTTGTCGGACTGGCTCACATACGTGCCCGTCCCGAGATGCAGCAGCACCATGTCGAGGCAGGGCTTCACCGGCTCGCCGACCATCGCCTGCAGCGCATAGGAATGGATCGGCAGCTTGACGCCGGCCTTCGCCATCACCTGCGAGGAATGGCCGGCGACCGCGACGCCGACCGCCTCGGCGCGGACCTCGCCCTGCGTCGTCTCGACCCCGACACAGGCGCCGTTCTGCATCAGGAAACCGGTGACTTCGCAATTCTCGACGATGTCGACGCCGAGCCCGTCGGCGGCCCGCGCATAGCCCCACGCGACCGCGTCATGGCGGGCCGTGCCGCCGCGCGGATGAAACACGCCGCCGTTCGGAAGGTAGCGCGAATCCAGCGACTGGGCGATCAACGGCAGCCGCCTGCGGATCTCGTCGGGGCCCCAGAGTTCGGCGTCGACGCCGTTGATCTGCATGGCGTTCACGAGCCGGGCCGCGATCTCCATCTGCGCCGGCGTGTGGGCGATGTTGAGGATCCCGCGCTGGCTCAGCATCACGTTGAAGTTGAGTTCGATCGACAGGCCCTCGTAGAGCCTCAGGGCAAGATCGTAGAGCGCGACCGATTCGGGATAGAAATAGTTCGAGCGGACGATCGTCGTGTTGCGGCCGGTGTTGCCGCCGCCGATCCACCCCTTCTCGAGGACGGCGACGCGCGTGCGCCCGTGGGACTTCGCCAGGTAGTAGGCGGTCGCGAGACCGTGGCCGCCGCCGCCGACGATCACGAAATCGTAAGCCGGCTTCGCCTTCGCCTTGCGCCAAGCCTGCGGCCAGCCCTTGTGGCCGCTCAGGACTCGCGAAGAATTGTCCAGGCGGAGTAGCGCGCGGTCATGGCCGTCATAGGCGCATCGCCTTGCCTGCCGGGTCGTACGGCGAGGGCGGGATGACGCGAGCCCCGCGTTCGACGCCAACGACATGGACGGCGAGCTCGGTTCCAACCGTCGCGCATTCCGGCTCGACGAGCGCCATGGCGAGGCTCCGGCCGACGGTGTGGCCATAGCCGCCCGATGTGACGAATCCGACCTTTCGGCCCTTCCGCCAGACGGGTTCGTAACCCGAGGCGTCCGCGTCGAGCGCGTCGATGTCGAGCGTCACCAGCTGAGGGGCGGCGGCGGCCCGTCGCGCTCGGCAAGCGCGGCGGCCCGGCCGACGAATTCGCCCTTGTCCCAGGCGATCCAGCGGTCCATGCCGGTCATGCGCGGCGTATAGCCCTGGGTGAATTCCGCCGACCAGATCCCAAAACTCTTCTCGAGCCGCAGCGAGAGCAAGGCGTTGTAGCCGAACTCCTTGACGCCGAGATCGCGGCCGGCTTCGAGAAGCGTACGCCGAAGCGTCCCGTGTTCGAGCGCGCGGCAGTTGATCTCGTAGCCGAGTTCGCCCACGACCGAGATCCGCGCGACGCGCGCCCGGATCAGGCCGACGTCGAGCACGGCCGCCGCCATGAAGGGCATGGCGGCGTTGGAGACGTCCTGATGCGTCACGCGCTCGATCACGGCGCGCGCCCCGGGTCCCGCGATCGAGAAGCCGATCACGTCGTCGGATATGTCGCGCACGGTAACGCCGGCGCGCGCATGGTCGGCGAACCAGCGCATGTGCCAGGCGCGCAGATAATAGGATCCTTCGATCCAGAAGGTCCCATCGCCCCAGTTGATGAGCGTCAAATCGCCCTTGAGCTTCCCGGTTTCCGACAACATGGGAGCGAGCTTCGCCCGTCCCGGCTTCGGCAGGCGCGCGACCGTCATCGAATCGAGCCAGCGCTCGGCTTCCGGCCCGGTCACTTCGTAGCGGGAGAACGGCGCGATATCGAGCAGGCCGACGCGATCGCGCACGGCGCGGCATTCCGCCCCGACGATATCGAAGGCGTTCGAGCGCTTAAGCGTCGGCCTCTCCTTGAACCCGGCCGGCGCGAAGTAGAGCGGGGTCTCAAGACCCCACGAATTGCCCCACTGGCAGCCTGCCGCGGCCATCGCTTCATAAGCTGGCGTCGTCTTCAGCGGCCGACCGGCCGGGAGCTGTTCGTTGGGATAGGTCATGACAAAGCGGCGAGCGTAGAACTCGCCGGTCGTCTGCTTGATGTACTCGCGGTTGGAGGTGTGGGGCCCGTACCGGGCGATGTCGAGGGCGAAGGCGTCCTCCCCGGGCTCACCATGGATCATCCATTCGACCAGGGCTTTGCCCACGCCGCCCCCTTGCAGGAAGCCGGCCATAACGCCGCAAGCCAGCCAATAGCCGCGCTTGCCGGCGATCGGACCGACGAGGGGATTGCCGTCCGGGGAAAAGGTGAAGGCGCCGTTGACCCATTTGCGGACGCCGGCCGTCTGCAAGACGGGGTACCGACGGTGGACCAGCTCCAACTCGCCCGCGATGCGGTCGATGTTTTCCTGCAACAGCTCCACCCCGTAGTCCCACGGGGCTCCGTCCATCGACCAGTGCTGGGGGTTCGTCTCGTAGATCCCGACCAGCATGCCCTTCTGATCCTGGCGCATGTAGGTATACCCTTCGAGATCGACGACCATCGGCATCTCCGCCTTCATCGCCGCGATCTCGGGGATCGTCTCCGTAATGAGATAATGGTGTTCGAGAGGGGAGACGGCAGCTCGAGCCCGACCATTTGCCCGACCTGCTTGGCCCACAGGCCGGCGGCGTTGACGACGTGCTCGGCGTTGACTGTCCCCTTTTCCGTGACGATATCCCAGGTTTGATCGGGGCGCTGAGTCAGCGCCAGCACGCGGTTGTGCTCGATCACCTCAGCGCCGCGTTTTTTTGCGGCGCTGGCGTAGGCCCATACCGTGCCGGTCGTATCGACATAGCCCTCCCGGTCGGCCCACATCCCGCCAAGAACGCCGTCGAGGTTGAGCACCGGGCAGGCGGCCCCGATCTCGTCCGGCGACATGAGGCGCACGTCTTCGATACCGATCGCTTGAAATCGGCGGAAATTCGCTTGCAGCCACTCCCATCGCTCTGGCGCGGAGGCGAAGTGGACGCCGCCGGTCATGTGCATCCCGATGGGCTGACCCAATTCCGCCTCGATCTCCCTGAGGAGGTCGATCGTGTAGGCCTGAAGGATCGCCATGTTCGGGTTAGCGTTGAGGGCGTGGAAACCGCCGGCCGCATGCCAGGAGGAGCCGGCTGTCAAGACCGAGCGCTCGATCAGGGCGACGTCCGTCCACCCAGACTTCGAAAGATGGTAAAGAACCGAGGCCCCGACGACGCCACCTCCGATCACGACCGCGCGGTAATGCGTTTTCATGCGTCAATCCTGAGAAAAAGCGTCGAATTCGAAGGCTATCTAAGCCTTCTCGAACGGTTTAGGCACGTGTGTCCAGAGGCGGCAGCCGGCAATTCCCGGCCCAGTGTGGCTTTTCGATCCTTGTCGTGTCGCAAAGAATGTGGGTAATGAGGACGGCTCTTCACTTCTGTCGGAACGGCCGCCAGCAGGTGCGGCGGCTGCGGGGCGTGCGCCGAAGAGGCCGAGAGATTGCGACACTCTGGGGCTGTCGCCGCTCGTGGGCGAATTCCTTGTTAACGGTGGAGGGCTTGACTGACCGAAATCTGGGCGACCGACGGACTGGAGTCGGTAATGTCGTAGGGCGCACTGCGTTGCGCCGCCAGGAGTGCAACAGGGTGTACGCGCGTCGGAGCAATGCATAGCCATGATTCGGAGCGCCGTTCTGACGCTCGGAGTGATTACGGTGCTTGTCGGCGGTAGCGCTGCGCGGGCTGACGGCCTGTCGCTGGCGGACTGGCCCTTGCTGGCCCCAGCGCCACCCGCCACGACGGGAATCTTCCCACGCATGCCCGAAAATTGGAACGACCTGCCGCTGCAACTCCATCTGTCGGAGCAGGTGGGTTACAATGGCAACGTTGCAAACACGCCAACCGGCAGCGGCGCGACGCGCTTGTACGGCAGCCCTATTGCCTCTCTGGAGTTAATCTCCACTTACGGCGCGTCATTCCGGAATGAAATTGGAGGACAGCAGTTTTTTGCGGATGGGACATGGGGAATGTACCGATATCTGAAATACGATCGTTACAATTCGGCGCACAGTTCCGCCGATATCGGGGACAATTTCACCTATGGATCAAAATGCAAAGGCACCCTCAAGGCCTCCGAAGTGTCCGCGCCCTCCGAACCCGGCCAACAAATTGGGTATAATGTCCTCAATACGACGACGACCGTTGCATTCAATGAAACGGCGCAGTGTATTGTAACGGGCGAGTATTCGGCAATTCTCAACAGCGGCAATACCTCTGTTAAAAATAGCTCTGTAGTGGATCGGACAAACGACTATCAATCCGTTTTCGTCGCCGCCGGGATCAATTATGCCGTGTCAGAGACCAATAGCCTTCAGGTTCTTGCGACCGTGACCGGCTTCAATTATACTGGCCGCCAAGGGCTTGTCGACGTAACAGGGCTGGTCGATAAGATAACGACTGATCAAGTTATGGCTATTTACACGAAAAATTTTGGACCTGACATAGCTCTTTCGGCCCAGGCAGGATTGATAGGAATCCAGGATCAATATTTTAGCCTCGGCATTCCGCACTCGGTTCTGCCTCAGTACGCAATTTCATTGCAATGGACGGCAACGCCTAAAATTATTCTAAATATAGCTTTATCACGCCTCGCAACACCGCCGACGTCAATTATCAGTAATTTACAAATTACCGATTTGGCGTCTGCGGGATTTTCATTTCGTTGGACGCCAAAGTTAACCATTTCAGGAAGTTTACAGACATCATACATTAGCGGAACTGGCGCTAATCTCGAAACTACCAGCTTGATCAGTCCATTGACAGACAACCAAAAGAATTACGGTGCAGGCCTTAAGCTGAGCTACGCTTTTTCTCCGTTTCTTGGTAGCGAGCTCAGCTATCAATATAATAGATCCGTGCAATCCACCTTGACGACGAATACAAGCTTGATTTTGCTTGCTCTCAACTTCAACCCCTATTGAGACTCCGGACTTGGAGCGCGACAATGCCAACGGTACTGCAAATGGTTCGGATCCGGATACTGAGTTGCGTCGCGCTGGCGCTCACTGTTTTTTTGAGCGCTCCAGTATACGCGGCCGGCGGCCGTGTCCTCAATAGGTCTGACGTCGTGACGATTAAAGTCGTCAGTCAACCCGACATGGATACGACGTCACGGGTCGAGCTCGACGGCACGGTCCAATTTCCGTATGTCGGCCGAATCAAGGCCGCGGGGTTGACGGAGGACCAGCTGGCGCATGCGATCGAAACGCGGCTTGCTTCCCGCCAGATTGTCAACGACCCGCACGTTCTGGTTGAAATCACGAGTTTTGGATCCGAGATCAGCGTTCAGGGCCAGGTCGGGGCGCCGGGACTTTATACGATCGACAGGGCGACCACGCTGAGCCAGATTCTCGCACGCGCCGGAGGTCTCAAAGATTCTGGGCTCGACCGTGGTTCTGCAGCGAAACGGACCGAACGGCAGAACCGTCGCTCGTTATGACGGCCGGGACATCGTTTCGGGAAAAATCAACGGGGACCACATTTTGGTCGAAAACAACGACGAAATTTACGTCGAGCTTGTGCCGTTCTACTATGTTTACGGTTACGTCGGCCATACGGGCGAATTCCCGCTCACGCGTCCGCTGACAGTTCAGCAGGCGATCGCGATCGCCGGTGGACTTAGCCAGCTCGGGACCGACTGGCGCGTAAAGATCAAGCGCCAAACGAGCAACGGGCAGACGATGGAAGTGCCGGCTTCCCTCGACGACGAAGTCAAGCCCAGTGATACGATCATCGTGAATGAGCGGCTTTTCTGATCGGATAGACGAGATGTTGACAGCCTGATGCAAGTAAACCCAACGCAATCTGCGGCGTGAGCCGTTCTCCACTTACCCGTGTGTCGCAACGCGGCCCCTTCGAAAGCGTGAGCAGATGACCTTGAATACGAATCGCCCGCTGGATGCCGACGGGATCGCGGTCCATTCGGCTATCGATCCGATCGAGCAGCAGATCCTCGCCGCCGGCAATCTCAGCGACGCGCAAGTCGAGGCCATTCGGGGTTTTCAACGCCGCAAGGGGCTGACATTCGGTGAGGCGGCGATCACGCTCGGGCTGGTTCGGCGAGACAGCCTGTTCCTCGCGCTTTCCAAAAGATACAACTATCCCGTCCTTAGCTTTGGAGGAGACGAAGCTCGCTTCTCCCGTGAGCTCGTGGTCGGCTTCCAGCCGTTCAGCGCCGGGGCCGAAGCGTTCCGCTCGGTTCGCTCGGCATTGGCGACAGGTCCCCTGTCCCAAGGCAAGAACGCTTTTGCCGTGATCGGCGCGCACTCCGGCGTGGGGGCGACCTACTTCGCCGCCAATCTCGCCTTATCCTTCGCCCAAATGGCGGTGCCGACCCTGTTGGTCGACACAAACCTCAGGCGACCGAGGCTGGCCTCGCTGTTTGGCGTTGATCCCAAGACCGAAGGTCTGGTCGAAGCGCTGACCCGCAGCGAAGCGCACGCGCCGCCGGTCGCGGTCGATATCGTGCCCGGCCTCTCGCTTCTTGTCGCCGGCGCCACTGCGCCCCACCCCCAGGAACTTCTCAGTTCTAAGGAGTTCCTGAACCTGTCGCAGAATGCCCAGCGTAATTACGGCGTTGTGATCTACGACACGCCTGCGGCGCTGGAGAACGCCGACGCGTATGTCGTCGCCTCGCGAGTTGGCTCCGCCATTCTGCTCGGGCGCCGCAACCGCACGAAGGTCGCGGACATCAAGACGGTGGCCGTCGCGCTGGAGAGCTTCCAGTGCGATATCGCCGGGACCGTGCTTGGACGATTCTAACTTCCATGAGGGGCGGCCGCCTTTCACGGGGACGGCGGTCGCGCCAGCTTTCGGAGATAGTTCCAAGCATATAGGCCGGTGTTGTGGCCGTCGTCGAACACGATCCGGATGGCGTAGTTGCCGATCGGGTCGATGGCCACGATGCGAACGTTCTCCTTTCCTGTCACGATCCGTTTCTCGGCCGCCGAGTGCCCCTGCACCTCGGCGCTCGGGCTTTCGACCCTCAGGCGCTCGGCGGTCAGGCTGACGGTCTCGCCGTCGTCAAAGGCGATCTCGAGGGTTCGCCCCTGATCCTTCGCCACAATATCCGTCGGCCAGGCCATGTGCGGCGCTCCTCAATCGAAGCGTATGCGGGGGGCGGGTTTTGCGCCGGGCGCGCCGGTTTCGAGGGTCAGCGCGACCCGCCGCGCGATCTCCAGGAAGGCGCCGGCATGGGCGCTGTCGGCGAGACTCGCCACGACCGGGCGCCCGTCATCCGAATTGGCGCGGATGGCGATGTCGAGCGGCACTTCGCCGAGGAAGGGGACGCCGAGCGTCTCGGCCTCCCGCTGGGCGCCGGCATGCGAGAAAATGTCCGTCCGCCCGCCACAGTGCGGGCAGAGGAAATAGCTCATGTTCTCGACGATGCCGATGAGCGGCACCTGCACCTGCTTGAACATCGCGATGCCGCGCCGCGCGTCGATCAGCGCCAGATCCTGAGGAGTCGAGACGATCACCGCGCCGGACAGAGGCACGTTCTGGGCCATGGTCAGCTGCGTGTCGCCCGTGCCGGGCGGCATGTCGACCACCAGCACGTCGAGTTCGCCCCAGGCGACCTCGCGCAGAAGCTGGGTGATGGCTGACATCACCATCGGCCCGCGCCACACCACCGGCGCGCCCTCGTCGATCAGGAAGCCGATCGACATGACCTTGACGCCATAGGCCTCCAGCGGGACGAGTTTCTGCCCGTCGGCCGCGACTTCCGGCTTCGCCGAGAGGCCGAACAGCCTCGGCATCGACGGGCCAAACAGATCCGCGTCGAGCACGCCGATCTTGAGCCCCAGCTTGGCGAGGCCGACCGCGAGATTGCAGGCGACGGTCGACTTGCCGACCCCTCCTTTGCCCGAGGCGACGGCGATGATGTGCTTGACGCCGGGAAGCGGCGCCGCCGCGCGCGTCGCTCGCTGAGCATTTCCACCGCCATGCGTGTGGCCATGGCCTTGCGGCGCGCCGACGCCCGAAATCGCCCGCGCCGAATTCGGCAGTCAAGGTCACGACCGCGCCGGAGACGCCGGGAACGGCCTTGATCGCGGCTTCGGCCCTGGCGCGCATCGGCTCCATCGCCTTCGCTTTGTCGGGGTCGATCACAATGGCGAGAAACACCTTCCCGTCACGGAGGGTGAGGCCCGAGACAGCGCCCGACTGGGGGAGGGGCGTTACCCCGTCGGGTCCGGCAACTTTGGCGAGAGCCGCCATCACCTCGTCGCGAGACGCCATCCTTGCTGTCCTTGCTGTTGTCCCGGTCGCTCTCCGCGCCGGGCGCTCTTAGATAGGCGAGTTGCACGAGATCGGGAAGCCCGCCGCCTCACCCGAAGCGCCCGGCCCGGAATGGTGCCGGATCGACGAACGGGGTCTCGCCGGTCATCATCTCAGCCAAAAGCCGTCCGGTGATTGGACCGAGCGTGAGGCCGAGGTGCTGGTGGCCGAAATCAAGCCATAGGCCGGGCTTGCCGGGAAAAGCGCCGACGATCGGCCGCATGTCGGGCAGGCATGGACGACGCCCGAGCCATGGCTCGGCCTCCTTGCGCGCCCCGATCGGAAACATCTCCCGTGCGAATGGCTCGAGCCGGTCGATATGGGCCGAGGACGGCGGATCGTCCGGCCGCGCGAATTCCGCTCCGGTGGTGAGCCGAAGGCCGAGCGTCATCGGCACGACGAGGTACCCCTTTTCGATGTCGAGCACCGGGCGGTTGAGGCCCGCGTTGCCCTTCGCCTCGTAATGCCGGTGATAGCCGCGCTTGACGAAGAACGGCAGCTTGAGCCCGAAAGCCCGAACGAGGTCGTTTGACCAGGGCCCCAGCGCGACGACGACGTCGGGCGCGGCCACGCGCCCCTCGTCGGTGGTGACCATCCAACCGGCGGCCGAGGGCTCCAGCGTCATCGCGTCGCCCTTCTCGAACCGGCCGCCGCGCTTGACGAAGAGCGCGGCGTATGCCCGCGCCAGGCCCTGGGGGTCGGGCGTGCTCAAAGGTTCCGGGAAATGCGCCCCGCCGCGTCCGGCCTCGCCGAGATTGGGCTCGAGCGCGGTCAGGCCGTCGCGATCGAGAAAATTGACGGGGACGCCATATTGCCGCAATCCCTCGACGTCGCGGCGGGCGGCGTCCTCGCCCTCGGCCGAGCGCCAGACCTTGATCCACCCGGTCGGGCGCAGCAGATCGCGGGCGCCGGCGGCCTCCGCGAGCTTCAGATGCGCTTCCGCCGCCCCGAACACGAGCGGCTTCATCGCCGCGGCGGTCTCTGCGACCCGCGGAGAGTTGGAGAACTGGTAGTATTGCCAAAGCGCCTGTGCGTTCGCCGGCAACGCGCCGTAGCGGATATGGGCGCGCGGATCGCGGTTGAGCGCCGCGTTGGCGATCTCGGCCGGGTCTCGGGGCAAGGTATAGGGAATGACGGCTTCGCTCTGAATGAGCCCCGCATTGCCGAAAGTCGTCTCGTCGGCGGCCTCGCCGTGGCGATCGACCAGCACAACCGCCCGTCCACGCTCCTGAAGGGCAAGGGCCGCAGAGACCCCAACCATGCCGGCTCCCAAAACGATGACATCGACGCGGCGAGACGACATGGGCAAGCCCCTAAGATCGTGAGACGCAGTCATTTGCGCCTCAATTCCCGATGCGCCTTCCTATAGACCGCGCCGGACCCTGAGCAAGTTGTGAGCCAACGATGATCCCTCGCTATTCCCGTCCCGAAATGGTCGCCGTTTGGTCGGCCGAGACGCGCTTCCGCATCTGGTTCGAGATCGAGGCTTACGCCTGCGAGGCGATGGCGGGGCTCGGCGTGATTCCAAGAGAATCGGCCAAGGCGATCTGGGAAAAGGGCGCCCGCGCGCGGTTCGACGTCGCCCGCATCGACGAGATCGAAAGGGTGACGAAGCACGACGTGATCGCCTTCCTGACCCATCTCGGCGAGTTCATTGGCGAGGATGCGCGCTTCCTTCACCAGGGCATGACGAGTTCGGACGTGCTCGACACCTGCCTCTCGGTGCAGTTGCAGCGCGCCGCCGATCTTCTGATCGCCGACGTCGACGGCCTCCTTGCCGCGATCAAGCGCCGGGCGTTCGAGCATAAGCGCACCCCGACCATCGGCCGGTCGCACGGCATTCATGCGGAGCCGACGACCTTTGGCCTCAAGCTCGCGCTCGCTTACGCGGAATTTCAGCGCGCCCGTGCGCGCCTCGTTGCGGCCCGGGAAGAGATCTCGACTTGCGCGATTTCCGGCGCGGTCGGCACGTTCGCCAACATCGATCCGCGGGTCGAAGCCTTCGTCGCGGAGAAGCTGGGCTTGAGGCCCGAGCCGGTTTCGACCCAGGTCATCCCGCGCGACCGGCACGCGGCTTTCTTCGCCACGCTTGGGGTCGTGTCCTCGTCGGTTGAGCGGCTCGCGACCGAAATCCGCCATCTGCAGCGCACCGAAGTGCTGGAGGTCGAGGAGTTTTTCTCGGAGGGGCAAAAGGGCTCGTCTGCGATGCCGCACAAGCGCAATCCCGTCCTGACCGAGAACCTGACCGGGCTTTCCCGAATGGTGCGCTCGGCGGTGACGCCGGCGCTGGAGGACGTCGCGCTGTGGCACGAGCGCGACATCTCGCACTCGTCGGTCGAGCGGATGATTGGCCCGGACGCCACGATCACCCTCGACTTCGCGCTGGCGCGCCTGACGGGCGTCGTCGACAAGCTGTTGGTTTATCCCGAGACGATGCAGAGCAACCTCGATCGTCTCGGCGGTCTCATTCACTCGCAGCGGGTGCTGCTGGCGCTCACGCAGAAGGGCCTTTCGCGCGAGGACGCCTATGCGCTGGTCCAGCGCAACGCGATGCCGGTCTGGCGCCGCGAGGGGGATTTCCTGACGCTGCTCAAGGCCGACAAAGACGTGGCGAAGGCGCTTTCGCCACAGGAGCTCGAGGCGCTGTTCGACCTCGGCTACCACATGAAGCATGTCGATACGATCTTCGAGCGGGTGTTCAGGGAGTAGGGCGCGGTCCCCGGCTCTCGGGCGCGGATTCAAGGGTCTCAAGGGCTTGCAGCGGATTTTCCGGGCGCATGCAGCGCCCGGCGTTATCCTGCCTGCGAGCGCCAACGACCGGGCGGCGGCGCGGAGACTCCGGCGCGCTCGCCTTTTCCTTCCCAGAGTCGGTTTTGAGTTTTTTCAAGACGTTGCTACAGGTTTTCGGGGCGAGCGAAGCGAGGGACGGAGCGCTCGCCAAGGCCGGGTCTCGACGGGTCGGCGCGGCTCCGGTTTTGAGCGTTCTCAAGATCTTATCGCCAGATTTCGGGCCACGCGCCGCTTCCGGCGCCGTCACGCCCGCCAATATGGGCGGGCAGAGCGGCGCGGCGGTCAGAATGGCGAGCCGGCGCCGCGGAAACCCCGAGCCCGCGGGGATGGCGGGGCTGGAGGTCCGGCGAAGGCGCGCGGCGATGCAGCACGGGCTTATTGGCACAACAAAAATGCGTTAGCATATATTCTGAAAAATGGAAAGATGAATCGTTCAAGCTATTGAATTCATTGCCAATAATGCCAACGACGTCATGGCTCACGCCGTCAGCCTTCGCAAATCTCGGAGCGTGACGTCATTCTGCGATCCGGGCCGCCCCTCTTGCGCCTCGAGAGGGCCGGGCGCCTGCGAGGATGGGTCGCATTGTCGGGGCTCTGGGACCGCCGTATTCGGGGTCGGACGGGCGCCGTCGCTGGCGCCATGGAACAAGCGGAGCCTCGCTCGGAGGCTTTCGGAGACGGGTGAATGGTTTATCGGATCGTTGCGGAGCTGTGCACGAGCTGCGGCGCCTGCGAACTGGACTGCCCGAACGAGGCGATCAGCATCGACCGTTTCACCTATGTGATCGACCCGACGAAGTGCCAGGAGTGCGAGGGCGTCTACGACACCCCGCACTGCGCCTCGGTCTGCCCGGTGCCAGGAACCTGCGTGCCCGCCGCCGAGAGCTGACGGTCAAAATCAAACGCCGGATTCCCGACAGGAACGGTGAGACTGCGCAAGAAGCGGTCGCTCGCCGAGTGCTTGGCCAAGGGATCACATAGAACTTCGCCGCCCCGCAAAGTCGGGCGGAGGTAGGAGGCCTCCGCCATTGAGCTGGATCACCCCGCGGCGCACGCCAATTCTGAGACGCGTGCGCCATGAGCCGGCGACAAAGGCTTAGGGCGAAACGGGACCCCGAAACCTGCCGGCGCCCGCGGCGGGTCGTCGTCATTGTCGTTGGAGCCCGGGGGGCCGCCCCGCCTCAACCATCTTGAAACCACGCTACGCCTGCGGCCCGAAGGTGGCGGCAGTTTGCAAGCCCCTCTGTCATTGTGCGCCAGTTCATCGAGCAAACCGAGCGCTTGCAAAATCGCGTCAGCTTCAACGACAGCGCCGCTATCGAGCCGGCGCAACGAGGGAGCGTTCTCGATCGCCCGGGCATCCGAAATCCACGACGCCAGGACCGCCCTCTTTTCCGCCGTTGTCAGTTTCGGATCGCTCGTCACGTCATCAGGGTGGGTGTAGATCGCCGCCCATCAGCTAGAGCAGACGATTCAGATCGGCTTGATTGGATAGGGGTAAAGCTTTGGCTCATCTCCATTCTCCGCAATCATGGCCTCCCGGCCGGGGACCGGGAGGCGGACCGCAGTGGTTCGCAGATCACGCAACCTTCTTGGCGCTTGTGTCGATCTGCTTCGGCTGATTGTCCGGCTTCACAACCTTTGCTTCGACGCTGGCGCCGCCGATCTCGATGCGTCGCGGCTTCAGCTGCTCCGGCACCTCGTGCACGAGATCGATCGTGAGAAGACCGTGCTCCGCACTGGCGCCAACCGCCTTCACATGGTCGGCGAGATTGAAGCTCTGCTTAAAGGTCGACGGGATGCCCTGGTGAAGTAGCTCCGGCTGCTCACTCTTCTGACCGGTCACCAGGAGCGTACCTCCATGCTGGACCAATTCGATCTCGCTCGGGGCGAAGCCGGCGATGGTCATGGTGATACGGTACTGGTCTTCGCCCTTTTTCTCGATGTTGTAAGGCGGCCAGTCGGATCGAATGCTCTTGTCGAGCAAGTCAAACAGCCGGTCGAAGCCGACCGTTGAGCGATAGTAGGGAGTAAAGTCGAAAGTTCGCATAGCCACATCCTCCGTGAAGCAATATGGATATGACGCCGGCGCTGCCGGCGCTCGCGCCGAGCCGTCAGGCCTCGGCGCACAGCGATTTGGTTAGCGTATCAGAGGCTTCAAGGGGGAGCCCCGAAAATTTTTATCCGAACGAAATCATTGGGTTAGTTACGCGGCGGCAGTCATCGACACGGGTGGTCCGCGTGGAGCCAATCCGATCAACCGTTCCGCCATCGGCGACCGAGATCCGCTAAAATAAAACTCCGAAGGCACCCTCGGCCTCTACATCTCGCGGGACGATCCCGGCCCGGACAAACAGCCCAACTGGCCTCCCGCGCGAGCGGCGTCGTCGCGGCTCTTATGCGCCCAGGCCCGACGCACCCGACGGGCGCTAGAATCCGCCGCCGGTGCGGAATTATATAAGAAGCCGAATCGCCCCGGGCGGCGGCCGTTCGAACCGCCCTCGGAGTCGCGCAGGTCAGTGACCGCTTGCCGTCTCCCTTGCAGCGTTCCCCGCCACGATCCGCGGGCTCCGCTTCACATCGACTCCCGCCATCCGCTGCGGCGGCCGATCTGGGCTTGGCTCAAGACGCAGGCATTAGAATTCGGCTCACGAGGACGGCAGACCGGGCGACGTTGCTTGGCGGAGCGTCAAATCTTCGCCATCCGTTCCCACAGGCGTTCCGCTTCGGCGCGTCCGATCGCGGCGATCCGATCGAAATCGCCGGTCTCCAGCGCGCCGTCGCGCACGACGATCCGGCCGTCGACCACGACATGCGCGATCTTGCCCTCGCGCCGCACCACGCAATCGCCGAGCGCGCCCGGGGCCAGCGGCGCGATCGCGGCGCCGAAACGCTCCGCCGCCAGCGCGTGGCCGGCGCTGAGGCGGCCCTCGACGCCCGGGTCGCCGTTGGCCGCGGCGAGCCGTTTCAGCGCCGCCTCTTCCGCGCCCATGTCGGGGTCCCAGCCGTCGACGCCGAGCGCGACGCGCGGCGTCGCCGACAGCGCGGAGGCGTAGCCGACGCGGTTGCCTTCGTTGGAGCGCGGGTTGTGGACGAACCATGCGCCGGCCGCCGCGGCTTGGCGCGCCTGATCGGGGCTCAGACGCACCCCGTGCGCGAGGATCGAGCCCTCGGGCAGCGCGTCGAGCGCCAGGAGACGCTCGAGCGGCCCGGCGTAGCCGCGCCCGACGGCGTCATCGACGTCCGAAGAATCCTCGGCCACGTGGATATGGACGACCGTGCCCAGTTCGCGCGCGAGCGCGCCGGCCTCGCGGATCGTGTCGTCGGAAACGGTGAAGCTCGCGTGCAGCCCGACCAGCCCGCGCACGAGCGGCGTTGGCGGGACGCGGCGACAGGCGTCCAACCCGCGCCGCGCCTCGTCGCGGCCGAAATTCCGCTCGGTCGCGCCGTAGCAAAGCAGCGCCCGAATCCCGAGGTCGGAGCAGGCCTCGGCCAGGATCGGAAGCGAGCCCTCGATCAGGTTCGGCAATTCGTGATGATCGACGAGCGTCGTCACCCCGGCGAGCAGAGCGCGGGCCAGATAATCGCGCGCGGCCGCCTCGAGGCTTTTCGCGTCGAGCGCGCGGTCGAGAGGCCACCACACCCTTTCCAGATTCTGCAGGAACGTCTTGGGCGGAAGGTCGGGCGCCGGCATGCCGTAGCGCGCAAGGCCGCTGTAGAGGTGGGTGTGGGCGCAGACGTCGCCCGGCGCGATCTCGCCGTCGCCGCAGGCGAGCCGCTCAGCCCCTGCCGGCGCCTCGGCGACCACGCGGCCATCCTGGATCGCGACGGTCAGGCCAAGGCGGTCGGGGCCGACAAGGAGCGCGCGCGTCAATGCCAAAACTCGCGGTCCGCGTCGGGGATGCGGCCGAGGGCGATGGCGCGGGCGGCGGGCGAATCCTTCATCGGCAGCCGCATGCGGCGCACGCCGTCGAACGCGGCGAGCGCGCCCGCGACCGCGCCGGCGGTCGGCACGAGGCCGATCTCGCCGACCCCCTTGGCGCCGAACGGCCCCTCGGGCTCCGGCTCCTCGACCAGCACGACCTCGACCTCGGGCATGTGCTGGGCGCGCAAAACGCCGATCTCACGCAGCTTGAAGGTCACCGGCATGCCGTCTCTGCAGGGAAGCTCCTCCGTCAGGGCGTAGCCGAGCCCCATGTGAACCGCGCCCTGGATCTGGGCCTCGCATTGCTGCGGGTTCAGCGCCCGGCCGACGTCGTGGGCGGCGATCACCCTTTCGAGCGCGCCGGTCTCGTCGAGCACCACGACCTGGGTAGCGAAGCCATAGGACGTATGGGTCTTGATCTTGCCGTTCTTCAATAGGCCCTCCGCGGTGGTGTCGTCGATCCGCACCTCGCCGGCGTAGACGCGTCCCCGAAGCTCGGAAAGCGTCTGGCCCGAGTCGAGGTCGGCCTTCAGCTTTTGCGCGGCGTCGATGACGGCGCGTCCGCCGAGCAGGCTGCCGCGCGAGCCGGTCGTCTCTCCGCTGCCGACCTCGAAGCGGCTGTTGACCTGGGGCCGAAACACGGAGGCGGGAAGGCCGGTGACTTCGACGGCGCATTGGGTCAGGACGGTCAGCAGTCCCTGGCCCATTTCGGTGAAGCCGGTATAGAGCGCGACGAGGCCGTCGGGCTCCACCGCCAGACGGCACTTGCCGAATTCGATCGCGCCGTTGCCGATCCCCGAATTCTTGATCCCGCACGCGATCCCCACCGCGCGCCCCTTTGCGCGCGCCGCGTCGTAGGCGGGCCTCACCGCGAGCAGGGTCCTTTCGGCGCCGACCGACTTTTCCAGCACCTGCCCGGTCGTCGTCAGATCGCCGACCCGCACGATGTTCCGCCAGCGCATGGTCCAGCCATCGAGGCCGACCTTGGCCGCGAGCAGGTCGATAGCGCCTTCGATCGCGAAGCTCGTCTGGTTGACGCCGAAGCCGCGCATCGCCCCGCACGGCGGATTGTTGGTGACCGCCGCAATCGCCTCGACCGCGAGCGCCGGCGTCCGGTAGGGCCCGCAGGCGTGCCCGGCGGCGCGCTCGAGCACCTTGCCGCCGACCGACGCGTAGGGGCCGGAGTCGCCGAGAATATCGGATCTTGGCCGCCGTCAGCCGCCCGTCCGCGTCGCAGCCGACGGTGTAGCGCATGGTCAGCGGATGGCGCTTGGCGTGCATGCGGATCAACTCTTCGCGCGAGAGCTCGATCCGCACCGGACGCCCGCTCAGGCGCGCGAGCAGCGCCGTCTGAGCCTGGATTGTCATATCCTCCTTGCCGCCGAATGCGCCGCCGTTCGGGACCAGCTCGACAAACAGCCGCTCCTCAGGCTCGCCAAGCACCGAGGCGATCTGGCGGCGGTCCTCGAAGACGCCCTGGCTCTGGGTCAGGACGTGCAGCCGACCGTCGGGCAGCGGCCTGGCCAGGCAGGCCTCTGGTTCGAGGAACAGGTGCTCGATCCGCTGGGTCTTCCATTCGCCGCTGACGACATGCGCCGACGCGGCGAGCGCGGCCTCGACGTCGCCGCGCGCGTAGCGCGTTGTCGAGAGCACGTTGCCGTGCTTCGGATTGACCTGCGGCGCGCCGGACCTGATCGCCTCGGCCGGGTCGAGCACCGGGGGCAGGGGCTCGTAGTCGACCTCGATCCGCGCGGCCGCTTCGCGGGCGAGGCGCGGCGTTTCGGCCGCAACCGCGGCCAGCACGTCGCCGACATACCGCGCCTCTTCGCCTTCGGCGATGAACACGGGCCAGTCGGCAAGAATCTGCCCGACCCAGCGGTCGCCGGGAACGTCGGCGGCGGTCGCGATCGCTGCGACCCCCGACAGCGCAAGCGCCTTCGAGACGTCGATGCGCAGCACCCGCGCGCGGGCGTGCGGCGACAGAACGACTGCGCCATAGAGGAGGCCGGGCGCGTCGATGTCGGCGACGAACGGGCGCGTTCCCAGCGTAAGCTCCGCGCCCTGATAGCGCTGCAGCGGATTGCCCACCCCGCCGTCCTCGACGATCGCGGGCAGCGCGGCGCCGGTGAGCTTGGCGTCCTGGATGAGCTCGATCGCGTCGAGGATCTTGACGTAGCCGGTGCAGCGGCAAAGGTGCCCGTCGAGGAGCTTCGCCATCTCCACGCGAGAAAGCCGCTCGCCCTGGTCGGTGATCCATTTGATGCGCAACACCAGCCCGGGCGTGCAGAACCCGCATTGCAGCCCGGCCGCCGCCTGGAAGGCGTCGGCGTAGAGTTTTCGCTCGTTGTCGCTGACGCCCTCGAGCGTCGTGATCGACCGGCCCTGGACCTGCTCGGAGCGGACCGCGCAGGCGAGCTTCGGCTGGCCGTTGAACAGCATCAGGCAGGAGCCGCATTCCCGCTGCGGCGAGCAACCGGACTTGACCGACTTGATCTTGAAGGTCTCGCGAAGGGCTTCGATGAAAAGCTGGTCGGCCGGCGCCTCGAACCGGCGGGGTTTGCCGTTCAGCGTGAACTCAATGGTCTTGGTTGGGTTCGCCATGGTCGGTCCGGTGCGCGCTCATGTCCCACCCGTTATGCCTGGACGCAGCGACGGGCGAGGTGTTTCATTGTCGCAGCCGTTTCCGTGGCGAATGGCCAATTGCGAATGGCGAGGGCGTCCCTGGCCATTCGCCAGTCTCTGCTCGCCGCTCGTCTGTTGAGACCCCGATGCGACAAAACCTTCGAGTGAACGGCGCGCGGCTTCTCTCGCGCCTCGAACGGCTGGCCGAGGCCGGCGCGCGGCCCGACGGCGGAGTCAACCGTCTCGCGCTGACCGACGCCGATCGCCAAGGCCGCGATCTCGTCGTCGGCTGGATGCGGGAGCTCGGCCTCGCCGTTTCGATCGACGCCATCGGCAATGTCGTGGGCGTGCGCGCCGGCCGCGACAAGGGCGCGCCCGTCATGATGGGGAGCCACATCGACACGGTGGCCACCGGGGGGCGCTACGACGGCGCCCTCGGGGTCCTCGCCGGTCTCGAGGTGATCGAGACGCTGAACAATTCGGGCGTCGTCACCCGCCGCCCTGTGGCGGTGGCCTTCTTCACCAACGAGGAGGGCGCGCGCTTCCAGCCCGACATGTTCGGCAGCCTCGTCTTCACCGGCGCGCTGCCGCTGGAGACGGCGCTCGCGACCGTCGCCGTCGACGGCGCGGTCGCCGGCGAGGAGCTGCGGCGCATCGGCTACGCCGGGTCAGCGCCGGTCGGCCGGCCGGACGTCCAAGCCTATGTCGAGTTGCACGTCGAGCAGGGGCCGACGCTGGAGGCCGAAGGCTTCGCGATCGGCGCGGTCGAGGGCGTGCAGGGCATCTCCTGGAGCGAGCTGACCCTCAACGGCCAGGCGAACCACGCCGGCACCACGCCGATGCGGATGCGCCGCGACGCGGGCTACGTCGCGGCCGAGATCGCAGCGTTCGTGCGAAAGCTCGCGCGCGACCTCGGCGGCGATCAGGTCGCGACTGTCGGCGCGCTGACCCTCACGCCTAACCTCGTCAACGTCGTCGCCGAGCGCGCGGTGATGACGGTCGATCTGCGCAACACCGACAACGATCGGCTCATCGAGGCCGAACGCCGGCTTGCGGCCTTCGTCGCGGAGGCCGCCGCTGCGGAGAGCGTGACGGTCGAGAGCCGGACGCTCGCCCGGTTCGATCCCGTCCCGTTCGCGCCGGCGCTGGTTTCGCGCGTCGAGGCGATCGCGCAGGACTTCGGTTTGCCGGTGAAAAGGCTGCCAAGCGGGGCGGGTCACGACGCGCAGATGCTGGCCGCGGTCTGTCCGGCCTGCATGATCTTCGTGCCGAGCGCCGGCGGCGTCAGCCACAACATCGCGGAATACACCGCCCCCGAGTCCTGCGCCGCCGGCGCCGACGTGCTGCTGCGGCTTGTCGCCGAGCTGGCGGAATGAGCCGCGCGCGATGACTCGTCAGCTCATCCGCAACGCGAGGATCGTCAACGGCGACGGGCGGACGGCGCCCTATCCCGGCGACGTGCTGATCGACGGCGACCGGATTGCTGCGCTCGGCGCGGTGAGCACGACCGAGGCGCAGACCGCCGATCGGGTCATCGACGCGGGCGGGCGCGCGCTTTCGCCGGGCTTCGTCGACACCCACAACCACGGCGCGCTCGGCGGGACGGCGCTCGCCGCCAGCGGCCTGCCGATCGCCTGCGAGCTCGCCATCCTCGGCGGCGTCACCAAGCGCATCTGCGGCGTCGACGGCCTGTCGCCGGCGCCGGTCGCCGAGGCGCAGCGCTCGCAATACGCCGCGCAACTGAAGCCGCTCGACGGCGCGATTTCGGGCGAATGGACCTGGAGCTCGATCGCCGAATTCCTCGCCTGGCATCGCGGCCGCTCGGTCACCGACATGGGGCTCTATCTCGGCCATTCCGCCGTGCGCCGGGTGGTGATGGCGAATGTCGCGCGGGTGGCGTCCGACGCCGAGATCGACGCGATGGCGGAGGTCGTCCGGCGCGAGGCGCCGCTGACTCTCGGGCTCTCGACCGGCCTCGTCTACAACCCCGCGGTCTATTCCGACGAGCGCGAGATCGCGGCGCTGGTGCGCGCGTTCAATGCGGTCAAGCCCGGCGCGCTCTTTCCGCATCTGCGCTCGGAGAGCGACGCCATCATCGCGAGCGCGAAGGAGGTGATCGGCGCGGCGATCGAGGGCGGCGGCGGCTATTGCAACGAGCACTCGAAGGTCGCGGGCGCCGAGAACTACGACCGGATCGGCGAGCTCGAGGGCCTGCTTGCCGACGCGGCCCTGCAGGTTCCCACGATGGAGAACATGTACCCCTACACCGCGGGGTCGACCACCGGCGACGCCATCTTCCCGCCGGACATGCGGGCGGGGGGCCGGGCGGAGTTTTTGGCGGCGCTTGACGATCCCGCGCGGCGCGCGGCGGCGATCGTCAGGATGCGCTTCGATTCCAAGTCCTGGGACAATTTCATCCACTTCTGCGGCGGGCTCGGCGGCATCCAGATCGCGGGCGTCAAGCCCGGCGCCGGCGACGCCTTCCTGGGCCGGCGCCTCGCCGATGTCGCGCGCGCGGCCGGCGCCGACGATCCCGACAGCGAGGCGGCCTTCGACGCCGTGTTCGACTTCTTCGCCGCCAACGCCGGCGAGGTCGCGATCATCTCCCACTACGGGAACGAGGCGACGATGGAGCGCTTCTTCCGCCGGAAAACCATGGCGATCTGCACCGACGGCCTGATGCCGGGACCCGGGCAGAAGCCTCATCCGCGCTCGCTCGGCGCCTTCCCCAAGGCGCTGCGCATGGCGCGCGAGATGGGAATCCCGCTGCAAGAGATGGTTTGGCGTATGGCGATGTTGCCCTGCCGCTTCCTCAACCTGCCCGACCCGACCTTGCGCGTCGGCGCCGACGCGTCGCTGACGCTGTTCGACCCGGCGCTCGTTCGCGAGCGCAACGATTACCTGAACCCGGAGATCCGGCCGGAGGGGATCGACTGCGTGTGGGTCCATGGGGCGCTCGTGCTCGACGAGGGCCGACTGATTGCGCCCCGACCGTTCCCCGGGCGGGTGCTGGCGAGCCCGGCGCGGATGTAGGGTAGACGTCAGGGGCGATGGGTACGGCGGGAACGGGGAGCGGGCGGAAATCTGCCGAACGCCGTACGGCAGGTTCCAAGTCTTTCGGTCCCGTTCGTCAAGCCAATTGTTCACGACAGTCCGCCCTGACGCGTCTTCATCTTTGACTTATAGGTCGCCATGCCATTCGATTTTGAGACCGCGCTTGAGGTGGCGACCGTGACGCGATCCGGCGTGCGCCGAAGGCCGATCTGCATATCCATGGCTTTAGAGGCGGTGATCGGGCGTTTCTGTGGGAAGGACCGGAATCGACGTCGCTGCGTTTGGCCGGGTGTTAGGCTCGATGGCCGAGATGCACGCGGTAGCGAGCGAGAAGCTCTTCGCAGTTTTCATCGGAGCCGCGGGTCGGGCTTTTGCGCTGGAGGCGGCTTTTGTTCAAGCCCGCAAGGATGGCGTGATTCTCTTGGAGGTCGGCGAGGACGCTTGGAGCCTTACACTTCATGGGGGTTCGGCCGACGCCGTCTGCAGGGCTTTGCGAGAGGCTCATCAGGCTGGCGGCGCGAATCCGGGCCGCGGCTTTCGACTGGTCCTGGACGGCCTCGCTCAAGTTCCGGCCGGGGAAGCAGTCGTTCCTTGAAGCTCCGACTCAGTCCGCAATCCACCCGAAGCATGGATTACGCCACGGCGATCCCCACAGTCATCAGTGCGCTGGCGTCAGAGCCTTGAGTTCCTTCCGGGCCGTGCCGTACGCGCCAAGCTGATAGACCGATGCGCCCGCTAGCGAGAACGCGAATGACGGGAAGGGCTCGGCCAGCATCGCGTTCAGATATTTTTCGGTTGCGACGCCGATCGTCACATGCGGATTGAACCGACTGCCCGCCGCGTCTTTCACGAAATTCTCGACGTAGCTGATCAGCTCGCTCTGAATATCGCGTCCGCCGTCCTCGCTGAAGAACGCCGCCGGGGTCCCGGTCTTCACGGTGTAAGGTTCAACCGCTTTGACGAGCGCATCTTGCAGCCGATGAAGATCTTCGGTCGGTTCGATGACGATCCCCGCGACGCCCATTGGGGGAGCCGGGATGTGGTAATACTTGAACGCCTTCAGCCGCCAGGCCATTGGCTTCTCTTTGGCCAGAACCGCGTTGGCCGCCTGAAACACCTTGTCCAGGTCGTCGGTCCGAACGAATTGCTGCAGCATCGAAATATGCGGGTGGTGGGTCTCGTCCAGCGAAAAGCCTTTGGGAAAGGATGTGAGAAGGCGGGCGTTCGCGGCTTTCGCGTGATCGAACATCGTCGTGTCGGGCTCGAGCGCAATGTCGATCGCCGTGACCGGATTTTGTTGCGCCGCCGCGCCTGGCGCCAGCGCCATTGCAAAGCCGAGGCCGAGTCCGAGGACCGCGCAAATCTGTGGGTGTTCAAACATGCGCTTCCGCCTCTCGTCGCCACGTTGACCCTGCCACTATAATCTGAAAATAGGGGCGGTTCCTATCCGGACACCGCTCTTCGAAGAGGCTACAGATGGCCGATCGTCAGCCGCTTCCCTCCTGGAACGACGGGGCAGCGAAATCCGCGATCCTCGACCTTGTCGCGCGCGTCACGAAGCCGGGAGGCTCCGAATTCGTTCCGCCGCCCGCCCGTATCGCCACCTTTGACAACGATGGGACGCTCTGGTGCGAGCAGCCGCTTCAAGTCCAGTTTTTCTTCGCCTTTGACCGCGTGGAGCAATTGGCGTCCAAGGACCCGACGCTGAGCCAGCGCCAGCCCTTCAAGGCTGTGCTGGAACGCGACTATGGAACGCTCTTTGGTCTCGGCAAACAGGCGTTGTTCGAACTCGCTTTCGCCACCCACGCAGGCGTCACGGATGAGGAGTTCCTGCAAGCCGCAGCCGACTGGCTGGCGACCGCGCGGCATCCCAAGTTCGACCGGCTGTATAAGGAATGCGCCTACCGGCCGCAGGCCGAGCTGCTCGCGTATCTGCGGGAGAACGGCTTCAAGACCTATATTGTATCGGCAGGGGGAGTGGATTTCATGCGCGCCTTCGCCGACGAAGCTTACGGCATCCCCCGCGAGCAGGTGATCGGCTCCAGCGTGAAACTGCGCTACGACTCGATCGACAACCGTGTTTCGCTCGTCAAACTGCCGGAGCTCAACAGCTTCGGGGATCGGGAAGTGAAGGCGCTGAATATCGGGCTGCATATCGGCCGCAGGCCGCTGTTGGCGTTCGGCAATTCCGACGGCGATCTGGCGATGATGCGTTACGCGAAGTCTGGCTCGGGCGCCCGGCTTGCGCTGCTGCTGCACCACGACGACGAGGAGCGGGAGGCGGCATACGACCGTGAGTTCAGGTTGAGCCCGTTATCTGAGGCGCTCGATAAGGCTCAGGACTACGGCATAACCGTCGTAAGCATGAAGCGGGACTGGAAGGTCGTCTTCTGATCTGCATGAGCCATCGTCCAGGATGCGACAGTCGACGGGATCGGTTCAAGGACAATGATTGGCCAAGCTATAGGGCGCGGTCGCTTACCGCGCCGGGGCAGGGTCGCGGCCCCGCCCTACAAGCTCCTGCACCCCAGTGACGCGCTGACATAGTTCACCGCTCCCGGCGCGGCGACCGCGTCGAGAATGGGCAGCATGATGCGCAGGCGCGTCAGGTCGACCGGGCCGTCGGCCGCGCCGCCGCTCACGTTGCCGCCCACGTCGTCAGGGTCCAGTGTCAGGTCGAAGCCCGCGCCCACGTAGCGCACGCGCTCGCCGGCCCGCTCGACTCGGACCGTCTCGCCGCTGAAGCGGCCGTGCATGACTGGGCCGTGTTCGCCCGCCTCGATGACAAAGCCGTCGCGATGCGGGGCGGCCTCGAAGGCGGCCAGGCCGCCGAAGAACAGCGGCTTGGTCAGGTAAGGGCCGCCGTCCTCGGGGCAGAGCACGTCGCAATGGCCGCATTCGTTGCAGGCGTCGGCGAAGGCGCCGATCTGGCGCGGTTTCGTGATCCGCACCGAGCCGATGATGTCCGCCGTCCAGCCGCGCTCGGTCCGGGTCAGCCGCTCGACCGGCGTCTCGCCCATCGGGATGACGAAGCTGAAGTTCGCGTCGTTGGGACACACGGGAATGCACTTGTCGCAGGTGAGGCAGTCGAACAGGACGAGCGTCGAGCCGATCTTCTTCGGCGGCGTCGCGTTCTCGGCCGCCGTGTAGCGACGGTCGGAGAGAACGCGCTCGGCGTACACGGCGCTGTTTCTGACCTTCGCCGCCGAGACCCAGGCGGCGAAGGCCTCGCCCGCCGCCGCGCGCGGGTCGCCGCCGTCGGCGAGCGCCGCGCGGCAGGCGGCGGCACGCGCCTTGTCCAGGCGGAGATCGGCGAGGGCCGCCTCGGCTTGGCCATGCGCCTTGAGCGTGAAGACGTCGATGTCGCTCGCCCCGAGGTCGTCCATGCGCTTGGCGAGCGCGCCAAAGTAACGCCAGCCGCGCCGGTAGCCGCCGAACTTCAGGAGGTCGCTGCAGACGGTCACGGGTTTCAGGCCGAGGCCGATCGTGTCGGCGAAATTCTCCTCCTCGACGCCGCCGGAGAACGACACCGGCAGGCGGTCGCCGAAAACGCCGCGGAAGCGCGCGACCAGCGCGATTGCGAGGGGATGTAGCGGCGGCCCCGAGAGATACATCGCCTTTTCGCTCGCCGGAAAGAAGGTCTTGAAGTTCTCGACCACCAGCGTGTTCGAGAATTTCACCCCGAGGCTTTTCCCATGCGCCGCGGCGAAAGGTTCGAGGCGGCCGATCATGTCCACGACCTCCGGCCAGGTCGCATCCTCGGCGACGGCGCGCTCGGGCACGACGATGTCGGAGTAGCCGAGCCTGTCGTGCAGGATAGCGTCCAGCGCTTCGCGGCCGAGCAGGGTCGGATTGAGTTTGATGACGACGTCGAGGCCGACGTCGCCGATCAGATGCCGGACGATCCCTTCGATCTCGTGCGGCGGGCAGCCGTGGAAAGTCGACAGGGTGAGCGAGTCGGAGATGCGGGTTGGGAACGGCAGGTCGCGGAAATGTTCGAACGGCGCGGGGATCTGCGCTCGCAATTTGTCGACGATAGCGGTCGCGTCGAGCATGCGCTCGAGGAAGCCGCGCACCTTCGCCGACCGGATCCCCGCAAGGTCGTAGCCGACGCTCATGTCGAACACGGTATCGCTCTGGTTCTCGCCAATCCCGGACGCCTTCAGCATCTCGATCAGCATCGCGCCCTTGACGTACTCTTCGAGCGACTGCTCGGCGGTCAGCTCCTGCGACCATTCGACGTTGAAGCCGACGGTGCCCATGTCGATGCAGGGGCGCGGCACCTCGATCGCGTCGTTCACCTGCACGGTCTTCAATTCGATCACCCGGCCGCCCGCGAGCCAGGAGAGCGCGATGTTCTGCGCCATCTGGGTGTGCGGCCCGGCGGCCGGCCCGAACGGCGTCGCGGCGCGCCGGTCGCGAAACGCCACCGACAGGTCGCGTCCCGGATAGGCTTTGACGAACCGCTGAGCGGGCAGATCGAACACCGACCGCTTCTCCTTGAGCTCGCGGACCATGCGGCCGATCAGGACGTCGAAGGGAAGGGGAGCGAGCTGGACCATGGCTATGCCGACAGGGAGAGGGGCGAGAAGATCGGCGCAGGCCCGCGCCATCGGTTGAGGAGGAGCGCGCCTGACAGACCGGCGCAGGGTCGGGTCGACATCGCCATCAGCCGTCCCCCCTCTCGACCCCCGACAGCACAGCCGCCGCCGCCCCTTGCGCGGGCGCGACGAGCGCCCCGGCCAGGCCGGCCGCGCCGGTCGCTGACGCCGAAATGGAAGTATTCGCCTGCACCGCGGCCAGCGCCCGCTCGACGGCTCCCTCGTCCGCGACGACCGCTTCGCCGCCGGTGTCGCGCATGTTCTTTGCGATCTCGAACCAGTCGTAGGTCTCGTCGTCGAGAATGCCAAGGGCGAGACTTTTGGGGACACGATCCCATGGCTGCATGAAGCGCGATCGGGAGCGCACCGCGCGGTCGAGCGCGACGCCGTCGAGCCGCGTCCAGGCGCGCGCCAGCGGCGCGCAGCCCGCGGTCTGCACCGTGATCAGTCGCGGCGCGCGGGAAACGAGCCCGGCCGCGGCGGCGATCGCAAAGCCTTGCACCAGCGCGCTGGCGAGCGCCCCGCCGCCGACCTGCACATAAAGGACGTCGATCCCAGCGCCCTCGGCCGCAAGCGTCTCGGCCATTTCGAAGGCCAGCGTCCGCGCGCCTTCGACCGCAAGGCCGTTGTCCGGCCCCTGCACGCCGAACGGAATGGCGCCGCGCGCGACCGCGCGCCGGGCGGCCTGGACGCAGGGGTCGCCGGTCTCGGCTGCGAGACGCCGGCACACTTCGACGGCCGCGCCGAGGTCGCGAAGTCGTCCCACGACGCTTCGCTCCGCATCGTCGGGAATGAATACGTCGAGCGGCCAGTCCGCCGCACGCGCGATGACCGCGGCCGCGAGCGCGGCGTTGCCGCAGGACGCGATCGCGAGGCGCCGCGCGCCCAAGTCCGCTCCGAGCGCGAGGCGGGAGACTTGCAGCACCCGCAAATAGAGCATCAGGCCCATGAGATGTCGGCCCTTGTGCGAGCCCGAGACGTTCTGCGTCTCGTCCTTGATCCACAGGGGTCCGGACAGGCCGAGGGCGGAGGCGAGCGTGGGCTGGCGCGCGAACGGGGTGAGCCGAAAGCCACGGCCGTCGACCGCCTTCAACGCCTCGTCGAGTGGGCCCACGATTTCGAACCAGGCCGCGTCCGACAGGCCCGCGGCGCGGGCGAGACGATAGGGCGACAGCCGGCGCCGATAGCGCAGGAACGGCTCGTCCTCGCCGCCGGCGCCGGGGTCGGCGGCGTCGGTCGGGGCGACCAGCACATGGTCGATGTCGTCGCCCGCGCGGGCTTCAGGGCAGGCGAACGGGAAGGCGCGGCTGGGATCGACGACGGCGCCGCAGCCGTGGCAGACGAACAGCGGCGGCGAGGCTCCGGTCACGTCAGTCGGGCGGCGACGCCGCTCTCCGCGTTGAACGCCTCGATCATCGCGTCCCAGGCCGGGGCCAGGTCGAGCAGGCCGTCCCAGAACGATTGTTTGGCGCGGGCGTTGAAATCTTCGAGCGACACGCCCTGCTGCTCGACCCAGGTGAAGTAGCCGAGGTTGAAGATCCGCTTGCGCTCCGCGTGGGTCAGATCCAGCACATGGTCCACGCCCGCGCCGGCCAGGAAGCGCCCCCAGGTCTCGCCTGCGGCGACGGCGTCGAAGCGGTTGCCGAAATAGCGCTGCTTGGCCTTGGCGACTTCGCTGCCGTACATCTCGGCGCTGTCGGTCGCGACCGTGAGCACGACGTCGTCGGGACCGAGATCGAAAGTCTTGGCGAGCTTCACTGCGGCGACGATGTTGCAAAGGCTGGAGAGGCCGAAGGCGCCGAGATCCGCGACCAGCGCGGGATCGACGTCGCGCCGCTCGACCAGATAGTTTCGGCCTTCGTCGGTGTTGAACAGCGTCAGGAGCGTGTCGGTGGCGTGATCGCTGACGCCGACCACGACGTCGGTGTTCATCACATTGTGGATCAGCGGCACATGCTTGTCGCCGATGCCCTGGATATTGTGCTCGCCAAAGCCGTTCATCAGCAGGGTCGGGCACTCGACCGCCTCGACCGCCGCGATCCGCGCCCCGTACGCCGCCTTCAAATGGTCGCCGGCGGCGATCGTGCCGGCCGAACCGGTCGCCGAGACGAAAGCGGCGAGCTTGGCCCGCGGCCGGCCGCTGGCCGCCGCCTGAAACACCCGCTCGAGCGCCGCGCCGGTGCACAGGCGGTGGACGACGTAGTTGCCGTATTCGCAGAACTGGTTGAACACGATGTTGACCGGATCGCGGTCGAGTGCGGCGCAGGCGTCGTAGATTTCCTTGACGTTGCTCTCCGAGCCCGGCGTGCGGATGACGTCGGACGGCTCGGCCACCCACCTCTCCAGCCAGTCGAACCGCTCCTGGCTCATGTTCTCGGGCAGAACGGCGACGCCGCGGCAGCCGAGGATTTTCGAGATGGCGACCCCGCCCCGGCAGTAATTGCCGGTCGAGGGCCAGATGGCGCGGTGGCGCGTCGGGTCGAACTGACCGGTGACCACGCGCGGCGCGAGGCAGCCGTAGGCGGCCAGCACCTTGTGGGCGCGGATCATCGGGAACCGCTCGCCGAGCGCCAGCACAATTCGCGCGGGTACGCCGGTCAATTCCGGCGGCAGCTCGATCGCGCCCGGCGTCGCGCTGAGGCCGCGACGCGAGGCGTCATTGAACCAGTGGACTCGAAACAGGTTCAGCGGATGCGCCGCGTCCGGCTCGACCTCGCCCAGGCGGGCGACGATCGGCGCCGGTATCCGCGCCGGGTCCTTCAACGCGCCGAAGGTCGGCAGGACGACTCCCGCCTCGCGGAAGCACGCCAGCGTTCGCCGATAGACGGCGGGATCGATCAGATGTGTTTCGAGCCCCAGGCGCGCCATGCCCCGCGTCCCTTCCGGATCGTCGCGAAAGCCCCGTTGACGGCGCCGACCCGCAGGGCGGAGCCGTTGGGCGCTTTGCAAACCCGCGCGACGGCCCTGAACGGACGGCGCGAGCCAGACCCGCCCTCAATGATCCGGCGGTTTTACGATGTCCAGCGGACCGACCCGCGCCAACGCCTTGCAGCGACCCCGCCAAGCCGCAGGAAATACAAACAGATCAGAATGTTACGACGAGCGACCGCGGCGAATCCCCGCACGGGCGACCAGCCCGGCCCCGGTCGGCCTCACCGCGCCGACATGCGCTATCCCGCCAGCGCCGCCGCCATCTTCTGCCGGACGATCTCGATCGCCTTGAGCGGCCGGATCATCACCTTGAAGCTTTCGATCCGCCCCTCCGCATTCCAGGCGATGATGTCCACCCCGTTGACCTCGATCTCGTCGATCAGAGTGGTGAACTCGAGCACCGCCGACGAGGGCCCGACCCACCGCCCGACATAGCGAAACTCTGCGTTGCCGAGCACCTGAAGGGCGGCGGCGAGATACTTGGCGGTGATCGCCTTGCCCTTGCGCGCCGTATGAATGACCGGCGACAGGAAGATCGCGTCGTCGGCCAGAAGCGCGTCGAGCCCCGCCGGGTCGCGGGCCTCGGCTACGGCATGCCATCGTTCGATCGTTTCGCTCATCCGCGCCTCTCCGCTGCGCTGCTTGTCCGAAACCTTCTAGCCGCCTATGGGGTTCAGGGAAACGGGCCGGTCCCGCCGGCGGGAGACCTTGCATGGACGCCCTCTCCTCGATCGAAGCGATCATCCGCGATCTGCTCATCTTCGTCGTGGCGATGTCCGCGCTGCTCATCGCGCTCCTCGTGATCGTCTCCCGCATGCCCGACGACAATCCGCTCAAGCGCATTCTAGTGGCGCTCAGTTACCGCGTCGGCGCGACCGCGGCCGCCGGCCTGATCGCCGCGCCGGCGATGCCCATCCCCGGTCTCGACGCGGTCGTCGACATCGGCGCGCCAATATTGCTGCTGTGGTACTGGTGGACGTTCTTTCGCGGCCTGTGGTCGGACCGCGTCCGGACGACGATGGTCCCGAAGATCGGGCCGGCGAAGCGCGACTGAGGAATGGGTTTCTCATGGGCTTCCTGCGGGCGAACGGCGGCGTCATCCATTATCGCGACGAGGGGCCGCGCAACGGCAGGGCGCTCGTCTTCATCAATGCGCTCGGCAGCGACCTGCGGATTTGGGACGACGTCGCCCCGCTGCTCGTCGGCGAGTTCCGGCTGATCCGCTACGACAAGCGCGGCCACGGCCTCTCGGAAGTCGGCCCCGACCGTTATGACATCTCGGACTACGCCCGCGATCTCGGCGGCCTCCTCGACGCCCTCGGCGTCGCGCGCGCCACGATCGTCGGCCTGTCGATCGGCGGCCTGATCGCCCAGGCGCTCTATCGCCAGCGCCCGAGCCTGTTCGCCGGTCTCGTTCTGTCCGACACCGCCGCAAAGATCGGCGACGACGCAAGCTGGGACGCCCGCATCGCGGCGATCGAGGCCGGCGGGGTCGAGGCGGTCGCCGACGGCGTCCTTCAGCGCTGGTTCACCGCCGATTTCCGGGCGCGCCGGGCGGACGAAGCGATCGGATGGCGCACGATGCTTGTCCGCACCCCGAAGGCCGGCTATCTCGCCGCCTGCGGCGCGCTGAAGCGCGCCGATCTGCGCCCCTTTGCCCGCGCGATCGCCGTCCCGACCCTCTGTCTCGTCGGAGACGAGGACGGCTCGACGCCGGTCGCGCTGGTGCGCGAGACGGCGGCGCTGATCGGCGGATCGCGGTTCGAGATCATCGCCGGGGCGGGGCACATTCCCGGGATCGAGCAACCCGCGGCGACCGCGGATTTCTTGCGCCGGCACGCAAAAAGTGTTGCGGACGGATGACCCATGAGACATGCGAAAGGCTTATCGACCCGCTCTAGGCGTGCGAGAAGGGAGCGCGTATAGACGTCCGCCGATTTGGCGAATTCAATCCGAACGATTGCTCAGGATTCTTCAAGTCCATGTCGGAAAACGTCGCAAAGGACCCCGCTCCGATTGCACCGCAACACGCCGCAGGGGAAGCCCGCGGCCATTCGAGCGACAATTTTTGGATTTTGGCGCTCGGTTCGATCGGCGTTGTGTTCGGGGACATCGGAACCAGCCCGCTTTACGCCCTTCAGACGGCGCTCGGCCAGTTCAAGCACACAGGGCTGGGCCCGAGGGAGGTCATCGGCGTCGTCTCCCTGATCATCTGGGCCCTTCTGATCATCGTCACCGCGAAATACGTCGTGTTCCTGATGCAGGCCGACAACAAGGGCGAGGGCGGCATTCTCTCGCTGATGGCCCTCGCCCAGCGGGCGCTCGGGCAGACCACGACGATCGCGTTTCTTCTGGGGGTCGCCGGGTCCGCTCTGTTCTCCGGCGATGCGATCATCACCCCGGCGATTTCTGTTCTTTCGGCGCTCGAGGGCCTGAAGCAGGTGGACGCGGATCTCGCGCCCTACGTCCTGCCGGCGACGGTCGTCATCCTCGTGCTGCTGTTCACCGCGCAAAGCCGCGGCACCGCCGGGGTCGCCGCGTTCTTCGGCCCGATCATGGTGGTGTTCTTCCTGGTGAACGCCGTGCTCGGCATCGTCCATATCGCCGCCGCCTGGCAGATCCTGCAGGCGCTCAGTCCCGCGCCCGGGATCGCCTTCATGCTCGCTCATGGCGCCATGGGCTTCGTTGTGCTCGGCAGCGTCTTTCTCGCGGTGACGGGCGCCGAGGCGCTTTACGCGGATATGGGGCATTTCGGGAAGCGGCCGATTCAGGCGGCGTGGCTGTGCCTGGTGCTGCCGGCGCTGATCTGCAACTACCTGGGGCAGGGCGCGCTGATCCTGACCGACCCCAGGGCCGTCGAAAATCCGTTCTACCTCATGGCGCCGAGCTGGGCGCTGCTGCCGCTCATTCTGCTCGCGACGGCTGCGACCGTCATCGCGAGCCAGGCGGTCATCACCGGCGCGTATTCGCTCGCCAGTCAGGCGATCCAGCTGGGCCTTCTCCCCCGGCTCGAGATCGTCCACACCTCCTCGACCCAGGAAGGGCAGATCTTCATCCCGCGGGTGACGCGGATTCTGCTGCTCGGCGTCCTGGCGCTCGTTCTGTTGTTCCGTTCGTCCGACGCGCTCGCCAACGCCTATGGCATCGCGGTCGCGGGAACCATGGTGACGACCACGGCGCTCGCCTTCTTCGTCGTCTGGAAGCTTTGGCGCTGGCCGCTGTGGGGCGCGCTCGCCCTGGTCTGCGGCTTCTTGTCGATCGACATCGGCTTCTTCATCGCCAACCTCTACAAGGTCCTGGACGGCGGATGGGTGCCGTTGATGCTCGGCAGCGCCATGTTCGTAGTGATGTGGACCTGGTCTCGCGGCAGCGCGATCCTCAACGCCAAGACCCACCGGGACTCGATCCCGATGGTCGATCTGATCAAGATGCTGCAGAAATCAAAGCCCGTGCGGGTGCCGGGCACGGCCGTGTTCCTCAGCAACGACCCGACTTCGGCCCCGTCGTCCCTCATGCACAATCTCAAGCACAACAAGGTGCTGCACGAGCGCGTGGTGCTGTTGAACGTGCGGACGGAGACGACCCCGCGCGTCGCCGACAGCAATCGATTCGAGATCGTGCCGCTGTCCAGCGACTTCACCCTGGTCACGCTGCATTTCGGTTTCATGGAGCAGCCCCACATCCCGCGCGCGCTTGCGGCGATGCGGAAGGCGGGCCTCAAGTTCGACATCATGACGACGTCGTTCTTCCTCGGGCGGAGAACCCTGAAAGCCGCGCCGAATTCCGGGATGCCGCAGTGGCAGGACCGGCTGTTCATCGCCATGAGCAAGCAGGCGGCGAGCGCGCCGGACTTCTTCAACCTGCCCTCGGACCGGGTCGTCGAGCTCGGCGCGCAGATGAAAGTCTGACGAAGCCCGGAATCGCCTGCGTTGCAAGTCTATCTGATCAACCTCGACCGCGATCGGGATCGCCTGGCGCACATGCGCGAGCAGCTCCGTGGAATTCCCTTTCGGCGGGTTCCGGCGGTCGACGGCACCAAGAGGCCGGAAACCAAGCGCGGACTGACCCGGTTCGAGCTGGCGTGCCTCGCGAGCCACCAGAAGGCGTGGCGGCGGTTTCTCAACACGTCCGGACCGGCACGCCTGCTTTCTCGAGGACGACCTTCACATCTGGCCGGGCTTCGAGGCGCTGATCGACGACGACGCGTGGATTCCCTCCGACGCCCACTCGGTGAAGATCGACACCTACCTTCAGAAGGTGAAGCTCGGCGAGCGCCGGGCTGCGCTCGACGGACGCGAGGTGGCGCGGCTCTATAGCCGCCACGAAAGCAGCGCCGCCTACGTGCTCTCGCGCGCCGGAGCGGAGCGCTACCTCGCCTTGACCGCTTCGCCGACGCTGCCGGCCGACTACGCGCTGTTCCCGAAAACCGCGCGCCGGATGGGACTGCACATTTATCAGCTCATTCCGGCGGTCGCGATTCAGGATCACCTTCGGCCCGCCGCGGAGGGCGGCCGGACCATCCCCACCGCGATGAACGCCGGCGGCTCCGCGCGGACGCGGCGGAATTCCCCGATCGCCAAGGCGGCGCGCGAAGTCACGCGCCTGGCGAGCCAAGTCGCTGACGCCAGGGAAGCGATCTACCTCAGAACCGTGGTCAAGCCTGAGACCACAACGGTCCCTGTCCGGTGAGCCGAGCCGACGACCGGGCCGCGGATCATCCGCCGATGTTGAAGCTCGCCAGCGCCGCCATATTGACGATGTCCGAATCCTTCGAGGCGAGCGACACGATCTGAACCGGCTTTTCGAGCCCGACGATCAGGGGGCCGAGGACCATCGCGCCCCCGAGCTCCTGCAGCATGCGGGTCGATATCGCGGCCGAGTGGAACGCCGGCATGACCAGCACATTGGCGGTGTCCGTCAATCGACAGAACGGGTAGGCGGCCATCAACTCCTTGTTGAGGGCGACGTCCGCGCCCATCTCGCCGTCGTATTCGAAATCGACCCGGCGCGAATCGAGGATGCGCACCGCCTCCTGGACCCTCAGGGTGCGCTCGCCGACGGGATGGCCGAAGTTCGAAAACGCCAGCAAGGCGACGCGCGGCTCATACCCCAGGCGACGTGCGACGCCGGCGGCCTCGATCGCGATCTCCGCCAGGTCTTCCGCGTCCGGCATTTCGGTGATCGAGGTGTCGGCGACCAGCACCGGCCGCCCGTGCGAAATGATGATCGAAACGCCGACGACCCGGTGGCCGGGCTTGTCGTCGATCACCCGCCGGACTTCCTCGAGCGCGATCGAGAAGTTGCGGGTCACGCCGGTCACCATCGCGTCGGCGTCGCCTTGCGCGACCATCGCGGCGGCGAAATAGTTCCGATCCTGATTGATCAACCGCTGGCAATCGCGCAGCAGGTAGCCTTTCCGCTGCAGCTTCTCGTAGAGGAACTGCGCATAGATCGTATTGCGGTGCGACAGGCGGGCGTTGTGCACCTCGATGCCCTTGTCGGCGAGGTCCAGCCCGGACGCCTCCGCGACGGCCTTCACGCGGTCCTCGCGACCGACCAGGATCGCCGCGCCAAGGCCCTGATTGACGAACGAATAGGCGGCGCGGATGACCTGCTCTTCTTCCCCTTCGGCGAAAACGACCCGCCTCGGCGTGCGCCGCACGCGATCGAGGATGCGCTGCATGGCGCCGGCGATCGGATCCCGCCTCGCCGACAACTGCGCCTTGTAGGCCGCGAGGTCGACGATCGGACGCTGGGCGACGCCGGACTCCATCGCCGCCTTCGCCACCGCGATCGGAATGACATGGATGAGGCGCGGGTCGAAGGGAACCGGGATGATGTAATCCCGCCCGAAGCGCGGCCGCGCGCCCTGGTAGGCCGCGGCCACGTCGTCGGGCACGTCTTCCCGGGCCAGTTCCGCAAGCGCATGGGTCGCGGCGATCTTCATCTCCATGTTGATCGTTTTCGCCCGCACGTCGAGCGCGCCGCGGAAGATGTAGGGAAAGCCGAGGACGTTGTTGACCTGGTTGGGATAGTCGGAGCGGCCGGTGGCGATGATGACGTCGTCGCGCGCCTTTTGCGCCTCCTCCGGCGTGATCTCCGGGTCCGGGTTCGCCATTGCGAAGATGATCGGGTTCGGCGCCATCGTCTTCACCATCTCGGGCGTCAGCGCGCCCTTGGCGGAGAGGCCGAAAAAGATGTCGGCGCCGACCATCGCCTCCTCGAGCGTTCTCAGCGGCGTGTCGACGGCGTGGGCGGATTTCCACTGATTCATGCCCGCCTCGCGACCGCGATAGACGACGCCCTTGGTGTCGCACAGGAGGACGTTCCTCGGCTCGAAGCCGATCGCCTTGATCAGGTCGAGGCAGGCAATTCCCGCAGCGCCGGCGCCGTTGCAGACCAGTCGCGTCGTCTTGACGTCGCGCCCGGTCAGGTGGATCGCGTTGATCATCCCGGCGGCGGCGATGATGGCGGTGCCGTGCTGGTCGTCATGAAAGACGGGGATGTCCATCATCTCGCGCAGGCGCTCCTCGATGTAGAAGCACTCGGGCGCCTTGATGTCTTCGAGATTGATGCCGCCGAACGACGGACCGAGATATTTGACGGCGTTGATGAACTCGTCGGGGTCCTCGGTATTGACCTCGAGATCGATCGAGTCGACGTCGGCGAAGCGCTTGAACAGCACCGCCTTGCCTTCCATCACCGGCTTCGAGGCGAGCGCGCCGAGGTTTCCGAGACCCAGGATCGCGGTTCCGTTGGTGATCACCGCCACCATGTTGCCGCGCGCCGTGTAGTCGTAAACCGTGGTCGGATCGGCGGCGATCGCCTTGACCGGAACGGCGACGCCCGGCGAGTAGGCCAACGACAGGTCCCGCTGCGTCGCCATCGGCTTGGTCGGGGTGATCTCGAGCTTGCCCGGCCGCCCGCGGGAATGGAAGAGCAGCGCCTCCTGGTCGGTGATCGAGGGGCGTTTGTTCGGTCCGTCGGCTTTCGAGGCCATCGTGTGAATTCCTGGTCCGCGGTCTTGATGATTTTGGAGCGCCCCGTCCGCTTTTTCGTCAGGGGTCGCCGCCGCGTTTACAAGCATGTCTGGCCGTTGTCACCGCTTGTCCGGCCGGGGCCCACGCTTGGGCGGCGCAAGGCCTCGCCAATGCCGATCCGGATTCGAAAATGGCCCGCTTCGATCTTGTATTGTTTTTAGAGGCAACGGATTCCCGCTTGGACGCCCGCGGCCACGAGACGCGTCCCAAAAGAGGGATGCGGCTTAGCCGTTTGGCGCTTTGTCCTTGCCTCAACGTCATGTACTAAAAAAATAAAAGCCTTGGTGATTTGCGGGCGACCGCGGGAGGGATTGCAGCTTGGCGGAGGGGTAGGGTCGGAGCGACCCGGACCGGGAGCGTCGCCCAAGGGACGCGCATGGTTTCCGCTGCGCCGTTTGGAAGAGAGATCTTGGAGAGCAGGGGGCGCTGGTGACGGTTGCGCGCGCGGGGAGCAGGCGCGCTTTTCGTTACGACAGTCCAACAACACCCAGAGGCCCAATATTTCCGCAAAAGAAAAATGCCCCTACCTCGAAGGCGACAGCGGTATGTACGAAGATGATGATTTGTGGCCTCTCATGTGCCCGGGGTGCCGACATGGGTTCATGGAGAAGATTGGACGCATTAAATCGGGCTTGGTCCTTAACTGCGCCGAATGCTGCTCGAATATCGCGGTCATTACCGAAGATTTTTCCGCCCTAGTCTCCGAGGCCCGGGAAGGCCGTTATAATCCCTGGTGGGACATTCTCAGCGAGGAGCCGCGCGACTAATCGAGAATTTGAGGCAAGTGTTTGACGCATACAAGATCCTTGTGTTCGCCGGCTTCTTTATGTTCGATATCGATTACCTACGAACATAGCTTTTCGCGGCGGCTTTTTCGCCGTAGATATTGCGGGACGGGACTTCTCTCACCCACGTTCAAGCCCGCCTGTCTAGTGACGACGTGTGGCGTCGCCATTTGCGGTCCCTTCTCAAAGTCTTCGCTATCCCGGCAATGAAAGGGAGGGCCATCCTCATGATGGCGCCATTCCGTTCGGCGCGCTTGGCGGAGGGCGCGCGCTCCGGGTTCGTATGTCTAAGGAGTCGGCCGTTCCTCGTATGGTCATGCCCCGCGATCAAAAGATGACGGCGAAGCTCCTCATGGCTGTGTTGATGCTGCGTCATGGCCGACGCAACGTGGGGCTTCGTGATTTCATCGGCCCGCAGGCGCGTTGCGCAAGCGAGGCGCGCGCACCGTGAATCCCGCAATGCCCTTTTGGTCCCGCGAGCAACGCGTGAGTCGAAGACGGGCCGAAGAGAGGGCCGACCAATTGCTGTTCGATTTTGGCGACGACGCCTACAGTGAGGCGCGACGCTATGAGCGGGAGGCGTATGGGCTCGAAGCGGCGGCGTACTGGCGATATGTCTCACTCGCAATAGCGCGCAAGACCAAGAAGCCGATGGTCGTGGGCGCTGACAAGGGTGTGCCCGCGGAACACCACCGCCGCAGTTCCGTGACGATGGCGCCCCATCGGGGTCCGCGTTTTTAAGCGAGCGCGAAGGCGCCTGCTGACCCCCTGCTGTTCGGAGGCCGCGAAGTCGAGGACCTGGCGATCGACGATCCGCCGCCGACCACGTTCGGGGGGACGCGCGCCACGATCCCTGCATTAGGTCCCGCGCAAGGATCGGCCAAAGCAGAGCGCGACCGCTACCGCCACCGTCTCAACCGTCGAGCGGCCTTACCGCGAGAGCGGCGTGCGAAAAAGGGCGATGCCGGTTTTCGCGAAGGTCCCCGTTGTCGAAGACCCTCCCGACGATCGGAGCGCGCGGCGCCGGCGCTAAGTGGCGCCGCTCCTCTGGTATCGTTTCAATTCAGGCGGGGCGCGCTCTTGGCCATCGAGATGGCATGGGAGACCTTCCGCTGAACTGCGCATCAGTTCTTTCGCCTTGATGGCGACGTCCGTGCGATTTTTCGCCGACAGTTTCTTCATGATGTGCCGGACATGCACCTTCACCGTGCTTTCACACATATTCAATTCGTAGGCGATGATCTTATTTGGCTTTCCCTTTTGGATCGCGCGAACGACCGAGAGTTCGCGCGCTGTCATGCCGTTCGACGGTGACGGCGGCTTGGCGGCCGCCGTTGCCGGCGACCCTGCCGCCAAGAGCCAGTCGACCGGCGCGTAGGTTCCTCCAGCCAGGACAAACCGTACGGCCTTGATCGCAATCTCAAAACCCATGGTCACGGGGATGTAGCCTTTTGCGCCCCGGCTGATCACGTCCAGCGCGAATTCTGTATCATTCTGGTTTGAGAGGATGACGATCGGCGCGCCCTGGACAAGACCTGATAAACTGAGGAAGGCGTTGAGGTTCGCTTGCCGGCTTTCCTCGGACAGGGAGAGTACAATCAAGGAGGCCGATAGATGACTTTGGCTGGCCTCAAATTCGCTAACCGAAGCGTAGGTCCTAAGAGGAAGCGAAAAAGCAGAAAGAACACTTCTCCTGAGGCATTCTCTCAAGAAAGTGCGCCCCTCAATCAAAGCGATGCTCCCATCGCCATAGGAAATGTTTTCCTGGTCGGAGGCAAACTCTAATTGACGTATAACCGTGTCAGATATTCGTCCACTATCAATCTTCGCTTTATTATCATCGAGTAAGCTCGGCATTTACGCCTCCCGATACTAGAAAACTGCCGGTGCGGACACCCGCCCGCATTCGAAAGTCGATGTTAACGTTGCACTTCCATGTCCACGCGGGGAGGACAATAGAAAATGCTCTATTGCTGTTTTTTACAAATTGACGAAGTCTCTGCCAACTCTCCCGCAATCGGCTTTCGACCTATTTCCCTCTATCGTCCGGAGTGTCGGCCGATCCACCGCCTACCATCCGGGCGCAACCCATTGGTTGTTACCAAGCGTAAGGATTACCCCGTTTGCCGAGAATGTAAAGAGTTTTGATAAGCGGCGGTCGACCTGCACCACAAGAAGCGTAACACTTTTTGCGGAGACAGGCCTGGGCTGAGCCGTACGAGAGAGGCCCGCAACCAAGGTTGCCTCAGGAGCCCGGAAATCCTCCTTCGAGGAATGAATAGCCGTTGGGATCTCTGACCGACGCGGCCTGACGCCCTCTCTCCGTTTCCCGCCCGATTTGTCGCGCGGATAAGGCGCGCCCGAACCCGATGCGTCTCGACGCTTTCGAGAACGGGATGCTCGAGCGGAGGATGACCTCGGAGGGCCTGATCGAATTCCAAACGCGTTTCTCGACTGATTCGAGGCGGGCGGCGCAGCGCCGGAGCGGGCGTTCGGCCTCGCGTCCGGAAGCGGCGTTCGGCTTCTCGCCCACGGCGTCTAGCGGACGGTCGGCCCTCCCCGCGCGGCGCGGTCATCGATGCTCAACGGCCTCGAGACCTTCTCAAGAGAGCTTCTGGACGGGATGACGCATTATTGGCGGGGCGCGCTGTTCGACGCCGACGCTGCCGCCGCCCGGGGAGACGCCGGCCGATAGCCGAGCGCGTCATTGACGGGAACCGCCTCGGATCGTCGAAACCCCGCCGCGGCTCGATTAACGGCTCGGTGACATTCCCGGCCGTAACGTAGGAGCTCTTGAAACGAGGGTCAGGCATGACGGATACGGCAGGAATCCCCGGCGATCGCATTCGCTCCTTCATCGAGCGCGTCGAACAGATCGACGAAGAGCTCAAGGCGTTGAACGAGGGCAAGAAGGAAGTCTTCGCAGAGGCCAAGGGAGAGGGATATGACGTGAAAGTTCTCAGGGAGATCTTGCGCCTGCGCAAGCAGGACAAGGACGAACGCGACGAACACGAGTCGCTGCTCGACTTGTATCTCAGAGCCATGGAGAGCGACGGGTCCTCGCAAGCGAAAGCCGCTTAGGGTCAACCCCGGCGGGGCGCGAATCGACCCGGCCCTCCGCGCGACGGCCGCGCGCGATGAGAGTTTGGGAACACGGCGCCTACACCGGGCGCCGTGTCGCCGTTTCTTGCCGGATTTGTCGCGCGGACCACGGCGCACCCGAACCGGATGCGTCTCGACGCGGACGCGGCGTTCAGCTTCTGTCGCGATCCCATGTTCTGTCGCGATCCCATGCGATCACGCGTGGCGTCCGGCAGACCGGCAACCCGCCGCCCGCCGGCGCGACGCCGGCGTCCATTCCCGACGGCGTCGAAGCGTTCGCAAAAGGGCTTCTTGATGGGGAGAGAGCGGCGCCGCCGGGCGAAGCCGCCTCTGCCAGCGGTCTGCCGAGCCTATAGCGGCAACGGCTCCGACTCTTGAGAAAGCGCGACGGCCTGCTGCTCCAGTCGATCTCGGATCACGCGTATTTGCCTTCGGCGTTCAATCGACGAGATCGCGCTACGGAAGCGCGACTTCAAACCGCTTCGCCTCCAATTGCATAGCATCGGGAGGCAGGGCGCCTCGCTATTCGTCGGCACACCGTATACTCGGAAATAGTCAGCAAAATTGACAGCGCTTTCATCCACCTCGAGCAGAGTTTCGACCGGCGCCCCCTCGGCGTAAATCACATCATGACTTTCGAGCTTGATATGGAAGAACTCCAACTCGTTCAATTCACTCGCCTCGCAGAAGGTAATCGTCCTCTCGTTGACGAGGTAGCCCGCCGAAACCAACACATCGTCGATCATCACGCCATGGGCTTGCGTGACGTAAAGATCGGCTTGCGGAACATTTGGCGCGAGAGCAGAGCGAGCGATCCGAACCGGACGCGCGTCTTTCGGCCAGGGTTTCGACGGGTCACTCTTTTTGAGTGTGTAGTAACCGATCCACTGGATTGGACGGACTCCGCCGAACACCGTTGGCAGCAAATCCCCGACTGCCAAATCTTCGACTTTGCAATAACCGCCAGCAGTCCAAATCGTCGAGCCTCGCAACAAGCACATGGCAGTTCCAGGTTTAGGTTTAGGCCCAGGCGGAGGCGGAGGCACAGGCCCACGAACAGGCACAGGCGCAGCAACAGGCCCGGCAACGGCGCGCTCCACCGATCCGAGGGTCACGATCGCCGATGCCGCAACGGCGCCCATCCGCATGACGCTGCGGCGGCTGCGCGCTACCTTCACATCCAAGTCTTGCGCTTCCCTGCTCATCGTGATGTCCCCATTTGCAGCGCGGAATATCACTGATGTTCACATGGCGCTTGAACTGGCGCAAGGTCGGCGTGCTACCCCTTTTGGTACGGTTCACCCGAAATGTTGACTTTGAGCCGGCGCTTTCTGACCTTCAATCCATGACCGAGCGGCCTCCGGCTGGACGGCCGAGCCCAGCCGCTTCCCCTCCACGAAACGTCGCCGCGCGACCCGATTCGGCCCAAGTCTTCGCTCAAGGTCCCTTCCCAGGCGGCGCGCCTTCGAATCGAGCGGTCGCGGCCCAATAGGTCGCTGCGCCTCGGTCGGGCGAACGTCCGCAAAATCTTGAGGAGGAACCCCATGGCGGCGACGTTCCATGTCTATTTCGGGCCGAAAGCGTTCGAATCTCCTATCGAGGTCCGCAGCATCAGCGTGAGCGACTGTTTCGCCGCGCTGAGGGAAGGTTTTGCGGATTTCCTGGCGACGCCGTCGCATGTCGTGTTCCTCGGCGTCTTCTACGCGCTTGCCGGTCTTGCCCTGGCGGCCCTTTCGTCGTTCGGCAGTGCGCTGCAACTCGTCTTCCCGCTCGCCGCGGGCTTCGCGCTGCTCGGGCCGCTGTTCGCCGTGGGCTTGTACGAACTCAGCCGCCGGCGCGAAGCGGGGGTGACGCCGTCGTGGCGCGCCGCCTTCGCCCCGTTCGGCTCCCCCGCGCTGCCGTCGATCATCATGCTCGGCCTCTTTCTGCTGGCGCTGTTCGCGCTCTGGATCGGAACCGCGCAATATCTCTACACCTCGCTCTACGGACCGAAAGCGCCCGCCGCCGCAGGGCCGTTTCTGCACGACGTTCTGACGACGAGCCGGGGCCACACGCTGATCTTCGTCGGCTGCGCCGTCGGGTTCTGTTTTGCGGCGCTATCGCTGATGATCAGCGTCGTGTCGTTCCCGCTGATGCTCGATCGCGACGTCGGCCTCGCCCCGGCGATCGTCGCCTCCGGCCGCCTCGCGCGGGAAAATCCGGGCCCTGTGGCGCTGTGGGGCGTAATCGTCGTCGCCTTGCTGGTGATCGGCTCGCTGCCGCTCTTCATCGGCCTCGCCGTGGTCATGCCGGTCCTCGGCCATGCCACCTGGCGCTTCTACCGCCGCGCGATCGTTCGCGCGCCTTCCGACGAGGTCCCGATCGCGGATCTGACCGGCAAAGGCCTGGTCGAAACTCCGGGGCTGAAGGAGGTCTGGGGCTGGCTGGACCTGCTCTACTTCTTCCGCAATGGGCGGGTGTAGGGAACCTCGGCGGCCCGGGCCCCGCGGGATTTGCGAACGCCGGGCTGATGAGGAATTCCGACGGACTGTCGATTCGTGTTTCAGAAAAACGGAATTCGTGGTAGAACACGAGAATGGTCGAACTCTTTTGCCGCTGGCCTGCGCGCGTCGCCCGCCGCATTGAGCTCGCGCTCGCGGGCGAAACGTCGATCCATCACGCGCACACTGTTTTTTTCCGGAAACTCGCCAGCAACCGATTGAAATCGTTCAAAACACGGTCGGATATGCGTCCCTTTTCGGCGTCCGAACGTACGCTGAACGATATGCAAAGAGGCGCTGAACGCGACGCGGACCGCCTCAAACGCTCTGCTAGTCCACGTCCTCGACCACAACCGTGCGCCCCGACAGGCGCTGCGCGAGCGAGGCCTCCATGAATGGGTCGAGGTCGCCGTCGAGCACGTCGGCGGGGGTGCCGGAGACGTGGCCGGTCCTCAGGTCCTTCACCATCTGATAGGGCTGCAGCACATAGGAGCGGATCTGGTGGCCCCAGCCGATGTCGGTCTTGGAGGCCGAGTCGGCGTTGACCTTGGCCTCACGGGCCTCGAGCTCGCGTTCGTACAATCGGGCGCGGAGCATGTTCCACGCGGTCGCCCGGTTCTTGTGCTGCGAGCGCTCCGACTGGCAGGCCACGACAATGCCGCTCGGGATATGGGTGATGCGCACCGCTGACTTCGGTCTTGTTGACGTGCTGGCCGCCCGCCCCGCTCGCGCGGTACGTGTCGATGCGGCAGTCGCTTTCGCTGACGTCGATCTGGATGCGGTCGTCGACCACCGGATAGACCCAGACGGAGGCGAAGCTCGTATGCCGACGGGCGTTCGAATTGAACGGCGAGATCCTGACCAGACGATGCACGCCCAATTTGGTCTTGAGCCAGCCGTGCGCGTTGTGGCCCTTGATCATCACGGTCGCCGACTTGATGCCGGCCTCGTCGCCGGCCGTCTCTTCAACGATCTCGACGTCGAATTTCCGCCGCTCCGCCCAGCGGATGTACATGCGCAAGAGCATCCGCGCCCAGTCGGCGCTCTCTGTGCCGCCCGCGCCCGAATGGACTTCGACATAGCTGTCGTTGGCGTCAGCCTCGCCCGACAACAGCGCCTCGAGCTGGCGGCGCTCGCCCTCCGCCTTCAGCGCCTTCAGCGCGCTGAGGCCCTCGGCCTCGGTCGCCGCATCGCCCTCGGCCTCGCCGAGCTCGACCAGTGTCGTCGCGTCATCGAGGTCGCGCGAAATCTTGGCGAGCGAGCCCAGCCGGTCCTCAAGCACCGTGCGCTCGCGCATTAGTTTCTGCGCGGCCTCGGCGTCGTTCCAGAGGCCGGGGTCTTCGGATTTGGCGTTGAGTTCGGCTAGGCGTCGCGTCGCGGTCTCGACGTCAAAGATGCCTCCTCAGCAGTCCCACGGACTGCTTGATGTCTTCGACCAACTGTTCCGCTTCCGCGCGCATAGCTTAAGGTCCGATGTAAGCCCGAATGTCTGAGCCTCGCGTCTCAAGCGGGCGCGAAGTCTTCGTAAGATGAAGCGGACAGGCTCCTAGCCGCTTCGGCGCCGTGAGGCAAATCGCGTTGCGTTCAGTAGAGGCCGCCGGTGCCCGAGCCGACATCGCCGCCCCCGCCGCCGCCTTCGGCCTTGGCCTGCGCGCCGCCGCCGCCGCCGGAGGCGTAGCTGTCGGGCGGTCCGGTTCCCGGCTTGAACGCCTCGAGGATCGAGCCCGCTCCGCTCGAGCGGAGGCCCGAGTGCACGTCGACCGAGATGAGCTTGATCCCAGGCGGGATGCGGAACGGCGTATCGGGCGTATCCTTCAGGGCCATCTTCATAAAGTCACGAAAGATCGGCGCGGTGTAGAGCGCGGCCTGCGCGCTGTCGCCGAGCGAGCGCGGCTTGTCGTAACCCATGAACACGCCGAAGGTCAGGTTCGGCGAATAGCCGACGAACCAGAGGTCCTTGGCGTCGTTGGTGGTGCCGGTCTTGCCTGCCAGCGTCTTGCCGACCTCTTTGATCGCGATGCCGGTGCCGCGCTGGATCACGCCCTCCATGATCGAGGTGATCTGGTAGGCGCTCAACGGGTCGATCACCTGTTCGCGGTTGTCGATCAGGGTCGGCTCCGGCTGGTTTTCCCATTTCTGCGCGTCGCAACCCTGGCAGATGCGTTCGTCGTGCTTGTAGATCGTATTGCCCCACCGGTCCTGGATACGGTCGATCAGGGTGGCCTTGATCCGCTTGCCGCCGTTGTCGAACATCGAATAGGCGGTCGTCATCCGCAGCACCGTCGTCTCGCCAGCGCCGATCGACATCGACAGGAACGGCGGCAGGTTGTCGTAGACGCCGAAGCGCTTGGCGTATTCCACCACCAGGGGCATGCCGAGGTCGCGGGCGAGACGCACCGTCATTAGGTTGATCGAGTGCTCGATGCCGAACCGGAGAGTGTGCGTGCCGCCGGACTCGCCTTCGAAGTTCGAGGGCTCCCAAAGCTCGCCGCTGCCGTCGTCGATCTGAACCGGCGCGTCGAGAATCTGCGATGACGGCGTATAGCCCTTGTCGAGCGCAGCCGCATAGACGAGCGGCTTGAACGACGAGCCTGGCTGCCGTTGCGCCTGGGTCGCCCGGTTGAACTCCGACTCGTCGAACGAAAATCCGCCGACCATCGCGAGCACTCGGCCTGTGAACGGATCCATGGCCACGCAGGCGCCGCTGACCTCAGGAATTTGACGCAACCGATATTCGCCGGCCTTTCCGACCATCGGCTCGACGTAGAAGATGTCGCCGGGCTTGACGAGGGACTTCGCCGCCCGGCCGGTCCAGCGGTAGCCGTCCGGAGTCACGCTTCCCGTCTGGCGGTCCTGGACGACCGCGCCCGCCTTGTCGTGGTCCGGCTGGAGGCCGATTCGGATCGTCGTAGGGGTCACGTCGAGGGCGACCGCAAGCTGCCAGGGCTTGATGTCGCCGTAGGCCGGAATGTCGGCCAGCGGGACGCCCCAGTCCTGGCCGAGGTCGATGCTCTTCAAGGCGCCATGCCAGCCGTGGGCCTCGTCGTAACGCACGAGTCCGTCGACCAGCGCCTTGCGCGCCTCGAGCTGGATCTTGGGATCGAGCGTGGTGCGCACCGACAGACCGCCCTCGTAGAGCTTCTGCTCGCCGTAGCGCTCGGAGAGCTCGCGGCGCACCTCCTCGGCGAAGAAGCCGGCCGCGATGGTGTTGGGCGTCAGCACGCGTGGATTGACCACCAGCGGCTCGGCCCGCGCCTGCCGCGCTTGATCGGCGGTGATGTAGCCGTCCTCGGCCATGCGGCCGATCACGTAGTTGCGCCGCTCGATCGCGCGGTCGTGGTTGCGGAACGGATTGAGCGCGCTCGGCTCTTTGGGGAGCGCCGCTAGATAGGCGACCTCGGCGATCGACAGCTCATGCACCGACTTGTTGAAGTAGTTGAGCGCTGCGGCCGCGACGCCGTAATTCGACAGGCCGAGGTAGATCTCGTTGAGGTAGAGCTCGAGGATCTTTTCCTTCGGATAGGCGGACTCGATGCGGACGCTGAGCAGGATCTCGCGGATCTTGCGGTCGAAGGTGCGGTCAGAATTCAGAAGGAAATTCTTCGCCACCTGCTGGGTGATGGTCGAGGCGCCCTGCACATGGCGTGAGCCCTGGAGGAAAACGAGGCCGGCGCGCGCAATGCCCTCGGGATCGAACCCGCCGTGCGAGTAGAAATTCTTGTCCTCAGCGGAGATGAAGGCCTGCTTGACCAGGTCCGGAATTGCGGAGGAGGGGAGATACAGCCGGCGTTCGCGCGAATATTCCGCCAGCAGGCTGCCGTCGGCGGCGTGGACGCGGGTCATCACCGGCGGTTCGTAGTTCTTGAGCTGGCTGTAGTCCGGGAGATCCTGCTCGTACTTCCAGACCACGGCCGCAAGCACCGCCGCCGCGACCACGAAGACGATCGCGCCAGTCGCAAAAACAAAGCCGAGGAGGCGAACTATCCCGCGCATCGTGCCAACAACACCTTATCCTGCGCCCGCTCTCGGAGCGCGCCCGGAGACGGAGGAGGCTCCGTCTCGATCGCCGTAGGCGCAAGTCGCCGATGCACGCGCTTTCGGCTCGTCCACGTCTGGACGCCTTTGAGCCCGACTTCGGCAGGCCCCCAATCCTTCGCGAGTACGGCGAATTGATGATGAGGGTCCCACGGCGGTCGCCGGATCAACCTCCCCACGCCGGGAAACCCCCAGGGAATTTTCCGGCCTAACGGGTTGGCAGGGCGGTCCGATCGATCCCAAGGGCTACGCCGGGCACCCCGCCGACGCCCTCGGCGCCGGAGCCCGAGCCGGCGAAAAGCGCATCGATCGCCTTCGTCATAGCGGCGGCGGTGCGGTTTCGCCAGTCCGGAGATTCGAGCGCCGCGACATCCTGCGAATTGGACAGGTATCCGAGCTCGACCAGCACCGAAGGAAACTCCGGCGCCTTGAGCACGACAAAGCCAGCGGAGCGCTCCGGATTGTGATTGAGCCGGGTCGCGCCGCGCAAGCCGTCCACCAGCCGGTGCGAAAAGAGATGGGAATAGGCTCGCGTCTCCCGACGTTGCAGGTCAAAAAGGATGTCGGCAACCCCCGGATCGTCCTTGTCCGCCTTGACCTTGGCGGGGTCGCGGTCGGCGGCGTTCTCGTGCGCGGCGACCCGCGCGGCTTCGGCGTCGGACGCCCGGTCGGCGACGGTGTAGACGGTCGAGCCGCTGACGTCGCCTTCGTCGCTCAGCGTGTCGGCGTGGATCGAGACGAAAAGCGATGCATTGGCGTCGCGGGCGAAGTCCACCCGGCTGTCGAGGTCCACGTACTGGTCGGTCGTGCGGGTCATCAGGACCGCATAACGGCCGGTCGCCTGAAGCTGGCGCTTCAATTCCAGGCAGAAGGCGAGCGTGAGAGTCTTCTCGACGGCGCCGCCGACCCCGTGGGCGCCGCCGTCGATTCCGCCGTGCCCGGGATCGAGAACGATCACCGGCGGGGTTGGCGGAGCGGACGGGTCTGTCCCGGTCGCGGAAGCGTCCGGCGCCTTTGCTGCGGCTGCGAACGCCGCGTCGTTGCAGGGCTTGATCTCGATCGTCAGGCGGGAGGCTTCGGAACTGGCGAATATCGGCTTGGACTGGACATCGCTCGGGCAGGCCCGCTGGTCGAGGTCGATGACGATCCGCGATCGTCCGGGCGCAAGACGCCCGAAGCGGAAAGCCTTGACCGGCGCGGCCTCGCGCGCTTCCCCCGCGCCGCCGAACGGATCGATCTGGAAAACGACTTCGGGAAGGTCGACGACGATGCGGTCCGGCGAACTCAAGGTGTAGGCGTGCGCGTCGACCGGCCGCGAGAGGTCAAACGTCAGCGACGCCCCGCCCGCGTCCGGGACGAGCTTGACCGCGACCGCGACCGGCCTTGCCCCCTCCGCCGCGGCATGCGCCGGAAGCGCGCTGGCCAGACCCAGTGCGGCCGTCATGGCGAAGGTTCTCCCCAGCCCCATGCGCACAGGCCCCATTCGCTCTCCTGCCCGATCTGTCCCCGAAGGTCTTAGCGCCCCTCGCCGAGGGGACGCAAACCTTCCGCATGCATTGACGACGGCGCAAGCCTGGTCGAGGTCAATCAGCGCCAACAAGGTTTCCGATCTCTAAAGAGCGTTTCCCACTTCGCGGCCATTGACCGTGCGGGATCGCGAAAACGCCGGCCCCGAAAGAACTTGCCAAGCTCGGCTGCGGCCCCTATCTAGATGGGGTTACGAATCCGGAACCGATTCCGCGAGGCCGCCCGCTCGAGGTTGACGCGGGCGCATGCAGGACCGTCGTAGGACGGCTTGCGGTCTTTGCGCAGATGAGGCCGTGGCGAACGCTTGGTTTGCCGTATTTTTCGACGCGTCTCGGCGGGATGGTCTCGCCTAAGTGAGGAGCGTCGACGAAAACCAAGTCGCCTTTGGCCGGCGTTTGCCGGCGGCTCGGCCTGTTTCGTGACAATGGCGCGATCAACGCGCCGCTCGATGGGCGAAGAGCCGGATTAGGCCTTGGTTTACCTTTGACGATGTTCCGATCTCAGATCCACGACGACCTGATCACGGCGGCGGGGGCCTGTGGAACTCATTGTCTCGCACGGCCGGCCAACCGCCGCAGTCGCCGCGCCGGTTCCGCTATCCCAATTTCCAGCAATCTCCAACACCAACACTGCGCCCGACGGCGCCAGGCGGCTGCGATCCTCCGCGGCCCGCGGCGCCCTGCGCGAGAGAGACATTCATGGCAAACAAAATGATCATCGACGCCTCCCACCCGGAAGAAACCCGGGTGGTGGTCCTTCGAGGTAATCGCGTCGAGGAGTTCGATTTCGAATCAGCCAGCAAACGACCGCTGCGCGGAAATATCTATCTGGCCAAGGTCACGCGGGTGGAGCCGTCGCTCCAGGCGGCGTTCGTCGATTACGGCGGCAACCGGCACGGCTTCCTCGCCTTTTCGGAAATCCACCCCGATTACTATCAGATCCCGGTCGCCGACCGTCAGGCGCTCCTCGAGGAAGAGGCGCAAACGCATCACGACGAAGACGACGAGCCGCGCGGCGAGCGCCGGAGCCGTCGTCATCGGCGTCCGCGCGAGCCCGAGGCTGAGGCGCGTAATGCGGGCGTCGAGGACGAGACCGTTTCCGAAGCGGCCCCGGCCGCGGAGGGCGCGGTCGAGGCGAGGGACGAGGACGAGGGCCCCGCGGGCGCCGCGACCTTCGACATCGAGTCCGAGCCGCCCGGCGCCGGGCGGGAAAGTGAGCCATCGTTTGAGCCCGACGCCGGGTGGGAAACGGGCCGCGAAGGGACGGCCGTCCGCGACGCCGAGGTTCTGGCTGGGGACGACGCCGCCGGACGGCTTCGTCCGGGCCGGCGACCTCGTCGCGTCGCCCGCCGAAGAGGCCTACTCAGTTGAAACCGCGGCCGGGGTGGCGGCGGAGCCCGAGACAGGAGAGGCCGTCGAGGCTCGACGCGACCCGCCTGCGCCGGCCGACGACGACCACGACCAGGAAGTGACCACGCTCGAAGGCGGGTCGGAGGAACGGATCCGCCCGGGCCGCAAGGAGCGGTCAGAGGACGAAGGCGAACCGGTCGAACACATCGGCGGCGACGCGTGGGAGGAAGTGCCGCGACGTCCGCAACGTTCGCGTCGGCAGTACAAGATTCAGGAAGTGATCAAGCGCCGCCAGGTCATGCTGGTCCAGGTTGTCAAGGAGGAGCGCGGCAATAAGGGCGCGGCGCTCACCACCTACCTGTCGCTCGCCGGCCGCTATTGCGTGCTCATGCCGAACACCGCACGGGGCGGCGGGATCTCGCGCAAGATCACCAACGCCCAGGACCGCAGCCGGCTTAAGGGAATCGCCGAGGAGCTCGACGTGCCCGACGGCATGGGAGTGATTCTGCGCACTGCTGGCGCCTCGCGCACCAAGGCCGAGGTGAAGCGCGATTTCGAGTATCTACTGCGGATGTGGGAGACAGTGCGCGAGACCACCCTGTCCTCGAGCGCGCCGACCCTCGTCTATGAGGAGGGCTCGCTGATCAAGCGGGCGATCCGCGACCTCTACAGCAAGGAGGTCGACGAGATCGTGGTCGCGGGCGAGACCGGCTACCGCGAGGCGCGTCAGTTCATGCGCCTATTGATGCCCACTCACGTTAATTCGGTCCAACTCTATCGCGACACCCAGCCGGTGTTCGCCAAGGCCGGGGTCGAGCAGCAGCTCGACGCCATGTTCTCGAATCAGGTGACGCTGAAGTCGGGCGGCTACATTGTCATCAACCAGACCGAGGCGCTGGTCGCGATCGACGTCAATTCCGGCCGTTCGACCCGCGAGCACAACATCGAGGACACGGCGCTCAGGACCAACCTCGAGGCTGCTGACGAGATTGCGCGGCAACTGAGGCTGCGCGACCTCGCTGGCCTGATCGTCGTCGACTTCATCGATATGGAGGAGTCGCGCAACAACCGCGCCGTCGAGCGCCGCACCAAGGACGCGCTGAAGAACGACCGCGCCCGCATTCAGGTCGGGCGGATCTCGCACTTCGGCCTCCTGGAAATGTCGCGCCAACGCATTCGTACCGGGGTGCTGGAGGGTTCGACCGTGGTGTGCGCCCATTGTCAGGGCGCGGGCGTTGTCCGCTCGACCTCGTCGCTCGCGCTCCATGTGCTTCGGGTGCTCGAGGACGCGCTGATCAAGAGCGCCACCCATGACATTGTCGTGCGTACCCGCACCGCGGTCGCGCTCTATATTCTCAACCAGAAGCGGGCGAATTTGCGCGACCTCGAGCGCCGTTTCGGCGTCGCGGTCTCCGTCGAAGCGGACGACGCCCTGACCGGCGCCAACTATCACGCCATCGAACGGGGCGAACTCGCGACCGGCCCGCGCCATGACATCGAGCCTGCGCCGCTGGCGCAAGACGAGTTTGCGACCATTGTCGATGAGCCCGCGCCTCCGACCGAGGATGATATCGAAACGCGAGTCGACGACGAGGTGGAGGAGTCCGACGACGAGGCGCCCGCGCAGGAAGGTCGCGAGAGCCGGGAAGGCCGGGAAGGCCCAGCGGGCGACGACAGCGAAGGCGGCCGCCGGCGGCGTCGGCGTCGCCGTCGGCGCGGAAACGATCGCGGCTTCGGCGAGAGCATCGCGCCCGACGCGCCGCAGCCGACCGACGACGGCCTCGCTGTGGTGGCGGAGATCGGCGGCGATCTCCAGGCCGAGGTTCCGCCGGACTCCTTTGACAGCCGCGCGCCCGGCCCCGATGGCGAGCGCGGCGGACGCCGCTCGCGCCGCTCGCGCAACGGCCGCAATCGCTTCCCGCCGCGGGTGAGCGATTACAGCGTGGGCGACGCTGCCGGCGCCGAGCCCGCAAATTCGGGCGCGCTAGAGCCTGCGGCTTCTGCGGGCGAGGCCGCTCCGATCGCGGAGACGGGAAGCGAGTTCTCCGCCAGTGCGTCCGAGGAGCCCGTGTCCTTCGACTGGACGCCCGGGCGACCCCTGATGCAGGAGGAGCCGGCAGCGCCCTCGACTCAACCCAGCGTCGAGGAGACCGCAACAGCCCGAGCCGCGCCGGCCGAGACCCCGCTGGAAGCGCCGCTGACCGCTGTCGAACCGGTCGAGACGTCTCAGGCGAATTCGCATGCCTCGCCGGCCGCCGAGGAGGCGCCGTCTCCAGCCGCAGCGAACGCCGAAGCCGAGACCCAAGCCAGCGCTCCTGCCGAACCCGTCGATGCAACTCCACGCCCCCGCCGCACCGGCTGGTGGCAGAGGGCGAAGGCAAGCATCGTGGGGGATTGAGGACGGACGGAGACTGGGCCCTGCTGAGTCTTCATTGGCGCCGCGGCGGCGCCAATGAAGCCATCGGCGTGGAGCTTAGGCCGCCGAAGCCACCGCGAGCGTCCCGCCGACCTCGCCCGAATGCGTTCGCGAGGAAGCCCCCGCGGCTCGGTCGCGCCCTTCGCCGGAGGCCTCGCTGAGGCGTCCCTCGAGCCAGGCCGGCAGCAAAGCCTCAAGCCAGGCCGCGACGCGGCCGTCGTGCTGAAACCAGCCGTCGAGATGCCCGGGGCGCTGCTGCGCGCCGGGCCGTGTGAGACGCTCGGCGCCGCGCAAAGTCCACTTGCACATCATGTGGTAAGTGACTTCCGGGTGAAACTGCAACGCCAAAGCGTGTCTGCCGTATCGATAGGCTTGATTGGGGAAGTCCTGCCCCCCGGTGGCGAGCAATTCGGCGCCGACCGGCACATCGAAGCCGTCGGAGTGCCATTGATAGACGCAGCGCGGGAAGCGCTCTGCGCAGAGCAGGTCGCCGGCGGCGGTCGGCCGGATCGGGAAATAACCGATCTCGCTGCGCCTGTCCTCGTGGCTGAACACCCGCGCGCCGAGCTGGCGAGCGAGCATCTGAGCTCCGAGGCAGATGCCGAGCAGCGGCTTGTCCTCGGCCAGGGGAACCGCGAACCAGTCGATCTCGCGCCGGATCCACTCGGCGCAGTCGTTGGCGCACATGGGGCCGCCAAACACGATCACCCCATCGTGATCGGCAAGCGTCTTGGGCAACGGCTCGCCCAAGCAGGGACGTCGGATGTCGAGCCGTACGCCGATGGCCTTCAGCGCCAGTCCGACCCGACCCGGGGTGGAGTGCTCCTGATGCAAAACGGTCAAAACGACCGGCCGACGAGCGAGGCTCGCCATGGTCACCTCTCGAATTCCTGGTCCCGCCGCGGTCCCACCGCAATTCGAACTATAGCGAAGCAATTTCCGCGCCGAAAGCTTCCAAAAGGCGAAGGCCTTGGGGCGCGCGCACTTTTTTGCGGTCGCGCGCCTTGCCATCGAATCGCGGCGCCGATATAGACTGCCTCCCGCGCAGCCCTGCGGCTCCCATCGTCTAGCGGTCTAGGACGTCGCCCTCTCACGGCGAAAACAGGGGTTCGAGTCCCCTTGGGAGCGCCAATACGGCTTACTGAGCCCGAACTCGCGCTGTCTTGGGGGGCTTTCGACATGCGTGTCGGCGGGGTGTCTCGCTCGCGCCGCCCAATCGAGCGGTAGATAGGGAATCCAGCCAATCCACGGTTTCAGGGTCGACCGACCTGGGGTCGGGGATCTCTTTGAAGGCGGGGGTCTCAGCGGCGAACGGCGACCACGAACAGACGCGGGTAGGGAAGCAGCACCTTGCCGTCCGACTGCGGCGGATAGGCCTCTCGCAGTCCCTCGCGGTAGCGCTCGAGAAAACCGCAGCGCTCGTCGTCCGTAAGCCGTTCAAGGAACGGCTGCAGTGCCGAGCCGGCGAAGAAGTCCGCTACGCTCGCCGCATTGTCGAAGACATAGACATAGGTCGTCATCCACAACGCGATAGAAGACGCAATCGGTTGGAGCCATTCGTAGTAATCGTCGTGGGAAGCGATCAACGGTCGCGTTTTCGCCACCGGAACCAGCCGAGACGACCACGGACCCTCCGCCGCGACCATTCGCATCAGCGCGTGCGACGATTCGTTGGCGTTCGAGGGCATTTGCGCTGCAAGCACCCCGCCCGGAGCGAGGAAGCTCACCAGCCGTGGAAAGAGTTTGTGGTGATTTGGCAGGAAATGCAGCGCGGAATTGCTAAAGATCAGGGTCGCGGGCGCGTCCGGCGCCCAGCCGTCAATATCGCGCTTAAGGAAACGTGCTCTTGGCGCGCGCGAGCGGGCGTGAGCCAGCATTGCTTGCGAGGTGTCGACCCCGTTTAGATCCGCCTTCGGAAAGCGAAACGACAGAAGCTCTGAACTGTTGCCGGGTCCGCAGCCGAGGTCGTAGACGAGGTCAGCCGCGTCGAGCGGAACGCGCGCTAGCAGGTCACGGGCGGCGCGTGTCCGCTCGTCCATGAACTTCATATAGAGGTTAGGGTTCCAGTCGCTCCAGGGGAGCGACGGGATCGAAACAGAAGAACTCATTGAGATAGCCTAGGACCTGTAGCCCGGGCAAATCATTAAAGTAGTCTATAAAAAAGATCAACTAAAATGGTGCGCCTCTTTGTGGGGCGGGGAGGCGCGGTTCCACGCCGCCTCCGTGCGGCATGTTCCGGCGCGACGGGGCTTGGGGTGTGACGAGGGTCACAGTCAAGGCGTCCGACGTATGGTCAGTCTGCCCCGATAAAAAGCGTACGGGTCGGAAGGTAACGGGGTTTCTCAACGAAGGACGGACTCAGATGGAGACCGCCATGAACCGGATCGAGAGACAAGCGGCCTTTTATCGCGGCTATCTGGCCGATGATCGAGACTTGGTCGCTGTCGTGGCAATCCTGGTAACTGGGATTGCTCTGTGGGCGTTCCTCTACTTGATCAGCGCGGTGGGCCCTTCGCCGGAACGCAGCGGCGGCGCGCGCTCGGCTCCTGCCGCGACAGTTCAGACATCGCCATCAAGTCGGCCTTGACCTGGCCCCGAATAGGCGCGTCGCCGGGTTTGGCTGGCGGGAAACCGGATTACTTGATTACCGCGCCAGCCGAGACGATGCTCGCCGCCGATCCAACGGTCGAGAATCCGCCACCAATGATTGCGAACACCTTCTGCACGTCACTCGAGGGGGCATTTGAGACGTATATGAGGTCGCGGTTGGCGATCCGAAAACTCTGCTCGAGAAACAAGCTATTCGGGTCGGTGAGATCCAGGCGATAGACGACTGGCGTCATATGGCCTGGGCGAATCAGCGGATTCGTCGGATCGAGTTGGCGCGCAACCGAACTCGGGCTCATAACGAAACACAAAGACACCGCGCGGATCGGAGCGGTTGTCTTGCAGGCCGCCGGATTTCGCCAATGCCTCCGCGAGCGAGATTCCGTCAGCGTCGAAAGGAATTTCGGCGTTCTGGCCGGTTGCGCCGTAAGCGATGAACTTCTGTGGATCGCGCACCAGGGTCAACGTGTCGCCGGGATGAAGATAGATATTCTCGCGCGGGTTATTGACGATGGCGATCAGCGGAATACGCGAGGTCGTCAGGCCGCGCGACATCTCGACAAAGGTTTCATTGATGGGCGCCCGCACGCCGCCCGCGGAAGCCAAGACATCAAGGAGTTGGTCCCCCTTGACGGACAGCGGCACGCGAGCGCCCGCGGTCACTTCACCGTCGACGCTGACCGAGTCGCCAGCAGTTTTTGTTACGTTGACCAGAACCTGCGGCTGGATCGCCTTGCCTTCCAGCGCGCGCTCAATTTGCGCTTGGACCGCCCGTGTCGTTCTGTTCGCCACATGGACCCGTCCAGCGTAAGGCACCGTAATGGCCCCGTCCCGGCCGACGACCTGTTCGGGAATTGTGGCGCTGTTTGCTCCTGAACTGACTTTGTCGGCGATCGGAGGGGCGGAGAACAACCCGCCTGCTCCGGCCTCCCAGATTGTCACAGTCACCGTATCGCCCACTCCGATGACCGGCTCCGCCGACACCCGTCGGTCGCCGAACTGGGCGGAAAAACTCCCGTACCCTCGTCTCCTCAGCGACTCGACAGTCGTCGGCGTGATATCGACAACCATATAGCGCGGGATCGCGTCAGCGCCGACCTCTCTTGTTGTGACATCGCTCGCGCTTGGACCCGAATCGGGCAGCGACCCGCACCCCGAGAGCGAAAGGAGAGCGATCGCACACGCCAGCGCCCAAAGACAAACATTACTCGGCCGCCACATCCACTGCCCCAATTCTCCTCCTTGTGTACCAAGACGGCCTGACCGTGGCTACGTCCAGGCCACTTTGCTTATGTGTCGTCGGCGGGGTGTTGCCAAAATGTGACTACGCAGACCTCTCGACCTGCTGCGGCGCCTGTGTTGGTTCATCTGCATAAGTTACGAGGCGACCAGTCGGCGTTCCTCGCGATGCTGTTTTCTGTGTTGTCAGCTCCTAAGTCATACGCGACCTTTAGGACGCGGGATTGCCCCTCGCGATTGACATCGCGGTGAAAGTTCGATCCGCTTCGGTCCTCGACCGATGTGGCGGCTGATCGACCGGCGCCTCCTCTCCGGGTTGAACCCACTCGGGATATGCGGATCAGGCATTGGGACACACCGCTCGCTCGGACGACACTGATATCGCGGTCATTGGTCGGGCCTGCCGTTTACCGGGGGCCTCGAATGTCGGAGAATTGTGGGATCTTCTTCAAAGCGGGCGCTGCGCGGTCTCGGAGATTCCAGCGGACCGATGGCCGCTTTCGCAGTTTCGGCATCCTCGACCGAGGGAACCAGGACGCAGTTACAGCTTCGCTGCCGGCGTCCTGCCGGACATCTGGGGATTCGATCCTGCCGTATTTCGAATTTCCCCGCGCGAGGCGCAGCAGATGGACCCGCAGCAGCGGTTGCTGCTCGAACTCGCCTTCGAGGCCTCAGAGGACGCGGGTCTTCCCCCGTCGAAATTCGCTGGCGCTGAGGTCGGCGTCTATGTCGGCGCGTCCGCCCTCGATTACTCGACGATCGGGTTGCATGACCCGTCCGTCGCCGACGCTTACTATGCGACTGGCAACACGCTCTCGATCGTCTCGAACCGGCTTTCCTATGTTTTCGACCTGCATGGGCCAAGCCTTACGATCGACACAGCCTGTTCGTCGTCGCTAGTCGCGCTGCACCTGGCGTGTCAGGCCCTAACCCAGGGGGAGATCGACGCCGCGCTGGTCGGCGGCGTCAACATCTTGGCGAGCCCTTTCGGCTTCATCAGCTTTTCTCAGGCGACGATGCTCTCGCCGACCGGCCTCTGTC